>JAPXRZ010000001.1:0-222887 GCA_033813295.1 Methanolinea sp.
CGTGACGGAAAACTCGGGAGCATTAACCTCGATATCTTCACGAAACCCGGAATATACGAAAAGGCAAACGTTACTCCGCCTGCCTAGGCGGCCGCACGGCCGCCCCGGGTTCGAAGGGCGGAGCCCTTTGCGATCTTTTCAAGCCCATACATCCTGACGCTCCTGGGGGACGCTTCCCCGCGTCACCCGCCGCTGCGGCGTCCCCAGGAGGCGATGACCATGGGCTTAGGATTGTTCTTGACGTCGCTACATGACCCTTCTCGATGAGCATTATAAGCCCCCAACCCTCTGACGCTCCTGGGGGACGCTCCCCGCGTCACCCGCCGCTGCGGCGTCCCCAGGAGGCGATGACCCCGGGCCTGGAGATGGTATTACGAATGAAATTACGAGGAACCGTTAAAGATAACTGATGGAAAAAAGTGGAGATCGATTTGGTTTATCCGAGTTCGTCCATGCGCCTGCGGCGGCGTTTGAAGAAGAGGAAACCGAGCACTGCCACCACGGCGATGACCACAACCGCGACGATGATGAGGAGCCCGCCTGCAAGGAGCCCGGCCAGGGCCCCGCCGACTGCAAATACCGGGTTGGCATCAACGTCCTTCTTGAGGGCTGTCGCAGCGGCCAGTGCTTCCTGGCCTTTTGCAGCCGCCTCGTTGGCCTTCGTTATCGCATCGTCATATTTTCCCTGGGATAGGAGATCCCGCGCATCAACGACCAGGTCGGCAGCCCGCTCCCGCTCGGCCATGATGGGTGCAAGCCGGTTGTCTGAGGCCATGCTCTTGTTCACCTTGAGGTAGGTGATGATGGAATCGGTCTCGTCCACCGGCTTGTTGGCTTCGTCGATAACCTTCTGGACGTTTAAGGCCTTGACAAGGTTCTCGGCATCGCTCATGGCTTTCTTGGCATCGTTGAGGTAACCGGAGGCCTTGGAATAGTCAGCGGTCTTCTGGGCATTCTGGATTGCCGAACTGGCCTGGGCATACTTCTGCTCCACCGCACCCGTGTCCAGGCCAGGCACGGCGACGGCATCAATCTCCGACCGGAGGGTAGCGAGGCTGCCCTGGGCACTGGCAATGGACTGCTGGATCTGGGCGGGGTTGATAACCATCATCTTCTTGGCGACCTCTGTCCCGGTGATCATGTTCCCGCGGCTGTCCAGTTCCCGGACTGCAATGACCACCTTCTCTTCAGAACCGTTGACCGTGGGGGCAGTCCCGGTCATGGTCACCTTCATGGACACTTCACGTTTTGAAGGATAGGAGAGGATCCACCCGTTGATATTGACATTCGTCCCTATTTCGGTCTTCGCAGGGCTATCCACGCCATCGAGCACGATGGTGTATGTCCAGGTGGGGCTGTCCATCTGGGTGGATAGCTGCAACATATCCTGTTCATCGAAGGTCTTGCCCCCCGAGACCGGGAAATTTATCGTAAAAGTGGAACTAACCTGGGTCTGCCCGGAGATGAGGGCTCCAGAAGGGCTGATTGCGATATTCCCTATCGATAACGCAGCAAAGGCCCCCGGGACCAGACAACATACCAGGGCTGCTAGAGCAACGATTTTCCAATGCCTCCTCATGCTACCTCACTCAAACAAAGGTTCGATATCTTCCTCAAATGAAACCGGTTTCCGTTCCAGTTCTGCCTTCGTGGCATCATCCCGGGTGGACTTGGCAATCTCCATAAGGTCCCTGATGCGGGGAACGTTGCCCACCGTTGCAAGGACCACCACCGCAGCCACGTAATTGCTGTTCACCGGGTAGTCCCCCCCACGGACCTCGACCCCGGCGATATTCTCCTCCACCCAGCTCTTGGCCTTCTCAATTCCCTTTCGGTCCAATTCATCCGGCGGCCCGGCCACGAGGACCAGGGCCCGTTCTGAGGTGCTGAAATCGCAGGGGAGGGTGAGCCGCCCCAGCATTGCCCTCCTCACCAGGGAGATCACCTTGGCGGTGCGGTCCTCACCCAGCAGCACCTCCTCGGTGGCCTCCTTCTTCCGCAGCGTCCCCTTGACCGCATCAAGCACAGCTCCGACCGACTTCTTCTGTTTCCGGGTGACGACCTCGGTGATGGCATACCCTACTGAGCTTATTCCGCCTCCCCGCAGGGTGTTGATGATCTCGCTCGAATCGACAACCATCTCCCCGATACCGGCCTTTCCCACTTCCCCCGCACGGAAGAGCACCCCGAAACGGCGGACGATCTCGTCATTCAACCTGGAAAAGGCATTTTTAATGCTCTCTCCCTCGTTTTTCCAGGCGCTGTTGTCAAAGATGAACGTATTGTCGGCTTCCTTGACCAGCGTGGCCAGGCTCCGGGCAGCGTTGTAGGAATAGAGCCTCCCCTCCTCGGGGGCAGGGAGGATTCCCAGGACATAGACCGGTTCCCGGTAGATCTTCTTGAGAGCGCGAACCAGCACCGGGGACCCTCCTGAACCGGTCCCGCCGCCGAGCCCGGTCACGATCATGAAGGCATCCACGTCGTGGGTCCCCCTCTTGTCGATTCCAGACACGATACTATCGATCTCGTCGAAGGTGATCTTGGCCCCGGCTGCGTTATCGGTCCCCACGCCATGCCCCTTGACCACTGTCTGGCCGATAAGGACACGGTCGCGGAGCTCGATGTATTTGAGGCCCATCAGGTCTGTACGGGCAGTGTTGACTGCAATTCCCCGGAAACTGTTCCTTCCCAGGCGCTTGTCCTGTTCCAGGAACATGTCCACTATCTTTCCGCCCGCCTGACCAAACCCGATGAAAAATATCCTCATGAAACCGCCACACCAGCCCAGGATTATCAAGAGATACTTAGATTATTCAATTAATATGGTTTCTTGCACGAGTTCATATACTTTCTTATAAAGAAGGGTAAAAATTCCCCAATTCACGATATATCAGGAATCCGGAGCCTTTTTCAACTTCTTTTACCAACCATTGTATGTAGAGTCCATGAAGATATGCATCATTGGTGGAGGCCTGACAGGGCTTACGGCCGCCTACCAGCTGGGAGAGTCCCACGAGGTGGACATGTATGAAAAACGTGACCGCCTGGGGGGATGCATATCCTCCTATGACCTTGAAACCTACCATATCGAGCATTACTACCATCACTGCTTTGCAGGGGACCGGCACCTCTTCGCTCTCCTGCAATCCCTCGGGATTGCGGGCCAGCTCGAATGGCTGCGGGGAACCACAGGATACTGTGCCGGCGGGACCATATACCCCCTGAACTCTCCCCTGGAAATCCTGCGGTACCCCCTGCTCACCCTGCCGGACAAGGTCAGGCTCGCATTCCTCACCCTCCGCTCCCGCCGGATGCCGGCCGGACCGCTGGACCAGGTGACAGCAAGGGACTTTGTCGTAAGAGAGGTAGGTGAACGTGCTTATTCATCATTCTTCGAGCCCCTCCTCATCAGCAAGTTCGGGGACCAGATGGACAGGGTCTCGGCCGCCTGGCTGGTCAGCCGGATTGCCATACGGTCGAACCGCGGGTTATCAGGTGAACGCCTCGGGTATCTCAGGGGCGGGTTCCAGGACCTGGTCCATGCCCTGGCCGATGCTATTGGCAGGCACTGCACGGTCCGGCTCAATGACCCGGTAACCTCCCTTGCCAGGGACCCCCACGGGTGGAGGGTGAACGGCCAGCTCTATGACAGGGTCCTCTCCACCATCCCTCCCCAGTCGCTTGTGGAGGCAGGAGGGCCTGCCTTTGCCCCCGTCCCGTACCAGGGTGCTGCATGCATGCTCCTGGCTATGGACCGGGAGGTCACGGACGGCCTCTACTGGCTGAACATGAAGGACCGGGCACCCTATGGAGCGGTGATCACCCACACAAACTTTGCGCCCCTTGAACGGTATGGAGAGCACCTGGTCTACCTGGCCTCCTATTTCCTGGGAAAGATGCCAGAGCGCCTCGATCAGCTGATGCTCCGGGACTTCTGCACACGCTTTGAGGTGCGGGAGGGAGAGATACACTGGCGCCGCATGGCGGTCGAGCCCTGGGCCGGACCGGTGTTTGTCACCGGGTACAGGGACCTCATCCCGGCGTACCAGGAGAAGGGGCTCTACATGGCGGGCATGTTCTCGTTCCCGAACTACCCTGAACGGAGCATGGAGGGGGCCGTGGTGGCCGGCCAGGAGGCTGCCGCCCTGATTGATCGGGGAGGGCAGGCCTGACATGGACGGGGCTCTGGTGAGTGCGGTTATCCCGGTCTACAACGACCGGGCCGGGCTGGAACGGGCCGTCCCCCTCTCACTGGACGCCCTGGCAAAGATAAGCGGGAGTTTTGAGCTGATCGTGGCCGAGGACGGGAGCACCGATGGCAGCGCGGAGTTCGTCCGCGCCTGTGCAGCGGACGATCCCCGGGTGCGGCTCCTCCACAGCGATACCCGGCTGGGCAGGGGCCGGGCCCTGAACCGGGCAATCCTCGAGGCCCGGGGAGAAATCGTCTGCTATTACGACGTTGACCTGGCTACCGACCTTGCCCACCTGGCCGACCTCATCGGGGCCATTCGCACCGGATGCGATATGGCCACCGGCTCTCGGCTCCTTCCCGGGAGCCAGACCCGGAGGGGTGGCAGGCGCGAGCTGGCAAGCAGGGGTTACAATTTCCTGGTCCGGTCCGTTCTGGGAAGCAGGGTGCATGACCACCAGTGTGGTTTTAAGGCGTTCCGGAGGGAAAAGATCGTTTCGCTGATACCGGGTGTGCTGGACACCCACTGGTTCTGGGACACCGAGGTGCTGGTCCGGGGGCAGAGAGCCGGCATGCGCATCTGCGAGTTCCCGGTCCGCTGGCAGGAAGGCAAGGGGACCACGGTCCGGAGGAGCGATGTATGGAAGATGGGGAAGGCCGTGTTCCGGCTTTGGTGGCAGCTGCATGTGGAAGAAGCTTAGCACCATCATCATATCCACCCTGATCGCGGCAGCTATCATCGCGTATATGCTGTTCCGGGTCTGGGACGACCTCCTGGTGGCCCTGGAGCATGCCATCTGGCACTACCTCCTCATCGGAACCCTCGTGTGCCTCGCTGCCTGGTGGCTCCGGGGATTCAGGTACCAGGCGATCTTGGCCTCATTGGGGGTGAGGGTGAGCAATGCGTTCTCAACAGCCTGTATCTTCGTTTCCCAGACCGCCAACCTTGTCGTGCCTGCCCGGCTGGGAGACCTGGTCCGCATCGTCATCCTCTCCCACGAGCACCAGGCCAGCGTCTCCCAGGGGCTCTCCTCGCTGGTGGTCGAGCGGGTCTTTGACATCGTGATGGTGGCGCTCCTCGGTGCCGTCTCCCTCGGTTTCGTCCTGAATGTTCCGGACTGGTTCTACACCCTGATCATCCTCCCCCTGGCAGCCGGTGCGGTCTTCTTCATTGCCCTCGTTGCGGTTGGCAGGGTCTCCTCCGGGAACCGCTATATCCGGGCCCTCCTCACGATCCTGGGCCAGGTCCGGGAAGCCTCCCTCACGCTCCGCTCTTTTGCGCTCCTCTCCGCAAGTTCAATAGCTATCTGGCTCCTGGACATCCTTGTCTGCGTTTCGGTCGTGATGATGTTCCAGGAACAGATCCCCTTCCCGGTGGTTGTCCTGGCCATCGTGGTCGGGAACCTGGTCAAGGCTGTCCCCATCACCCCCGGGGGGATAGGGACCTATGAACTGGCCCTGGCCCTCACCTTCTCCCTGGCCGGCGTGCCAGCGGCTGAGGCCACCCTTATCGCGGTCATCGACCACCTCATCAAGAACCTGGTCACCCTGGGCGGGGGTATCGTCTCCATCTACTATTTCGGCGGGTGGGTCCTGGACACCATACGGACTGTCTTCCGGAAAGATCTCGGGGGCATGCGTCCTGGCGGGATATGAGCTCCAGGCTCTTTCGGTCGTATCCTGGCTGCTGCTCCTGGTATTCCTGCAGCTCTCGCTCTGGCCCTCCCTCCGGGGTGCATTCGGCGGGTTTGCCTACCCGGCCTCTTTTCCTGCCTCGGTCCTCCTTTACACCCTGCTCACCTGGTACCTCGGCCTGGCCAGGCTTCCAGTCACCCTGGCCCTGATCCCTTTTGCCTTGCTCTTTCTGGTGTCCGCATGGAAAGGGGAATATACCCGGGAAACCCTCGGCGGCCAGAAACAGTGGGCGGGGCTCTTTCTCCTCTTCTTCCTGGCCATGCTCGCCGTCCGGTTCGTGAACCCGAGCATTTCCTATGCCGAGAAATTCATGGACCATGCATTCATCGCGTCCATCATGCGCCTGCCGGTGGTCCCGCCGCTCGACCCCTGGTTCCTGGGCGGGACCCTGGACATGTACTACTACCTCGGGTACTGGGCCATGGGCGGCCTGGCACTGGGAAGCGGGGTCGCTTCGAACATTGCTTTCAACCTGGCCCTGCCGACCGTTCTCGCCATCTCCGCCCTGATGATGTACGCCCTGGGCAGGCTCATTGCCCGCCGGTTCGCCTGGCTTACGCTTGCAACGTTCCTGGTCGTCAACCCCTCCTTTGTCTGGCAGGTCATCCAGGGCAAATCCATGGGCTCGGTGCTCTGGGACAGCACCCGGACCATTCCCAACACCATCAACGAGTATCCCCTCTTCTCCTTCCTCTGGGGTGATGTGCATCCCCATGTCATCGGGATCTTCAACCAGGTCTTCTTCATCTTCCTGATGGTCTATGCCTGGAGGCGCTGGGGAGGCGCGGGACCAGCGGAACGCTGGGTCATCGTAGGGCTCTCCGCCCTCTCCCTCGGCTCCATGCCCCTGATAAATACCTGGGACGTCCTCGTGTACGCCCCGGTCTCCATCCTCTTCGGGCTCATCATCTGGTACGGTTCGGGGCCGTCGCGCCCTCCGCAGGGTGCCGGGAACCTGGAGATCATCACCCGCTCATTCCATCGGATCGCCAGCGCAGTAAAGGGGTTCCGTGCCGGTGCCGGCCGTGCATCGCCCGGCTTACGCATGTTCACCCGGGCGTCATTCTCCTTCCTGGTCCTGGTACCCGTGCTGGCCGTTCTCGTCTACCTGCCTTTTTACATCCAGATGAACACCCTTGGCATCCAGGGTATCGGCCTGGTGCACAGCCCCACCAGCCCGGTCGACTTCCTCCTGGTGCATGGCTTCTTCCTTGCCATCATCATCGCATACCTGGCAAGGGATATCAGGGAGAAGCCCTGGCTCCTTCTTGCCCCCGTGCCCGTAGCCCTGGCAGGGTACCCCTCGGCTGCCATCGCCCTTGTCCCCCTGGTGTACCTCCTGTCGCGCAGGACCCGCACCCCGGCCGAGATCCTTGCCATGCTGGGCCTTGCCATCATCACGCTCTGCGAGTTTATCTACTTAAAGGACAACATGGGGGAGACCTACTACCGGATGAATACCCTCTTCAAGTTTTACATCCCTGCATGGTTGCTCCTTGGCTCCTCCTCGTTCGCCATGCTCGCCGCCCTGCTTGAGCGTATCATTCCTGAATGTGCCATCCCCCGGAAGGCTTCCCGTACCGCACTAGTGCTTGCAGCCGCAGTGCTCCTCATCACCCCCCTGGTCCTCCCCCTGGACTCCCCCTACCGGGATGCAAGCCTGGACGGGCTCAATTACCTCAGGACAGCACATCCCGGAGACGCGGAGGCGATAGCTTTCCTCCAGGCTCTTCCCGGCACACCCGGCCTGGTGGAGGCCGAGGGAGGGGATTATACCTACTATTCCCGGGTATCTTCATTTACCGGCCTTCCGGCCGTCATCGGCATGCCCTTCCATGAGTACATGTGGCGGGACGATGCCAATGGCTGGTACGGGCATCGGCTCGCGGATGTAAAGGCCATCTACGAAGAGCCCGACCTGACAGCCCAGCTCATGCGAAGGTATAATGCCACGCTTCTCTACGTGGGAGACCCGGAAAGGGAGCGCTATGCGGTGCGGGTGCAGGACGCGGGCCTGCCGCTCCTCTATAATCATGGCGGGGTGCAGATCTACACGCTCCCGGGGTGATCATCAGGCCTGAAACGATAGGAAATCCTGATCTTCCAAACCTTTATGACCATATCTGTCGAATTTCTATGGCTACATCGTCGTCACTGACTGATGAGTGATGAGGGAGACGCTACTCCTGAATGAGGTGAGTTATGGCAAAGAGTTACGTTAAATTCCAGGTTTCTGACGAGATTCAGAACAAGGCCCTGGAGGCTCTGGAGGTGGCCAGGGACACCGGGAAGATCAAGAAGGGTTCCAACGAGGCCACCAAGGCTATCGAACGGAGCATTGCTGCCCTGGTGCTCATAGGCGCCGACGTGGAGCCAGAGGAGATCGTGATGCACCTCCCGCCGCTCTGCGAAGAGAAAAAGATCCCCTTCCTGTACATCAACAAGCAGAACGATATCGGGACCGCCAGCGGGCTTGACGTGGGATCTGCTGCTGCCGCCATCGTCAAGCCTGGAAAGGCCAAGGAACTGGTAGACGAGATTATCAGGCAGGTCAGCGAACTGAGAGCGTGAGACGGCCATGCCAGACGAAGGGACGCCTGCCGAGGTGATCGAGGTGATCGGCTCCACCGGCATGCACGGCGAGGCCATGCAGGTCAAGTGCCGCATCCTTGACGGCCCCAACAAGGGCCGGATTATTACCAGGAACACCGTTGGCCCCATCCGCGAGGGCGACGTGCTGATGCTGCTCGAGACCGAGCGCGAGGCAAAGAAACTCTCACGGAGGTGAGAAACGGCAATGGTTGAGCAAAGGAACTGCAGTTTCTGCGGCGGCCCCATCGAGCCGGGGACCGGCAAGATGTTTGTCCGCAGGGACGGCACGATCTATTACTTCTGCAGCGCCAAGTGCCAGAACAATTTCCGGCTGGGACGTGCCCCCCGCAGGGTCCCCTGGACCCAGGCGGGCCGGAAGGCCATGAACAAGGAGTGATCCGGTTTGGACCGGACCTTCGTCATGGTCAAGCCCGACGGGGTTGCACGGGGCCTTATCGGGGAGGTCATCTCGCGCCTGGAAAGGAAAGGCCTCAAGCTGGTGGCTGCCAGGTTCGAACGCCTCTCCGAAAAACGGGTCATGGAGCAGTACCAGGAGCACATGGAGAAGCCGTTCTTCCCATCGCTCCGCCACTACATCACGAGCGGCCCGGTCTTCCTGATGGTCTGGGAGGGGAGGGATGCTGCTGATGTGGTCCGCAGCCTCGTGGGTCTTACCGACCCGTCGAAATCAGCACCAGGGACTATCCGCGGCGACCTTGCCATGGATATCGGGAGGAATGTTATACACGCGTCTGACTCTGCCGAGAGCGCAAACCGTGAGATCGCCATCCATTTTTCCACCCATGAGCTGGTTTCCTATAAGCGGGTGGACGAAGCGGTATTATACGAATAATACTCCATTCCCTGTTTTCCCTGGACCAGGGAGAGGACCAGCCGGTCTTCCCCTTGCCGATAATGCCCGTTGAAAACACGGGATGAGGGTATAATAACGCGGAATTTTTCCCATGATGACCGGGATGAGCATGCTTTCACGGGAATCCCGATATATTCATGATAGTGGCGGACCCGGATTTTCATCTTCAGATTTCCTCCGGTGCCTTCCATCCTGCTGGCCCCCGCCGCATGGAATTTTTTTCTTCCGGTCGCATTCGTCTCCCAAAGTTCTTTCTTTCTCCCGGCCTAACCATCACTGAATGCCGGGAGAGCTCCTGAACTTTGCATTGCTCTCCCTCTCTTCCCTGGTCATCATCGTGAACCCGCTGGGGGCTACCCTTATCTACGTTTCACTCACCTCGGGGATGAACAGGGAGGGGAGGCGAGCCGTGGCAAGGGACTCCTGCCGGTTCGCCCTCGTCATCCTGCTGGTATTTGCCCTCCTGGGAGGGATCATCCTCCATCTCTTTGGCATCACGGTCGAAGCGTTCCGGATCGGCGGGGGCATTCTCCTCTTTGGAATCGGTCTTGAGATGATCTATGCACGGACCTCGCGGACCAAGCTCACTGCCACGGAGAAATACGAGAGCATGGAATCCGAGGATATCTCGGTGACCCCGCTCGCGCTTCCCATGATCGCCGGGCCCGGGGCCATCACGACCACCATCGTCCTGATGAACGAGGCGGCGGGAAACCTTGTGGAGGCCCTGGTAGTCCTCATCTCCATCACGGTTGCCGTGCTGCTCACCTACCTCTTCATGTGGAACTCGGACCGGATAGTCTCCCATATCGGGCAGAAGGAATTTCGTGCCATCAACCGGCTGATGGGGATGCTCCTCATCGCCATAGCCGTCCAATTCGTCATCGACGGCATCCTGGGCGCATTCCCGTTCCTGTCCGGGAAGGGTGCCTGAAAACTCCTGCCGCTGCCTGCATAGCCGGCGAATGGGAACGGTGCCCGGGAAAATATCAAAATACGGGGCGAACCCATCTCCACAGGCATGTTATGCTTCTGCGCCCAGATGGCAAGTGTCTGGGAGATGCCGGAAGAATCGCTGGAAAAGGCCGAGCGCTGCGTCGGACGGGCCGCCAGGGAAGGCGGGGAGCTGGTCTGCTTTCCCGAGCAGTTTGCCACCGGTTGGGATCCGGCCTCCCAAGCCCACGTCCAGGATGAGAACGGCCTTATCGTGACCCGGCTGCAGGAGATGGCCAGGCGTTACGGGATCGCCATCCTGGGGTCCTACCGGGAGCAGGCTCATCCCCTCCCCCGGAACACTGCCGTCGCAATATCAGCGCAGGGAGAGGTGATGGCCCGGTATGCCAAGAGCCACCTCTTCTCACCCGCCAGCGAGGACCGGTATTTTTCCCCGGGAGGCGCCCTTGCTACCTTCGGCGCCGGCGGGATCTCCATCGGTATCGCCATCTGCTATGACCTCCGTTTTGCCTCCCTCTTCCGGCTCTATGCCGATGCCGGCGTAACGGCAGTCCTGGTCCCGGCCGCCTGGCCCGAATCCCGCCGGGAACACTGGGAGCTCTTCATACGGGCCCGTGCAGTTGAATACCAGATGTACGTCGTGGGCATCAATACCGCCGGGACCACCCCGGTGGACCGGTATGCCGGCGGATCGATGGCCGTTGACCCGGCAGGAAACGTGGTATGCAGGGCTGGGCGCAGGGAATCGCTGCTCGGCTGCCGGCTCGACCCGGTGCAGGTAGAACGGGTGCGGAGCGCTTTTCCCGTAGCCCGGGACCGGCGGGACGACCTCGCCGCGCCGTGACGACGCTGCCCGGCGCCGGAACGGCCGCCGTTGGACTCATGGCGCCCGGTCGTGACCCTGACGTGGTGTCCGGGGAATCGCCCGGGTGTATGGTATCGGGCAGTAGTATCCCCTGTCCATGAACAGTCGCCAGGAAAGAACTCAGGGTACTTCCGGCCCGGGAAATTTTCGCTTGACTATTTACCCTTGCAGAACCCACAGGTACTGTTAATTATGTATCGCCTCGTGTGCGTGGCCTGCGGGCAGGACTACCCGCCGGATGATGCCATCTACAACTGCCGGAAGTGCGGCCACCTGCTGGCCGTGCAGTACGACCTGGAATCGATCCGGGTCGACCGGTCGCGCTGGGAGAGCCGGCCGCTCTCGGTCTGGCGCTACCGCGAACTGCTCCCGGTCACCATCGAGCCGGTCACCCTCCAGGAGGGGGGGACCCCCCTCTATCACCTGGAGCGCATCGGAGATGAGATCGGCCTCCCCCACCTCTATGCCAAGCATGAAGGCATGAACCCTACCGGGTCGTTCAAGGACCGGGGCATGACCATCGGGGTGAGCATGGCCCTCCAGCTGCACAAGACATCGGTCGCCTGCGCCAGCACCGGAAATACATCAGCGAGCCTGGCTGCTTATGCCGCCCGGGCCGGGGTCCCGGCAGTGGTCCTCCTCCCGTCCGGGAAGGTCGCCCTGGGCAAGGTGGCCCAGGCCCTGATGCATGGTGCGAGGGTCATCTCCATCCGCGGCAACTTTGACCGCGCCCTGGAGATGGTCCACGAGCTCTGCCTCTCCCACGGGCTCTACCTCCTCAACTCGGTCAACCCGTTCCGGCTCGAAGGGCAGAAGACCATCGGGTTCGAGACCCTGGACCAGCTCGGGCAAATCCCGGACCGCATGGTCCTCCCGGTCGGAAATGCCGGCAACATCTCCGCGGTCTACAAGGGGTTCACCGAGCTCTTCACGCTTGGCCTCATGGACCGCCTCCCCATGATGACCGGCATCCAGGCTGCCGGCTCAAGCCCCGTCGTGCGGGCGGTCAGGGAGGGGCTCCCCGAGGTCATCCCTGAGGGGCATCCCGAGACCGTTGCAACCGCAATACGCATCGGTGCACCGGTGAACGCAGAAAAAGCCCTTGCAGCCATCAGGAATACGGGAGGGACCGCCGAGTCGGTCACCGACCAGGAGATCCTGGCCATGCAGGCGGACCTCGCGCGAAAGGAGGGAATCGGCGTCGAGCCTGCTTCCGCTGCCTCGGTCGCCGGGGTCAGGAAGCTGGTGGAGATCGGGGCAATCGACCGCGATGAACATATCGTCTGCGTTGTGACCGGGCACCTCCTCAAGGACCCGGAGACGGTGATCAGCCAATGCAAACCTCCCATCGAGATAGACGCGGACCTATCCTCGCTGCTATCTGCCTTGCAGCTCTCCTCCTGACCGGCCCGGGCGGGGCCCTCTCCGCCGAGTTCCGCATTGCGGTGAACGGGACTTCCTCTGCTGCCGAGACGCAGGTGCAGAACGCGGACCGGTATCTCTTTTCCGAGGCAGGAATCCTCGGGGAGCGGGTGCCCGTCCCCGCCACCGGGGTCACCCTTTCCGGCGACTGCCGGCCCTGCACCTTCAACTGGAGCGGGCCGGGGGCCATTACCTTCCCAAGGGGCAATTATACTATCTCATACCATGTGCCGGTCCAGGAAAACCACCTTTCCGTCATGTTCGACCAGCCCTACCGGGTGGCCGTCACCCTGCCGGATAGCCTGGAGGTGAGCAACCCGGCTCTCGGCATGGTCAGCCCGGGAGCAGTCGTCACCAGGACAGCGGATAACCGGACCATTATAACCTGGAACAGCACCCGCTCAATGGAGATCCGGTTTTACGACCGGGAGCGGGAAGATCTCTTCTATTTCTTCGCCAACTTCTGGATCCTCATCGCGGTGGTCCTTCTTCTCCCCTTCGTGCTGACATGGAGAAGGAAGTGAGGGAGCCCTGGCATGGAGAAGAGGTGTAGGGGCCCGGATCACGGACCGGACGGGAGGAACCCCTGGAGAACGCTCTCCACCTCGCGGATCCGGTAAGGCTTGGGCATCAGGCCGGCAAACCCGTGCCTGTGGTATTCTGTCACCACGGGGTCTGACGAAAAGCCGCTGGACAATACTGCCTTGACTTTCGGGTCGATCTTCAGCATCTCCCGGAGGGTCTCTTCGCCCCCCATCCCCCCCCGGACCGAGAGATCCAGGATGACAAGGTCGAAGGGCCTGCCAGCCTTGAAAGCCTGGCCATACAGGGCGATGGCCTCGTTCCCATCGGCGGCAACGGTCACCTCGCACTCCAGGTGCTCGAGTATGGTGCGTGCTACGTCGCGTACCGCGGAATCGTCGTCCATGACGAGCACTCTTCCCCTTAAAACGCCGCCCATAAACCCCTATCCCGGCAGAAGTATCCTGCTGGGAGGGCAAAAACCTTTGGATTTTTCCGTCCGAAAAAAGGGTTATTTTTTGAGCTTGATGTCGATGCCGAACCGCTCGGCATTCCGGTCGGCGATGGCCTGGATCTTGGCAATCTCGGCTTCGTTCTTCTTTGGCCTGAAGAGGTGGCGGAACCGGCGCTGCTCCCCGAGGTACTCTTCCACGGGTTTCCTGACCACCTTCTTCACCCTCGTAACCTTCCCGTCCTCCATCTCGAAGTTGACCCAGAGCCCGGTCTCGATGGCGAGCTTGCCGATGGCCATGGTCTTCTCCCCCTCGAACCCCCATCCCGTGCAGCAGGGGGCATGCACCTGTACATAGCACGGTCCTTTGGTCTGCATGGCCCGTTCGACCTTCTTCTTGAGGTCGGGCAGGTACGCGATGGAGGCGGTGGCCACGTAGGGGGCCCCGTGGGCGGCAAGGATGGCCGGGAGGTCCTTCTTGGGCAGCGGGTTCCCGATGGAGCAGCGGCCCGCGGGGCTTGTTGTGGTGCTGGCCGAGTAAGGAGTGGCGCCCGAGCGCTGGATGCCCGTGTTCATGTAGGCCTCGTTGTCGTAGCAGACATAGGTGAAGTCATGCCCGCGTTCAAACGCCCCTGAGAGGCAGAGCATCCCGATATCGAAGGTGGCCCCGTCCCCGCCGATAGCGATGACCTTCTCCTTCCTCCCCTGTTTCTTTAAGGCTGCCTCGATGCCGGATGCAACTGCCGAGTTGTTCTCGAAGAGCGAGTGAATCCAGGGGACCTTCCAGGCGGTCTCGGGGTACGGGGTGGAAAAGACCTCCATGCAACCCGTCGATGAGACCACGATCGTCTCTTTCCCGGCGGCATCCAGGATGGTGCGGGCGGCGAGAGCGGCCGCGCACCCTGCGCAGGCCCGGTGCCCGTACTCGAACAGGCCGCAGGACTCTCCGTTCATTGCAGCACCTCCTCGCGGAGGCCGTAGAAGAGGTCTCCCTTACCCGCCTCTGCCATCTCTACAACCTGCCTGATGTCCTTCTTGCGGACGTCCCTTCCACCCAGGGCGATAATATAGCCGAGGACCGGGATCTGTTCTCCATAGAGGGCGTCCCTGACCTCCAGGGCGACCGCGCCCTTCGCTCCAAGGGAAACGTTCTTGTCGAGCACTGCCACGCGGCTGACACCTGCGAGGGCCTTTCGCACCTCCCTGGCAGGGAACGGCCGGAAACAGCGGATCTTCAGCAGGCCCACCTTCCTGCCCTCGTCCCGCATCTCGTCGATTGCATCTTTCACCGTCCCGCACAGGGAGCCCATGGCAACGATCGCGCAGTCGGCGTCATCGAGCCGGTAGCCCTCCACCAGGTCCTGGTAGTCCCGGCCGAACAGTTCTCCAAACTCCTTTCCAGCGGCTGAAATTACCCCCGCTGCACCTTTCAGGGCCCGATCGGTATCGTACCGGAATTCCATGTAGTAATCCGGGGAGGCAAAGAGTCCGAACGAGATAGGGTCCGTGCTGTCCAGGCGCTGGTACGGTTTGAACGGTGGCAGGTAGCTGTCGACCTGCTCCTGGGTGAGCGTGTCGATCGGCTCGTAGGTGTGGGAGAGGATGTACCCGTCGAAACAGACGAATGCCGGGAGGAGGACGCGGTGGTCCTCGATTACCCTGTATGCCAGGTAGTGGAGGTCGGTCGCCTCCTGGTTGTCCTCGGCGTAGAGCTGGAGCCAGCCCGAGTCCCGAAGGGAAATCGAGTCCTGCTGGTCGTTCCAGATGGAGAGCGGGGCTCCCAGGGCCCGGTTGACGATCGACATCAGCACCGGCAGGCGCATCCCGGCACAGTTGAAGCAGACCTCGAACATGAGGGCAAGGCCCTGGGACGTCGTGGCCGAATAGACCCGCGATCCAGCGGCACTGGCGCCGAGGCAGGCGGAAAGTGCCGAGAACTCGCTTTCAACAGTAATGTATTCCGCGTCCAGCTCGCAGTTCGCCACCATGTCCGCCAGGGACTCGACGATATGGGTCTGGGGCGTGATGGGGTACGCGGCGATGACCTGGGGCCGGCACTGCTTCACCGCGTGGGCCACCGCGTGCGACCCCTCCATGATCTCCATCATCTCACTTCTCCTCCTTCTTCATCTCGATGGCCTCTGCCGGGCACTCCTCGGCGCAGAGGCCGCAGCCCTTGCAGTAGTTGTAATCGGGGACCGGCAGCCCCTCTTCATCCTCCCCGATGCATCCCTCCGGGCAGACCTGCCTGCACATCCCGCAGGCCGTGCACTTATCGTGGGCGAACTCCGGGCGGAACGTGCGCCAGGAGCCGGTCCGGTTCTCCCGCGACCGCCCCGGCCGGGCAGTGCACCCGGTTCCAAGAGCCATTTCAGGCCCTCCCCTTGATGGAATCGTACGCCTCCCGGGCGGCCGCGATGTTCTTTTCTGCCATTTCACCGGAGAACCGCTGCCGGATGGCATTTTCCAGGGCGGGGAAAGCGATCTCCCCGCTGGCGGCGGCAAATGCCCCCATCAGGGTAGTATTCGTGATGGGAACTCCCAGGCGCTTCAGGGCGATGGACGTCGCGTCGATGGCGATGACCTTTACTCCCGGGGGGATGGGATAGTCCGGGGCCTTTTCTGTGTTGACAATGGCAATGCCACCCGTCTTGACCCCCTGGAAGACGTTCACGTCCCGGATGAGGGTGCTGTCCTGGACGATGATATAGTCGGGCTCATATACCTGGCTCCGGAGCCGGATCTTCCGGTTGTCGAACCGCACAAAAGCCTGCACCGGGGCCCCCCGGCGCTCCACCCCAAACGCAGGGAACGCCTGGGCGTACATGCCTCCCGCAAAGGCGGCCACGGCGATTAATTCGGCCGCGGTAACCGAACCCTGCCCTCCGCGGCCATGAATTCGCAGCTCGCGCAAAGAAATCACGGTATAATCTTACATGATTAATAATATAAATTTAAAGATTCACGTCTAGACCCAGAATTTTTTCAATTCCTTCGAAAACGTCCCGTGCAATGAGGGAAAGGCCATCGGCCGCGCACCATTCGTCATAGACCGCCACATCCCTCCCAAGGAGCCGGGATACCTCCCCTGACACCGCGGGGGCCATCGTCCCGGCCAGGGCCACGGCGGCCCCGGGGTTGAGCACGAGGAGGGCCGCGCACTCCATGGCGGCAAAGAGCGCCAGGGCAGGGAGGCGTTCTCCCGGGGGGAGAGTATGGTTCACCCCCGCCCGGAGGAATGCCTCGTTGGCAGTGCTGGCGCCTGCGTCCACCCTCCGGATGGCATCCACGTCGAGCGCCCCGTGTTCGGTCCCCGGGGCGAAGATGCACGCGTCCAGTGCCCCTTCCAGCCTCCCGCCCTTCACGAGGATGGTCACCGTGTTCGAGCTCACGTCGGATACCACCACGTCGCCTCCCAGGTCCTGCACCACCCGATAGGCGATCCCGACTTTTTCGGGGCTGGCCTGGTGGGAGTATACCCTGAACCGGGGATCTGTAGGGGAGCCCCGGTGGATCCCCGGGACAGCAACCGCGGGAAGGCCGCTCTCGCGCACCCGGTCAAAGACCCGGGTACCACCCCCGGTATGCTTCCCGGCCCCTTCCTGGCTGACAAGGCCGCGGTTCTCCAGGCGCCGCACCGGGGTTATTGCAGTAAAGTTGTCCCCCATGGAATAGGAAAGGGCAATCCCCTCGATATCCCGGAGCGGGCAGAGGCGGGAGAGGTCTGTTATCTCGAAACCAGCAGCCTCTTCCCGCGGTATCCTGAACCTGGCCCCGGGGCCCCCGGAAAAGCGCATGGCAGAGGTACCATGGTCGATTCCGATGTACATAGCAGTAATCCTATAGATGGCTTCCGCATACATATTAGGGTATGATGCGGTGCGTGGTGACCGGTGGGGCCGGGTTTATCGGTTCACACCTGGTAGACGCCCTGGTGAGGCGGGGAGACGAGGTCACGGTCATCGACTCCCTGCGTACCGGGACGCTCGATAACCTCCGGGAGCACCTGGACCAGGGCAGCGTGGCGCTGGTCCGCCGGGACCTGCTGGGAGAAGGCTGGCAGCAGGCGCTGCAGGGGGAGGCGCGTGTCTATCACCTGGCTGCAGACCCCGATGTCCGGCAGAGCGCCCTCGATCCCGGCTCCCAGCTCCGGAACAACCTCCAGGCCACTTGCCGGCTCCTTGAGGCGATGCGCACCGCAGGAGTGGGAGAAATTGTCTTCACCTCGACCTCGACGGTATACGGGGAGGCCGCGGTGATCCCCACGCCTGAGGATGTCACCCCCATGGAGCCCATCTCCGTGTACGGCGCAACCAAGCTCGCCTGCGAGTCTCTGATAGCCGCCTATTGCCACAGTTTCGGCATGCAGGCCTGGGTATACCGGTTCGCCAACATCATCGGGGACCGGAGTAGCCACGGGGTGATCTGGGACTTCATCCACAAGCTCCGGGAGAACCCAGCCGAGCTGGAGATCCTGGGCGACGGCCGGCAGACCAAGTCCTACCTGGAGGTCGGCGCCTGCGTGGAGGCCATGCTCTTCGCCGCGGACCATGCGGCGGAGCGGTTCAACGTCTTCAACATCGGTTCCGAGGACTGGATCGACGTGGTCGGCATTGCCGATGTCGTGGTCAGGGAGATGGGGCTCCCCAGGGTCCGCTACCGCTTCACCGGGGGGGACCGCGGCTGGGTGGGGGACGTGCCCAGGATGCAGCTCTCTGTGGAGAAGTTGAAAAAGCTGGGATGGAGACCCCCCATCGGGTCCCGCGAGAGCGTACACCGGGCGGCCTCGGCCATGGTGAGGTGAGGATGGACCCCGTTGCGGCACTGGCCGTTGTTATACTGGGCGCCACGCCCTTCTTCGAGGCCCGGTATGCCATTCCGCTGGCGATTGCCTATGGTTTCAACCCCTGGACGGCCTTTGCCCTCGGCCTCCTGGGAAACATCCTCCCCGTGGCCCCGCTCCTCCTCCTCCTGGACCCGGTCTCCTCGTGGCTGCGGGCCCAATGGAGCATCATGGACCGGTTTTTCTCCTGGCTCTTTGCCCGGACACGGCGGCACGAGGACCTTGTCAGGAAGTATGGCGCCCTGGCACTCTTCCTCTTCGTGGCTGTCCCGCTTCCGCTCACGGGCACGTGGAGCGGCTGTGCGGTGGCCTTTGTATTCGGGATACCGTTTCGGCAGGCGTTCCCTGCTATCACGTCCGGTGCGGTGGCCGCAGCCCTGGTGACCACCCTCCCGGTGCTGGGTGTGCTCACCCTGTTTGGAGGCGCCTGATATGCAGTACCTGGTCATTCTCGGCGACGGGATGGCGGATGATCCCCTCCCCGAACTCGGGGGAAGGACACCCCTTGAATACGCAAGGACCCCGAACATGGACCGGATCGCCCGGGAAGGAGCCTGCGGTCTCCTCCGCACCATCCCCAACAACTATGAAGCGGGATCAGAAATTGCCAACCTCTCCATCCTGGGGTACGACCCGCACCGGTACTACACCGGGCGCGGGCCCCTGGAGGCCGCCAGCATGGGACTCCACCTGGGAGCGCAGGAGATGGCCTACCGGTGCAACCTGGTCACCGTCAGGGACGGCATAATGGCCGATTTCTCGGCAGGCCATATCTCCAGCGCGGAGGGCGCCGCCCTCCTGGCCTCGCTGGATTCCGCGCTCGACGCGGGAAGGGTCTATGCCGGGATCAGCTACCGGAACATCCTTGTCCTGCCGGACGCCCACGGGGCGGCCACGGTGCCGCCCCACGACATCGTGGGCCAGGCCATCGAGGTGCACCTCCCTTCTGGGCGGGACGCCCCCGGCCTCCTCCGCTGCATGGAGCAGAGCCGGGAGGTCTTTGCTTCCCACCCGGTAAACCGGGCCCGGGAAGGGAGGGGGCTCCCGCCGGCGACCCAGATCTGGCCCTGGAGCGGTGGAAGGTTCCCTGCCCTACCCCCGTTCCGGGAACGGTTCGGCCTCCGGGGAGGGGTCATCTCGGCAGTCGACCTCCTTAAGGGGATCGCACGGTGTGCCGGGATGGAAGTCATCAGCGTCCCGGGGGCCACGGGGTACCTGGACACCGACTACCAGGCCAAGGCCCGCTACGCGCGGAAAGCCCTGGAGAGGCTGGATTTTGTCTACGTCCACGTGGAAGCCCCGGACGAGGCCGGGCACCTCGGATCGGTTGAGGAAAAGGTGAAGGCCATTGAACGGCTGGACGATATGATCGGCACGATGGTTAGCGGCTTTTCAGGGCGTGTTGCCATCCTCCCGGACCACCCGACCCCCATCCGGGTCCGCACCCATACCCGGCACCCGGTCCCGTTCGCCATCCTGGGCAAAGATAGGGACGGCTGCACCCGGTTCTCTGAAAAGGAGGCGGCGGCCGGGGCATATGGCGTCATTGAGGCAACAGACTTCCTCCCGCTCCTTTTCTCATGAACCGTAGTTTTCCATGGGAGCCGCGATGGGCCCGGTTATCCGGATTGGCAATATCTCAATGACAACTGCGAATGAGATCCCAGTTGAGAATTCACCCGCGGGCATTTCCCTGATGAAGATCCTGCGTTCCCGGTCGGCCGCGATGAAGTCCGGAGGGGAATGCTCTTCTCCCTGACCACTGATATGGGTATATCCCATGCCGAGCAGCGACTGGTTTGCGGAGGTGGAGCGGGTCGCCGGGCCGCTCTCCCCGCTGCAGAGAATATTCCTGGGGACTGACGGCTCGGTCACCAGGCTCCTTGAGCTTGCCACCGGCGAGCCCGTAACCATTACCACCCTCCTCCAGGAGGTGGAGCCGGCAGATGCCGGGGTAGCCGCCCGGCTCGAGGTGCCCGCCGGGGAGGCGGTGAACCACCGCATCGTGGAACTGAAGAACGCGCGGACCGGCGAGCTGCTCGTCTATGCCGAATCATATACCCCGCTCTCCCGCCTCTCCCCCCATTTCCGCGACGACCTCATGCGGGCCGATATCCCGGTCGGCCGCATCCTGGAGCGGCACCGGGTCGAATCGCGTCGGGAGATCATGGGCATGACCGCAGGCCCCCGTCCCGGCCCTGTCACCCGGAGGTTCGCCATCCCTGATGCATCGCTCTTTCTCTCCCGCCAGTACCGCATCATCCACCAGGAGCGCCCGCTCATCCATATCGAAGAGATCTTTCCCATGACCCGGTTCTCGGGCGAGCGGCGGGTTGTCGTGGTGGCCCCTTCCCGCCTGCACCTCGGTCTCCTGGACATGAACGGTGGCCTCGGAAGGGTCGACGGCGGGATTGGCATGGCCCTGGAGGCCCCCCGGCTGACCCTCTCCGCAACCGTGAGCGATGAGTTCCTGGCCCATGGAGGGGACACGGACTGCAGGCAGCGGGTCCTGGAAGCCGCCAGGGCGGTGGCCAGGACGATGGGGCTCCATGGCGGCGCTGAGTTCAACCTGCATACCCATTTCCCGGGGCACACCGGCCTCGGAAGGGGTACCCAGCTCTCCCTTGCCGCCGGTCGGGCTCTCTGCCAGCTCTACGGGCTCTCCTGCCCCGTCCGGGACCTGGCACTCATGACCGGGAGGGGGGGCACCTCGGGGATCGGCACCGCGGCCTTCGAGGCCGGCGGTTTCATTATCGACGGGGGCCATGCCTTCGGGCCTCGCCTGGAGAAGCAATCCTTCTCCCCGTCGTCTGCCAGCAGGGGGGTCCGGTCCCCCGGGGTCGTGGCGCGGCACCCGTTCCCGGCACACTGGAAGGTCGTGGTGGTGATCCCGGAGCTCCCGCCCGGTGCCAGCGGCAGCAGCGAAAAGGAGGTCTTTTCCTCCTCATGCCCCGTCCCGCTCGACGAGGTGCAGTCCCTCTGCCACGAGGTGCTGGTCCGCCTCCTCCCCGGCCTCGTCGAGGAAGACCTGGACCTCTTCGGGGCTGCGGTGAACCGGATCCAGGAGCTCGGGTTCAAGCGGGTGGAGCACATGCTCCAGCCCCCCCTGGTCAGGGCGCTCCTGGAGGGCATGCGTGAGGCGGGGGCCGCGGGCGCGGGGCTCTCATCGTTCGGGCCCACGGTCTATTCCATCGGGGAGGGGAGCATGCGGGCGGTCGAGTCCGCGGCCAGAGAGATCCTGGGCCCGTCCGGGGGAGGGCAGGTGATCGTCACCACGGTCCGCAACACGGGAGCATCGGTCACGGTGGCATAAACCATATCAAAACTCCAGGCAGATTAGATCCCATGGGTGGCGAGAAGACCCTCTCCATCGGTATCACCGTGAACCTCGAAAACTACGAGAACCTCCGGCTGGAGGTGAGCGGGCCGGTAAAGGGGGATGCGGATGCGCAGGAGCTGGTCCGGTTCCTTGACGCGCTGCTGGAGTCATTTGGCAGGGGTGACCCCGCCACCGCGGGGCGGATCGGGAGCTACCGGAAGAGGGTGCTATCCCTTGTACCGGAACCGGCAGCGGAATGCCATGGGGAAGTCGGACAGCCGCAGGCCACTGCGGCCGGTGCCCCAGAACCTGCGGCGCAGCCGCCGGCGATGGTCAGGGAAGCGCCTGCCATGCCAGGAACAACTGCTTACGGTTCTTCTCTGCCTGAATCATGCAATGAACCCCCTGCCGGTTCCGTAGCGGCCGGCCGGGCCCCTGCCCCACCAGCGCAGGCCTCCGGGGTGGAATCTCCCGGGGGGGATGGCGTGGCTGCAGGAGCAGTCTGCGAGGAGTGCGGGGCTGCGGTGAAACCGGCTGAACAGAAGATGAGCCGGCTCTTCACCAGCCGGACGCTGTGCCGGGCCTGCATGAAGAAGCAGTGAGGAAAAGGAGGGATGATGATGCAGAAAACCAGCAGGCGGCGATGGCCTTGAAAAAAAGCCTTCTCATGTGGGACGAGACCCTGTTCCGGGACCCTGAGGTCTTCGAGATCGACTATGTCCCCGAACAATTCAACTTCAGGGAGAGCCAGATGCGGGAACTGGCCTTCCAGATACGACCGGGGATCCGGGGGGGAAGGCCGCTCAACACCGTCTGCCGGGGCCTTCCGGGGACCGGCAAGACCACCAGCGTCCGCAAGCTCTTTGCCGAGGTCGAGGACACGACCCGGAAACTCGTGCCCATCTACATCAACTGCCAGATCGACAACACCAAGTTCTCAATCTTCTCCCAGATCTACCGCAAGCTCTCCGGGCACCTCCCTCCCGCTTCGGGGACTTCTTTCAAGCAGGTCTTCGACGCTATCGCACGGATCCTGGTAAAAGAGGAACTGGTGCTCCTGGTGGCCCTGGACGACGCCAACTACCTCCTGTACGAGAACGAGATGAACAAAGTCCTCTATACGCTCCTCCGCTCTCACGAGGCCTACCCCGGGACACGCATCGGGGTGATCCTCATCATCAGCGACATGGACGTAGACCTCCAGCAGGCAGTCGATGCCAGGGTCTCGTCGGTGTTCCGCCCGACCGAGATCTACTTTCCACCCTACTCCGAGGAGGAGATACGGGATATCATCGGGGAGCGTGTCCAGCAGGGGCTCTACCCCGGCAGCCTCCCGGGAGAGATGTTTGACCTGGTGGTTGAGCAGACGCAGAAGAGCGGGGACCTCCGGGTTGGCATCGATCTCCTGAAACGGGCCACCCTCTCCGCCGAGAAGCGGGCAAGCCGGGTGATCGAGCGCGAGGACATCTGCGGTGCCTTCCGCGTATCACGGTACCTCCACCTGGCGTACTCGGTAAAGTCCCTCAAGGCGGAGGAGAAAGCCCTCCTCAAGGCCATTGCCGGGTGCTCCCGGGATGGCAAGGACATGAACGCCGGGGAGGTGTTCAAAGCTGCAAAGGATCAGCTCTCCATCGGTTACACCCGCTTTTACGAGATAATCAAGAAATTCGACTCCATGAGGCTGGTAGACCTGGAGTACCGGGAGGGCAAGGGCCGCACCCGGGTCATCAGCCTCCGGTACGACCCGGCCAAAATAATGGAATATATTACCTGAAATCCCATTTATAAGGCAATCATTTGACAAATCTTATCTGTTTGTCAACCATCTTTTATGGTACAAAGGGGGTACTTTACGTGCTCAGTGTAAACGAACTCGCGCTTGAAATATTCGAAAACCTGGCGGAGTATGCCGAGGAATTTAATGCTGCCTACCACGAACTGGACAATGGGGCCCGCATCATTGACTGCGGCGTGAGCACCCGCGGCGGGTACGCAGCAGGCCGGGCATTCACCGAGATATGCATGGGAGGCCTGGGTGAGGTCAATTTCCGGATGGGCCACCTCAAGGACTTTCCCATGCCCTTTATCGATGTCTTCACCGACTTCCCATCCATATCCTGCCTGGGAAGCCAGAAGGCAGGCTGGACCATCAAGCACAACAATTATTCTGCCATGGGCAGCGGACCGGCCAGGGCTCTCTCCCTCAAGCCCAAGCATACCTACGAGGTCATCGATTACGAGGATGATTTTGACTCGGCTGTGATAGCCCTGGAGAGCGACCACCTCCCGAACGGCGGGGTGATGGAGAAGATCGCCGAAGACTGCCAGGTCGACGTGGCCAACGTCTGTGCCGTGGTAGCCCCCACCGCTTCCATCGTGGGTTCCATCCAGGTGGCCGGCCGCTGCGTGGAGACGGCGGTCTACAAGTTGAACGAGCTGAAATTCGATACCCGCAAGATCACCTCGGCCATCGGGACTGCCCCGTTGCCTCCGGTGCGGGGCCCCAAGCTGGCAATGGGTGTCACCAACGATGCCACCATCTACCATGGACGGATCATGCTCACCATGAAGGCCCCCGACATCAAGGAATACCTGGAAAGGATCCCGAGTAACAAGTCCAAGGGATATGGAAAACCCTTTAACGAGATCTTCAAGGAGGCAGGATATGACTTCTACAAGATCGATACCTCCCTCTTCTCCCCGGCCGAGGTCGTCATCAACGAGCTTTCCGAAGGCGTGGTTTACCATTGCGGCGCTGTAAACGCCGATGTTGCCCTCAAGTCGTTTGGCCTGATCTAAAATACCTTTTATCCACCGCCGGCCGGCGGAAAGAGGGCAACAGTGCCCTTATCCCCGAGCAGGGTATCGAGTCCTTCCTGGTGCCGGGTATCCCTCCCGTTTTTCAGGATGATGATTGTACCGGTGGACCGGATGGTGAAGAGCCGGTGAAGATCCAGATACGTTCCCCGGTTCTGCAAAAAATATCCCATCACGGATCCCGGGCATGCCCCCCTGGCTGATTTCGCATGGTTAATTCCGATTTTGAATCAAAAGAAAATAATTTCCAGCAGGCAGGCCATGTCCAGCAGGGTTATTGTTCCCGTGGTGCGAAACCTAAACAGCCGTGAAACCGTACCGGGATGCCTGGAACACTTCCTATCTGAAGAAGGGGAGGCTCTATGGAGGCGCTACGCCAGCCCTGCCCGACCTCCCTGCTGGTACGACTATCCTCGACCTGGGATGCGGCGACGGCAGGGCTATTCCCTCCATGGTACGGAGGGGATGGTCCGTCACCGCACTTGATGCGAGCCCTGCCGCTCTCCGGCTCGCCCTCCGGAGGAGCGGGGGCAGGTCCCCCATCTCATGGATTCGCGCCGATGCCTGCTGTCTCCCGTTCCATGAGGCCTCGTTCGATGCCGTTTTCTGCTGCCACCTGCTGGGTCACATTCCTGGGCCCGGGCGGGTCCGTGCATCGGCCGAGGCCGTCCGGGTGACGAGGCCGGGGGGATCCCTGTTCATATCAGTCTTCTCTCTCCGGGATTTCCGGGCGGTGAGCGGGACCGAGGTGGAACCAGGGACTTTTCTGCGGGGCGACGGCACCTTCACCCACTACTTTTCGCCCAGCGAGGCGAGGTCCCTCTTCCCGGGGCACGAGACCGGCGTGGAAACCGTCTCGTGGAAGCTCAGGGTCAGGGGGCATGACCTGCCAAGGGAAGAGATCCGTGTCCGGGTCAGGAAGGTGGCCTGAAAACCGATTTGGTCCCCTTCGCGATGCAGGCATGCGTGAAGCCAGATGACCTGTCGGCCCCCGGGGCGGAATGTTCTGCCGGACGGAAATTCCATATGTTTAATACTTTTCCTGCTGAATCTTGTGGGTTGGAAAGGGCCCGTGGTCTAGTCGGTTTATGACGTCGCCCTTACACGGCGGAGATCGCCGGTTCGAATCCGGCCGGGCCCATAGCAAAACCCGGAAAGGGAGAAGACCGAGGTTCAGTTTTTCGAAACCCGGGATGGAACGAACATTCCGGGGCGATTTCAGTGCCGCGGGGAGATTTGATGTGCATAGCATACCTGCATCCTGCGGCTGGCGGCCGGGGCACCAGGCAGAGGGTATTTTGGGCCCTCCGATGACCACCCCCCGCGTGGAGAAAGGAAACCATGCCTGCACTATCAGGCCTGCATCGGGTCTAATGGATGTTTTCTATATACTGGTGCAGGTCCCGTATCTTCTGATCGGCACTGTTGTAATAGTCATTCCCAATGAAGATGCGGGCTTCGGCAAGGCTTACATCCTTATCCCTGATGGCATCGCGGGCCATGGTATAGGCATCAGCAGAGTCCCGGTAATTGAGGAGCGCCCCGAGGTATTTCTGCCGGGCGTATTCCAGGACCGGCGAAACCGAATACCGTTCAAATTTTGTGTACTCTCCTTTTACGGAGGTATTCATCGAACTCGCAAGGCTTGATGCATAATTCCAGTCATAAAGAGAGACCGCCCGGTGCATGGACAAGGCAAGGGGCAGGATCTTCCCTTCCGACATGTTCAGGGCAGCCAGAAAATCGAGGTCATCACCGGAAAGAGGCGGACGGGTCTGACGGGGTATCGGGGTCGGGGTCGAAGAGGTCGCCGGGGCTGTCAGGGGCATCCGGCTGGCCACCGGTTCACTGCCTGCAGTCCCTGCAGGTGCGGTCAAGGGAGCGTATACCACCGTCGGTGAAAGGCTCGTTGCCGGGGCTGCAGAGTCCTGCGGGGTGTGCTCCGTGCATCCCGTACCGAAAACCATCAAGGCAGGGATGACACAATATATCGAGAATCGGAACCAATCCCTGGCTTTCATCCCTGGTCAGGCAATAATTGCATGTGGATACATATAGAATCTTGGAGGTGGCCGGGACGTGCTTTGCAGTTTGCCACCAGCCACCCCGGATATCCATATTGCCAGTTCTTCGGGTCCTTTGAAGCCTTCCAGCCGATCCATCTCAAAGACATGGAATTCGGCCGCCCTGGTCCATCATCTGGTAAAAGAGACACCGCTGGCGCGGTCCAGGTTGCCGGGGCTGGCCTGGGCCGGCCACCGGCAGAACTGCTGATTCGTACACTGGCCCGGGATACCGTTTTTAATCGACGCAACAGCCCTGGTGTGTGGGATGGATTTGGTGATTGCCTGGGTCTATTGCATAATACTGCGGATTGTCGAGCAGGTCCATGACACTGACCTTCATTCCGATTAATTCCTCGTAAGTGAACAGCGAGCGATTTTTCTTTGCCTCTGTTCCCCAGGAGACCTCAACTCCATCAGGTCTCCGCGCACTCCCGGTGATCGGTTCCATGGGCACCCTGTAGGCAGAAGTGATTAATAAAAGTTCTCCGCCATTTCGGGGAACCAGCCGGGGATATAGAGCATGGCACCGGCATCATCTCCCCGGGAGGAGGCTGCAAACGAATCCATCGTGACAGGGACGCACATGAGTTATCGCTTGAATCGAAGGCCTGCATAAGTAATATATATTGCATCCATGCGGCACCTCCCTCCAGTGGCCGTGAGGAAATCTACGGTTTCATGCGTGGTGGATTGATTTGCCCAAATATAACCTTCTGAAATTCATTTTGGAGCCTCGAACACCTTCGGAATAATAAGAAGAATAATGCGGTGTTTCAAAGAATAAACCAATTAAAACGGTGATTTATGGTTGACGGATCTAAAAGGTCCCGATTGCCAATCGGGTGACGGAGCGTCAGACGCATCGCAAAAGGTCGAAAAAGAACCATCAATTGACCATCCTATTTATATAGATGAAGAGAACACGATGATTTGGTGCACTGGTACCGCGGGCGACGCCTGCCTGAAAAAGCACTATACAATCAAGGTGGCATCAATATAGGCAGTACTCCAGGCTTTGTATGACGGGGCGGTCCTCAGTACACCAATGACAGATGTCGCACTCTCATAAAAAATGTATCGGATCGCATCAGCATGCCCGCACCGGTGCGATCCATTAACCCATTCATAATCCGGTATTTTACGATTTAACTTGTATTTTAACGTTCTTTTTGCAATTCGCGCGCCAGGAGCGGGGCACAGGGGCAAGGCCTTATCTTCAGCAAGAATTCATAATGTTTATATATAAAATATTTATTGTAATATATTTAACTAACTCTTAATTCAGTCATAAAAATCATCGTCCCCGGAATGCTGTAGAACTGGTTTTCCAGTTTCATCAGATTTCCAGATACCGACAGATGGGCGGGGAATGCTCCAGGGCCATCACATGCATCGTTTCACCCTGCAGCCGCCCGCTTGACGATCTCCTTCAGCGTTATGGTAAAGACAAGGTCTTTCCCGGCAAGCGGGTGATTGAAGTCAACATGGGTGGTCCCGGCGGTTATGTTTGTGAGCGTGACATATTGGATCACATTGTTCGGCAGGTGATACTCGAATACCGGCTCGTCCATCCCGGGAAATACCCTGACAACAAGACTGCCCTGTTTCTGAAGGTTATCGGTCAGCTCCTTGACCTGCTCCGTCGGGAGGGTCATGACAAGGCTCTCGTTCCGGTTTCCATATGCCTGGTCTGGGGAGAGGGTGACTGTCCTGTTCTCGCCGGGGATCATCCCCACCACAGCCTGGTTAAAGCCCTTGATCACGCTTCCCGTGCCGACCGTGAATTCGAGGGGGGTCCCGTTCTGGTTGCTCTCAAATGGCTGTCCACCGGGAAAAGCAACGGAATAGTAAACCTGCACAGTATCACCAGCCCTGGCTCCCGGTGAGGTGGTGCAGCCTGCCGCGGCGATGAATGCGGCAGTACATATAACTGCCAGGAGTGCAAAAACCGTCCCCGTCCACGACGAAGGCTGGCCGTCCCGAGGAACTGCATTCATGATAAAAAAATAGTTGTACCTGCCCGGCAATAACCCCTGCGGGAGCGCTCTTCGAAACCGTGCCCGGACAACAGGAGCGCCCCGGCGAAAAAAAACATGGAACGCCTGGAAATTTGGGAAACATGGCAGTATCGAATTGTATTTAATATGCAAGTGTTCATTATTGTCATGTTCGAGGGGCCCCTTCCGGGCTCTCATGCGAGAGATAGCCATGACAGAAGAAGGATACAGGGAGGCCGATGTCCAGGGGAAAAAAGTGCAGTGGGACCCGGCCCAGCTCCGCAGGATCCAGGAGCACCCATGTTTTTCGGAAAAGGCCTGCCATGCCTTCGGCCGTTGCCACCTGCCGGTTGCCCCCCGGTGCAACATCCAGTGCAACTACTGCATCCGTGATTTTGATTGTGTCAACGAGAGCCGGCCAGGTGTGACCACGAGGGTTCTTTCGCCACAGGAAGCCGTCGAGATGTTCCGGAAGGCCATGGATAAATTTCCCTACATCAAGGTGGTCGGGATCGCCGGGCCTGGTGAACCGCTCGCGAATGACGAGACCTTCGAGACGCTGCGGCTCCTTCACGAGGAGTTTCCCAACGTGATCAAGTGCATCAGCACCAACGGGCTCCTCCTGCCTGACAAGATTGACCTGCTCCAGAAATACGACGTGGGCAATATCACCGTCACGCTCAACGCCGTGGACCCGGAGATAGGTGCAAAGATTTACCAGTTCGTCACCTACAAGGGCAAGCGCTACGAAGGTGTCGAGGGTGCAAAGATCCTCCTGGAGAACCAGTTGAAGGGTATCCGCATGGCCGTTGAGCGGCACATGATAGTCAAGGTGAACACGGTCTATATCCCCGGGATAAACGAGGACCATATACCCGAGATTGCAAGGAAAGTCGGGGAGATGGGCGTCTATACCTTCAACCTCATCCCCCTCATCGCCCAGTACCGGTTCTCCAACATTACCCCGCCCACACCCGAGATGAAACGCAAGATGCAGGACGCCTGTGCCAAGTACGTCCGCCAGATGCGGCATTGTCAGCGCTGCCGTGCGGATGCCATCGGCCGCCTTGGCCAGGACGTCCAGTCCTGCCTGTACACCTCTGATAAAACTTCCTGAACCTTTTTTTATGAAAATGCCTCCGGCATTTCCATCCTGGACGCCTGTGTCCCGAAGGAAATCATGTTATTTTTACCTGGAAATGCCCTGGCCGTTGCCAAAACGGACAAGGGTAGTCCCCCCGCCGGTGATCACCGCAAAAAAACCGATTTGACCTCGCTACATTTATTGGGTCTGCTTTGCCCTGGCCAGGGCCTGCTCCAGCCATGAGATGACGGGGGACAGGGAAGGCGGGACACCCGTTGTCTCGGTCGCCACGGTCCGGTTCCCTGCGGTGAGGGTATAGGAGAAATAGTCTGCCCCGGGGTGCTGTGCCGGATACTGCGCGCTTAAATTGAGGAAGTCGGCCCTGTCAATAAGCGTCTGGAGAGATCCCAGCTCTGCAGGCGACAGAGTGAAATCCCCTGACCCGGATCGGGTGGAATATATCGCTTCCCCGTTGGTAAAGACCACCAGGTGATCATTCTCGCCCGATATCCCCCCCGTCCTGGTGTAATCCACCAGGATGGACGGGGGCGGGGACGGGGGCCTGGAGGGGGTGGACTGGCCCATGCACCCTGCAATGGCCAGGAACAGCACGAGGAGCAATGCTCCCGTGATCATGGCGTTGTTCCTCCGCCTTGCTGTGGGATCTCCTGCACACCGGTCCCGGGGCACGTTCCTCCTCTCCAATTGCTTCTCCCCCGAAAATTCAAATGCTACGTTTTCTCTACAGAAATATAGCCTTATCCCTGCCTTTATGCCGCGGGACATCTATAAATCGCCGCTTTTATAGCCAGAGGCAGGCACTATCCGTTCCCTCCCCGGGATGGGTGACCCGCAGGTAACTTCTCCGCCGGTCACCAGCACTTGAACACCCATGAATCAAACCGGCCATATGCTCCTGATAAATAAATCGCAAATGTGGCCTTCTCCAAAAAAGCGGAATTCCTGTCCGGTTCCAGGAAGAACAACGGCAGATTCCTTCGCCGGGAGGATCAAAAAAAGGGGTGCTTAGATCTCCAGGACCTCTTCTGCATCTGCCTTTTGTGGCTTCCTGCCGGGAGCGATATCCTCTATCGCCATGATGAGACCGCGGATCTTTTCGTTGTTGAATATCTGCTGAAAAGCAGCCAGCTCCGCAAGCCCCATGATCATCACCCCTTTCTTCTTCATGGGAGTCCCTTTCTCACTGACCGGGTTTATCTCGATGGCCAGCGAGGCGGGCCTCGTCTTGGTCCTGGGAAGCTTGAGGATGGTGACTCCCTTCACCGACGTGTTCTTGCGCTCCCAGTCTTCCCCCTGCTCGAGGAAGGCCCGGAGAGTATCTGATAGTTCCATAGAAAGGAGATCAGTCAGCAGCTCTTTAAAAAGATGGTGCTGCACGGGGTGAAAGAGATGGTATAAGCCCCGGGCGGTTCCAGTACTGGCAATGGCGGCTCCCTCTTTCGGCCGGTCTGGAGAGCCGGTCCCGGGAGGCTTTCGCGGTCTATTCCGGGCATTCCGATGCACCTTCCTGCCATGCCAGGCTGAGTGGCGGTTTCGCGTAACCATGGAGCGGAGCCATGGCAACATCTCCCCGGCACCGGGAAATCCCGCATTCCCCGGCTGTCCGGGGCAGGCCCTGGCAGCAACCGAGGCCATGGGCTGCAGTGGCAGCCCAATGGCTACCTGCAGCTCATGTATCATGCGTGACTGCCCTGCCGGCAGCACACCATCAGGCGGGGCGCCTGCCAGCTCCCCGGGAGGGCCAGCGCGTTCCCCGGCGGGGGAATGTACCGGACCCGGCACCTGCTCCCGTCACTTCATTCCGCCCGCCGAAGAGCTTCCCGCTGGAGGGCATTGATGGCCGCCCCTCCATACCCATACTCATCATACCCGGGCTTCCAGGGGGAATGCCCGCGTGCCTGAACTTCTCCTCCGGCCTGACCAGGCCTTTGACCTTGACCTGACCCTCTCCTGCGGGCAGGTCTTCCGCTGGGAGCGCCAGGGCGACTGGTGGAGGGGGGTAGCAGGGACGCACCGTGTCTCGGTCAGGCAGGAGGGGCGGCTGCTTACCTGGAACGGTGCCAGCCGGAGATGGATCGCCGGTTATTTCCAGCTTGATGAGGACCTCCCTGCGATCCTCCGGGACATCGACCGGGACCCTGTGGTCCATGAAGCCATACAGAAGTGCCGGGGATTGCGCCTTGTCCGCCAGCCGGCATGGGAGTGCCTTGGGTCCTATATCTGCGCCACCTACGCCAGCATCCCGGTAATCAAGCGGCGTATCGCCCTCCTGTGCCAGTGCTTCGGGGAGCAGGCAGATCAGGAAGGGGAGACCTTCCGGACATTTCCCTCGTTGCAGGCCCTGGCAGATGCCGATGCATGCCGGATCACGGAGTGCCGGCTGGGATACCGGGCACCCTACCTCCACGAGACCGCCCGGGCCCTGGCAGAAGATCCGGGATGGGAGGAACGAATCCGCTCTCTCCCGTACGGGGAGGCCAGGAAAGAACTCCTGCGGCTGAAGGGGGTAGGGGACAAGGTGGCGGACTGCGTGCTCCTTTTTGCATTCGGGATGTACGAGGCCTTCCCCGTCGACGTATGGATCCAGCGGATCCTGCGGGAGCGCTACTCGGGAGGGGCAGGGCTCCGGACATACAACCAGATGGCCCGGTTCGGGCGTGCCCACTTCGGTGAGTATGCGGGATATGCCCAGGAGTACCTCTATTGCAACCGTGCCGGGATAACCGGGAGGGAGAGGGGACGCTATGTCCCGGAGTCCCAGGATGAGAGATAATCCTTCTGTTCCGGGGTAAGCTTGTCAATCGACAGGTCCAGGGCGGCAAGCTTGCGCCGGGCCACCTCTTCATCGATTGCGGACGGCACGTCGTACACGCCGGGGGCAAGGTCCCGGCCCTGGCCTGCGATATACCGGGTGCAGAGCGCCTGCAGGGCAAAGGAGAGGTCCATGACCTCGACAGGGTGGCCCATCCCCTTCGGGGTGGCAAGGTTTACCAGCCTGCCCTCGGCCAGGACGTGGATGTCCTTTCCCTCCAGCCGGTAGGTATCGATCCCCTCGCGGCGGAGCGCCGGCCCTGCGTAATCCTCCAGCCAGGCGAGGTCGATCTCCACGTTGAAATGGCCTGCATTGGCCAGGATCGCCCCCGGCCGCATCTTCCTGAAGTGGCGCTCCGTGATCACCGACGTGTTCCCGGTCGTGGTGATGAAGATCTCCCCGAGAGCTGCTGCGCGGTCCATGGGCATCACTGAAACCCCGTCCATGTAGGCCTCCAGGGCGCGGCGGGGGTCCACTTCGGTCACGATCACCCGCGCCCCGAGACCGTGGAGCTTGCGGGCCAGGCCCCGGCCGCAAAAGCCGTACCCCGCTATGACCACAACCTTCCCGGCCATAAGGAGGTTGGTTGTAATCATGATCGCCGCGAGTGCACTCTCCCCTGTCCCATGGACGTTGTCAAAATAGCGTTTCATGGGGGTGTCGTTCACCGCGATGACCGGGAACTTCAGGCTGCCTTCACCGGCCATGGCACGCAGGCGGTGCACTCCGGTGGTGGTCTCCTCGCACCCCCCGATGATGCCGGGAAGAAGGTCGGTCCTGGCGGTATGCAGGCGGTATATGAGGTCCATGCCGTCATCGATGGTCACCTGGGGGGCCGCGTCCAGGACCCGGTCCATGGCGGCATAATACTCCTCCGGGCTGACGCCTCTCCGGGCATAGCACCGGACCCCCGGTACGCGGTTCAGGGCCTCGGCCACATCGTCCTGGGTGCTCAGCGGGTTGCAGCCGGTGATGAAGACTTCCGCCCCCCCTGCTGCAAGCGTCTCCACCAGGTTCGCTGTCTTGGCTTCGACATGGAGGGCCATCCCGATACGCATACCCCGGAGGGGCTGCGTTTCCGCGAATTCTTCACCGATACCAGAGAGGACCGGCATGTACTGCCGTGCCCACCGGATCTTCTTCTCCCCGGAATCCATGGTACATCCTTCCTCCGCCTGCCGGGAACGGCGATCGCCTGCCCGGAAAACTTCTTAGCATGATCCGCTGGGAATACATAAAAACCCGCCATGCACCAGACCAAATCCTGATAAATCCTCCTCCCCTACCTCATTCCAGATGACACTGACCCGGCGTATCATCCCCTGCCTTGACTTAAAAGACGGCAGGGTGGTGAAAGGGACCCATTTCCTGGAGCTTCGCGACGCGGGCGACCCGGTGGAGCTGGCCCAGCGGTACAACGAACAGGGCGCCGACGAGGTGGTCTTCCTGGACATCACTGCTTCTCGGGAGCACCGTGGCACCATCATCGAGGTGATCCAGCGGGCAGCCGACCAGCTCTTCCTCCCCCTCACCGTGGGCGGGGGGATCCGCTCGGTCGGGGACATCCAGCAGATTCTGCGCGCCGGGGCCGACAAAGTGAGCATCAACACGAGTGCCGTCGAGGACCCTGCCCTCATCAGCCGGGGGGCTGAACGGTTTGGCACCCAGTGCATCGTGCTGGCCGAGGACGTGCGCCGCAACTTCTCCAGGAACGCAGAGGCCGCCCCCATCCAGCTCCCGGGCGGGAAGACCTGCTGGTACGAGGTGGTCACCTACGGCGGCAGCAGGCCGACCGGCATCGATGCAATCGCCTGGGCCGTGGAAGCGGAAGAACGGGGAGCCGGCGAGATCCTTCTCACCAGCATGGAGACCGACGGGACGAAGGACGGGTTCGACATCCCCATCACGCGTGCCATCTCTGACGCGGTGGGGATCCCGGTGATCGCCAGCGGCGGGGTGGGTACGCTGGAGCACTTCTATTCGGGCTTTATTGATGGAAAGGCGGATGCCTGCCTCGCGGCGAGCGTCTTCCACTACGGGGAGCTGACCGTCCGGGAGGTCAAGGAGTACCTTGCCCGGCGGGGTATCCCGGTACGGCTGTAAGATCGATCTCCACGGCTGCCACCGGGTGCTCCAGCTCGAAGGCGTTCAGGGTGGCCGGGTGGACCTCCCCAAAGACCCCGATCACCCGGCCCTCGCGCACGAACATGCCTCTCCTTCCTGGAATGAAGGCCGGGTCGTCAGATTCCCGGGCGGTGTATGCCACGGCAAGCTCCCGGCAGACAGCCTCCGCCACCGCATACGCCTCGGAAAAATCGGCTGCCGGGTGGGTGCTCACGCAGGCCGCCCGCTGCGCGGTGGCCAGCCCGTGCACCACGTCCCCGATGGCGAACATCCTCTGGGGCAGCTCCCGGTGCCGGTTCAGCTGGCACATCTCCAGGAGGAGGGGAAGCAGGTCGGTCCTCACGAGGGTATGCTCCTCGCTGATGGGGTGCTTTACCTTGAGGGCGTCAACTGCCGGCGGCCGCTGCATCCCGGCAAAGAGGACGCGCTCGTTCGTGAGGGTAAAGGGCATCACCTCCAGGTAGCCAAGCCCGCAGAACACCTCACTGGCGCGGCGGCAGATTTCCACGACCGGGTGGGGCTCCCCAATGGCAAAGGTCGGGGGCATGACGGCACCGATCCGGTCATACCCGTAGGCGATGGCCGCATCCTCGAACACGTCCCAGTCGTGCATGATATCGGCCCGGTAGCAGGGGACCTGGACCTGCACCTCGTCCCCCCCGAGAGGTTCCGCGCCGAACCGCATCACGTGAAGGAGGCCGGCCAGCTCCCCGGGGGAGAGGTCCAGCCCCAGGAGAGAATTCGCCTCCCGGGTGCTGACCACGCGGACTTCCGGGGCAAGGGTGGGCACAACAGTCCCGCCGATATCCACGCTCTCGATAGTGGCGCCTGCCTCGGCCAGGGCGGTGCAGATGATGTTCACCGCTGTCATGACTGCCCGCTCATCGGTCCCCGTGGTGTCCAGGAGGAGGTTCCTGGTCTCCCCGGTGACCCGGGTGAGTTCCCCGTTGATGATGGGCGGAAAGGAGAGGACCCGGTCCCGTGCATCGACTATCAGGGGGAACCGGGGGAACTCGCGGACGACATGGGCGTAGGCCCTGCCCTTGGGATGCTCTTCCAGGATCTCCTCCATGGTCATCTCGCGGTCATAGTCGAGCGGGATGAACGATCGTGTCCGTTCCGCCGCCAGGTAATGGAACGGGGGGGTGACCCGGTCGAGGTCGTGGATGCCGATGGCCACCTTGCTCCTCCCCCTTCCCACCGCCCAGTGCAGGGCCTCCTGCAGGCTCATAAGGGAGAGGATTTCCTCCTCGTCCAGGCTGACATCGCGGATGACCGCCGACCCGAGGAACGGGCGTATCCGGGCAAGCCCGGGGTCCACGGTGAACCGGATCCCCGAAGGCGCAGCCCGGTACACCGGAAGCCCGGTCTCGATGCCCAGGAAACCCCGCATGGCCCGGGCTACCCCTTCGACCGAGAAGAGGTCCGGCCGGTCGGGGAAGAACTCGACGTCGGCATGGTCCTCCTCGAGGCGCTCGATATCCGAGCCGAGCATGGGGAGGCGTTCCAGTATAGTCTTCCGGTCCGCCCCGGTCAGCCGCTCCAGGTAGCGGTAATACAGGGTGATGACCGCCATATCACGCACCCTCTCCGGTGCCCGGCATGGTGATGGCCGGGGTCTCGCGGACCCACTCGATGTCGCTCCGGTACAGGAGGCGGAGGTCTTTCAATCCCAGGCGAAGCATCGCCATGCGGCTGACCCCGAGGCCCCATGCCAGCACCGGGTGCCGGATGCCCCAGGGCTCGGTCACCTCCTGGCGGAATATTCCTGCTCCCCCCATCTCCATCCACCCGAGCCCCGGCACGAAGACCTCGGGCTCGACGCTCGGCTCGGTATAGGGGAAATAAGCCGGGCGGAACCGCACGTCCCGGAAGCCCATGCGGCCATAGAACTCCGCGAGGAATCCCAGGAGGTGCCTGAAACTGACTCCTTCGTCCATCACGATGCCTTCCAGCTGCTCGAACTCGGGGAGGTGGGTTGGGTCAATGGCCTCCCGGCGGTACACGCGGCTGATGCAGAAGGCCTTGACCGGAGGTTCGGGGTGGCAGGCCAGGTGCCTGATGGAGAGGCTGGTGGTATGGGTGCGAAGCACGCACTGCTCTGCCTTCTCCCTGCTCCACTGCCCTCCCCATCCCGTGGAGGAGGTGTTCCCGCCATGAAGGTGCATGTCCCGCACCCGCTCGTACCCTTCGGGGACCAGGACCGTCTCGTGGAGGTAGAACGTGTCCTGCATCTCCCGTGCAGGGTGGTCCTGCGGCTGGAACAGGGCATCGAAGTTCCAGAAGGCGCTCTGGACCAGTCCGCCATATATCTCGGTAAAACCCATCCACAGGAGGATCTCCCGCATCTCCCCGATAAGCCGCTGGTAGGGGTGCACTTTTCCCGGGTAGACTTTCCTGGGCCGGGTATCGATGGTGTAGCGCCGGAGGCGGAGGCCCTTCCACTGGCCCGAGAGGATCTGCTCCCGGGTGAGGGTCCCCACCTCGCCGGAGAGGTCCAGACCTTTTTGCACGGCTTCCCTTCCTTCCGGTGTGATGTGGATCTCCCAGGAGACCGTCTGTTGCTCCTCGGCCAGCCCCCGCTTCAGGAGCTCGGCCATCCCCGGCCCGCCCCGGGAAGGGTCCTGCAGGGCCAGCTCGTCCGGACCGGCATGGTCGTTCCCCGTCTTCTCCACGGTGCCGCCCCGGATGACCACCCAGCCCTTCTTTCGCAGCTGGCCGATACCAATGCGGGAAAGCGGGTGGCGGGTCAGCTCGGCCATCGGAGTGCTCCCTTCAAAGCTCTGGAGGAGCTGGCGCTCGGGGAGGCCGTCCCGGGCATAGGCGCGCCCTTCCTCGGTGAGGGCGTACCGCGTCTCCACGTGCTTCTCCACCCGGGCCAGGCCGCGGTCTGAGAGCAGCATGGCGTGCTGGATCACGGCCTCCTCGGTGGTCTGGAGCCTGGATGCGAGGACAACGGGTTCGGCCTTAAAAAGCGGTTCCAGGACCGCGAGCAGCCGTTTCTCATTCAGTGTCAGGTCCATACTGTTCACCCCACCCTCACCAGGTGCGCCGATGCCTCCATCCGCTCCCGGAACTCCCGGAGGAAAGCCAGGACCCGCTCTGCGGTCTCCTTCTTGCACTGCCCGCACATCATCTCCCCCGCCATGCAGCGCCGCCGGATCTCATCGAGTTCCGCATCGGCTTCCACCATGTGGAAGAGGTTGAGGAGGAAGAGCGGGCACCTGGCAGGCTCTCCGCCGAGGTCTTTCTGCTCGGCAAGGGTGGCCCTGCCCCCGGTCAGGGCTGCCATCACCTTCTTCCGCACCACTTCGTCAGGCTCGGTGAAGGTGATGGTGCTCTCCGGTATGCTGCTGGACATCTTGCCCCCCTGGAGGCCGGGTATGAAGTGGTGGTAGGTCGAGGAGGGGGTGAAGAACCCGTACCCCCCGTGCCGGATCTCGATGCTCCGCGTCCTTGCGCTCACGTCGGCACACAGGCCCCCGGGGATGTCGACGTGCCCCTCGTACTTCCGGGACCCGGGAAAGGCGCGGTGCACCTCCTGGAGGGCCTCGGCCGGGGCGTTCTTGGACCGGACGCTGATATAGCCGCCCCGGTCCTCCACGGTGAACATGCGGAGCTTGTGGGCCACCCCCCTGGTGAGGCGGATATGGGGATCCTGGTCGATCCCCACCGGCACGATCGTCGGAGCGGGTGGGCATTCCACCTGGGGATAGAGGATGTCGGCCACCTGGGTGATGACGCTCTCGGCATGGCCGAGGGATGTCTCTGGAGAAAACCCGTAGATGGCCTGGAGTTCCGAGAAGTTGATCCTGATTGCCGCCTCGAAGGCAAGGTCTTTCAAGGCCCCGTTCCTGCTCTGGAAATAGGTCCTTCCCTGGTAACCGAGCGCATACAGGCACTGCAGGTATTCCCTGCCGAACTCATCGCACAGGGACCAGGGGATGTCCCGCACGGCGTGGGCCTCGCGGTCAGCGACGCAGATGAATCCCGATCCACCCTGCTGGACGTGCCAGACCACCTCCTTCATCACCATCAGGTGCCCCAGGTGGGGATGCCCGGACGGCATGAACCCGGTAAGGACATGGAAGGGCTTACGGTCCCGGATGGCCTCGGCGATCAGACGGTAGTCCCGGTGGCCGATGACAATGCCCCGGCGCACAAAGGAGGGGATCTCGGGCAGGAGCCCGGTAACGGTATCTATCGGTTCAATACCAAATTCAGAGAAGATTTTCTCGATTTCTACGGTCGGCTGGCTGGACCACGGGTTGATCTGGGTCTGCATGCTTCTCCCACGTCTACAGTTTGATCCGGGCAAACTCTACGTAATGAATGCCTTGTTTATGTTCGCATCCGAACAACATCTTCTTTTTCACGCTGTGGGCAAGGCGTACTGACCGCGAGATGGCGCTCATGGGAAGGGATGCACCGGGGGCGAGCGCCTGCACGAGCATCTCGGAGTGGGTCTTCTTCCCGGTGTAGACACGGAAGTGGTGCCCGAACTTGTAGCCGGTCCGCGGGATGTAGCCCCGCCCCCGCAGGTCCTCGTAGACCCGGAGTTTCTCGGGGAGCTCCCGGTCGGTCCCGGCGATCATCGCAAAATATTCGGCTGCCCCGACGGGCTGGCCGTCCCGGTGGAGGGTGAGCCTGCCGATACGCATCAGGGCAAGAATTTCGAGCGGGGAGAGGACTATCCTGGCAGGGTCCAGCCGCATGCCATAGCTTCCTGGTAAATCTCCCTCCTCCGGGCTGGTGGGGGCAACAGCGTATTTTCCCACCTGCTGGCAGGAGATGGGGGCGGTGGGCTCAACCTGGTCCTGCGGTGGCAGGGGCTGCACCTTGATCTCATAGTATGTGAGCTCGTTCTCATCGTCCACGACAGCAAGGACGTGCTGCTTGCGGAGGCTGGACGAGGCCTCTGCCTCACCGATAAGAACGGAAAAATCGATGGGGTCGCGCTCGGAGACCACGCGCACCATGTATTGGGACTGGCCGCTTCCCGGCCGCTGCCCGCGCCGGAAGACCCGGAAATCGTGGGGCCCGGTCTGGACGACATACCCCCGCTCGCGGATGTCGCGGTAGACAAGGAAACTCCTTAAAAAATTGGGCTGGGATGCGAATACGGTCAGCAGCCTGTCGAAGTCATAGCCGCGGACCTCGAGCCTCCCCCTGTGCACGAGGTAGGCGGCCTCCTCGGGAGCCAGGCGAAGCCCGTCATTTTCCGGCCTCCCGTAACCGCTCTGGTCATAGAGAGACCTTCCCTCGTTTTCAAGGCGTACCCAGGTCCCATCAAAGGAGGCAAGCACGAGATGATATTCGACCGGACCAGTGATAATAGCATCCGGGTCCCCGGGGCGTGCCGCAGGAAACCACTTATCGTTCCCCGGACAGCTCCCTGACCTTCGCGATATTGCCCTGGTCGTCCCGGCGGTCGTCCACCGGCGTCTCGCAGATCAGGGGCCTGGTCCGGAAGACCTCGTGCTTCAGCATGAGGGAGAAACCCTCCTCGCCGATTGCCCCCAGGCCGATGTGCTCGTGCCGGTCGAGGCCGCTGCCCCGTCCACCCCTGGAGTCGTTGCAGTGGATGAGCCGGAGGCTGGACAGGCCCAGCACCTCGTCGAAGCGCCCCAGCGTCTCCTCGATCCCGGAAGGTGTCCGGAGGTCGTACCCTGCGCCGAATGCGTGGCAGGTGTCCAAGCAGACACCAATGCGGGAGCGGTCATCGATCCCGTCAACCACGGCCCGGATATCTTCAAACGTGCTCCCCACCCCGTTCTTCTCGCCGGCCGTGTTCTCCAGGAGGAGCATAACGCGGTTGTCAGCGGCCCCGAGCGCCGCGTTTATGGCCCGGATGCAGCGCCCGCGCCCCGGGCCGATGCCATCGCCCAGGTGGTGGCCCAGGTGGGTCACCAGGAACGGGATGCCCAGCTGACCGCAGCGCAGGAGCTCCGTGGCAAGGGACTGCACCGACTTTTCGTAGAGATCAGCCTTTGGCGTGGCGAGGTTTGGGAGGTACGGCATGTGGTCCACGGCGGGAGAGAGCCCGGATCCTGCAAGCGCCGTTTTAAAACGCTCTGCTTCCTCCCGGGAGAGATCCTTGCACCTCCAGCCCCGGGGGTTGCGGGAGAAGATCTGGAAGGTGTCGCACCCGGCCTCCATTGCCCTTTGCACGGATAAGGCCACGGATCCGGCGATAGAGACGTGCACGCCCACGCGGACCATGGTTTTCATGAACACTTCCTCTGCACCACGTAAGCAGGATGGTGTTAAATATCTTCCATGCGGCTGGAATGGAAAAAGGGCGGACCAGGTGCCTGCAGGTTTGCAGGTTTCATTTCACCGGGAGGTGCCGGCCAGGACCGAGTCCACTTCCCCGAGCACCCCCTCTTTCCGGAACGGCTTGACGATGAAACCCGATGCACCGTTCTGGACCGCGTCCCTGACGGTGAAATCCTGGGTATCCCCCGAACAGATGATTACCCGGGTGGAAGGGCTGATTTCCCGTATCTCCCTCAGCGTGTCCAGCCCTCGCATCCGGGGCATAATGATATCCAGAATGACCACGTCCGGCCTCAGATCCCTGACCTTTTCCAGGGCCTCCACACCATCGCCGGCTTCCCCCACTACCTCGTGGCCCCCGCCTGCCAGGATCTTGGCCAGGAGAAAGCGGGTGAGGTATGAATCATCGACAACCAGTATCTTCCCCATATCAATCAAAAGGTATTCCCAGCATATTATAAAAACAACCTGTTAAGTCAACGCAATTAGCTCTTCGTGCGCCGGGAAAGCTCCCTGACAACCAGGTCCCCGAACTCCCTGGTCCCGGCCTTCCCGCCCAGGTCACGGGTGCAGATGCCCTGGTCGAGCACGGCGTTTATAGCCGATTCCACCAGGCAGCCGGCCCCGGGATCTCCGATGTGCGCGAGGAGCATTCCCGCGCTCCGGAGGGCAGCAATCGGGTTTGCGATGTTTTTCCCTGCGATATCCGGGGCGCTCCCGTGCACCGGCTCAAAGAGGGCGTGCCCGTCGCCGATATTTGCACTGGGGAGGAGCCCGAGCCCGCCGACGAGGTAGGCCGCCACGTCAGAGAGGATGTCCCCGAACATGTTGGTGGTGACGATGACGTCGTACCTGCCTGGGTGCTGGAGCACGTCGAGGCAGAGGGCATCGATGTAGCACTCCTTGCAGGGAACCCCGGCATCCCGCGCCACCGCGATGCAGATATCCCTGAAGAAGACGTCGGACTTGAGGACATTGGCCTTGTGGCCGATGGTCAGGTCGCAGCGCGACCTGGCTTCCGAGCACGCGAAACGGGCGATGCGTTCGCTCCCCTTCCGGGATATGCACCGCAGGGTGCAGGCAGAATCATGCTCCACCTTTTCGATCCCGGAATAGAGCCCCTCGGTATTCTCCCGGACGATCAGGATGTCGAACCCCCGTCCCCTGACCGGCCGCAGGTTGGCATACAGGTCCAGGCTTTTCCGGATGCGCACGATAACGCTCTGGTAATCGGGAGCAGGCGGCGTGGTCACCGCCCCGAACAGGATGGCGTCTGCCGAGGACAGTACCCGCATCTCCTCATCGGTGATCGCCTCGCCGGTCCGCTGCCAGCGGCCGTATCCCACCTCGACCGGGACAAACTCGAGGTCGGGGCGGAGGGTGGACAGCACGTCCCGTGCAACCGGGATCACCTCGCGCCCGATCCCATCCCCTTCGGCCAGGGCGATCAGCATGGCCGCTCCCTCCACCGATCAAGGAGGGTGCAGACCGCCCGGTAGACCTCCGGCGGGCCCGCTCCCCAGTGCACCACCGCCCCGAAATATCCATGGTGCATGCCTACGCCTTCCCGCTCCTTCCTGCAGCATCGTGCGATAAAAGGCTCCTCGCGCACCCGGGACAGGGGACAGATATCCACCAGTTCGGGATCGCGGCCGTATGCCTCCCTGATGAATTGCCGGGCGGTAAGGCAGCCGGCCACTTTTTCCCCGCCGACAAGCGGGTCAGCGTCCAGCGTCCGCGGAAATCCCGCGGCACGGCAGGGGAACACCCCGGCATCGAGGGTGGAGAGGTCCTGCAGCCGGTGTTCGAAGGTGACGTCCCGGTCCCCGAAGAGCCCTCCCTCCTCGAGGTCCCTGATGCAGGCAGACAGCGTCGGCCGCGGCGGGATCACGTCATATACGACTACTTTCTGGAACGCCCCGGGGTCGGGGTCCAGCACGAAAGTGACATGTTCGTCTAGACCGGTGAAGACCGTGCACCGGCAGCCCGTCTCGCGAGCCAGCCGGACCAGGCGGGCCCGGTCGTGCAGCTGGACCTTCCGTGGGTACTTCAGGACCTCTCCGGGCCCGGCCAGCACCCTCTCCTCCCGGACGTTCCGCATCATCCCCTTTTCCGAGGGATCGAGGACCACTTCACGCAGTTCACAGCCGCCCGGCCCATCGACAACGAGGTAGCGTGAGAGAAAATAGACCTTCATGCCGCAGGGGCGGGTGGATGCATATCCGACTTCCTTGCACTCGCGGGGAAAGATCACCGTCTCCCCCTCCACCAGGCAACAAGGCCCCCGGCGGCAAGGATCTCGACCATGCGGGGCGAAAGCGGGGAAATAAGAAATTCCCGGTCTCCGATGGTCACCGTCCCCTTCTCCAGGTCAGCTACCACCGGCTCGCCATCCCTGCAGGCGCAGGCGCATTCTGCCACGGGAAGCCCTATGTTGATGGCATTCCGGAAGAAGATCCGGGCAAAACCTGGGGCGATGACGCCCCTGACCCCCGCCTCCTTCAGGGCGACAGCAGCCTGCTCCCGCGAGGAACCGCACCCGAAATTCTTTCCTGCCACGATGATCGTCCCGTGAAGCCGGGCGGCCAGGCCGGGGTCCAGGTCCTCGAAGGCGTGCTCCGCCCATACCGCCCTGTCCTTCGTCCGGAGGTACCGGCCGGCGATTATCACGTCGGTATCGATGTCGGCCCCCATGCAGAGGGCCCGCCCTTCAATGCGCACCGTACTCCTCCGGATCGGTGATTGCTCCCGTTAACGCGCTTGCTGCAGCGGTCGCAGCAGAGCAGAGGTACACTTCTCCCCCCACCCCCATGCGGTTCCTGAAATTCCGGTTGGATGTGGAGAGGCAGACTTCCCCCTCCCCGATCACCCCCTGGTGGGCGCCCAGGCAGGGTCCGCACCCCGGAGGCAGGACCGTGCACCCGGCACCAAGGAGCGTGGAAAGCGCTCCGCTCCCTGAAGCGCCCAGCAGGACGGACCGCGAAGCGGGTGCGATGACCGTGCGTACCCTGACCTCTTTTCCCGCGACTATCCGGGCGAACCGCTCCAGGTCTTCCGAACGGCCGTTGGTGCAGGTGCCCACGAAAACCTGGTCGATGGCGAGGCCTTGCAGATCCCTGGCGGGGCGGACGGTGTCGACCCTCGGGGGGGTTGCGACCATGGGGACGACCGCCGACAGGTCAAAGTCCAGGACCCGTTCATAGGTGCACGCCTCCTGCTCCTGGGGGGCCGCCCTGCGGCCGTACCGTGCCAGGTAGCCGCAGGTCGTTTCATCGGCATAGAAGAGCCCTGCCTTGGCCCCGGTCTCCACCGCCAGGTTGGCCAGGGTGAGGCGGGAGTCCATGGACAGGGTCCGGCAGCCATCACCCGTGAACTCCAGGGCGCGGTACGTGGCCCCGTCCATCCCGAGCCTCCCCACGTAGGCCAATGCCAGGTCCTTCGCCTCCGCTGCCCCCCGGAGCATCCCGGAGAGGCGGAGGTTGATGGTCTGCGGGACCCGGAACCAGGTGCTGCCCGCCGCCCATATTGCGGCCATGTCCGTTGCCCCCACCCCGGTGGCAAAAGCCCCGAACGCCCCGAGGGTACAGGTGTGGGAATCAGCCCCGACAATGACCTCGCCGGGGAGGGCCACCCCCTCGGCCATCAGCTGGTGGCAGATCCCCCCGCCGATATCCGAGAAGCAGAGCCCCCGCTCCCGGGCAAATTCCCGCAGCTCGGCCTGGAGATCTGCCGTTGCGGCGGTGTTGGCAGGCGTGATGTGGTCGAAGAGGAGGCAGGTGCTCTCCGGCCTCGCGATGCCCGGCGACCCCAGGGCTTTCCAGGACTCCAGGGCCAGGACCCCGGTGCCGTCATGGGCATACGCACGGTCCACGTTCCGGTCGATGTATTCTCCGGCCCTGGCCCCAAGGATCCGCTCTGACAGGGTGCTCATCTTACTGCTTCTCCTTCTGCACGTGCCGGATCAGGGCAACGAGTGTCTCGGGGGTCACCCCGATCTTCTGCTCCCCGAGCTCCTTCACCTCGTCCAGGATCTGGCAGATCTGGTCCCCGGTAAGCTGGTAGCCGAGGGTCGCCACCACGTGCTCCAGCGCCTTCTTGCCGGTATGCTTCCCCAGGATGAAGCGCCGCTCCCCTCCCACCATCTCGGGAAGGAAGAACTCGTAGGTCGCCGGGTCTTCGAGGATGGCGGCGATGTGGATGCCGCTCTCGTGGGAGAACGCGTGGGCGCCGACAACCGGCTTTATGCGGGACATGGTGATACCCGAGTATTCCTCAACCATCCGGGAAAGCTCGGGCAGGCGGGTCAGGTCGTACCGCTCCACTCCGCCTTTCATCCGCACCGCTACCAGCACCTCCTCAAGCGCAGCATTGCCGGCCCGTTCCCCGATCCCGTTCACCGTGGTATGGAGCTGGTACGCCCCCGCCTCGGCGGCGGTAATGGTGTTTGCTGTTGCGCATCCCATATCGTTGTGACAATGGGCGCAGAATGGCCGATCGACCGCCCCGGTCAACTCTTTCATGATGCGGTGCATCTCCAGGGGGGTAAGGCACCCCACCGTGTCGGCAAAGGAGAGGAGATCGGCGCCGTGGGCCGCCCCCTGCCGGTAGACCTCCTTGAGGAAGGCCAGGTCCGTCCGGGAGGCATCCTCGGCCGCAAACCTCACCTCAAGGCCGTGGGCCTTGGCAAGGTCGATCATCTTCACCGCCTCTTCCAGCACCTGCTCCCGCGGCTTGCGGTACTTGTGCCGGATATGCAGGTCCGACGTCGCGATGAAGATGCTCACCATTTCCACCCCGCAATCGATGGCCGCCTCCACGTCCATCTGCCGGGCCCGGGCAAGGCAGCATATGCGGGACGAGAGCCCCATCCCGGCAATGGCCGTTACGCACTGCTTCTCGTAGGGGGAGACCACGGGGAAACCGGCCTCGATGACCTCGACCCCCACCTGGTCCAGGAGGAGGGCGATCTTCTGCTTCTCCTCGCAGGTGAATGAGACGCCCGGCGTCTGTTCACCGTCCCGGAGGGTTACATCACAAATCTCTACATTCCACATGTTCGTGCTCCTGCCCTTCCGGGCATATTCCCTGTATAATTACCGTTTCCGGCTTTTTAACCGGCCGGAGCAGATCCTGCACCCGGTCGGGATCCCCTCCATCGGCCACGGCGGGCGCTGCAAAGCCAAGGTATCGCTCCAGCGGGTGGACCGGCTGCTTCCCCGTCATGGCGGCGCACCGGTTGTCCATCACCACGCAGAGCAGGGGGAGCTGCTTCTCATACACGTCGATCAGGGCGTTCATGCCGCTGTGCAGGAGCGCGTAGTCCCCGGTAAGGGCCACCCCCGTGCTCCGTGCGGCGACCGCGATGCTGGCACCCATCCCGTAGCTGGCCACACCGATCCTGAATGGCGGGTTCATGGCCATGACCGCGCACCCGGCATCGCAGATCGGGCGGAGCCCAGCGTCCTTCATGGCCCGGATAGCCGGCTTGAACGGGCAGTCGCGGCAGAAGGTGCGGGAATACCCGCGGTCCTCCATCCGCTGCGGGGCCTGTTCCCCGGCCGGCTCCGGCAGTATCCGGTGACGGCTGTGGTCCCGTGCGAAGGCAAGCCCCTGCTCCCTGACATCCCGGTAACCCGAGAGCCGGCGGGGCGGGGGATAGACCGTGACAACGCGGGTGCCCCCGGTCTCGGGCCCTATCCCGGCAGGCTCCCCTGCCCAGCGGTTGAGGGGCGATGCATCCGACCAGTCCCGCAGTTTCCGGAAGAGGGCCCGGGAAGCGGTAACCCTCCCGTGCATGGTCCAGCTCCGGTCCGACAGCCTCCCCCTGCGGTCCTGCCGGGGGACCGGGGCCGAAGAAGACTCGCCTTCCAGCACGCCGGGGGTGAGGCGGAGCATGGCCACGCGGGAAAATTCCTCTGATACCCGGAATGCCTCCTCGACTGCCGCGTGGCAGGTCTGCATATCCGGCTCGAGGACCGGGATCTCGGCAAGCTCCCCCACGATGCGGGTGTCCTGCGAGGTCTGCGAACCGGCGGCGAGCGGGTCGTCTCCCACCACCAGCACCACGCCTCCGATGAGCCCCTGGGCAGTCGCCTGCAGGAGGGGGTCGATGCAGGCGTTGGCGCCCACGTTCTTCACGATAAGGGCGGCCCTCTTCCCGCACAGCGATACTCCCAGGGCATATTCGAGCCCGGTCTTCTCGTTGATCACCATTTCCGCACCGGTGCGGTCAGCAAGCCCCGTTATGGGGTATCCCGGGACCATGAACCGGACATCGCTATACATGAGAAGCGCTTCCGCGAGTGCGTCAGTGCCGTTCAATCCTCATCCCTCCCTGGCACCAGGTCACACCCGGTGCAGGCGATGCACATGGAGATGCCCTCCCGGGGGTCCAGGCCGGCCTCCTGCAGGACCTGGCGGTGGATGGCATGGAGGTGCAGGAGCCGTTCAGCCGTGGGCCGGGTGAAGCTTTTCAGCTCTCCTGCAGGGTTCAACGGCCTGATGACCGCGACGACTCCCATGCCGGCCAGGCGGCGGACGCAGTCCTCCACCTCGCGGTCCGTCTCCCCGAGGCCGATAATGAGGTTTGAGAAGACATGCCCTCTCCCGAAGAGGGGGACGGACCTGGCAAGCGCCTCCCATATCGCCACCCAGGAGAGCCCGGGGCACATCGCTGCAAAGAGCGGCCCGGTGGCTGCCTCTACGTTGAACTTCACCTCTGCAACGCCAAGGGCGTGCAGGCGCTCCGGCGTCCGGGCGGTCGGGTAAATGGAGACTGCGATCGGGAGCCCGAACCTGGAAAGCCGTTCCACCACCGAGACCACGTAGTCCTCTTCCTCCTCGACGCTCCCCATCACCCCGCTGGTGAGGGAGATGCAGTCCACCCGGTCCCGCACAGCTTCCACAAGGGCCTCGATCTCCCCGGCGGGCTTCCTCCGCTGCGGCTGGCGCGGCACTTCGCAGTAGCGGCAGGAGAAGATGCAGCCACTGCTGACTGTGATGTATGCCTGGCGGGGGCAGTGAAGGGCCGGTTCCTCCAGGCGGCCGGCTATATCCCGTCCATCAAGAACGAGGATGGCCCTGCCGCCTCCCAGGTGCCGGAGCTCCAGCGGGCTTCCCGGGTCGACCGAGAGCCTGGCCCGCCTGCCTTCCCGGGAGAAGAATACCGAACCCCCGCCTCCTGCACCGGGCCCTGCCGTTGAACAGGAGAGATAGCCATTCACCGGCTCCCCGGTAACCCGGGCAGATCCCTGCGCCAGGAGCCGGGCTTTCAGCTGCTCCCATCGCATAACTGCAGCGCCTCCTCGAACCGGGTATAGAACGGAATTGCCGCTGCGGCCCCGATGAGCCCCCTCCCGCCCATTCGGAATTCCAGCTGCCCCGGCGCCAGCGCGGCCAGCCGGCCGGGGCTGACCTCTCCCCGCTTGACCGCCCGGCCGAATTCTTCCAGGAGGGCAGGATCGAAACCGGTAAAGACCGCCATGCCGGTCTCCGGGGAGAGGGTGTACCGTTCAAGGAGGGCCTGGAACCGGTCTGCCAGGCCTGCAGGGTCGTCTGATGCAAATTCGCAGACAACGCTCACGCAGTTCTTGGTCCTGTACGGTACCGGGAAGAGCTGGACGATGGTGTGGGAGAGGTACCGGGAATGTTCGTCGGCAACGGCCCGGGCGATGGTATGGCATAGGGTCCACGTAGCACCTTCTTCCGGTGTATCGGTATCATCCACCCCGATGAGAACCCGCTCGCGCCTGGGCACCCATATCGTGGCCCCCGCTTTCTTCCCCCCGCCTGATGGTTCGTTCCGGCAACGTGTCACGCCGCCGGCCAGGGACCGGCATCCCGAAGCTCCTACGCCGCCGCCCCCGAGCCCTACGTAGGATATGGCAATCTCGATTTCTTCCACCTCGACCCCGCATATCCCTGCAGGGAACCGCGACCCCTCGAGGGACAGGTCGACGGTCCCCGGGACAAGGTGATAACGGGTGCTTCCCCCGACGGTCCGCACCGAGCTGACCAGCGGGCTCTTGGCATAATGCAGCCCTGCCCACATTGCCCCTCCCACGCAGTCGAAGAACTCGATGAGCTCCACCCTGCTCCCTGAATCGTCCGTGACCGCGACGATCTCCGGGTACCGGATTATGTATGGATCAGTGAGGATCTCCATACAGTCCTGCCGCAGATATCCCTTCGTTCGACCAGAGCACCGCTCCCAGTGCCCCTATACGCCCCTTGCCCCGGAATGAGTCGATAAACGAGACCGATAGTTCCCTTGCAGCAGATTCGGCCTCGTCCTGGGTGACCAGGGAGTTCTTCACCCGTTCCTTGATCGGGTGCTCCCTGCCTGCACGAAGTCCCCTGAAGACGGCGATCCCGGTGTCCCTCGAGTACGTGTTGGCCTCGATAAATGCCTTCACGTACGCCTCGAGGTCATCGATCGAACCGGGGCGCACCGCAAAGTTGAGGGCTGAACCAACGCAGTTGGTGGTCTTCTTCGGGACCTCGGGGTTGAGCTGGACGAGGCGCATGTTCAGGAACTCCACCCCCGGTATCCGGACCGATTCGGCGCATTTCAGGGCCATCACCCAGGTGGCCCCCTGTTCCCTGGTATCGGTATCATCGATGCCGAATGTCACCTTCTCGTATCGCGGCGTGATGATCCGGACACGGTTTTCCCGGGCACCTCCCACGGTGAGATCCTCTTCAGACGGGAACTCGGCCCGCACCACGCCGGGAGCCTGGGGGAGGCAGGCCGCGACCCCGACACCGGCTCCGGCGATCCCTGCCCATGTTGTAATTACTTCGTCGCCTGAAACCTCTACACCCTCCAGGGCCTGCCCCCCGATATCCCGGGAGGCGGCCCCGAAATGAACAGGGTACATCCCTATCCGCGCCATGAGCGAGAGCGTGCACCCCTCCACGGTGCAGGAAACAACCGCACCCCCTGCCCTCATCCGGTTGACGGCGTCCCATTCCACGGGGCCGCGGGCCCGGCACTGCTCCAGGATCTCGGCCATCTGCAGGGAATCGTCTACCATGACCAGGAATTTCTGGCAAAAGAGGCTGCCGAAACGGGCTTTGACCATCTCGGGGGTACAGGAGATCATCTTTGTCACCGAAAATCTCGTTGACAAAATAATCGGCAACGACCTATATATAAAAATCGATCCTTCCCGTAAAATAGCGCGCAGAATAAATTAAAGAATTTTATGAAGTTCTATCTTGTATGGCCCCAGGTTGCCGCCAAAATTGCCCGCGCTGATAAACTTCACCCCTGGCACCCTGACCGCAGCCCTGATGCCCTGAGCCATGGCCTGCGCTACGGCCTGCTCGTCCAGCCCGTCGATGACGATCTCGTAGAGCGCATTCACCCCGGCGGGGACCTTGCTGTTCGGGACCTTCTCGCGGATCGTCGGGCAATACAGTTCGTTGGTGCTTGCGGCAATGAACTTGTATTTATTCGAGCCGACCTTGGACCCGCTCGAGACGATCCCGCCGGGGAAACTGGTGATAACCCCGCAGACCGAACGGATGGCGTCGATCGCCGCCTGGGCACCCATGAGGGCAGCCATCTGGTTCTCGCCCATGACAAAGAAGTTGCCGCCCGCGACGCCTTTGACGATCCCGAATTCTTCCTCGCCAATATACTCCCCTGACATTATGGGTATAGCCCAGACCTGGCGCCCACCGACTTCCTTTTTGTACTCGTACCCGTCGCCAAAGAAGTGCAGCTTGACCGGGACTTTCTCCTCGGCGTTGGGCAGCCCGTTGAAAACTGCCGTGGTGGCGGCAGTAATCACGCATTCTCCAATCCGCTCGATGAGTTGTTCTTTTATCTTCTTTTTTGGCGCGCAAATGAGGATAGAGACCCCTGGCCGCCCGTCGGGGGTCTCGCCGGGAGCGAGCACCCCCTCGATGCCCGCCTCGCAGGGGCAGCCAATGGCCGACGTTGCGAATCCGGTCGCTTCGACGGCCGCCGTGAGAGCCCGCTCCTCGGTCACGGCTGTTATGATTATCCGCGCAATCCAGGTTGGAAATGCCTCAGCATAGGTATTATCGATAGTTACCCCGTTCAATTCCATACGTATACCCTCTTTTGGATAAGTGGTAACAGAGTGGTACCATAATGTTGATAAAAGAACGTTTCTAATTGTTTTCCGGGAGGCCTGACTACCTTCTCCCACCACCGGTGAAGGAAATTCCCGCCGGAAACCTTGCAGATGAGCCCCCGCGGTTCCTGGAATTACCTGAAATCAGTGTATATATAATATAAACATTTGTATTTTACTTTCACCGTCCTTTGGCCCGCCCGGATCGCAGTCATTTTAACGGTTTTTTTAGTACTTATCGTTAACTTTATTAAATATCAATTCTATATAATTAATGCAGTTTTCGTAAAAATGCTCTCATGAAAGGTAAATTCAGAAGAGTTTATGTGTATTAGTTAACCATAGTTTTTTAGTCGATTTTTAATCGATTGAAAGCTGGTGCGTGAAGAAAAATGGCATTCGCAGTACACGTGAACATGGACCGTTGTACCGGCTGTAACAATTGCGTCGTTGCATGCCCCGTTGATGCCCTGGAGCTTTTCACTATAGATCCTGCAACCAATGAGAAGATCTATAAGGTGAAGCATGGCAAGGCCATGGTTCTCGATTTCAAATCCGAACTGTGCGCCGGCTGTGGGGTCTGCGTTGAAGCCTGCCCGCATGACGTTATACGACTGTCTGGACGCGGATCGGTGCCTTCCGAGGCAAAAGCGTGATTATATGACTTTCGAGCAAGTGTGAGGTTACCGCATGACACTGTTTCCAAAATTCAAGAAGACCAGGGATGGCATCAACGTCATCCAGGAACAGAGACTCCTCCAGCAGGTCAATCACCTGGTGCTGAACTCAGAGATATGCACCGGGTGCGGGATCTGCGTTGAGGCCTGTCCTGAAGAGGCTATTGCACTGGGGCTTGTAGGCGCGACCAGGCGGGGTGCAGTAGAGTATGCCGCACCGGTCGATATCGACGAGGTCAAATGCTCCTATTGCGGCGTATGCGTGATCATGTGCCCGTTCAACGCCCTTACCCTCAAGATCGATGGTGAGGAGCGCCTGCCTATCATAGAGAAGGAAGGGTTCCCGCAATACGATATGGTTGCCGACGTGGACGACGAGAAGTGCGTCCGGTGCACGATTTGCGAAGAGGTGTGCCCCCGCGAGGCGATCATCAGGGACGTACCCGAATTCGAAGGCACGGCGGAAGGCGGCAAGGAACGCCAGCATGCCATCAAGAGCAAGACCACCTTCAAGGTCGATGACGAGAAGTGCACCTACTGCGGGATCTGCGGCGCGATCTGCCCTGCAATCGTCGTGAAGCACAAGCCGTTCACCGCCGAGACCGGGAAGGTCGAGGGGGAGGTTGTCTGGGAGGAGGAAAAATGCAATGCCTGCAAGGTGTGCGTCGAAGCCTGCCCCGAGGAGTGCATCACGGTCGAACGCGAGGTCCAGGAAGGGAAGAAGCTCCCGGGCACCGTTGACATCGACCAGAAGATGTGCTGCACCTGCACCTGGTGCTCCCGGAACTGCCCCACCGAGGCAATGACCGTGGAGAAGCTCTTCGAAGGGGACATCGAGTTCTTCCCCGAGAAGTGCCCCGGAGGGTGCTCCACCTGCGTGGAGATCTGCCCGGCCAATGCAATTTACCTGCCGTCGTCGGTCCCGGCCAGCGAACTGAAGGGGAAAGTGGAGCCGACCATCGCGGTGAACAAGGATTACTGCATCCTCTGCGGCGCATGCGTGAACGCCTGCCCCGGAGAGGACATTATCCGGCTTCACCGCACGTCGATCCGTGTCAAGGGCAAGGAGACCGACCTCTTCAACAAGATAAAGGAAAAGCTGTGCACGCCACGGACCTCCAAGGTGAAGGAGGAGACTGCAGGGAGTGTCCAGCTCAAGATGATGGAGAAGGCGTGAGGGACCATACATGGCAAGAACCAAAGGATACCCTGAAGCACTCGAGAAGAAACTGAGGGACACCCGCCTCTACGAGGAAGACACGAACCCCCAGTTCACCAAGAATGTAGAGAAAGTTTCCATGACCATCCCGCACATGTGCTTCCAGTGCGGGACCTGCACTGCGTCCTGCCCTTCCGCACCACGCAGCTCCTACCGGATCCGCAAGTTCGTCCGGCGGGCACTCCTGGGACTGGAAAATGAGGCCCTGACCGACCCGGACCTCTGGCTCTGCACCACCTGCTACAGCTGTACAGACCGCTGCCCGAGGGACATCGCCCCGACGGACGTGATCATGGCGATGAGGAACATGGCATTCAAGAGGGACATCATCCCGGTCAATTTCCTCAAGACCGTGCAGGCTATCTATACCACAGGCCACGGCGTGCCGAACAATGATGTCAACCGGGCGGCAAGGAAGAAACTGGGACTGGAACCCGAGCCGCCGACCACGCACCGGTTCAACCAGTATATCAAGGGAATTCAGTATATCCTCGATTACTACGAACTAAAGAAGAATGCCGACCGGATAGTTAAAGAGAGGGAGGGGTGAGCCCGATGCGCGAATACGCATTTTTCCTTGGCTGCATCGCACCGAACCGGTATCCCGGCGCTGAATCAGCCTCCTACCGGACGGCAGAGAAGCTTGGCATCAAGCTCCTGGACCTTGAAGGAGGGAGCTGCTGTCCGGCACCGGGTGCCTTCGGGTCAATCGACCTGAATATCTGGTATGCCATGGCTGCCAGGAACCTGGTGCTGGCCGAGCAGATGAAGAAGGACATCGCCCTGATCTGCAACGGCTGCTACAAGTCCATCTGGGAAGTGAACCACAAGCTCAAGCACAACAAGGAGCTCCGTGATGGCGTCAACGAGGTCCTGAAAGGCATCGACATGGAATACAAGGGCACAATCGATGTCTGGCACCTTGCCGAGCTCTTCTATGACCCCCAGATTGTTGGTGTCCAGAAGATCCGGGACAGCGTCAAGGTGCCCCTTACCGGGACCCGCATCGCCGTCCACTACGGATGCCACCTCATGAAGCCTAAGAAGGAGCGACATTTCGGCACCACCGAGCACCCGACCTGGATGGAGGAGATGGTGGCCGCCCTGGGTGCAGAGCCGGTCGAGTACCGCAACAAGATGCTCTGCTGCGGTGCCGGCGGCGGAGTGCGGGGATATGACCTCGTCCACTCCATCGATATCACCAATGAAAAGTTGATCAACCTCAAGGAAGTCGGGGTCGACGCCCTCACCGAGGTTTGCCCCTTCTGCCAGCTGCAGTTCGACCGGGGCCAGATCGAGATCAAGGAGAAGTTCGGGGTCAGCTACGACCTGCCGGTGCTCCACTACTGCGAGCTGCTTGGGCTGGCCCAGGGGATGACACCGCAGGAACTCGCGCTTGACCTGCACGGCATCAGCTGCGAGCCGTTCCTGCAGAAGGTCCTGTGAGGGAGGCAAGAACAATGGCTGAGAAGAAAACCAAGAAAGAACCCGCTGCAAAGAAAGAAACCAAGAAGGCTGCAGCAGCAAAAGCAGCACCAGCAAAGGTCTCCTCACCCGAAACCAAGATGGAGGGCAAGCCGCGTGTCGGTGTATTCATCTGCCACTGCGGGACGAATATCGCCGGCTCCATCGACATCCAGGAGGTTGAGGCATACGCAAAGACACTCCCGAACGTGGCATTCGCGGCGAACTACCAGTATGTCTGCTCCACGCCGGGTCAGAAGATAATCACCGACGCAATCAAGGAGCACAAGCTGACAGGTACCGTTGTAGCGGCCTGCTCCCCGCGCCTTCACGAGCCTACATTCCGGACTGCCACCAAGGAGGGGGGACTGAACCCGTTCCGCTTCGAGATGGCCAACATACGGGAGCAGAACTCGTGGGTGCACATGCACGACCGTGAAGGGGCCACCGCGAAGGCCAAGGACGCCATCCGCATCGCCGTGGCAAAGGCTTCGCTCCTCCAGGACCTCATACCCAAGAGCGTCCCGGTCGAGAAGACAGCCCTGGTCGTCGGTGCAGGTATAGCGGGCATGCAGGCCTCGCTCGACCTTGCCAATGCAGGGATCAAGACGTACCTTGTCGAGAAGCTGCCCAGCATCGGTGGCCGGATGTCCCAGCTGGACAAAACATTCCCCACCCTGGACTGCTCCCAGTGCATCCTTACGCCGAAGATGGTTGACGTGGGCCGGGCCCCCAATATCGAGCTGATGACCTATGCCGAGGTTGAATCGGTGGAAGGCTACATCGGGAACTTCGATGTTACAATCCGGAAGAAAGCTCGCGGAGTGCTCTCCATGGCCGAGGCCGAAGCAAAAGGAATTGCCGGAGGCGGCTGCAACGGGTGCGGCGACTGCGACGTGGTCTGCCCGGTCATCAAGCCCAACCCGTTCGAGATGGGTATGAAGCCCCGCAAGGCCATCTACATCTACCACCCCCAGGTCGTGCCCCTCCTCTACACCATCGACTTTGACTCCTGCATCAAGTGCGGGCTCTGCGTCGATTCATGTGGTGACAAGAAGGCCATCGACCTGGAGCAGAAAGACGAGCTCGTCAAGCTCAAGGTAGGGACCGCCATCCTCGCCCTCGGGTATGACATCTTCCCCATCGACAAGAAGGACGAGTGGGGTTACAAGAAGTACGAAAACGTTGTCACGAGCCTGGAGTTCGAGCGCCTGATCTGCGCATCCGGCCCCACCGGAGGGCACCTGGTGCGCCCGAGCGATGGCCAGACCCCGAAAAAGGTCGCGTTCCTGCTCTGCGCCGGGTCCCGTGATAACACCGGCGTTGGCAAGCCGTACTGCTCGCGGTTCTGCTGCATGTACTCGCTGAAACATGCCCACCAGATTATAGAAAAGATCCCGGGATGTCAGCCATACCTCTTCTATATGGATATCCGGTCCTTCGGGAAGATGTACGAGGAGTTCTACTACCGAATCCAGGACGAGGGGGCCAAGTTCATCCGTGGCAGGGTCTCAAACATCCTGGAGGACCCCGAGACAAAGAACCTCTTCATCATGGCAGACGACACCCTCCTGGACCGGCCCATGAAACTCGAGGTCGACATGGTCGTCCTGGCAGCCGCCGTGCAGCCATCGGCCGACACGGACCGGACCCGGAAGCTCTTCGGTGTCTCCTGTTCCCTGGACGGATGGCTGCTCGAGGCGCACCCCAAGCTGAACCCCTGCGGCACGACCACGGCCGGAGTCTTCCTGGCAGGCGCCTGCCAGGGCCCGAAGGATATCCCCGATGTCGTGGCTTCAGCTGAAGGCGCAGCATCGGCCGCCAGCATCCCCATACACATGGGAGAAGTGGAGCTCGAGCCGTACTTTGCCCAATGCGTCGAGGAGAAGTGTGCCGGCTGCGGCATGTGCGTGAACCTCTGCCCCTACCAGGCTCTCTCCCTGGTGGAGAAGGAGGGCCGGAAGGTCATGCAGGTCACCGAGGCCAAGTGCAAGGGATGCGGTACCTGCGGTGGCTTCTGCCCGGGCGGCGCCATATGGATGCAGCACTTCGCCACCCCGCAGATCGTGGCGCAGATCGATGCGTTCTTCCTTGGAGGCGAGCATTAAATGGCAGAAGCAAGCTGGAAACCACAGATTATCGGCATCATCTGCAACTGGTGCTCCTACGCCGGCGCCGATCTTGCCGGGAGCGCCCGCACCCAGTACCCCCCCGACATCCGGATTGTCCGGGTCATGTGCACGGGGCGGGTGGACCCCCTCTTTATCATGAAGGCCTTCATCGATGGTGCTGATGGCGTCCTGGTGTCAGGCTGCCACTTCGGTGACTGCCATTACCTGGAGGGGAACTTCAAGGCGGCAAAGAGGATGTTCATTTTAAAGACACTCCTGAAAAACATCGGCCTTGAGGACAAACGCCTGAGGATGACCTTCGTGTCGGCCTCTGAAGGGGCAAAGTGGGCCAAGGTGGTGGAGGATGTGGTCAATACCATCACCGACTTCGGCCCAAGCCCCCTGAAAGAGGCCAGGCGCTAAGCGGGGGACCAACTTTGGCCAAAATAGCACTGAACCTGATCTCCGGCCGCTCCATCCAGCAGGGGGTGGCCATGGAGCACGGGAAGGAGAAAGATGAATATACACAGGCCTGCGGCATCATCGAGATGGACCCGGCAGACTTAAAGCGCCTCGGCGCATGGAGGGGGACCAATGTCCGGGTCACCAGCAAGCACGGGAACGTTGTCGTGAAGGCCGTCGAGGCCACCCAGGGCCCCCATCCCGGGCTCGCATACATACCCATGGGGCCGTGGGCCAACTCCGTGATCGACCCCAACACCTACTCTACCGGGACGCCCACCTTTAAGGGCACCCCGATTGAAGTTGAGATTGCAATGAACGAGAAGGTGCTCAGCTCCATACAACTCGTTCAAAAGATGTGTAGGGGTGAGATCTGATGTCCAAGAGCGTCACAGACGTGATATGTCCCTTCTGCGGGACCCTTTGCGACGACCTCGAAGTTATCGTCTCCGATGACGGCAAGAAGATCGAGGATGTGTACAACGCCTGCGCAATCGGGGCAGCGAAGTTCATGCATGCCCAGGCAACGGACAGGGTGACCCGGCCCCGCATGCAGCAGCCTGACGGGACCTACAAGGAGGTCTCCTATGACGAGGCGGTCGAATACACCGCCCAGATGTTTTACAAGGCGAAGAAGCCCCTGATGTATGGCTGGAGCTCCACGAGCTGCGAAGCCCAGAGCATTGGCCACGAGATCGCCGAAAAAGCCGGGGCGGTCGTCGACAATACCGCCACGGTGTGCCATGGGTCAACCCTTATTGCTGTCCAGGATGTGGGGATCCCCAGCTGTACGCTCGGCGAGATCAAGAACCGGGCAGACAGGATCCTTTTCTGGGGGTGCAACCCCACTCACGCCCATCCCCGGCACCAGTCCCGGTATTCCATATTCCCCCGCGGGTTCTTCACCAACAAGGGGCACAAGAACCGGAAGATGATCGTGGTCGACCCGAGGAACAGCGACACCGCCAAGATGGCTGATATCCACTACAAGGTCGAGCAGGGGCGCGACTACGAGCTCCTCTCTGCGCTTAGGGTTGCCCTCCGGAACGAGCCGCTCCCGGAGATGGTGGCGGGAATCCCCCGGGAGAAGATCATCGAAGGCGCGGAATTGTGCAAGAGCGGACGCTTCGGGATCATCTTCTTCGGTATGGGGGTGACCCAGTCACTCTCCAAGAACCACAACATCGACAACGCGATCTCGCTCACGAAGGACTTAAACGAGTTCACCAAGTTCAGCATCATGGCCATGCGGGGCCACTACAACGTTACCGGCTCCGGGCAGGTGCTCGGCTGGCAGTTCGGTTTCCCCTACTGCGTAGACCTCTCCCGTGGCTTCGCCCGCTACAACCCGGGTGAAACCTCCTCGAACGACCTCCTGGTCCGGGGCGAAGTGGACGCGGTCTTTGTCCTGGGAAGCGACCCGGGGGCCCATTTCCCGATCAGCTCGGTGAAGAAGATCTCGCAACTCCCGTCGGTATGCGTGGACCCCCATATCACACCGACCTCCGAAGTCTCCAAGCTCCACGTCCCGGTAGCCTTCGTGGGTATCGAGGTCGGGGGTAACTGCTATCGCATGGACAACGTGCCTATAGACGCCCGCAAGGTCGTCGACCCTCCCGAGGGAATGCTCACCGACGAGGAATTCCTCACCCGGGTGAACAAGCGGCTGGATGAACTGATGGGGGGTAAATAAATGTCCGAATACCTCATCAGGAACGGCTTCGTTTTTGACCCCACCCAGGGAATAAAAGGGGATAAAGCCGATATCGCCGTGAAAGACGGCAAGATCGTCAAGAGCAGCGAATTATCCCCGAAGGCCAGGGTAATCGATGCAAAAGGTAAGACGGTCATGGCCGGCGCCCTGGAGATCCATGCCCATATCGCTGGTCCAAAGGTGAACGAGGGCAGGAACTACCGTCCCGAGGACAAGCTCTTCACCTACGCGCCAAAGGAGAAGTTGCGCCGCATGGCCGGAGGGTTCTCGATCCCGACCACCTTCAAGACCGGGTATGAGTATGCCCGCATGGGGTATACTACAGCCATGGAAGCAGCCATGCCCCCGCTCTTCGCCCGCCACGTGCACGAAGAGATCCGGGACACGCCAATCATCGACGAGGGCGCCTACCCCGTGTTCGGGAACAACTGGTTCGTGATGGAATACCTCAAGAAGGGCGAGCTCGAGAACACAGCCGCCTACTGCGCGTGGCTCCTGAAAGCCACCAAGGGCTTCGCCATTAAGCTGGTCAACCCGGGCGGCACGGAGGCCTGGGGCTGGGGCTTGAACTGCCTCACCATCGATGACCCGGTCCCGTACTTTGACATAACTCCTGCGGAGATCGTAAGAGGCCTCATCGAGACGAACGAATACCTGGGCCTGCCTCATTCCATGCACATCCACCAGAACAGCCTCGGCAACCCGGGCAACTACACGGTAACCCTGGATACCCTGAGGCTGGCCGAGGGCTACAAGGCAAAGAACAAGTTCGGTCGCGAACAGGTCATGCACTCCACCCACCTGCAGTTCCATTCCTATGGCGGCGAGAACTGGGGCAACTTTGAGTCGAAGGCCAAAGAGGTGATGGACTATGTCAACAAGCAGAAGAACATCACGGTTGACACCGGGTGCGTAACCCTTGACGAGACCACGACCATGACCGCGGACGGTCCGTTCGAGCATCACCTCACCGAGCTGAACCACCTGAAGTGGGCCAACGTGGACGTGGAACTCGAGACCGCTGCAGGCGTCGTGCCATATATTTACAGCCCGGACATCAAGGTCTGTTCGATACAGTGGGCTATAGGGCTTGAACTGGCACTCTATGCCAAGGACCCGATGCGCTGCTTCATTACCACAGACCATCCCAACGCCGGGCCGTTCACCCGCTACCCGCGAATCATGAAGTGGCTGATGAGCGCTGAGTCCCGGAAGAAACAAATTGATTCCTTCAAGCACAGTGCAAAAATGATGGAAGCTACGAACATTGCCGGGATGGACAGGGAGCTCTCCCTCTACGAGATTGCCCAGATGACCCGGGCCGGCCCGGCAAAGTCCCTTGGGCTCGCGCACATGTATGGCGGCCTTGCTCCAGGTATGGAAGCCGATATCGCCGTATTCAACTTAAACCCCGAGCATCCGGTCAAACCGGAAGAGATCGAGAAGGCTTTCTCGGCCGCCGCTTACGTCATGAAAAGCGGCGTCCCGGTAGTAATCGATGGAGAAATTGTCAGCAACGGCAACAAGCGCACCCTCTGGATCGATGCCAGGGTGAACGAGAACCCCCAGGTGATGAGGGACATCAATGACAAGTTCCTGCGCTACTACAGCGTAACCCAGAACAACTACGAGGTCGCCGGGCACTTCATGCCGAACCCGCTGGCCATCGAGGTGGATGCCACCCGCTAGGAGATGCCGGAAATGGAAACGGTAACCATAACCATGAAAAACCAGCCCTCCCTCTACCTGGAGGCTGACAACATCTCCCCGGACCAGTTCGCCGGGAAAAAGGCCTCAGAAATTGCCCAGCTTCACACCTACGAAGGGCGTGACCAGACCACGCTCGGGCAGTATTTCGAGGTCTCAGGGGACGCCGGGGCCACTGCGGCCGACACCCGGATCGTTGTCAGGGGCGATTGCCGCAGGGTCAAGTACATCGGCATGAAGATGTCTGCCGGTGAGGTCCTGGTAGAGGACAGCACCGACATGTACACCGGCGCATGGATGCAGGGCGGTAAGCTTCTCGTCAGGGGAGATGTCAATGCCTTTGCCGGGATCGGGATGAAGGGCGGCGAATTCATCATCGAGGGCAATGCCGGCAACTACCTCGGAGCAGCCTACCGGGGCGACTGGCGAGGCATGCAGGGAGGCATCATTCGTGTCAAGGGCAATGCAGGGAGCGATATTGGGTATTTCATGAACGGAGGCACCATCGTCGTTGACAAGGACGTGGACGTACATGTCGCCACCCACGCGGATGGCGGCACTGTCATTATCAAGGGGAACGCCAAGAGCAAGGTCGGCGGGCAGATGGTTGGCGGGGAGATCTACATTTATGGTACGGTCGACGTGATGATGCCCGGGTTCAAGTACGTGGAGGACATTGAGAAGGAGGTCGATGGTGAAAAGGGAAAATTCTCCCTCTTTTATGGAGATACGGGCGAACGCCACCCCAAGAGGAAAGGGCAGCTGGTGTATGGCAGGCTCTTCCTCAAAGCCTGAATTTTTTTAGGAGAGCGCGCCGGCTTTTCAAACATTAATACCAATATTGTAACAATAAATATTACATATTCAAGTTTTTTTCATACCGATTTAAATTAAGAATTTGAAAGTATGGGTAATATTTGAACTTTTCTCATGATTTGGCATAATATTTAACATAATATATAATATTAAATGCGAGAATTAAATCGGAAACCTTTTATCAAGCAAATCAGTATAGTAAAATGTCCCGTGAGGGGACGTGCAATAGTTACCATCATCCAGCATCAGTGTACTCATTAGTGTATACCATCGTTCAGAAATTGTAAGGTATTGTGGCAAAATCTACCCTTAACGAGGATTAAAATGGCAAAATATAAAGACACCTGCGATTTGTACGACGACCAGGGGAAGCTCCTCAAGAGCGGTGTCGCCCTTGACAAGGTCAGCCCCCTGAACAACGCCGGGATCCTGAAAATCATCGACCTCACCAAGAGGACGGTAAGCGTCAACCTGGCCGGGATCGACAACGCGCTCAAGACAGGAATGATGGGCGGCAAGAACAATGCCATCCTTGGCCGTTCCATCAAGGCCGATGTCGTGAAGGACGCTGACGCCCTGGCAGCCAAGATCGAGGAGTACGTCTCGGTCGCCAAGGGTGACGATACCAAGATAACCAAGGTCGGCGGCGGAAAGTTGCTGCTGGTCGAGGTCCCGAGCGCCCGCCTGAACGCAGCGGCGACCTACGATGCTGCACAGACTGCGGTAGCCGCAGCCACGACGCAGGCCCTCATGGACCAGTACAAGGTCGGCATGTACGATGCCCCGTATGTAAAGTCCGCCGTCTGGGGGTCCTACCCGGTAACGATGGACATGGCTGGAGGGAATATCGTCACCGTGCTGTCCATTCCCCAGAACAACGAAGGTCTCGGGTATGCGCTCCGGAACATCCCGGCCAACCACGTGGCCATGATGACCCACAGGAACGCCATGCAGACCTGCGCACTCTCCTGCACCTTCGAGCAGGCCGGGGAGTTCGAGATGGGAATGGCAATCGGACCGTTCGAGCGCGCCCAGCTCCTGATGTATGCATTCCAGGGCCTGAACGCAAATAACATGGTCTACGACCTGGTCAAGGCCAATGGCAAGACCGGGACAATCGGGACCGTGGTGCAGAGCGTGGTGGAGCGGGCAATCGAAGACAAGGTCATCAAGGCCGGCAAGAAGGGCAAGAGCGGGTATACCTTCTACGAGACCAAGGACCCGATGATGTGGAACGCCTACGCCTGCGCCGGGACCATGGCCGCGACCATGGTCAACTGCGGTGCTGGGCGGTTCTGCCAGGCTGTCTCTTCGGTCCTGCTCTACTTCAACGACCTTCTCGAGCACGAGACAGGTCTGACCAGCGCCGACTACGGCCGTGTCATGGGTACTGCCGTCGGGTTCTCCTTCTTCAGCCACTCCATCTATGGCGGCGGCGGTCCGGGAGTATTCAACGGTAACCACGTCGTGACCCGGCACGCAGCCGGTGTGGCCGTTCCGTGCGTCTGCGTTGCCTGTGCCCTTGATGGCGGAACCCAGATGTTCGGCCCCGAGCAGACCTCCAAGGTCTACCAGGACACCTTCGGACAGATCGACGTATTCAAGAAGCCGATTCAGGCAATCGCAAAGGCAGTCTGAACCAATACGATAGAATGACTGATGCCAATACATATCCTCAGGTCAGGATAGTCACCGAGCGGCTGCTCAATCCGGAAACGGTCGAAAGGGTCATGAACCTGATCATCGCCACCGGAGGGGTGCGAAGGGCCATCCTGAATGGCCCCCGTCTCCCCTCCATCGTCCCTTCTGGCCCTGCAAAGGGGTTGCCCAACCCCCATGAGATGCGCAAGGTCATCACGATAGGGGACCAGAAAATGGAGCTTCAGGTACATGTTGGGACCATACTCCTCGAGCTTGAGAACAGTGATGTTATTCCAGCAATCAAGGCTGCCTGTGCGGCAGGATTCCGGGACCTTCCCTGGTATCTCCAGGAAGGGCGGTTCATGAAGACCGAGCCATCACTGGTCGATTATGCGAAATATGGCCCCAATGCCGATAAGGCCATTATTGGGATGGCCGACCCAGGCAGCAGGTCAGGCCCGGTCATCATCCAGGGATTAAAATAGTCATGCCGATGGGACGAGTCACCCAGGTCGTTGACTGCCGGGCGGCAATGGGGATGGGAAAAGGCGGCGGGATTGCCCAGAGGGGCACTATCTCGGAATGCCGCTACCCTGACGTCATTGTCGTGGGCATGTCCCCCGGGAGGAGGCATGTCACCAAGCCCGTGTGCGACATCACCTCGGCACTCCGCCAGCAGGGAATCGAGTATAGCGTGAGCACCCTGGTCCTGAATGCAGGGTCGGGAGTGCCTCCCGATGCGAGGAACATCGGCGGCGCCGTGCTCGGGGCCTATTTCGGCCTGACTGAGAAAGAAATCGCTCAAATCGAGAGGCACAGGATTGCCATCCTCCACCATGGGAACGTCCGCTCCCACGTGGTGCACAAGGTCAGGTTCACCCTGCAGGCCTGTGACGTGAAAGCGATCGTGGTCTCGCAGGCTCCCGTTGACTTTGAGGACTTCGCAAAAGAAGGCGTAAAAACCGCCCTGGTAATGCCTCCCCCCGACAGGGTGAAGACAAAAGGGACCGTCATGGCCATCGTGAGCGGGGTGACCCGCGGCCAGACCCCGAGCCGGGAGAAGATGGCAGAAGTCATTCGAGCGGTATTGCGGTTGATCAAAACTTAGGAGTTGATTGAAAAATGGCATACAAACCCCAGTATGGGCCCGGAAGCTCAACTATTGCTGAGAACCGGCGCAAGCAGATGGACCCGAGCAAGAAACTCGAGAAGGTCCGCGACATTTCAGATGAGGACATCGTCCTGCTGATGGGCCACCGTGCGCCCGGTGCGGCATATCCGTCTTCCCACCCGCCACTGACCGAGGGAGAACCAGACTGCCCCGTCAGGAAAATGGTAGTTCCCCTTGATGGTGCCAAGGCAGGAGACCGCGTACGGTTCATCCAGTTTACAGACTCCATGTATAATGCACCCTGCCACCCCTACCAGAGGTCCTATATAGAATCCTACCGGTACCGGGGAGTAGACCCGGGAACATTGTCTGGCCGCCAGATCGTCGAGTGCCGCGAGCGTGACCTGGAGAAGATCGCCAAGGAACTCGTCGGTTCAGAACTCTTCGATGCTGCCAGGACCGGCGTCCGCGGTTCGACCGTGCATGGCCACTCACTCCGCCTCGACGAGGACGGGATGATGTTCGACATGATGCAGAGGCGCATCCTGGATAAGAAGTCCGGCATCGTTAAGTACGTCAAGAACCAGAACAGCGAGCCCCTGGACAAGGAAGTCAAGGTTGGCAAGCCGATGGACGAGAAGTGGCTCAAGGCACACAGCACTATCTTCCACTCGCTCGTCGGCGTCCCGTTCCGCAGTGACGCTGAGTATATCGAATACGTTCAGCGCGTACACTCGCTGAGGACCAAGTATGGCTTCATGCCGCAGGAGTGATTGACATGGCAAAGAAGATCGAGAGAACCCAGAAACTCTTCCTGAAGGCATTGAAGAGCAAGTTTGCCGAGGATCCCCAGAGCACGAACACCGTGTTCGCCCGGGAGGGCCTGAAGCAGTCCGCCCGGAAGATGGAGTTCGTCAAGGCCGGGAATGCAGCTGCAATGTCCCGCGGCATCTCCATGTACGACCCGGTCCGCTGCCACATCGGCGGTATCCCGCTCGGGCAGCGCCAGCTGATGACCTACGAGGTCTCAACCACCGGTGTGTTCGTAGAGGGTGACGACCTGCACTTCGTCAACAACGCTGCCATGCAGCAGATGTGGGACGATATCCGCAGGACCATCATCGTGAACATGGACCTGGCCCACCAGACGCTGCAGAAGCGCCTTGGCAAGGAAGTGACCCCGGAGACCATCAACGAATTCCTCCACGTGCTGAACCACGCGATGCCCGGCGCCGCGGTGGTCCAGGAGCACATGGTCGAGACCCACCCCTCCCTGGTGGACGACTGCTACGTCAAGGTCTTCACCGGTGACGATGAGATGGCCGACGACCTGGAGCCCCAGTTCGTGATCCCCATCGACAAGCTCTTCCCGGCCAAGCAGGCAGCCCAGCTCAAGGCTGGCGTTGGCAAAGCCCTGTGGCAGGCTATCCACATCCCGACCATCGTATCGAGGACCTGCGATGGCGGCACCACTTCCCGGTGGTCTGCGATGCAGCTCGGCATGTCCTACATCGGCGCCTACCACATGTGCGCCGGAGAGGCCGCAACCGCCGACCTGGCATTTGCCGCAAAGCACGCCGGTGTTATCCAGATGGCAGAGATCCTGCCCGCACGCCGTGCCCGCGGCCCCAACGAGCCGGGTGGCATCAAGTTCGGGCACTTTGCCGATATGGTCCAGACCGACCGCAAGTACCCGCATGACCCGGCCAAGGCATCCCTCGAAGTCGTGGCTGCCGGCACCATGCTGTTCGACCAGATCTGGCTCGGGTCCTACATGTCCGGAGGCGTCGGGTTCACGCAGTACGCCACCGCGGCTTACACGGACAATATCCTTGATGACTACACCTACTATGGCATGGACTACATCAAGGACAAGTATAAGGTGGACTGGAAGAACCCGAACGAGAAGGACAAGATCAAGTCCACCCAGGACAACATCAACGACATCGCCACCGAGGTCACCCTCTACGGCATGGAGCAGTACGAGCAGTTCCCGACCGCGCTCGAGACCCACTTCGGTGGCTCCCAGCGTGCCTCGGTCCTGGCTGCCGCTTCCGGTCTGAGCACAGCCATCGCCACCGGGAACTCCAACGCCGGCCTGAACGGATGGTACCTGTCCATGCTCCTGCACAAGGAAGGCTGGTCCCGTCTCGGGTTCTACGGATACGACCTGCAGGACCAGTGCGGTTCCGCCAACACCGAGTCGTTCCGTGCCGACGAGGGCTGCGTCGGAGAACTCCGTGGCGCCAACTACCCGAACTACGCGATGAACGTGGGTCACCAGGGAGAGTACGCGGCTATCTGCGGTGCAGCTCACTACACCCGCGGAGATGCCTGGACGCTCAACCCGCTGATCAAGATCGCCTTCGCCGACCCCTCGCTCAAGTTCGACTTCGCCGAGCCCAGGCGCGAGTTCGCCAAGGGTGCCATCCGCGAGTACATGCCCGCCGGAGAGCGTGCTCTGATCATTCCCGCCAGGTAAGATCAGAACTCCCCCTTTTTCTTTTTTCAATCGCCATTTGCAGGGTTGTATAGCTTGAAGAAGCAATGCGCAGCACTGGCCGGTTCAGTTCATTCAGCCAGGGTAGAGATTGAAAACAAATTTAATTTCGTTAACTAAAATTGAGATGAATAAAATCCCCGAAAACCCCTTTTTTTGCCGATTCCGGCACTTAAAACGCTTATATAGGCAAATATTTCGAAACCTTTAACTGTTCTATGGCTAACTGTTAGATGAACCACAAAGGGTTTGTACTCGATGTGAGTGGCAATGCTAGTTGAACACTCTCGTGCACTCTTCTAAGCACGCAGGGAGGAGGCTAAATGGAAAGTATTGTGTTTGGCATTGGAATAACTGCATTGGCAGGAACTCTTGCCACAGTGGCCGGTGCTGCGGAGAACACCGAATCTGATATAGGTTCACAGGGGGACCCGAACTCACAGGTCCAGCTGGCTCCCCAGATGGGGTATCTCCACCGCATCTTCAACAAGGCCATTGCAGGCGAACCGCCTGCCTATGGCCTGTGGATTGTCCTTGGCGCCGGTTTAGCCTGGGCATTCATGGCCATGCAGATCAACCCGATACTCGCTCTCGTGCTGGGCAGCGCCCTGGCAGTATTCGTCCAGGGGGTTTACGCTGTTACCGCGTACCTTGGCAGGATCGCGAGTCTCGCTAAGTTTGAACAGCCAGTATTCGTGGATGTATTGAAATCCATGACAACCGTGACCATGGCCCACGCCTTCGTCGCCATCTTCACGACCGTTACCCTGTGCCACCTGATAAACGCCGCCCTCGGCCACCCGTTCCCATTGCCCCTGCTGGGCATTGTGTGGGGTATCGCCCTGGGAGCTGCCGGTTCCGCGACGGGAAATCCATTCTACGGAAAGGAGCGCCAGTACCAGTCCCAGAAGTTCGGGGCCGGGGTGCCCATTGCAGCATCAGGAAACATCGTACGGTATGCGGAGGCCGGTGAACGGAACTCTCTGGACAATGGCTGGTTCTCGGCCAAGCTCGGCGGCCCCGCGTCGGGTGTCTGCTTCGGCCTGATCGTGTTCCTTGAGCTCTGGAGAACTGTCATCTTCGAGGAGGTAGGCGCCGGCTGGGGTGCCATCATCGTCGGCATCATCATCATCCTGATCTTCATGGTTATCGACCGCTGGATCGAGGTATGGGCCCGGAAGAACTACGGGCCGTATCCAAAGCCTACGGAGGGATCCTGATATGGCAGCAATTGCGGCAAAGCCGGCGGCAGGAGCCGCCGTTGATATGCCCTCCACCATCGTAGGCATCATTATTCTTCTCCTGGTCATTGCTGCCGCCTATTTCCTGGTAGGACCCGGCCTCATGTTCATGGCCCTCATCGGCGTGATCGTAGGCGGACTCCTGATCGGGTTCGGGGTTCACTTCGTACCGGTGGGCGGTGCGCCGGCGGCCATGGGCCAGGCGCCTGGTATTGCCACCGGTGTAGCCATGCTGGCTGCCGGTGCAGGTCTTGCCGGGCTCTTTGGAGGGGCCTGGGCAGCAGAAATGGGAGTCGTCGTCGCCGTGATCACCGGTGCGATCGGCGGGGGCCTGATGATGGCCATCACCTGCATGTTCGTCACCTTCATCTACGTCTTTGGCATGGGGATACCCTCTGCCTCGGGGAAGGTTCAGAAAGACCCGATCACCGGAGATACCCAGACGGAATTCAAGTCGCAGGGAACTGAAGGGCATGGACTTCCCTTTGTCTCCTACGTGGGCGGCGTCATCGGCGGCCTGCTCGGGGGCGCGGGAGGGACGCTCATCTATATCATGCTCCTTGACGTCTACAAGGACGCACTGCCAGGCATGATGAAGGCGCTTCCAGCCCAGGTCCTGCCAATTGCCGTAGCCCTGGCAGGGATGTTTGCCATCGGCATATTCCTGGTGAACGCCGTGCTCGCAGCGTACAACATTACCGGTACCATCGAAGGGCCTCATGACCCCAAGTTCAAGAGGTTCCCGCGGGCACTGGTCGCCTCTGCCGTGGCCTCGGCAGTCTGCGGCATCGTGGCCATCATGATTGTGGCCCTGTGAGGTGCGGAAATGACAGTAAAAGTTGAAAAAATCGAGGGAGGCATTCCCCACACCACCATCCTGGCCGCAGGCCTCGTGGCTGCCGTGGTATGCATCTACATATCGTATGCCAACACCCTCACCGGGACCCAGTACTTCTCCTTCTTCGGGGGATTGGGCGCAATCGCCGCCCTGGTCTGGGGCAGCCATACCATCAAGCACCTGTGCAGCTATGGTATCGGAACCGGGGTGCCTTCTGCTGGCATGATCGCCTTTGGTTCCGGGGTAATCGCGATGCTGTTCGCTACCAAGTACGGCATCGCAGCACCCATCGTGGCCGTGATCCTGGCCGCCATCATCGGGGCTATCATTGGATTCCTGGCCAACAACGTCCTGAACATGCGTATCCCGGTCATGATCCAGTCCCTGACTGAAATGGCCATCATCGGTGCCCTCGTCCTCATGGGCTATTCCGCCATGATGACCGGTTCATTCACGTTCGCCAGCATGACCTCCGGCACGACCATTGTCATGGGCCTCTCGCTCCCCAGCTACCAGGCGACGCTGATCGGGGGCGGCCTGATCGCCACCGTCTTCATGCTTGGCGCCATCGCCGTCCAGCACCCGTTCAACGCATGCCTCGGGCCAAGCTGGACCCAGGACCGCATGCTCATGCTCGCGGTCGAATGCGGTTTCCTCTCCATGATTACCGCTGCAGTGATGTCAATGGCCCTGATTCACATGGCCCCGGCAGTAGTATCCCTGGTCGTGGCAATCATCGGCTGGTATTACACGTTCTATCGGTATATCGAGCTATCCAAGCGCGATGCAGCCAGCTGGCTCGATTCGAAGCCCATTCCTGAACTGGAGGGACAGTGATCATGTACGTTCATGTTCTTCCCGAATACGGGCTTATCGCCGACCCCCTGGTAGGGCTCGTGACCTCTGCAGGTGAATCGCTGGCACCGGTGATCGAGAAAGTGGCCGAACTCGAGGCTATCTCGGACGACATCGTGAATATGCTCTCCGGAAAGGGCAACTTCCTGGCATCGTTCCCGGGGAGGGAGAAGACCCTGCCCTTTGCAGGCGGGGTGACAGCCTTCTGGTACGGGCTTGCCGTGGGCCTCTTTATCGCGGGAGTGTTCGCGTTCCATCTGATTAGGTGAGAATCATGGCAGAAAAGAAATCACCAGCAAGCGGATGGCCGCTCGTCAAGGGAGACTTCCACTCCGGCGACGCGAACAGCCCCGTGGCCGTCATGACCTGCGGGTCCCACCTGGACGAGCAGGGAATCTGTGACGGCGGGGCAGCAATCGCCGGGTCCTGCAAGACCGAGAACCTCGGCCTTGAGAAGGTCATCGCCAACATCATCTCCAACCCCAACATCCGGTTCATCCTGCTCTGCGGGACGGAGGTCAAGGGACACCTCGCCGGGCAGACTATGATTGCCCTCCATGCGAACGGGGTGAAGGAAGGAAGGGTCGTCGGCGCCGAGGGTGCCATCCCCTTCATCGAGAACTTGAAAGACGACGCCATCAAGCGCTACCAGGAACAGACTGAACTGGTCAATATCATGGAGTCCGAGGACATCGGCGCCATCAAGGCCAAGATCAGCGAGCTCAAGGGGCGCGACCCGGGCGCCTTTGCCGCCGACCCCATGATCGTGGAGGTCAAGGAAGCTGCGGCAGGGATGGAGGAAGCCGGCGGAGAAGTCCGCCCCATGTCAGGAGAACTTGCCCTGATCCATGCACGGATGAAAGTCATCGAGAGGATGGTGACAGACATCGGGTACCGTGACAAGTTCGCTTCCGGGGTTTACTCCGGCAAGATCGAGGGTGTCATGATCGGGCTGATCGTCTCATTCGCCCTTATCGGGTTCATGCTGATGGGGTGATTAGGAAAATGGCAGAAGAAGAAGTAAAAACGGCAGGACCTATCAGGATGGTGGCAATCGAGAGGATGGTTGAGAGCATCCGCTACAAGGCACAGATCCTGGCCAGGTCGAACAAGTACGATTCGGCCACCCAGGGGTCAGGAATCATCGGGTTTGCCGCCGGAATCCTGGTGGCCTTCGTCCTGATCGTCATCCCTGCCATGGTCGTGTGAGGTGAGAGTCATGGCAGAGAAGAAATCACCAGCAAGCGGATGGCCGCTCGTCAAGGGAGACTTCCACTCCGGCGACGCAAACAGCCCTGTGGCCGTAATGACCTGTGGGTCCCACCTGGACGAGCAGGGCATCTGTGACGGCGGGGCAGCAATCGCCGGCTCCTGCAAGACCGAGAACCTCGGCCTTGAGAAGGTCATCGCCAATATCATCTCCAACCCCAACATCCGGTTCATCCTGCTCTGCGGGACCGAGGTCAAGGGACACCTCGCCGGGCAGACTATGATTGCCCTCCATGCGAACGGGGTGAAGGAAGGAAGGGTCGTCGGCGCCGAAGGTGCCATCCCCTTCATCGAGAACTTGAAAGACGACGCCATCAAGCGCTACCAGGAGCAGACTGAACTGGTCAATATCATGGAGTCCGAGGACATCGGCGCCATCAAGGCCAAGATCAGCGAGCTCAAGGGGCGCGACCCGGGCGCCTTTGCCGCCGACCCCATGATCGTGGAGGTCAAGGAAGCTGCAGGTGGCATTGAAGTCGCTGCAGCCGGGGTCAACCCGCAATTCCTGGAGATAGAGAAACGGCTTGACAAGATCGAGAAGCAGGTCGAGTTCGCCGATGCAGAGATCGCCCAGCGGGTGGGCCGGAAGATCGGGCGGGATATCGGCATCCTCTACGGGCTGGTAGCCGGACTGACCGTGTTTATCATGCTGCTGGTCCTGCTCCCGAAACTCAACGTCTTAATGTAACGGAGGTGTGAGAAAACATGTTCAGATTCGAAAAAGAGCAGCAAGTCTGGGACTTCAACGGCACGAAACTCGGTGGACAGCCCGGGGAATACCCGACCGTGCTGGCAGCCTCAATCTTCTATAACAAGCACGAGATCGTGCTTGACGACAAGACCGGTAAGATAGACAAGCCAGCAGCGGAAGCACTCTGGAACAGGTGCCAGGAGCTCTCTGATATCGTGGGAATTCCCCACTTCATCCAGATCCTCGCCGAATACCCGGCGGCATTCGAGAGCTACTTCCAGTGGTTCGACAGCATCGATAACAAAACCGCGTTCCTGATGGACTCGTCAGTCCCGGCCGCCCTTGCCCACGCCTGCAAGTACGCGACCGAGGTTGGGCTGGCTCACCGTGCCATCTACAACTCGATCAACGGTTCGATCCTGCCGGAGAACATGGAAGCGCTCAAGAACAGCGACGTCGATTCAGCGATCGTGCTGGCATTCAACCCTGCTGACCCCTCGGTAGCCGGAAGGGAAAAGGTGCTGGTGGAAGGCGGAGTTGCCGGCCAGACCAAGGGAATGATCCAGATCGCCGAGGAGTGCGGAATCAAACGCCCCATCCTCGATACGGCCGCGACCCCTCTCGGCCTCGGTTCGGGGAGTGCCTACCGCGAAATTCTTGCCTGCAAGGCACTGCACGGGTACCCGACCGGTGGTGCATACCACAACATGACGGTTGCCTGGACATGGCTCAAGCGCTGGAAGGGATCGAAGAAGAACCCGTCACAGCTCCTGGAAACCCTGAAGGGCAAGGACGTGTACCTCAAGCAGCTGCTCCACCACTACCAGGGAGGCATCGAGGGCGTTGTCCAGGCTGCATGGTCTGCTCCCGATATCGGCTGCAACCTGGTTGCAAGCACGCTCGGTGCGGACCTGATCATGTACGGCCCGATTGAAAACGTCGAGCCGATGATCACCGCACAGGCCTACATGGACATCGTGACCCTCGAAGCAATGCGCCCGCTCGGGATCGATGTCAAGGCAGATAACCACCCCATCTTCAAACTCATCTAAATTTTTTTAGTCTTTTTCCGGATTTTACCAGGTGCTTTTCACAGGCTGCAGGCCCGGGAATTACTTTGGCTTGGCGCAATGCCAGGATCATGCCCAACCCTGGAAGATCCTTCTGGGATGAGAGGCCTGCAGAACAGAGATGGTGCCGGGCATACTCGTGATGGGAAAGGTACAACGGGAAAAGCACCCGCAATTTTCAACAAAAACAGGGGGTTTTCTACCGCCTGACCGATTTGTGCATCAATGACATAACTCCCGGTCTGCGCAGCCGCACCGGGCCCGGCCGGGAGGCCATGACCATTTCGATCCCCGGGGCCTCGTTCATCTCGCGGTTGAACCGGTCGGATATCTCCCCAAAGATCCTCCTGTATGCAATACAATGAGGATCAACCCCCTCCAGGGTACCTCCTGTCGGCACCATGGCATTGTACGGGCATCCCCCACGGCAGTAACGGATATGTGGGCATTGGCCGCATTCGCGGTCTACCACATCCCGAAACGAAGCAATCCTCCTGCCGGCCTCTGACCGGGCGAGGTCATCCTTTCCCGGGCAGTCACTCACGTTGCCCATCACCCACTCCGGCATCCCGACAAACCGGTAGCAGGGGTAGATGCTCCCATCGGGCCCTACGGCAAAGGTGCTCCCAACGCAGTCGGCAAAGGTGCACACGCTTCCCCTCCGCGTGAATACGCACCGGCACAGGTCATTGATGTTCATGATATCCATGTCGTCCAGGTGCTCGAGGGAACGGTCCAGGAGGTACACCAGGAGATCTCCATACTCTTCAGGCGGGAGCGCCCATGGTTCGGGGTCCCGGTTACGGAGCGAGGGGAGCGCAGGATGCAGCTTCAGGTCAAACCCGTTATCCAGGAAAAACTGGAAAATCTCCTCCCTGTGCTTCACGGACTGGGCAGTGAAAGTGCAGATAAACCGCACGGTAAGGCCGTTCGCCCTGGCAATCTCGTAACCACGCATGGCCTTTTGAAAGTAACCCGCCCCCCTCTGGCCATCATTCAACTCCTCCGGGCCATCCAGGCTGGAACCAATGGGGACGTGGTATTCTGCCAGCACCCGGGCAAGTTCCGTCGTCATCAGCCAGAGGTTCGACTGCATGGCGAATTCAGGTTTTATGTGGGTACAGCCCTGATGGAGGAGGGGCAATGCCTCCCGGTAAAACCGGGCTCCGGCCAGGAGCGGTTCTCCTCCGTGAAACGTGAAGGTCACCCGCTCTTCCCGGAACTCCTGCAGCCAGCTGACGACATCAGCAATTACCCCGATGTCCATGACCGGCGAACCGGCTTCCGAGCTCCAGCAATACCTGCACCGTGCAGGGCATCCGAGGGTGGGAATGAGCATCACGTGGAAGGGGTTTTTCATCCAGTCCTTAGCCTTTTCTATTTTTTTTGTTCTGCATTAACTCTTCTTGTACCGCATGCGGGCCCGGCCAGGGACAGTAATCTGTCCTGCTGAAAGCGTATAATCCGGTTCTTTGATTTTGCTGCCGATCTGCCCCGACCGGGAGAGAAAAACACCATCAGGGCCCCGGCTCCCTCTTCATGGGCTGGACATCTGACCCCTGCAGGTTGCCAAGGGCAAAGTTGAAGCGTTCCCGTATCTCCTTCGGAAGGCCCGATTCAGGTATGGGCACAAACCCGAAATTTTTGTAAAAATCCACCAGTTCCAGGGTGGAATGCATGAAGAGCGGCTCCTGCCCGCACCCACGGACCAGGGTTTCCACGGCCAGCCTGGCATAACCGCGTCCCCGGAACTCGGGCAGGGTGAACACCCCGTCGACTTCCAGCCCGTCGGCGTGTCTCCGGCAACGCGCGACGGTGGTGAGGGTATTTTCTACAAAGACCCCAAAGATACGGTCCCTGCCCGCGTCAGCCTTCTGCTGGTGATAGGATTCCCACACCTTCCCGGCAAGGTCAAGCTCGTCTTTTCGGAGTTCCCGGGCCGTGACCTCCAGGGCAAGCGAGGGGTATCGCACCAGGACGGGGACACCCGATCTCCTGGCGACTTCTGCGGCGGTGCTCCCGACGAGGACGTTCCTGGTATAGTCCCGTGCTCCGAACCGGGATATGATGATGAGCGTTGCCTCTTCTTCTGCTGCCATCCGGCATATCTCCCGGGCCGGGTCCCCGAACCGGATGAGGATCTTTCCATGCTGGAGACCGTTCCCGAGGTCTTCCTGGAGGGCCTGGAGCTTCTGGTACGTCCCGGCCATGCGGGCCCGCAGGTCTTCGCGATCTCCCACCGAGCCGATCACATGGAGCACGATCACCTCCCGCCGGGCAGGGGGGAGGCCATGGATGAAATCGATGATCTCCATGGAAGGGGGTGAAAAATCCACCGGTACAAGGATCCGGGAGAAGAGTCCCTCCCGGGGCGTTGCGGGCGGACCGGGGGCAACCACCGGGCGGTCAGCGGCCACCTCCTGCCGGAGGTGGGGGTCGCGGAAGTGGGTGATCAGGACGTGGGTGACTGCCTCCTCGAGCACCTTTGCCGAAACGCTGCCAAGGAAGAACTCCCCAAGAAAGCCCCTGCCCCGCGGCCCGATGAGGATGAGGGATGCACCCTCTTCTTTTGCCGCCTCCAGTATGGCACGGTGAACCCCGGCGCGGCCTGCAACCGCAATCCTCTCCCTGGCCGGGAGACCCTGGCCGGTTATATCCTCCAGCTCGGGTGCAAGGACAGCCCTGGCGCGGTCCCTGCCGGTTGCGTCTTCCATGGCATTTTGCCCGGTCGTGCCTGCACCTGGTGATGCGGGCAGGACATGGAGGAGGACCACCTCACGTACCCCGGGGATCTCCCCCGCACACTGTTCGGTCCGCCGGGAAAAAGGAGAGAAATCCGTTGGTAGTAGGATCCGTTCAAACATACCTGGCTCCATTTGCATGATAACCGATCAAAAAGTCCCTCACAGCCGCTTTTTTTTGAAAAATGCCTCCGGCATTTTCATCATGCATGCACATGGCACAAAGGAACTCTATCGTTTTTTAGGTAATATCTCCTGTCACCCATAATTAGGTGCGCTACCTTCCCTGGAAAACCATGACTGTTGTCTCCAGCATGACCCTGGTTCACTGGGATGGCAGCTTTTCACCATTCCAGGGATTTTTTTTCTGTATAAACCAAATATTGCGATAAGGAGAACGGCGCCCCGGGGACACCCTGCATATGCACGGGTGCAAGAACCGCCCAGGGCCCACGTAAGTGATCCTGGAAATACCCAGGGACGGCCGATCCTCCTGGTGGTGCACAACGGCGTCACCCCTGCCATATACCCTAATAATGACCAAACATGGGGGATTCAAGACCCCAACTGGTTCCCTGCCCGGAGTGTCACGCGCAGGTCCCACCGGCGGGGGAACGCAGCCTCGCATGTTGAATCCTAACCTCCGGTAATAGTGCCGGAAATTTAGCCGGATATAAAACAGGAACGCCGGTACCGGGATACCCGATCAACGGCGAAAAGCTGATCGGGCTGCAGGATGGTCTCCTTCCCCAGGCGGCGGATATTCGTGGAGGGGATGGAAAAATTTCGGATTTCAGGTGATTTACGCGATATCGAGCGGGCTGAATCCCTGCTTGAAGACCTTGCCGAATTCTTTTTTGATCTTGGGGTCCAGTGCGCAGACCGGGCAGGTATAGTCCTCGGGGAGGTCCTCGAATGCAGTCCCCGGCTTGATGCCCCGGTGCGGCTCGCCCCTCTTCTGGTCATAGACGTATCCGCACACCGAGCAGAGCCACTTCGAGGGGACAAATTCATCAAATCCCCACTTACCAATCTTTCCCTTTCCCTCTGCTCCGCAGATGGGGCAGACATAGCTGTCCGGCAGTGCTTCAAACTCGGTACCAGCAGGTATGCCGTTATGGGGCTCACCCCGTAGCGGCGAGTAGATGTAACCGCACACCTTGCACTTGTACCGTTTCACGATGGCCATTGTTTCACCACTTCCTGAAATTTTACTAAGTAAGAGGTTGACTGGAATCAAATAAAGGTATTTTTTTGGGAAGGGGGGCAAAAACGCCAGGCCCGCCTGCCATGCACCGGCACAGCACCGGTCTTCGGACATGATGGGAGGGTATTTTAATGAGATCGCTGTTAAGAAATATCTGAACGCTTCATGCCCTCCGGACTGCTCCATAACCGACCCATGGAGACGCTTCCCCGCAATGACCTTGATGAACTCGTCGATGAACGCATCCGGTACACCATCACCTATGCAGAGGAGCATTCCCCTTTTTACCGGCACTGGTTCAGGGAGCATGGGATTGTCCCGTCCAGGGTAAAGGACCACGAGGACCTCCTGGAGCTTCCCATCATATCGGGAACGACTATCCGGGAGAACCAGCCTCCTCGCGTCCCGGAATTCATGTTCAGGAGCGCAGCCTGGGACGAGATCTTCACCGTCCACGAGACCAGTGGCACATCGGGAACCCCCAAGAGCTTCTTCCTCACCTGGAACGACTGGCTTCGGTATGCTGAGAAGTACGCCCGCATATTTACGTCTCAGGGATTCGGAAGGGGCGACAGGGTGGTGATCTGTGCATCGTACGGGATGAATGTGGGGGCCAATACCATGACTCTTGCCGCCAGGGAGATGGGAATGTCCATTATCCCAATAGGCAAGTGCCGGTTCCCGTATAGAATCCTGGAAGGCTACCGCCCGACCGGGATCGTGGGCAGCGTATTCAAGCTGCTGCACCTTGCGTGGCAGCTGCAGAGGGAAGGGCATTCCCCACGGGACACCTCGCTCGACAGGCTTGTTGTGGGAGGGGAGAGTTTTGCAGACGAGTCTCGGGCATACCTTGCCGAGGTGTGGGACCGGGAGGTCTACAACACCTATGGGAGCACGGAGGGGACCATGTGCGGGGAGTGCACCGAACGATCAGGGCTCCATGTCCCTGAGGACATGGTGCACCTGGATGTATACGACCCCGGGATGGCTTCGTTCGTCGGCGATGGCGCGTGCGGGAGGGCCGTCCTTACCACGCTCCTGCCCATCGGAGAACATGCCGGGACCCTCCTCATCAATTACGACACCGAGGACACGACGGTCGTCCTCACCCGTGAACGCTGCGCCTGCGGCAGGAGCCATATGAAGATCATCAACCCACAGCGGGAGGCAGAAACCGTGTGGATACTCGGTACGCCGGTCAACCGGGTGGATATTGAACGGGGAGTGTTCCAGCGCGAAAACATGGAGTATCTGACCGGGGAGTATGAAGCATTCGTCCACAACGGAATGGACCAGGGGAATGTTGATCTCGGGGTGAACTTGGAGTGCATCGAGCCGGGGAAGGTACCTCGGGAGGAGATTGCCAATCGCTTTCTCTCGTCCCTGTTCCGCTACAAACCCGACCTGGCCGGGGAATACGGGGACCGGTTCCTCTGTTATTTCCAGTTCTCAGGTATTGGAGACCTCGATCTCTTCCACGCGCGGGGAAGGCCAAAACGCCTCGTTGATCGAAGATAAAGGCACCCCTGTACAGGCGGGTTTGGCCACGCTGCCCGCTCCAGCACCTGGATTCCAGATACAGAAGTGAAAGTTTTTAACCGATGAACAACTATAGTAAGATGCTCTTGGAGATGCCACCTGGTTTTTTCATTTTGCCGGACACCCCCAGAATCTGGCATCAACCCCCCTATCTATCAGGTGCGTATCCGAGAGCACCCCCACCAGTGCCGAACCGATCCTGTTGAAGCACCATATTAGCCGTATTTAGTTATTAAAGCCTATTTACGAGCAGTATCTTTTATCTGTTCGCACGGCGAACAATCTCTCCACTTCACATGCAGGACATCATTTCCGGGGTGATCTATGCATTCTCCGCACTTTTTGTCATCCTGGACCCATTGCTCAGCGTACCCATTTTTGCATCCATGGTGAAGGGCCAGCCCCCTGAAGAGATCAATAAGCAGGCGATTATTGCCGTTACCGTGGCAGGGTTTCTCCTCTACCTCTTTCTCTTCTTCAATTTCCTCATCTTCGATGTCCTTGGCATTACCCTTCCCAGCTTCCAGGTGGCCGGCGGTATTCTCCTCTTCATCCTCGGTATGCAGATGGCACTGGGGATCGATATCGGCGGGTCCAGGAGCCACTCTCCCACAGCGGCCGGGGTGGTCATAGGGACACCCCTCCTTTGCGGGCCCGGGGCCATTACTACCGTGCTCCTCCTCGCCAATGTTTATGGACTGCTGGTTCCTGCCCTGGCCATCGCCCTCTCCCTCGCAGCCACCTGGATCATCCTGCGGTTCTCGGCCCAGATACAGAGGATCCTTGGGGAGTGCGTGATTGATATCATGGCCAAGGTCCTGGGAATGCTGGTGGCAGCTATCGCGGTAAAGATTATTGTTGACGGCCTCGCTGGTCTCCTCTAGCCACGACTGCTCCAGGAAACGAAGGATGCCCTGGGACATTTCCGGCCGGGCAGACAATCTTCTCCTGAAAATGGAATGAAAACCGGACACCTCCCGGACGAGATGAATTGTTTGCGGGCTCGCATGAAAGCAACAAAAGTGCTGCCGGTTTCAGGGCAGGACGGCAATAGCTGGTAGGGACGCCTGAAAAAAGTGGGGGGAAGATGTGGCGATAGGATTAGTACCTGAAAACTACATTGAAATTCATGGACTCGGCTTCAAAAAATTCCTGGCAGAAGAGCGCTGTCTTCTCGGGCGGATATTCCTTGCAGCTGAAGATATCCAGGTATGCCGAGTTGGTCTCATTGGCAAAGTGGCCCGAAACGAGGGACGTCTCGATCAGCTGGGTCATGGAATATCCCGCAACCCGGGCATTCGGGCCAAAGTGAACAATCGTCGGGTCCCCAAACCGTTTCATCTCGATGAGGTCGCAGAGCCGGATGATGAACTCCCGGATCCTTTCCGGGTCCCGGATGGTCTTCGGGTTGCAGTTCTTCAGGTCCACGTTCGTGCACAGGCCCCATGCCTTGTCGTGCTTGAACTTCTTAACCACATCATCGTCCATCATATTGCGGACGTTCAGTTCCCGTCGCATTTTGAGCATATATGTTAGTCTCCCACTCTAGTTCGGGATCGAACTATTATCTTAGAGGTTCTGGCCTTCCACTTTTAAACTTTTCCATCATTCGCCGGGAAAATTGCCGTCCTTTTTCATTATCCAGGTTTATTCCTTGCCCGATTGGAAAAAATATGCCATTAATGGGCTTAAATAGAAATCGCCACGAGATTGCCCTGATTTGTAACGCGCACCAACCTATACGCAAATTGAAATAAAAAAGATACGGGCATATCTTTTTAGGTATAATTCATAATGTATTTCGAACCGGGGCCCGATCCCTGAATGTGCCGGCCAGGGGCCGCGCACCAGGGGACATGGGCCACAGGACGGATCAGATCACCTCCTCAAGGTCTTCCCGCCGGGCATAGAAGACCTCCACCATGTGATGGGGGTGATACCGCATCTTCGCCTCCCGCAGTCCGGGAACCCCCATATCACTCTCCCGGTTTATAAACGTGAAGCGGTCCTGGAGATGTGCAGCCGTCTCGGCATTGATGGCCTTGTAGATGCCTTCGCAGTCCGGGAGGCCTTTTTCAAAGTGAACCACCGCGGTCGTCGGGTTCAGCGGTTCCCAGAGCGCCATTGCCCCCACCTTTCCAACCACCTCGATGAAGAGTCCTTCGATCTCCAGCTCCTGGTAGTGGTCGATGGCAAAAAGGATCGCTTCTTTCTCATGGGCCAGGAAGGGATGTCCATTGCAGTGCTTCCATTCGCACCACTCGATCAGGAAGTCCTGCACGGCAGGAATGTCTTCTTTGCGGATGGGTTTAACCAGGGGGTCGCAGTTCTTTCGGAACCTGTTCAGCTGCCGCCGAACGGAGAGGTAATTCCTGCCCGGTAACGAAGCAAGATCCGTTGCCCGGTAGACGTACTCAAAATAAGGCCGGTCCGGGTGCAGGGGCAGCCCGGGATACCGTTCCTGGATCCATTCCCTGGTGCTCGCGTCCACAAGGACGAGAGGAGCGTCATCACCGGCCTCCACGGCAAGCCGGATGACATCAGCCAGGAGGTCGGGGTCACGGGGCCCGATAGGAGGACGGAACTTGGTCTTTCCATCGATGGTGCTGGAAAGCACCACGGCACCCCGGACATGGGCAAATGCATAGTGGGCAAAATGGTTCCAGCAGACCATGTTGGTGAACAGATTATCACTATGCTCCTGGGGATAACGGGCATAGTGAGAGAGGAAAAAGGAGCGGTCATTCATGCTGACCGGCCGGAACTGGTCCAGGGAGAGCGTCATGCCTGCTCCTGGTATAGCATAGGAACAAAGCCTTCCATCGGGGAGAAGCCCAGTTCCTCGTAAAATGATCTGGTGCCCGGCTCGGCCACCAGCGCGATCCAGGTGACGCGTCGGGCCATGGCAAATTCAACGAGGCGCTTCACGATGGCCCTGCCAATGCCATGCCCCCGGAAACCGGGGAGCACGACCAGGTCCTGGACGTAGGCATCTGATACCCCGTCCGATATAAGGCGCCCCATGCCAACCGTCTGCCCCGAGGGGAGGTGCACGACTACAGCAAACCCGAAACTGGATCGGACAAGATCTGGAAGGCTGGAACGATCATATGACCCCCTCCACCACCCGCCGGCCCTGTACAGGTCCTCAAGCGCATCGATGTCCCATTCCTTCACCATGAATATCCGGAAATCCTCGAAAATCTCCATCCCCCCGTCCCGATACGAACCTACGCCAAAAATGTATGTTTATTACGTCGCATTCGTATTTAGCATCTTTGGGAAAATCCCATTCGGAAAAAGCTGCTCCTGCCCGCGGCTGGTTTCCCCATCCCCCGGACGGGACACGGGGTTCCAGGCCGGACCATGGACGATTGCCCTTCAGGGACCTTTCTCCCGGGCATGTCCCAGGCGGCTGTGGGAGAAAAACCCCTGGGCGCCAGAGGGACGCGGGAGGTCAAATCCCATGGAACGGACGTTCCGAAGCAGGCCCTCCATGCATCCCTGGTCAGGGTGCACGCGGTACCCGATGGTCCCGGTGATTGGGGAAAAACTGGTTCTCCCGGGAAATACCAGGAATACCCGAATGATGTTGCCAGCAGGACACTGCAGATGCACCCTTCTGGCGACCCCAGCCGGGCCATTATTTCATGACTTCCACTGCAGGTTATATATAGAAACAGGGGTGAGAGTACCGTAACCGAACCCTGGGGGGCTGTGGCAGGCCCGGTGCTGTCAGGGTTCGCGCAAGCATTCAAGGTGGCTTCATGTATCAACGAACCCAGGTATTGATAGTGGCAGCGCTGGCCATATTCCTTCTCGCAGGCGTGGCGACTACAAGCGCTGCCGGGCCCTGCCCTTTTCCAGACACCGGATCTCCAGCCCATATTTCACCTTTTAGCGACCAGACCTCGCCTGTCAACATCTGCCCGTTTCCCAACCAGGCACAGACCGGAAATATCTGCCCGTTCCCTAACCAGGAACAGACCGGAAATATCTGCCCGTTCCCTAACCAGGAACAGACCGGAAACAACTGCCCGTTCCCAAACCAGGAACAGCCCGGGAACTCGTGTCCCTTATTTGACCAGGCGTCACAGGCACTGGCAGGAAACGCAGGCACGCCCGCAGAAAACGGCTCTGCGGCAGGACAATCTCCTTCCACCGGTTCGCAAGACGCCGTGACCCTGAAGCCCCTCCCGGTCCAGGCTGGGGAAGGCCAGAATGGTACTATATGCACGGGCGACTCCTGCCCGGTGCCAACCGATCCGGATCGCGACGGGCTCTACGAGGACCTCAACGGGGATGAGGTTATCGATTTTGTCGACCTTCAGATGCTCTTTCTGAACCTGGACTGGATCGCGGCAAACGAACCCGTAAACCTCTTTGACTTTAACAGGAACGGGTCAGTGGATTTCGACGATATTACGGCACTGTTCAGGAAAATCTGATCTTTTTTAAACCGCAGAAATTACCCTGGATTTTGTGAAGAAAATTGGCATCGGCCCTTTGCAGTCGGGGGAGGACCATGATGGCCCCGTTCGGCTGGTGTCCGGCTTGGCCGCCTCAGACCTGGCAAGGGTTGACCGCCAGCCATATGCGGTCCTCCCGGTCCAGGACCGCCGGGAATGGGCCCTCTACAGGTTACCGGCATTACCTTTCCGGGATCTGTCACGGACCACCTGTATGGCGGCATTCACAATAGCCCCCAGTTCTTCGACGCCAAACAGGTCAGAATTGAGCACAAGGTGGTACGGCGCGAGGTCATTGATATCGATACCATAATATTCTTTGTAGCGGCGGGCTTCGCATATCTCTCGCTCCCTCGTCACCTCCAGTGCCTTCCCGAGGCCCTCTACACTGTCCCTGGCAAGGATCCTCTCCACGCGGCGTTCAAGGGGGGCAAAGAGACAGACTTTCAAGTCGGCATTGTTCACGAACCAGCCCGACAGCCTTCCCTCGGCCACGATGTCCTCCGACGCCCCGGCGATCTCCTTCTGCCGGGTGTCGATCTCCCTGTCAATGGAGGGGTCATGCTCGGCCAGTCTCCCGAATTCTGCAAGTTCCATCCCCTTTTCCCGGGCCATCTGACGGAAGACCTCCCCTGCAGATATGAGGGTGAGATGGTGGGCGGCCGCCAGCTGGCGTGCGAGCGACGTGGTCCCGCTTCCTGGCAGTCCGCTCACCGTGACTCGCATCAGATGCCTCCGATGTTGAGGGACTTCCTCACGACCTGGCTTATCGTAAGCGAGCAGATCATGTACCAGATAATCCAGGCAGGGATGGGCCCCAGCACGGAGGCCGAAAGCGGGTGCGTCCCAAAGAAGGGCAGGGTGATTTGAGCATTCGGGAGCGTTCCCAACCGGAACAGGAGCCAGAAGAAGATGGGCACGGTGATAATGAGGATATAGGCCATGGGGGTGAACTGCTGCTGGGACATCTCCAGCTGCTCTTTCATCATCCGGTCCCGCCGGGTCTCAAGCTTCTTTATCTTCTTCTCGTCCTGGGAAAGCTGGGCCTCCCGGTACTCCTTCTGGAACACCTTCAGGCGCTCCTGGACCTCCTGCATCCGTTCGTAGTCGATGGTATACTTCTGGATGATCGAGGAGTAGAGGGCGGTTATAGCCGACAGGATGATGATCAGGATATAGAACGGGACCAGCCCTGCCAGGGGGCCAAAGAGGACCTCCATCGCCTCCCCTACCCCCTGCCGGATGGGTGCGATGCTGTAGGAGAAGATCATGGCCATTGCCACGAGCAGGGCAATGAACCCTCCAAATCGCTTTGAATTCATCCCGATCACCCGAGCGCGTTCGCCATCTCCTCTACTGCCTGTTCAAGGAGGAAGTCTGCATTGGTGATGCACTTGATGGTGCAGCCGGTGATCATCGAATAGGCGGCGGCGATTGCCCGGTTGAATTCCTGGTGCCCGGCAATGGAGCCAGAGCCCTCCATGTCCCTGGTCCTGGTCTCGTCGGCCAGGCGGCGGAGCAGTATCTGGTCTGCGTCGGTCTCTACCAGGATGATGGTATCCGGCATCAGCTCCCGCAACACCCACTCCGGGAGCCCGGGAAGGAACCCCCTGGGAGTCTTTACCGATGCGTGGGTATCGATGAGCACGTTCCCCTCCTCGCCTGCCATGGCCCTGGCAGCGCTTTGCTGGAGGCGTTTCTGCGCGTCGCGCGGCAACTTGCGCATCTCATCGCGGTCACGCGCCAGGCCCTCCTTTAGGGCGGCTTCGTACATGTACGTGCCAAAATTGAGGGATTTGTAGGTGATCCCTTTATCTTCCAGGCGTTTTAACGCCCCGGTCACCACCGTGGTCTTGCCCACACCAGGCACACCGGTGATGATGACTCTCCTTCCGCTCATTCTTACTCCTTGCCAAAGAACGTCCTCATGAATGGGTACATTTCCATGATCTGCTGGCTGGCGATCTCCTCGTACAGCCGGTACGTGATGCTCACCGTGAGCAGCAGGCCGGTCCCGCTCACCGAGCCGATAACCCCGAAGAGGTTGGCAAAGACCGACAATACCCCGATAAAGACGCCGCCGATCACCGTGACACGGGGGATGTACCGGTCCAGGTATTTTTCCAGGACCTGAGGGTTCCTGCGGTACCCGGGGATGGACATGCCTGAAAGCTGGATCTGCCGTGCCACGTCTTTTGAGTCCATGCCGGCGGTCTTGATCCAGAACAAGGCAAATATGGCCCCCCCGACGACCACCACGAAGATATCAATTCCCATGCGCAGCAGGACCTCCCAGGGGGCATGTCCAAGGTCATGCACCCACCACATCCACTGGCTGGGGCCATTGATGGGAGCCAGGTACCACATCAGCCCGCTGACAGGAGTCGAACCCTGGAACGTTCCAAGGACGGTAATGCCTACGTTGTTCAGGAAAAGCCCGATCATCTGGATGTTTGCCTGAAGCACACGGACCAGGATCATCGGCAGGACGCTTGCATAAATCAGCTTGACCGGGAACCGCGCCCGTGCACCCCTGACCTGGGCATGGGCCAGGGGTATCTCGATCCGGGTTGATTCAACGTACACGATGATGAGGAAGATAGCGACGGTGGTGATGAAGGCGATCAGGTCAGTGCTCATGTACTGGAGGAAGTTGGCGCCGTCAACAATCACCGCCACGATGCGGGGGAAAAATCCCACCGGGTAGGGGTCGCTCACCGGGGCCCAGTTGATAAACCCGTTGATGATGGCCTGGGAGATGCCGGCGATGATGAAGAGGCCTACCCCCGAACCGATGCCCCACTTGGTGACCACCTCGTCCATGAAGACGACCAGGACGCCACCGACACAGATCTGCAGGAAGATTATGAAGGAAACCAGGAAGAGGTTCCCTCCAAAGAACATGTCGGCTATGGCCGCGTCAGGGCGAAGGAAACCCCCGACAAGGTTGGGGGCGGCCTCGATGATGATCATGACAAATATCAGAAGCTTCTGCAGCCCCATGTACTGGATCTGCCCTTTCATTTCGCTGGTTTCTATGTGGATAAGGTCCGCGCCTTTCAGGAGCTGCAGCACGATGGATGCGGTGACGATCGGTCCGATGCCGAGCTGGATCAGCGAACCGTTCGCGCCAGCCAGGAGAGCACGCCAGTAGAAGAAAATATCCTGGGAATTCGGGTCGAGGCCGAACAGGGGGATATTGGTAAGTACAAAATACAGGATGAGGATGCCTGCCGTCCAGATCAACTTGTTCTTGAAGTGGACATGCCCCTCAGGGCTTTTCACCGTGGGCATCGCTGCGAGCAGCGGTTCCATCCGGTCCAGAAGTTCTCCCATGTTTCACCCCGAAAAGAGGTCAGATAACCAGGATCTGGCCACCTTTCGCCTCGATTTTTTCTTTTGCCTGGCCCGAGAACGCGCGCGCGGAGATCTGCATCTTCTGAGTGACTTTTCCGCCGCCAAGTATCTTATCGATACCGATCTGATTCGCATGGATGACAACGGCATCCCCGGCCCTCGTTGCCCGGCCAGAGGCCAGGAGGTCATTCACCATCGCATCCAGCCTCCCGATGGAGATGGTCTGCACGGGTGAAGTGGCAGGGTTCACGAATCCGTGCTTGCCATTGTGGACCTCCCCGTAGAGGAGGTAGAAGGAGAACCGGTGGTCCCGGTGCCCGGCCCTTCCCCGGCCGCCCCGGTTCCCGGCCCCCCGGCGGTTCTTGTGGGTCCCGCCCCCACAGGTCCTCGAGCCACGGAACTTCGATCGCTTGTTTACTGGCATTTTTTACCTCATTTTGTACAGGAGCTCGTTGATCTCTTTCCCGTAGTAACCGAGGGCGCCGCCCTGAAGATAGGTCCGCTTGATGGTGCGGTAGCCCTTCCTGGGGGGATGGAGCCTCAGCACCGGCTTGACCCCGGGGATATCAGAGAGGCGCGCCTCCCCTGATACCAGGGCCCTGGCAAACTCCGCTATCCCCTGGTACGGGGAATTTTCCCTGACGAACTCATCGGTAAGGGGGGTGTTCCCCTCGATGCGCCCCCGTGTGCGGAGCAGCGTCTCGATGGTTTCCGGGTCGACCTCCCCGTACGCCACGAAGTCCTTTACCTTGCGGATCATCCCCAGGTACTCGGGGGTATCCGGAATCAGGACACAGTGGTTGATGTGGTGCAGGCGGAGCATCTTCAGGGTGTCCCTGATGTCCCGCCGCGTGTTGACCACCCCTCGCACCTGTACGATAGCGTACATCACTCGGCTCCTCCCTTGCGGATCATGCTGGTCGCCTTCAGGGCATTGAAGGTGGCCTTGGCAAAGTTGATGGTGGTCCGGGTCTGGCCGCGGGAGAATGTCCAGGCATCACGTATCCCGGCCAGTTCAAGGACTTTCTTTGAGATGTTCCCGGTCACGAGCCCGATCCCCTGCGGGGCCGGCTTGAGGGTAACGCGGACGGACCCTGCTGCACCCTCCACCTCCATGGGGATGGAGTGCGTCAGGTTGCAGCCGCATTCCCAGCTGCCGCATCCCCTGTGCACCTTGATCACCCGGGTCTTGGCATCAGCGATGGCTTTCTTGATGGCGTCTCCGACCTGGGCATCCTTGCCCTGGCCAAATCCAATATACCCATTGCGGTTGCCCACCACCACCACGGCACGGAACTTGACCCTGCGCCCGGAGTCGGTCATGCGCTGCACCATGGTGATGTCCAGCACCTCGTCCTCAAGGTCGGGGAGGAAAGCATCCACTATCTGAGGCTCTTTGATGGGCCGCCCGCTCTCAAGCACCTGGTCGATGCTGGTTATCTCCCCGGAGGCCACCATCTTTCCGAGCCCCGTCAGGGGGACCCATTCCTCTTTCTCGTATGGCATTTACTCAAGCTCCTTCATGATGGCGTCCATGGTCTGTTCCACGGTGCGAGCGATGTCGCCCGCCCGTCCCGGTGAAAAGGCTGCAATATGGGCCCCTTTTACCCGCTCGTCATCCGGGAATATTCCCGCGCTGTGCGGTACATCCAGGCCTGCTGTCACTGCGCCCTTGAGGGCGGCAAAGACCCTGGCCCCTTTCGAGGCCCTGTGCAGGCCGATATCCAGCACGGCGCTCTCTTGATTGGCATTCAGGGCCCTGACCGCGAAGAGCGCCCCCGTCAGGTACGCCGCCGGGGTACTCGATGTGGACCCTGTATACCCGTACCTGGCCAGATCGCCCGAAGTGGCAGAGACGAGGGTGCGGTCACCTGCCGGGTCGGCAGTAACCAGCTGGACGATGATATGGCGGTTGCTCTTCCTCACCACCATGCGGGGACGGGCGGCCACCACCAGTTTCATCCTTGCATAATAGTTGGTCCTGCCCTCCTTCCGCCTTCGGAAGGGGACAAAGTAGCGTGGTCCGGTTGCCATCTACTTCGCCCTCCCGGAAATGTTGCCCAGGTGGGCCTTTAAATGGGCCACGCTCCGGAACTGCCCGCCGGCCGCCTGCCGGTACAGGATGCGGTAGAGGTGCCGGTTGATCTCCCCGCTGTCCCGCAGTTCGCTGAGGGTCTTGCGGAGGGCCCGGATCTTCTGGATCCACTGCCGCTTGCCGGGCCTCCGGGCCCCAGCCGCGCCCCGCCGCCGCCCCGGCCCCCGGCAGTGCCCGTAGGACCTCCTGGCCGTCTTCAGCCTGGCCCGTCCGCGGCTGTTGCCCCGCACCTGGAAAGCCGTGATTGCTCCTTCCTCGACGAGCCCCCGGAGGTCCTCCCGGGAGATGGCATTCTTGATATCACTCAGCCGCTCGGGATCGAAACGCACACGGTGCTGTCCGCACCCGAGGATGGATGCGGCGATCCGCCGCTGGGAGGAGATATCAGTCATTCTCCTTTTCCTCCTCGACAGGTTCTTCTGCCGGCGCGGCCCTGATCTCCTTCGGGTTCAGGACCTTTAAGCCGGCTTCCAGGGCTTTTTCCTGGATACCGGCGCGTTTCCGAGCTCCCACGGCCGCAGCGATCCTTATGGCATGGCAGGAAGGATCGAGGCCTGCAAGGTCTCCGGCATGAAAGACCCTGACCTCGCAGTATCCGCTGGGATGAAGGCCCCTTACTGCGCGGGGGCTCCCGTAACCCGGCGTGGGGAGAGGCCCTTTGGCTTTTTTGTGCCTGCGCTGCTTGTGGTGCAGACCGCGGGGCCTCCTCCAGGCATCCTCCAGCTGCTTTTTCTTCCCTGTCCCGTCACGTTTAAAGCGTGCCGATTTTTGGGCCCGGGCACGGATCAGTCTCTTTGTGTTTTCAGCCATCCCCTTTCACCTCTCCACGAGGTAGATGCCGTCCTGAAAGATGCGCGGGTCACGGTTCCGGATCCGGGTGGCATGCTCGATGTTCGCAGAGGTCATGCCCACGAGCTCCCGGTTTATCCCACTCAGGACGACCTCGTCGCCGCTCACCCTGGCCTTGACTCCAGGGACGATATCGGCATAGCGGGCCTTCTTCTCCCCAAGGAAGTTGTGGATCTCCAGGCGGTTGCCGGTAATCTTCAGCTGGATGGGGAAGTGGCTATAGACCACCTTCATGTGGTACTCGAAACCGCTGGACACCCCTTTGCACATATTGCCGGTGTGCGCAGCGATGGTTCCCACCATTGCCATGATCCGCTTGCGGTCCGAGGCAGTGGTGATGACAAACTCATCACCCTCAAGGGCCATGGCGATCTGGGGAAACCGGAAGTTCCTCTCAAGACGTCCCCTGGGCCCCTCCACTGAGAGGACCGGTCCGTTGAGCTCCGCCTTTACACCCTGGGGGATGCTCACTCTTCGAACGGTTGCCATGGTCTCCTCAATATACATAGCCCAGCAGCTCTCCTCCCACGCCCTGCCGGCGGGCCTGTTCGTGGGTCAGGACTCCACGGGAGGTCGTGAGGATGAGTATGCCGAAGGTCTTGCCAGGGAGGAACTGGGTCTCCCAGTATTCAAGCTCAGAGAGCTGCACCGAATAACGGGGCGAGATGGCGCCGCACTTGTTGATCCGGCCATTGAGGTGCACCAAAAACTGGCCTCCGCGGCCGTCCTCGATAAACTCAAAGCCATTGATGTACCCGGCCTCCTGCATGATCCGGAACATGGCGCCGAGCAGCTTCCCGGCAGGCTCGATGATCACTGACGCCTTGCCGCCGTCTGCCGCGTTCTTGAGGGCGCACATCCCGTCTGCTATGGTATTTTGTCTTGCCATATGCTCGCTCCCTCTAGTTCATCTTCTTAAAGCCCATCTTCTGCGCCCATTCCCGGAAGCACTGGCGGCAGAACATGATGTGGTACCGCCGCACCAGGGCCTGCTTCCGGCCGCATATTTTGCATTCGTTCGCGCCGCGGCCAAACTTTTTGGTCCTTTCCCCGCTCATCAGAGCACCTCCACCTGGTAGCGCGCCTTTAAGAACGCGATGGCATCGCCAGGGGTGACTACCTGCGACGCAGGCAGTTTCCGCTGCTCGATGTGCCTCCGGGCAATGCGAACGCCCCGCCGGGCCAGGACAACGTTGACGTCCATGCCATAGATCCCGATCTGGGGGTCATAGCTGATACCGGGAAAGTCGGTATGTTCCTCGATGCCAAAAGAGAAATTACCGCGCTGGTCGATCTGGTCGTGGGATATGTGGCGATCGATGGTGTTAAGGGCCGTGTTCAGGAATTTTGCCGCCTGCTCCCCGCGGAGGGTTACCCTGCAACTGATGGGCGCACCCTTCCGTATCCCGAACGTCACGTTCGTCCTCTTCGCATTGCTCGTGACCGGGGCGTTCCCGGTGATGAGCTTTAAGAGGTCCGTAGCCTTGGTGAGCTTCTCGCCGGCCTCGCCGACGCCCATGTGAACTACCACTTTCTCCACATAGACCTGGCGCATGGGGTTCTCCTGGTTCATTCCTCGATCCCCCACTCGGCCATGGCGGGCTCTTCCCGGCCGACCATGTAAATGTACTGGTCGATAGTCTCGAACCGGCTCCCGCTCTTCTCGTCCACAAGGATGACCCGGTTGGGCACGCTCCCCGGTATCTTCTCTATCCCGGCAATCCGGGCGATCTTGCCCGAGTGCTTCCCCCCGATGACCATGGCCATGTTGCCCACGGCAAAGGGGAAGTGGTCCAGTATCTTGAACCGGGTCTCGGGCTCGAGAGAGAGAACGATGGAGTCTCCGGACTTGTACGTGTGGTCCGCCAGGACATTTGCACCGAACCGGAGGTTGAGCTGCACCCTGCCTCCGGGCACCACGGTCTTGTTGGTGATCTTGGCCAGCCGGGACTTTGCCGACTCGGCATCGATCTCGATGGTCTTGTGCCTTCCGTTCTTGTCTCTCAGGATCCGGTAATGCTTGCTCAGGCGAGGGATAGAGATTATATCAAAGATGCCGATGCCCATCGCCGGGTTGCGGCAGGGCTTCCCATTGATGATGACATCCCGCTGGAAGAGGATCTGTCTGACCTCTTTCATGTTTGCGGCATAGTGCATCTGGTCCCGCAGCCATACCGCGATAGGCATAGCATTGGCATTGTGCGGGCCTGGCGCTGTCTTGGTGATAAACTTGGCGGTCTTCTTGGCAACGTGCCAGGAACCCGGGGCGTTGAGGCGTTTCAGGTGATCGGACATTTATCGTCCCTCCCCGATCCTCTCGGCCCGTTTCGGGTCCTTCAAATTCAGCTTGGTGATCTGCACGTTGGATGGATCCACCGGCCTGGGCATCTCAGTGCCATCAGCCTTCGGCTGCGACACTCCCTGGATAACCAGGCGATATTTCCTGGTGTCGATGGAATCCACCAGCCCCTCCGTCCCCGTGGATTCCCCGCGAAGCACCTTGACGGTATCACCCTTTATTACCCGCAGGCTGCGGGTTTTGTACTGCTCCCGGAGATCGGGGGCAAGGGAGGCATGGAGGAAGCGGCTCCTGATGTGGGGCGGCGCATTGTACCTGGCTTTTCTCTGTTTCCTGGGTTGTTTACTCTCGATACGCACCATCGGGCGCCACCTCACACAATTGTCGTGGCCATGGATCCGATCTTGGGGAACCGCTCCGCTACTTCCCTGGCCACCGGCCCCTTGATCTCGGTCCCGCGCGGTTCGTTCTTCTCGTCAACAACCACCATGGCGTTGTCCTCGAAGGTGATACGCATACCGTTCGGGCGGCGGATCTCCTTCTTCTGGCGGATGACCACGGCCCGCACCAGCTTGCGGCGCATGTCCGGGGTGCCTTTCTTGACGCTCACGGTGGCGATATCGCCGAGGCCCATCTTCGGCTGCCGCCGGCGGACCCCGTGGTACCCGAAGACCGAGACGATCTGCACCTCGCGGGCCCCGGTGTTGTCTGCACAGGCCATCCGGGTCCCTGTCGAGAGAGCCCGGGGGGTGTTCGACTGCTTTGCCTTCATGATGGCTGCACCTCCACCACGACAAAGGTGGTGGTCTTTGAGAGCGGCCTGCATTCCGCGATTTTGACGCTGTCGCCTACTTTCGCCTGAACGCAGGGCGGGTTGTGGGCATGTATGCGGCTGTTCCGCTTTGCGTAGCGGTTGTATTTGCCCACGTAGTGCAGGTAATCCCGCTCTACCACCACCGTTCCCATCATCCGGTCGCTCACGACTTTACCGGTAATCACCTGGCCGCGTACCGGTAAAGTGCCGTGAAACGGGCAGTTTGCGTCCATGCAGGCCTGCTCAGGCTGCCGGACGCTTAATCCGATGTTCTTTGCCATACTTTTCCTCTGGTTTTGTGCTGCACATTGATCCGTTTCTCAGGTGCCATGACCAGCACGGAACCGTCTATCTCCACCAGGACACCATCCGGGAGGGTGACCCTGAACCGTGTGCACCGTTTCTGCACCCGTTTCCGGCCATGTTCTCCCCTGATGACCAGTGTGTTCCTGGTCTCATCGATGATCCGCCCCTCCAGCCCTGCAAGGGCAGGATTGCTGGCCTCCACCACCAGAACGTCCAGGCCGATCAGTTCATGCCGAATGACGTTCCGGGGAGAGATCATCACCCGCGTCTCCTTCTGCTCTGCTCGGTCATGATGCGGGCGATGGTCCTCCTGATTTCCCGGATGCGTCCGGGGTTCTCGGTGGCGCCCCCGGCGCTGACCTTGCCGTAGTGCTGGATCAGCTCCATCCTGAGTTTGTCCATCTGCTCGCCAAGTTCAATGTCTGAGAGCTCGCTGACCTCTTTGGCCCGGAATATTGCCATGGTTACCTTCTCCCCAGCAGTTTCTCCTCGTTGATCTCCTCCGGGAGGTCATCCACGGGGAGGTCGTCATCCAGGCCCGCCTCCACGTCCTCGCCCACATCGGTCACCTTCATATCCTTCTGGACCTGGCGGGCGGGGGTTTTCGGCACCTTTACTTCGAAGTGGTCGGGGATCTTTGCTCCGGAGGGGATGATCTTTACCTGGACGCCGATGACGCCGAGTTTCTTCACGGCAACCGCAAAGCCCTTCTCGACGATGGTATTCACCGGCTCGCCGGAGTGCTTGATGTACCCGGCGGTGAACTTCTGCACCCGGGCGCGGGCGCCGGTGAGCTTGCCGGCGATAACGACCTCGCAGCCCAGCGCCCCGGCCTCCATGACCCGCCGGATGATGCTCTGGCCGGCTTTCCTGAAGTACCAGCCACGCTCGAGGGCATTTGCCAGCCGTTCAGCCATGATCTGTGCGTTGAAACTGGGGTTCGGCACCTGCTGCACCTCAATCTGCGGTGACTCAACGGCAAAACCCGCAGCCAGGTCCTGGGTCAGCTGGCGCACCACTTTGCCTCCTTTCCCGATGACGATCCCCGGCTTTTCGGCAAAGATGGTGACCTGGGTCCCGAGCGGGGTCCGCTGAAGGTCCATGCCGCCGTACCCGGCACGCTTGAGCTCTTTCTTCAGGTGCTTCTCCACCCGGGCACGGCGAACTCCTTCTGCTACGAATTTCCTCTCGACCGCCATTACTGCACTTCCCTGACCACGATCTCGATGTTCACCGTCTCCCTCCGCTTGGGTGTGGCCCTGCCCATTGCCCGGGGGAATATTGCCCGGAAACTGCGGCCCCGGTTGGCCGAGACATGCACGATCTCCAGCTTCCCGGTGTCCAGTCCGATATACTCGGCGTTCTTGTGAACCGATTCCAGCAGCCGGATGTATTCCTGTGACGCTTTCAGGGGATACCGCCCGGCGTCCCATCCTTCCAGGCCACGCTTGTGGGCAACGTTCCGGTTGAACCTGCGGAATGGGATCGCTTTCTTCCGCTCTTTCACCTGCTCCAGGTAGGAAATGGCATCTCCGGTACGTTTGTGCCGGATAAACCTGGCAATCTCCATGGCATGCTTAGGGGAGATGGCCAGTTCGTTGGCTTTCCCCCGGGCGAAGTTTTCACCCTCATATTTCTGGGAATAGCGTGTTCTCGCCATGGTTCGATCACTTCAGCGGCACGTACTTGCTTGACCGGGTTGCACCGATACCGGCGCTCCCGTGGCTCACCTTCTTCCTGGTCAGGGCGAACTCGCCCAGGTAATGGAAGAGGGCTTCCGGCTGGATCTCCACCTTCACGTACTCCTTGCCGTTGTGGATCTCCACCTCTTTTCCCACCATCTCGGGCATGATGATCATGTCACGCAGATGGGTGCGGATGGGGGCCCGCCCCTTGCGGAACTCAGTGAGGAGGTGCTCCTCCCCCCGGCTCAGGCCGCGGTGGATCTTGCGGCGGGCGCGGGCAGGCATGTGCGCGATGAGCTCGGTCGTGCCCATCTTGCGCAGATCGTCCAGCCTGAAACCGCGATAGGTGAACTCCTCGCGCCGTCTCGGGAGCCTCTTCTGTGTCTTCTTCGCCATATCTTCTCCTCACCTCTTTGATAACCCGGTCCTTCGCGCCGCCATGTGCCCGACAGCCCTGCCCGGCGGAGTCCCGCGGGCGATAGTCTTGGGCCTTCCGGCATGCTGGTGCCCTCCGCCCCCGAAGGGGTGGTCGATCACGTTCATGGCAACACCCCGCACGCGGGGCCAGTTCGTGGCGCTGTTCCGCATCTTGTGATGCTTGTTCCCGGCTTTCACGAAGGGTTTCTCCCCGCGGCCTCCCCCGGCGACGATGCCGACCGTTGCCCTGCAGCGCCCGTTGAACCACTTTGTCCGGCCGCTGGGCATCTGGACGCCGACGCGGCCCTCGGACTTGTCAACCACTACTGCCTGCACGCCGCCCGATCGGACGAACTTGCCGCCATCGTTGGGCTGGGCCTCGATATTACAGATGAACGTCCCGGTGGGGATAGCCTGGAGGGGGAGGGTATTCCCGTTCCTGACTTCCCCGTCAGGCCCCCATGACAGGGTGTCGCCCACACCGATGCCCTCGGTGACCAGGACATATGCCCTGGCGCCGTTCTCCAGCCTGACCCGGGCGAGCGGGGCATGCCGTGCAGGGTCATGCTCGATCTCCGTCACCGTGGCGCGGATAGTGGCGTTGCCACTCTCAACGTGCCGCAGCGCGGCCTTGTAGCGGTGGGACGGGGCCCGGTAAACAGGGCCTCCTTTCCCCCTGCTCTGTGTGGTAATGCGATGTCCCATATTCCCCACCTACATGATCCCGAGCCGGCTGAGGATCTCTTCAGCCGCCTTTTCGTTCGAAAAACTCACAATGGCCTTCTTGCGGCCGTCCATGGTCATCATGGTGGACACATGGGTGACCTCCTGTTCGAAGGCCTTTTCAATCTCGCGCTTGACCTGCAGCTTTGTGGCGTTCCGGTCCACCAGGAACTGGAGCTTGTTCTGCTTGTCGAGCACCATCATGGCCTTTTCAGTGACGAACGGATATTGAAGCACCATGGTTACTGCCCCCCCAGCCGCAGGAGCGCACTTTCGGTCCAGACCGTCAGCCTTCCGGCCTGGGTCCCCGGCGCCAGGAGCTCGGTGTTCAGCTGGTCCACGGTGGCAATGTCCACCCCGGCCAGGTTCTCTGCAGCCTTGAGCGGCCGATCGGCGGTGACGATGAGCAGGCTCTTGCGCTGCTTGTAGCGGCGGCCCCTCATCTTCCCCCTCCCGGCCCGGACTTTCCTGCTTGCCTTGGCGCGCTCAACGTCCCCGAGGACGCCGGCTGCATCCAGTGCAGCAATGACCTCGCTGGTCTTGCCCAGGTCACCGAACCGGTCCTCGAGGACCACCGGGACCGGGACCGAGAAGACGTGCCCGCGGGCCCGGACCAGGTCCTCGATGATGGTCGCGGCCAATGCGGATCGGAAAGCTTTCTGTTTCTCTTTCTTGTTGATCTCTCGCACGATGACCTTCTGCACGAGCGGGGGGTGGGCCTCTCTCCCACCCTTTGCCTGGGGGATCTTGGCTGCCCTCGACCCGCCCTTGATGCGGGGCACCTGGGCCACGCCGCGGCCGGAACCCCAACTCTGGGCTGACGAGAGGATGCCGGCATAGGGGTTTGTCCCGTGCGGCTGCCTCCGGGTGCTCTGCAGGGCGATGACTGCCTTCTTGATCAGGTCCGGGCGGTAATCCTCGGAAAATGCAGGGGGGAGTTCGATCTCCCGCGCCCCTGTCCCATCAAGGGATCTCACTGTTGCTTTCATCGACCGTTCACCCCTGCTTGCTCTCCACGCTCACGAACCCGATCGCCGGCTGGCGGACCTGGTGCTCACCCAGGCGGATGGCCGGGCGGATGCGGATGAGCCGTTTTGCGGGTCCGGGAATAGAGCCCTTGATCAGGACGTATGGGTTCTGCAGGACGCCATAGTGGAGGAAACCCCCCGCCGGCGTGATCTCTTTCCCGTCCTCGCCAATCTTCAGGATCCGCTTGTTGAATTCGGTGCGCTGCTGGTATCCCAGTTGTCCCATCTGGGGCACCTGCCAGCGGATGTGGTGGGGATTCCAGGGCCCCAGGGTCCCGACATGGCGCTTTTTCCCTCCGCGGGAGTGCTTGCGCTTGCGAAGCTTCACTCCCCAGCGCTTCACCGGTCCCTGGGTGCCCTTGCCGGAGGTGACCGCCGTAATGTCGGCATATGCCCCGGGAGCGATGACCTGTGAGAGGGTCACCTCTTTTCCGAGGAGCCCCTGCAGGTACTCGAACTGCTGGGATACCGTGCCGCCGGCCACGCGGGTCTCCATGATCTCGGGGACCTTCTTGGGTATACCGCTCACATCACCGGGCAGGGTGTGCATGATGGCATAGATCTCCTTTACCGTTCCTGAGGCAATTCCGTCCAGGATAGCCTGCTTTGCCGCATCACCCTCGGATTTTTTTGGGAGTGTTATCCGCCTCGAGAGTGCAGGCTCCAGTTCTCCTGCCCAGTACTCGGTCATGGGGCGACGGCCATAGGTATCCCGGGTATAGGCCCTGATGGCAGCGACCTTCATGGCAGGAGTCTCCACCACGGTGACCGGGACCATGATGTCCTTTCCCTCGGTAGGACTGTCCTTATGGTCGTCCACCATGATCACGTGGGTCATGCCCACCTTGTAGCCGGCGAAGCCCTGGAGCATCGGTGATCCCTCGTAGGCAGGCCAGGACTGGTAGTGGGGCACCTGGCTTTTGGCCCGTTTCCTGGGGCTGAATGCAAGAGAACCTTTTCTTGGGCTGTTGATCTTCGGCATGGTCAAATCATTCCTGATCAACGGTATGACATGCAGCTTCGGGTGAAGACTTGCATTATACCGGTTTTGCGATTATTTTAGCCCATATCGGCCGATTACGATCCGGAGATGAGTGATGCTACCCCTGGTCTTTCACATGCTTTGGGGGCAGATGACAGAATGCTCCAACAGTCGCATTTCCTGTCCCCGATGGCCATCCAGGACCTTTCCTGTTCCGGGCCACCGTTTTCCGGTATCGGGAACCTTCCTGATCGGTTGCCCACTGCCGGTATTACCTGTCTCGCAAAGAGATCCTGAACCGGGCACATATCCGCGAACGGTGCGGATAAGGGCCGCCAGCATGGGCGTCCACCCTTTTTTGCGCCTATTTCAGATCCACCATGTCAGCCGGTTGTGATCTGCTCACAACTCCCTCAAGCGGCCCATCATTTTCTGGGCCACGACCTCGGAGAAAAGCCCTGTTCTTCCACCCCAAAGGGCGGCGAACCCCTGCCTTCTCCTATAGGCTTGCTATATGAATAAGCCAGAAATGAATATAAAGATATGCTATACCCGCACGGAAATGAGAATAATTATCCAAAATACAGTTCTCCCTCATCATTGATGTACACGTCCACATCCTCCTTGACATACCGTGCCTTGAACCGCTCGGGGGCGGAGTCCCGGAGCTTGTTGATAAGGGAGATGGTGTCGTATTTTACTTTAATTCCGATTTTTTCGGCTTCTTTGTAGATGTAAGAGGCTACCTCGAGGAGGTCGGTCCCGGCCTTGATGGTACAGAGGTGGTTGGCATCAAGGGTGTAAAGGAACTCCAGGGTCTCCCTGGCACGCTTGATATTCTCCATGGCCGATTTCTCGATGGTGCATACATTCGCCTTGGAAGTCTCAATAATGTCGGCGATCTGCTGCTGTGTAAGACCCTGCTTTCGATAGCGCAGAACTTCCTTCTGACGACTGGTCAGCAGCCCATCTTTCATATGAAGACGGTATGATTAATGTATTTAAACACTTTTCGTTAACACCGTGTGTTGCCCCACTCTCAGGGCTCGGGCGGAGAGCTCAGGTGACTGCCGATATAGATTGCCATTTCTCGTATTTTGAGGGTCTTTTCAAATAAAAATGAGATTTCAAAACGTTTATATCTGCCCGGGCAAATAGTAACCTGTTATCACTTAAAAAAAGAGGTGTTTACATGGTAGTGAAAGTAGGAGTTGCCAAACTGGGCAACATTGCCAGCGGCGTAATGGCGGAGCTCCTCCTGGACGAGAGAGCCGACCGTGAAGACATGCAGACATTCATGGCCACGAGCGGCACCAAGCTGGAGCCTGCAGACGTCGACCGAGTTGTCAATAACCTGATCGCCTACAAGCCCGACATGGCCATTGTAGTATCCCCGAATGGCGTGCTCCCGGGTCCAACCGGTGCCCGTGAGCGCCTGCTTGCCGCCGGAATTGCCACCCTCTTCATCACCGATGACGTGACCACCAAGAAGGAATGGGCCGATATCAAGGACGGGAAGTTTGGTTACATCATCATGAAGGGCGACGCCATGATCGGGGCCCGCAGGGAGTTCCTCGACCCCGTGGAGATGGCAGATTATAATGGAAACCTCGTCAAAGTCCTCTCGGTCACTGGCGCGTTCCGCAAGCTGCAGACGGCCCTCGACGCGGTTATCGATCAGGTCAAGGCCGGGAAGAAGGGAGCGGAGCTGGTTTTACCCAAGCTCATTGTGACCTCGGACAAGGCTGTTGAAGGAGAATTTTCCAACCCCTACGCCCTTGCCAAGGCCCGGGCAGCCTACGAGATTGCCCAGTCGGTGGCCATGGTGAACGTGAAGGGCTGCTTCATGACCAAGGAGTGGGAGAAGTACATCCCCATCGTTTCCAGCGCCCACGAAATGATGCGTGTCGCCGCGCTGCTCTGCGACGAGGCCCGCGAACTGGAGAAGGCCGGAGACGGTGTGATCCGCAAGCCGCACAAGAAAGACGGCGTAATCGTCTCCAAGACCAAGCTGATCAGCAAGCCCGAGTAAAAATCTTTTTTATTTTTTTTCTCCCCGGTAGACCGCCGCCAGTTCTTCTGGCATGGTCAGGATGACCGGTTCCTGGTGGATCCGCTCCATGAAAGCCGAGTCGCTTGTCGAGGTGCTGTTGGGATTAATACGGGAGATTATCGAGGCAAAGGCGCAGAAACCGTTACCAAGTCGTTGCCTGTCAAAGAATAGCGACATGTTCAGCGCGTGGGTGCCGAGCCGGCGATAGAGGCGCATCACCTCCAGGAGGCCATCGGAAAAAAGACCGATGTAAGGCTCGAAATCTTCAAGGGTGGAGACCGGCAGGACAGCCCTGACTTCCCGTTCCCCGAGGGGCACTGCCTGGGCCAACCAGCAGATCTCCTCGCCAAAGAGGAAACGTTCTCGTCCCTGCCGCTCCCGCTCAATGAGTTCAGCCCAGTAGCTTCTCCCTGTTCGCAGGAGGTGCAGGTAGCCTCCCCTGAGATATCGTTCTGCCAGGACCGGGGGCCTGCGGTCTACCAGTCCCTGCAGGTGCGGGTGCCCGATGCTTGCACCCGCCGAAGGGAGGTAGTTCCAGTTGATGCTTGGGTACCCGCTGACACCAGACAGCGATGTAACCTGCCCTTCCAGCGCATCCCGGATCTGCCGGGGCTGGAAAGTATCGACCTGGTGGCCCGCGGTTATCACCGTTACCGTGTGCCAACCGGCAAAGGGGAAGAGGTTGGGGAACGTGATGCTCTCCCCGACCCGGATGCGGGTCCCGTCGGGAAAGGTCGGGGTGACCCGCTCGACATCGGTGGGGCAGAACGGGCAGGCGTCCGGGGGTGGCGGAGGTACATAGGCGACGTCAAGCCCGCGGTTGAGCCGTTCCCGGGAGATCTTGCACCGCAGCCCGGAAATATGCTCTTCACGATACTGGAGGACTTCTTTTCCTGCCGGGACCTCGATGACCGTGAACATGGCGGGCTCCTCACACCCACATGGATGGGTCCTGTTATTTAAAATGTGGGAAAAAAGTGGTGATCCGGGTGCTCCGGAAGATTCAGACGATATACTTGCCGAGCAGGCGGATCGAGTTGGTCATGTCCGGGCCGAGCGGGGAGCCGAAGATGATCTGGGTGACTCCGGCCTTGGCCAGGTCCTCGCACTTCTGCTTCACCACGTCCGGGGTCCCGGCGATGGTGAATGCATCGATGGTCTTGTCATCGACGTTCTCGCCCGCGGTCTTGAAGTCGAACTTGGCAAGGGCGCCCTTTATCGTGGCGACCTTGGCAGCATCGAGGCCGTGGCGTGCGATGAGGTCCGGCGGGGAGCCTGCCGCGATGAAGGCGGCAACGATCTTGGCAGCGTTCCTGGCCTTCTTCTGGTCCCGGTCGATGGACATGGCGGTGTAGGCGCCGACATCGAAGCCCTTCTTGCCGACCTTGTCACAGGCGGCCTTGATGATGGGAATGGCTATCTGGAAGTCCTTGGGGTTCGAGGCATTGATGAGAGCCCCGTCTCCGACTTTCCCGGCGAGCTCCAGCACCTTGGGGCCCTGGGCTCCGATGTAGACCGGGATCCCCTTCTTCCCGGGAAGGGTGACACCCGTGAGCTTGGCTCCCTGGTACTTGAAGAACGTGTTGCCTGGTTTGGAGATTTCTGCACCGGTCAGGAGCTCCCGGATCATCCCGACAGCCTCTTCGAGCCTGGCGACCGGCTTTTCAGGCTGGATCGAGAGCTTTGGGAGCGTGGAGAGGTCCCCGGGCCCGATGCCCAGCGTTGCACGGCCGTCCGCGATCTCGTTGAGCGTTGCAACGAAGGAGGCGATCGCCGCGGGGGTATCGGTAAAGGAATTCATGATCCCCGGCCCCATCTTCAGGGTGCTGGTTGCCTGGGCGATTGCAGCAAGAGTGGGGTAGCAGTGGCGGTTGTTGTAGTGGTTGGTGATCCATGCATAGTCAATGTCCTTGGATTCTGCGAGTTTGCAGAAATTTACGACCTGCCTGACATTGACTGACCCCGGTACGAATTCTATTCCATAGGTTGTCAAGGTTCTGTTCACCTCAGTGATAGTAACGGATCGCAGAGTTATATACATTATGATTTTTTGGTCAGGTACGAAGAGGTTCCAGGGAATGCCCAGGAAAATGGACCGAAAATGAACGTCTGATTGGCAGGACGGCATCACATTCCGGGCAAGGCGCACTGGGCTTTCGCGGGTATAGTTACGGATTCGTCCCGGATCCTCCGGGAAACGGGCGGATAAACATCGGCATGTATCAAATCGGGCGGACCGGAGGGTTGCGATTGTAAAGGACGAGAGGCTTCCCCGGCAAACCGGAATTTTTTCGTGGACCAGGGGTCCTTCTGCCAGAATTCATTGCGGAATCCTCTTACGCTCATCATTTGCGAAAAACCGCCTCATCATAAGTGCTTTAAGATAGCAACGAACAATAACATGCAGGGAACACGGGGGTAATCCCCTCGAATAATGGCAGAATATCTTCGCAGGCGCAATGGAGGATTCCCAGGGCATACGGGGATGCATAAAACCAGGGAAAGATCCTCTCTCCCGGGATTTCCAGATTAATGGCACCAAAACTTCCCTGGCGCCAGAGACGACTTCTGCCTTGAGGCGAAGCAAAGAATGCGGATTCTGGTCGTGGGTATGGGTGGAGCGGGCTGCCGGATACTGGAATCGCTCTTTCACCATGACCGGAAATCGATGCCACGCTCTATTGACGGGATCGCCCTGGACCGGGACGCAGATGCCCTCAATTCCCTCAAGGTTATCCCTCCCGGCCGGCGCCTCTTCTTCCAGCCGCTCGACCCGGAAAAGCCTACAGACCTCCTTGCCTCGGTTCCAGCCGAGGAGGTCCTGGCCAGGCTCCATGCCATGGACGACGGGGATATCGATGCAATTTTTATCTGCGCCGGGCTCGGAGGGATTCTGACCGATGCTGTCAGCGAAATTTCCGGGATCATCAGGAAGGGCATGGTGGAGCCGATCTTCGGGCTCTTCACCCTCCCATGCCGGAGCGAGGGGGCAACCGCCGGGATCAGGGCGGTGGACCAGCTGGACCAGCTGGCCGCATGCCTCGACGGCGTCATCCTCTTTGACAACGACCTCTGGCGCGGGAAGACCGCAGGCTGGGCGAGCCCGCCCGCCGCGACCCTCGCGCCGGACCTCGACTTTTTCATTCCCCGAAGAGGGAATATCGAACCGGAGGACCCGCGACTGAAGGTGTTCTGGAGGATCAACGAAGTCATCGCCCAGATGATGACCCTGCTCCTCCAGGCCGGTGAGCACAGCGAGCGGAGTCCTGATGACCTTCCCGAGGTTGTCCTGGATGCGGGGGAGATCCTCAACACCATACAGGGAATGCACTACATCTCGATCGGGTATGCCTGTGAACCGCTCCCGGAGCAGCCCAGGGGCATTTTGCGCCTGATCCCACGCGGGCTGCCCGTGGATGAAAGTCATAAAAAGGCCCAGCGTGTGGTTGACCTTACAAAAAAAGCCATATTTGATGAAATATCGACCCGGACAAACCTGGAGGATGCAGAAAAGGCCCTTGTCCTCATCAGCGGTCCTGTGCAGGAGATGAGCATGCGGGGTTTCATGACGGTGCGGCGGTGGATTGACCGGACCATCAGGGGGTTCGAGCTTCGTTCCGGGGATTACCCGCAGGGCCAGGCGAGGTCCCTGGCCGTCATCGTCATACTTGCCGGCATGCAGACAATCCCCCGGGTGGCAGAGCTCCGCGCCCTCCGGGGCGGTGCCCCGGGAGGAGATCCAGAAGGGGGGGACCAGACGATCGTACCAGGAAGCTGCCCCCCTGGAAGCAATGCGGAAGATGACCGGAGTGACCAGGCGGCTTACCCGATACCCGGAGAAACGGACGGAAACGAGCCCGCCCCTTGATTGTACGGCAGTCTTCACCCGCTGGACTGGATCATCCGGGAAAAGGGGACATTTCCCGCTCCTATCTCGGTCCTGATGGGAATCCCCTTCTCAAAGGTATTCGCAACGTAGTTCATCCCAGAAAAAGCCACGATAGATAAACGGTAGGGGTCGGTGACCAGGTTGAAGACCGAGGTCCCCATGGCCACCGGGAAAATGAAATCCGCCTTCCGCATCTGTGCCACCACCTCGCGGACACTGCTCTCGGCCGCGGCAGGGACTTCCCGCACATTTGCCAGGCCGGTGCCGGTGCCGGTAGCGGCCACGGTGGAGAGGGAAGTGAGCCCTGCCGTGATGAAGAGCAGCAGCGGGTCTATTGTTGTCCCCCGGTAACCGATAAGATCAACGAACCTGAGGGGCTCCCCGTGCTCCATCGCCAGGCGGCCCCCATAAGCCATGCGCACCGGGATCCCCCTCCGCTGGAATACCCCGTCCATGGTGATGCTGCAGATGGTCATGAGGCCGGCACTGCCCGGAGGCACGCGGGAGTCCCGGTCAATAATACGGTACCCTGGGTAGAACCCGCAGCGGGCTGCGATGATTTCGTCAAAAGCCGACTTGACCTCATCGAGGCGTTCTTCCGGGACGATGGAGAGGTTGTAGGCTACGTCGCCCGTGCTCGTCACCGGGTCAAAGGTGCTGCGGAACGCGAGCCTCTCCAGTTTGGAGATGATAAAACCGATCCGGTCCCCGACCAGGGCGCTCTCTGTCTCCTCCAGGCCGAATGAGGTGAGGATTCGCCCCATATTCCCAACTTTCTCGGTAAACCCCATTTCATCCAGGTACCGCAGGTAATACTGCACGGCCCTGTCAGAGAGAACAAAACCCCGTTCGGCCATGATCTCGGAGAGCCGTTTTGCCCCCATGGGTTCACGGTGCTCTTTTAAAATCCGGAGGATTTCTATATATTTTCGTTCTGTCCTGATCATTCATCTCGCCTGCACAATCCCGCTGCTGTCCTGATATCGCCCCTCATAGGTACATCCCCCGCCCGTCACCTCGTGGAGGATCATCTGCACTGCCCGGTCGTTCCTGCGGAGGGGAAGATGCCCGGCACCCATGTTGACAAGGCAGAGGGTGAGCTGCCCCCGGAATCCAGGGTCCACGAACCCGGCAGTGATGAGAAGCCCCTGCCTCCCGAATGACGAACGGCACCTCAGGGTGGCCGCAAGATCAACGGGAAGCTCCACCCATTCCAGGGAGTTGACCAGGGTGCAGGCCCCGGGGGGGAGGATAAAGTCCCCCCCGACCCGCAGGTCATAGGACGCAGGCTGCTGGCATTCAGCGCTGTAAGGCCGGATGACCAGATCTCCCTGCCGGCTGTCCTCTCCGAGCCGCCGTACCATCTCCGAGGACGAAAGGATCATGGCTACAGATCAATGCTTTGGAGAATGCTTAATATCTTATCATACCAACCGGTGTGACGGATCCATGGGGTAGAGGACATCCTCTTGGGCTTCGGACCCAAGGACGCGGGTTCGATTCCCGCTGGGTCCGTCCTGTGCGGCAATCGTTGTGGCTGGTTTTCCACCGGGGCCCAGTTTCTCCCAGAGCGGCGGATGCAAAGGATTTTTTAAAAAAAATTTGATCCGGACAGGGGGCACTGGATCCCTGGTTCATTCAGAGCCGGACCCTGCGTCCGCCGCGCCCCCGGGAGCGCCCACGCCTGATGAACAGGACTGCCAGGACAATGATGGCTGCAATGGCAATTATTCCACCGATGAGCATCATGTTGGTGCTTCGTTCCATGCGAATGGTTATTGTGGTCGCATTCGGGGCATTGACCGAGGCTGAGAGCATGGCGGGGTTGAAGCCCTCTTTTGCTGCGGTGATGTTGTAGGTGATATTCAGCCGCAGCCTGGCTGGGACTTCCCCCGACGGCCCGGTCGTGCCCAGGACCCTGCCATCGAGGGAAATTTCTGCTCCGGAGACGGGTTCGCTCCCCTCCATGGCTGCAATGGTCGCATTCACCTTCTCGAACGGGAGCGTGACCGTGATCTCCTGGCCCTGGGCGGAAACTTTGAGGGCCTGGCGGGCGGTGACGAACCCTGGGTGCCGCACCTCGAGCTGGTACTGCCCGGCGGTGAGGTTGCCCAGGAGGAGCCGGCCGTATTGATCCGTCATGCCCGACATGGCCCTGTCCATGAGGACAGCGGCACCCTCGACCGGTTTCCGGTCTTCATCATATACCGAGACGAAGGCGCTGTAGGGTGCTTTTTCCAGGGGGATCGATATGAAAGCATCCTCCTTTCTGACTATCTGCTGTCCATTGAAGTCCTGGTACCCCTCCTTTTTCACCTTCACCATGTAGACCTTCTCCCTGGGGAGCGGGAGGGTGAGCAACCCCCTGGAATCTGTCAGCCCGCGGTCTACCCCGTCGACCAGGACGCGGGCATCGGGAACGGGCGTACCTGATGCTTCGTCTTTTACCATCACAGAAAAGCGGTCATCCCGGAGGAGCATGTACTGCACGGATATGCCCTCAATGCCGATTTCCACCGTGTCGGCCTGGGACCGGTAGTTCCTGGCCTGAACCTCAACGTTATAGACCGATTCGGACCTCACCGCGAAGCTGGCCGTCCCATTGGCATTGGTCAGGGTTGTATTTCCAGCCCCTTCACCCGAGACGACAACCTGGGCCCCGGAGATAGGTGCCAGGGTATCGGCATCATGGACCGAGGCCACGAAGGATATACTTTTTCGCAGGAGCTGGACCAGGACCGTGGTGGTGTTTGGCCCGATATCCCCTGTCCATTCGTCGTACCCGAGCTTGGTCACCCGGACCGAGACGCTGTTGGTTCCGGGATGGGAGAACTCGAGGATTCCCCCCGCCTCGGTCTTTCCGACCAGCGCATCATCGACAAATACCGAGGCCCCGCTCAGGGTAGTGACATTCGGATCTTTCTCATAGACCTGTACGAGAACGGTGATCCCCTGTGCCAGGGTGGCGCAGATACACAGGGAAAGGAGAGCAACGAGCACAAATCCCCGGGTTCTTTGCATATACACTGGTATTGGCTTCCGGCTATAAGAGGTGATTGGTTATTTCTGGTTTATCGCTCTCCATCTTGTTCAAAAAAGAAAATTTGGGGTTATTCCCACCGGGATTCATGGGGGACGCGATCAAGGAGCATCCCTTCCACCAGCACCGGCATCAGCTTCCGGCCCTCCTCAATAGCTTTCTGCAACCGCCAGCTCCGGTCTGCATATATGGTGAAGATGGGCTGTCCTTTTTCAACCGCGCTCCCTTTCTTGGCATGGAGGAGGATGCCTGCCCCCCGGTCATGGGGAGCGCCTGCAGATCGGGCCAGGCTGATCAATGAGCGGTTATTCAATTCGACAACATACCCTCCTGCCGGGGCGTTGACCACGAACTCGTACTTCCCGGGGTGAATGTCCGCGGAAGTCACCTTGGGATCCCCTCCCTGGATCTCGATGATCTGGCGGAACTTATTGAGCGCCTCCCCGCTTTTCAGGATTTCGGCAGCCACCTGGGCGCCCATCCCCCTGGCAGCCTTCCCTGACATCTCCAGGGCCATCCCGGCTATGGCAACGCTCTTCTGCAGGAGCGACCCCGGGCCCTCCTGGCCTTCCAGGATGCGGAGCGCCTCCTGGACCTCCAGGTTGGGGCCGATGCTCCTTCCGACAGGCGAGTCCCCATAGGTCAGGGCGCACTCCACCTGCATGTTCAGCCGCTCCCCGAGCTCGATGAATTCGCGGGCAAGCTTCCGGCCTTCCTGGATGCTGGTTACCTTTGCGTGGGTGCCAACCGGGATATCAATGACCACGAGGTCTGCCCCGACCGCGTACTTCTTGGCCATCACGCTGGCAAGCATCTGGCCCCTGGCATCGATGCGAAAGGGATACTCCTGGATGATGATCTTGTCATCCGCCGGGGCTATGTTGGTGGCGCCCCCCCAGACGATGGCACCGCCGACCTTGAGGGTCATCTGCTGCACCTCCATGGCAGAAAACTCCACCGGGGCCAGCACCTCCATGAGGTCTGCCGTGCCCCCGGCACCGGTGATTGCCCGGGAGCTGGTCTTGGGGACCCGTAGCCCGCTGGCAACGAGTATGGGCACGACCACGAGCGTGATCTTGTTCCCCGGGACGCCCCCGATGGAGTGCTTGTCAACGATGGGATGGGTATGGAAGGTCAGGCGGTCCCCGGTATCGACCATAGCCCGGGTAAGGTGCTCCACCTCGTTCATATCCATGGTATTGATATAGCTGGCCACGATGTAGGCCGTAAGCTCGGCCGGGGTCAGGTCGTCATTCACCACGTCATGGATGATGGCATACGTCTCCTCCTTGGAGAGGTGGACGCCGTCCATTTTCTTCTTGATATAGTCAAGGGAGGCGGGACGGGTGGCCATCCTCACCTCCACCGGCTCACCGTCGGCAAGGGAGAGGCGCTCGTTCGTGACCCGGTAAATGCCGATGGTGCCCTGGGGGATGAGGGAGGTGGTGGTGTCCACGAAAGCCGCGGCTGAAACGCCCTTTACTTCATTCAGGACCTGCACCCGGTCCCCGCAGAGAACCCCTATGCTTCTTGCGTCCTCGATGTTGAGCAGAACTTCGCGGGTCCCGATATCGATCAGTCTGGCACTGAGCTTCATAAGCCTTCATCCTTCCAGGGGCTCGCATCTCAAGAAAACGGCTCAAGCGGCCGGGATTGGGCGAGCTCCTGCATCACTACTGGAATCGCCAACCTATTATTGGTTTTTGCCGCCTTCTGGGGAACTGGATGAAAACCAGCTGGATCGAACCGGTCCGTTTCAAAAAAAGTTGGGTTTTGGTGTTCAGTGCTTGCGCACGATGAGGAAGGCAACTGCTCCAAGGCCGATCAGGGCCACCAGCGCACCGAATCCCGGAGTCGTGGGGGTCGGGGTGAGGGTCGGGGTCGTCGGCACGGTGGTGACAACAGTCGTGTTCACCGGGGCAGTCGTCGGCACGGTGGTCGGGACGGTGGTGGGCTTGACCTCAACCACGTTGAAGAGCGCGGTCGCGGTGGTGTCCACGGTCACACCGGAAACCTTCACGATGTACTCATCGGGCTTGAAGGTGGTGGTGTCGACCGGGAACGACCAGATGTTGAAGCCCTCGGTTCCCTTTACAACCTTTACAGTGCCGGTAGCGCCACTGAACTCTCCGCTCTGGGTCTTCTGGGTGGGTGCGAAGGACGAGGACACGACCTCGACCAGAAGTTCATCGTCAACGGCGAGGTTGGTGGTCCCCGCGATCGTGAACTTCTCTCCGATTTGCTTCTCGGTGACCGGGTTGATCTTGATTGAGGGTTCCTCAATCAGGAACTGCAGCTTGGTGTAGGTGTCGTCGACACTCGGGTTGTCGAGTGCGGTGACCAGTGCCTCGGCTGCATCGGATCCCTGCAGGCTCCCCGGACCCTCGAGGGTGAAGATGATGTTCTGCTGACTCTGTATTGGATACGGTCCGATTACATACCGGTACCTGTAGGAGCCTTCAGCCTTCGGATATACATCGAGCTTATCGTTGTACATCGGGTGCTGGACGACTACGAAGTACTGGCCGCTGGCCATGTTCGAGGTGTCACCCTCGGTAATCTCCTTCTCGAAGGTGCTGTCGGAGTTGACGCTCTCGGTGTCGTACAGGACATAGTTCTTGCCCATGACCCAGATAGCAACTCCCGGCGAGGGCTTGCCCTCGGCGTTTCCGCGGACGTAGAACTTGTCACCGCGTGCTACGGTGGACTGGGAAGCGGTCGCGACAACGAACGGCTTGCGGATGATGATGGACACCGTTGCGTACTGGGTGTTAGCAAGGTTGTTCTTGTCATTCGGGGTAGCCACGGCGTAGACCGTGTAGGTCCCGGCATCGACATTCAGGTTGGCGGTCTGCCACTTGTACTCCCAGGTGTTGTCGTCCAGGACATCCGCGGTGGTGAAGGTGGACTCCACTCCATTGCTCACGCCGAGCCTCGGTTCTGTCAGTTTGCCACCCTGGGACGGCAGGTTCGGGCCGGTGATGAAGAGGAAGACCTGCTCGGTCTCGGAGTTGGTGCCGGAGAGCTTGATCTCCTGCCCGAGGAAGTAGCTCTGGTCGCCGGCGGCAACCACGGTCACGGTCCCCTTCTCGACCTTCACGTCGACTTCGTCAGACTTGTACGCCGTGCCGTCGTAGCGCTCTACGCGCATGGTGTACTTCTTGTCCTTGGTCGCCTGGCCGGTGGTCCATCCTACAGTGATAGTTCCGCTGTTGGAGGTCTTCGCCTTGGCATAATACCAGACACCATTGTCGGGGCTGGCAGGCACGTCCTGCTTGATGGTGCGCCCGGCACCGCCTTCATAGGCATAGCCGCCGATGGTGTAGGGGCCGCCGATCGGGTCGGTGCTCACGTCTTTCTGGTCAGCAGCCAGCAGCGGGGGCTGGTCCTGGTCGTCGCCACTCATCTGCCCGGTCCCCTTCACCCAGATGTAATACTCGGTGTTGGGCCGGCCGGTGATGGTCGTGGAGAACGGGTTGCCGCGGACGACGACGTCCTTGCTTGCCTCGATCTTCACGGTGTCGGAAGCGATGGTGACCGTCTGGGTAGCACTGATGGTCTTGCCGGTGTAGTCGGAACCGTCAGGGGCCTTGTAGTTGTCCTTGATACGGTTCAGGTCCAGCTCGACGTATACCGTGTAGGCACCCGCCTTGTAGACGCGGGCGTTGTTGATGTCAACGGCTCCGGTGAACCATCCCTTTCCGTTGGTCGGGGGGTTCTGCCAGTAGTAGAGCGAGCTCGTGGGGGCCTGGCCGGTCAGCGGAGTGCTGATCGTGGCGTTCTGCCAGAGTGCAGTATACACGGTACCATCAGCGGTCTTGACGCGGATGTTGGCAAAACCCGGCTTCATGGTGGTCGTGTTGAAGTCAGCCCTCTTGGTGACCGAGTAGATATTGCTCTCAACCCTGAAGTTGAGGTAGTTGCCTACCGGCACGGACTTCCCGGTGACATCCTTGCCAGCCGTGTTGTCCCATACCTTGATCACCAGGGAGGGGTCAACCGCGTTGAAAGCAACGCCCTGGTTGGCTCCATTCCACCGGTACCAGTTTCCGGTCTTCCCGACATAGTCGGCCGGGGAGACATAGAAACTGGCTGCATCTCCAACGCCGATTACTGCGTCCGGAGTTGCCGTATTGGGGTCGTTCCCGGATGCGAACCAGGCAATCTGGGAATATCCTCCAACTGCCGCGGTTACATCAAGGCCCTCTTCACCGATGAACACATCTCCGCCCTGCGCGACAGTCTTGATTACCGCTGCTGATGCAGGCAGCACAAGAACCGCCAGCACGAATAGGGCAATCAGTGCAAGGCTAAAGCGCTTAGTCATCTTTTGTCCTCCTTACTCATGTCCAAATCCTGAACGTTCAATCCAATGCACACGGGAAACCTCCATCGACAGGTGCCGAATAGCGGTTCATCGTGCTCCATACTCCGAATAACGGAATATGAATCAATATTTGTGGAACACCTAATATATCTTTTTTGGTCGGGCCTTTCAAAATAGGAGATAGGGAATTGGATGAATTCGTGAAAGGCTATACAGTCGCTGGTATTTCACCTGCCGGCCGGCCGGGGGTACTCCCGGCCAATCGACGCACCGGGCCGGACCGTTCAGGCTTACGCGCAGGGGGTTATCATGCCGGGACTAAAAAAAATGAAAAACTGACCGCGTTGAAAATAAAAAAAACCTGGACAGCCCGGATCCGTCTCTCCGGGGTGGTCCTTCCATCACCGGGAACAGGGTCCTCACGGGTGCTCGCAGGCGTTTTCATTATCTTTACCTACTGGACCAGCACACATGTTTGGTTATGCGAGTGATGAAAGCACCCACCCTGGCCTCGGCCCATGAGCTGGCCGTGAAGATGGTCCTGGAGAAGGGCTGGGTGCTGGAGACCGAGGACAAAGAGGCCACTGTTGAATGCGAAGAGGTGGCCCTGCGGGTGGACCACCCTCTCACCGAACCCATGGTCAGCCCCTACTCCCGTTTCCAGCGCAGGTTCATGGAGCAGTACGCCCGCGACCTGGTCGAAGGCTCCGACTCCGTATTCGAATACGACTACCACGACAGGCTTTTTAACTGGGGGACCGGGCTCTGCCAGGACAGCCGCGAGGTGCACGTGGACCAGGTCAGGTATATCGCCAGGAAACTGGCGGCATCTCCCCAGAGCCGGAGGGCGGTAGCGGTCACCTGGAACCCCGCTGTGGACGAGGGACTTGACGACTGCCCCTGCCTCCAGCTGGTCCAGCTCCTCGTCAGGGGCTCCCTGCTCCACATGAAGGTCGTGTTCCGGAGCAATGACATGCTCTCTGCTGCAGGCGCGAACATGTTCGCCCTGGTCGGCCTGCAGCAGCACCTGGCCGCAGGCCTTGGCCTCCCCTGCGGGAGCTACACCCATATCTCCCTGGTGCCTCATATTTACTACCGGAGGGACGCCAGCGATATCGAGCCGTTTTGCGGGAAAAGGGCAAGGATAAACCCTGTACCCGAGGTCTGCCAGGTCTGCGGCAGGTGCCGGTAGCCCTCCCCGGCGGGCCCGATCTCTTCAAAAAATCACATGATTCCCTTCGGAACACAAGCCATACATGATGAAAATGCCGGAGGCATTTTCATAGAAAAAGAGTCAGGTTAATAATGAAACAGGGGGAGAAAAGTAAGGTGCGACAGCCCGGTAGTGTAGCGGTCAATCATGCGAGACTCTGGATCTCGCGACAGCAGTTCGAATCTGCTCCGGGCTATGGAAATTCTGTTCGGCTTTTTTCCGGCCGATTTTCCGTATCATCCTGCTCTCCGGGTTTATTTTAGGAGAACGCTCCCGTTCACGCCAGGAATGCTGCCAGTACCCCCGAGAGAAAGATGCCGTCAAAGGTCCCTGCCCCGCCGATAGAGACCAGCGGGGCATTCAACTCGCCGATGCGGCCGATGTTGAGGAGGTCGGCGCCAATGAGCGTACCAAGTGTCCCTGACAGGTATGCAATCACTGCCGCCATACCCGCACCCGTGCCGAGGGCGAGCCCCGCGACAAGTGCGGCCAGGGGAGGCACAAAGAAGGGGGTGGCGATCCCCAGGCCAGGCACCGGGCGGGCGACCCGGTTGGTGACAAGGGTCACGAGTGCCACACCGGCTGCTGCCCTGATGAGAAAAACCCATCCCTGCATCGAGAGCCCCATTGCAAGGAGGTATAGGGAAAGGGCGACGGGGACAAAGCCCTCCCCCCACATTGAGGGCAATGGTGGTCCGGGCAGGGGCCGCCAGGACTGCCGGGATGCGGTATATCCTCCCGTAGAATCCGGCACGTGACCATTCCAGGACCTCTGCCGGGCGTTCAATGGCCCAGACCGGGACATTCACAAAACTTCCCAGGAGCGTGGCCGCCAGGATGAAGATCGCCTCCCACCAGGAAAATCCCAGTTTCTCGAACGTCGTGCCCACGATGGATAAGAGGAAAAGCGGCACGAGCACGAGGAGAACGACCGCCATGAGGACAATGGCCGGTGCCGTGAAGGGATTGGAGACGTATCCCCGCATGAGAGGAAGGAGAGCAGGGTACTATTTCAACCTGGTGCAGAGCAGGGCCGCGTGGTCCTGGTGGTATGGGGAGAGCCACCGGGGCCCGCCGACAGCGAAGCCGCGGGCCTCCAGCCCGGCCCGTGATTCTGCTGCAACCTCCTCCGGGGCACGCCTCACATCGATGCTCCGCGTCTTGAGCATCAGGAGGACCGCTCCCCCCGGGGCCAGAAAAATGCTGTTGTCCGCCGCAACCTGGACCTGGGCCGGGTGGGCCACGTCAATATAGACAAGGTCAACCATTTCCACCACGGGAAGATAGTCCTGCGGCCGCGTAGCATCGGCCATGATGGGGATGATATTGCTCCTCCTCTGCGCAACGGCCAGGAGGTCCCGCATGGGCCGGGGAGCGTTCTCGACGGCATAGACCACCTCAACGTAATCGGCGACGTGGGAGACCGTGGTGCCGTGCGCCGCCCCGAGGTAAAGGACCCGCATCGATGGACCGAGTTCCAGCACTCCGCCCAGGTAATAGAACGCCGCCATCTTGCTCCGATGGGGGTCCCAGGCCCGCATTCCCCTGATCATCCGCTCGCCGTAAACCCCTCCCTCACCGGGGGAGACCAGGCTGCCGTCGACCCAGATCACCGGCCCCCTCCCGCACGGTCAACGGCTTCCTGTGAAGATGCAAGGAAGGCGGGGTCAGGCTGCCCCCGGTACCAATCGATCCGGGCGGCGATGGCGAGCTTTGCGGCAAGGACCCTGGCCACCCTTCCCCGGGCGGCCCGCCGGGCCCTGTGGACCCTCTGGTGCTGGTAGATAATGCCGTGCTTGGGAGGCGGGGTTCCCGTCCGGAGGTGCGAGAAGAGGGCGGCCCTGGCTCCAAGGACCTGGATTGCGCTGGAGGGCATCCTGGCAAGGCCGGGCAGGTCGCCCGCGGCCGAGAGGAGACGGGCTGCCACGAGCCCGCCGACCAGGGCGCTGCTGTTCGGAAGGAGGGTCGCGGCCCTGGCATGGATCTCCTCCGCCAGGGACACCCGCATCCCAACGAGCCGGTCGATACCGGCGGCCATCTCCAGGAGGAGAGGGTTCCCGCTTTCCCTGACGAGTGATACTGCCTGCGGCCCCCGGATACGGCGGTACTTGCGGGTAAAGGCCGGGTCCAGGGCGGCATACCATTCCAGCGCCCGCTCGGTGAGCAGGTTGGCCGATTCATCGACCTGGTCCAGCATGCGCACCATCTGGACCAGTTCCCGGTCGGGCCGCCCGGCCTCTTCGGCGAGATGGGCCTCGGCATGGATGGCGCAGGCGTCCCGGAGAATCTGCAGGTACTCTCCTCTCGAACCGATGAACCCGCAGTCATGTGCCATTTCCCACCGGAGGGGGATCCCGGCCGTTGTCCCTGCCGCTTCCCTGCGGAGCTGATCAAGCCTTCGGGCAATCGTTTCGGGGTCCCTTGACTGGAACGGGATGCAGCTCCCGCCAGTCAGATCCCCGAACCAGTAGCGAAGCATTCGCTCTCCGAAAAAGTAATCGTCCCACCACATTCTTATTATCTCCCCGGTGAGGGGCGCCGGCCCCGGCACCCCCGGGCCCGGCGCAAAAGCCCGTGACAGATCTCACTATGAATCCCGCCGGCCCCGGCACCCCCGGGCCCGGCTCATATCCATGCCACCCCAAACGAGTAGAGCATCACCGGGAGCGTGATGGCGCCCATGCAGTAAACCTGGGAGACGTTCACCAGCCTGGGCACGCACCCCAGGGCAGTGGCCAGTACCAGGATCACCATCCCGAAGGCGCCGGTTACCAGGAGGCATACCGCGGCAACAAAAGCCATCACTACCCGGTTCAGGGCCTGCCGGTCAAAGCCCGCGAGCATCTGCGCCATCCCTGCCATGCTGACGGTGATCAGGTAAGCGGCGAGGCCGGCCGCCGCGCTGACCAGGAGGAGGGTGGAGAGCGGCGGGGCCTCCATGATGGACATCGCTGCCACCACCCCGTTCCGGGTCCTCGAGATGGCAAAAAAGGCAGCCAGACCCACCACCGCGTTGACCGTATTCGCTGCGCTGGTTGCAAGGAGATACCCGCGCCGGTCGCTGGCCAGGTCGACCGCCGAGACCAGGACCGAGTTTGCAGTCGCATTGGAGAGGCCGGGCATCCATCCAACCATGGTCCCGGCAGCTGCCCCAAGGACGGACCCGCGGACAATTGTCCCTGGTTCCATGGAAATTCCACGGAAAGTCTGCCGGGGAACCGGGCCCTGGCCGGCGAAGATGAGGATGGCAATCCCGAAGAGTCCCGAGAGGAGGGGCATGAGCACCCCGCCTTCCCCTGCCGAAGGGGGGGCCAGGTAGGAAAAACGGAAGGCAAAGGCCCCGAGTGCCCCTGACGAGAGAAAGACGAGAAGGCCCCACCCGGGCGATTCGCTCCGGGCCAGGAGGAACCCAATCACCGCCACCAGGATGATCCCCGTCCACCAGTCGAGGAAAGGCTGCAGCGCGGGCATGACCAGGAGCAGGATACAGCAGAGGGGGATCCCGATGACAAGGCCCCAGGCGCTCCCGAGGGCAGCGATGCGCACCGCCTCCTCCCCCCTGCCCTCCAGGCACAGGGCGTGGGCCGGGAGGACCGAGACCGCGGTATCTGCATCGGGAACTCCGAGGAAGGTACTGGGAATGGCGTCCAGGAAGCAATGGGTGACCAGGGCCGCAATAAGGGCGGCGACCAGGAGGCCTGAACCGAACAGGGGGAGCAGGACGGCCTGCGATGCCAGCATGATGCCTGCCAGGGTGTTCACGTGGATCCCCGGGAGGAGGCCTGATACCACCCCCATGCCGACTCCCACCGCGCAACCTGCCAGGATCTCCCACATAAAGCCAGAACGTGGGAGGGAATTATCATAAATCAATCGATATAGATAAGGAGTGAGCATCCAGCCCTCGGGAGGTATCATCCGGTCATGAGGATCGCCATAACACGCCTGCAGGAGAAGGCCACCGGGGATGCGGCGCGGTGCAGGGAGGCGGGCCACGAGTGCTACCCGGTCTCACCATTAAAAGCCGAAGTCCGCCACGACCAGATCGCCCGGTTCGTAGAGATGGTGGACAGCGGATGCTTTGACTGCATCTTCTTTACAAGCGCCCTTCCCGCGAAGCTGGTCGCCCCATGCCTCTCCAGGTGGCCCCGCGTGGTGGCCATCGGGCCCCAGACACGGCGCGAGCTGGCCCGGTACGGCATTGAGGCCGAGGTCCTGGACAGTTACTATTCACGGGACTTCGTGCCCTATCTGGGTGACTGGATCAGGGGTAAGCATATCGGGATACCCCGTGCGGACGTACCGAATCCCGGACTCCTGGAGGCGATAGAGGGGGCCGGGGGCCGGGCAACGGAGGTGCGGTGCTATTCCCTGGTGCCGACAGGTGTCCCCCTTGACCTGGAAGGTGCCGATGCCGTCCTTTTCACGAGCGCCATGTCGTTCCGCTCTGCCACCTGGGAGCCTCGACCCGGCCTCCTGGTCATAGCCATCGGGGAGGTGACCGCGGGCGTCATGGAGGAGCGGGGCACCGTTCCGGATGTCGTCGGCGATGGTTCCCTGGAAGGGACCCTCCAGGCTTTGAACCGCAGCAGGCATGCCCGGCATGAAAACCCCGCGGTGGGCGAATGAGCGGCCGGAGCATGCCCGGAGACGGGATCCTCATCCTTGACAAGCCGCGGGGCCCGTCGAGCCACCAGGTCGCCGCGTGGGCAGGGGCCATGCTGGGGGCCCGCGTCGGGCATGCCGGGACCCTGGACCCGGGAGTCTCGGGAGTCCTCGTGGTGATGCTCGGGAAAACCCGGCGCCTTGCCCCCGTCCTCCTGGCAGAGGACAAAGAGTATATCGCCCTGATGAGGCTCCACGGCGATGCCCCGGAGGAGAGGGTGAAGGAAGCTGCCGCGGATTTTACCGGGCGGATTTACCAGCGCCCTCCCCGGAGGAGCGCCGTGGCGCGGAACCTCCGCATCCGCACGGTGAAAGAACTGGAAGTCCTGGAGGTGCAGGGCAGGCAGGTGCTCCTCCGCGTGTCCTGCGATGCAGGGACCTACGTGCGATCCCTCTGCCACCACCTGGGGCTTGCCCTCGGGACAGGCGGGCATATGCAGGAGCTCCGGCGGACCCGCTCGGGTTCGTTCTCCGAGGCGCAGGCGGTCACCCTCCACGAATTATCCGATGCCTGCTCCCGGTTCCGCGAAGGGGAGCCCAACGCTCTTGCCGGGTCGATCCTGCCGGTTGAATCGGCTCTCTCCGGGCTGCCCAGGCTCGTCATCCGAAGCACTGCCGTGGACGCGATCTGCCACGGTGCTGCTCTTGCCGGTGCCGGGGTCCTATCGCAGGAGCCGTTCAGGAAGGGGGCCCTGGTAGCGGTCATGACAGGGAGCGGGGCACTTGTATGCCTGGCCGAGACCCTGGCCGACTCTTCCGCACAGCCGCCGGGCACCCCGGGGCTCGTTGCTGCGCCCCGGACGGTCTTTATCGCGCCCGGGGCTTTCCCCCGGGGCTGGAAGAAGCGGTCCGGCCGGTGAAGGACAGGATCCTCTCCGCGCCCCGCCTCGGCCATGCGCCGGCGGGAGGAGAGGAGATACCATTAAAAAACGTGGCCGTCAAAGAATATGGATACACTTCTTTTGCTGAGGTAGTCTAGCGGTAGGGCGCAGGCCTGGAGAGCCTGTGGGGCTTCGGCCCCTCGGGAGTTCAATTCTCCCCCTCAGCGTCGCTTCTTCTCCGGTACAGATCCTTTATCCGGAGATGGGCCGGACGCCGGCCCTCGGGCGGTCTCCAGGCCACCAGGCGGATCGGCGGAGGCCTCTTCCAGCCGGGCCATGGCAAACCGGAAATACTCCTCCACCACCTCGAACCCGAGGTAGTGCCGGCCCAGCTCCCTGCTGGCAAGGGCAACCGTGCCGGACCCGAGGAAGGGGTCCAGGACCAGGTCTCCGGAATCGCTCGAGAACCGCAGGATCTTCCGGACCAGGTCCATGGGGAGCTTGGTGGGTGTCTTCTTCTTTCCCTTCCAATATTCGCGGTTGATCACCCAGACATCCTCGGGATAGTGCTCCACCTTGTGAAATGTATAATTTTCCGGGTCTTTTACCGCAAAGAGGATGTGGTAATGGCTGGTCACGTACTTCTTCCGTGTAAAAACCCCGAACTGATATTTCCAGATGATGTGGTTGATGGTCGCAAACCCTGCTTCATCAAGGCCCTCCAGGACGTCTCTCAACCGGTTCCAGCCCGAAAATACGTAGATGCTCCCGCGGGGCGAGAGGACGCGGAACGCTTCCCTCATCCAGCCGAGCGTGAACCCGGCATAATCCCCTCCGGCGATCTCCCGGTATCCCTCCAGGACGTTGGAACCGGTCCGGTTGTAGTTCATGCGCTGGGCCGAAAACTCGATGGCAAAGGGCGGGTCGGTCACCAGCAGATCCACGCACCCTGCCGGGACCCGGGGGAGCAGGGAAAGGGCGTCCCCCAGGTGGATGGAGTCCCGGGAAAAAGGCCCGAGATCCCGCGGACAGCTGCTCCGCCTCCCCCCCGCTAGCATTGCCCACCGGCGGCCCGCCCGGCCTCGAACGCCTTCCGGTTCATCTCCAGGGTCTTTGCAGGGACCAGCCGTTCCACCGCCCGCATGAGGGATTCGGGCTTTAAGGGGATGAACCGCGATGCCGCCCCGAGCATGACCACGTTCTGGGTGAGGGGGCTCCCGGCCTCCTCCGCCATCCTGTCCGCATCCACGCGGCAGACGGCCTGCCCGGGCAGCCGCCCGGAGATCTCCCCGGGTGTGGGTGCCGGCACCTTCTGGGTAAAGACCGAGGTCGGCATCACCATGGTGGTATTGGTGACCATTCTTCCCCCGGGAGCAAGATAATGGGAGTACCGGAGCGCTTCCAGCAGGTCGAACGCGATGATAAGGTCTGCGGCCCCCGGCGGGATGAGCGGGCCGTACAGCCCGTCGATGCGTATATGCCCCTCAACGGACCCGCCGCGCTGGGCCATGCCGTGCGTCTCCGCACCCCGCACGGACCGCTGCTCCAGCAGGCAGGCCTCTCCCAGGATGTTGGAGGCAAGGATGATCCCCTGTCCCCCGATCCCGACCATCAGGATATCGAAACTTTTTTTCATTCCCGCACCTCCCTGCCGATAGCTCCCGACGGGCATACCTGCATGCATACCCCGCACCCGCTGCAGAGATCGTTGATGAAGGCCAGCTCGTCCACCCGCTCGATGGCCGGGCAGCCAAAGCCGACGCACAGCCCGCACCGGGTGCACACCTCGCGGTCGACCTGGAACCTCGGCCTCTTCATACCGGCGCGGCGGGCCATGATGACGCAGGGCTGGCGGGCGATGATCACCTTCACGCCAGGACGATCTTTGGCGTCCCCGAGCGCAGCGGTCAGGGAGACCAGGTCATACGGGTCGACGGTGTCCACGAAGGCGACCCCGCAGGCACGGCAGACGGCCTCCAGGGAGACGGGGGGCACCGGGATGCCGCAGGCGTTAAAACCGGATGACGGGTTGGGCTGGTGCCCTGTCATGGCGGTGGTGCGGTTGTCAAGGATGACCAGGGTCATCCTGGCACCGTTATACACGGCATTCAGGAGGCCGGGAATCCCGGTGTGGAAAAAAGTGGAGTCCCCGATGGTGGCCACGATCTCCCTTTCCTCCCCCGAGTGGTATATGCCGCTTCCAATGGTCACCGAGGCTCCCATGCAGATGGTGGTGTCAACGGCCCCGAGCTGGAGGCCCAGGGTATAGCACCCGATGTCGCTCGGGAAGATCCCGTCCTTGAATACCTTTTTCATGGCATAGAAGACCGGCCGGTGCATGCACCCGGCGCAGAGGATCGGGGGCCGGGGCGGCAGGCCGGGAACAGGTGCACCGGGTGTGAACTCCTGCTGCGGGGCGATCCCGCAGGACTTCAAAAATCCGGCCACGGTGACCGGGGAAAACTCCCCCTCGAAAGGAACGCGCCCGTCCTTCTTCCCGTGGACCGCAACGCACCCTGCAACCTGCCGTACCGCCTCCTCGACGACCGGGTGCAGCTCCTCGATGACCAGGACCTTCTCATGCCGGCGAACGAACTCTCCGAGCCACTCCTCGTCGATGGGATACGCCCCGATCTTCATGAAGGAGACATCGCCCGGGATGACCTCCTGGGCGTACGCAGCTGCAATCCCGCTGGCGATGACCGCGGTCGGCCCCCGCACCACGGCATGGTTGAACCCCTTTCCGACGAGGGACTTTTTAATCCCCGGCTGCTTCTCGTTGAGCTTCCTGTGCAGCACCCGCGTATGGGCTGGTATGACAACATACTGCTGCGGGTTGCGGTGAAATTCCCCCTTTTTTTCTCTCTTCGCCACCGCTCCAAGCTGCGTATCGCCCTTGGAGTGGCAGATGCGTGTCGTCGGCCGGAAGATCACCGGCAGCCCGAACTCCTCCGACAGGGCGAATGCATCCCTCGCCATGTCGTGGGCCTCCTGGATGGTTGCAGGGTCGAGGCAGGGCAGCCGGGAAAAAAGTGCGTAGCAGCGGGTGTCCTGTTCGTTCTGGGAACTGTGGGCAAAGGGGTCATCGGCGCTCATGATCACCAGGCCGCCGGTCACCCCGGTGTAGGCGCTGGTCATCAGGGGATCGGAGGCCACGTTCAGGCCCACGTGCTTCATGGTGCACAGGGCCCGGAGGCCGCACCAGGCGGCAGCCAGGGCATTTTCCAGTGCCACTTTCTCGTTCACGGACCACTCGATGTAGTAGTCCCGGTCCGGGCGGCTGCGGAGGACATCGATGACCTCTGATGAAGGGGTCCCGGGGTACCCGGTTATGAAGTCTACCGGGGACTCGAGGCATCCGTGCGCGATGGCTTCATTTCCAAGGAGATAACGGGTTTCCATAGTGCACCGCGGGATAGATTGTCTAACACAATAGTCGGCAGGCACCTTTTAATATGATGTTCGATCGAGGGTCCAGGCCGCCGATTCAAAACCTATAATACATCGCGAAGTTTATTTTTGAAGGCAAGATACTTCGGGCCCGTAGCATAGCCAGGTGGTGCGCCCGGCTGATAACCGGGAGGTCATGTGTTCGAATCACATCGGGCCCATCCCTCTTCTCTTATAACACCAAAGCACCAACCCTATGGTCATGGAAAGAAACCAGAAGATCGTACTGGCTGCCGGGCTGCTGGTATGTGCAGCGCTCTTTATCATAGTGGATATCTATGCAGCCCTCATCGCTCTTGTCCTGGTCCTTGTCCTGTCCATGTCACTCTTCATTATGCATGACAGCCAGCTCACCCCTGACCTGGGCCTCCGGCTGACAGAAGACGCAAAGGGGGTCAGGGTTAAGAACAAGGGGAATGCCGGGGCATTCAACATACATGTCGTCCTTGTGCCCTATAACCTTGAATTTGACATCCCTTCCCTCAAGGTCGAGGAGGAAGCCACGTACCAGGCTCCTTCCATGATGAATGAAGTCAAGGCGGTAGTAACCTACCAGAACGAGAATATGGCCAGGTATTCAAAGACCGTCACCCTTTCAGCCCTTGGGCCTGACGAGAACGACCTGCTCAAGCCCATGTTTGCGATCTTCCACTGGAAATAGTTGAAAGATTTTCGGCTCTCCGCTGAAACCCTTAAAATGGATATAAGCAACCGTAAGATCTAAGAGATAATAGCCCCTTTTAGTTTTTATGCCAAACCAAACAAGGGGACATATTCCTATTCAAGCCCAGATATATCAGTTTTCTCAATCTCAAAGAATTTTTGTTGAGGGTCAGGATTTCAACAAGGCCAGATTTTCTTATTTTTCCTGGGGGAAGACAAAGGCCATGGTCATCTCCAGTGCGGCAACCAGGTCCTCCTGCCCCTTGAGGTAATCGCGCATGGCCCGGTAGAGCATGAACATGACTTCGTAGCCGTATACCTGGATGGCCTCCGCGGGGGTGAGGGGGTTCAGATATGAATCCACTCCGAACTGGTCTGATGTGTACATCAGCTCATAGAATGCGCCGTCTTCGGAGAGCACACAGAACTGGTCGGAGACAGGCTTGCTGATATCGTCCGGCCTGAACTTGACCGGCTCGGTCTTTCCCAGGACGATCATCTTATTTGGGTGAAAAGCAGTGTCATAGAGCTCCCCCTTGCTGTCCTGCTTGCCCTTGTAGAGCATGTTTAAGCCTATTTTTCCGATGATCGGCGCTGTCAGCGCTGCCATCCGTGCGAGGAGTTCTGCATCGTTCTTCCTGACCTCTTCCGAGAGTTTCTCCCGCTCCTTTTCTTTCTCCTGGATCTTTTCTGTCAGCTTCTGGAACCCTGCCTCTATGATATCGTCCACCAAACCTCCTCCCTGGAACCTGAGCCAATCCGGGGCGGGCTGCCGTCCCGGCGGTCTTTTGTAAAGTGTGGACAGCCGTACCTATAATGGTTCCCAATGGCCGTTATTTCCGTCATAAACCACATGGTGCGATACAATTCCAGGGAGAACGGAATGCCTGCACCGGCACCGGGCACCAGGCGAACTGCCGATTAGCAATGCGGTCCTACCAGGTCCCCGGTGAAGTAATACCCGCGGTGGGCGGTAATCCTTGCGGCGCCCCTGAACCCTGGCACCAGTTCCCTGGCGAGGACAACGGCCCGGTACTCGTGGGTGCGGGCCATGGACGACCCGGCCCGGATGTGTTCGGTGACCGTCACCGGGACGACCCTGCCCACCCACGGCGCATTCACCTGGCCAAGTATCGTCCCGGCATGGGCCAGGAGCCTCCGGGACCGATCCTTCCTGAACCGGTCTGGCATACCCTTCATCCTGGCTGCCGGGGTTCCCGGGCGGGCGGAATAGCGGGTGATGTTCACCTTGTCAGGACGTATGCGTGACACGAGGCCGAGGGACTCTTCAAAGTCCTCTTCCGTCTCCCCGGGAAATCCACAGATCAGGTCGGTCGTCAGGCAGACCTCGGGGATTGCCCTCCGGAACGCGGCGATGATGGCCTCTGCATCCTCCACCCGGTATCCTCTCCCCATGAACCGCAGTATCCTGTCTGAACCGGACTGGATGGGGAGGTGAAGGAAAGAGAACACCTTCGGGTGCCGGAACGCATCCACCACGCGGTCCACGATGGGGAGAAGGGTGACAGGGTTCATCATCCCCACCCGGACCTGGAAATCACCCCGGATCCCGGATATGCCGCCGAGGAGGGAGGCCAGGTCAGACCCGCAGTCACGCCCCCAGGCACCGAGGTCCTGCCCGGTGAGCCGGATCTCCACCGCTCCCCGGCAGGCGGATGCAGCAACTCTCGCTAGGATCTCGCCCCGGGGATAGCTGGTCAGCCTCCCCCTCGCCCTGCGGGTGATGCAGTAGGTGCAGGCGCCAAGGCAACCCTGGCCTACCTGGATAATGGCCACCGGCCCCGGCGGCACCGACCGCACCCTCCGGTAGGCATCCTCGATATCCCCCGGGTCGATGACGACAGGGTTGCAGGACGCTGCAACAGCCTCCATCTGGACCGCCGGCATGCAGCCTGTCACGTAGAGAGGCCGCCCTGCGAATGCCCGCAGCGTTTTAAGAACTTTCCGCTCTGTTGCTTCGATCACGGTGCAGGTGTTGACCACGATGGCGTCGGCTGCAGCGGGGTCCGCCTCGATGGTGCACCCCTGGTGCCTGAGCACCTCACAGAGCTTCTGCGTATCTGCCACGTTGTGGGTGCACCCAAAGGTCTTCACGTATACCCTGCGGCTACGGAGCGAGGAAAGAGCATCCTCTCCGTGCAGCCGGTGAATGTCCCGGTCCTGGTCCTGCATTGCAACAAATATTCCCATGCGAACGGAACGGGCTTAACCATTGCCAGGGGCGCCCGGGCTGCCGGGTGCCGGGACGTCCCCGGGGCGGAGAGAGAAAAACCCCAAAATCCGAAACGGTGTGTGCAATGGCGCTGGAGATGAAAATGCTTAACCGGTGATATAGACTATGTGTCTATACCATGATTCGGATCGGGTTGCTTGGCTGCGGGAATATCGGGCGTATTATTGCAAAATATCGCGAAAATATTGATATCGTCGCCCTGTATGACCAGGTATTCCCCAGGGCTTCCGCTCTTGCGGAGACCTGCGGCGGCACCGCATACCGCGAGTTCTCCTCCTTCATCGGGGCTGACTTCGACTGCGTGGTCGAGGCGGCCTCGGTCAGGGCTGTGCGCCAGTACGGAGAACTGGTCCTCACCGGCCACAAGAACCTCATCATACTCTCCGTGGGCGCCCTTTCGGATTCCCCGTTCCGGGAATCACTTGTCAGTGCCGCGATTGCCTCCGGAACGAGGATCCTGGTACCAAGCGGCGCCATCGCCGGCCTGGACAACCTCAAGGTGGGCCAGATCGCCCCGTTCTCCCGCCTTCTCCTCCGTACCACCAAGAGCCCTGCGTCACTCGGGATCGAGGCGCCCGAACGCAGGATGATCTTCCGGGGCAAGGCCAATGAGTGCATCAAGGAATTTCCCAGGAACGTCAATGTCTCGGTAGCCCTCAGCCTGGCTGCTGGGCAGGACGCGGACGTGGAGCTGTTCGCCGACCCGGCAGTCGAGCGGAATATCCATGAGATTTTTGCCGAAGGGTCTTCGGGAGAGATCTACATCAGGGTGAGCAATGTCCCGAGCCCCGACAACCCGGCAACCAGCTACCTTGCAGCCCTCTCCATCCTCACCCTTCTCCGCAACCTCGACCAGCCTCTCGTGGTGGGGACATGAATGCAAACGTGGTTTACCCGGTTTTTCAGGGAGAGGAAAAATACGATTCCCGGGGGTATCCGGACCGGTCATCTCCAGGACAGGGGGGCGATCCTGTACGATCCCCATGAAGACTCTGCGCTCTTTCCTTGAGGAAGATGCCCCGCACGGGGACATCACATCTGAAGTACTGGTAGAGGCAGACGTGATGTGCCGGGCGGTCATCTGCGCCCGCCAGGACGGTATCGCTGCAGGGCTGGAGGAATCGGCCCGCCTCTTCAGTGTCCTCGGCGTGGAGATCAGGGACAGGATCAGCGATGGGTGCGCTGTTCGCACGGGGACGGTGCTCATGGACCTTTCCGGCCCTGCCCGGGCGATCCTCCTGGTGGAACGGACTGCCCTCAACCTCATCGGCCGGATGGGTGGAATTGCCACCCGCACGCATGAACTCCAGCAGGTACTGGACCGGGCCTGCCCCGGCTGCCGGATCGCCGCGACCCGCAAGACTGCCCCGGGCCTCCGCGCCCTGGACAAGAAAGCCGTTGTCCTGGGCGGGGGGGAGCCGCACCGGACCACCCTCTCTGACGGGTTCCTGATCAAGGACAACCACCTTGCCCTGGTACCGCTGGAGGAGGCCGTCAGGCGGGCCAGGGCCAGCACCCGGTACCGGAAGGTGGAGATCGAGGTGCAGACCCCTGCGGATGCGGAGCGGGCCGCCCGGGCCGGGGCGGATATCATCCTCCTGGACAACATGAGACCGGACCTGGTCCGGGAGACCATAACCCGGCTGGTGACGGCCGGAGAAAGGGAAAAGGTGATTATCGAGGTCTCGGGTGGTATCAAACCGGAGAACCTGGCCGATTATGCTATTCCGGGAGTCGATGTCATCAGCATGGGGGCCCTGACCCACAGCGTACTCGCTTTCGATGCCAGCCTGGACATTTTACCCGAAAGGCAGGGGTTTTAGGCCTGCTATTCGTTTCCCCTGCTCACCCCTGGCCTTTCAGGTGCAGCACTTCGTACCTGACCTTCCGGTCACCCACGCACTCTTTCACCTGTTGCTCCCTTGGTGACAGGGCACCCGTCTTTCCCGTCTTGACCTCGATGAACACGACCTGCGAGAGATCCCCCGAGGAAAGGCCGTGGAATACCACGAAGTCAACCGGTGTTCCCAGGAACCGGGCATCCCTGGGGTCGTAGGGGAAGCCAGGGAAAAAGGGTGCGAGGTGTTCGGTGACCTTGCCCCGGATCACTGCCTCGCTCTTTCCGATGGCGTCTTTCCGGATACGGGCCTCTTCCGATATGGCCCATTCACGGAAGAGGATCTCTGCACGTGTCCGGGCTTCCTGTTCGAGCTGCCCCGCCCGCCAGGCGTCATGAAGTGCCTGCGCCCTGGCCTCGACCCGGCCGAGGAGCGAGAGGTATTTCCATACCAGATACAGGATAATCAGCAGGCAGGCGAGGACGGCAGCCCATTCGATCATGTCAGGAAGATTGTACCTGCTCTGTGGTGAATCCTTTCCCGCGGCTGGGCCTGCATATCCATATCAGCCCGCCCATTCGGCCGGGCCAGCGCTCCCGTGCTGTTTTCAGGGCCCGGGGGACGGTGACTGCCCGGCAGCTGGCCCTGCCACCGGGACACCTATCTGCCGGATTGCCAGCTCTGCAGCGGCCCTCACCCGCTCATCAGGGTCCTTTGCTGCTTCCTTCAGCAGGTCCAGCGCTCCCGGGTCCCCGATAGAGCCGAGCGCCCACGCAGCATGCCTCCGCACCAGGGCTTTTCCATCCTTGAGCGCTTTTTTCAGGGGCTCGACCGCCCGCGTGTCCTTCAGCCTGCCAAGGCCCATTGCCGCCCCGATGCGCAGCCATTTCTCCGGGGACTCGAGCGCCCTGATGAGCGGCTCGACCGCCCGGCGGTCACCGATGGTCCCGAGGGCCTTGGCAGCCAGCCAGGCCACGTCCACGAAGGGATCGCCAAGCGCCTGGATGAGGGGCTCTACAGCACTTACATCACCCAACCGCTCAAGGGCCTCGGCCGCCTTCCACCGGTCGTCCAGGTTCGTGCTTCTCAAAAGGGAGATGTATCCCTGGACCATGCTGGCCCGGGCCACCTCGTCCACGTATTCCGGCGCATTGCCCGGTGATTCCGGCTCTGCCACGTCCACCCTCCGATAGGCAGCAATTGGAGAGAACGGGTCATAACCGTTGTGGTGCCCCGGCGATATCCGCCCGTTGAAATTACCGCCTGAAAGCCGCACCTTACAGAGGACCGGGAACCTCCTTTCCCGGGCTTCCGGGCTGGGAAACAGGGGCGTCCATATCAATGACGATGTCTACATAGGTGGTGAGCTGGGTAAGGAGGAGCGGGTCAAGACCTTTCTCGACCGCAAGGAATACACCGGTAGCATCCACGAGTCGCAGCTTGCTGGTGATGAAGTGAATGAACTTCGAGATATTGATAGACGGGATGTAGATGAGCATGGTGCTGATAGAATCAAAGAGGAGGCAGGCTTTACCGGCGGACCGCCTGTTCAGCACCTCGGTGATGGCGATTCCCAGGTCCGTGAGATTCGATGGGCTGTTGATGAACCGGCAGTTCTGGGTTATCCCGGACGCCTTCCCGATCGCATACCGGGTGATGGCATCGATGAAGAAGATCCGGGAAAGGTCGATTCCCCGGGATGCATAGAGCTTCTCCAGCACCGCTGCAGGCTGGTTCGTGGTTATCACGACGACCTGGTAACCCCCGGAGATCAGGGACTTCAGGATGGCGATGTTGTGCTCCTTTAATTTTTCAGCCGATGACAGGACAAGATAGAGATGGTGCTCGCCAATGGCCTCGACCTGGATCGGTGCGGGCATGAGGATATTCACCTCACCGGTTCAGGAACTCGCGGTAGGCCTGGGGAATGTCCTCGTGGCACTCGACGACGGCCTTGTTCAGTTCCTGGAGGTTGACCAGGATCTGGTCGGCATGGGAGACCTGCACGGTGAGCTCCATGCGGGCAGATTCAAGGTCCGGGTTATCTTTGCCCAGTGATGCTATGATACCGGCAAGGTTGTCGCGGAGGATCGCAACCGGGTTCTTCAGCCGGAGGGCGACTTCCGAGATATAGCCGATCAGGGCGGCATGCTTCTCCTCGATCTCCTGCTTCTGCTGTAGCAGCTGTTCACGGCCCCGGTCCCTCTCTGCAGAGAGGGTGCCCACAACATAGGCTACAACGATGAACATGGACCCACGGAGCAGGGTTGCCCAACCAAAGTCACCCACGTACAGGCTTGTCGGGATGGTTGCGGCTGCAAGGGCAACTGCGACCCAGACCGCCAGGCGATGGTACCATATCCCTGCCAGGACCAGGAGAAGGTAGAAGATATGCGTATATCCCACAGCGGTCCGCGCGAAGAGGTGTATTCCTATCTCCAGGCCTATGCAGAGGATGGCAAGGGCCACGAGTATGGCCAGTTTCATTCCCTCAGTCGGCTTTTTTTCCACGATCGGCTCCATTTCTGCCCCTGGTACCCGGCTCAACGCCGGATTTCCCTTCAATACTCTGGAGCAAGGCCCTATATTAAATCTGGTCGGAACACGGCCTTTGAACGCCCCGCACCTCTAGGTGACCTTTACGTCACCTGCCGCCAGCACCAGTATCTCCCTTTCCCCCTGGTACGACTGCACCTTGCCGGTCACGCTCACCCGCTCCCCAATCCGGGGGGCACGTTCACCCGTGCAGGCCGCCGGGACAAAGACCTTCAGGCCCGACACTATCAGGATCGTATGCCCACCCGCCCGGGTGCCGGATATGCTTTCCACCACTCCTTCATAGTGAACCAGGGTCCCTTCCGGTGTGCCAGGGTTATACTGTACAGCAAAGGGGTCCCTGCCGGAAGCTTCGAGCAGGAAGGCCGAGACGGCCAGGATGGCGATGACGATCCCGAGGAGTGCCAGGGCGACCCTCTCCTGACGCACGAGCATGCGCTCAAAGGTTAGCTGCAGGGCTGATAAGCACCGGCAGTTTGATATGTTAACAGTGTTAACATAAATCCTATGTCCGAGGTGAAGCACCTTCCCCCTTCATCGGTCACTGTCCTGCAACTGCTGGACGAAGGCGGGGCGATGACACACAAGGAGCTCGTTTTCCGGAGCAAGCTTGCACCCCGCACCGTGCGCTATGCGCTCAAGAAACTGAAAGAGAACCACCTCATCATAGAAAAATTCAATTTCAGGGATGCGAGGCAGATCATCTACCAGAATAAAACGGAGACAGCGGTGACTGCATGAAGGAGGAGGACTGCGATATCATGGTATGCGATGCCATGGTACGCAAGTACCTCCCCGCCATGCGAGCCGAGATGGTCTTCCGGCTGGTGCACTATATGGGGCTGTCGCAGAGCGATGCCGCGAGGATGCTCGGGGTGACCCGGGCAGCTATCTCCCAGTATATGAACCGGAAACGGGGAGACAGCGGCATTACCCTCTCCCCCGAAATGGATGCCCTCATCAACCGCTGGACGATGTCAGTCGCCGGTGAGGAGGAGCGGGTCACCCTCTGCGATTTCTGCCGCTGCGCCATGAAGAAAGCGAACCGTATGCGGGCCTGCGGCGGTCTCCACGCCGGCCGGAAGACCCGGGGCCTCCCCTCCTCCGATGAAGGGAGTAGAGAAGAAGGGCAGTGATTACAGCCCCCAGCGCGACGATCTTCCAGGGGTCTTCCAGGGCCATGTTTTTATCCTTCCCGCTCCTCTGCGCCGATTCCCAGTCCTTTTCGAAGGCGACAGTGAAGTAACTCCCAACCGCAGGGTGATCGATGATCACAGCCGCCTCCCTGTTAAAGGCCGGTGAGTTGCTGTTCCAGTTGATGCTCCCCACGAGCACCCGCGTCCCGTCAACGATGGCCCCCTTGTTGTGAACCTTCTCCACCCGGCCGGGACCAAGGTCTGCGCACCGCGCCTGCAGGGGTAGACTTTCGCTCCGGGCCAGGTCATTGACCACCGCGACCATCTCGTCATTGTCTTCGTCCCCTTCGATATTATAGGGATATGAATCAAGGAGCACACGGACCGGGACGCCTCTCCTCGAGGCATTGATAGCCGCCCCCAGGAACGGGTTGAAGACGCCGGGGCTCTCGTTGGTGATATACGCCACCTCGATATCCACTCCCCGGGTCGCTCCGTCCAGGAGAGCCGTGATGAGATGGCTCGTGTCGGGAGCAACCACGGCAGTCACCGTAGCCCCTTCAAATGCCAGCGGGGCAAATTCAACCCTGTAGGAGATGTCCGGGGCAGTATCAACTGCGCCATCCTTACCAACGGCAGGAACCGCCCAGGCCCCGCCGGCATCATGGAGGAAGACCCCGGCATAGTATTCAGCCAGCTCCGGATGGCTGAGCACCACGCCCCACCCCCTGTTCCCCCGCGTTCCGGCCGGGGGAAAACCATGCTCCTTGAAGTTTTCGCTGGTGATCAGGACCTCCTCGCGGTCGACAACCAGGTACTTCGTATGCATGAACCGGTATGGGCTGTGTATAAGCCCCGCGTTTTGCATCATGGCCACCGGGAGCCGATGGCTGTTCAGGATGGCGATGATACCCTTCTCCTCTTTGCTCACCCCGCCTACCGGCCCGCCCTCCAGGAGGACACGGACATCCGCTCCCCTCTCGTGTGCCTCCACCAGGGAATGAGCCATACCCGGGCTGGTAAACTCGTACACGCTCACCAGAACCTCCTTCCCGGCCCGCTGCACGGTCTCCAGGAAGACCTGGCGGGAGCAGTCGGGGGCAACAAAGGCAGTCCCGCTCACCCCGCTGAAGGACGCAGGGGTCAGCCGGGACTGTCCGAGCATCAGCACCCGCGAATCCCAGGTGCCCCCCTCAAGGATATGGACCTGCCCTTCCCTGGCAGCCACCTGCCCCGGCCATACCACCTCCTGGACGAGGGTCCCGTGCACGTACAGCTGCAGCTGGTCATGGGTATTGGCGAGCTGGAACCTCCCGCTCCTCACCACGTCCGGGACCTGTGGCACGGTATTTTCCCATTCATAATCGGGATAGATGCCATGGGTGGTCCGGAAAGCCTCCCCTCCCCGCGCGACCACGAGCTGGCCCCGGATGACCGCCCCTTCAGGGAACCGGAAACCTCCCTCCCCATCAGAGACCGCAACCCCTCCAAGGGAGCCGTTTCCTTCCAGGACCACGTACTCGTCGGCGTCCTGGGGGAGCCAGGGGTCCGGGCAGAACTCGGTGATGGCTATAGCTCCTGCCGGAGATGCCAGAGCCATCAGAACGAGCAGGAGGCAGGGGTGCATACCTGGAATATTTGGTTGACATCCATGTATTAACCCGGCGAACCAATTCTCCTCCATGGAGACATGCGTGGTCGTCAAGCTGGGCGGAAGCCTCTATGACCGGGCGCAGGATATCGCCGGCACCATCGCGGCACTCCGGCGCCCTGTCCTGGTAGTCCCCGGGGGCGGGGCATTTGCCGGGGCGGTGAGGGCAACGGGCCTCGGCGGGTCCCCGGCCCACTGGATGGCAATCGCGGCCATGGAGCAGTTCGGGCATTACCTCTCCTCGTTTGGCCTCCCGGTGACGTGCCGCCTGGAAATTCCCCCTGTTCCCACAGTCCTCCTCCCCTATGCCCTGCTCCGGGACCACGACCCTCTCCCCCACCGCTGGGAAGTCACGTCAGATACCATCTCCGCCTGGATTGCACAGCGCCTGGAGGCCCGGCTCGTGCTCCTCAAGTCCGTGGATGGCATATGCTCGCGGGGGGTGCTCCTCCCATCCGTGGACCGGCCGGTTCCCACGGACGACGTGGACCCCTGCCTCATCCCGTTTGTGCTGTCGCACCGGGTTCCCGCCGTGGTGGTGAACGGCAGGTTCCCCGCACGCGTCAGTGCAGCGGTAAACGGAGAGCCGGTCACGGGCACCACCATCGGATTTTAAGTGGTCCGAGGGCGACAATATAGGAACCTCATAACGAGAAGAGGGCAACATGGCTACAAAACAGTGTACCTCGTGCAATGCACCGCTGGCCCTGGAAGGGGCCGCCGAGTTCGGGTGCCCGAAGTGTGGATTTGAGATCAGGCGGTGCTACCGGTGCCGCGAGCAGAGCATAGCCTACCACTGCCCCAAGTGCGGGTTTGGGGGGCCGTGAAACGCCATGGGTTGTGTTGCCCTCATCCTGCGGGTGATGCCCGAGTCGCCTGATGTCGACCTCACGGCCCTGCAGGAAGCCATCCGCCGGAAGGTGCCCGCCGTGCAGGACATCAGGGAAGAGCCAATCGGGTTCGGTTTAAAAGCCCTGAAAATCGCGGCCCTGGTTCATGACTCCGGCGGTGAGACGGATGCCGTGGAAACATCCATATCCTCGATTCCCGGCGTGGAAAGGGCCGAGATCATCGAAGTAACCCTGACCTGAATTTTTTCCAATGAAAATGCCTCCGGCATTTTCATCATGTATGCTTGTATTCCGAAGGAATCATGTGATTTTTTTTCAATCCGGTCGTTCCAGGGACGCCGTTAAACGTTGAGTTTTTGCAGGATCTCGCCGGTGAACGTGCGGATCTTCTCGACCGATTCCTGGAACCGGGCTACTTCCTCCGCATCGATCCTGATAGGCACCGGGAAGACACCGCTCCGGTTTATCCTTGCAGGGACACCGATGCAGACATTCCCGATATCGTGCACCTCGCTCTTTACGTAGGTAGAGACGGTGAGGATGCGGTTCTCGTTTCCCAGGACCGTGCGCACCAGGGTGGCAATTGCCTCTCCGGGTCCATAGACTGTGGATCCCTTGTTCCTGATGATATTTTCCCCGCTAGACCTGACCGTATCCATAATCTCTGCGACCGGCAGGGTTGAGAATGCAGGTAGATTGCTGATCTGGATGCCCCCTATCGTGGTTGCCGACCAGAGGGGTACCATCGATTCGCCGTGCTCCCCGATGATACGGGTATGCACCTCGCTAACGTGGACCCTGAAATACTGGGCGATCAGGGATTTCAGCCGCATCGAGTCCAGGTGGGTTCCCAGGCCAAAGACCTGGTGCGGCGGCATCCCGGAGTAACGGAGGGCCACCGAGGTCATCACGTCCACAGGATTAGTCACCATGAGGATCATTGCCGCCGGCGCTATTTCCCCGATCCGCCGGGAGACCTCTGCGATGACCCGGGCGTTGCCGAGCGCCAGGTCAAGGCGGTCCTGCCCTGGTCTCCGGGGCACTCCTGCGGTGCAGACCACGATATCAGAGCCCCGGATATCCTCTATGGACACGCTCATGGAGAGGTCGACCGAGTTGCCTGAAGCAGCGAACGAGTCCTGCAGGTCATGGACAATACCACAAAGAATGTTTTCGCGGCCTTCCCTGCCATAGAGGAGGATCTCGCTCACATGGGGTATCTCTGACAGCGTATGGGCGGCAAACATGCCCACGTTCCCGGTCGCCCCGATGATGGAAACCTTGGACATAATGAAAACGTAACCGGTTGGGGACACGTTCTCGGTCGACGGTTACGCAAATGCCCCCTTGCGGTCAACCCTCCTCCACCCCGCGACCCCATGGGCGCCGAATGTCTGCAGTAATGTCTGCTCCCTTCCGGGCCTGGACCGTTCCCCGCAGCAGCAGGTCGAGAACCCCCTCCGGGGCCTCCGATACCTGTCCACCGACCTCATGGGACGAGGTTTCAACGTTGGGCTGCCCGCCTGGATATGGCAGTCCGAATGCCGCCTTCCTCGAACTTCGCCCCCCGCATGCCGACGGTTTCGGGTCACAGGTGACGCCGGGCCACCCGGGCTAGTCCCCACAGTATATAGCGGCTTCAGGGGATAAATACCTCGCCGGTGACATTCCTGCGCCAATTCTCTATTATCTGTCCGGTTGCAGCCTGGTCTGACTTTTCAAAAATATCGAGCGCGGCAAGAACGGGGCATGGGGGGAGGATATTGTGCAGTTCCCGGTAATCGCCATGATATACCGTGATATCCTGCTCCCCCGTGGTTTTTGCAACCTGGAGGGGATACCGCCCCACGGGGTGGTCCCTCAATGCTTCGTAACTGGTCAGCATTTGCACCTCCCCGATCTGCAGCAGGGCGCGGTTCACGGAGAGGTTGCAGGCTGTCCAGAAGGCTGCGGCAAACCAGGCATCATTGCACAGAACGTGGGGGACGCCCATCCGGGCCGCGGTGAGCCCGAGGGTCCCTGCTCCCGAACAGGCGTCCACGAACCATCCCGGGCGCATTGCCCTGACCGATTGCTCCACCGAGACGATCTTTGGGTTCTTTGGCCGGGGGAACTCGATGTGCATCATGGACTGCTGTTTATACAGAACGAGGGGTCCGGACCCTGTCAGGAAGACGTCAGCCCTGACGTCGCAGCCGGCAAGGAGTTCATAGGTCCTTGGAGAGGCGGCAAGGTCCGGATCGGTCACCCCGGGGATGAAGTCTCCGGTACGTACAACCCCCCGTATTTCAGGCACCTCCCGGGCCATGCGGAGGGCGGCTTCCGGGGTCACCGCCCGGGAGACCAGGACCAGGGACCTGGCCGGCAGGAACGGTGGTGCTGTCATGGCAAAGCCCGGGTGGACCAGGGGCGTTCCTACCGCTTTAAGGGGTTCACTCCCGGAAAATACCCCGGCTTCGCGCAGTATCCGGTACAGGTGCGCAAAAACCTCATCAATGAACCGCCTGCCACACGAGCAGGGCTGCAGGATCTCGTTGCCTGAAAAGGGGGCGTTCTTGTCGAGCAAACGGAAGCCGCAGCGCGGGCAGGGTGAAAATGCAGAAGAGAGGCTCTCTATCACCTGCGGGGCGTCTTCGAGGCAGCTTCCCCCGCAGACCGGGCATTGCATACGGGATGCTTGAATCCCGGGGCATACATACCTTTTGAAAAGGGAGCGCCCCCGGCCGGGATTTCATGGGCCCGATGCGATTTGAACGCATGACCGCCCGGTTATGAGCCGGGCGCTCTCACCGGACTAAGCTACGGGCCCGATTATAAAAAGCGCCGCCAACAGGACTCGAACCTGTGACATGCTGGTTAACAGCCAGCCACTCTACCAACTGAGTTATGGCGGCACAATGGATGTCCTAAATAAGTTATCGCTGACTATTTTAAAGATAGCGGAGATGTACCGGGTTGAAGCGGGAGAAAAGCCCCCCGGGGGACATTCATGCCGGGCCGGCGCCTTCCCGGGAAGGTATTCCGTTACTCCTCCTTCTTCATGGCAGCGAGGAGCCCTATCATCTCCTGAAGTTCCCGGTCAAGGCCGTTCAGCAGCTCCAGGCTCTGGCGGGTGGCTACGGCGCCAGATGGTGAAGCACGGATATATCCCATCTGTTCAAGCACCCGCAGCGAGTAGCGGATACGGTGAAAGGGCAGGTCCATGAGCTCAGAGAGTTTCATGATCCCGATAGGCTCGTGCTCCACGACCGCACGCAGCACCTGGATGTGCCGCTGCATCAGCTCGATCTCGTGCCTGACCTTCCCAAGCATGGTATCACGAGCATTCCCCCGGTTGCGCCTCGGTCGCTCTTCAGGCATGTTCGTCAAGCCAGGCCTTGGTGGCATGGTAATTGTGCCGGAAGTACAATCCCATGGCAGCCGCAGCCATGAAGATGGCAAGGAACCCAGGCACTGCCAGTCCTTCAGGGGCTTTGAACAGGACCATGAACGCCGCGGCGACCATGAGGACCACAATATTGAGCTGGATTGCCAGGCGGTAAAATTTCCACTTGAACTGCAGCTTGGTGGCCTCGTCCATTATCCAATAATAGGCCTCATGATAAAAGTACTTGTGGGAGCGGCGCTTACCAGACTGGTATATGGATCCGCTCGATGACGCCATTCTGCGGAGCAGGACCGTAGCCTTCGCGGCCTATGGCTCCTCCGAGATTGCAGACATGCGCTACCTGACACGTTTTTCCACCACCGACCCGGTGGTATACGTGAGAAAGGCTGGGGAGCAGGGCGTGATCGTCGTTTCCCAGATGGAATGCGAACGTGCCGCCCGGGAATCAACAGCCGCCGCAATGTCGCGGGCCCAGGCCGGGCTCCTCGATATCCTCAAGGAGGAGAAGGACCGCTGGAAGGCGCACGCCCGGATGGTTGCCGGGCTTGCAGGGGGTCCCGTACTGGTCCCCCCCCACATACCCTACGCGCTGGGCAGGGAGCTTGCAGCGCTCGTCCGGGTCGAAGTGGACCGGGGAGCCCTTGAAGGGATGCGGGCTGTCAAGAGTGGATGGGAAGTCGAGCAGATACGGGCAGTGCAGTCCGCCACCGGGAAGGCCATGGAGCATGCCCTGGCCCTGATCACAAGGACCCGGGCCCGGAAAGGGGTCCTCTACCTGGGGGCGGTCCCCCTTACCTCCGAACGGGTCCGCTCGGCTATGCACCGCGTACTCCTGGACCATGGCTGCACCGCCGCAGAGACCATCGTCGCATGCGCCGAAGAGACCGCGGTCCCCCACGTCACCGGCAGCGGCCCCCTGCACGAGGACCAGCCGATTGTCATCGACGTATTCCCTCGTGACCAGCGGAGCGGGTATTATTCGGACATGACCAGGACGGTCTGCCGGGGGGAGCCATCTCCCGAGGTCAGTGAGATGTTCGACGCGGTCCTGGAGGCCCAGGTGCTGGCAGCCTCGCGGATTCGGCCGGGTGTTTCGGGGGCAGACGTCCACCAGGAGGTGGTCGATCTCTTTACCTCGAAGGGATACGAGAGCGGTTCCCGGGGCTTTATCCATAACCTGGGACACGGCGTGGGCCTCGAGGTGCACGAATCCCCCAGCCTTGGACCCGGCGGCGGGCTCCTCTCCGCAGGAAACGTGGTCACCAACGAACCCGGCCTCTACTACCCGGGTACCGGTGGTGTCAGGCTGGAGAACATCGGCCTCATCCGGGATTCCGGGTTTGAGACGTTTTCCGGAGTCCCTCCGGCCCTGGTCCTGTAAAGTGCGACACAATGGACGATAACGCGATTGACTGTTACCTGGAAGCGGGAAAACTGGCCCGGGATATCCTGGCAAAGGGATCCCGCGGGGTCCGGGCCGGTGCGTCCTACCTGGCCGTGGTGGAGACGATCGAGGCCATGGTCAGAGATGCCGGGGCAGGGCTGGCATTCCCGTTGAATGTCTCCGTAAACGAAGACGCAGCCCATGACACTGCATCGGCCGGGGATGAACGGTGCTTTTCCCCGGGAGACATGGTGAAAGTTGACCTGGGCGTGCACCTGGACGGTTATATCGCCGATACTGCCGTCACCGTGGACCTGGGGGACCATCCCCTCCTCGTGGAGGCCTCGCGGGAGGCTCTCTCCCGCGCAATCGAACTGGTATGCCCGGGGATCTTCGCCGGGGAGCTTGGCGGGGCTATCCAGCAGGCCATCGAGTCCCGGGGTTTCCGCCCGGTTATGAACCTCACGGGGCACGGCCTTGGGCGGTATGCCATCCACACCAGCCCGAGTATCCCCAATATCCTGGTCCAGGGCGGAGCGGCCCTCGAAGAGGGGATGGTCTTTGCCATAGAGCCTTTTGCCAGCACGGGCGCAGGCCAGGTGGGCGAGAAGCACCGGACCGAGATCTTCCAGCAACTGGCCGTCAGGCCGGTCCGGCTCCCCTCGGCGAGGCGAATCCTCGAGGAGGTGAGAGCCCGGCGCGGAATGCCCTTTGCCCGGCGGTGGCTGTCAGGTGACCGGCTGGATATCCCCCTCACAACCCTGGTGCGTGCCGGCATCATCAGGGCGTACCCTGTTCTGGCCGATAGCGCAGGATCCTTCGTCTCCCAGCACGAGCATACCGTCATCGTAATATCGGACGGATGCCTGGTAACCACCTCCTGAACCCATGGGAACGATATTATTAAGGAATTCCAGGAGTAATAGAGAAAGTTACAGAACATGGCTGCCGATGATGAGACCCTCAAGCTCCTGGAAATGGTGCTCACCGCAGAGATCTTCAACCGGCATGAGAACCTTGACGTCAATGACCTCACCCCCGAGGCCCGGGAACTCTTCGGCATAGACGGGAGCCTGGAGGTGAACCGCCCGCTTTCTGTCAGTGAGGGGTCGATCCGGAGGGCGCTCGGAATCAACGACGCCTGCAAAAAGCTCGGGCAGGTGCCGGTGGTGACGTGCGAGGACTTCGGCCAGCGGATCCGGTTGACCGCCGTGGAACCGGCAGCCAGGCTGCTCCTGAAGCGCGGCGGGAGAGATGCTGCTGATAGGAACCCTGTCCTTGCTTATTTTTTCCAGAGCATCGGTTCTTCGGGGATTTCGTATGAAGGTGCGCGGCAGTCGAACCCGCCCGTCGAAGACACCCGCACCCATCTCCAGGCACGCATATCCAGGATCATTGCAGAAGACGAGCGGCTCCGGGGGGCCCTTGATCTGATGATCATCAGCGCACCCGAAGAGGTGGAGCAGCAGTTCGAAGACCTGGTCTGCACGCACGAGCAGGAGTCCATCATCCGCAAAGTCCAGATCGCCAGAATACACCGGGATGTCCTGAAACGCCACCGTATCCACGAAGTAGGCAAGCTCCTCTTCGTCGGCCCCCCGGGGACCGGGAAGACCTCCCTGGCCCTGGCCCTCTCACGCAGGCTGCACCTGCCCCTCCTGGAAGTGAGGCTCTCCATGATAACCTCGCAGTACCTGGGGGAGACTTCCAAGAATATCGACCGGATTTTTGAATTTGCAAAGAAGATCACTCCATGCATCCTCTTTATCGACGAATTCGACTACGTGGCAAAAAGCCGGGTTACCGACGACCATGGGGCCATGAAGCGGGCAGTGAATGCCCTGTTAAAGAACATCGACCAGATCGGCCTGGTCCGCCACGGGGTGCTGCTGATCGGGGCCACGAACCACCCCCAGCTCCTGGACGAGGCAGCCTGGAGGCGTTTCGATGAGGTGGTCCTGTTCAGCCTCCCGGACCGCGAGATGCGGCAAAAGATACTGGAGAAGATAGTTGCTTCGCTCTCCTGCGCGTGCGACCTGGCCGCGCTGGCTGAGCGGACCGAGGGGTTCTCCGGCGCGGACCTCCGGATCGTGGTCAAGGAAGCCCTTCTTTCCGCCCTGATGGAGAACCGCGAGACCATCACCCCGCCTGACCTCGAGCAGGGCATCGCCGTGGTGATGAGCAGGGATACCATCCGCCACCAGAACTGGTTGGGATGAAGCTGCGGCTCCTGGGCACCGGTGACGCGACAGGTACCCCCAAGGTGGGCTGCTCCTGCCCGCAGTGCCGCCACGCCCGGGAAAATGGCCTGCAGCGCCTGCGCACCTCGCTCCTCCTGGAACACCGCGGCTCCCATATCCTCGTCGATTCGGGGCCTGATCTCCGCCAGCAGCTCCTGGCAGCGGGTTCCCCGCACATCGACGCGCTGCTCTGGACCCACGGCCATTACGACCACTTTATCGGGTTTGGAGAGTTCTACCGGGTGCAGGATACCCCGGTCGTGTATGCCCCGCCTTCAGTCCTGGAATACTGCAGCGGGTTCTTCAATTTTCTCCCGTTCCACGGAAGGTCTGTCCCGGCATACAAGCCGTTTTCTGTCTGCGGAGTAGAGTGCACGTTCCTCGAGGTGCCGCACCCGCCTGCTTATACCTGCGGGCTCCTCCTGTGCCAGGGGGACCTTCGGATCGGATACACGGCCGATGCCAGCCCCGGGTTCCCGGAAGAGAGCCTCTCTCTCCTGGAAGGTGTCGACCTCCTCCTGGTCGATGCCCTGGTCCCTTCAACCTTCCAGATCCCCAAGCACATGAACTACGCGGACGCCCGCGAACTGGCACGGTCCCTGAACGTGGGCGACTTCCGATGCGTGCACATGAGCCACCACCTGGCCTGGGACCTTCCTTTCCTGGGCCACGACGGCGAGACCTTCTGCTGGAATTAAAAAATCCATGGGGCCGGAGGCCGGTGTCCTGCCTCCTGCACGGGAAACCAGGGATCCACGATACCTATATAGGAGGTTCCCGCCCATTTATAAGTGGATGAATATTAAAATCCTGGAACTGCAGAAAGACCTGGTAAAAATCGTCATTTTGGGCGAGGGCCACACCTTCATGAATGCGCTCACCGAGGAGATATTAAGGGACCCGGATGTGGACGTTGCCAAGTACCTCATCAAGTTCCAGTTCTCCGATCCTGAGCTCCTCGTCACCACGAACGGAAAAAAAGATCCCCTCGTGGTGATAACCGAGGCATGCAGGCGCATCTCCGGGTCCTGCGATGAACTCCTGGCTGGCGTGCGGGCCCGGAAACAGTAAAAGTATCTTATTCTGGATTATTCCCCGCATATTCGCGGCCGTTCTCTTCACACGACGCGTTCGGTGAAGATGATCGAGCCCGAGACCCGGGTAACCCGTATGCGGACTTTCTGGCCGGGTTTGCCGTGGGGGATATACATGATGTACTTCCCTGTCCTCACCACGCCGTCGCCCCGGCGGCTTACCGACTGCACCTCCACGTCCATGACCGTTCCTTCAGTGACTTCATTGGTCGGCGCCTCAGCCCTGGCCTTGCGCTTTCGTACAGGGCGGTGGCCCCCGCATGCATCGCAGCGGAGGGTGAGGACGCGGTCGTCCTTCACCAGCCGTGTATCCGGTTTGCCGCACTCCGAGCAGATTACGTAGTCTTCCACGTAGTTCTTGATCAGGGTATTGACCAGGGACGGCTCGAACTTGCCATTGAAGATGGCCCGGGACCCGTCGATCTTGCCGGCCGTTCCAAGCTCCCCCAGCAGGAACTTCATGAGGTGGTCCCGGTCCCTACGGACAGTATCGGCGATCTCGCCAAAGTTCTCAAAGACCGTCGTCTTCCCCTCAGTATATACCCGGGCTTCCGGGACGGTGAACCGCTCCACCGACTCGGTGGGCTCGGTAACGTTCGCGTAGGCCTTTTTCAGCAGGGTCTCATACGGATCTACCATCATTATATACTGGGAGGCGGAGGTAAAAAATGCCTCCCCGCCAGGCTCTGCCCGGTGCATTTTTCGGTGCTTTTTTCTGGCCCGGCGCACGACATGTCTCCTATCATGTTATCCGCCCAGGACATGGAGCTCATCCGGAATACCCTGCGACGGGAACCTACCGACGTGGAGATCGCCTGCTTTGAGAACCTGTGGAGCGAGCACTGCAGTTACCGCTCCACCCGGGGGTTCTTGAAGACCCTGCCTACGACCGGCCCGGACGTGCTGCTGGGCCCGGGGGACGATGCGGCCATCGTCCGGTTCACCGACGATCTGGCCCTGGCGATAGGGATGGAGAGCCACAACCACCCGAGCTACGTTGATCCCCACGACGGCGCCGCCACGGGCGTGGGCGGCATAGTCCGGGACGTCCTCTCCATGGGGGCCCGGCCCATCGCCCTGATGGACCCGCTCTATTTCGGGCCCCTGGACCGGGAGAAGAACCGGTACCTCTGCGAGCACGTGGTCGGGGGGATCGGGGGGTACGGGAACTGCATCGGTGTCCCGGTGGTGCGCGGGGACCTTTGCGTGGATGAAGGGTACAGCGGCAACCCCCTGGTGAACGTGGTCTGCGTAGGGATCGTCCGGCCGGACCGCTTCATCACGGCCAGGGTCAAGAGGCCCGGGAGCCGCCTGGTCCTGGTCGGGTCCTCAACCGGGAGGGACGGGCTTGGAGGCGCCTCGTTCGCCTCCCGTGACCTGGCCGAGGACTCTGAAGCCGCAGACCGGCCAAGCGTTCAGATCGGGGACCCGTATACCGAGAAACTGCTCATCGAGGCGATCCTCGGGATGGCAGAGACCGGCAGGGTCCTCTCCTGCCGGGACCTGGGTGCGGCGGGACTGGCAGGGGCGTCGAGCGAGATGTGCAGCACCTTCGGGGGCGTTCTATGGGCGGACCGGGTGCACCAGCGGGAGACCCGGATGCACCCGGTCGAGATCATGCTGGCCGAGTCCCAGGAGCGCATGCTCCTGGAAGTGGACCCGGCCGATGTCCCCCTCATGGGCCGCATTGCCGAACGGTATGACTTGAAATGGAGCGAAGTGGGGGAGGTTATTGAGGAACCCCGGTACAGGGTCACCTTCCACGGAAAGGTGGTCTGCGACCTGCCCATCGGGTTCCTGGCAGGGGAGGCGCCTGCCTGCACCTGGACCCGGGAGCCGTACTCCGCAGAAAAGCCCTTCGCCCGGCCGGCTGGGAGGTTGAAAGACCTGGCCCTCAAGGTGCTCTCCCATCCCGAGGTCGCCAGGAAGCACTGGATGTACGAGCAATATGACCACGATGTCCAGCTGCGTACCGTCTCCCATGGGAAGGATGCGGCAGTTATCCGGCTGGAAGGCCTCGCCCTCTCCCTCTCGTGCGGGTGCAACCCGAGGCACATCCACCTCGACCCGTATGCCGGGACCGCCAACGCGGTCCTGGAGAACGCGGCAAACCTGGCTTGCGCGGGGACAGTGCCATTCTGCATCGTAAACTGCCTCAATTTCGCAAGCCCCGTCCACCCCGCGGTCTCCTGGGAACTGGCCGAATGCGTCCGCGGCCTGGGCGATGGTGCGCGGGAGCTCGGTGTGCCTGTGGTGGGGGGCAATGTCTCGCTCTACAATGAAAGCGACGAGATGGGGACCCGCATCAAGCCAACGCCATCCATCGGGATGCTGGGGAGGGGGAGGCTGCGGGAGAGGGTGATTCCAGAAGATGGCTGGATCCTGGCCCTGGCCGGTGAGACCGGGCAGCACCTGGGCGGATCGGTGCTGGACGCAGTGACCGGGTGCGGCGGGGCTGCCCCGCCTAAGGCCGATGCGGCACTCATTTCCGCGGTGGCGGCCAGGGTGGCCTCCTGCCAGGATATGGCCGCAACTGACCTTTCCCAGGGGGGCCTCCTTGCCGCCCTTGCGGGTGCAGCCCCGCAGGCACAGGTGCGGCTGGAAGGCGACCTCCTGCATGCCCTCTTCGGAGAGACCTATGGGCGGTTCCTGCTGGCCTGTCCTGACCGCGCCGCCCTGGCCGGCCTGCCATGCAGGGTCATCGGAACGGTCGGGGGGGATGTCCTGGAAGTCCGCGGCGCGCAGGAGTCGCTGGTCCTCGATACCACGGAAATTCACGGGGCGCTGGAGTCATTCACGCGGCTTATGAGGCCCGGGCCCGGATGATCGGCGCCGGTTTTCGCTGTACAGCATCCGGCCCTTACCATTATCTGATTTACCCGGTTGGGGAGGCTGGGAACGATCAAAAAAATGGGGGGATATTACCTTCTCTGGAACTGGGGCATCATGGCCCGGACTTCCTTTCCCACCTGCTCGATGAGGTGCTCCTCGTCGGCGCGGGTGAGGGCATTGAAGACCGGGCGGTTCACCAGGTTCTCGAGCATCCATTCCCTGGCAAACTCTCCAGACTGGATATCCTTTAAAATTTCCTGCATAGCAAGGTAGCTCTCCGCCCCGATGACCCGGGGGCCGCGGGTAAGGTCCCCGTATTGCGCGGTATTACTGATGGACCTCCTCATATTGGTGAAACCCCCCTCGTAAATGAGGTCCACGATCAGCTTGAGCTCATGGAGGACCTCCAGGTACGCCATTTCAGGGGCATACCCCGCATCAACCAGGGTCTCGAACCCGGCCCGGACCAGGGAGGTGACTCCCCCGCACAGCACTGCCTGCTCCCCGAAGAGGTCGGTCTCGGTCTCTTCCCTGAAGGTTGTCTCCAGCACCACCGCCCGCGTGGCCCCGATCCCCTTGGCATAGGCCAGCGCGAGCTGCTGGGCCTTCCCGGAGTGGTCCTGATGGATGGCGATGAGCGCGGGGACTCCCTTGCCCTCCTCGTACATCCTCCTCACCATGTAGCCGGGTCCCTTGGGGGCGACCATGATAACGTCGACATCTGGCGGGGGCACGATCTGCCCGAAGTGGATGTTGAATCCATGGGAAAACATCAGGCACTTCCCGGCCGAGAGGTGCGGCCTGATCTCTGCCTGGAACAGGCCTCCCTGCAGTTCGTCCGGGACCAGGATCTGGATGATATGGGCCGCCTTGACCGCATCGGAAACAGGAAGGACTTTCCAGCCATCCGCCGATGCGGCCTGCCAGCTGCGCCCCGGACGGAGACCGATGATTACGTCGAGGCCGCTGTCGCGCAGGTTCAGGGACTGCCCCCTCCCCTGGGAACCATAGCCAATCACCGCGATCTTCTTTCCCTTCAGCACACTCATGTCGGCATCGGATTCATAGTATTTCTGTATCATAGGCAATGTTCCAGGTACGACAACAGAGCACTTAAATATTTTATAAAAAAAATCCCTCTCACATTATCTTCGGGAGCGATTGAGCTATTCGCGATTCTGTTCAGTCGAAAACAAGCAGGGACCTGCCGGACATCCAGTCCACCATCCCTGATGTCCGCATCAACCTCACCCGGGTCGGCGTCAAGAACGTCAAGAAACTGGTAGAAGTCTCCAGGCCCGAGAAGCGGCCGGTCATCTTCATCTCCACCTTCGACGTCTTTGTTGACCTCCCGGGGAGCCTCAAGGGAGCAAACCTCTCCCGGAACTTCGAGGTCATCGACGAAGTCCTCCAGCAGGCCATCGATGGCGACGTCAACGAGATCGAGAAGCTCTGCAGCGTGGTGGCCAGGAAGCTGCTCGATCGGCACGAATACGCCGATCGAACTGAAGTGATGATGAAAAGCCAGTTCATGGTCAAGCGGGAGACCCCGGTCTCGCATACCAGCTGCCACGAGGTGGTGAAGGTGCATGCCCGTGCGGTCGCCCGCCGGACGTTCCGCGAGCCCATCGTGCGCAAGAGCATCGGTGCGGAGGTGACCGGCATGACCGCATGCCCCTGTGCCCAGGACATCATGAAAGAGCGGGCTGTCAACGTCCTGGAGAACATGGGCATCCCCAAGGAGAAGATAGCCGCGTTCCTGGCCGAGGTGCCCATGGCCACCCACAACCAGCGGGGAAGGGGGTTCCTGTGCATCGAGATCGACGATGACCAGCACGTCCAGCTGGAAAAGATCATCAATATCCTCAAGGAGTCCATGAGCTCCTCGATCTTCGAGCTGCTGAAACGGGGAGACGAGAGCTACGTAGTCCTTTCTGCCCATAAAAACCCCCGCTTTGTCGAGGACTGCGTCCGGGAGATTGCTAAAAAGGTCCTCGCGGAGTTCCCTGACCTGCCCGGCGACTCGCTGGTCACGATCAAGCAGACCAACGAGGAGAGCATTCACCAGCATGACGCGTACGCCGAGCGCCAGGCAACCATAGCCGAGCTCTTCGTTGAAATGAATTCAGAAGCTTCGTGAAAAATTACCTGTTTTTGGAGGGAGGTTTGGTATCGCCTTCAACCTGTTCCCTTTTTTTTAAAAAATCCCATGAGCCCTGGAACCTGAACAGACCAGGTTGGGCATTTCCCTGCCTGGGAGATTTCCCCCTTCCTCCGGTTCCAAAATTAAATATTGTTTAAAATGACTTTTTTGTTCGTCATAGGCGGATTTTTCGTGCACGGTATATCGCACAATGGGACCCCGGATCTGGGGGGTTCATGCATAGCGGCTGAGAACAGGCAGAAAAAAAGGTGGCATTAAATTAGTCCGGCATGGAAATCATCTTCCATCCGCGGTCACTTACTCCGGGTGCCAGATCTTAGCTATAAAAGGTTTATCTTTTTGAATAACCGCCGGAAATGGCCTGGATTATTGCAAAGGAGATATATAATAGGAGATTGGTACAATATGTTGAACGTACTCAGTACGGTCAACCGTCTCTCTTTCGGGAGAGGTTTGTGTGGAAATAACACCAGTATCGCAAAGTGAACATCGGAGATTACCATGAGGCGATAATATTGTCGAAAATTGTAGAGATTTCCCCAACCACAAGGCATGAGGGACACTCAAAGCTCGTCTTGAAGGTAGACGATGCGGGCATCATCGAGCGTGGTGATTGGTTGAGCATCACCCCTGTGCGGGGGGTGGAGAAGCTCGCCATCAACAAGACGATGGACCAGGTCCCCAAGATCGCATCACGGGTCTGTGGTATCTGCCCTATCGCCCACACCCTGGCCGGTATTGAATGCATGGAGGGGTCGATCCGCTGCGAGATCCCGAGGGACGCCAAGCTGCTGCGAATCATCCTCCAATGCGCCAATCGGCTGCACAGCATCGCCCTGCACAACATCCTGATCCTGCCTGACTTCTATCTCCCGGGGACAGAACAGAAGATCAACCCGTTCTCGCCCCAGGAACCGGTCCGGACCGTTGCCAAGCGGATCCAGAGAATTCGTGAGATTGGCCAGACCATCGGAGAGATCGCCGGCGGGGAGGCGGTACACCCGAGCAACCCGCGTGTCGGCGGCATGTATAAGCCCTGCACCAAGCAGGCTGTCTCCAAGATGTACGACCTGGCCAAGGAAGGCCTGGTCCTGGCGCACGAACAGATGGATTTGATGATTGCGATCATCAACAACATGAGGAAGCGGGACTGGGTCGAGGTCGGCGGCAAGCAGGTACCGCTCCCGAAGACCCTCGGATACCACAGCCAGGGAGTCATGGCTGCTCACCCCCTGTACTCCAGTTCCAACCTGGACGCTAATCCCGGATGGGACCCCAAGCGCTGGACCGATGTCAGGCCATGGGACTGGTACATGGGTGAAGGCGAGGTCAGCCTCGCAGACCCGAGTTATCCCATTGGAGGGACATCTCCCGTCGGTACTAAGGTAAACCCCCAGATGGAGGCCTGCACCGGCGTGCCGCTCTACGATGGCGCCCCGGTCGAAGTCGGCCCCCGCGCCCGCCTGGTCACCTTCAAGAACTTTGATATGAAGGGGACCTGGGGCCAGCACACTGCCCGGCAACTCGAGTACACGGACTGCCTCTATGCCATGATCAATGCCCTTGACGAATACAATCCGTCAGGCAGGGTCCTCGCAGACCCCATCCCACAGGGTGATGGATCACTCGGCTGGGCGGCCAACGAAGCTCCCCGCGGAACCGATGTCCACCTGGCCAAGGTCAAGGATGGCAGGGTGCTCTATTACGAGATGCTGGTGCCCACCACCTGGAACTTCCCGACCTGCAGCCGTGCCCTGACCGGCGCCCCGTGGCAGGTCGCCGAGATGGTGATGCGCGGGTATGACCCGTGCGTATCGTGTGCCACCCACATGATCGTGATCGACGAGGACAAGCGGGTCATTGCCGAGAAACTCATCCAGTGAAGTGCACACACATGCTGTATCCCGAGATCGTGGTTGCAGGGTGCGGGAATCCGCTCTTTGGAGATGACGGGTTCGGCCCTGCCGTGGTGGAGGAACTCTCCCGCCTCAACCTGCCAGATACCATCAAGGCGGTGGACGCAGGCCTCGGTGGCCCGCACTTCATTTTCACCCTCCTCGACCCCCGGCTGACCAGGAAGCTCATCATCATCGATGTGGCTGACTTTGGAGGACAGCCCGGGGAGCTGGCCAGGTTCAGGGTCGAAGACCTGCCGGCAGGAAGTTACCGTGACGCCCATTCCTGGGATCTCACCGAACCCCTGCACCGGCTCAAGGACGAGATGGACATCACGATCATTGGATGCCAGCCGAAACGTGTGACCGCCCCAGAATTTGAACTCGGGCTCACGGAAGAGGTTCAGAGCGCGATACCCAGGGCAGTACGCGAAGTACTGTCATTGATCGGGGTGGATTATGGGACTGCTCTCAAGAATCTTCGGAAAGAAGAGCGCCAGTACTGAGCCAAAAGCACCGGCTGGCGTAGAGAAAAAGGCACAAACAGTTACAAAGGAGGAAAAGCCTGTGGCAGACAAGATTACAGTAGGCCACGTGCACATGAGTGGATGCACTGGCTGTCTGGTATCCCTCGCTGATAATTATGCCGGACTGTTAACAATCCTAGATAAATATGCTGACCTCGTATACGGCCTCACCCTTGCCGACGTGCGGCACATCCCCAAGATGGATGTCGCCCTGGTCGAGGGGTCGGTCTGTATCCAGGACAAACTCGCAGTGGAAGAGATCAAACAGACACGTGAAAAAGCAGCGGTCGTAGTCGCCGTCGGAGGGTGCGCCTGTTATGGCAACATCACCCGGTTCGGCCGGGGCGGCCAGCCCAACCAGCCGCAGCACGAGTCGTTCCTGCCCATCGGGGACCTTATCAAGGTCGATGCCTACATCCCCGGGTGCGCTCCGACGCCCCAGCTGATACGGAATGTCTGCGTGATGGCATACCTGCTCCTCAAGGGAACCAAGGACCAGCAGGAGCTGGCCAAGAAGTACCTGACCCCGCTCATGCAGCTCGCCGAGCGCGGGACCGAGGCCTGCGGGTGCGACCTGATGTATCACGTCATAAACCAGGGCCTCTGCATGGGATGCGGTTCCTGTGCGGCAGCCTGCCCGGTCAGGGCCATAACCCACGAGTACGGGAAGCCCAACGTGAACCGGGAGATGTGCATCAAGTGCGGAGCCTGCTATGCCCAGTGCCCGAGGAGCTTCTTCAACTTTGACGTGATTCCTGAATTCGAGGGCATCATGGAGGCCATTGGCGCCGCTCTTATGTGAGGTGAAAGAAATGGCAGGAGAACTCGGTAAATACAAACTCTGTGTATCGGCCCGGAGCAAGGACACGGAGATCCTGAAGAAGGCCCAGGACGGCGGGATCGTCACCACCCTCTTCAAGTTCGCCCTGGAAGAGGGGATCATCGACGGGGCCATCGTTGCCGGGCCCGGCGACGAGCCCTGGAGGCCCCGCCCCATGGTTGCGACCACCGTCGAGGAGCTGATGGCTTCCCGCGGGACAAAGTATAATCTCAGCCCCAACGTCTCCTTCATCAAGGAGGCCACCCGGAGCTACGGCCTGGACAAGATAGGCATCGTGGGGACCCCCTGCCAGATGCAGGCGGTCAGGAAGGGGCAGCTCTACCCGGTCGGCCTTCGGGACGTCCCTGACAAGATCAAGCTGGCCATCGGCATCTTCTGCATGGAGAACTTCCCATACCAGAGCATCAAGCAGCTCGTGGAGGACCATGCAGCCATGAAGATGGAGGCAGTCAAGAAGATGGAGATCGGCAAGGGCAAGTTCTGGGTCTATGGCAACCGGGGACAGGTCGTCCAGCTGCCGCTGAAGGTGACCCACAAGTATGAGCAGCCCGGCTGCCACGTCTGCCTTGACTACGTGGCCAACCTGGCCGATGTCTCCACCGGGTCGGTGGGGAGCCCCGACGGCTGGAGCACGGTCTTCGTCCGCACCAAGAGCGGGGACGACGTCTGGTCCAAGGCCATCGCAGCCGGCTGCTTCGAGACGAAACCCATCGAGCAGGTCAAGCCCGGCCTGGAGATGGTCACCAAGCTGGCAGTCGAGAAGATCACCAAGAACCAGAAGACCGTAGATGAGCGGGCAAAGTTCGGGGTGAACAAGGCACTCCGCAACCCGTATATAAGCCCGAAATAACCTTTTTTAAATCTGAAAATGCCTCCGGCATTTTCACCTTATTCGCCTGGTTGCCAACGAATTCATGATGTTCTTTTCATATACGGCACCGAAAAAACATCACTGATCCCATGCGTGCCGGGAGTTAAACGCCCCGCGAAAAACAGCATGTCCGGGACGCTCCTGGAACCGCCGGGATCCTTGAACCTCCTCAGTGGTAAAAGGCTCCTGTTCCTTGGACGATGCCTAAAAGCTGTCCTGCTTGAGACGTTTTCAGCCTCCCGTACCAGGCAGGGAAGGGTTAAGTCGGATCCTGGCTGCAGCACCTGCTCTTACTTCCACACGTCGACCGGGCTGATGGTCGCATCGATGAGGAACTCGAACTCGATCTCCTTCAGCCACCCCGTCTTCTCGAACATGTTCATGAAGCAGACCCCGACCCGCGAGGCGCCGGGGTGCTTCTCGATGGCTGCTTTCACCTGGTGTACAGTGACCGGGACGTTGGGCATGGAGAGTCCCCCCATTACCACGACCACCTTCGGGCTGCCGATCCGGGCCGGGCCGGCTGCCTGCATCCCGATGTCCGGGACCTGCCGTACCTCCCGGGCCTTCGATTCATCAACGTACGGGACAAATACCTGCTGCAGATCCATGCCGCGCACGGCGAACCCGAGCAGCTCCACGAAAGGGGTGCAGGTACCGGGGCAGCCGTAATAGACCACCTGGTCGCCTGCCGAAAGCCCCTTCTTCTCCAGGAATTCCTTGAACGGGCGCAGCATCCCGGGGACGCCGCTATAAACTTCCTTCTGCTTCATGGGCGAATCCTACGGGAGAGGGTTTGGTGCCAGCGCGATATCAAGGTATAGCAGGAACCGGAGAAACCGTTCCTGCCCGGAGGGGCCCGTTGCCCGGGATTACCGCGTGAGAATCCGCCCGGACCGAAGTCTCTTCACATCCAGGTCCCAACGGCGTCCGGTTACACCTGCAGCCGGGCCCATATGCATCCTATCCGCCTGATACACCTTTCCGGAAACGACATCCTGCGGCACCAGGCCGCTGGTTGAATAGCGGCCTGCCCTTATTGGCGCGGTCCTGAAAGCACCCATGAGTCCAGTGCGACCGGAAATTGCGAATAGCACAAGCATAATACCTGCACGCATCGGAACAAAGGAGTGTGACCTTTGAATGCCGGCAGTGCGGCAGCTGCTGCATGCACCTGGGTGATTATATCGTAATCGGACAGCAGACCGGGCCGTTCGAGTTCGAGGGATGCTGTGTTTCCACGGGTATGATTTTTCCCGCCCGCATCGACGAAGATAAGCGTGATCTCTTCATGGACAGGTCGTGGATCGACCTGCACCCTTCGGCCTGCCCATTCCTCCGTCCCCGGGGAGAGCGTATCGTGTGCACCATCCACGAGACCAGCCCTTCCCAGTGCAAGGCATTCCGGTGCGTGATCCTCCAGGTGCTGTCAGCGGACGGAACCGTCATCGGGAAGGTGACCGGGACACTGGCGCTCCACAGCAGCGACCCCGGCCTCCGGGACGCCTGGGGAGGCATGGAACGGCTGATTGCCCGGCACCCGGAAGACGCCGAGGCACGTATTCAGCCGTACCTCGAGGAAAAAGGGTATCGCTGCGCCTGAATCCGGACGCATTTCGTCCATGGTAAACCGGGGTCAGGAGGAACAGTGAGACAATGCCCCGCCACGTTCTTGTGGTCCCGGATACAAACGTTTGGCTGGACTTCGAAGGGAGCGGTCTCACCGTGAAGGAGAAAAAAGCGTCGCCAAAGAGTGTGCTGGTCTGGTATGCCAGCAGGTACGGGTCCACCGCCGAAATTGCAGCAGCAATCGCCGGGGAGATCCGGAGGGCAGGAATCCTGGTGGACCTGGCACCAGCTTCCCGTGACATGGACCCCCTGGACTATGATGCCGTGGTCCTGGGGAGCCCGCTCTACATGGGCAAATGGCTGGTGGAAGCGCGGGAGCTGGTCTCCCGGCACCGGGCGGCCCTGGCCGAACGGCCGGTGGCCATCTTTTCGGCCGGTTACTCGCTCCGCGACAGGCTTGAAGCGCACCTGCAGAGCGGCGAGGATGCCCTGCAGGCCGTCCGCATCTTCTTTGATCCGGTGGATGCAGCGTTCTTCCCGGGAAAAGTCGATCCTGACCATATGACCGCGGCGGACCGGTCCATCATTACCCTGGGAGGAGTGAAACCCGGGGACTTCCGGGACTGGGAGCAGGTGAAGGCGTGGGCGCGCAGCCTCCCTGGAAAAATGGGGCTTCTCTGACCGGGAATCGAAAACCAGGACAGGAAACACGCACCTTCAGGGGAAACCGGTTTGCTCCCGGGGACCATCGGGTACGGGCGTATGCCGGTCAATGCCCGGCCCCGGGACCGGGTCTTCCCCTGGCCTGGACCGCAAACTATCTCTTAAAGATCCTTTACCAGTGTCCCAATGAACCCTGCCAGGGCGTTCCGTGCACTTTCCGGTCTCGTCGCGCTTATTTCGTACAGCAGCGCGGAGTCCAGCTCCCGGCGGGCCAGCGCCGGGCAGGCCTCGGAGAGGTCGCACTTATTGAGCATCACGGCCAGCGGAATGCCCTGCTCCACGAGGGTCCGGTAGAGCTGGCGGGTGAAATCGTCGACCGCTACGCTGCAGTCCACCACCAGGATGGCAGCATCCATCCCGTACGCCAGGGTCTGGCGTACGAACTCGAAGCGGTCCTGCCCGGGGGTGCCGAAGAGGAAGACCTGGAGGTTGTGCAGGTTTGTCCTCCCGAAGTCGAGGGCCACGGTGGTATCCCCGTCCATGGTATGCGCCTCAACATGCCGGGCTCCGGGATCGATGGCCTGGATGAAGGTGGACTTCCCGGCATCGTACGATCCAAAGACCACGACCTTCAGCTTCCCTGCCGCCATACCGGAAGTGTTGGCGGGGGATTGTTTTAGGGTTTCGTTTTATCGAGGGGCCGGTTTCATCACCCACCCTTCCCCGGAACCGGGGTTTTTACCTTGCAAAGAGGATTACTTCTGGTATCAGAACGGTTGCCGTGATCAGCCATGGATGAACGAAGATGGACAGTTCTTGTCGCTATCGCCCTCATCGCCCTGTCAATAGGAATGTATGCGGTGCACTACCTGGTCTTCCAGGACGCCCACCATATCTGGATCTACTTTATCGGGGACCTGGCCTTCCTCCCTATCGAAGTGCTCCTGGTCACCCTGGTCCTCCACCGGCTCCTGGAGCTGCGGGACCGGCGGGTGAAGATGGAGAAGATGAACATGGTGATAGGGACATTCTTCTCTGCGCTCGGAACAAGGCTCCTCGCCCACTTCTCAGACAATGACCCCGGGATGAAGGCTCTCCGGAAAGAACTGCTGATATCTGACCAGTGGTCCGGCGAAGACTTTGCCCGGGTCGCCGGCACCCTGTCACGCTACTCGTGCACCATCGAGCCCGGAGGCCTCGATCTTACCGGCCTGAAGTCATTCCTGGTCCAGAAGGAGGACTTCATGATCCGCCTCCTGGAAAACCCGCTCCTCCTGGAGCATGAAGAGTTCCCCGAGCTGCTCAGGGCCATCTTTCACCTGACCGAGGAGCTGGAGAACAGGGACGACCTTTCCACCCTGCCTTCCCGCGATATACAGCACCTCTCAATGGACGCGTGCAGGGCCTATACCTGCCTGGTGGCACAGTGGCTGCACTATATGCACTACCTGAAGAGGAACTACCCCTACCTCTTCTCGCTTGCTGTCCGCACCAACCCCTTCGACCGGCAGGCCAGCGTCATCATTCCCTGACCCCCCTTCGAGCAGCCGTGAAGCAAAGGTCAATTGCCAAACAGGGGCAACATGATGAGGGATAAAAGACATGAGTACAAAGGCCGGCCCTGCGGCAGGGAAAAAAGCCGCCATGGAGACCACCCAGGGGCGCATCGTCATCGAGCTCTTTGGGGACATGCCAGTCACGGCAGGCAATTTCGCTTCCCTTGTCGAAAAAGGATTCTACAACGGGGTCATCTTCCACCGGGTCATCGACGGCTTCATGATCCAGGGAGGGGACCCAACCGGGACTGGGAGGGGCGGCCCTGGGTTCACCATCCGGGACGAGCTTCGCGCTGGCAACCGGAACGACCGCGGCACGATCTCCATGGCCAATGCCGGGCCCAATACCGGCGGGTCCCAGTTCTTCATCAACCTGGTGGACAACAATTTCCTGGACGACCGTCATCCGGCATTCGGCCGGGTCGTGGAGGGAATGGACGTTGTCGACCGTATCGGCAGGGTGAAGACCGACCGGAACGACCGCCCCCTGGAACCGGTGAAGATGGTGAAGGTTTCCCTCGTCTCCTGATGGGGATTCACTTTTTCGCAGATGAGATGGACGGGAGGGTGGAAATGACTGGTTTATCAGGGCAGGCCAGGAATTCCTGCACGCAATAATTCCACCTGTTCGCGATACCTTTTCTGTGCGAAAAGGGGCCGGGTGTGCGGTCACGGGCCCCTTGAGGAAAGTCCCGGCCAACCGGGATGTTGTGTGGAAAACAGGTGAAAATGATACGCTGGGTATTTCAGCCCAGGTAGTCCGACGGGGTGGGGATCGACTCTTTCAGGCCCTTGCGCTTCCGGATACCCCCCACCACGTCCCGAAGCATGCTGTTGGGAACCATCTCGAAGCCCGAGAACTCGGTGCTCCACATGGCACGCCCCTCCGTTGCCGATCGGATGTCCCCGGCAAACCCGAAGAGCTCTGCCACCGGGGCCTTGCCCACAACGGTCACGGTGTCACCTTCGCTCTGGATATCGTAGACCTGGCCCCGCCTCCCCTGGATCTGGGTGGTCGCGTTCCCCATCTGGTCGGTGGGGACCGTGATCTGGATCTTCTGCACCGGCTCGAGGAGGGTGTCCCCTGCCATGAGGAGCCCGGCTTTCACCGCCGCCCGGACGGCGGGAATGACCTGGGCCGGGCCCCGGTGGATGGCGTCCTCGTGGAGCTTCACGTCCACCAGCCGTATCTTCAGGTTCTGGACCTTCTCGTCGGCCAGGGGCCCCCCGTCCAGGGCTTCGTGGATGCCCTCTATGATCAGCTCCATGGTCTCGTTCAGGTACTGGATACCCTTGGTCATGTCGACGAACAGGTTGGTGCCATAGATGTCCTTGACGCTCTTGGCCTCATCCTTGTCCATCCCGGCATTCATCAGCACGTCCCGCCGCTCCAGGGCCATCTGGTTCATGGAGACCTCGCCGTTCTTGATCAGGGCGACAATGACCTCGGGCAGGGGTTCGAGCTCGATGTAAAACCGGTTGTGCCGGTTCGGGGACTTCCCTTCCACCGGCCCCGCCTTCTGGATCGCTGTCTCCCGGTAGACTACGATGGGCTCGGACGTGATGATCTCCACGCCTTTGTCCCGCTTGATGCGGCCGGTGATGATCTCGAGGTGCAGCTCCCCCATACCCGAGATGAGGTGCTCCCCGGTCTCCTCGTTGATCGTGACCTGCAGGGTGGGGTCCTCCTTGGCCACCTGGCGCAGGACTTCCACCAGCTTGGGGAGGTCCTTCATGTTCTTGGCCTCCACCGCCACGGTCATGACTGGCTCCGAATAGTGCTTCAGGGACTCGAACGGGGTCATTTCCATGAGCGTACTGACCGTGGAGCCTACGACGGCGTCTTTTAAGCCGGTCACAGCGGCAATGTTCCCGGCGGTGATCTCCTCCACCTCCACCCGGGTGGGGCCCATGAAGATTCCTACCTGCTGGAGCCGGTTGACCTTCTTGGCCGTCCCCATCACGTACACCTCGGTGCCCCTCTTGATCTTCCCTGAGAAGAGCCGGCCCGTTGCTACCTCGCCGGCATGCGGGTCAAAGGTAATATCCGTGATCATGAGGGTGCCCGCCCCGTCCGGGTCACAGTGGAGCATGGCCTTGCCCTCGGGGCTCTCGGGGTCGCCGTGCCATATGACCCGGATCCTCCGCTTCTGGGCATCGGCCGGGTTGGGGAGGTGCTTGACGACCATGTCAAGGACCACGTCGCAGAGCGGGCTCCTCTTTGCCAGGCTCTTCATGTCCCCGGCCCGGCAGCGGTCGTAGACTTCCTTGAAGGAGACACCGCTTTTCTTCATGTAGGGCACCGATACGGCCCAGTTGTAGAGGGCCGAGCCGAAAGCCACCGTTCCTGCCGGGGCATCAAGCTTCCAGCCCTTGTTGTAGGCCTCCTCGTTCATCCCCCTGATAAGCTTGTTCACCTTGTCGATGACCCGGCCCAGGCGGATCTGCATCTCCATCTCGTCCACCTTGAGCTCGTTGATAAGGCGGTCCACCTTGTTGATGAAGAGGACAGGCCGGACGCCTTCTTTTAATGCCTGGCGAAGCACCGTCTCGGTCTGGGGCATGGTGCCTTCCACAGCGTCCACCAGGACGACGGCGCCATCAACCGCACGCATGGCCCGGGTGACATCTCCCCCGAAGTCCACGTGACCGGGAGTATCGATCATGTTGATAAGGAACTCCTGGTTGTTGTACTCGTGGACCATGGAGACGTTGCTGGCATCGATGGTGATGCCCCTGGCCTGCTCTTCCTCGTCTGAGTCCATGAAGAGCTGTTTTCCAGCCAGCTCCTCGCTGATGATGCCCGCTCCTGCCAGGAGGTTGTCAGAAAGGGTGGTCTTGCCGTGGTCGATATGGGCAACGATGCCGATATTCCGGATGTGTACCGGATCACTCATTAATTCGGTTACTCTGTCGATTGATTTTCTGCCTCTGGCCATAGAAACACCAAAAAAGTGATTTGTCCTGAAATTATCGGGCAGACTTTGCAATCCGCTCGCGTTCTTCCTTTTTATTCACCGAGTACGTCTTCACGTCCCCCTTGGAAGCGGCAATCAGTTCATCGGCCAGGCACGCGGCTACTGGCTTTTTGCTCTTGTGCGCCGCCTTGTACACTGCCTCTGAGATGAAGTAGAGGGCGGTGTTCACCCGGCGCATCGGCGCGGTGTCCACCGACTTCGGCACATTGATTCCGCCGTACTTCAGGCGAACCGTCTCCTCCCGGGGACCGGTATTGGCTATGGCCTCCACCAGCACCTGGACCGGGTTCTTCTTGGTCTTCTTGTACACGGTCTCAAACGCGTCCCGAACGATGCGAGTGGCCAGCTGCTTGTTCCCGGTGTTCATCTCGGACTGCATCAGCCGGTTGATCAGCCTCTCCACGATGAACATATTGGCCTTGTTGAACTCCTGGCGGGTGAACTTGCCCGTGGAATGAGGGATAATAACAGGGCTGAGATTGATATAGCGCACCAGGCTCGGGTCGGTGACCTGGACCTCGGACAGGTCCCACTTGTTGAAGAGCAGCCTGTTGGGGGTGGTTTCCTCTTCAGCCATCTCCGGTTACCTCCGGGGCTTCTCCTTGCGCCCGATAACCATCTCGTGCAGGGAAACGTTGTTCACCTTGGTCACGACGTAGCGGACCCCCGGGATATCCCCCATGGATCGGCCCAGGCGGCCGCCAATCCCCTCGATCTCCACCTCATCGTGCTCGTCGATGAAGTTTATCGCACCATCACCAACGGCAAAGGCGGTGACCTGGCGGCCATTCTTGATCAGCTGGACCCGGACACACTTGCGGATGGCCGAGTTGGGCTGCTTGGCTTCAACCCCGATCTTCTCCAGAACGATTCCCCTGGCCTGTGGAGCGCCCTCCAGGGGGTCGGACTTGATGTTGACCCCGCCGTGGCTCCGCACGTACTTGGGGTCACTCCACCGGAACTTCTTGGAGTCCCGGATCAGTTTCCTTGCTGCAAATTTACCCTTTCCCATGAAATGCCCTCATTCGAGTCAGTCTTCTCATAAACGTGGACCCGGCTGTTTATGCATTATATAAATGCGCGGATGCGATTTATATATTAGCCTTCCACAATTGCCTGTATATATTCCACGCCATTGCTAATAATATTATATCCCGCTTCCTCATACCCTGTATAATGCAATCCCGGCTCTACAAGGAAGTGCATTTCGACGCGAGCCACCGGCTCCTGCATTACCAGGGCAAGTGCGCCTGCCTGCACGGGCACCGCTGGAGGGTCGAGGTCTGGATGGAGGGCCGCGTGGACGAGAAGACCGGAATCCTTGTTGATTACAATACGATCAAGGAGGTGGTCGAGCGGCTGGACCACCAGATCATCCTCAACCAGGAAGACCCCCTGGTCCGCTGCATCAGGAAGGTCCACCCGGTTGTAATAACCCCCGGAGAACCTACCAGTGAACTGCTGGCCTCGCTCCTCTGTGACCAGCTGCACGAGGAATGCAGGAAACGGGGCCATGATGCCAGGGTTACCCGTCTCCGGGTCTGGGAGTCCCCGGGGTGCTACGCGGAAAGGGTCCATGCAGGTAACTGAACTATTCCGAAGTATCCAGGGAGAGGGGAGGAACCAGGGCCGGCCCTGCACGTTCGTGCGGTTTTCCGGATGCAACCTCCGCTGCACCTGGTGCGATACCACGTATGCATGGGAGGGCGGCATGGAGATGAGCGCGGATGAGATCGAGGCAGAGCTCCGGTCCCTTGGGGGGAAATACCTGTGCATTACCGGAGGAGAACCCCTGCTGCAGGGGGAGCCGCTCGTGCAGCTTGTCCGCTCCCTGGCGCGGCAGGGGTATGCTATCGATATCGAGACCAATGGGACCATCAACTTTTCCCCCTACCAGCCCTACGCTTCCATCTGTATGGATATCAAGTGCCCCTCCTCGGGTGGCCGGAGCGATCTCACATTCCTCCCGCTCATTTCCTCAGGTGACTGCGTCAGATTCGTGGTAGCGGACCGGGCAGACCTCGAGTATGCCGCCAGGGTTATGAGGGGTCAGCCCATCGCCGGGGAGATCTTCTTCTCGCCGGTCTCTGGATCAGATCCCCGCGAGGCAGCAAATTTCATCCTGGAGCGGGACCTCCCGGCACGGCTTCAGCTGCAGCTGCACAAGTTCCTGGGGGTGCGGTAATTGAAGGCCGTCTGCCTCCTCTCGGGTGGGATGGATTCTGCCACCCTGGCGTACAGGGCCCGTGATGCGGGGTATGATCTCTATTGCCTGCACTTCAACTATGGCCAGAGGACCGAACGAAAAGAGCTGCAATGCGCCAGGACCATCGCCCGGCTCCTCGGGGTCCGGGAGCTCCTGGAGATCGACCTCACCTACCTTTCCCGGTTCGGCGGAAGCAGCCTCACCGATCACCGCCTCCCGGTCGATTCCTATAACCCTGCCAGGGAGGGCATCCCCAACACGTACGTGCCGTTCCGCAACGCGAACCTCCTGGCCATTGCAACCAGCTTTGCCGAGTCCAGGGAAGCGGACGCCATCTTCATCGGGGTGCAGTCCCATGATTACAGCGGGTATCCCGACTGCCGGCCCGGGTTTATCCATGCGTTCCAGCGGGTCATCGACCTGGGCACACGGGAAGGGACCTCCATCCGGCTGATAACGCCCTTCATCAACATGACCAAGCAGGAGATCCTGGCAGAGGGTCTGAGGCTGGGAGTCCCTTACGACCAGACCTGGTCCTGCTACCAGGACGAGGAAGCGGCCTGCGGGGTATGCGGGGCCTGCCACTTCCGGCGAAGCGCTTTTGCAGCACTTGGGCTCACGGATCCCCTACCATACCGGAGGGGGCCGTGACCGATCTCTACCGGGGAAAGCGCCTCACGGTAGAGAGGAAGGAATACCCCCTCCCGGGGGGGAAAGTCGTGGAGCGGGTGGTGGTCCGCCCCGGCGACGCGGTGGCAATGCTCCCGGTCCATGGAGACGGGACCTGCTCCCTGATCCGCCAGTACCGTTTCGCCATCGGGGAGTTCATCCTGGAAGCCCCGGCAGGGACGCTCAATCCCGGCGAAGAGCCTCTAGATGCTGCCCGCAGGGAACTCATCGAGGAGACGGGGCTCCAGGCAGGATCCTTCGTCCCCCGTGGGTTCATTTATACCACCCCGGGGTTCACCGATGAACGGATCTACCTCTACGAAGCGAGGGATCTCTCGCCGTCCACCCGCTTCCACCCGGATGAAGACGAGGTGATCGAGGTGGTCCGGATGCCCCTGGGCGACCTGCAGGGTATGATTGTTGACGGCCGCATCAGCGACGCAAAGACCATCTGCCTGGTTTCGCGCTGCCAGGGTCCCCCATGACGCCCAGGGGAGTTCTCCTCCTGGGAATAGCGCTGCTGGCCGCCCTCATGGCAGGATGCCTCCAGGCACCCGCTCCTCCTGCTGCGGGGTACCACGTAAACGGGAGCGGAGTGCTCAGCCTGACCTGCCCCCCGTGCCAGGCATCGGAGACGGTCCTGCAGGAGACCTCCGAATACACCCTTTCCCATATCGTCTTCCATGGTAGCCAGGGCGATGTCTACGCAATTGCGGCATCGCCTCCCCGCCCTCGGGCAGGGTTCCTCATGGCACCGGGGGCCGGGGTCAAGAAAGAGGGACACCAGCCCCGAGCACTTGACTATGCCCGGCAGGGCTATGTATTCCTCGTCCTGGACGTGCGGGGGAACGGGGGAGAGACCTCCGGGCGCCCGCTCGACCTCCAGGATGATTTCCAGCGGTTCAGGGCAGGTACGTGGCCCGAGTACTACCTCTCTGTCTGCGATTTCTCATGCGCACGCTCCTACCTGGCAGCCCGGTACGGGATCCCGGTCTATGCCCTGGGTGAGAGCAACGGCGGCCGGTACGCAGCTATTGCCGCTGCCCTGGACCCCGGCTTCGCCGGCTTTTTTGGGGTTTCCACCTCCGGTTTCGGGATGGCTGGCAACCAGTACTCGGGGGATGCCGGGAGGTTCCTTCTATCCGTGGACCCCGAAACCTATGGCGCGATGATGGCCGGACGGCCGTCCTGGATCTTCCACTCCCGGGAAGATCCTGTCATCCCCTATGAACAGGGCCTTGCCCTCTATGATTCGCTGGCCGGGCCGAAGCAGTTTATCAGCTTCAATGGCACCCATGGCATGAACGAAGAGGTGGATGCCCGGATCCTGCATGATTGTGGGCAAATTTATGCCCTGGCCGGTTGAATAATCCTAAGCTTTTGTTTGACAGCAGCGGGTGATTGGTAAGGAAATGACCGAGATTGGGGAGATGGACGAAGCCAGGCGGCGGTACGAGTTCCGCAAGACGCTCGAGAGGCTGCAGGCCAAGCAGGGAAGCGGGACGGAGCTTATTTCCCTGTACATTCCCCCCGACAAGCAGATCCATGATGTTACCGGCCAGCTGCGGGACGAGTTCGGGCAGTGCGCCAACATCAAGAGCAAGCAGACCCGGACAAATGTCCAGAGCGCGATATCCTCCATCCTCTCACGGCTGAAGTACTACCGCAACCCCCCGCCGAACGGGATGGCCATCTTCTGCGGCACTATCGAGCTCGGGGGTGACCGGACGGATCTCGAGTGCACCATCATCGAACCGCCTGAGCCGCTCAACCTCTACATGTACCGGTGCAGCTCCAACTTCGAACTGGAGCCCCTAAGGGAGATGCTCGAGGAGAAGTTCGTATACGGGCTCCTGGTCATCGACCGGCGCGAAGCGTACTGGGGGTTCCTGCGGGGCAACCGGATCGAGCCGGTCGGCGGGGCCAACTCGACGGTGCCGGGCAAGCAGCGCAAGGGCGGCCAGTCGAGCGTACGTTTCCAGCGGCTCCGGGAGATTGCGATCAACGAGTTCTACACCAAGGTGGGCGAGCGGGCGAGCGCCATCTTCCTGGCCGAGAAAGACTTTTTCAACCGGTTCAAGGGGCTGCTGATCGGGGGGCCGAGCCCCACGAAGGAGGAGTTCGAGGCAGGGCAGTACCTGCACCACGAGGTGCAGAAGCGCATCATCGGGCTCTTCGACGTGGCCTATACCAACGAGAGCGGGCTTTCCGAGCTGGTGGATGCTGCAAAGGACGCTTTGAAGGGTATGGAAGTGATCAAGGAGAAGGAGGTGATGAACCGGTTCCTCAAGGAGCTCGTGAAGGAGAACGGGCTGGCGGCATACGGGGAGGAGAGCGTCCGGAAGAACCTGGAGCTCGGGTCCGTGGACATCCTCCTCCTCTCAGCCTCGCTCCGCAAGTCCCGGGTGAGCGTCCGGTGCCAGGAGTGCGGGCATGCGGACGAGAGGACCATCCAGCTCGAGACCGGGAAGACCATCGATGATATCCTGGCTGCCCAGGTCTGCCGGAGGTGCAACGGGCCCCTGGTGGCCAGCCAGGATGTCGATATCATCGAGGAGCTCACCAACCTGGCCGACAGGAGCAGCGCCCGGGTGGAGATAATCTCCGATGACTTTGAGGAGGGGTCCATCCTCATGACGGCCTTTGGCGGGATCGCTGCCATCCTCCGCTACCGGACGGGGTTCTGATATGCTGCAGAAGACCTACCGAGATATCGAGGCGGCCCTGCAGGAGGTCACCGGACTCGAGGACGTGCTGCTCCAGGAAGGGGGTGAGCACGCAGACCTCGCATCCACGGTCTCTTTCGCCCTGGCAAAGACACGGAAGGCTTCCCCGGCCGCCATTGCTACGGAACTGGCCGCCCGGCTGGGCGCCCGCCCCGAGCTTGACGGGGTGGCCGTGGAGGCACGGGGGCCGTACATCAATTTCCACTTTCTGCCTTCCTTCCTCTCCCGGGCCCTGTCCGCGGCAGCAAAGAAGGGTTACGGGACAGGCCCCCGCCGCACCGAACGGATCGTGCTCGAGCACACCAGCGCCAATCCCAACGGACCGCTCCATGTCGGCCACATCCGCAATACCATCATAGGCGATACCCTGGCCCGGTGCTTCCGCAAGGCCGGTTATCCCCTCGAGGTGCAGTACTATGTCAACGACATGGGAAGGCAGATCGCCATCGTGGCCTGGGGGTTTACAACCCTGGACGGCACCCGCCGGCCGGGGGAGAAGGGCGACCACCACGTGGCCAGGATCTACATCGCTGCCAACCGGGAGCTGGAGGCCCACCCTGAGAAGGCGGTTGAAGTGGACCGCCTGATGCAGCAGGTCGAGAAGGGAGACCCGGGGACCGCCCGGCTTTTCCGCGGAGCGGTCACCGAGTGCCTCGAGGGTTTTGCAGTAACACTCCGGAGGCTGGGAGTGAAGCATGACCGGTTCGTCTGGGAGAGCGACTTTGTCCGCAATGGCGACACCGACCGGCTCCTGGGGCGGATCGCCCACATGGAGGAGTGTCACAGCGTTGGCAGGCTCTGGCTGGACCTTTCGGCTGCGGGCTTCGAGAAGGAGTACGTGCTCAGGCGGAGCGACGGGACCTCGGTGTATGCGGCCAGGGACCTCGCGTACCACACCTGGAAGGGGAGGAATTTCGACCGCGTGATCGATGTTCTCGGTGCAGACCACAAGCTGATCGGGGCCCAGTTGATCGCCACCCTGAAGCTCCTCGGGGAAAAGCCGCCCGAGATCGTGCACTTCGAGTTCGTATCGCTTCCCGAGGGGTCGATGAGCACCCGGGCGGGCAAGTTTGTCTCTGCCGACGAGCTCCTGGACGAGGTGACGGCGAGGGCCTTCGAGGAAGTCACGGTGCGCCGCCCCGAGCTCCCGGAGGAGACCCGCAGGTACATCTCCCGGTCGGTCGCCCTCGCCGCCGTCCGCTATGATATCGTCAGGATCTCCCCCGAGAAGAGCACGGTGTTTGACTGGAAGGAAGCCCTCGATTTCGAGCGCCAGAGCGGGCCCTACATACAGTATGCCCATGCCAGGGCATGCAGCATCCTGGAAAAGGCGGGCAGTTTCGAGGAGGCGTATGAACTGGAAAACGAGCACGAGATGGCCCTGGCCCGGCAGATCGCCCGGTTCCCCCTGGTCCTTGAGGCGGTCGTCCGCGATCTCAAGCCCCATCTCCTTGCTGCGTATGCCCGGGACCTGGCCGACCTCTTTAATACCTTCTACCACTTCGAACCGGTGCTGAAGAGCGAGGGGACCACCCGGCGCTCACGACTCACCCTTGTCAAGGCTGCCGCATATACCCTCAAGGAGGCGCTGGAGACCCTTGGCATCGACGCCCTGCAGACCATGTGAGGCCCTCCGGCGCCAGGGATACCAGTTCTTTGCACCGGACTCATCTGCCGCACTCAAGCCCTGTCTCTGGTGCAAGCGGGCGCTGCGGGGCGGCGAGCAGTGCTACAAGCACCAGTTCTACGGGATCGAGAGCCACCGCTGCGTGCAGATGACGCCAACCCTTCAGTGCAACCAGAGGTGCCGCTTCTGCTGGAGGTCGTTCGAGCACGAGTACCCTGGAGAGCGGGAGTGCTCCCCGGGGGAGCTCCTCTCCCGCCTCCGCGCACTCCAGAAAAAAGCTCTCGCGGGATACAAGCCCTCCCCCTACGTTACCCCTGAGCGCTTTGCCGAGGCCCTGGAACCCAGGCACGTGGCCATCTCCCTCTCCGGCGAGCCGACCCTGTATTCCCGGCTCCCGGAACTGGTGGACCACCTTTCGCGCGAGGGTTATTCGACCTTCCTGGTGAGCAACGGGACACGCCCGGAAATGCTCGCCCGCTGCCGGCCCTTCCAGACCTATGTATCGCTGGCCGCTCCCGACAGGGAGACGTACCAGGCACTCTGCAGGCCAGTGGAGGACTCCTGGGAGCTGGTCCGGGAGAGCCTGCAACTCCTCGGCTCCCGGCGGTCGGCCATCCGCATCACCCTGGTGAAGGGGTGGAATGACTTCAATGCCGCCGCGTACGCACGGATGATCCAGGACTCGGGGGCAGGATTCGTTGAGGTGAAGGGATATATGTTTCTCGGATACAGTAGAAAGAGATTGGAGAGAGGGAATATGCCGGACCATTCCGATGTACAGCGGTTTGCAGGGGAGATTGCCGCGTGCGCCGATTACCAGGTGCTGGACGAGAACCCCGGGAGCAGGGTGGTCTGCCTGGAGAGGATGCCATGAGATTTGACCCGGAGGCGTACCGGAGGCGGGCCAGGGAGAACTTTGAACAGGCCTGGCACGAGGGGCCGCGGGTCATCACGCCGCCAGGGTCAAGGCAGCGGTTTCCACACCTTTCCTGCCAGCGTGCCCGGCCCCACCCGATCTTCGAGATGGTGAACCGTCTGCGCGAGACCTACCTGCTTCTCGGGTTCGAGGAGGCATGCAATCCCATTATCGTGGAGGAGCAGGAGGTGTACCGCCAGTTCGGGCCCGAAGCGAGCGCGGTCCTGGACCGGGTATTCTACCTCGGCGGACTGGAACGGCCGAACCAGGGTATCGGGAGGGAGGAGCTGGACGGGATTGCCCGCATCACCGGAAAACCGGTGGACGCAGATGCGGAGCAGCGTCTCAGGACCATACTCCAGGACTACAAGAAATCCAGGATCGATGGCGATGACCTTATCCACGCGACCTCGGAAGCCCTGGCAGTAGATGACGGGACCACGGTCACCATCTACGACCAGGTGTTCCGGGCGTTCCGCGAGCTCGAGCCCCGCTCCTCCCGCAGCACCCTCCGGAGCCACATGACCAGCGGCTGGTTCCTCACCCTCTCGGCTGCCTGGGACAGGAGCCCCCTCCCCCTTCGGCTCTTCTCGGTGGACCGGTGCTTCCGGAGGGAGCAGGAGGAAGGGCCCACCCGCCTGATGTGCTACCACTCCGCCTCCTGCGTCGCTGCCGGGGACGATGTGACCAATGATGAGGGCAAAGCGGTGAGCCAGGCCCTCCTCTCGGCTTTCGGGTTCACCGACTTCCGGTTCCGCCCCGACGAAAAACGCTCCAAGTACTACATGCCGGATTCCCAGACCGAGGTGTATGCGCGCCACCCCATTCACGAGTGGGTGGAGGTGGCCACGTTCGGGATGTACTCCCCCTCGGCCCTGGCCGAGTACGGCATCGGTATCCCGGTGATGAACCTGGGCCTCGGGGTGGAACGGCTGGCCATGATCGTCCATGGCGCTGGGGATATACGCCAGCTGACCTATCCCCAGTTCTTCCCCAGATCCCTCGGCGACCTTGATGTAGCGCGTGCAGTCTCGTTCCGCGAGGAGCCTGAAAGCATCCAGGGGCGGGGGCTGGCCGCGGCCATCCGGGATACGGCCAGGGCCAATGCCGCCGCCAGGGGCCCATGCTCCTTTGTTGCCTACGAAGGGCCGCTCTGCGGCAGGGCGATCCGGGTCATGGTGGAGGAGCAGGAATCGGGCGCCCGGCTCTGCGGCCCCGCCTGCGAAAACGAGGTCATCGTGCACCAGGGTTCGATCCTCGGCGTACCGGACACGGCACCGTGGAAGAAGGTGCGGGAGGAGGGGACCACCACCGGGATCACCTACCTTGAAGCGGTGGCCGCCATGGCGTCGGCCCGTATCGAGGCTGCTGCCCGTTGCGGGCTGCCTGCGCTGGTGCAGGTCAAGATGGCACGGTCCGCCACTGACATCAACCTGCGAATAGAGGAGTATGCCATGCGGTTCATCACCGATACCAAGAAGAAAGTGGACGTCAGGGGGCCGGTCTTCCTTGCAGTGAGATCGGAGGTCACCGGGGATGCGGAAGACCTGAAGACGGCCGAACGCTAGAAGCTCTCCCTTTTCTCTATTCCCCAGGGAGACGGGGAGGGATGTGTGGCGATCTCCCCCTCCACCGCCCGAACAGGAGCTTGTGCATGGCCCCGCTGTATTTTGCCGCAAATGCCCCCACGATCGAGGTAACGATCACCATGGCCGCCACGGTGCCCGCGACTGCCGACGATCCGTAGATCGCCGCGATGGCTATCGAGAACTCGCCTCTCCCGATAGTGTTTGACCAGATCTCCACACCGGCCATGCCGCTCTGATGGACGACCTTTCCTATGGCGAGGCCTGAAAGGAACTTGGCGAAGACTGCGACCACGCTGATGCCCACAATGGCGACCCACGAGATCCCGCCGGCGAGGAGGTCGGTGCTGACCCCGAAAAAGACAAAGAAGACTACCAGGAAAAGGTCCTTGAAGGGGCGGGAATGGGCCTCGAAGGAAGCCGGGTCGATGGTTCCGAGGATCGTCCCAAAGGCGATGACCATGAAGGACTCGGGGATGGCCAGGGCGCCTGCCAGGGCGGCGATGCCCAGCACCGCTGAAAAGGTGAGGAGCACGGGGAGCTCGTCGTCCCGTTTCAGGACGCCGCGGATGGCATCCCGTCCAAGGTGGGCGATTGCCATCAGCACCCCGAGGACCAGCACGACCCGGAACAGCACCAGAAAGGGGTTCTCCCCCCCGCTGCCGGAGAGCGCCAGGAGGAGGATGACTGCCAGGTCTTCGAAGACCATCAGCCAGACGATGGTCTCGGCCTCGCGCATCAGCAGCTTGCGGTTCTCGATCAGGGAGGTGACCGCCATGGCCGTGCTGCTGATAAAGAAGGCCGCTGCCACGACCAGGGCGTCAAAGAGGGAAAAGCCCAGGGCATAGGCGGCAAAAAACCCGATGAGGACGTTGATGTGCAGGTCCAGGAGACCGCTCTTGAGGATGGCCGACTGGTTGCTCCAGATACGGGAGGGCTTGATCTCCAGGCCGAGGAAGAAGAGGAGGAAGAGCAGCCCCAGGTGGGTGAGGAACACCGACACCTGGTCTGACCCCACCAGCTGGAGGCCGCTCTTGCCCAGGACGAGGCCGGCGATGATATAGAAGGGGATCGAGGGCAGGAAGAGACGCTTGGTGATGAGGGCGAGTACCAGGCAGACGAAGAGGGCGAGGACAACGCCTTCCATCACGCCACCATGACGTCCTGCTCGAACTTCTTCAGCTGATCGGTCTCACCGATAGCTACGACCGCGTCCCCTTCCATGAAGGTGAAGGTCGGCGGCGGGTTGATGATGTTTTTCTCCCCCCGGGAAACAGCGATGATGGTCACACCCGTCCGGGCCCGGATCTGCAGGTCCTCCAGGCTCTGGCCAGCGTGCTTTTTTCCCATGATATAGGTGTGCACGCTGATTCGCAGATCGGAGAGGGCTGAAAAGGCAATTTCAACGCTCTCCTGGTCTGACTCCATGATAGCACCCGTCAGGATGGCCCCTAACCGGCGGGCCTCGGCCGGGGTCATCTCGGCAACGCTGGGGCTGGGGTTGTCGTGGGAGAGCGTATACATCTGGATATTCCCGTTTTTTAAGAAAAATACCGCGACCGTATCTTTCTTGTCGGTCTCGAGCTCGTATTTGGTCCCGATGCCGGGGAGGTTGATGGACCGGAGCGCCATACCAGTGGTTCACCGGCCGGGGACAAAATGGTTGTGAGTTCAGGAAATAAACTGTGCAGCGCCGTGAGGCAGCAGCACGCAGGATGATATGAAGCCCTCGCGGCCCCTCAACCTTTATCCTCTGGGAGGGGGATGCAAAAGTATGGCAGGAAAATCCGGTTCATTCTGGCTGGGAGTGGTTGTCGGTTTCATCGTGATGATCCTCCTCGGCAGCCTCCCGGTGCTCGGCCCTGTCGTGGGTGGGTTTGTAGCCGGCATCATAGCCCGGGGAGGGGCCTGGAATGGGGCTGTCGCCGGGTTTACCAGCGGTATCCTGGGGGCCATCATCATAGGGGTGGTCTTCACCATCGGGGGGAGCCTGGTCTTCGGCGTGCCAGGGTTCCTGATGGGCATGGGGGTTTCCTTCTTTGCCATCCTGGCGGCTCTCTACTTCGCGATCCTGGGATTCGTCGGCGGGGCCATAGGCGCTGCAATCGCCCGGTGATGCGGGGGATGGCAACGGGGCGGCTGCCGCCCGGGCAGTGCCCCCGGGCAACGGCCCCTTCTGATTCTGGTTTCCACACGGCGGCTTCCCAGGGACCTGTGACCATTCCAGGCATCTTGCCCGGCTTCTGGCCGGGCTTGAGGAACGTTAAAAAAGTAACTGCTATTTCAGATAAAAAGCGAGGAGCATGGAGGGAACAGGATGCACTCTACTGGCATGCGCATTCCTCGTCATCATAGAGGGGGGCTTCCCGGACCCGGTCCATGACCTTCCTGACAAAATCGTCAAACGAGTCGATCTTCCCCCACTGCTCCACGGTGTAGACGTCGCTCTTCTGCGGGCTGCGGACCACGAGCACCTCGCTGGCATCAGGCGTGGTGATGTACTTGCGCCCCCATACGCGGGGGGTATTCACCAGCTGGGTTGTCCAGACGGTCACATCCCAGTAACTGACCTGGTCGCGGGTGTCAATCCTGACCTTGTGCTCAACCTCGAATTGCTTGACCAGCTCCCGTGTCTCTTTCTGCATGCCGGAGTCACCGAGGGAAGATAGTCCCCCCTGTATATATACTTGGTCCCCCTCACCTCCATGCGGGGAAGATTGGTCGGTGGTGAGAGAGAACCCGAAAAAAAGAGGGGAGTTGTCGGGTTTCTCTATTGGATTTCAGAGGGCTGCAGAGGGAGGCCGGTTCAGTGCCCCGGTTCCTCCACGTCCATGCATCATAGGAGCGGGCTCTTAAGGGCCTGCCGTGGGGGGTGAAAGTGCAGGGGCTTCGCGGGGACCGGGAGCTTTTTCGGGGTCCGGTTTCAATGCTTGGGAGCCATGCTGCAGATCCGCATCATCGCCATTGGAAAGGTGCGGGAACCGTACCTGCAGGAAGGATCTGCAGTGTATCTCAGGAGACTGCGGCCGTATGCACAGGTGGATGTGGCCGAGGTGCCAGGGGAGCCGATCCCGGGAAAGCTCTCGCTGTCAGAAAAAGCCCTGCTCCTGGATAGAGAGGCCGGAAGGCTCCTGGCTGCCGCGAAACCAGGAGGTGTTTCCGTGGTCCTGGACGCTTCAGGTGAGCCCTGGTCATCAGAGGACCTCGCATCGCGCCTCTCACGCTGGGAGCTCTCGGCAGCCGGGCCGGTGCAGTTTTTCATCGGTGGCCCGCTCGGCCTCTCCCCCCGCGTAATCCATTCCGCGCAATGCACGGTCTCGCTATCCCGCATGACCTTTCCCCACCAGATGGTGAGGATGATCCTGCTGGAGCAGCTGTACCGTGCTGCCCGGTTGTCCCGGGGGGAGCCGTATCACAAGTGAGGATGGAAATATCCCTTCAGGGGATAACCTCGCAGCCGTTATACCGGGTGTGGACAAAATCCGCTTCCCGGATGCAGCCCTCGGCGATGAGCCTCCGGACCTCCGGGAGGGCCGCGGTGAGGGCTTCATGCAGGGTGCGGACCGATCCGCACACCAGGGCCCTCCACTCCGGGGGCCATGGCCTGACAATATGGGAATACAGGCACCTTCCACCGCAGAACCCCCTGATATCGCAACCGTTGCACTCCCCGGGGACCTGGACCGTCTGCAGCCGCAGGGGGTGAGCGGTGGAGATATGGCCCACGTAATAGTCTTTCATCCCGACCATGACCGGGCAGGGCCCGATGCTTCCGTTGGTCATGATGGTATAGTTGGCATGCCCCGAGCCGCAGCGAAGGGGGCTTTCCCGCCCGGCGAGGAGGTCCTCCATCGGATCCATGAACGGGTACCACCGCATCACCCTGCCCTCCCCGGCCATAGCCTCCACCCACGTGGCGGCAAGGCGCCGGATCCCGGGGTTGTACCGGCCTTCGATCCAGGAACGGAAATCCCTGGCCGTAACATCCCCGGAAAAGTCCGCATCAAGCTGCCAGTGGATGGAGGTAAAGGGGAAGACCGGGTTCGTGGCCAGGTACATGACCGCGTCGTAGATGTCGGTGTCCTCGCAGGCGGTCATCCGGGCGATGAGCTCCCCGGAATACCGATGGTGCTCCCTGACGGCATGCAGGTTCTCCAGGACCCGGGCATGGGTGCCCCTCCCGCGGTGCCGGTCTGTCAGGTCAGGCGGGCCGTCAAGGGAGACCAGGATGGTGTCGAACCGCCGGATGTATAGCCCGGGAATTCGTGAAAAGAGCAGTCCGTTCGTCTGGATCATGTAACGGGCCCATGGGACCCGGTCCATGACCGCCATGATCAGGTCAGGGCGGAGGAGGGGTTCGCCGCCATAGAAGGTGAGCGTGGGCACCGGGTCGGCGGCCAGGAACCGGGCTAGGTCGTCAAGGTCAAGCGAGAGATCCGGGGGCAGGTCAAGGTCAACCTCCCCGCAGGCCCCGCACCACTCCACCCCGGGCGAGAAGATCTTTCCCCGGCAATAGGTGCAGCAGAGGTTGCAGTCATCGGTAAGGATCAGGTGGAAGAACAAGGAACTCCCCTTAACCTATGCAAGCACCCATGAAACTTCCGAAAACAGGCAGGGGGAATGCCTATGAGACCAATTTGGTCTCATGCCCCCCCTGTGAAAAACGCAAACGGGATTTTCATGCCAAAATCCGGAACAAGTCTCCATGGCCTATATCACCGGCTTTTCACTCTTTCGTGCCCGAGTCGCGAAGGGGTCATGGTATTTTTAAAAAAATACATGGATTAGTGTCATTTTAACGTCCTGCCCTGCGCCGGGCGGCCAGCCAGCAGGTGAACACCGCTGTGATGGCAGCGGCCAGGGGGCCGTCCAGGGGAAAGAGCGGGACCGGCACCTTTCCACTCTCGCCCGGGGTCACGGTCGTCGGGACAGGATATTCCTCGGCAGTCCCCCTCACCCGGAGCATGGTGTCATTCACCATCTCGCTCCCCCGTATCGCCCGTTCATACTTGGGATTGATCTGCAGAGCCGACTGGTAGGCTTCCAGGGCCTCCACCGGGCGGCCGAGGTGGGCCAGGGCATCCCCCTTGTTGGTCCAGAGCCCGGCATCATACCGGGCATCATTCGGGTGCTTGCGCACCTCGCGCTCTGCCAGGCGGATGACCTCCTCGTAGACATTCATGGCCTGGTCAGGGTTTCCCATCTCCTGCAGGTTCACCCCCTTCTGGAGGAGGGCATAGAGATCGTTGGCATTGATTGCCAGGGCCCGGTCGTATGCATCGATTGCGGCCTGGTACTCCCCCAGGGCATGGAGGGCATCTCCCTTGTTGTTCCAGGCTGCGGAATAATAGGGATCAATGTCCAGTGCCTTCTGGAACGCCTGCACTGCGTCCTCGTTCCTCCCTGCCTTCATGTCAGCCAGGCCAAGCTTGTTCCAGGCGATGCTCTGGTAAGGGTCGATGCCGAGGGCCTCGTTGTAAGCATCGATAGCCTCAGCGTACCGCTCCTGGGCGGCCAGGTCATCCCCTTTCCGCACCCAGGTCTGGGCAATCTCGGACGCGGTATCTGCCAGGGCAGGTGCAGCAAGGACCGCGAAGACCAGGCCTGCAAGGATGAGGCATAGGGCGGCTCTCCGGAGGTTGCCTGCTGCGTTCGTTTTCATAGGCTCCTGGTGATTATGTTTGGCCCTTCGGGATATTATAATACCGAGAACCCGTGAACCGGGCTTCAATAGCTTTCCGGCTATCCCATGCAAAAACCCGGGAACAGGATCTGGCTTTTCTCCGTCAGCCCAGGGAATAATGGGGGAGATTCTTTAAGGCAGCACTATCAGGCATCGTGCGATAACCCGTGATGGGGCAGTGATGAGCTACTTCGCCCCGGCATCGGCTTCCCACAACCCGAACGTGTTGCCCTCTGTGTCCTGGCAGGTTGCTAGGTAACCCATCTGCGGTACTGCCATCTTTTCAACGAGTACGCTGCCGCCAAGGGTTTTCACCTGCCTGATGGCAGCTTCGATGGACCGAACATCGAAATAATTTACTATCCGCTGCGAGGGATCCATCCTTTTCCCTAATCCTCCACCGACTCCGGGTGTTCCATCCAGGTTCGTGGTGGTAATCAGGTGGTACGGCATCTCCGGGTAGGATTCAAATTTCCAGCCGAACAGTGCGGAGTAGAATTTCATCGCCCTCCCGGGGTTCTCCGCGGGAACATCAAAATGAACAATCGTTGACATCAGGTAATCCCCATTCTAATTCAGGTGTATGATCAAAAAAATTTCCCTTCAGAAGGGGCAGGGGCATGGTCCCGGGGATGTTTGGAGAAAGCAGGATTTCGCAACCTTTTTTAATTAATTATCAGAAGTGTAAAAGCATGAAACTCATTATGGCTGTTATCCCTCTAATCTTCGCGCTCGTTACTACTACGGCTTGTATAACACCATTCTCCGGCAGTCCTTCATCGGGTGGTATACCGGCAGCAGTTCAGGATACTCCTTCAATTTCCCCAGCTATGATGATAAATAACCTGAGTATCACTCCAACGGTCTCCACAGGCCACATAGAGGTTCTGGTCCAGGGCGGCTCAGATACGAACCTCACCATGCTCATCATTGATATCATTTCCCCTTCCGGAACGAAGTCGACATTGACCGTGAATGTACCAACGCAGGGTGAGGCAAAATTAACATCTGCAGCTTCAGGAAGGCAGCATATCGTGGTTACCGGGCAGTTTTCAGATGGGTCTCAGCAGTTGGTATATGATAACTATGTGGATGTTCCTGGTTAACCTCAACAGCACGGGTATCCCTCGGGAAATGAGGGATAGGCCTCACAGTTTTTGGCTTTTCAACCTGGATCACCAGTCGTAGGTATTTATCTGGACCAGAGTGACAGTGTGTCGGATACTCGGGCGGAATTTACAGCAGAATAGATACACTGCCATTCCACATATATCAGCATTAAAATGGCATTACAAAAAATTTTTTTTCCTCGCATTATGAGATGAAAGTGCAGGGATACGACGTGTGAGTTCAGCCCAATCGGTGCCAATGGTTGCTTTGATGATTTCCTTTATATCCGCAAAAGCAGGGTCAGGCATTACCGATTGCCAAATTCGGGTCATGTTCTCACGATCATCATGCCCTATTAAAGGATATAGCCACGCCACCACCTCATGGAATCGTTCTGGAGGAACCTTGCTGGCCAGAATACCCAAAGCTTTCCACTGCTCAGGCAAAGAGATTCGTTCCCGGAAAATTCTGTAGAGATGGGTATCTTCCTTATAAAGGTGGATATCAAGATGAAAACGGAAAACCGCGGTAGCTCGGGCTGTTTTTAAAGGATCGCGCGAAGCATATGAATTATTCAATTCATCAAATGCCATGTCCAGACCATTGTGATCTTTCACATAGGGTTCGGCAACGAGAGGAGCCACATTTTCTACTGCGGGAAAGATACCCACTTCTTCTCCTGCAGCATGCCAGACCAGAATTTCATTAAAGAACCGAAAACGCTCGATAATGGGTGCTAGACCATCCTTTCCTTTTGCTGCCTCGAATGCGGCGGCATCGATACGATTTAGATCGATTCTTAATGCGTTATGAAATGCCCGGATTGCATCAACAGGTTCAACCATTGAGAGTTATCCAGCAGTCTGCCTAAATAATACTATGTTCCTAAAATTTTTCCCCTAAATTTCGTTCATTTCCACCGATATTTTTGTTTTTGGTTATCATTTTTTAGAGGGATTATTATCTAATAATCAGAACTTTCAGCGGTGAAAGAGGTTTGTTCAACAAAAGTGGGAAAAGAATCCAACCGGAATAGTGTCCCTCCATACGATTGTCGAAAGACTATCTTCATCCGGTTGGTGAGAAGGTCAATGTCACGAGATGGCTCACGGAGCCTCGCATGCGTTTTAATTGTTTTTGAGCAATAAGGTTGAACAACCAAATTCTTATATCGATGTCCCTGCCCGCCTGGAAAAACTCGAAGTAGAGCTCGCTAAAATGAAGAATCTCCTTGAAATTGATAATGGGCTCGCTGAGATTCGAACTCAGGACCTCCGCCGTGTGAAGGCGACGTCATAACCAGCTAGACCACGAGCCCGAATGCATCGACCGGGAATCGAACCCGGGCTATAGGCTTGGAAGGCCTAAGTCATGCCTCTAGACCATCGATGCAATGCGCCTTGTATCTTTGGAAATGATGGTTATTATGTCTTTTCCCTGAGCGTTCGCCCGGTTTCCGGGCCCCGGTGGCCGGGCCCTGCTTCCCTCGGAAAATGAGAAAGTCATTGGAGGACAGGCATCACGGAACAGACATCCCGGCAAGCTCCATCTCCACCTTTTCGAGGTTGGCGATCCGCTTCTCAAGGGGCGGGTGGGTGGAGAAGAGCTCCATCAGCGTGTTTCCCGAGAGTGCGGGGATGATGAAGAAGGCATTTGCGCTTTGAACCGCCTGTTTCTGCTCGGGCGGGACATGGTCCATCCTCCCGCTGATCTTCTCGAGGGCAGAGATGAGATCTGCGGGCCTGCCCGTGATGTAGGCGCTTCCCCGGTCGGCAGCAAACTCCCTGTACCGCGAAAGGGCCATGATCAGCAGCTGGCTCACGAAGTATACGATGATGGCCACAATGCCGGCGATGATCCATGGGTTATTCCGGTCGCGGGAGAACATGCTGGCGAACAGGAAGTTGTTCATGGTCAGGGCGGCTATCATGGCCACGAAACTGGCGATGGTCAACGTGAGGACGTCCCGGTTCTTGACATGGGAGAGCTCATGGGCGATGACCGCCTCGAGTTCCCGCGGGGAGAGGAGGCGCATGATGGAATCGGTCACCGCAACGACGGCGTGCTTCGGGCTCCGCCCCGTTGCGAACGCGTTCGGCACGGGGGTCTGCATGAGGGCGACACGGGGCTTTGGGATGTCCGCCTCTGCAGCCAGCCTCTCAACCATGCTGTGCAGTTCAGGGTACTCTTCCGGCTCAAGAATCCTGGCCCTGGTGCTCCACAGGACCAGCCTGTCCGAGAAGAAGTACTGGATAAAGGCCATCGCGAAGACCAGGATGACCAGGAAAGGCAACCCAACGCCCAGCATGGAGAGCACGGCCAGGAAGACCAGGTATACTAAAAAGAGCAGGAACATGGTCAGCCAGACCCTGAGCGTGAGCCCGTAATCGCGCTTCCAGTATTTCATATTGCAAATAAGTTAGGACTGAAAACCTATAAACATTCCCTATCTGACATGGCAAATAACCCTGAATTTGACTTCGAACGGGGAAAAGGATGCATTAAAGCGGATGGGCGCTCCCTGGGCGACCCGTTCTTCCCCGCTCATCCTTAATATGCACAGGGGACCGATATTGCTAAGACAGTGGTAGAAAATGGTGCTCGACGAGATAACCATAAGCAGAGCAATTGTGGCATCCCAGGCGGAAAAATTTCTTGATTACCTGGATATGGACGTCGCGGTGGTGGGAGGGGGGCCCTCAGGCCTCACTGCTGCCGCTGTCCTCGGCGGCCAGGGGTGGAAGGTCGGCCTGGTGGAGAAGAAGCTCTCCATCGGCGGGGGCATGTGGGGCGGGGGCATGATGCTCCCCCGCATCGTGGTCCAGGAAGAGGCCCGGGGGCTCCTCGACCGGTTCCACATCAGGTACACGGAATTCCGGGAGGGTTACTACGTTGCTGCATCGGTGGAGGCCGTGTCCAAGCTCACGTCCGCAGCCTGCGATGCCGGGGTGGAGTTCTTCAACCTCTTCTCGGTCGAAGACGTTATGATCCGGGGTGATGGGCGCCTCTCCGGGCTGGTCGTGAACTGGACGCCGGTTGAAATGGCGGGCCTGCATGTCGACCCCCTTACCCTGGGGTGCCGGTACGCGGTGGATGCTACAGGGCATGACGCGGTACTGGCCCGCCTGGTAGAACGGAAAGGCGGCGACGTCAGGGTTCAGGGAGAGGGGTTCATGTGGGCGGACCGGGCCGAGTCCCGGATCCTCTCCCATACCCGGGAGATCTTTCCCGGCCTCGTCGTATGCGGCATGGCAGCAAATGCCGTTGCCGGGGAGAACCGCATGGGGCCGGTCTTCGGGGGCATGCTCCTCTCCGGGGAGCGTGCCGCGTCCCTCGTGGCAGAGCGCCTCCGTTCCGGATGACAATCAAACCGCCTGCGTAAACTTTTTTGTCGATTCCGGGCGATACAACTACCATGATTGATGCTGACGCCGATGCGCTTGCGGACGTGGCGTATGGCATCTTTGAGCACCTGCTCAACGCCCGCCTCCGCACGCAGGGCCTGTACCTGTTCTCCCTGGTGGAAGGGGAGTCCGACTTCCGCTCCGCGTTCGAGGAGGTGTTTGCCGATTTTTCTGCCGAATACCCGCAGCTGGCCGGGGCGCTCCTCCGCCGGTGCCCGGACCGGGACACCATCTATGCCATGATACAGAAGGGTGAGGGCGTCGTACCATCAAAGACCACCCAGATGTACTGGATAGTCCAGGATGCTCCCAGCAGCCCTCCTGACGCTATCGAGGACGAGCGGGCTGGCAAGTGGCTGATCTTCACCGAGCCGGACCAGGTCGATGCAGCCTGGCGCAGGGTGCGTGATGCGACCGTGGCAGGAACCCTCGGCATCTCTGCCAAGGTAAGCACTGCCAAGCCAAACCCCGATTCACGGGACACCCGGAAGGTCATTTATGTCTATACCCGGGACTGGGCGGATGAGGGTGACGTGATGAGGGTCCGTGAAAAGCTGCGGGAGCTCGGGTTCACCGACCGGATCGGGTACAAGCGTAACATCGAGACATTTGCCGGCGAATACGCTGCAAAGGGAAAAAAGGTCACCTACTACAGCGCCTGACCCTGAATTCGGCTGATCAGCACAAAACAAAAAAATTCACATGAATCCCTCGGAACACAGGCATACACGATGAAAATGCCGGAGGCACTTTTCACAGAAAAAAGATGTTTTTGCAGGGGTGAACCCTGGCGGCAACCGGTATCAGGCCTTCCGCTCCTTGTTCTTGGGGCGGAGGTTCGGGTACCCGCATTTCCTGCACCTGGTCGCGCGCATTGCGTTTCTGGCGTTGCAGCGCATGCAGATCTTTACGTTCAACAATTTCGCTTCTGCTTCCGGGAATCTCGCCATGATGGAACTCCACGTTATTTCGGTCTTAGTATAAACGCTCCCCGTCCACTTAACCGTTATGCTGAACCCGGGGCCCCTTGCACATCCCCGGACTGCCCCTCCAGCCACTCCCGCATGGCCAGGAGCGCCCGGGCACGGTGGGATAGCCTGCTCTTCTCGGCAAGGGTCAGCTCTGCCAGGGTCCGCCCCCTGTACTCGAATATGGGGTCATACCCGAACCCACCGGTGCCCCGCCCGGTTACCACCCGGCCATCGATCCTCCCCCGGAACACCCGGATCCCCGACGAGCCGGCAAATGCAATGGCCGTCTCAAAGTACGCGCTCCGGTCGGGCATCCCCTCGACCAGCTTCAGGATACCGGGGTTTCCAATCGTCTTCTGCACGTACGCCGCGTATGGACCGGGGAACCCGTTGAGGGCCCGGATGCAGAAAGCGGTGTCGTCCACGAGCAGCGGCTCACCCAGGGCCTCGTAGGCGAACGCCGCCTTCTGCCTGGCGATCTCCCCAATATCATCGTCGCGGTACTCCGGGCATTCCAGGCATACGTGGGTGACGTCAGCCACCCCCGCAAAGAACGCGGCAACCTCGGCTGCCTTGTTGGGATTGCTGGTCACTACCAGGATCTTCAGAGGTATCGCCCCCGCTGCTCGATCTCCCGCTCCCGCTCCAGGACTTCTGACGCGCCCGGCAGGGTCTCCTGGTAGCCCCGGCAGAACGCCTCCCGGAGCCCGGGGAAATCATCCGTCATGCTCGCTATGGTCTGGAAGAGGACGTGCACGTCCACCCCCCTGCTCTCGAGCTCGTTCGAGACCGCTGCAAGACCGAAGTCGATGAGCACGCAGCGGCCGTCCCGCATCACCATGTTGCCGGGGGTCAGGTCCCCGTGCACGATCCCGGCCGCGTGCAGCAAACCGACCGTCCTCCCTGCTTCCTGCAGGCTGGTCTCACCCATCGCTTCCCGAAGCAGTTTCCCCTGTACACGCTCCATGTGCAGGGTGTCGGCGGTCACGTCCGTGATGACCGGGGTGGGGACCCCGGCCCGGCGGGCCATGGAGATCAACCGGGCCTCTGCACGGGTCCGCTCAATTATCAGGCGGCGGTCAAGGGCTGGCTGCCGGTACGACTTTGAGAACCTCCTCTTGTGGACGCCCCGGTCGCTGATGGTCACGACCGCCTCCGCCCCCCTGGCACACCGGGCCTCGCTGCTGTCCTGCCGTGCGGGGGGCCAGGGATCATCGTCCCTCCAGGTGACTTCCACCTGGTCGGAGCGGAACCCCGGGCGGACGTGGGTACTCCCGGGGTCCATGGCACACCCGTGCTCCAGCATGATCCTGCCGGTATAGGCGATCATGGCCCCATTGTCCCCGAGGTATCGCACCTCCGGTACCGCGAAAGATGCTCCCCTCTCCTCGCACATGGTGCGGAGCATCTCCTGGAGCCGCGAGTTAGCCCCCACCCCCCCGACCAGGAGCACCGCCTCCTTTCCCGCATGGGCGAGAGCACGCTCGGTCACCTCCACGCACATAGCGAAAGCCGTCTCCTGGAGGCTGTAGCAGATGTCGGCAAGATCAGCGCTGCTCTCCTGGGCAGCGCTCACCAGGCCTGAAAATGCCAGGTCCATCCCCTTCACGGTATAGGGGAACGGGAGATAGCTTCCTTTCCGGGCCATCTCCTCGATTGCCGGCCCGCCGGGATAAGAGAGGCCCCGGCTGCGGGCGAACTTGTCCAGGGCATTGCCGAGTCCGATATCCAGAGTCTCCCCGAAAATTCGGTACCGGCGGTTCAGGTACCCGATCACCTGGGTATTGGCCCCGCTCGCATAGAGAACCACCGGGTCCCTGCACCCTGTGGCATAGCGCCCGATCTCCACGTGGGCCACGCAATGGTTCACGCCGACGAGGGGGACACCCAGGGTTATGGCCAGTGCCCGTGCCGCTGTCGCTACCGTGCGAAGACAGGGGCCGAGGCCGGGTCCCATCGAAAAGGCGACCCCGCAGACCTCCGACGGGTCGGTCAGGACCCGGGAGATCACCGACCGCATCTCTGCAGCATGGTGCTGGGCAGCCTCCCGGGGATGGATCCCCCCCTGGGACGGTTTGTAGGGCTTTGAATAGAGAGCGACGAGGTCATCGCCGAAAAGAGCGGCACTGAGGTTCCAGGCAGTCCCCTCAATCCCCAGGACCTGTCCAGAAACAGGCATCAATGGCATTCCCGGGAAACCCGGTCCTGTTATTTCTTAAACTCTGTATATCCGCACTTGCCGCAGGCCATGCGGTCCTTGTGCTCGGCCAGGATTACCCCGGGGCCGCAGCGCGGGCAGAATTTTCTGCCGAAACTGACCTTCCCGGAATCCACCTTATAATAGGTGCTGCGGTGAACGCCGGCCTCTTTTGCCTTCTTTGCCGCCATGCCCGGTCAGGCCTCCTCAGCCTTCGCCTTGGGCATTCCCCTGCTCAAAATGTGGCTTCGCTCCACCTTGTTCCTCTGCTCCTCGGTGTCGTAGACGCGGGCGTAGCCGGAGCACTCGGTCTTTCCGAAACTGGTCTTTAATGAGTCCAGTGCCACCTGCTTCTCCTGAACAGAAAGGAGAGCTGATAGCTTTCCGATCACCTGCACCCTCGTTGGGGTGGGGCCGTCGAAGCGGAGGTTGAAGCCGACCTCCCTCCTGCCGAGCAGTTCATTCCTGGTTTCCCTGGTGACCTCGATTTCCATCGGTATCCTCTCATTATACGCATTGAACTTATTTATAATCTAGCTCCCTGCCTGTCGGAGCGCCCGTTTTGGGGGTATTCCGGTTTCACAGCCTCTTCAAAGCAGGAGAACAACTCCCGGGCCTTCCGCACGGCCCCGGCGTCGACCACCCGGAGTACCACACCCTCGCCGGGCTGGCCATAGAGGACCACCCCCCCTTCCGGCGCGGCCATGACCAGGGGTATGACGGCGAGGTCCTCCTCCCCCTCCACAACCACGAGGGCCGGCGGGCCGGCAAGCGCCTCCTGGAGGGCCTGGATCAGCTCGTCGGTAATGGTCCCCGGGGGGTTGCGGGCATGGATAGTGCGTGGGAATGCCCCCGGGATGCCTCCACAGGGAAGACGCATGGTATGGCCGTCGATGACCGCTACCTCGGGGGTGACGCCGAGTTCCAGGGAGCGGCGGGTCACGATATCCCCCACCGTATAGACCTTCCGCCCGGCCAGGTCGGGCAGGAGCTCCCTGATATCGGGGGTGAGCCTCCCGAATGGCTTTCTGAAGAAATGGCGCTTCTCTTCAGGGAGGCGGCGCATTCAGCGGACCTTCAGGGCATATCTGCCGGGGAGATTGATATTCATCCTGGCGGCGATCTCGGATCGCGCGGGGTCAATGATGACCAGGTACCCGGTCCAGTCGGTGGAGAGGTTGGAACTCCCGCATACGGCGCACGCCTCCCCCTCCACGACCCGGTGGCAGTCCCTGCATACCTGCACCATTTTCTTCCTAACGGCTGCCACGCTCGCCACCCTTCTCCTTCTCCTTTTCCTTCTGCATATCCTCTTCAAGCCACCTGGCTGTGCCAAGGCCTGTCTGGCGCATGGTCAGCCCGATCTTGCTGTCCCTGGGCTCGCGTTCGTTGAGCGAGAGGGTAACCACCCGCACCCTGACCGGCTCGCCCACGCCGATGAACCGCTTTGACTCCTGGCAGATAAGCCGGGCGTTCTTCTCATCGTAATTGATGTATTCGTCCGAGATCTGGCTCACATGCAGCATGGCATCGATGGGGCCGAGGCTGATGAAAGCCCCGAAACTGGTGGTCTCCACCACCAGCCCCTCGGCAACCTCCTGGAGGGCCAGGCGGAGTACTACCGCCTCGAATTCCACGTCATAATACACCGCTCCATCGCCGGGTACGATCTCCCCTTCCCCGATCTTCTGCACCCGGGTGATGGCAATAAAAATCCCGATCTCCTTGTCGATACTCCCTTCCAGGTGCTCCTGCAGCACGTCCAGGATCACCCGGGAAAGCTCTTCCCCCAGCCGGTGCGGCGGAACCCGCACCTTGTCTACCAGTTGAATCTTATAATACATGCCGCCACTATCTCCTCAACAGCTCCAGTCTCTTCTGCTGCTTCAATGTTATGACCGGGACCCCCGCCGAGAGCAGTGCATTCCGGAGCGTCCTGTCGCTCGTGACGACCATGCACCCATGGTCCCGGGCAAAACGGTTGATACGCTCGTCAACTGAACCCTCCTCATACCCGCTCTCCACTTCCCGGCATTGTTCAGCGAGCCTGAGGGCCGCACGGGCTGCGCTCCCACCGCTCCCCCGGCCCCGGGAGAGGCCGCGCAGCTCGTCCCGGACTTCTGAAAGTATACATGGTTCATATGCCCCGATAAGGCTTGCCAGCTCGGTGAAGAGGTCCACCTGGAACTGGAACGGCATCATCAGGGCATTGGCATCCAGGAGCACCCTCACTCGGTGAGGACTCCCATCCCTATCAGCCGCCACCTGCCCCCCATTTGCCGGCTGATGGCTATCCTGGCACCAATCTCCGCACATACCGGCCGTTTCAGCGTGGTCTCGACCACGTCTTTCCGTGTGTTCACCACGATTCCCACGGTGACCGCTGTCCCGACTGAGAGCATCAACGGTTCGTGGTGCTTCAGGGGCTCTATACTGGTCTCGGCGCTGATGCCGACCACCCGTTCCATCAGGGTCACCCGGAACCGGAGCTTCTCCCAGACCGGAGGGAGGGTTCCCGTGTGCCCGGCCACCTGGCCGGCCAGGGCGTCGCTTTTGGTAAGGGCCGGGTCAAGCTTGGTCCCGATGCCAAGGAGACCGCCAGGGCGGGCCTCGGCAACCTTCTTGTGCCCTGCATTGATGGTGGTGATCTTGGTCTGGATGGGCTCCCAGCGGATGCGGTTCTCGGACTGGACCTGTCTCCCGGGCCGGATCTCGATATCATCCCCCTCCCTGAGCACTCCCCTGACAAGGGAACCGCCGATGACCCCGCCCTTCATATCCCTGTAGTTCGAGCCCGGCTTGTTGATATCAAAGGAGCGGGCAACCAGCATCAGGGGGGGAGCATCCGGGTCGCGGGCCGGTTCGGGTATGGTCTGGTCCAGGGCCTGGACCAGTGCCCCGATGTTGATGCCCTTTTGCGCCGAGACGGGGATGATGGGGGCGTTCTCGGCGATGGTGCCCTTGATGAAGGCCCGTATCTGCTCGTAATGGCGCAATGCATCCTTCTGTGTCACCACGTCGATCTTGTTCTGCACGATGACGATCTTCCTGATCCCCACCAGCTCGAGGGCCATCAGGTGCTCCTTGGTCTGGGGCTGGGGACAATCCTCGTTTGCAGCAATGACCAGCATCGCACCGTCCATCAGGGCCGAACCCGAGAGCATGGTGGCCATCAGGGTCTCGTGCCCGGGTGCGTCCACGAACGAGATCGAGCGGAACGGGACTCCTTTCTTGCCGCAGGCCGGGCAAACCTGCCTGGTGCTGAAGGCATCGGCTCCATCGCACCCCTCGCACCGGTAGAATGTAGCATCGGCATATCCCAGCCGGATGGAGATCCCCCGCTTGATCTCCTCGCTATGCCTGTCGGTCCAGGTCTCGGTCAGGCCATAGACCAGCGTGGTCTTGCCATGGTCTACATGGCCGACGACACCGATATTGACGCTTGGTATGGTCACATCATGCAACGGCAATCAACTCTCCCTACTCTATATAAAAACGCTCCTACTTAATACCCTGTGACCAGGGGTATTTTTACCGGAATCCAGGCTTGTTTGGCCGGATATCACGCCAACTCAGGGAGAAAAGCCAACCAGCTTTGCCCGGTCACCATGAGCGCCGGGGAACTGCTGCTGCTATCGGGGCCTGCACCAGGACACGCGTATAAGCCATAGGATAGAACAGATAGCCCTCCTCACGCAGCGGATCGCGGATGATGATACCGTCACCCTCCCGTTCAGCAACGACCGTGTAAGAATAATAGCGCAGGCGCCTGACCTCCGGGAGATCCTCGATTCCTTCAAGCGATCCCGGGTCAACCCCGGCGGTTTTCAGGAACCGGCCTGCCGGTTCGGGTTCCCTGCCAATCCTCCACCGCCAGACCTCCCAGGCCCCCGGGGTCTCACGGAGCTCCAGCCACCTGAAGGGGTGAAACGAGGGAATGGTCCTGCCCGGGCTCTTCCTGGCCATATACACTTTCAGGCCCCCGCTGGCGAGGATGAATGACGCCACGAAAACGGCGTAGAGTGCGAGTTCCCGCTGGCCTGCAGCCTTTCCCAGCCAGAGCCCCAGGAATGCCAGGCTTGTCCCGAAGAGGACCAGGCTCGGCCCCGGGAATACCCCAAGGGTAAATTTCCGGTCGGTATACGGGTATAAAAGGGGAATCCCCGGGTAGGCCAGGGCATCCAGGAAGAGGTGGGAGAGCGCCCCTGCCCATGCCATGAAGAGGACCAGGACCAGGAGAGGGGAAGTCAGGTGCAGCATGCCTGCCCCGGCCAGCCAGGCCCCGGTCGCGGCAACAAGCGCCCCGGTAACGCTGTGGGTGAACCCGCCGTGGCTGAAGATGAAGAGTCTCGGGTCGCGGTCTGAAAAGGCTGCAAGGACGATGTCAAGGTCCGGGATCACCGCTCCCGCCATGGCAAAGAGGATCGGCGTGTTCCCGAATGCGGCGGGGAAGACCATCCAGGCCGAGAGTGCGTGCGTGATCGCGTCCACGGGATCAATGGTTGTCGGCGCAGGACAAAAGCGGTTCGGACAGGGAATAACCATGGTCTGCCATCTGCGCCACCTGACGGGAGGGCCACCGGATCTCCCGGGTCTGCGCCGGGGACAAAACGGACATGATCCTGTTCTTGTTACAAAGTGTTACTCGCCGCCGAAAATTTATAGCATAATGAGGGGTGAGATCAGTGAAGAGAATTTTCGGGGATGCACATGACCGTAGAGAGCGAACTCTCCAGGATAGGGATCTCCCTTCCCAGGAATCTCCTGGATAAATTCGATGAGATTATCAATTACCGGGGGTACTCGTCCCGGTCTGAAGGGATACGGGACGCGATCCGGAGCTATATCACGTATTATAAATGGATGTCAGATGTCAAGGGCGAGCGCCAGGGCGTAATCACCATGATTTATGACCATGACCAGCGGGGGCTCCTGACCACCCTGACTGACATCCAGCATGAATTCATGGGCACCATCCAGGCGTCCCTGCACTCCCATGTTACCACGGATCGATGCCTGGAGGTCATCCTGGTCCGGGGGGACGGGTCCGTGCTGAAGTCCCTTGCCGAGCGGCTGATGTCCCAGAAAGGGGTGGAGTCGGTGAAACTCACCACGATACCGCTGAACGATTAGCCGCCGCCCTCGCAACTCTGGTCTATGTGGGAGAGGGCCTCCTGGAACCCCGAATCTGACAGGAACTCCCGTTCTTTCTTCAGCCGCTCGATGCTATCGTCACGCTGCTCTGTTACCCGCTCACCCGCTCCTACCGCTTCTACCAGCTGGTCGATGCGGTAGAAGAGGTGGGTGGTGTCCAGTTCGGCAAAGAGATCCCCCTTAATAGTCTCCAGCCTCATGATCCGCCCGGTGGTCCCGGTGCGGGGATACCGCGCCCGCATCCCGACTGCCGCTTCTTCCGCGATCATATACACGATCCGGCGCGTGCAAACTATAAAATCATTCCCGGATGGCGCGGTATACATGAAAACGGACCCCTGAGAGGCAGCCGATGACCCGGTAACCCGGGAGCCGGGGTATGAAGGCCATGGGGTCAGAAGCCCGCTTCTGCCCTGGGAATGGTTGTCATACGGGCGCGCCATAGAGATGGCCGGTGGCCGTGCGGTTGCACACGCGGAGCAGGGCAGCACGAGCCTCTGTGGGATTGGGTAACAGCCTGGTCAGGAAACGCGGGATGGACCGCGAGGAGTTAGCACCGGCCGCGGCTGTGCCGCTCTCCTTGGTCCCGGGCATTTTACCCCCCTCTCATCGACGAGGGCAGCAGGGGTCGCGCCGGAGTTAGTACGGCCCCATGCTGACCGGGTCTTCACATACGACCTACCGCACTCCGGTTTCATCTATCGGGGTGATGAAAAGGGGCATGGAGTATCGGTCCTGCACCGGGCCGATGCGGGCGAAAACGGTAAACACCGGCCTTGGACCCCGTTTTATATCATCACCTTTTCCAGGAGCCTGACTACCCGCCGGGTCGCCGGTCGCACGGGGGCATCAGCCCTGCCAGGCTCTTCGCCCCCCCTGAGGACCTCCAGGACGTGGGCCACCGCGCTGCCGGCAGAAGGGCCGTATCCCCCCTCCAGGACGAGTGCCAGCGGTCGGGTGGCAGATTCCAGGAGTATGGATGCCAGCTCTCCGAAATCCCGGGGCCGAAGGCGCATGCCGCCCTTGGGGTCATCGCCCAGGGGGTCCTGCCCGGCAGAGACGATGACAAGGCCAGGGCGGAAATGCCGCAGCGCCTCGCCGAAGATTTCGGTGAACACGCACCGGTAATCCCCGATCCCTGCGCCCGCCTGCAGCGGCGCGTTCAGGGTGAAGCCTTTGCCCCTCCCTTCCCCTATCTCGTCGATCCACCCCGTCCAGGGAAAGATGTTGCTCTGGTGCACGGAACAGAAGAGGACCCGGTCGGACCGGTAAAAGATCTTCTGGGTGCCATTCCCGTGGTGGAGGTCCCAGTCCACGATGGCCACCCGGTCGACCTTTTCCAGGGCCCAGGCCGCTGCAATCGCAGCGTTGTTGAAAAGGCAGAACCCCATTGCCCGGTCAGGTTCGGCGTGGTGGCCGGGCGGGCGCACCAGGGCAAAGGACGACTCTCCTTCCAGGGTGAGCCTGGCTGCAGCAATGCTCGTGCCGGCTGCCAGGAGGGCGACCGGGAACGAGTCCCCGGTCACGTAGGTGTCCATGTCGATGTACCGCCTCCCCCCGTAGGCCGAGAGCTCCTCGATCATGCGTATATGCCGGGGGTCATGGACCCGCTCAAGGTCGGAACGGTCTGCGGGGACCGGGGGGTGGACAGGTATTCCCGCAGGGAGCTCCGCGAGGACTGCCCTTAGCCGGGCGCTGCTCTCTATGTGCTGCCCGATATCGTGCCTCGTGAACGCTTCTCCAAAAAGAACCGATACCCGGTGCGCCATCACCGTACCTGCAGCCCCTGCTGCACCGCCTCCTCCGGGACATCGATCTCCCGCCCGGTCCCGACAATCCGGTACTTTCCTGCAGCCCTGACCTCATTCGGGCTCCCGCTGGTGGCATAGGGCACAACGAACTCCCCGTTCTGGCTGGCCTGCCGATACGTGAAGTTGCGGCCGGCATTGGTTACCAGGTCAAGCTCGATAACCCCGTCCCCGGCGATGCGGGCCCCGGGAACGTGTTCAAAGACCTTCACGTACTTGAGGTCGGGGGGGGACTGGGAGAAGACGTTGCTCGGGGACTCGTGGACGAGCCGGTAGTGGCGCAGGGCCGGTACCGGGTCCAGGGGACTCAGGATGGCGGGTGTGAGCACGGCGGCCTGGTACCCGGGGTTGGGGTTCCTGTTGAATGCCTCCACGTCGGCCCTTGCCGCTGCGACGTCAAGCAGCTGGGCCTTGACCACGGTCGGATAGGGAGAGCCCGTGGTGGTATACTCGATGTAGTACGCCTTGTCCGGGGTTCCCATGGACCCGTCATAGTTGTGCAGGCGCGATATCATGGTCTGGAAATAGGGTGCGTCATAGAGGGTGACCGTGCTGTACCCCCCGGATACTGACTGGTCCGGGACCAGGTACGTGCCATGATACGGTGCCGCACCTGCAGTCGTGTTATACCAGGTGGCCATAGCCCAGAACTTGCCCGTGTCCATCTCGATATCGGTGACCACGTACTTCACGCCCAGCGCATCCGCGATGGCGTCCGTCCTTTCCTCCGATTGGGAGAGGAAGAAAGTTGCAGCACCGTTCTCCCCGGCCACCCCGGACTGGAAGGGGTTGGCGTTGGGGATCCGCTTGGCGATGTAGGTGATCATGTGCCCGTAGTCCCACCAGGACATGACCCCGTAGGACTGCGGCGGGTAGGAGAAGGTCGCCTTGTCATAGATCCGGTAATAATCCAGGCCGGGGTCCGGCGTCCGGGTGTTCATCCACTCCAGGGCTTCCTTCCAGTCCTGGTTCATGCGGATGGTGCCCGATGAAGCGACCTTGAGGTCATACGATGCCTGGAAAAAGGCAAAAATAGCCGCAAGAACAATAATGGCTCCAACGGCACCGAGGATGCGGTAATCGATTGCCTTCGCCTCCGCAGGCCTGGCTTTCTGGGCTTTCTTTCCTTTTTGTTTTCCCTTATCCTTTCCTTTCTCCTTCGGTTCATCAGGCGCCTGGCGTTCGGTCTTTTTCTCCCTTCCGAGGAGAGCGACAATCTGCGGCCGCCCCAGGTCGACCACGAACCCGCAGAAGAAAGCCGAGAGGAGGGCGATGGGGACCGCGATGTAGTATTCATACCGGATGTGCTGCCAGGTGGCCACGATGATGAAAATCCCCCATACCAGTATGAGGAGATGTTCGCTCCGTTTTTCACGCCAGAGCTGGTACAACAATACGGCAACTCCGAGCGCCGCAAGGATAAGGCCGATATTGAAGTTGTCCCAGGCCTCGGCCAGGGTCCAGGACCGGGCCTCCTGGATGGTGAGGTAGAGAAGGTTCTGGCCAAAGAACTGGTCCAGGCTGGCGAGGTATGTGTGGAAGAGCTCCGGCAGGGCTGCCATGAAGATGAGCAGCGCCGCGCCCGTGGCAGCTACCAGGCCCACGAAGAACCGGGTGAGTTTCCGCTCGGCCACCACCCCTGCGATGGCGTAGAGAAAGAGGGTGCCGAGGATGATCTGGGCATAGGCCACCGGGTGCCCCATCGTGTAGTAATCAAACTGCAGCCCCTCCAGGTGGACCCCGAAGGCGGCGAATGAGAGGATAGCGATGGCAAAGGTTATCCCGTTGACCAGGACGAGTGCATCATTCTTCTTCCTTGCAGTATAGTCCCACAGGAACTGGAGCAGGGTGTATAGAGAGACGATCAGGGCAAAGAGGAGCATGGTCGCCATGGTCCAGAGGCCGATCATATACGTCAATCCACACGCCACCGAGAGGAGCCCGGGCACCTTGACCGTCTCCGGGCGGGTGAAGTCGACCGGGTGCCGGCGGACATAGGCCAGGGTCCATATATAGCAGAAGATGAAGAGGGTGGAGAAGAGCACCTCGGCGATATGGTGGTCCAGATATCCGTACAGGGAGCGGAAGAAATACTGGCCCGATATCACCGCGATGAAGAACGCGGAAAAGAGCCCGGTGATCGTGCCGCCAATCCTACGGCCCAGCACGAACATGAGGGGCACCATGGCGGCAGCCATGATGGGCGGGATGGTCAGGGCGAGGCCGATGATCTCAGGCCGGGTGGTCGCTCCTGTAAGCAGGCAGAGGCTGGTGATGATCCAGATGAATACCGGCCCCCAGTGGATGACCTGGCCGAACGGATACAGGGTCATCGCCTCGAACCACCCGTAATTCGGGAAATTGTGGGTCATCTGTTCGATCTGCCGGAGGTTGTAGAGGGGGTCGTCGCTCCCCACCAGGTTCAGGATATCGGTCGTCCCACCCATTCCAGCGGGCAGGAGCCGGACCCACAGCGTAAAAACCGCAAGGACGATCAGGATTCCCACGATCAGGTAATTTCGATATTTCATAAACCCGGGCTCTGCCATGGTATGCTCCCTGTTTTTGATAAGAGTTGCTTAGCTCATGTTGTGGCCCGGCGGTTTTAACCTTTTGGGAATTACCCGGGATAGGTCCTGGTTTTTTAAAATTGCATCGCTTATAGAGTTTTTTGCTGCCCGGGGCCAGCCAGATCCCGGACAAGGGCATGTGCCTGCGTGGTGAATGCCCCGTAATCAAATGCCGCCGCCTGCTTCAGGCAGACATCCCGGTACCTCCCGGGGTCTTTGCCCACCTCCATGACTGCCTTGCAGAGCGCCGCGGCCTCGGGGGGCACCAGCCTGCCGGTGATGCCGTCGACCACCGTTTCCAGGTAGCCGCCTTCGCGTGCGGCAACCACCGGCTTCCCGCTCGCCATGGCCTCCACCGGGGTGATGCCAAAGTCCTCGTCCACGGCAGTGGTTATGAACCCCTCGCACCGGGAATACAGGTCGATGATCTCCTGCTCGCCCACGTTGTGCCGGAAGGTCACGTTGGGCGGCGCACCCTTCTCCAGGTACTCGTACCCCGGATAGACGCGCCCCACGACGACCAGCTCCTTCTCCGGCATCCTCCGGAAGGCTTCGACCTGGAGCTCCACCCGTTTCCACTTGTCCACCCTCCCCACCGAGAGCCAGAACCCCTCGCTCTTCCCCGGGGTGAACCGCTCCATATGAACCGGCGGGTAGAGCACCCTCGCCTCCCTCCCGTAGACCTTGAAGATGCGGTTTCGCACGTTGTGGGAGATGCAGGCAAGGTTCCGCACGTGCCTGGCCACGAACCTCCGGTCCGCGTACCGGGCCGCGGCGAGGGCAGGGATATAGGCAGCCCGGGCGGGGGCCGGGCGGTCGGCCAGGAAATGGTAATACATGTCATAGAGGGCCCTGCGGGGAGTCAGCATGTAGTAGAGGTGGGGGACCTCGCGGCGGAGGAAACGGACCGCCATGTCGTCGACGCAGAGGTAGAAATCATAGTCCAGGGAGACCCGGGAGAAGAGCCGCATCCCTGCCACCTGCCGCCAGGGCTCGGCCGGGAGCGGGTGGTCCAGGGAGCGGGTCCTCACCTTTGCCCCCGGGTCATAGTGGAAAACGACATCCTCGCAGAAGGCGGGGGCCACCACCTCGGCGTCCAGGGCCCTGGCCAGGTCCAGGACCAGCCTTTCGGCCCCTCCGAGGACTGAAAATTCATACCCTGTCAGGATGGCGATGCGCATGGACCGGGGTCAGCGCTCCTTCCCGTGCCGGCCGGCGGATCCTTCAAGGAGATCCTTCCACTCGAGGGCGATCTGTTCCCACCGGAGCTCTTCCGGGACCGGGTACCTCCGGCCCCGTTCGGAAAAAACCTTGGCGAGGGCGTCGGCGATCGCGGCCGGGTCCTCGGGAGGGACAAAGAATACCCCGGCATACGACCCCAGGCTCTCGATAATTCCCCCGGTATACGAGGCTACCACCGGCTGGCCATAGGACATGGCGATGTGACAGACGGCGCAGGGGTCGTGCGATTCGGTCGTATAGGGGGCGGCAAAGACGTCTGCGGCAGAGTAGTAGAGCGAGACCTCCTCGTCGCTCACGTACCGGTCATCGACCGTGATACGGTCGCGGTCCGGGGACCGCCGTGCCAGGTCTACCGATTCCTGGTCCTCCCAGGCCTCCCCAACGATACAGAGCCTTGAATGCTGTTTCACCTCGCCGGGCAGCTGTTCAAATGCCCGGACCAGGACGCTCACCCCCTTGAACCTCCGCAGGAGCCCGAAGAAGAGGATCACGAACTCCTCCCGTATCCCGAGGCGCCTCCTCGCCTCCACCTGGTCAAGGTGCCGGTAATGGTCATAGAGCCCATGGGGAATGATAACAATTTCCCCGGGGGGGATATGGTAGCGGGACACGATGAGGTCCTGGTCAAACCGGGTGTGGGTCACGTACCCGTCCGCCAGGGCACGGACCGCCCGGCCGGTTATCCGGGCATAGACCTTCAGCGGCAGGAATGCGTCCTCGAGGGGGTCCACGGGTTCATGAAATTCGACGACGATGTAGCGTCGTCCTGCATTCAGGATCTCAATGAAAAGGTACATGTGGGCAACGCTCGACGTCCACCAGGGAAGGATGATGGCGTCTGCCTTCCGGGCCACCCGGTAGGCGCGCATCCAGGTTAGGGGGTTGTACCAGTCGAGGATCTCGTGTACGCCGACGCCGGTGGAGAACTGCTCGCAGGTGAGATTTTTCCCCACCCGTTTCCAGCCCGGGAAAAGGCGGAGGGGGAGCATGTGCCGGAAGAGGACGGCATCCACCCCTGCGACGCCGGCCAGTGCATTGCCCAGGCGAATGGTAAAATAGGCGATACCCGAGAGAAAACGGGTCGATGGACCGAACAGGGCTATCCGCAGTCTTCGATCCATGTGTACCCTCCTGCTTCGCGGGTGTTGTGTACCATTCCCATCCATCCTTCGTCCTGCGCCGGTGCTTACTCCACCGTCACGCTCTTTGCAAGGTTCCTCGGCTTGTCCACGTCGCGGCCCAGGCTGCTAGCGGTGAGGTAAGCCAGCTGCTGGAGGATCACGGCCGAGGCCATGATGTGTCCAATCCGGTCGCTCCGGGGCAGGGGGACCATGATGTCTGCGATCTCGCCAAGTTCCCGGTCCCCCTCCTCCCCGATGCCGATCAGGGGAGTGCCGCGGGCCTTCATCTCCTTGCAGTTCGAGAGCATCACCGCGTAGGCCGGTCCTGGCGGGCAGATTGCCACCACCGGGGTCTCCCCGGTGAGCAGGGCAAAAGGACCGTGCTTGATCTCCCCGGCGGCATACCCTTCTGCATGGATATAGGATATTTCCTTCATCTTCAGGGCACCTTCCAGAGCCAGGGCATAAAACGGTCCCCTTCCCACGTAGAACATGTGGCGGGCGTCCAGGCACGCCTGGACCGCCGGCTGGAGGTCCACGAGGAGGGCCTCCTCCATGGCCTGGTTGGCCCGGTCCAGGGACTCACCGAGCGCCCCGCCGCTCAGCAGGTCGATGATGTGGAAGAAGACCGCGAGCTCGGCGGTGAACGACTTGGTGGCTGCGACGCTGATCTCCGGGCCGGCCCGCATGAAGAAGGTGGCATCAGCGATCCGGGTGACCGAGCTTCCCAGCACGTTCGTGACAGCAAGCGTCGGGCAGTTGAACATCCGGGCTTTTTTCAGGGCAGCGAGCGTGTCCGCCGTCTCTCCCGACTGGGTCACCCCTACGACCAGGTCCCGGAGCGGAGGGGTGAAGTACTTGTATTCCGAGGCCAGCTCCAGCCGGGCAGGTATCTGGCAGACCTCCTCGACCAGGTAGCGGCAGATCAGCCCGGCGTTATATGACGTCCCGCAGGCCACGATGGTCATCCCCCTCACCCCTTTCAGCACGAGGGGCAGCTCCCCGGCCTCCCGGCGCACGGACTGCAGGGTATCCAGGAAGACCTGGGGCTGCTCGAATATCTCCTTCTGCATGAAGGTGGGGAAGCCCCCCTTGCGCACTTCCTCGACCGTCCACTCGATGGTCTGGAAGGGGCGGTCCACCCGGGCACCGCCGTTCTTGACCGCAATTTCCTGGCGGGAGAGCGTGGCCACGTCGCCGTCCTCGAGGACGGCAACCCTCTGGGTGTGCTCGAGGATGGGGGTCATGTCCGAGGCGGCATAGTACCCCCGGTCGCCCATCCCGAGCACCAGGGGGCTGCTCCTGCGTGCGGCGACGATGCGGTCCTCCCCCCGGGCCAAAGCCAGGATGGCATAGCTCCCTTCCAGGAGCGGGAGCACCTCCCCGACTGCCATAGTAAGATCCCCGCGATAGTGCTCCTCGATCAGGTGGGGGATCACCTCGGTATCAGTCTCCGACCGGAAATGATGCCCCCTGGCCTCGAGTTCGCGCCGCAGCCCGGCATAATTCTCGATGATCCCGTTGTGCACCACGGCGATTCCCCCCGCGCAGTCGGTATGGGGATGGGCATTCCGGTCGCTCGGCACCCCGTGCGTAGCCCAGCGCGTATGGCCGATCCCGATGGTCCCCTTGAGCCGGCGCCTGAGAGCCGCGTGCTCTGAGATCTTGCCCTGGTGCTTGACCACCTGGACATCCTGGTCAAGGACGGCAATCCCAAATGAGTCGTATCCCCGGTACTCGAGCCTTTTTAAACCCTCCATCAGGACCGGCGCCGCACTCGCCGTCCCGCTATACCCGAAGATCCCGCACACGTCAGATCACCAGGGCGCCATCTTCTGAAGCCCTGAGCGCGGTCACCAGGGACCTCCCGGCAATAACCGCATTGTTCCCCACGATCGCGCCCTCGAAGCTGGTGAACGGCCCTGCCCGGACTTTCTCCCCGAGTATTGACCCAAAGCATCCCCTGATGGGGGATCCCTCAATTTCGAGAAGAGGACAGGCGGTCACCGTATTCACCGCCGCCTGCAGGGTGCAGCCCTCGGCAATAACCGAGTCGGTCACCCGGGAATGCGCACCCACGGTGCAGTCGTCCATCAGGATGGAATTTCCCACCAGCGTGAATGGCTCCACCTTTACCCTTGACCCGATGCTCGTATTTGGCATGATGCACGCATACGGTCCGATCTCGCATTCCGGCCCGATTACGACGGGTCCGGTGATGCAGGCCCCTGGCCCGACACGGGATCCCCTGCCAATCCGGACCGCCCCCTGGATCATGCAGTTCTTTCCAATGGTCCCGCCCTTTTCAGGGGAGGCCATGCCAATCAGCTTCTGGTTCATGGCCAGCAGATCCCAGGGATACAGGGCATCCTGCCAGTCGCCTGCCGGTATGGCCTTCAACGGCTCCCCTGCCGCCAGCTTGGCGCTGACCGCATCGGTCAGGTCGTTCTCCTGGATGTAGTCCAGGAACTTCCTGGTCAGGGAGAATATGCCGGTGGAGATGGTGAAGCTCGGGGCCTGTTCCGGCTTCTCCACGATGCTGGTAACCTGGCCCCGGCGGACCGTCACCACCCCGAAGTTGGAGGGGTAGGGGTGCTCCCTGACCAGCACGGCATCCTTTTCATCCTTGATACGGGAAATTGACGCCCGATCGATGTAGTTGTCCCCCGGGAGGACCATGAAGCGGTCCCTGATGAGGGGTGCGGCAGCGAGGAGAGCGTTCCCGGTCCCCAGGGGTTTCGGCTGGACCACCACCTCGACCGGGAGGTCGAGGGTGTTGAGGTGCCGGATGACCTGCTCCTTCCGGTACCCCACCACAACGATGATCTCCCGTATCCCGCACCCTTCCAGGGCCTCCACGATATAGTCGATGATTGGCCTGTTGGCCACCGGGATGAGGGCCTTGGGCCTGCTCCGGGTGAGCGGCCGGACCCTTTTTCCCTCCCCTGCCGCAAGGATTACCGCCTGCATCTCGTATTTCACCTACCGGACCTCGGTTTCTCCCGAAATAATACCGTCAACCACCGCGTGGGGGGCGATGCGGGTCTCCGGGCCGATCACGGCCCCTACGTTTACCGAGCAGTTGATCCCGAACTGGACCCCGTCCCCGATGATGGCCCCCAGCTTGGTCCTGCCCGTGTCCCTGCCCATCACCCTGACCGGGGCGTGATCATGCCGCAGGTTGGCAACCTTGGTCCCTGCGCCGAAGTTGCAGCCGCTCCCCACCACCGAGTCGCCAAGGTAGTTGAAGTGCGGGAGGTTTGTCCGCGGGAGGATGATGGAGTTCTTCACCTCGGTGGCATGCCCGATATGGCAGCCGTCACCGATGGCAGTCGACCCCCTGATGAAGGCGTGGGGCCCCACCCGGCAGTCGTGACCTATCACGCAGGGGCCCTCGATGTAGGTCCCGGAGCGGAGCACGGACCCGGCTCCCACCCGCACCAGGCCGTGCATCACCACACCTTCCTCGACCTGCCCCTCGACCACCGGGGTGATGCGGGCCATGAGCACCTCGTTGGCCTGCAGGAGCTCCCAGGGATACCCCACGTCGATCCAGGATGCAAGGCGGCAGCCCCGAAGCGTTCCTTCCTCGATGAGCATGGTGAGGGCGTCGGTGAGCTCGTACTCGCCACGGGGGGAAGGCTCCACGCGGTCCACCAGCTCGAAAATATCGCGGGAAAAATGGTATATCCCGGCATTCACCAGGTTTCCCGCGGGGTGCGGCGACTTCTCCTGGAGCCCGGTAACCTGGTCCCCCTCCACCTGGACCACCCCGTAGTCCTCGGGGTGCGGGGAGGGGTATATGCCAACGGCCGGCGTGCCCATGCGGGTGAGGGAGCCGATATCCGCGCTCTCCAGGACCATGTCGCCGTTCATCAGCAGGAAATCGCCGGTCACCCAGTCCCGCGCAGTAGACAGGGCATCGGCGGTCCCCAGCTGGTGCCGCTGTGTCACGTATTCAACCTCCACACCGAGCCCCGACCCATCGCCGAGCTGGCGGCGTATCTCCCCCTCACCGTACCCTACGACCAGCAGGAACCGGGAGACCCCCGCATCCCTGGCAGCGACGATCAGGTGCTCGAGCATGGGCCGGTTGGCCAGGGGGAGCATAACCTTGGGCCGGTGGGCCGTAAGCGGCCGCATCCGCCTGCCTTCGCCTGCGGCCAGGATCACGCACTGCATGCTTAGGGTAGTACCTTCTCCCCTGGCCTTTTATCCTTTCTTCCCTTTCCGGACCATAGAGAGGCCTTTCTCCATCATCTGCCCTGCAGCCTCCCGGGTCCGGCCCTCTGCAGTGATGCGGATCTTGGGCTCGGTCCCTGACGCCCTGACCAGGAACCAGCCGTCATCGTCAGCGATACGGATGCCGTCCGTGGGCGATTCCGCTCCAAGGGCCTGCATGACCTCCCGGGCCTGGGGGCAGGGAATCGATCGCCGGACCAGGGGGTACGACGGGATGGCGTCGACCTCGGCCGGGATGTCCCACTCGGAGGCCATCCGGCAGAAGAGAGCCGCTGCATAGGGGCCATCCGGGCAGAGGGAGTGGCGGGGGAAGATCCAGGCCCCGGAGGGCTCCCCCCCGAAATCCCCCCACCGTGTCAGCGCGGCCGATACGTAGGCATCCCCCACCGGCGTCCGCTTTACCTCGGCCCACTCCTCGATGGCCATACTCGCGTCCAGGGTGGTTACCACCCGGCGGGCTCCCAGGTACCGGGTGAAGAGGATGAGCAGCCGGTCCCCGGGGATCATCCGGCCCCGGGAATCGAAGGCTGCCAGGCGATCCGCGTCCCCATCGTGGACCAGCGCCCCTGAAGCACCGCGGCACCGCACCAGGCTGCCCACGAACCCAAGGTGCTCCTCCAGGGGTTCTGACGGGCGGGCGAACGTGCCGGACGGGTTGCAGTTCACGCAGGAAACCGTCATTCCCAGTTCCCGGAGGAGGGCGGGTGTAGCAAGGCTGCCGGCCCCGTTCCCGCAGTCGAGGACCACAGGAAGAGGAGCTGTTTCCCCGATATCGCGTTGTATGGCCTGGACATATGGCCCCAGGACATCACACGGCCGCTGTTCGGTAAACGCCTCCCAGCTGGCGCCCGGGACAGCAGGAGCACCCTGTCCGAGGGCATGTTCAACCTCCTCCTGCTGCCGGCGGGAAAAGGAAGACCCGCCGTGGTTGAAGAGCTTGAGGCCGTTGTATTCCTCGGGGTTGTGGGAAGCGGTCACCATGCAGCCTGACCCTTCCGGGGGGGTTGCCCATGCCACCGCCGGGGTCGGCGCGATGCCGGCCGCAAGGACCGAACCCCCGCTGCTCAGGGCCCCGGCGGTGATGGCGTGGGCAAGGAGGGGGGAGGTGGTCCGGGTGTCGGTCCCGACCAGCACCGTGCGGGACCCCGCCCCCAGGAGCCGCCCCACCTGCAGGGCAGCCCAAAGGAGTCCGCCGCCATACCGGGTGCGTATCCCGGAAGAGCCGAAACGCATGATCAAACCTGGCAGACGCAAGGAGAAGAGCCTTATGTCCTGCCGTAGGGGCACCAGTGCGGAATGTCCAGGAGGGCGCTCACTCCCGCCGAAGATGGGCCAAGGAACATCGCCCTCTTTGCCTGGAGGAGGCTGGTAAGCTGCCGGTACGATGATGCATCGACGAGGGCCTCCCCGGTGGCGAGGACCAGGTCTGCGGCCTCCGGGCCATCCGCCCGGCCCAGGTGATCCAGGGATCCCGGCGCCGTTTCCAGCCCGAAAACCCTTCTTCCGGCGATCTCCCGGCAGAGGGCGTCCCGGCAGGCCTGGTGGCATCCCCGGTCGCAGGCCCGGAGCACCCGCGAGACGCAGAGAAAACCGGTGACCACGTTGAGGATGGCCGAGGCCGCGGACCGTTGCGCCGGCTTCTCCAGCCCGGCGCCGAACATGAACCCCATACGGGTGACGGCCCTGACCGGCTCGCTGGTCACGAACTCGGCGGTCCGGCCCCCGAAGGCGGCCTCCATGCAGGCACCCCGCTCAAACTGGCAGAGGATCGCGTCCGGGTTCACCCGGAGGACCACGTTCCCATCCTCGCACCCCGTGCCGGCGACTATCGCCTCCAGCTTCTTTACCGCTTCCTTCATCGGTTCCATGTGGTTCATTCTCCTTATTTACCGGGCGGAAACACCCCTGGTTCTGCCAGGGGTTTGCCCAGGCATGACCGGATGAACCGCACGCAATAGAATTGCCCAGGGTTACTGCAAATCTCTCAGGAACACCCTGCAGGGCGACCCATCGAGCCCTTCGAGCCGCAGGGGGAGGGCGGCCATCCAGTACTCCCCCGGATCGGCAGCCGAGAGGTCCATGCACTCGATGATGACCGCCCCTGCAGAAAGGAGCGTCCGGTGCACGCTGCCATCACCATCGAAGGGCTCTATGGACGGGCTGTCAATACCAATGCACCGCACCCCTGCCCCTGACAGGAGGGCGGCTGCATCAGGGGCGAGGCCCGGATAGTCCTCCGAGAAACCGTGCTCTTTTGAGAACCAGGTCCTGATGAGGACCCGTTCTGCCCCATGGACCAGGGGTTCCAGGTCGCTGCGGCCGATTTTCCGGACCCTCCCGGCGACCAGAACTACCCGGCACGGGCCGATGAGGAGGTCCGGCGCAATGCGATCAACGGTATGGTCACCGCGCAGGTAATGGGACGGGGCATCAATATGAGTCCCCGAATGGGTCCCGAGCCGCAGGCAGGAGAGGAGGTACTTCCCACGATCCTCCTGGCGCACGCGGGGCACGATGTCCCCCGGATACGTCAGCATCCCATCGGCAAGCGGCCTGGTGACGTCGTACCAGTTCATAGGATTCCGTTCAGCGCTCCCACCCGTACCGGCCCAGGAGCGGCACGAAGACCACCCCGCCATGGAAAGTCCGGGTCACCGCGCCCCCAGGCCCCTTGCGGAGCCGCACCAGTTCCTGCAGGTCGCGGGCTCCCACAGGGGCTACCAGGCGGCCCCCTTCTGCCAGCTGGGAAACCAGGGGGGGCGGCACGTCGGGGGTAGCCGCAGTGACGATGATGGCCTGGTACGGGGCCCGCTCCAGGTACCCCTCGGTACCGTCGCCAACCACCACCCGGACGTTCGCGGCGTTCACGCTCCGCAGGTTCTCTTCCGCAGCCCTGGCCACCTCGGGGATACGCTCCAGTGAAATCACTTCGCCGGCCATCCTGCCGAGGATCGCTGCCTGGTAACCGCTCCCGGACCCAACCTCCAGGACCCGGTCGGAAGGGCTGACCTCCAGGAGCTCGGTCATGACTGCCACGATGTAGGGCTGGGAGATGGTCTGGCCCTGGCCGATCGGGAGGGGGATATCCGCGTAGGCCGCGTCGCGATATGCCTTCGGGACGAAGATGTGGCGCGGGATGGTGCGCATGGCCGCGAGTACCCGCTGGTCGTGAACGCCCCGCGCCTCGATCTGGGTCTCCACCATCCGCCGCCGGGCCTGTTCCCAGGCATCTTCAGGCATCACTCCTGCCCCCCTCTCTCCTGGTTAAAACCCGCTCTTTTCTGCGGCGTCGATGGCCGAGTCGATCTGCTCCTGCAGCGCACTGGGAAGCCCGGCGATCTTCACGTCCAGGAAGCCGCGGATGATGGTCGCGGTGGCCACCTCCTCGTCGAGGCCCCGTGCCATGAGGTACTCGATCTCCTCCTGGGCGATCTTGCCCACGGCGGCCTCGTGGGAGAGCTCGGTCCCCACAACCGACCCCTCGATCTCGGGTATGGCATAGATGGTCCCATCCTTCAGGATAAGCCCCTTGCACTCCAGGTGGCCCCGGGTATCCGCTGTCATCCCGTGGATGTGACCGCGTGATATGATGGAGCCGCCGAGGGATATCGCCCGGGTAATAAGTTCCGCCCCCGCCCCTTTTGCCCCCAGGACCGCGCGGGAGCCGAGGTCAAGGAAAGACCCCTTCGTGGCGATTACCACGCTGCTGAACCGTGCGATTGCGTTCTCTCCAGCGAGGTGCGCCGTCGGGTACATCTGCACTTTTTTCACCGGTTTCATGCACACGTAATTCGAGAGGAACACGCCGTTCTCCTCGACCCTCGATGCGCTCCTGGGATAGACCTCGATCTCTTCGCCCCAGGTGTGGATCATCGTGAAGCTGATCTTGGCATTCCTGCCGACGTAGAACTCGCTGATCCCGTAATGGGCGCCGCCCTTTCCCACGTGGCTGGCGCTGGCGCAGCCGGAGATGACATGAAGCTCGGCCCCCTCCTCTGCGATCAGGATGTTATGCACGTGCTGGATCTGCTCTCTCCCGAGAAACAGGCAGGCCTGGATAGGGAGGATATTATTCGACCCCTTTCTCGCGATGATAACGTATCCCACGGGCCTTTTCTGCGAGGCGACGTAACGGGTATACTCGTCCTTGTCCCTGTCCACCAGCTTCCATGCATACTCGGAGAGCCATGGGTATTTTTCCATGGCGAGCCCGTAGGGAAGTACATCGATCCCTTCTTCGGAGCAGGTCGCGTGCATGACGTCCTGGTTCATCTGGAGGTAGCTCCCGCAGCGGTTCGCCATCCCGAGCTCTATCCCGGACTGGGCGAGGCGTTCCCGGTCTTCGGGCGGCAACTCCAGCTTCTGGCCTAGGTCTGGCGGCATGCAAGACACTCCTTGTAGCCCCGGGCCTTGATCTCCTTTAGGATCTCCCTGGCGTTGCCGTGGCACTTTATCTCCCCGTCGCACATGACATGACCCTTGTCGGCATCGATGTAATCGAGGATATAGCCGGTATGCGTGATGACCAGCCCGCTTTTCTTGCGGTTCACGATGACGACATCCTTTTCCAGGAGCCTGCCGATGGCGTTCCCAATCAGGGAGATGTTCTCGAGGTCGACGCCGCTCTCCGGCTCGTCAAGCATGACGAACTGGGGTGACTGGGCCACCAGCTGCAGCACCTCGCTCCGCTTTATCTCCCCGCCGGAAAATCCCTTGTTGATATCCCGGTCAAGGAACTTCTCCATGTTCATGGCACGGGCCATGTCGAGGATTTCATCCGGCCGGTCGCCATAGGTGGCCAGGAGCAGTTTTCCGAGTTTCAGTCCCGATATTGTCGGGGGACGCTGGAACATGAGGCCCATGCCCATTTTCGCCCGCTCATGGGTTGGCATCCGGGTGATGTCCCGGCCCCTGAAGAGTATCTGCCCCATGGTCACCTCGAGCCCCCCGAACCCCATGATCGTCCGGAGAAGCGTGGTCTTGCCCGACCCGTTCGGGCCCATGAGCACGTGGGTCTCCCCGTCGTCTATCCTGAGGTTCACATCGTGCAGGACTTCCCGGTCGCCTACCTGCACGTGCAGATCCCTGATCTCGAGCATAGCACAATCGCTGTAGTGTACTCCATTCACCCATTAAACGGTTTTCACCTCCCCCCGGCACCTCCCCCCGGCTGCGGAAATGGCGGGCTGCTCCTTCCAGCACTACCCTTTTTCCGCCGCGGCTGCACATTACTGGTTAGAGGAATGGCAGGCCGCACGGCGAGGAAGGAAAAGATACCTGACAAGCAGGCCAAGGCCAGGGTCAGGAAAGGGACGCGGGGGGCAAGGCAGGAAATAGCCTGCGAAGACCAGCCCGGGATTGCCCCGTTCGAAAACCGGATCATCTGCGGCGACGCGGAGGCAGTGCTCACCGGTTTCCCGGACCGGAGCGTTGACATGGTCATCACGTCCCCACCCTACAACTTCGGCCACTCCTACGCCCAGGACCCCGGGGGTGACACCCGGGAGTGGAACGAGTACTTTACCACCCTCCGCCGAATCTTTGCCGGGTGCTCGCGGGTCCTCAAGCCCGGCGGGAGGCTGGCTGTCAACGTCCAGCCGCTCTTCTCAGACTACGTCCCTACCCATCACCTGGTCTCCGCTATCCTCCAGGAACTGGGCCTGCTCTGGAAAGCAGAGATCCTCTGGGAGAAGAACAATTACAACGCCAAGTATACCGCCTGGGGAAGCTGGCGGTCCCCATCGATGCCCTACCTCAAATACACCTGGGAATTCATCGAGGTCTTTTGCAAGGACTCGCACAGGAAAGTCGGCCGGAAAGAGGATATCGACATCACCGGCACCGAGTTCAAGGAATGGGTAATGAGCCGGTGGACATTCCCGCCGGAGACCCGGATGAAGGACTTCGGGCACCCGGCCATGTTCCCCGAGGAGCTGCCCCGCCGCCTGATGAAGCTCTTCTCCTACCGCGGGGACATCATCCTCGACCCCTTCAACGGGGCAGGGACCACCACCCTGGCGGCCTGGCGCCTGCAGCGCCGTTTTATCGGGATTGATGCCTCTATCCAGTACTGCCGGACGGCGCTGGACCGCATCGTTTCTGACCCGGGTTATCCTGGCAGAGGGGCGGCCGTCAGTCCCGAGGTACTGTACCATGTCCGCGGTCAGGCGTCAGAAAGGGACATGAGCCAGGCATAGGATCCCTGGCGGTCGAACTGGTGGGATACCAGGTAATTGTGGACTGCGGCAAGCTGGTTATGCTGGTCTGCCAGGTCCCGGTACTCCGAGAGACGCTGGTTGTAGGCGACCACCCCCTCGTTATATGCACCGACCCCCGCGTTATAGCGTTCCAGGTCCCCGTTCGCCCTGGCAGCGTCCAGGACCTGCTTCTGCCCCTCGAGGACGGCTCTCCGGCCGTCCAGCTCCTGCTCGAGGGCTTGCAGGGATGCTTCCAGGGATTCCAGCCGGCTCGCCGTGTCAAGGACTTCCTGCCAGATCTGCCCGGTCTCGTTGCACCGGGTATAATTGCGGGAGCCGGACCCGACGGGGATGACCATCGGGTCCGAGTCGAGGCGTGCCCCGCCCTCCAGCTCAACGGGGACTATCCCGACCAGGCTCACGTTGGTGGTCTCGATGTAGGCATAGCCCGTGCCCCGGTATCCCGGGCCCTGGCACCCCACCCCGGCGGCCATGTGGTGTTCGGGCTCGAAATAGAGGAGGGCAGCGCGGTAGTCCTCCCGGGAGAGGAGCCCGGCCAGGAGGAGGCTCTTGTCATCGCAGTCTCCCTTTCCGTCGACGTAGGTCTCTACCGGGAACCGGGGAGTCGAGAGGTTCTGGTGCTCGTACGGTATCGACTGGACAAATACCGCCATGAGCTCGGCGTACGCGTCGGGTTCGAGCTTTTTTTCATCCCTGACCTTCCGCATGGCACCCGCCAGGGATGAATAGAAGGAGTCCTGCGCAGGGTCCGCCACCATGGCCTGGTAGATCCCTGCCTTCCAGTCCTCTTCCTTCATGTGCTGGTCAGAGATGCGGACGCTCTTGTCTGCAGCCCTGGCCCCGGCGTAAACCGGGGGCTGGACCGAAATATTCACCCAGACGGTCCCGTTCCCAAAGGGGAACCGGTAGACCGGGGGGTTTGGCATGGCGCCACCTGGAACAGGCACGATGCGGGGATAGACGGCAGGCGGGGTGATCCCCGGGACCCCGTAGAGGCACCCCGCCGCGGCGGCCAGGAGAGCCAGGACGAACATGACAGCCATGGAGGTATCCCGCCGGCTCACAGGGCACCCCCCTCTCTTTTAATGAGATACCCGGGCAGGTCAGCCAGGGAGCCAAGCACCGCCGTGGGAGTAAGCGGCGCCTCCCGCAGGGCTTCCTCCCGGAACTTGCCGGTCCTGACCAGGATACCCTGCATCCCGCACTGCATGGCACCGGCAGTATCAGCCAGGGCATCGTCACCCACCATGGCGGTCTCTCCTGCTGCCGCCCCCAGTTCCCGGAGGGCCAGCCCGAAGAACCGGGGGGATGGCTTTCCCATCACCTCCGCACGGGTGCCGGCTGCAAACTCCAGCGCTGCCACAAACGGCCCTGCTGACAGCTGCAGTCCGCCCGGTCCCATCCAGTACCGGTCCTTCTCGAGCGCCAGGAGGCGGGCCCCGGCCAGGAGCTCCCGGAACGCCCGGGTGAGGCCTGCGTACGTGAATGAGTCGCCTGCATCCCCCACCACCACCCAGGCAGCCCCGTCCTCCAGCAGGACCAGCCCCGCCTCCTCGAAGTCGCGGTGGACATCCCCGGTCGCCAGGAGGTGGACCGGGCCCCCTCCCCCGGCCCGGATGAATGCTGCCGCTGCGGCCGGGGGGTTGATAACAAGGACCGGGGGGACCGGGAAGCCCATCGCGGCAAGCCGGCCGGCGATGGAAGCCCGGCTCCGGCGGGTGGTGTTGGCCACGAACCGGTAGGGGATCCCCATCTCCCCGAGTCGCTGGAGCGCTTCAAGAGCACCCGGAACCGGGCGGTCCCCGGTATAGACGACCCCGTCGAGGTCGATCAGGAGGGCCCGGACCTTCAACGCATCACCCTCCACGGAAAAAATACCAGGGCGGCTGCCGTCGCCGAAACTCCACCAGGAGGCCATTCCTCATTTCCCCCGTGCCCGTTCATCCGGATGGTGATCATCCCTTTGAAGAGTGGTTGTTATACACGCGGTATTAGTCTTCTGGAGGGGTTTCACTTTCACTGCGCGCGCTGAAACCTCAAATGGCGCTGGTTCTGAACATTCCATGAATCCCCGGCATGACCCCCCCGATGGCCTTCGAGGCTGCCAGCAGGCTGTGGAGGGACCGCATCACCCGCACACCGGACTACTCGGTCATCCGCAACGACCGCATCTTCCGGACCAGCTTCTCCGACTCCTGCATCCTCGCATCAGAGTACGAGGGCGTGATGCGCCTGAAGCGCGACCTGTGCCGCTCCTACCAGGACAGCCCCCTGGAAGAGGTCTTTCCCGGCTGCACTGAAAATACGACTGAAGGGCCCTGCTACTGCATCACCAGCCGGGAGCGGCTCCACCTGCCCGGCGGGGACCCCGGTGGTGTCAGGGAGGCGCTCTGCTCCGATCTCACCCTGGTGTTCGGGATCGGGGAGCGGAAGGCCCGCGAGTTGAAGCGCAAGGGATACCGCACCATAAACGACCTCCTCCTCCACCGCCGGTTCGGGCCTTCGGCCCGCGACTGCCTGGACGTGCTCCTCCACGGCAGCCCGGAGCAGGTGACCGACCTGGTCTCGCGGTGGCATTCCCGCTCTTCCCACCAGGCCGTTCGCACCGCCGGGCTCTACCGCCCGGAGCAGTTCCTCTTCCTCGACCTGGAGACCCTCGGAATATACCAGCGACCCATCATCCTCATCGGGCTGGCCGGGGTGGAAGGGCAGGAGCTGGTGCTCCGCCAGTACCTGCTGAGGACCATTGACGAGGAGCTCCCTGCACTACTGGCCGCACAGCAGTACCTGGGCCCGGACAGGGTCCTGGTCACCTACAACGGCCGGACCTTTGATATTCCCTACCTGCGGGAGCGGTACGCCTATTACGGCGAGCCAGCGCGCATCCTCCAGCCCCACTTCGACCTCCTCCACCCATCCCGGAAACGGTGGCGGGACCTCTTCCCCGACTGCCGGCTGATGACCCTGGAGTCCCGGCTCCTCGGGGTCACCCGGGAGCAGGACGTGCCCAGCGCTTTGGTTCCCGAGTTCTACGAGTCCTTCCTCACCAGCGGGAACCCGGGGCCCCTGGTCCCGGTGGTCATGCACAACCGCCAGGACCTGGTCTCCCTCGCCCGGCTGTTCTGCCTGCTGCGGGAGGGATGCGCATGAGTCCCGTCGCCGGGCTCCTGCAGGCGCTCCAGGATGACCCGCGAACCGCACCGGGAGTGGTTCACGTAGAAGAGATCCCATCCCGGGACGCGGTGTTCGGGGACCCTGCCAAACCCTTTCCGGGGGCCATCACCCGGTACCTCGTTCAGAACAACATCCGGCTCTATTCCCATCAATGCGAGGCTGCGGATGCATTGAGAGCGGGAGAGAGCGTGATCCTGGCCACGGCCACGGCATCGGGAAAGACGCTTGCCTTTGCCCTCCCTGTCTTCGAGTGCCTGCAGGAGGATCCCGCTGCCACGGCCCTCCTCCTCTACCCCACCAAGGCACTGGCAAACGACCAGTTCCGGTCCCTGGCCGAAATCGGGGAGGGAACCGGGATACAGGTCTTTCCGGCCATATACGACGGGGATACCCCGAGGGAGAAGCGTCCCCGCATCAGGGCCGGCTCCCGCGTGATACTCTCCAACCCCCACGAGCTCCACCACCTGCTGGCCTGGCACCACCAGTGGAGCCGGTTCTTTACCGGGCTCCAGTTCGTGGTCATCGACGAGGCCCACCGCTTCCGGGGGGTTTTCGGGTCCCACGTGGCCCTCCTCCTCCGCCGCCTCCGCCGCATCTGCCGCCACTACGGCTCTTCGCCTCGGATCGTCCTCTCCACGGCCACCATTGCCAACCCCGGCGAATTCGCCCGGAAGCTCTGCGGGGTCCCCTGCCGGGTCATCGACCGCGACGGCTCGCCGCATGGCCATCGCACGTTCCTGCTCTACAACCCCTTTACCGACGGGAACCGGGACCCATCGGTCCACCGGGAGACCGCCCTCCTCGTATCCCGCTGCATACGGCACCGGCTCCAGACAATCTGTTTTACCGGGTCCCGGAAAACCACCGAGCTCGTGGCTGTGTGGGTGCGGGAGATCCTCTCTGGTGAAGGTCCGGGAGCTTCCCCGGCAGTTGCCTCCTACCGTGCCGGATATCTCCCGGAAGAGCGGAGGGCCGTCGAGCAGCAGCTGAAGGCCGGGGCCCTCCGCGGGGTGGTCTCCACCAATGCGCTGGAGGTTGGTATCGATATCGGCTCCCTGGAAGCGGTCGTGCTCTCAGGGTTCCCGGGGACCATGATGTCAGCCTGGCAGCAGGTGGGAAGGGCGGGACGCTCGCAGAGCCGGTCGCTGGCCCTGATGGTGGCCTTTGCCAACCCACTCGACCAGTACTTCATGCACCATCCCGGGGCCTTTTTCCAGCGGCCCCATGAGCATGCCATCATCGACCTGGAAAACCCATATATCCTCTCGGGGCAGGTGCTGTGCGCAGCCGCCGAGCTTCCCCTCTCTCCCGGCCGGGACGGGGAGTTTTTCGGACCGGATCTCCCCACGATCATCGCCTCCCAGGAGCGTGAGCACCTCCTGGGCCGGACCCGCAGGGGGTGGGTCTATTCCGGGAGCCGGAGGGCGCCGGAGCTCGTGAGCCTGGACAGCACTTCCCAGGAGACCTACCGGGTGCTCTGCAGCGGGCGGGTGCTCGAGACGCTGGACCGGTCCCAGGCCTTCCGCGAGGCCCATCCCGGGGCCGTCCTCCTCCACCAGGGGGAGCAGTACCTGGTCCGTTCGCTGGACCTCGACACCCGCACGGTCCGGGTCTCCCCGGTGGAGGTGGACTACTATACGCGGCCACTGAAGTCAGTGCATATCCGGGTCGAACGCACGCGTGCCGAGCGGCCGCTGCCATCCTGCAGGCTTTTCTTTGGAGACGTGGAGGTGACCGAGCAGTACACGGCCTACAAGATCCTGAAGGGCGAGACCGTGGTGGCGATCGAGCCCCTGGACCTCCCGCCGCTGCGGTTCTCCACCCGGGCGCTCTGGATGCAGCTGTCCCCGGAAGCCGCTTCACTTGTCCAGGCGCACGGGGAGGACTTTGCCGGGGGGCTGCACGGGCTCGAGCATCTATTCATAGCGGTGATGCCGTTCCACGTGCTCTGCGACCGCTGGGACATCGGAGGTCTCTCGGTCCCCTGCGCAGGCGATAGCGGGGACCCCACCGTCTTTGTCTATGACGGGTACGAGGGGGGGATAGGCCTCTGCGAGAAGGCATACGACCGGTGCGAAGAGGTGCTGCGGACGGCTGAGGAACTGGTCCGGGAGTGCCGGTGCGACAAGGGGTGCCCGGCCTGCATCTATTCCCCAAAATGCGGAAATGATAACCAGCCGCTGGACAAAGCTGCCAGCCTGCGGCTCCTGGACCTGCTCCAGGGGGTGCCGCAAGAAAAGTGAAGGGGAATATATTTTTCAGGATTTTTCCTTGAGCACGCAGACTGAGGCCGGCTCCCGTACCACCAGGGCAAGGCTCTCGATAATGGAGAACTCGAGCGAATCCCCCATAGGGCCCACGAACCCGACCGTCATGTCCTGGCCGAGGACGATGGAGGCAAACCGCCTGCCGGTTGCCAGCACGACCCCCCCGCTCTTGATAGCCGGGGCCTTGTACACTCCCCCGGTCACGATGCTCCTCACGTGCTCGAGCTCAGTACCCTGCCCCTGGGGATAGCGCCGGTAGAGCAGGTTGTACCGGTCCGGTGCCAGGGCCATAGCGTACGGGCCGTGGTACCCGGCCCCGTCAAGCTGGATCAGGGCCTTTATCACGTCATCTGCAGCCTTGCCCACGGTATTCCAGGAGGAGAGCGTGAGCGATCCCGCCCCTTCCATGGCCAGGAGGCCCGGGCACCCTTCAAAACCGTCAAATATGATGGAATCCTCGGTGCGGGCGCATTCCATGGCCGCCTCGGCCACCGCCGAGATCGGAAACGGCAGGCCGTTCTCCTCGGAGGCGAGGATGTCCCGGACGCCCAGGATAAAGGTCGTGCTTATCAGGTTCACCGGGACAAACGGGCTGGCCATCAGGCACTCGTCCACCTGGCAGTCTTCCAGGGGCACGACTTTTAACCCCAGGCCATACGGGCCTTCGATGTCCAGCAGGCGCCTCCCGGCAAGAATGCTCTTTGCCGCCTCCATCATGGCATGGTCAAGCATCCTCCAGGTCTCGGCTTTAACAGGGGCCTCGTCGCGCCCCAGGTAGTGGTGCGTCATCTCGATCTCCTCTATTCTTTATTCCCTCAGTGATCCGATGGTCGTCCTGGGAGGAACTCCCGCAGCCGCATCCGCCGGCGGCGTGTTTGGCAGGGCTGTTTCCCCACCCTTGAGGGCCTCTATCTGGTCCTCGACCTCGCGGGCGCCCTGGGCGTAGAAGGATGCCTCGTCAGGGGCAAGCTCCTGGAGCAGCCTCATGAATTCGCCGGCATGCACCCGCTCTTCGTCGGCGATGTCCAGGAGCACCTCCCTGGCCAGCTGGCTGTCGGTGGACTCTGCCAGCTGGGTATAGACCTGGACGGCCTCGTACTCGGCCGCGACCGAGAACCTGATCGCCCTTACCAGCTCGTTCTGGGTAAGCAGGCGGTCACTCTTCATCGCGGAAAATGGAGTGGTAAAATCAGGCATTGTTCATATCAACTCCGAATGGATGTGGTGGAGCCACGTATGACGGGCAGACCCTATAGCCCCTTCCCTGTCCTCGTATATTAAGTACACGGTCTCTGCCGGCAATTCCGGGCCACCCTGCCCCGGCAGCCTTTTCGTGATGCAGGACCACTCTCCCCCATGGCCTACCGGAGCGGCTGCGTGGTCTGCGGTTCACCGCTCGTCTACCTGGAAGAGCCGGAAGCGCTCACCTGCAGTTATTGCGGCCGGGAGTTCCGGGAGACGGTGCGGTGCAGCAGGGGGCATTTTGTCTGTGACCTGTGCCACCGCATGGGGGCCGAGGACGCTATCGAAGCATACTGCAAGATAAGCATGGAGGAGAGACCCCTGGCACTGGCCATGGAGCTGATGCGCCACCCCTCCATGAAGATGCACGGGCCAGAGCACCACTTCCTGGTCCCTGCCGTCCTTTTATCAGCACTGGCCAACACCCGGCATGACCCGGACGCCAAGGCGCGGTGGCTGAAGGCCGCACGGAAACGGGCTGATGCCGTGAAGGGCGGGTTCTGCGGTTTTCTCGGCGACTGCGGGGCCGCGGTGGGGACCGGGATATGCGTAAGCGTCCTCACCGGGGCCACCCCCCTCTCCCGGGAGGAGTGGCGGCTCTCCAACCTCATGACTGCCACGAGCCTCCAGGAAATCGCCCTGCACGGGGGCCCCCGGTGCTGCAAGCGCAACACCTTCCTGGCCGTGCGCTCCGCGATCCGGTTCCTCCGCTCCGAGCTCTCTCTTGACCTCCCGGAGGCGGCGGTACGGTGCGAGTTCTCGCGTGAGAATGAAGAGTGCCTGCACGAGCAATGCCCCTTCTTCCAGCAGAATTCCGGGTGACCTGCTAAAATACAGCTATTCCCGACCCAACGGGCGATTCATGGAAACGATTCCCCCGCGTTTTTAACGTCCCCAGCGGGATAGAAGCAGGGCCGGGGTGGTCGCTCCCTGCCAGGGGCAGAAATAAATCCAGCCGGCATTTCTCCGGCGCGGGGGATGGATGCCGCAGGATGGAATATTCCAGGCTGCCGTCTGATGTGCCGGACGGGCCGAAAAAAGGGGCCCGTTTACGGCTTTTTGCAGTGCCGGTCCAGCACCTCGGCAATGATGCGGCTGGAGCTGCAGAACCGGTCGCCCTCGTAGGCACCGATTCGGACCAGCTCCGCCTCCAGGCCGCGCTCCCGCAGGCTCCGGCCGATCGTCTCCCGGTCGAAGTGCTGGTCGAACCCGAACGTGATCACCGCGGGCCGGAGCTCCTCGATCGGCCGGTACATGTCATGGAGGTCACCGAGCACGGCAAGGTCCACCGGTTTCAGAGCGGCCACCAGCTTGAGCCGCTGGTCCTCGGGGACAACCGGCTTGGGCTTGTGGCGCACGTTCCGGTCCCGGGCCACGATGACGACGAGTTCATCACCGAGCCGCCGGGACTCCTCCAGGTAATAGAGGTGGCCCGGGTGCAGGAGATCGAAGGTGCCGGTGGCCACCACCCTTCTCATCCCACCACCTCCAGGGCCGCGGGATTCCCTGAGACCAGGAAACATTGCCAGTCCCCTGACATGTACGGGTACCCCACGATGATGTGGTACCTGCCTGTCCGGGGAAAGAAGGAAAGGTCAGCATCCGATGGGCGGAGAACCCCGTTCGGGTGGCTGTGCGCACTCCCGGCCAGGTGGGTGTCAAGCGGCATCATATCCAGGAAAAGGCTGGCGCTGTGCTCGCCGCTGACAGTCCCGGGCAGGAGGTTCATTTCATCGATGACCCCCCCGTGCTCCCGGAGCACCCCCGCAAACTCGCAGGGGTGGCGTTCCCTCCCCATCGCGAGGAGGAGGTCCAGGAGATCCCTCGTTATGCCCCGCACCACCATATACCTCCCATAGTACGTCACGGGGGACAATTAAACGGATGGTCTTTCCTGGCGGGCCGGGCGCCCATATATGCCCTTTCTAAAACGATCCGTCCTGCTCGAAACTCCGTCCGAACCGGATGGCCAGCTCGGCCTTGTAGAGTTCTTTCCCCAGGTACGCCGCATGGTCCAGGAGGGAGACGCGGCCCTCAGCCTGGATGGTGGAGAAGATATCCGCCCAGGAGGTTCCCCGGTAGGCTCTGGCCCCGATTACGGCCACGATCTCCTCACCCTCGATCCCGATTCGGAAGTTGCCGCAGGGGTCGTAGGTGATATCTCCCGGCATGGGCCTGGCCTGGACGCTCTCCCGGTACTGCAGCGGCGGCTCCCTCTTCCTCCGCTTCTCCTTGATGACCAGGAGGTCCAGCCCCAGGTCCTTGGGATACGGCCTGCAGCGGGACAGGTGCATCATCTCGGTCGCACGCCGCATTTCTGCCACCGATCCGCGGGTCTTGTCGCTGTGCTCGCTCGTGAAGATCACCGCCGCCCCGGCTTCGGCGGCCAGGCCGGCCAGGAGCGCATTTATTCCCACCGAATCGGCATCAAGGAGCTCAGTCACGTTTCCGGCCCCGAAGAAGAGGGGACAGCCCGCGTCCCGGAACCGGCAGAGCGAGGAGAGGAGCCCGGACCCTACCGGGACCAGGAGCGGGTCTGCCAGCAGGCAGGAGATCCCTGCCTCCCGGGCTGCTTCCAGGTTTTTTGCCAGGCCTTGCCTTCCCGGGACCACCACGGCGCCGGCACCGGCCCTGGCGATCGCCGCACCCACGAGGGGGATGTTCTCTTCCTGCAGGCTGAGGACCAGGTCGGCCCTGCCCAGGGCGGCGCTGATCAGGCCGGGGTCCTGGGTATCCACCGCCAGGGGCCCAGGAGTCTCCGCGCACTGCGAAAAGCACCGCTTCACGTCCTCGGGGGCAGCGTCGAACCCGAACCCGAGGTCCACGATATCAGCCCCGGCAGCGAAGAATCCCGACACACGCCCGGGGAGATCCGGCTCCCGATGGGCGTCCATGATCTCTGCCAGGACCTTCATGCGGGCATCACCCCCGATCTTTATCCCCCGGACGAGGTACTCTCCCTCCGCCTCATCCTCGATGGACCTGACCAGGCGAAGCGCCTCCTCCCGCCTCTTCCCTTCAATGAACTCATCGGCCGGGACGTCCCGGGAGAGGGGTGCCCCGGCCTCCACCAGCGGGAGCACGAGGGCAAGGTCCGCCGCATGGCGGGGGCCCCGGTATACCGGCACGCCAGTCTCCTCCTCAACCCCAAAAAACGAGGCCGTGCACATCCCGGATACGATCACGAGGTCATAGCGGCCCTCCCTGATAAGGCCCATCAACTGCGCCGGGGTGAGGAAAGAAGCGATCTCCCCGGTGACCACCACCTCGGCATCATAGCCCTGCGCGGCCTGCTGTACCAGCCCGCTGGTGGCGGATCCGGTAGGAAGGAGCATGCGCATACGTCTTCTTATTATCAGGGAGTTCAAAAAAGGTACGTGTCCGATGCTGAACTGCGACCTGCATATCCATACGAGCTTTTCCAGGGACGGGGAGAGCACCGTCGAAGAGGTGGTGCGGCGGGCGGGGGAGCTGGGGCTGGACGCCATAGCCATCACCGACCACGACACCGTGGAGGGGGCCCTCCGTGCCCTGGCCATCCCATCCCCCGTGCTCGTCATCCCGGGGATCGAGGTCTCGACGCGGCAGGGCCACCTCATTGTCCTGGGCGTGCGGGAGCCCCTGCCTGCAGGCCTGGAGGTGATGGAGACCATACGGCTGGCCCGGGCACGCAATGCGGTCGTGGTGCTCCCCCACCCCTACCACGTGTGGCGCCATGGCGTGGCGCGCCGCCTTCGCACCCCCCTGGCCGAAGTGGACGCCATCGAGACATTCAACAGCAGGTTCATCGTGGGTTCAGCGAACAAGAAAGCAGTCCGGGTGGCCATCCGCATGGGAAAACCCTGCGTGGGCGGCTCTGATGCACACAATGCACGGTTTGTCGGGTACGGGAGGACGCTTGTTGATGCTCCCCCTGATACGGAGGCCATCCTTTCAGCCATCAGGGCCGGGAAGACCCGGGCAATGGGAAGGATGACCCCCCTGCGGACCTATACCCGCCAGTCGCTGAAGAACACATGGAAGAAGTTCTCGCGTACGATGTACCGGTAACACGGCTGGCCTTCCGGGTGGGCTACCTGGGGGACCGGTTTGCAGGATCGCAGATGCAGCCCGGAGAACGCACCGTTGAAGGCGAGTTTGTTGCCGCCTGCGTCCGGACCGGACTCTTCTCGCACCACCGCGAGGCGCGGTTCCTGGCTGCCGGCCGGACTGACCGGGGCGTGCATGCCCGGGGCCAGGTCTTCTCCTTCTCCACCCCGTACCCGGACCGTGCGGTTGCCGCCCTGAACTGGCAGCTCCCGCCCGATCTCTGGGTCACCGGTGCCGCCATCGTTGGTGACGGGTTCCACCCCCGCTACCAGGCCCGCTGCCGGACCTACCGGTACTATTTCACCGAGCCTTACCTTGATTCGGGCGTGATGGACCATGCAGCCCGGGCTTTCGAGGGGGTGCACGACTTCTCTGCTTTTGCCCGGGTGGAGGGGGGAAAAGACCCCGTGCGCGAGGTATTTTCCGCCCGGGTGTTCCATGAGAGCGATCTCCCTGTCCTGGAAGTCCGCGCCGAAAGCTTCCTCTGGCACATGGTGCGGTACATGGCTGCAGCCCTCTTCACGGTGGGGCAGGGGTCGGCCGGCAGCAGGTCTGTGTCCGACCGGCTGGCCGGCCTGACAGGGCCTGCGCTCTCCCCGGCGCCGCCTGCCGGGCTCATCCTCTGGGACGTGGATGTCGGGGTCACATTTTCAGCCATCCCCCTGGATGACCGGACCAGCCGGTTCCTGGATGGCCAGTGGCAGCACCACCGGCTCATGCAGCGTGTCTGCGAGGCCGTGCGGGAGGATAGGCCCCGGGGCACCGGTGAATGGAACCATGAGGCCTGGTGAATGCAATGAACAATTCCGGTTCATACCTGCACAACTCCGGTGGACCAGCCGGGGTATGCCGCCTGCCCGGTTCATCCAGGGGGATTATGCCGGTGCGCTCCTTTCATGAGGCCGCCCGGCGGTCCTGGTTTCATGAGGTGCCGGCGGTGACAGCCCGGGCATGAGCGAATTCCTGTGCAACCGCTGCGGGAAGTGCTGCATCAGCCTCGGGCGCCATATCCGGCTGGAGCGGACCCTCTCCCCCTTTTCCCATGTCGTGTCGGTTCCAGTCACCCGGGAGATTCACCCTGTCCAGGTGAGCCCCGAATCCCGCGACCTGTTCCTTTCCCGGTCAGCTCCATTCTATGAACAGGAGTGGTGCCCGTTCCTCCGCAGGTCAGAGCGCGGGGTCTTTACCTGCACCATATACTCTTCCCGCCCGGGTATCTGCCGGTCGTTCCGCTGCTGCACCCTGCGCATCACCGGCAGCGGGGGGAAGGAAGCAGGCCGCGTGAAGGGCCGGCGCGACCTGGAGACAGAAGACCCCGGGCTCCGGAAGATCTGGGAGGAGGAGATCCGCCCTCTTTCATCCCTTCCGGATGATGAGTTCTTTGCCCGTTGCCGCCAGGTCCTCCGGAAACACGGGTACGAAGGCCACGGCTGACACGGGCGGCTGCCGGCGAAATCATCGGAAATGCCTGGCTGCCGCGCATATCGAATTCCCGGGCAGCGAAGCAAATGACTATCTGTTCAGGCGGAAAAGATGGACCAGGGAAAATGATTGAGGATTCTACGGGAGAAAGGGTATCCTCGCGCCGGGGCCGGCCCCGCCTGCGGCGCCTTATCCGGGAAGACGTATCATCCCGGTGCTTTGCGCCGGAATGCTGGCCAGACAGCGGAGTCGTCAGCATCACCCTCCTCCCCGAGGAGATCGAGCTTCTCAGGCTCATCGACCTCGATGGGCTGGAGCAGGAGGAAGCTGCCTCTGTTCTTGGCGTCTCCCGCCGGACGGTATGGAGGGACCTCCACGCTGCCCGGAGGAAGGTTGCGGATGCGCTCACCTCGGGAAAGGTGCTGCAGGTCGGCGGCTGCCCCAGGGCTGCCCAGGGGTTGTGCCCCAGGAACTGCCCCCGCTTTTCACCGAAAAAAGGGCAGGACGACCTGTAGCCTTGCTTGCCCCTGCCTGGGACGGCTGAGCATATACCTGGTTGGCAGAAAGGTTACTTTTATATCTTTTTACTCTTATGAGAAATTATTGCAGCGACCCGGAGCCAGGCGATGCGCCTTTACGGGAGCCTTCACCCGGGCCAGCTCTCTCGCACGTCACCCTCCAGTGAGCACGCCATGAAAGCCCCATTTGTCTCTGTCCGGGACCTCTCCATGTCCTATAACGGGAAGGACGTCCTGGAGAAGATCTCATTTTCCCTCGACGAGGGGGAGGTTGTCGGGATCATCGGACGCACCGGTTCGGGCAAGACCATTCTCATGAACCTCCTCAGGGGTATCGGGGATCCTCCCTCGAGCGGCTCTGTGATCTACCATGTTTCCAGCTGCATGGAGTGCGGGCAGGTATTCCCTGCAGGACATGCCGGCGGGGAATGCCCGGTGTGCAGGGGCGGCCTGGAACGCCTCGATGTGGATTTCTGGCACCCTGATAATACGGACTGGAAGGTGCGGATCATGCGGCGGACCGCCATGATGTTCCAGCGCACCTTCGCGCTCTACGGTGACGACCGGGTCATCGAAAACGTCCTGCGGGCCCTTGACGATATCGGCTATCCCCAGGACCTGGCCGTTTCCCGGGCAGCCGACCTGCTCGACCGGGTCCGGCTCTCCCACCGCATGATGCACATCGCCCGCGATCTCTCCGGCGGCGAGAAGCAGCGCGTGGTGCTGGCCAGGCAGCTTGCAAAGGAACCGTTCCTCCTTTTTGCAGACGAGCCCACCGGCACCCTGGACCCTGAGACCGCCTTTGTCGTTCACCAGATGCTCTCTGTCGCCGCCCGCGAGAACGATATGGGCATGGTGGTCACCTCGCACTTCTCCCGGGTGATCAGGGACCTGGCAGCCCGCGCCATCCTCCTGGAAAACGGGCGGATTGGGAAGATCGGCAGTCCCGGAGAGGTTATCGACTATTTCATGCGCGACGTGGGCGAACCGGATGCCGCAGCCGGGGCGACCTGCGGTGAGGAGATCCTGATGGCCAGGGACGTGGCCAAGCGGTACATGTCCCCGGACCGCGGCCTCATCAGGGCTGTGAACGGCATCTCCTTCGGGGTGAGCCGGGGGGAGATCTTCGGGCTCGTCGGGAAGAGCGGGGCAGGCAAGACCACCCTTTCCCGCATGATCGCCGGGATCATCGAGCCCACTGCCGGGGAGCTGAACATCCGCATCGGCGATGAGTGGGTGGACATGACCCGGCCGGGCATCGACCAGCGCGGGCGCGCAAAGGGGTATATAGGGCTTCTCCACCAGGAATATGACCTGTACCCGCACCGGACCGTGCTGGACAACCTGACCGATGCGATAGGCCTCGATTTTCCCAAGGAGCTGGCCATGAGAAAGGCGCTCATCACCCTCTCCATGACCGGGTTCTCCCCGGAAAAGAGCCGGGAAGTCCTCTCCCAGTTCCCGGACCAGCTCTCGGAAGGGGAGCGGCACCGCGTTGCCCTCGCCCAGGTGCTCATCAGGGAGCCGCACCTGGTAATCCTGGATGAACCCACCGGGACGATGGACCCCCTCACCAGGCGCGAGGTGAGCCACTCCATCCTTGCAGCCCGCCAGGAGATGGACCAGACTTTCATCGTGGTCTCCCATGACATGGACTTTGTCCGGGGCGTGTGCGACCGGGTGGCTGTCATGAAAGGAGGGAAGGTGACCGCCCTGGGGCATCCTGGCGAGGTGCTGGCTGACGCGGTTCCCGACGAGGGGGAATTCCCGAGGGGCGGCGCCAGCATCTCTGTTGAATAGAATATCCGGCACCTCTCCCCCGGGGCCCGGTCCCTGAGCCAGGTATTTCCGTCGGGCGCCCACAGCCTTTCGAAGTTTTTCTAAATAACACACGAACGAGGCCCCCGGTTGCATGCCCCTGCAAAAATAAAAATGGACCACCCGGAACCTGACCACCTATTTATGGCGCTGCGCGAACGCGATTCTTACGCTTGAATGCCTCCTGCATGCTCAAACGTTCAGTGCCGCGCAGATGAACACAGGTCTTCAGCTCTGATGCGGATCGGGCTGCAGACAATTTCATGGGGACCGGTAAAAGAGTGAGGAGAGACTCAGGCCTTCATTTACCCCTGCCCCTCCCCGCAATGATATATCCCGCCCTTCCCAATATTTCACGGAGGAGACCCCGTGAAAATCGCGCAGTCCATCCACGCGTGCAAAATTTCGTTCGGAGTCCCAGCTGCGCCAGGCATCATACTTGACCGGTTTGTGTACTGCTATGTCGTCTGCGGGGAAACGATTGCCCTCATTGACACCGGGGTGGCTGGGTGCGAGACGCTAATCTTCGATGCCATCCGGTCAGCCGGCAGGGACCCTTCAGAGATTTCCGAAATCATCCTGACACACTCGCACCCCGATCATATCGGTGCGGCGTGCGTAATCCAGGAGGCAACCGGCTGCTGCATCGCGGCGCACCCCGCTGAACGGGAATGGATCGAGGACGTGGAGCGACAGGGCCGCGAGCGGCCGGTGCCGGGGTTCGACTCACTGGTCAGCGGGCCAGTGCAGGTCGACCGCGAACTCGTGGACGGGGATCCTATACAGCCCGATGAAACCCGGGGGCTGGATATGAAGGTAATCCACACACCGGGCCACTCTCCAGGGTCCATCTCGCTGTTCATGCCTGGCAAAGGGGTGCTTTTCTCCGGTGACGCGATACCGGTGCCAGGAGAACTTCCGGTCTATGATGATGCCCTGGCCTCTGTAAGGTCCATACAGCGGCTCCACGGGATTGCCGGCATCAGGGTACTTCTTTCTGCATGGGATGAGCCGGGGAAAGGAGAGGAGGTATACCGGCAGATGGACCGGGCTGTTGAATATCTCCAGAGAATCCATGCAGCCGTTATTACAGGCACCATTTCAGGCATCACCGAACTCATGGAACTTTCAAGGTATACCGCTGCGTCCCTTGGCCTGCCCCCGCATGCGGTCAATCCCATGCTTGCCCGGACCCTGGCAGCAAACCTGCGGGTGCGGGACTGGAACAGCCTGCTGGAAGATCCTGCACGAAAAAGGCCTCCCAATCACTGATGTTTGTAAAAACGCGTAATCATTGTTTTGCAGGGGCCAGGGGGGGTCCGGTCATTTTGAGGAGGGCATGAGAGGCATGGGACCGCCACTGGAGAGAGGCCCTTCTGTCGGGAGGTCCCAGGGAATCGGGAGGCGGCAGCCCTGATTGCCCTTTTATATTGATGCTGCTCACCTGCACCTAAAGGAGAGCACCCAAAAAACAGTGACAATCGGGGTTTCCGGCACAAACGAAAATTACACCGGCCGGGCAGTGACCTCCGGGGGCAGGAGGCGCCCAAGGAGGAACTGGGGCACCTGGTTCGATGTCCTGACCACGAGGTAGAAATCGGCCTGGTCGCCGGCCATGCCCCGGTAGGTCGCTTCGATCATGTAACCGGTCTCCAGGATGGTGAAGCCAAGGGTCGTGATCCGGGCGGTCCGCTCGCTGATGGTCTTCGTCTGGCCATTCGTGAACTGCTCGGTGGTGTTGCCGATCTTCATCAGGAGCACATCGCCGGTGGAGAGGATGAGGATGGGAGTCCCCCCGACCGTTATCTCCCTTCCCACGGGGATGATAACCTCGTAGGTTGTTGTATAAGGATACCGGGCACCGGGGGCGGGTGGAAGGTCGGGGTTGACCCGGATCGTGGAAAAGGATGCAACCCCGATCACCATGACGATGATGATGGCGGCCGCCGCCGCCTTGAATACCCACCGCGTCTTTACCGGTCCGGGCGATCCCCCTCGGGGCCTGTTCCCCCTTCCTCCTGCTGGCGCCGGCGCCTTCTGCCCCGGCAGGCTGCCAGGTGAATCTGGTTCCGTCACGAAGGTATTCCTCCTCACTATTGGGGATGGACTCCCCGGTATTTAAGGATGGCCGCATCCCGATTCCTGACTAAAGCCACATTTAAAGGGAAATTGCCAAAAAAGCCTCTCAATATACCCTTATTACCGATAAGGACATACGCTATTGCTGAAGTCCGATGACCCAGATACCCAGCGAGGAGTTTATCCTGAAATGCACCTCGGCGTGCGCGGGGTGCAGCGACTCGCTCACCCTTCGGTACGTCCTCAAGGCAGCAGGCCCTGACACGGTACTGGTTGTCCCGGCCTGCTGCACCAGCGTGATCCAGGGCATTTTCCCCCATACCGCCGTGAATGTCCCGGTCTACAATGTGGCCTTCGCAGCAGCGGCCGCCTGCGCCTCGGGAATGAGCGCTGCCCTCAGGGCAGCAGGAAAGAAGACCAGCGTGATCGTGTACGCAGGCGACGGGGGCACGGTCGATATCGGTATCCAGGCCCTGTCCGGGGCCTTTGAGCGCCGCGCAGACTTTCTCTACATCTGCTACGACAACGAGGCCTACGGCAACACCGGGATGCAGCGCTCCGGGTCAACCCCCATCGGGGCACGGACCACCACGACCCCGGCAGGGAAGCTCCAGGCCAGGAAGGACCTGGATGCCATCGTGGCCGCCCATGACCCCCCATACCAGGCATCGGCCTGCGCCGCCTTCCCCCAGGACCTCTTCAAGAAGGTCAAGAAAGCCCTCTCGATCCGGGGCCCGACCTTCATCCACGTGCTGGCCCCCTGCCCGCCCGGCTGGAGGTACCCCTCAGGGAAGTCTGTCGAGATGGGCAGGCTTGCGGTCAGGTCAGGGATGTGGATCCTCTACGAACGGGAATTTGGCAAGGTGACCATCAACGGGCCCTCCCGGGCGGCAATCATGAAACCCATACCGCTGGAGGAATACCTGGCTCCCCAGGGGCGGTTCAGGGGCATCAGCCAGGAGGCCGTGGCTGCGCTCAGGGCCCAGGCCGATAGGACTGCCAAAAAACTGCAAGCGGAGGAGAAGGGGATATGCTGACGGTCGCAACCGGGAACAAGGCGGTCGCGGCCGCAGTAAAGGAGGCCCGCCCCGCGGTCATCGCCGCCTACCCCATCACCCCCCAGACGGAGATTGTCGAGCAGATCGCGGAATACGTCAGCTCCGGCGCCATGGCCGCCCAGTACATACCGGTAGAGAGCGAGCACTCGGCCATGGCCGCCTGCATCGGGGCGAGCATCACGGGGGTGCGGACCTTCACGGCAACCAGCTCCCACGGACTTCTCTACATGCACGAGATGGTCAACTGGGCCGCCGGGGCCCGCCTGCCCATCGTAATGGCCAACGTGAACAGGGCCCTGGGACCCGGCTGGAACATCTGGGCTGAGCACACCGATGCGTTCCAGGAGCGGGATACGGGGTGGCTGCAGGTCTACGTCTCCACCGTCCAGGAGGCGTATGATACCACCCTGATGGCGTTCCGCATCGCCGAGCACGAGGATGTGCTGCTCCCGGTCATGGTGAACCTGGACGGTTTTCTCCTCTCGCACAGCATGCAGCCGCTGCTCGAGGTGGAAGCCGGGGACTTCATACCTCCCATGCACCTCCCCCATGCCATCGACCCGGCCAGCCCCGCCGGGTACGGGACCCTGACCGGGCCGGAGGACTATTTCAGGCTGCGCTGGGACATGGAGCGTTCCATGCGGGACTCGGTCCCGGTGATCCGGGATGCCCATGATGCGTTCGCCCGGCAGTTCGGGAGGAGTTACGGGTTCCTTGACGAGTACCGCTGCGAGGATGCCGATGTCGTGGTCGTGGCCATGGGCACCCTGGGCATGGAAGCGCAGGTGGCCGTCGACCAGTTGCGGAACGAGGGAATAAAAGCCGGCTGCATGCGCATCCGGTGGTTCCGCCCCTTCCCTCACCTCGACCTGAAAGGCCGGGACGTGGTGGCCATCGACCGCGACTACTCCTTCGGGTTCGGCGGGGTCATTGCCAGGAGCCTGCAGGCCACCGAGCGTGCCGAGCCCTACAGCGTCATCGCGGGGCTGGGAGGCCAGGAGGTCACCTACGATGATATCGTCGGGTTCGTTCGCGAGCGAAAACCCGGCGAGGAGTGCTGGTTCGGGGTGGATGCCCATGTATGAGGTGCGCATACACTCCCGAGGAGGGCAGGGCGGGGTCACGGCCGCCCGGATGCTGGCGCTTGCTGCCATCCGGGACGGAAAATATGCCACTGCCTGCCCCTTCTACGGCGCGGAGCGCAGGGGGGCCCCGGTGGTCTCCTATGTCCGCATCGACGACCGGCCAGTCCGGGTCTCCAGCCAGATCCGCAACCCCGACCTGGTGATTGTCCTTGACAGGAGCGTGATGGACACGGTGGATGTGCTGCACGGGATTAAGCCGGGCGGCCGGGTGCTCCTGAACGGGACCATGAATGGAGACCTGCAGGGCCACCGTACCTATGCCGTGGATCTGACAGGGATCGCCCTGCGCCTCAACCTGGTCGTGGCGGGAAGCCCCATCCTCAACACCCCCGTCCTGGGAGCCCTGGCAAAAATGGGGATAATATCCGTCGCATCGGCCAAAATGGCAATTTCCGAGATGTTTACCGACGAACGCAACGTGAAGGCTGCCGAGGCAGCCTACCAGGAGCTGATGCTGTGACCGCCCGGACGCGGCTGGCCATCAGCAGGCCTGCACGGGGCGCCTGCGGGAAAACCGGGTCATGGCGGGTCTTCCGGCCGGTAGTCGACCGGGAGAAGTGCAATGCCTGCGGGATCTGCGCCGTGCTCTGCCCGGACGCCGCCATCAGCGAAGATCTTGAGGTGGACCTGGACTACTGCAAGGGCTGCGGGATCTGCGCCAACGAGTGCCCGAAGTCTGCGATTACCATGCAAAGGGAAGAGAAATAATCCTCTTTTATAAAAAGCCTGAAAAAGCGAGAAATCGCCCGGTGTACCCCGCCTCGCAGTTATTGCCCTTCGGGGAGGGGGCACTGGGCCATGTATTCCAGGTCGAAGCGGTAGAAGTGGGTGAAACCGCAGTTGCGGCAGCGGACGGTGAAATGGCTGCTGCCGATGGCAAGGTCATGGGGCCCGGTCACCCTGCAGTTGCGGCATGCGGCATCGGATACCAGGCTCCAGGGTTCGTGGCTTCCGATCGGGGTGAAGCTGCCCGGCCTGGTGACATCCTCGATACGGGGCACGAAGATGCGGGTTGCCCCGCAGTTGGAGCAGGCAACCTGCGCCTGGTAGGGTACTGCCTTGATGATCTGGTCAGCCTCAACCCCGCAATGGTAACAGGTAGTCCGGTGGGTGGTGAAGATGAACCGGTCGTGCATGTATGAGTGTTGCACCCGCCGGATATAGGTTCCCCTCCGGGCGATGAAAGGGACTGGAAAGAGAGAAAAGAAAGGTATTCTGGTTGCTGACAGGAAGGGGTTAGAACTCCCCTCCCATGCCGCCCATGCCACCCATACCGCCCATGCCCTCGGGACCGCCCGGTGGCATGCCTCCCGGTGGTGCGGCCGCCTTGGAGGAGGCGATCACGTCGTCGATGCGCAGGATCATGGTGGCTGCCTCGGCTGCACTGGCGATGGCCTGGGTCTTCACGCGCAGGGGCTCAACCACGCCGGACTTGTACATGTCCTCGGCCTTGCCCTCGAAGACGTTCAATCCAAAGGTCTTCTTCCCCTTCTCGTGGGCTGCGCGGAGCTCGACCAGCATGTCGATGGGGTCGAGCCCGGCGTTCTCGGCAAGGGTGCGGGGGATGATCTCCAGGGCGTTGGCAAAGGCTTCGATGGCCAGCTGGGCCCGGCCGCCGACGCTTGCGGCGTGCTCGCGGAGGCGCAGGGAGAGCTCGATCTCAGGGGCGCCGCCGCCTGCTACCAGCTTCTTGTCCTCGTACACGACGCCGACGACCCGGAGCGCGTCCTCGATGGCACGCTCCAGTTCATCGACCACGTGCTCCGTCCCGCCGCGGACCATGATCGAAACGGCTTTCGGGTTCTTGCACTCCTCAACAAAAATCATCTCCTCGCCGGAGATCTTCCGTTCCTCGACGACTCCTGCAAACCCGAGTTCTTCCCCGCTGATGGCGTCGATGCTGGAGACCAGGGAGCCTCCTGTGGCCCGGGCCAGCTTCTCCATGTCGCTCTTCTTGACCCTGCGGGTGGCAAAGATGCCGGCCTTGGCCAGGTAGTGCTGGGCGATGTCGTCGATGCCCTTCTGGCAGAAGAGGACGTTTGCACCGGAATCAACGATCTTGTCCACGATGCCCTTGATCATCCGCTCTTCCTCGTCGAGGAAGGCCTGGAGCTGGTCGGGGCTGGTGATGTTGATCTCGGCATCGACCTCGGTCTTCTTGAACTCCACGGCGGCGTTCAGGAGGAGGATCTTCGCGTCCTTGACCTTCCGGGGCATCCCGGGGTGGACACGCTCCTTATCGATGAGGACGCCCTCGATGATATTCGAGTCGTCGATGGAGCCTCCCACCTTCTTCTCCACCTTGATATAGTCCTTGTCCACGGTGCCGTCTTCCTCGGCGACCATGGTCACCGCCCTGACCACCAGGTCACAGATCTTGTCCCGGGCGGTCTCGGCACCCTTGCCGGTCATGGCCGTCTCGGCGATCTTCTTCAGGATGGCGGTGTCGTTTTTCTTGATCCCTATGGCAATAGCCTGCAGGATCTCCTGGGCCTTCTCGGCAGCCATCCGGTAACCGTGGGCGATGACCGTCGGGTGGACGTCCTGCTCAAGGAGGTCCTCGGCTTTCTTCAGGAGTTCGCCGGCAATGACCACCGCGGTGGTGGTGCCGTCCCCGACCTCGTCGTCCTGGGTCTTGGCGATCTCCACCATCATCTTGGCGGCCGGGTGCTCGATGTCCATCTCCTTGAGAATGGTCACCCCGTCGTTGGTGATGACCACGTCACCGATCGTGTCCACGAGCATCTTGTCCATGCCCTTCGGGCCGAGGGTGGTCCGTACAGCACTGGCCACCGCCTTGGCCGCGGTGATGTTCATGCCCTGTGCATCTCGTCCACGGGTGCGTGAACTGCCTTCTTTGAGAATAAGTATAGGTTGTCCTCCAAGTTGCTGCGACATACTATTCACCACGTGTAGCGATAAAATTGGTTTGTGGTTCTATATAAAATATGCGATTTATGGTTCTGATGCGTTGGCGGGGGATCGATAAGTTTAAGGATGAACGATAACTCGCGATTGATACTGCGCGAATGTCACGATGGAAATCTCTAAGATTTGATAAAACAAATCATTTCCCGATAGATGGAAGCAGTTTGCTATTTACATTCAAACCAGAAATATGAAAATGGAAAATTATTTAATTTATTTTTCACTACACATCGTGCTGTGTTGAATAAATCGGGGGGAAAAAGTACCAAAAGCTGAAGATCACGGAAGTCCCATCAATCTATCATGTCAAAGAAAGAGCGATGGGGACGTCCGCATGTAGATACTCGTGATTGGATCGT
>JAPXRZ010000002.1:0-208808 GCA_033813295.1 Methanolinea sp.
GTCCAGTTCTTTGACGGAGCAACATTGATTGGATCTGGATCTCTCACGGGAGGAATTGCCAGTTCTCCCGCGATATCATCTCTTTCAGTTGGATCCCACTTAATCAATGCCTCATACGGAGGAGACACCAACTTCTCCGCCAGTTACAACAACACCCTCCCCCAGCAGGTGAACCAGGCTTCCACGGCGACTTCCCTAGTATCCTCTATTAATCCATCGGTCTTTGGTCAGCCCATTACCTTTACCGCGACGGTAAATGCAACCGCTCCCGGGGTAGGAACGCCAATGGGAACGGTCACTTTCCGGGACGGTCCAACCGTCCTTGGGACAGGATCCCTTTCCGGAGGAATTGCCAGTTCTCCCGCAATATCATCTCTTTCAGCTGGATCCCACTCAATCAATGTCTCGTACGGAGGGGATGCGAACTTCACCGCCAGTTACAACACCCTGTCCCAGCAGGTGAACCAGGCCTCCACGACCAGCTCCATCGTGTCATCCGTTAACCCCTCAGTCTTTGGTCAACCCATCACCTTCACGGCAACGGTAAATGTAACCGCTCCCGGGGCAGGAACACCGACGGGAACGGTCACTTTCCGGGACGGTCCAACCGTCCTTGGGACAGGATCCCTTTCCGGAGGAATTGCCAGTTCTCCCGCGATATCATCTCTTTCAGCTGGATCCCACTCAATTAATGCCTCGTACGGAGGGGATGCAAACTTCACCGCCAGTTACAACACCCTGTCCCAGCAGGTGAACCAGGCCTCCACGGCGACTTCCATAGTATCCTCCATTAATCCATCGGTCTTTGCTCAGCCCATTACCTTTACCGCGACGGTAAATGCAACCGTACCTGGAGCAGGAACACCAACGGGAACGGTCACGTTCCGGGATGGTCCAACCGTCCTTGGGACAGGATCCCTTTCCGGAGGAATTGCCAGCTCTCCCGCAATATCATCTCTTTCCGCTGGATCCCACTCAATCAATGCCTCATTTGGAGGGGATGCGAACTTCACCGCCAGTTATAACAACACCCTGTCCCAGCAGGTGAACCAGGCTTCCACGACTACCTCGATTAAATCCTCTCTTAATCCATCAGTCTTTGGTCAGCCCGTCATCTTCACGGCAACGGTGAATGCAACTGATCCTGGAGCAGGAACACCGACGGGAACGGTCCAGTTTTTTGACGGAGCAACATTGATTGGATCGGGATCTCTCACGGGGGGAATTGCCAGTTCCCCCGCGATATCATCACTTTTAGTTAGATCCCACTCAATCAATGCCTCGTACGGAGGAGACACGAACTTCACCGCCAGTTACAACAACACCCTGTCCCAGCAGGTGAACGAGCTTACAGGGAGCATCTCCGGTATAAAGTTCGAGGACTTGAATGGAAACGGGGTCAGGGACATTAATGATGGACCGCTCGCCGGTTGGACCATCCGGCTGATGTACCCGAATGGGACCATCCTGAAGACGGAGACGACCGGGGCGGACGGGATGTTCCAGTTTTCCGGCGTCCCATTGGGCAGCTATATCGTGGGCGAGGTACAGGAGGCAGAATGGAAGCAGACATCTCCCGCAGGGAAAACGTACCCGGTTACGATCGATGTGACAAACCCCATTATTACAGGAAGGGATTTCGGAAATCAGCGTATTGTGGACCCCTGCTCATATCCGACAACAGCCTATTTCGCCAGCAACTTCGTGGCAGGATCGCCGCAGGCTGTCCAGTTTACGGATGAATCGACGGGCTACCCTGTCGACTGGGTCTGGAGTTTCGGCGACGGGAAATACTCAACCCTGAGGAACCCTCGGCACGTGTACAGTAGTCCGGGGGCCTACACGGTGAAGCTCTCGGTACAGGGATACGATTGTGCGGGGACGACATACTGGACCTATTATACCCGGATAATCACGGTCCTCTTCACAGTCACCTCTTTACCGCCAACTAAGATCGGGGCATTTACTGGCGGGCAATGGTACATGGACGCCAGCGGCAACGGCATCTGGGAAGGCCAGCCCCCCGACCGGTTGGCGAGTTTTGGTGTTCCCGGTTTCACCCCGGTCGTCGGCGACTGGAACCACGACGGCCTGACCGAAATCGGGGTATATAATGCCGGTACCTGGTACGTGGACGCGAACCGGAATTACCTGTGGGACGGAAATGATGTCACATACTCCTTTGGCGCTGCCGGTTTCACCCCGGTTATCGGCGACTGGAACCATGACGGTGTAACAGAAATCGGGGCATTTAATGCCGGCACCTGGTACGTGGATACAAACCAGAACAATATGCGGGACGGCCAGGATTCTACCTATAATTTCGGGTTTGCAGGGGCGATCCCGGTCGTCGGGGACTGGAACCGAGACAGTCTGACTGAAATCGGGGTATATAATGCCGGTACCTGGTATGTTGATTCGAATCCGAACTCCATGTGGGACGGAATTGATGCAATCTTTCATTTCGGGTTTACCGGGGCGGTCCCGGTCACAGGCGACTGGAACCAGGACGGTATTTTTGAGATCGGGGTCTATGATGGTGCCGGCACATGGTACCTCGATGCAGATGGCAACAACCGGTGGGACGGGACCGGTCCTGGAAAAGATATAATGTATAATTTCGGTGCTCCTGGATTTATACCCGTAATCGGGGATTGGAGCTGAAATAATAGCCTATCTTTTTTCGAAAAATTTTCAGGAAAAAATCTCATTCCCCGGCACCGAACGACTCGAGCCGGGCCTGGCAGGTTGTGTCCAGGAAGTCGACGGGAGGAGCCTCCCCTTCCTCCCCCTTGATTGCCACCGGGTAGCACCCGGTCAGGCACCCGGTGCAGAGCTCGGTCCGGGGCTTGCCGATTGCCTCTACCAGGGCATTGAGCGAGATGTGGTGCAGTGAATTGGCGGTTATCCCCTTGCGCACCTCTTCCTCGGCCTTGTCGCTTGCGATCAGCTCCTCGCGGGTCGGCATATCCACCCCGAGGTAGCAGGGGGCTTTAATTGCAGGGGAGCCGATGCGCATGTGGATCTCCCGGGCCCCGGCATCCCGCATGATCCCGATGATGCGCCGGGAGGTAGTCCCCCGGACGATGCTGTCGTCAACGAGGACGATGGATTTCGACGCGAGGTGCTCGCGGATGGGGTTTAACTTGATACGGACGGCCATCTCCCGCTCCTTCTGGGTGGGCATGATGAATGTCCGGCCCATGTACCGGTTCTTCATCAGGCTCTCGACGAAGGGGTACCCCGACCTCGTGGCGTACCCGATTGCATAGGCCGTCCCCGAATCCGGGACCGGGCAGACCGAGTCTGCCTTGACCGGCGCCTCCTCGAAGAGTTTCCCGCCGATCTTCAACCGGACATCGTAGACCAGGGCACCGTCGAGCACTGAGTCTGCCCGGGCAAAGTAAACATATTCAAAGATGCAGTGGGCCTTCCGTTCGGCGAGGGCCACCTGCTGGCTCCGCATCCCCTCCTCGTCGATGCAGACCAGCTCGCCGGGGTTCACGTCGCGGAGGAAAGTGCCGCCCAGCGCATCGACTGCCACGCTCTCGGATGCCAGGATGTACCCATGTGCAGTCCTGCCGATGCACATCGGCTTAATGCCAAGCGGGTCACGGAACCCGTAGAGCACCCCGTCGATCATCAGGACCACCGAGTAGGAACCCCGGAGCATACGCATGCACCGTTGCACAGCGTCCTCCACGCAGCCCGAGTTGCTCATCTCCTCGGTGATGACCTTGGCAATGATCTCGGTATCGGTGGTGGAGCAGAAGGTCTGGCCGCGGCGTTCATACTCATCACGCAGCTCGCGGTCATTGACCAGGTTGCCGTTATGGGCGATGGAGAACTGGTGGTCACGGTAGCTGAAATTAAACGGCTGGGCATTCTCGGGGCGGTTTGCCCCGGTTGTAGGGTAGCGTACATGCCCCACCCCTACGTTCCCGGGGAGGTTCTCCAGGGTATGGATGGTGAAGACCTCGGCCACCAGGCCCTGCCCCTTGTGCTTGAAGAGCCGCGTGCCATCAAACGTGGAAATACCGGCGCTCTCCTGCCCCCGGTGCTGGAGGGCATAGAGCCCATGATACAGAGAAAAAGAAACACCGCCAGCATCCCTGATGCCAACGATACCGCACATACGGGGTCTTTAATGGGTGGGGACCTTTGGCCGCTTCATTGTCCATTTATAGGTGCGCAACCTGCTGCTCCTGCCGAAACCGCAGGCAGAACAGGTCCGGTGCCGGACATGGTAGGAGATACTCCCGCACCGCCTGCAGGCGATGTGGTTGTGGCCCTGCCGCTTACCCATGGAAGGTGTTCCTTTTGACATGTAGTTTCCTCCTTGGCTCTGGTCTTACTCTGGTGAGGGGGAGATATAGATAACGTTGTCCCCGCGCACGATGAGGGTGCCGACACTCCTGGCCTGCCCCTTCTCGATCTCTTCAGCCTTGTCCAGCACAAGGTTCATATGGACATCATAGCCCTGCAGGACCCCGCGAAGTTCCCTCCCGCCTTTGAGGGATACGATGACAGGCTGCCGGTTCAGCACCTGATCCAAAATATCCAACGGCCGTTTCGTCATAATCGTACCCACTTTTTCACTTTGGGGTAATATATGTGCGCCAGGCGGATACTTAAATATACCGAAGAAAAGACCTTTCTCCCCTGGAATCGTCGTTCCGGCTGGAAACGCACTGGCATTCCTGATTTTCCACGCCGGGGCCGGTGCGAGGGATATTTCACATGGTGCTGCCATCCGTGACTCTTACGCTTTTCCCCGTTTCCCCGAAAAGGGGCTTCATGCGGGCTTATATGTGAATTCCTCCCAATTCTCCCTGCGCACGGCTGTGCCGCGAAGGGAATCATGCCCTTTTTTAGGGTTCATGCCGCATAGTACTCATAGCGTCCCCATGTCCCGGATCACCCTCAAAAAGCGCCACATTATCCGGAAATCCCAGGCACAGGAACTTCTCATACGGCTCCGCGAGGAGATCGGAGAGTCGGCCAGCCTCTTTCTCTCCGAGCGGATGGAGATCGTGGAAACCGATTCTGATATGGTCTTCTTCCTGGTCGGGAAAAAACCCCTGCTCATGGAGCGGCAGGAGGTGATCTTCCCGACCATCAGGGGCATCCTGGAGCACCCATTCCCGGAGCGCATGGTGACGGTGGACTCCGGTGCGGTCGCCTTCGTGGTGAACGGCGCCGACGTGATGCGCCCGGGCATCGTCTCGCTCACCCCCGATATCAGGGCCGGCAGACCGGTCCAGGTGGTCGAGGAGCGGCACGGGAAACCCCTTGCCGTAGGGATCGCCCTCTTCGACGCTCCTGAAATTCGGGAGAAGAAGGAAGGCAAGGTGGTCCGGACATACCACCACGTCGGGGACGATATCTGGAACGTGGATCTCTAGAGGGTAACCGCGAAGCCCCGCGTCTCTTCCCAAAATCTCCCCATGGTTATGAGGATCCGCCAATTGGGAATAGATACTATTAAATAAAAATCCAGAGACTATTTTCCTATGGGAAAATTCCTCGATACCCTTCTCGGCAAGAGCACGCCTTCCACCGAGGACGATTACATGGACCTGGACCTGGAGGCCTATGAAGAGGCGGATGCCTCGGCCCCGGCAATGTTCGTAAAGATTGCTACGGTGGGGGACATCAAGGACAGCCCCCGGATCAAGGACGAGGTCTACAATGGCAACATCGTCATCGTGGATATCGCCAGGCTCAAGCAGGACAAGGTGATGTACGAGCGGGTCTTAAAAGACTTAAAAGAGGTCGCCAAGGATGTCAATGGCGACATTATAGGTCTCGGAGACCAGAGGTACGTGGTCATCACCCCGATGTCGGTCAAGATATCGAGGGACAAGATAGGCGTCACCTGAAAACCTTGCGCCAGGTCGTCCCCGGTCCGTGCCCGTCCTGCGGTGCCGAGATAGAATACTGCTACCAGACCGAAGATATCCCCTATTTTTATGGAATCCTCATCATCAGCGCAAGCTGCCGTGCCTGCGGGTACCGGCTGGCCGATATCCAGCTCCTGAAGAACGCGGAGCCTTCCCGCTGGGAGGTCTCCGTCGACTCCCCGGACGACTTAAACATCCGGGTGGTGCGCAGCATGAACGGCATCATCACCATCCCCGAGCTCGGGGTCCGCGTGGACCCCGGGCCGGCCTGCGAGGGGTTCGTCTCGAACGTGGAAGGAGTGCTCAACCGCGTGGAGAAAGTCATCGACAGCGTCATCTCCTGGGCAGACGACGAGGAGGAGCGGGGCCGGGCCGCCAGCCTCAAGGGGCAGATCGCCCTGGTGAAGGAAGGGGCCCTGCCGATAACGCTGCGGATCGACGACCCCACCGGGAACTCCGCCATCCTGGCGGACAAGGCCCGCATCTACCCCATAACCTGTGTCGGGGTGGAGGAAGCAGACGAGAGCAGGGACTAACCGCCATTTCCGGATCGAGTCAACGTTGATTGCCATCTTCCTGTTGATGTCTGCCGGACCGCAGCCCCTTGTCCGATGCCTGCTGATCAATGCCTTGTGAATCGCCATTCCGTTGTTGTTCTAACCTGTGAGTTGCTTCCCTCGATCAAATGCCTGGCAGCCTTCAATACCCTCGCTCAAAGCCTTTGGATCGCCGTTCCCCTTGATGAATGCCCGGGTAATTCCTCATCCGCCCGGTGTATGCCTGATGTATTGCCTTTCCGTAACCACTTGGCCGGGGACTGCCTTCTGCTCCCGAATATCCATGGGGACTAGCATCCCCTTGTTAAATTCCTTACCGGATCTCCATTCCCTTCAGCCGGACGCCTGGTTTTTCCGAGATATGGCCCACCACCCTGCTTCCGGGGAAACGTGGCACGATCGCATCAACTGCCCCGTCGGGCACCACGAAAGCATACCCCATCCCCATGTTGAACGTCCGGTACATCTCGTTCTTCTCCACCCTGCCCTCACGCTCTATCCAGGAAAATATCTCGTGGGGCGGGAGAGGATCGGTGAAATCAAAACCGAACTTCGTGAGCCTCCGGAAGTTCAGGAGCCCCCCGCCGGTCACGTGGCACATCCCGTGGACCTCGGCCTCCCCGGTAACGGTGAGCACCTCGTGGTAAATGCGGGTCGGGACCAGGAGCTCCCGGGCGATGGTCCTGCCGGTCCCGAGTTTCCGGTCCCATGCATCCGTGCTCTCGACGACCCTCCGGGCAAGGGAGAGCCCGTTCGAGTGGATGCCGGTCGAAGGAACCCCCACGACCACGTCGCCCGGCCCAATCGCCTCCCCGGTGATGACCCGGTCCTTTGCCTGCACTCCCAGGCAGGTCCCTGCAAGGTCCATGCCGTTCACCAGGCCGGAGAGGGAGGCAGTCTCGCCTCCCACGATGTCCATGTTGGCCAGCCGGGCACCGTCGTTGAGGCCCTTCCCGATCTGGGCCATTTTTTCCACCGAGAGGCGGTCCGTCGCGATATAGTCCACGAAGGCGACCGGCTCCACGTTCATCACGTAGAGGTCGTTTACGTTCATGGCCACGCAGTCGATCCCCACCGTGGACCAGTCCTGCAGCCGGTCTGCGACGAGCATCTTGGTCCCGACACCGTCTACGGTGAGGGCCAGCGAGAGGGGGCCGAAGTCGATCAGTCCCGCGAAGTGCCCAACCCCGCTTATCATCCGGAACTGCCCCTCCCGCCTGTACGTGAGGTTCCTCACCAGCGCTGCGATGGCCTCGGCCTCAAGGTCGATGTCGACTCCTGCCTCCCGGTACGTGTGCCGGTCAGGCATGGTCCTCCTCGGAGAGCCGGAACTCGTCGTGGAGGATGCGCACGGCCCGCGGGCCGTCCTCCTGCGTCACCACGAAGGAGATGTTCGCCTCGGAGGAGCCCTGGGAGATCATCATCACGTTGACCCCGCCCTTCCCGAGCGCGGTAAAGATGCGGCCCCCGGTGCCCTTTGCCCCGGCCATCCCGGCCCCGACCACGGCCACGGCCGACACGTCCCGGTTCGGGGTGACCTGCCTCACCATGCCCTCCTTTACCAGGACGGAGAGGGCCTCGGCTGCCACGTCCACCTGGCTCTCCTCGATGACCAGGGTGATGTTTGCCTCCGAGGAGCCCTGGGAGATCATCATGATATTCACGTCCTGGTCAGCCAGGAGGGTAAAGATCGCCTTGGCAACCCCGGGCCGGCCGATCATCTGGGCCCCGCAGATGTTCACCATGGCCACCTTGTCGATGAAGGTGAGCGCCTTGACCACCCGGTTGTCCCGCTGTTCGCCCCGCACGATCAGGGTCCCGGGGTGGGCCGGGTTGAAGGTATTCCTGACCCGGACGGGGATGTTCTTCTTCATGGCCGGCTCGATTGCCCGGGGGTGCATGACCTTTGCCCCGAAGAAGGAGAGCTCCATTACCTCATGGTAGGAGATGGTGGATATCACCCGGGCGTCGTTGATGATGCGGGGGTCGCAGGTCATGATCCCGTCCACATCGGTCCAGATCCAGATCTCGTCCGCGTCGATGGCCGCCCCAATAATGGCGGCAGAGTAGTCGGACCCGCTCCGGCCAAGGGTGGTGACCACGCCTTTCGGGGTGCAGCCCATGAACCCCATGATGACCGGGACGCTCCCGGCCAGGAGAGGGCCCACGCGGCTCCTGATCTTCCCCTCGCTCTCGGGGAGCGCCATGGCCTCCCCGTGGTTCTGGGTGGTCACGATGCCGGCCTCGCAGCCGTCCAGCACCACGGACGCAAGGCCCCGTTCACGGAATGCTGCAGAGACCACGAGGGAATTGAGCCGCTCCCCGAAGGTGATGATATAGTCCCGGGAACGGGGTGTGAGCTCCCGTAAGTTGTGCACTGCGGAAAGGATGTTTTCAAGGTTGCAGAGCTCGTCCTCGATCCGTTCACCAACCTCAGCGGCGCAGGACATTGCCGCCTCCTCCAGCACCTTCTGGTGCCTGGTGCGGAGCGACTGGATGAACGGGGAGATAGCGCTGTTGTCCCGGTTCCCGGCGAGCTCCGAGGCGATCGCAATGAGCTGGTCGGTCACCCCGCGCTGGGCGGAGACCACCACGGTCACCTCGTTGCCTCCCCGAACAGACCCTTCCACGATATCCACCACCCGGGAGACACTCGCGGCATCGGCGACCGATGTCCCGCCAAATTTCATTAAAAACCTCATTGGGGCTTACACATCCCTTTCCTAGCTCTTTATTTCATTTTGCGACCCACGTTATATTAAGATGCGGTCAGTGGAGTGCGTGGAGAGCCATGTCCTGGTCATCGGGAGTGGCGGGGCGGGAGTACGGGCAGCCATCGAGTCGGCCGGATATGGCGATACGGTGCTGGTCTCGAAGACCATCGCCGGGAAGGGCGGCTGCACCCCCATGGCAGAAGGAGGCTACAATGCCGTGCTGAGGAAGGAGGACTCCTGCGAGATCCACTTCGAGGACACCATGAAGGGAGGGGCCTGGCTCAACGACCCTGCACTCGTGCAGATCCTGGTGGAGGAGGCCCCGCAGAGGATCGGGGACCTGATATGCTGGGGGGCGGTCTTTGACGTGACCGACTGCTGCGAGGTGGCGCAGCGCCCCTTCGGCGGCCAGCGGTTTCCCCGCACCTGCTATGCCGGTGACCGGACCGGGCACGAGATGATGCTCACCCTGATGGACCGCCTGGCCGGGACGGATGTGCAGGTCTTCCACGAGACCGCGGTCATTGAACTGGTAAAGGACGGGAATTCCATCTCAGGTGCCCTGGCGCTGGACCGGAACGGTGAGCTCATCGCGTTCTGCGCTGACAGCACCGTGCTCGCCACCGGGGGAGGGACCCGGATTTATGATATCTCCACCAACTCCTCGAGCGGGACGGGGGACGGGTACGCCCTGGGGTTCCGGGCAGGAGCTGAGCTTATCGACATGGAGCAGGTCCAGTTCCATCCCACCGGGGCGGTCTACCCGTACGACGCCCGGGGGAGGCTGGTCACCGAGGCAGTCCGGGGAGAGGGAGGGGTCCTGAAAAATGCCCTTGGTGAGCGGTTCATGGCGCGGTACGACCCGGACCGGATGGAGCTCTCCACCCGCGACGTGGTGGCACGATCCATTGCCACCGAGATCCAGGAGGGCCGCGGGACCCTCCACGGCGGGGTGTACCTGGACGTCACCCACCTGCCCAGGGCGCAGATAGAGTCCCGCATCCCGGTGATGCTTGAGCAGTTCCTCAAGTTCGGCGTGGACATCCGGGAGGAGCCCATGGAGGTGGCCCCCACCGCTCACCACATCATGGGGGGCCACCGCATTACACCCGCCTGCGAGACCACGGTCCCGGGGCTCTATGCCTGCGGGGAAGTTGCCGGCGGTGTCCACGGCGCCAACCGCCTCGGAGGGAACGCCCTTGCCGAGACCCAGGTATTCGGGAAACGGGCCGGGGAGTCCGCGGGGAAAGCGAAGGAGCGGAAGCACCGCATGGACAAAAGCCATGTCAGGGATATGGAGAAACAGTTTGCCGCGTTCTATTCCGGCGAGATGCCGCCCTCCACGGTTGTCCGCTCCCTCCAGACAGCCATGTGGGAGGGTGCAGGGATCTTCCGGACCGCAGCCAACCTCGAGAAGACCCTGGAGGTCATCGGCCACCTCTCCACGCTGAAGATGAAGGCGGCGGGTGCGTCCACGCTGGCTGAGTGCTTCATCGCCCGGAACATGCTCACCACCGCCTCCCTGGTGGTGCGGGCTGCACTGCTCCGGAAGGAGTCGCGGGGCGCCCATGTCCGGAAGGACATCACCCAGGCCTGGGACGCGGAGCACTCCCCCTACCGCCACACCTACCTCTCCCTGGACCGGGAGGGTATCGAGACGGAGGTGCCGGCATGAAGGACCTGACCGTCCGGGTCTTCCGGTTCGACCCGGCAAAAGAAGAAACCCCCCACTACCAGACCTACCAGGTCAGCGTGAACGAGGGGGCCCGGGTCCTCCACGTGCTCCATGCCATCCACGACGAGCACGACGCGGCGCTCTCCTACCGGTTCTGCTGCGGCTCGGGGCAGTGCGGGAGCTGCGCCGTGCGGGTGGACGGGGAGCCGGTGCTGGCCTGCATGGAGGAGGCCCGGGACGGCATCACCATCGAGCCACTCGACCTCCCGGTCGAAAAAGACCTCGCCATCGACATGGAGCCATACCTTGCCGCCATCTCGGCCCTGGTCCCGGCGGGCTCCTGCACGATGCCGGCGCCCGAGGTCATCGATGCCATCAAGCCCCTCCGTAGCTGCATCGAGTGCCTGGCCTGCGTCTCGGCCTGCCCTGCCCTGAAGGTGACCGAGTTCGCCGGCCCAACCGTGATGCGGGAGGAGATGCGCCTCGCCCTCGACCCCCGTGACTCGGTGGACCGGGCGCCGCGTGCGGTAGAGGAGGGGCTCTTTACCTGCACCTCCTGCCAGGCATGCTGGAAGGTCTGCCCGAAGGAGATCGAGATCCCGGGAAAGGCCATCGAGAAGCTCCGGTCCCTTGCCAACCGGAAGGGGCTCACCCTCCCCCGCCACCAGGAGGTCGCCCAGCTCGTCAGGGAGACCGGCCGGAGCGTGACCTGGACCGAGCCGACGTTCCTCGAGCAGGTAGGCGAGGTGCTGGAGCCGCACGGGCCGGTGAAGGCCACGGTCGGGTTCTTTGTCGGGTGCATGTATAACATGCGGCTCCCCCGGACGGCCCTCGATGCCATGGAGGTGCTCCGGCGGAACGGGTTCCGCATCGTCATCCCCCATGAGCAAATCTGCTGCGGCTCGCCGCTCATCCGCACCGGGCAGATTGACTTCCTGGATACCCTGAAGGACCGCAACATCAACGCGTTCGTCTCCCGGGAACTGGACGTCGTGGTGACGATGTGCGCCGGCTGCGGCTCCACCCTGAAGAACGACTACGATACCCCGTTCCGGGTGATGGACATCAACGAGATACTCGTGCGGTACGGGATCGAACCTCCCGCCAGGCTCCCGGTGAAGGCCACCTACCACGACCCCTGCCACCTGCTGCGGGGCCAGGGAGTAAGGGCCCAGCCCCGGGAGCTCGTATCCCAGGTGGTGGACCTCGCGGAGATGCCGGCCGTCTGTTGCGGGTCGGGAGGCGGGGTCCGTTCAGGGGTCCCAGAAGAGGCAGCGGCCCTTGCAGAGAAGCGCCGCGAGGAGATCGAGAAGACCGGTGCCGAGCTGGTCATCTCCTCCTGCCCCTTCTGCGAGTTCCACATCTCCGGACACACCGATCGGCCGGTAAAGAACGTCGCCACGGTCCTCCTGGAGGGGTACCGGGAGAAGGACCGGAAGAAGAAGGCAGGGTAAGCCCCGGTCAACTGCTGCGATTTATCAGGAGAAAAGGTGAGTGAAGGGACCTGGGGTAGATGGAGTTGGGATCCGTACTGGCGGTTTTCAATTCAATGCACTGCCCGAATTATCATCAATGAAATTTAATTTACCCACCAATTTTTCGATACCATGGAAATCGAACACCGAAATAAGTGGATTGGAATATTAGCCGGCGCTTGTTTCGTAGCGTCTGGTTTCTATATCGGTTTTCTTCTCATGGATCTATTGTATTCTCTGATCATATTCTTCCTCGTCGGCGGCTTTATCACCGGGATGCTGGCACCGGGATATATAAAGGAAGGCATAAAGTCAGGTTTTATGTGCGGACTTATAGGGAGCATTATCTCTGCCATGCCCTTAGTAGGGATTTTTGCCATATCATTAATTAGCAAAACTGCAGATTTCGTATTGGGTTTAGGGATACTATTTATGCTGGTATTCACTGCCCTGGCAGTTCTATTCGCCTCTGCCGGGGCGGTTCTCGGGGCACTTACTAAGAGAAAAATCTTCGGAGGTGCGAAATGAAATTGCCGGCAACGAAAGCCATTTATAGCATATCTTTTCAGGATTCCTCCGATAGCGCCTGGGCAACCTCCGGCGTGAGAACATACCGGATATTCCGGCCGTCACGCTCTCCCCTGACGACTCCGTCTTTTTCAAGGATTTGCAGGTGATACCAGAGAGAGGGATACGGGATGCCGGCTTCCTCGGTAATGGCTGGGGCGGTAATACCGGGTTTTGTTTTGAGAATCCCGAGAATTTCATCCCGCTTTGGATCTCCCCGGTGGGAGTCAAGGGTCCTTTCGAGCGGAGACACCCCATTCAGCCTCTCGTAGTACCGGGTCAACCCCCCGTCTCTCATTTCTGATATTTTTCCAAAGGCCTTCAAGCGGTTGATATGGTAATACAGCGTTCCCCGGTTGACGCCGGTCTCCCTCATGATGGAACGGAAGTGCCTCCCGGGGTTATTCCGGATGTAATCAAGTATCCCTGCCCGCAAGGGATGGTCAAGGACATTCCCCCTGTTTATCCTGCGGATACCGAAATATATCCCGAACCCTGCCCCCCAGTAGAGGAGTATCATTAAGGCTTCTGCAAAAACGGGAGAGATCATGCCGGTATAATGAAGGATCATGATCTCGGGTGGGTGAAACATGCGGGGTATGCCTCTTGCTGATGGATCACCCCAGAACAGGAGTGTTGCGGAATTCAGGAATGAATAGGCGCATACAATCCCCATGGCAGCGACAATACACCATTTCAGAATGCGCATTGCTCTCCCGGCCATTGCAACCACCTGTTAGCCCTCCTTTATTAAAGCATTTCTGTGACAGTGCGGTAACAGGGCTTCGTCCATTCAAATTTTGTCACACAAGTGTGATAGGGTATCATGGCACCAGGTAAGGTCATCCGGGAGGTTTCCCGGTGAAGAATTCGGCTTGATGCAATATGAAAACATGGAACTTCATGACCACCTCTCTTTTTACTATGCCGGGAGGTGAACCATGAAGGTCGTCAGGGTCCTTGGATTCCTATTCCTGGTTATTCTCTGCCACTGGGCAATGGCATTTCCCGACGGGGAGGAGGTTATTATCTATTCTCCCGCAGTTAAAACAGGGCAGTCACAAGGACCCAAGGAATTCTCCAATTACTTCGACCTTGAGAAGGACCAGCTCGTATGGAGAAATTCCAGGCCCGATTACGGATCATCGATCCACCTCCTGGACCTTACCTCCAACCAGACATCTGTCCTGTCCCAGGCACCGGATGCCCGGCATGAGCACTACTTTTCCCCCCCGCTTTCCCTCTCCTCAGGCAGGGTTGCCTGGCCAAATAGCGTGCGTAATATCCTGTTGTTCGATATTCCGGGGTGGAATGAGAGCACGGTCCTCTCCGATGGCTCACATCCTGACATCAACCAGGAAAGGGCGAATAAGGACCCCTTTTTACACGGGGACTCTCTTGTCTGGGCAAGGGGGAAATTCACCGGTTCTTCCTATGATTATGACATCTTCCTCCTGGACCTGGCCACCGGGGAGATGAAGGAGATATGCACCACCCCCGGCGACCAGGACGATCCTGCCATGGACAGGTCCCGGATAGTCTGGAGGGACCAGCGTGATGAACCAGGAAATGGCGACATCTACCTCTTCGACCTCCGCGAGAATCGTGAAATCCCCATCTGCACCGCCCCGGATCTCCAGGAATTTCCAAAAATATCCGGCGATTACATCGTCTGGGAAGATTACCGGGACAGCATTGCCGCAATTTACCTCTACGACATCCTCAACGGGTCCGAAAAGCGGATTAGCGAAGATTACCGCAGGTCAGGCCAGGCTTTCATCTCAGGGAACTATGTCGTCTGGAAGGATTACCCGTTGATGGATCGAACAGGTAATCCACCGGGGAGGATCCTTGTCCGTGCCATCGATTCCGGGAAGACCGGTGTACTGCCCATAGCCACGAAATATCCCATGCTCCTTGACCTCGATGGTAACAGGGTCTTGTACGGGGATTTTTACGGCGATATGAAAGACGGGTACCTCCACCTCTTCGTCCTGGATTACCCGGAACCAGCTGATGGCAGCATTTCAATGCCGCCGTCCAATTCGAGTGCGTATACGAGGTTGCCGATTCCTGGTGCCCATGAGCAGACAGGGATGCCGGCGGCGGCGCTCCCAATTGCCGCTCTGCTCCTGGCCCTTGGCCTGGCATTCCTGCTGAAATCGGTGGAAAAATAATCTTTTTTGGCATTTTGTCATACAAGACATTTATAGCCCGGAGGCAATGGTTGTCCGGTTGAAATGAACTCGTTCAGAACGATAATCATCCTGGCGGTGCTATGTGGTTGCCTCGTCCTGCCCGCCTTCGCCTGCGGTATCGTGGCCGAGACCAGCGTTCCACCGATCCTGGCAAAGGGAGACCCGCTCACTATCACGGTCTCGGAGATACGTGGAGAACCGGTTCTCCTGTGGTTGGCAGGGAGAGACGCGTGCAGTGTAAGATTGGCAATGCCCGGTGAAGATGGTACAGCGCATGTGGGCATCCCGGGAAACGAGACCCGGGGATTTTTGAGCGGTCCGCTTTACATTGTTATCCAGGAGAATGGAACCGTTCCTGCAGGTCTCCAGGGAGCCAGCCCGGCTTCCTGCCCCTTCAACCCCCAGCCCCGGCTTAGGCAGGAGAATATCACCCCGGCCCCGGAGGCGGTCTCTCTCGACCCGGGGCTTTTTGCCCCCGGAGCGGGGGAGCAGGATAGGGAAGGCCGGTATACCGCAATTATGGTCCTTGTCGAAGAGCCGAGCATCCATTTCTCCGGGACAAAGGAATCCACATTACCTCAGGAGGACTGCTGCGTGGATATTGTGGTTTCAGGAACCACCAACCTGGCACCGGGTACTCCCCTCATGGTGGAGGCGTTTGACAGCAGGGAACGACCCGGGATGGCACTCTATGCAAGCACCACACAGGTCCGGGAGAATGGGGCTATGAACAGCTGGTCCGTTACTGTCCCGGGTGCATCGCTTCCCCCGGGCGGGTACTTCATCCGGACAGCGCAGCAAAACCGGAGTGATGGCGCGGTCAGCACAGCCCTGCTCCAGGTTACCGATACCGGGAGTTGCGGATGCCATGACACAGTAACGGAAAGTCCGGTCTTCTCCGCCTTGTCCTGGCTGTTCAGGGCCATGGCTGCGATACGAGGTAAATTGTAAACCTTTAATCTCCCTTTTTTATGAAAGTATCCAGCGTGGTCTGCCTCTCCCGGAGCTGGTCCCTTAACAGTGTCCCTTCCCTGACAAAACGCTCCATGGGGAGGTCCATCGAAGGGGCGATGTGGGCGAGGGCTGACCGGAGGTCCTCGAACTCGGTACAGGGCTGGTGCATGGCGCTGCGGACGTTCTCGCGGACGTTGAAGACGCCCAGGGGAATGTAGGGCCTCCGGGCCTCCCGGAGCACGATCGCCCCGGCCTGGACCCCCTGGGAGGCGAGCGACTCCAGGACCGCCATCTTGCAGGAGTAGTAGCACCCGCCAACTGTCGAGTACCCTTTCTTTCCCCGTTCGCCCTCGTAATCCGAGAATACTACCTCCTCGTTTCCCAGGATATGAAGGAAGGCCTCGGTCCACTCGTAGGTCCAGGCGGTGGGGAGCAGAATGACCGCGTAGTGGTTGTGGAGGCTGGTGAACTGGTGGACCCGGACGGCGTCGATGACCGGGTTCTTCCGGACCCCGGCCAGGAGCCGGTCGGCGATGGTGGTGTCGCAGGCGGTGATGGCCCAGCGGGTCGGCACCAGCCGGCGGCGCTCCCCGCTTCCCAGGGCTCCGACCGAGAGGGCTTTCTGGATGCTCGTGAAGGGGACACCGGATTCGTGGAGCTCCATGATGCCGTCGGCGGCCAGGAGGTCGGTGTCTTGGTAGCACCGCTCCAGGCGGGGCTCCCACCGGCCGCTCTCGGCCTCGAAGGACTCCAGGTTCCCGCTCGGGCCGAACGGGGTATGCTCCTCCCCGAACGAGCATCCTCTGGGCCGGTCCTGAAAGGTTGCCTCGCTCTGGATCGAACCGGCAGACAGCGCAATCTCCTGGAGCTTTTCAACAAACGGGGTCCCGGTGTCGGTCACCTCCTGCATCCGCTTCCCTCTCACCAGGCCGAGGCGGAAGGAGAGGATATCCTCCTGGGAGAGGCACCCGGGGATCCAGGACTCGGGGGAGTCCATGATACCGCACTCGCCGTGCACCGGGGCGATCAGGGGGCCGGCATAGACCCGGGGGTAGTTCCAGCTGCCGATGAAGACCGAGGGAGGGGAGCTCCCCTCCAGGTTCCGGTCAACCTCGCGGGCCTGGCCCATGGTAGCAGTCGTGATCCGCTTGAGGTAGGCCCCCTTGGCGAGACCCATGGCTACAGTACACTTGCATCACCCCTGGCATAAACCCGGGGCTTGCGGTATGAAAGTGAAAGCTACACGGCCAGCCCCAGGGCGGCAAGGAGGATGCAGACGGCGATGGGGATGGTCAGGTTGTCATCGACCGGAGAGAACAGCTCCACCACCCCGGCCACCAGGGATGCGGCGAGTGCATATCCCGGCGGAACGATGAATGCCAGGGCCACCGTGCCGGCAGCGATACCTGCGAACGTCCCTTCCACCGATTTCCCGTTCCGGATACGGTGCCTCCCGAACTGTATCCCTGCCAGGGTGGCAACCCCGTCAATGACGGCCAGGGCGAGGATGCCTGCCGCAGCAATCTCTGATGGGAACAGGAGGACGCAGACGAGAGCGCTTGCCGTGAAGTAAAATGCGCCTTTTCCGGGAACCGGCACCCCCCGCTCGAGGGTATGGATAAGGAACGTGATGATGGGGATGTCGTACTTCTTCATCAGTGCATCCGCCAGGATGAACCCGATGAAAATTGACCCGGCCAGGAGCAGGACCATGATATCCCGCTCCAGGAGCAGGGCCAGGACAGCAATGCCCGTCCCGATGAGCATGTGGGCGGCCTGGCGGAGGTTCTCGTCCATGTACAGACAATTTTGGGTCCGGCCATGATAAGGGGCTCGGGATCGCGGGGCCCCGGGGGACCGAGCATTGATGTCTGGCGGGGCACAACCGGTTAGTACTTCATGGACCTGGCCACTGATTTCATCACCAGCCTCCGGGGATTCCGCTTCCAGGATGGCCCGGCCACCCTGGCCGCGGATGTGGCCCTGGCCGGCACCACGGTGGCACGGTACGAGAACGAGTTCTGGACCCCGGGGCAGCGGCAGGCTTCTGCGCTCCACGAGGTGTCGTACCGGGCCTGTTTCAAGCCGCAGCTCCCCCGGTTCTTCATCGGGCACCTGACCAGGGAGGGGGATGCTGTCTATGACCCGTTCTCGGGGAGGGGGACCACCGCCCTCGAAGCCGGGCTGCTGGGCCGGCGGGTCGTGGCCAATGACATCAACCCCCTCTCGGTCGTCCTGACCAGACCCCGGTTCTTCCCCCCGGCGGCACGGGACGTGGAGGAGCGGCTGCGAAAGGTCCCCATCGATGATCACGCCCGGGCGGATATCGATCTCTCCATGTTCTATCACCCGCGGACCGAAGCGGAGATCGTCTCGCTCCGCCGTTACCTGCAGGTCCGGAAGGAGGCCGGGTGCGAGGACGACCTCGACGCCTGGGTGCGCATGGTGGCAACCAACCGGCTGACCGGCCATTCACGGGGTTTCTTCTCGGTATATACCCTGCCGCCGAACCAGGCTGTGCTCCCCGGTCAGCAGGAGAAGATCAACCGAAGGAAGGGGCAGGTCCCCGAATACCGGGACACGAGGGCCCTTATCCTGAAGAAGACCGCATCCCTGCTGCGGGGGGTCGGGGAGCACGAACGGGCACGGTTGCGGGAGACGGGAGAACAGGGCCTCTTCCTGACCCGCGACTCCCGGGACACCCCGGAGATCCCGCCCGGCTCGGTGCAGCTCACCGTCACGTCGCCCCCCTTCCTGGACGTGGTGCAGTATAGCAGGGACAACTGGCTCCGCTGCTGGTTCAATGGGATCGACCCGGTGTACATCGAAGCAGGGATAACCGTGACCCGGTCGCTGCCGGCATGGCTCGATGTCATGGGGGATACCTTCCGGGAGCTCTACCGGATAACCAGGCCGGGAGGGTTCGTGGCCTTCGAGGTGGGGGAGGTCAGGCGGGGCACGCTCAGGCTCGATGAGGCCATCGTCCCGCAGGGGCTGGCAGCCGGGTTCTCCTGCCTGGCTATCGTGGTCAACCGGCAGCGCTTCACCAAGACCTCGCACATCTGGGGCATCGGGAACAACGAACTGGGGACCAATACGAACCGGATCGTGGTCTTCCGGAAGGAGTGAATGGGACTATCACCTTCGAAGCTCCGTGCCATGGTGAAGAACTGATCATCAAGTCATCGGGGCGAATATTATCATGAGGACCAAACAGTCTCCTAGGAACGTTCAAAATTTCTTTTAATTTACCAGCCTGCGGTCAATTGCCTTTTGTACCCACGCTTACTTTTCTTATTCAACCATTATCCAGAATAAATAGGGATATAATTTAAATATGACAATACCGAAGATACCCTCAGAGGGGGGGGAATGATGGATGAAAAATCGGATCAGGCACAGGCAAAAATTCTTGTAATCATTTGTATGTGTATTTTCATTGTATTATTAGCGTGGGTTCTTTATTCTGGAGGATATATAACAAGTTTAAAAATTCCCAACCTCCTTGAGGTCGGATTCGGTAGGGAGGGGACTTCGGAACCGAAGATTAATATCCTCTCTTTTAATCCCACTTCTTCGCAGGTGTATAATGGGGATAGAGCAAATGGTATGATTAGGGTATCAAACGATGGAACAGCAAGTGCTGAAAATTGTAGAGTCTTTTGGAATGCCGGAGAATTAGATTCTCAAGTAAATGTAATGGATTATTCTCAATCTCAGACATTTGGTTTAAAGCCGAAAGAAGAACTCAATATTGTTCTGTACAGCCCGGAATTTAAGCAGAGTGGAAGCTACAAAACATCGATTTGTGTTATTTGTGATAACAATGTCAAATCCACATGCAGAGATGCACTCATTAAGGTGAATTACCGCCTCAACCCCGATGATACAGAAACACCACTAAGAACACGAACTACGAATCCCAATCCCAATCCGACCATACGACCATTGTCATAACGGTGAGAAGGACACTTTCGATCCAAACCGGGAAATTTTTTTTAATGAAAAAGAAATCCGCCCTATTTCAACAGGTATTCGTGGGCTTCCAGGGCGGCCTTTGCCCCTTCCCCGGCCGCAATGATGATCTGCTTTCCCTTGATGTTGGTGACGTCCCCGGCGGCAAAGACCCCGGGCACGCTGGTGTGGCAGTTGATGTCCACGATAATTTCCTTGTCGGATGTCATCTCCACGAACCCCTCCAGGAAACCGGTGTTGGGGTTCCAGCCCACCTCGAGGAACATCCCGTCCAGGGCCAGCCGCGTCTCCCTGCCGGTCTCCTGGTCCCTGATGGTCGCCCCGGCAAGGGCCCCGTCACCGTGGAGGGCAGTGATGGTGTGGTTGAGGTGGGTCACGACATTCTGGAGCTCCCCAACCTTCTTCTCGTAGGCCTCGTCGGCCTTGATGGTGCTCCGGACGAGGAGGTGGACCTCCCGGGCTATCCTGCTCATCTCGATGGCGGTCTGCAATGCCGAGTTCCCGCCGCCAACGATGGCCACCACCTTGTCCCGGAAGAGCGGTCCGTCGCAGGTGGCGCAGACCGAGAGGCCCCGCCCCAGGTAGCGCGCCTCGCCTTCGAGCCCCAGCATCCGGGGGTGCTTGCCCTGGGTGAGGATCACCGTCCGGGCATGGTATACCCCGCCGGTGAAGGTGGTGGCAACGAACCCGCCGCCCTCCTGGTCCAGCGTGATGACCCTGTCCAGTTCAAGGTGGATGTGCTCCGAATGAGCCTGCTCCTCGAACTTGTGCATCAGGTCCTCCCCGGTCACCAGCCGGTACCCCATGTAGTTCTCGATGGTCCAGCTCTCGAGGGCCTGACCGCCGATATTCTCGCTGATGATGACGGTGTTTAAGAGTTTCCGGGCGCAGTAGACCCCAGCGGTCAGGCCGGCAGGGCCCGCACCGATGATCAGAACATCGTAGACTTCACCGGCACGGGACTTCCCGAAGAGCTCGTTCAGCCGCTGGGCGTCAAAGCCGATGATGATTTCGTCGTCCACGGTGGTCACCGGGACACCGTACTGGCCTGACATCTCGACCATCTTCTTTGCGGCCTCCCGGTCGACCCCGACGTCAATGGAGATGTATTCGACCCCGTTCTTCTCCAGGAACGCCTTGACCATCCGGCAGTAGGGGCAGTTCTGGGTGGAATAGACGGTTACCCTGGGCATGTGAGCAGACTTGCCCGGGATTTGTAATAAACATAGGTGTCGTGGGACAGCGGCTGCAGGGTCCCAGGCCGGGACCTGCGCGAAGCCGGCCCGGGTAGCAGTGAAGGCCCTGCGTTCGCCGGTTCCCTGCTGTCCCCGGTATTCCATGGCCTTTGCATGTCATACGCCCGCTGCGCCCGGGAGAACCAGATGGTTCGTTCATCCCGACCATCAGGAGGACATTCATTTGCAGGGTCACGTTGCAGGTGCAGAACCCGCAGCAGGATGAGTGGAGATAAAAAATGAAAGGATTACTGGATCTCGCGGAAGACCTTCCTGACCGCCATGCAGATGGGGCACTTATCCGGGGGCTGCCCGAGGAAGATGTTCCCGCACACGGGGCAGAGGTAGACCGTGCGGTTGGACATGTCCTGTTTGTGGGCCAGGTTGTTGGCGGCCTCCTTGTAGAGGTTGGCGTGCACCTCTTCCGCCTTCATCGCATAGGTAAAGACCAGGGCGACGTCAGACTTCTTTTCGGCCTCGGCCTCCTTGAGGAACCCGGGATACATGGTCTTGAACTCGTGGGTCTCCCCGCTGACCGCCGCATCCACGTTTTCTTTCGTGGGATGGATCTTCCCCATGGCCTTGAGGAGTTTCTTCGCATGGATTGCCTCAGCATCTGAGGCCGCCCGGAAGAGGCGGGCGATGTTCTTGTACCCTTCTGATTCGGCCTGCTCGGCAAAGGCCAGGTACTTCCGGTTGGCCTGGGACTCCCCGGCAAAAGCCTCCATTGCATTCTCCATGGTTGCCATGCAGGGTAGCTATGGAGGGAGGATGGAAAAAAAGGTATTCTTCCCGGCCGGCTACGGGGGAGAACCCTGGAGGGCAGGACACAAATGCTCTCCATTTTTCTCTTCGCGGAGAGAAAGAGTTCTCCAGGCAGGACGTCCAGAGCCATGAAACGGATGAGCGAGATCGACGAGCTGGACCGCCCCCGGGAAAAGATAGCCGCCCGGGGGCCGGCCGCCCTGACGGACCGGGAGCTGATCGCGGCCATCCTGGGAAGGGGGACAAAAGGCCGGGACGTTTCCGTTATTTCTGGCGAAGTGGCAGCCCTTTTTTCCGAGGGGGCCAAAGAGGTGACGTACCAGAACCTGGCCCGCATCAGGGGGATGGGCCCGGCCGGGGCCTCGCAGATTGTTGCCGCCCTCGAGATCTCCCGCCGCTACCTGGCAGGCAGGGAGGAGCCCCGCGTGAAGGTGACCGCCCCTGCCGATGTCCTCCCCCTCGTCCGGGAATTTGTTGGGAAGAAGCAGGAGCACTTCGTCTGCATCACGTTAAATGGTGCAAACGAGGTGATCGCTACCCGGATCATCACGGTCGGGCTCCTCAACCACAGCCTTGTCCACCCGAGGGAGGTCTATTCCGACGCCATAGCTGACCGGGCCGCTGCGATCATCTGCGTGCACAACCACCCCTCCGGCACCCTGGAGCCCAGCCGCGAGGACCAGAACGTCACCCGGCAGCTCGTCCAGGCCGGCGATATCCTGGGGATCCGCCTCCTCGATCACCTGGTCGTGGCGGAAGGCGGGTATGTCAGCCTCCGGGAACGCGGGATGATGTGATCAGGCCTTCCCGGTCAGCAGCTTCCCCAGGGCATTCCCTTTCATGTACGCGGTCTCCATCAGGTCGGGCCGGGTGGTGATGTCCCGTATGTGGTCCATGTCCCTGACCAGGAGCTCGTCCCAGTATTTCACGTCGATGATGGAGAAGAAGGCCTCGACGGTGAGTTTTGCCCCGTCAAAAACGTTGGGGATGTTCATTCCTGATATGCCGATATAGAGGCCGCGGCGGTGGGGGACCAGCTCTTTCCTGACCTGGGGTTCTTTTCGCACGTATTTTCCCATGAAAAAGACCTGGAAGCGGTCCATGAAGGACTTCAGGCCCCCCGGGATGCCCATGGTCATCACCGGGGAGGCGAGGATGATACTGTCGAACTCCCGGAACTTCGCGTACATGCCCTGCATGTCATCGTCCATGATGCAGGTCCCGTGCTCGCGGCAGTACATCATCTCCATGCAGGGCTGGAAGTCGAGGTTGGCCACCACGATCGTCTCGGTCTCGCACCCTGCATCGCGGGCCCCCTGCAGGGCCCGTTCCAGCAGCCTGGCAGTATTTCCCTCGGTAAGCGGGCTCCCCAGGAGACCCATGACGCGGTATCCCATGGGAGACATGTTCTGTCCCGCCATGGATATACGTTTTGACCTTGCCCCGGATGACAATTCTCCCTTTTTACAACGTAATTTTAAGATTTGCGAAAGAATCTGACTTTTTACTATGGGAGGAACAAAACCAATAAATAACTTCTGCAACCATACAACGGTTAGGTGATAGAACTGCCCGATACAGTGAAAGCCGGCAACAAAGTCGGCCCTGGCAAGTATGTCTGCATCGACTGCGGGAGGGAGATGACGCTCGACAAGTCCGAGCAGGACCTCCGCAAGTGCCCGCAGTGCGCCTGCGAGGAGTACCAGTGCTTCCCCATGACCCACATCCGCCCGGACATCAAGACACCGGAGGATGCGATAAATCCCCCCAAGCGGGGCAAGAGCAACCAGTGACAGGAACTCGACAGACCTTTTAAGGCATACATCAGGTGTGGATGCAACGCATCAGGTAATTCTGATCTGTTCAGGATACCACACCATTTTCAATCGTCAGAAATCCGACCGTGCAAGTTGAACGGCCAGTTAATCCACCAATCGAGGAGGTTTTCTCTCATGGTCAACGTAGAGAAAGAAGGAGAAGAATACGAGTGTGAAATCTGCGGAAATGTTGTAGTGGTCAAGGTTGCAGGCGGCGGAGAACTGGTCTGCTGCGGCCAGCCGATGAACCGCATCAAAGGGTGATGGTCGATATGGCAAAGAAGGAAATGAAGGACCTTGAACGCATGATCGGCAAGGTCCCCCGGTTCTTCCAGGATCTTGCAGAGAAGGACCCCCAGATGTACGAGATGGTCATGAAGCTCGAGGGGCACATCTGGGATGACGGGGCCCTCTCCCGGAAGAGCAAGAAACTGATGGCCATCGCTATCGCGGCTTCCCTGCGGGACCAGCATGCCACGCGAGCCCAGCTCCTGGGGGCGGCCAGCCTTGGCATCACCAGGCAGGAGGTGGAAGAGGCCCTGCGCGTCGCCTTCCTCCTGGCCGGGATGCCTGCGTACGTGTATGGAAAAACCCAGCTCGACGAGGTCATGAAGGGGTAAGCGGCCATGTGCGGCGAATTCGGCTCCATGCCCGTCCTCGGTGAACCGGCTCCGGATTTCGAGGCCCTGACCACCCAAGGGGTCATCAAGCTCTCTGATTTCAAGGGAAAATGGCTGGTGCTGTTCTCCCACCCGGCGGACTTCACCCCCGTGTGCACCACGGAGTTCATGGCCTTCTCGGCGGTGGCAGAAGAACTCAAAGCTTTAAACGTGCAGCTGATGGGCCTCTCTATCGACTCGGTGCCCTCCCACCTCGCCTGGATACGGAACGTGAAGGAGAAGATGGGCGTTGACATCCCGTTCCCCATCATCGCTGATCTGGACATGAAGGTGGCGAAAAAATACGGGATGATCCACTCCGGGCAGAGCACCACCACGACCATCCGGACTGTCTTCTTCATAGATGACAAGGGGATACTCCGGGCCATGATCTACTACCCCATGACCAACGGGCGGTATATCCCTGAGATCATCCGTCTGGTCAAGGCCCTCCAGACCAGTGACAAGTATGGGGTCGCCACCCCTGCCAACTGGCAGCCGGGAGACAAGGTGGTAGTCCCTGCCCCAAAGAACAAGGCGGAAATGGAGAAGCGCCTCTCCGAGGGGTACGAGTGCAAAGAATGGTACCTCTGCTTTAAGAAGATCTAACTTTTTTCGGATATATCCCCCATAGCCCGGTCCAGTGGTATCCGGCGACGCCCGAGGAGGAGACCCGATCGATTACCTCCTCCTGGAGCTCCCGGATCCTTCCGTGGGTGATCAGGTGATCGCAATCCGTGGTGACCGGGAAAAACATTGCCCCATGGCATTCCGGAACGTATGATTTACCGGCTCATAACGGCAGGGGAGCCGGACCATGCCCGTCCTATAAAATCTGCAATGCGGATCGCGGTACCGCAGCGATTCCTATCAGAGGATTGCGATGATGAAGCGGTCCCATTGCATAATCATAACCCCTGTTTCTCAGCAAGTGCTGGATTAAACGTACCGGAGACGGGCATGGCTTCCCTATATATCCCCGATTCCCCGCTTCCAGCCAAATAACCCTTCATGCACCGCCCTCACGTCCTCGACCGAGTAGAATGCCCGGGGAGTGAACTGGCGGACCATGGAGATGACCTCCGGGAGGGCCCGGCGGTCCACCAGGGCAAGAGCCACCTGGACACGCTCCTGTGCCCCATGCCCCTGCATGCTCGTTGTCCCGATATTATGCTCGGCCAGGGCGCTGAGCAGTGCATCTGCATCGCCACCCCTGGCAATGACCCGTACGACGGACAGGCCGACAGCCAGGCGTTCCTCGACGAAGAGGCCTACCCAGGTCCCGGTGGCAAAGCCGCCCGCATAGGCAAGCAGCGCGGCAATATTGGCCAGGTTTCCAAGGACCACCTCTACTGCCAGGAGCCAGATGACAATCTCTGCAAAGGCGACGACGGGGGCCAGCGCCCGGACACCGCGGGAGATATACGCCACCCGGATGGTCTCCAGGCTCACGTCGCAGACCCGGGCCGCGAAGATGAGCAGGGGCAGGATAACCCATGCGTAGATGGTGGGATCGATAACAAAAAAAGTCATAATATCACTTTTTTGAAAAAAGAAGCACAATTGTGACTTCTTCCTAATCTATATCTCTTTCTACCTATATGAAGGCTCTATGAAGGGTCATTCCCTGCGAAGGGGACGTGGCACGCATCAGCAACCCTCGGCAAAGATTTACCAAATGAATGGTGCAGGAAGGGGAGTCTGCCAGAGCGTTACCGTATTCCCCGGGCCAGGCTTGACGAAAAAGCATCACAATCCGAATAATCGGCCTCCAGGAAAGCCAAGTACCGTATCCTCCTTCCCCGCGGCCCGAACGTGAGCCCGGGAGCCATTCCCTGTCCCAGGACCTGCCTGGAATAAGGTTGGTTGCCCCGCTCGAACCTTTTTTATCCAACGGGGTAAAACGTCCCTTGCATGGAGATCAAGGTCCTGGCCTTCGCCGGGAGCCCGCGGAGGGGCGGCAATTCCGAGACCCTCCTCGACTGGGTGCTGGAAGCCATGGGGTCAGAGGAGGGCGTGCGCATCGAGAAGTTCGCCCTGGTCGAGGCCAACGTCAACCCCTGCCGCGGCTGCAACGCCTGCGAGACCCTGAACCGGTGCGTCCAGCGGGACGGGATGGACATGCTCCACGACAGGATCATCGGGGCCGATGCAATCGTCCTCGCCGCCCCCATCTTCTGCATGGGCATCAATGCCCAGACCAAGGCCCTCATCGACCGGTTCCAGGTCTTCCGGTCCCGGAAGTACGTGCTCCACCTCCCGGTGGTCCCCCCTGAGCGGAAGGGAAAGCGGATGGGGGTCTTCCTCTCCACCGCGGGGCAGGACTGGGACTACGTCTTCGATGCCGCCATCCCCTCGGTGAAGTGCTTCTTCCATGTCATCGATGTGCGGGACCGGGACATCCGGTACCTGATGGTCAACAACGTCGATGAGAAGGGGGCTATCCTGAAGCACCCCACCGCGCGAACCGATGCCCTGCGCCTTGGCCACGAGGTAATCTCCGAGCTGAGGAAGCGGCTATCCGGGTGAGGGGTTGCCGCCATGGTCATCCGCGTACTCGGCATCTCGGGGAGTCCCCACCGGCATGGCAATACCGAGACCCTCCTCGATGCATTCCTGGAAGGGGCCAAATCCGCTGGCGCGGAGGTGGAGAAAGTGGTCCTCAAAGACCTTCATTACTCCCCGTGCAGGGGCTGCAACACTTGTCACCGTGAAGGGAAATGCATCGTGGAAGACGAAGCCCTGCCCCTCTTTGATACGATCCTTGCCTCGGACTGCCTGGGCGTGGCATCCCCTATCTACAGCATGGGAATAACGGCAGAACTGAAGGGCTTGATCGACCGGGCCCAGTTCATCTGGGCGAGGAAATACATCTTAAAGACCCTCTACTTTTCCGACGAGCACATCAGGCGCCACAAGGGCATCTTCATCTCCACCGCCGGGCTGTCCTGGGACAACGTGTTCGATGCCGCTTTCCCGGCCATGACCGCCTTCTTCAACACCCTGGGCTTCGAGTACTATGATAATATCATTGCCAACGAGATGGACCGGTACGGGGGCATCAGGGGCCACCCGACCGCCCTCTCTGAAGCCAGGGAGAAGGGTGCGGCAGTGGTCAGGGTCATAGGGAAACTTCAGAAACCCAGGCCCTAAGCATCTTTTAACATTTTCACCAAGATATGGAGTCCTTTCTCCCGGGCGAACTCCTCCACCCGGGAAAAAACCCGGGCAACCATCCCCCCGGAGGTGAGGATCAGGGTCTGCTCGCCGAGCACAGAACGGAGGAGGCACTTGTCGATCACCCCGTAGGTGAAGTCGGGGGTGATACCCGCTTTCTGGGCCAGAAGCTTGGCCGGTGTCCCCATAGCGCCGATGTACCGGATACCCAGGCGGGCTGCCCCGGCGCGGATCTCTTCCCCGCTCTCTTTTTCCGCATCTGCCACCAGGATGCAGCCCGGCGGGCTCTCCCGGGCTCTGCTCCCCGGGAATGCCGAATTTTCCTCCATAGCAACGGCATGGCCTTTCTTTGTGTCACTCGTGCTTCTTATCCATCCTGTTGACAGCGGCAGCCGGAGGTTACAACTTTGATGACTTAATGGGAACAACCGTGATGGCATTCCCGCTCTCTCTGCAATATGCCTCTACCCGGGTCACCACGCGGCCTGCCATGCTCCCCGTGGTCAGTATCAGGGAATCCTGACCCCGCAATGCCCGCAGGATACACTTGTCGATCACACCATACGTGAACTCGACGGCCAGGTGTTCCTCGAGGGCCCGTTGTTTCGCCCGCGTGCCCATGGTCCCGATCGCGAGGTTCTCTCGTGATGAGATAATGGAGGAGACGGGCGTATCCGTCTCTTCATCGACATTGAAGACTGAGATGGTGCCGGACTTCCGGTTCCAGCATGAGCCGTGGAGCATGTTTTCGATGATCTCGACCATGTCAAGGACACTGTGCGGCTTTCGCCCCGGCTGGTCGTACCCCCGGCGGGCGAGTTCCATGGACAGTTCGAGAAGGGTGGGGACCGAAAGGTGTGCCTGGTGTACATACACGGGATTCCCGAACGCCACTTCCGGCCGGTCCTCCTCAAGTATCCTTCCGTCGAGGAGAAGTATCGCACGGTCAGCCCAGGGGTAGGCGAGCTCGACATCGTGCGTCGAGATGATCACTGTCTTTCCTTCATGATTCAGCTCATCGAGGAGTTCCATGATATCCTCGGAACCGGCAGGGTCAAGGTCGCTCGTGGGCTCGTCGAATACGAGCACGTCGGGGTGCATCGCAAGAACCCCGGCTATAGCAACCCGCTTCTTCTCCCCTCCGGAGAGCTGGTGTGGCGGCCGCCGGTCGAATCCCTCAAGGCCAACATGCCGGAGCGCATCTGCCACGGTCTTCCTGACAGCCTGCTCATCCAACCCGAGGTTCGCCGGCCCGAACGCGACGTCCTGCCAGACGGTGGGGGCGATGATCTGGCGATCCGCGTTCTGCAATACATACCCGACACGCTGCCGGAGCTGGCGGAGAGACGCTGAGTCGTACCGCATCGGTTCGTTGTCGAACAGCATCACCCCTTCATCCGGCCGGATTATACCGTTGAACATCTGGAGGAGTGTGGATTTGCCTGCACCATTCGGTCCGACGAGTGCGATCTTTTCTCCCCGGCGGATGTGGAAACTGATCCCCCGAATGACTTCCGGGCCTCTCGGGTACCGGTACCTGATATCCCGGGCTTCAAGGATGATGTTCATACCGGCACCACCAGCCATTTCACCGATATCGCGAGTATTCCGCCGAGGAAGACGAGATACAGCAAGACAGGCAGGAGTGACCGGACCCGCACCGGCTCCACCTGCCCAAGCGACGGGAATACGCCATCATAACAGCGACAGTCCATCGCCCTGACCAGGTCCTCCCCTGCGTTCCAGCTCGTGATGAAGAGCATCCCGCAAAGGGTTGAGAAGGACTGTATCGCCTCGACCGGGCGGCTGTAGCCAAGCCGCATCACCTGGGCGCGCCAGATCTCGACTGCATGATCATACACGATGAAGATGTACCGGTATATGATCATCATCAGGTCAACCAGTTCAACCGGGAATCCGGCACGCTTCATGCCATTGAAGAGATCGGTCATCGGCGTGGTAAGGGCTATGAAGAAGAGCGAGACCGAGCATCCGAAGACCCGGAACAGGACCAGTGTTCCTTCCCGGACGGCCCCTTCCGTTATCGTGAGATTGATCCAGGGCACCGGGTTAAACCGCCAGACAACATCTCCTCCCCCGACCAGGAACAGGAGCACGACAACACTGATAACTGTAAATACCGCCGGGCCGAGAAGGAGTTCACCATAGAGGACCGGGGAGATCCTTCCCGGGATGATCAGCACAATACTGAGCACGATGCCGGATATGAGCGGCACGACCGGCGATGGTGAAGCAAGGCAGATGAACAGGGAACCGAGACACAGGATGAGCTTGGTTCCCGGGTGGATGTGCCGGAAGGCACTCTGCTGTGCGATATTATCGAGCAGGTTCTCGAGCATGGATTCTCATGAAGCCGGCGGCAGCTTTTTCTGGCCGATCCAGTACCCGAAGACGAGGCCAAGGACAATGCCACCGAACGCCGCCTGGAGGGCAAAGAGCGTCGCCTCGATCTCCCCGCTCGGCGGTTCATACTGGGGAATGAGGGGCTGGTAGGACTCAACCGGCTGGCCGGTCAGTTCAGCTATCTTCTGTGACCCGACATCATCGGACCCGCTGAACTCGTGCGTCCCGCCGGAACTCACCACAAGGAAGATCGCGATGAATGCGAGGGCAGCGACCAGAGTAATGATCTCGAGTCTCCGGTTCTGGATCATGATTGCACCTCCCTGGATGGCTGCTGGACAAGTATAGTCCGCGCCTTTTCGATCTGATCGTGCGAGAAGACATCCAGTTTCTCAAGGATTTCCGGTTTCATCTGGACGATGTATTTGAACACGAGGGCAAGAACACAGCCTTCCACGATCGCGAGCGGGATCTGAGTGACTGCAAAGATCAGGAAGAATGCGGTAAACGAGGTAACGACTCCACCGACCTGTGCAGGGTAGGCAAGGGCAAGCTCGAACGAGGTGATGACATAGGTTACCAGGTCGGCAACAACCGTGACGAGGAACACCGTGAGATAAATATTCACCGATGTGTCTTTCAGGAGCCGGTATATGGCATAACCGGCGATCGGGCCGCCGATTGCCATCGAGACCATGTTGGCCCCGAGGGTTGACAGTCCTCCGTGGGCGAGGAGGAGCGACTGGAAGAGCAGGACAACCCCTCCGATGACGGACGTAATGAAAACCCCGAAGCAAACCGTGGAGAGACCGGTTCCGGTCGGGTGGGAACAGCTGCCGGTAACTGACGGGAGCTTGAGTGCGGAGAGGATGAAGATAAAAGCGCCACAGACCCCGAGCAGTGGCAGGTATTCGCGGTTCTTTTGCACAAGAGATCGAAGTTTGAAAATCCCCATGATGACGAACGGCAGGGCAACGATCCACCAGAGGAGGCACCATTGCCAGGGTAAGAAACCTTCCATAATGTGCATGAGACAGCTCCTTTTCAAGTATATTTGACTTAAGACAATTAATATTGTATTAGTGTCTCCTCCCTTTTAAGCCCTTGCCCCACGTAAAAGAAGGGGTTTAAAAAATCCCGGAGAGCAGGGTTACCCCCAGGACCCCAAAGGCGGCCACGATCAGCACAGCAAACACGGCAGGGTTCCAGGCAAGGACCTTCCGACCGTCAAGGATGCTCACCGGGAGCATGTTGAAGGCTGCAATCATGGCATTCACCTGCAGCCCCACGATGCCCACCAGCGCGACAACATTCAGGCTGAAAAGCGGGGCCCGGATGGACCCGGCGATAAAAAAGAGCAGGGCAAAGGGGATGCAGAGCAGGAGGTTGACTGCCGGGCCGGCAGCCGAGATCTTCCCGTTCTGCTCGCGGGTGATGCCAGCCCCGTACACCATGGTTGCACCGGGCGCGGCAAAGACCACCCCGACCAGGGCGGCCATGACCACGGCGACCAGGAGCATGACGTTGTCTTTCCGGAACTCTGCCCAGTAGCCGTACCGCATGGCAGTGAACTTGTGGGCCATTTCATGGAGGATGAACCCGATCCCCACGGTTGCCATCGATATCACGAGGTAGAGGACAAAGCTCTCCAGGGTTATCCTTCCGCCGCGGATAAAGATGAGGGAAAACGCGATAGAGATGGCCATCCAGGCGACGAGCAGGTCGGACCGCTCCCGCCGGGTGATGCGCTCGAGCATGGGTATCAGTCCCGTACCCTGTTGGCGCTCACCCCATATCACTGTATAGCCGGGGCGGCAGGCAGGGGAACGCAGCGGATCGCAACATCCGGCGGGGAGCCCGCATTCGCCCTGGATTTACGCGCCTGCACTGGTCCCAGGTATCCCGTTACGAGGGGACGGGATCGAATTTCCTGGGGCCCGGCAGGGAGCTCATGATCCATTCCTTCCTCCATTTTTCGTTTCTGAATCCCCTTCCTGTGAGCTTCCTCCGCACGTTTCCGGCACCTGCTCAAAACCTATATTCGTCATCCCGTGGCATTCCTGTATGCTATGCCCATCGAGACGCTGCGATCCGAGATCAGCAGGATTGACACCCGGATAATCGATCTCATCGCCGAGCGCCAGGCCCTGGCCGGGCGGCTCGCGCAGGTGAAGATGAATGAAGGGCTCCCCATCCATGACAGGCAACAGACGCGGGAGGTGCTGGAGCGGGCATTCAACTATGCCGTGGAGAAGGATATCAACCCGGTCTTTGTGCAAAAGATTGTCTCCCTCCTCATCGAGATGAGCGAGGAGAAGCAGCGGGAGTGCTCGGGGGACGGGAACCTCCCCTGATCACAGGATTTCCAGGAAACGCAGCATGAGGGGTGCAGAAAAACCTGAACCTTCTCTATAGGATCTCCCAGAGGAGCATGATCCCGAGGATGATCATCACTGCGCCCATGGCGATGCGGACCGTTGCCCGCTGCTCCAGCCGCCACTGCTCGAACTTTTCTGCCGGGATGCCATAGGCTATGATCCCCATGATGAGCACCAGGGGCAGGACAAATATGATATTGTAGAGGAGCAGGTAGGGGATCCCCTGCACCATGGTCATCCGGTTGGAGAGGAGCGAGAGGATGGCCAGGTATATTCCCCCCGTGCAGGGGAGTTCGAACATCCCCACGAGCACCCCAAGGACAGCGGCGGCAGGGACCGAGCCCTTGTGGACCCATCGTTCAATCATCCCTTTCCTCGATTCGGGAATGGACAGAACGGTATTCTTCTTCCGCAGCCCGTCTGCGATACTGATGACCCCTGCTGCAAGGGCGATGACTGCTGCAACCAGGGATATGAGCCGCGAGGTGCCGCTGACCTGGACCACGGCAAAGATTCCCAGGCCGGAAAGGAAGTAAAAGACAAAGACCGCAACAATAAAGGTTGATCCAACCAGCAGCACCCGGCGCCGCGAGTCGAGGGTCATGAGAGAGACCAGGAGGAAGATGAGCACGGCAAACGCACAGGGGTTGATCCCATCCACCAGGGCTGCAGTGATAACCATCGGCAGGGTGAGCTCCTCGTGGAGGGCGCCGCTACCGCCGGGGACAGGGGTAGTAGCGGCCCCCGTGACCGCGAGATGTATGGCATCGTCCAGGTTCCCGGTTATATTATCGTACCCTGAAAGGACCTGCCCTCCGACGAATGCCACCGGGTAGGAGAGGAACTCCTTCCCGTAGGCCTGCTTAAATTCCTGGAAGAGGGCAAGGGCTTTTGGGTCCTGCCGCACGTCATACAGCGAGAATATAGCCTCGGGGTGATGGGCGATTGCCTGCTGGATAAAGGGGAGTGTCTTCTGGCACTCCCCGCAGTTGGTGTTGTAGAAGAAGTAGACGACGGGTTTTCCGTCCTGCTCCAGGGGTACCGAGAGCGTGGGGAGGGGACCTGCCCGGGTGACAGTAAGCCGGATGGCATCGTCCAGGTTCGTGGTAATCTCGTCGTAACCCGAGAATACATACGCTCCCGTAAAAACCGCCGGGACAGAGAGGTACTCCTTTCCATGGGCCTTCCTGAATTCATCGAAGAGGGCCATGGCCTGCTCATCCCGCCGGATATCGTGGAGGGAGAAGGTGACTTCGGGATGGCGGGCAACCTCCTCCTGGATAAAGGGGAGGGTCTTCTGGCACTCCCCGCAGTTGGTGTTGTAGAAGAAGTATATGACCGGTTTGCCGTCCTGCTCCAGGGGCACCGGGAGTGTTGGCTGTATGGTAAGGTTTCCTGCCCCCTGCTGGGCAGGGTTTTCCGCCATGACGGGGAATGCCATGGATACGAGCATGATGGCAAAAAGGACCGCCATGATGCCCCGTCCCGGCTTGGGCATTCTTTGCTGCATGGCCTGGTACTCCCCCCGCATCACTCCTTGCAGATCATGGTGCCCACGCCTTCGTCGGTAAACATCTCCAGGAGCAGGTTGTGGGCAATATTCCCGTTGATGACATGGCCATAGCAGACGCCGTGCTGGACGGCCCGGACGATGGAGCTCACCTTGGGGATCATTCCCTCGCTGATTACCCCGCTTCCCATCAATTGCTCGGTCTCCTTCAGCCGCAGGCGCCGGTAGACCCGCGTCCGGGTCGCATCCATGATCCCGTCCACGTCGGTCATATTTATGAGTTTGTACGCGTCCAGGGCGATGGCGATCTCCCCGGCCGCGGTATCGGCATTAATATTCAGGCTCTGTCCGTGCCTGTCGATGGCAATGGGGGATATGACCGGGATGTACCCCTTATCCAGGAGGGTGTTCAGGACAGCGGGGTGGATCTCCTCGACCTCCCCCACGTGCCCGAGGTCCACCTCCTGCTCCTCCCCGGCGATCTTCACCTTCTGGGGGTCCATCTTGCGGGCGATGATCAGGTTGCCGTCGTTTCCCGAGAGGCCCACCCCTTTGCCCCCGCTCCGGGCGATCAGGGAGACGATGTTGCTGTTGATCTTGCCGACCAGCACCATCTGGGCGATCTCCAGGGTCTCCTCGTCGGTGATGCGCAGGCCTCCCACGAACCGGGGCTCTTTTCCCATGGCCTTCATCTTCTCGGTGATCTCAGGCCCCCCTCCATGGACCAGGACGACCCTGATGCCGACCAGCTGCAGGAGCACCGCGTCCTTGATGGCGCTTTCCAGGATCTCCCCGTCCACCATGGCGTGCCCGCCCAGCTTGATGACCATGGTCTTTCCGTGGAACTGCTGGATGTAAGGCAGCGCCTCGGTGAGCACCTCCTCCCGCCTCATGTCGTGTACCTCCCGTTTATCTCGACGTATTTTTCTGTCAGGTCGCAGCCCCAGGCAGTGGCCTCTGCCTTTCCCGAAGCCAGGTCCAGGAAGAAGACCACTTTTTTCCCCTGCATGAGGGCCTTTGCCTTTGCCAGGTCCACCACGATCGCCCCGTCGCTGACCAGCGGGATCCGCGCCGTCCCGTCGCCCATCCACAGGTTCACGTGGTCGGGGTCAAAATCCACCCCGGCCCTCCCTGCAGCGGCAATCACGCGCCCCCAGTTGGGGTCCGCACCGTACACCGCGGTCTTGACCAGGGGAGAGGCCACCACGGTGCGGGCCACCGTGCTCGCGTCCTCCTCGGCCGGTGCACCGGTTACCGTCACTTCCAGGAGCCTGGTGGCCCCCTCGCCGTCGGCGGCGATCTGGACCGCCAGCATGCGGCAGCATTCCTCGAGGGCCACGGTAAACTCCTTCGCATCCACCTTTCCGGCCCTCCCGGTGGCGGTGCAGAGGGCGATGTCATTCGTGCTCATGTCCCCGTCGACCACAACCCGGTTGAAGGTCCGCCCGGCCGCGGTGCGGAGCTCCTTCTGGAGCAGGGGAGCCGGAACAGCAGCATCGGTGTAGATGAGGGCGATCATGGTGCCCATGTTGGGAGCGATCATCCCCGAACCCTTGCATATTCCCCCGACCGCGAAACCTTCCCGCTGGACCAGGGCATGCTTCTCGGTAAGGTCCGTTGTCATGATAGCCCGGGCTGCCAGGACCTCGGCCTGCTCGCTCCGCTCCAGCCGGGACGCGATCCGCCCGCATTGGTCCCGTATCAGGGGGAGGTCCAGGTACCGGCCGATCACCCCGGTGCTGGCCACGCCCACCTCCCCGGCCGGAACGCGGAGTGCCTTTGCCCCGATCTCGGCCATGGAGAGGGCATCCTCGTACCCACGCTGCCCGGTATAGGCATTGGCGCACCCGCTGTTGACCATCACCGCGGACAGCCGGCCGTCCCGGACCCGCTCCTGCATCAGCCGGATGGGCGGCGCCTTCATCAGGTTGGAGGTGAAGACGCCGGCAGCCTCCCCTTCCGCACGGACCAGGGCGAGGCCGTACCTGCCCTCCTTTATCCCGGTGGCCGTGACTCCCTCCACCCCGCAGATGCTCTTCACCGGGGCTCTCCTCCGCCGGGCCCGCTGCCGACTCCCTGCACGATGTCAGCCCGGGTCACGATCCCCACCAGTTTCCCGTTCCTGAGCACGGGGAGCCGGGCGATTTTGCGCCTGAGCATGAGCCGGGCTGCTTCCTCGATGTCGTCGTCCTCCCCGATGGTGAAGACCGGGTGGCTCATTACCTTCCGCACCTCGGTATCCCCGATGTTGGAGAGGGCGGCCCTGGTCTTTTCCCAGTTGATCAGCTCCCGGACGGGGACCTCGATGATCTCGAGGGGAGAGGGGAGCCAGAGGTCATCCGAGATCCTCCCGGTCTCCAGGAGGGCGAGGATATCCGACTCGGTGATGATGCCTGCCAGCCGGCCTCCTTCCATCACCGGGAGCCCCCCGATATGCCTGGACCGCAGGATGCCTGCCGCCTCGCGTACAGGGGTATGCACCTGCACGGTGACAGGGTCCCGGGTCATGATGTCTGCAACCTTCATATATTTCACCTCAGGGGAGGAGGCCGGCACCGGTGAGGCCGTCCCGCTCGTCCAGTCCGCAGATGATATTCATGTTCTGGATGGCCTGGCCGCTCGCCCCCTTGCCCAGGTTATCGATGGCCGAGACCACCACCACCCGGTCCCCTTCGCTCTCGGAGCGGATGTCGCAGAAGTTGGTGCCCCGGACCGCGGCGAGCACAGGGTTCTGCAGGCGGATAAAGAACTCCTTTTCGTAGAACTTCCGGTACAGGGCCTCCACCTCGGCCTGCTCCATGGGCTCGTTGAGGAGGATGTGGGCTGTTGTCAGGATGCCCCGGTTCACCGGCACCAGGTGTGGGGTGAAATATACCCTGGCCCGGGATCCAAGCTTTGCCACCTCCTGCTTCATCTCTGCCAGGTGGCGGTGGCTCGTCCACTTGTAGGGGTTCACGTTGTCGCCAACGTTCGGGTAGTGGGTGACGGCCGAAGGGTTGTCCCCTGCCCCGGAGACGCCGGTCTTGGAATCGAAAATGATGGTATGGGCATGTCGTGCCAGCGGGGCGGCTGCGAGCGTTGCCCCGGTAGGGAAGCACCCCGGGTTGGAGACGAAGGATGCCGTGCGGTACTCCTCCCGGTGCAATTCCGGGATGCCGTAGGGCGCCTCGAAATAATCCGTGTGCGGGACCCCGTAGACCTTCTCAAAGATCTCCTTTGGGAGCCGGTAGTCGGCAGAGAGGTCGATCACCTTTATCCCGCGTGAGAGCAGGGCTCTGGCATAGGTCATGGCCGCAGTGTGGGGGACTGCCAGGAAGGCCACGTCGGCTTCCAGGTCTTCCATGGAGGGGTTCGTGAACGTGAGGTCAATCAGTCCTTTGAGATGGGGGTGCATCGTCTCGATTGGCTTTCCGGCCAGCTTCCGGGACGTGGCGCAGACCACCTCGGACCGGGAGTGGGAAAGCAGCAGCCGGATCAGGTCGCCCCCGGTATACCCGGAAGCGCCGATGATGGCGATCTCCATGATCTCTTTTCTGCCGGGGGAAGGTTAACCTTTTTCTATGCCAACGAACGATTTTTCGACCATAGAGCCCTCTCCAAACGAATCTCGGGGGGAGCGCGGGATATCAGCCCTTTTGCGGCAAAAACTGAATCATCAGGTTTAATAATTATAATGATTAATCATTACAATAAATAGGAGGATTGGCTAAAAACGACGGTTACAGGCTGTTACTGAAGGTGATCGGCGTCACCAGCTCCGTATGCTGGCACCGCCGGGGCATGAACCGGGATTGAAAACATCACAGGAAGGAGTGAAAATATCCATTCAACGCGGTAAATGAGGCGGGATCTCCCTGCCCGACCCTGATCACCCGGAAAAAGACCGGGGGTTCCGGGGTCCGCGACGAAAAATTCCCATCACTGGCTGATCGAATGAGTCCGAACGGAAAGGTGCAAAACCATGGCAGAATCGTTTGAGGTGTCGCTGGTCGAGGATGAGAAATACTATGTTCCCGACCCATCCTACAAACAGAACGCGTGGACGAAAGACTACGCCGCAATCTACCAGGATTTCCTGGCAGATCCCGACGGCTTCTGGGAGAAGCAGGCCGAGACCCTGGACTGGTTCAAAAAGTGGGACACGGTCCGGGAGTGGAAGTATCCCTATGCCAGGTGGTTCGTTAATGCCAAGCTGAATATCACCTGCAACTGCCTCGACCGCAATGTAGCGAACCACCGCCGGAACAAGGTGGCCCTCATCTGGCGTGGCGAAGAGGGTGAAGAGCGGATCTTCACCTACCAGAAGCTCTACCACGAGGTATGCCGGTTTGCCAATGGCTTGAAGAAGCTCGGGGTTAACAAGGGGGACCGGGTCTGCATCTACATGCCCCTCGTTCCCGAGCAGATAATCGCCATGCTGGCCTGTGCACGGATCGGAGCGGTGCACAGCGTGGTCTTCGGGGGCTTCGGGGTAGGCGCCCTGAACATGCGCATCAATGATGCCGAGGCAAAGATCGTCATCACCGCTGACGTTTCCATGCGCCGGGGAAAGACCATTCCGCTCAAGACCATCGTGGACGAAGCCATCATCAACGCACCGTCCGTGGAGAAAGTCGTCGTGCTCTCGCGCGAAGAGGACCAGCCCGTGGAGCTGCACAGGGAAAAGGAGGTGGACTACTACAGCCTCATGGAGGGGGTTCCTGCCGAGTGCGCCCCTGAAGTGATGGACGCAGAGGACCCCCTGTTCATCCTCTACACCAGCGGGTCCACCGGTGCTCCCAAGGGAATCGTGCACACCTGCGGTGGGTACATGGTCGGCACTGCCTATACCACCCGGCACGTCTTTGATGTAAAAGACACTGACGTCTACTGGTGCACTGCGGATACCGGGTGGATCACCGGTCATTCGTACATCGTGTATGGTCCCCTGTGCATCGGCGCAACCGTGGTGATGGCCGAGTCCACTCCCGACTATCCTGATCCCGGCTCGTTCTGGAAGATCGTCCAGGACCTTGATGTGAGCATCTTCTACACTGCACCGACTGCTATCAGGATGTTCATGAAGGTCGGCGAGCAGTGGCCCGGCAAGTATGACCTCTCCTGCCTGCGGATCCTTGGCTCGGTTGGCGAACCGCTGAACCCGGAAGCCTTCGAGTGGTACTACCGGGTCATCGGCAAGTGCCGCTGCCCGGTCGTGGACACCTGGTGGCAGACAGAGACAGGAATGCAGATGATCACCACCATGATAGGGGAGCCCATGCGCCCGGGTTTTGCCGGGAAGGCCATTCCCGGGGTGGTGGTCGATGTCGTTGACAAGCAGGGCAAGCCTGTGGCCCCCGGAAACGGCGGGTTCCTCGTGATACGCGAGCCATGGCCGGCCATGCTGCGCACGGTCTACAAAAACGACGAGCGTTACCGGACATACTGGAACACCATTCCAAATTGTTATACCGCGGGGGACCTGGCTGTGAAGGGCAAGGACGGGAACATCATGATCATCGGGCGGGCCGATGACATCATCATCGTGGCAGGGCACAATATCGGCACCGCCGAGGTGGAGAGCGCCCTGGTCTCCCACCAGGCTGTGGCCGAGGCTGCAGTGATTGGCAAGCCCGACCCCATGAAAGGGAACCTGATCAAGGCATTCGTCATCCTGCGGGTAGGGTTTACCCCGAGCGAGAAGCTCAAGTCTGACCTGATTTACCACGTGCGCATGACCCTTGGGCCCGTTGCCATGCCCTCCGAGATCGAGTTCGTGGACAGGCTCCCCAAGACCCGTTCCGGCAAGATCATGCGCCGCGTCCTGAAGGCCAAGGAGCTCGGCATCGACCCCGGCGACATCTCCACCCTGGAGGAGTGAGTCCTCCAAATTTTTGGCAGGGTGACAGAGGATGTCATCGGGGGAGTCAATCATGGGCATGCCGGCGGAGAGAGGCCGCTGGCTCCTGGTCGCCTGCGGGCTGGTCATCAACCTGTGCCTCGGGACAATCTACTCATGGAGCGTCTTTGTTGCGCCCCTCACCAGTTATTTCACCGGCACGCTGCACCAGGCGGTGACCGCAAATGAAATCCTGCTGCCGTTCTCGGTCTTCCTGGCATTCTTTGCCATCGCCATGCCCCTTGCCGGGAAGTACATCGAGACCCTGGGGCCCCGGAAAGTGACCATCATCGGCGGGATTCTGACAGGCCTGGGCTGGCTGCTTGCCTCTACGGCGACCTCCGTCTGGATGCTCTACATCCTGTACGGAGTGATCGGCGGGATTGGCGTCGGAATCGCGTACGGGGTGCCGGTGGCGGTGGCCGCCCGCTGGTTCCCTGACCGGAGGGGGGCGGCTGTGGGCCTCGCCCTGCTGGGGTTCGGGTTCTCGGCGTTCGTGACCGCCAACCTCGCCGATGTGCTGATCCGGGCCATGGGGGTGATGGGGACCTTCCGGGTGTTCGGCGTCGCCTTTGTCGTGCTGACCATCGTCCTGGCCATACCCCTCCGGTTCCCGCCCGCGGGCTGGAAACCGGCAGGCTGGACCCCTCCTGCACCGAAGCCGGGGGAAGAGGTCTGCGAGTGCGACCGCCCGGCCATGCTCCGCACCGCGTCGTTCTATGCCCTGTGGGTCTGCTACTTCATCGGGTGCCTGGCAGGATTGATGGCTATATCCATTGCAAAGCCGGTGGGGACCGAGGTGGGAGTCGAGGCGGGCCTGGCCACCATGCTGGTGGGGTTCTTCGCCATTTTCAACGGGGGAGGGCGGCCGGTCTTTGGCGCCCTCACCGACCGGCTCACTCCCCGGAGCACGGCGCTCCTCTCCTTTGTCCTCATCGCTGCCGCTTCGCTCATGATGTGGCAGGTCCCCTCGGTCCCGGTCTATATCCTGTCCTTTGCAATCCTGTGGGGATGCCTGGGCGGGTGGCTTGCCATCGCACCGACGGCGACAGGGTGCTACTTCGGCACCTGCGACTACCCCCGCTGCTACGGGGTGGTATTCCTCGCATACGGCGCCGGGGCGATCGCCGGGCCCCAGCTGGCCGGTTTTATCAAGACCACGACGGGAGCCTATGAAGGGGTCTTCCCATGGGTACTTGGCCTCTCGGTCATCGGCCTGGTGGTGGCATTTGCCCTGATGCGGCCGCCAAAACTGAACCGATAAATTTTTTTTCCATACCCGGTCGCCGCCAGGGATCTTGTTGAAATAGGGAGGATGCAAACCTCTCCTTCAACGGGCAATGGCTGCAGCAGAGGGGGGTTACCGGGAGAGGGTGGGAAAATCGAGGCTCGAGGCACTGAGCGACGGTATTTTTGCCTTTGCCATGACCCTGCTGGTGCTCAGTATCAACCTGCCGCAGGTCTCCGAAGCAGACGCCCAGGCGCTCATCCCCGGCATGATTTTGAAACTCCATACCCAGTTCCTCCTCTTTGTGATCGCGTTCTTTGTCCTCGCAGGGTACTGGCTCTCCCACCACCGCATCATGCACCAGGTCACCTTCGTGGACGACATGTTGATCCGACTCAACATCCTCTTCCTCTTCTTCATCGTCCTGATACCGTTCACGACCTCGGTCTCGGGTGACTATACCGGGGTCCTGGCAGCGGTCCTGCTCTTCCACGCAAACCTGCTCGTTACGAGCCTGATCCTCGTGGCCATCGGGGCCTATATCAGCAAGCACAGTGCTGACCTTGCCCCGGAGAGGAATTATGCGGAAGAGGGCAGGGAGCATGGTGTTATAATCTCTGCAATTGCTCTCCTGGCCATCGGGGTCGCCTTCATTGACACCTATTCCAGCATGTGGTGCTATGCACTCATACCGGTGGTGGCATTCGGCATAAAATACTACACGGCGCGGTGGAGGACAAGGAAACCTCACAATTAAATGCATCCTTTGTTTCCGCCCTCCATCCCGTTGCCTCGGCCGGGATCGTGATCGTTTTTTACCAGGGGAGCTCCAACCATTCTGCGGAGCCTTTACGGAGAGACACAATGGAAAAGAATTTCCTGGACGTGCAGCACCTCACGGCCGCGGACTACCAGGCCCGCCCCTTTGAAAAGGCCATCCTCCCCCTGGGCTCGCTCGAGAGCCATGGGCCCCACCTCCCGTTCGGGACCGATTCCCTGACTGCGTACCTCCTGGCCGAAGAGGTTGCTGCCCGGGTGCCTGCGACCGCTGTCCTCCCGCCGCTCGCCTACGGGATGAGTGAACACTACCGGGACTTCCCTTTCACGGTATCGCTCCGGTTCGAGACCGAAGCTGCCGTAATCCGCGACATCCTTCTCTCCCTCCGGCGGGAAGGCATCCGGAAAGTCTTCATCCTCAATGGCCACGACGGGAATATCGCCCCCATCGAGGCGGCTTCCCGGCCTGTTAAGGTGGACCACCCCGAAATGCGGATCATTACCCTGGATGCCTGGTGGAACTCCATGGGCAGCCTCCTGCCCCCTGACTTCTTCGAGGTCTGGGGCGGCCTGGGGCACGGGGGCGAGGGTGAGCTCTCCATGGGCCTGGCCCTCTTCCCGGAACTCTGCCAGCCGGAGAAGGCACGGGGCGTGGTGCCGCGGCTCCCTGCCATTGGGGAGGCAAAATGGCTCTTCTCAGAGCTGACCGACTGCGGTGCGACCGGGGACCCGACCAGGGCCGGCAGAGAGAAGGGCCTGCGCATGAAGGAGGTCCTGGTGGAGGCGCTGGTGGGGATGCTCCGCGAGCTTGATGCCTGTGACTGGGAGTACCGGTCCCCGGGACTGGCCGAAAAACGCCGGTGATCAGTCTGTGTCATATTTTTCCACGGTTTGGCGGCCCCGCGGCCTTCTTCCCTGTCCCAGGGGAACCCGGGGACCGGTAACGGCTCCGCAATATAAAACGATCGCGATGTAGGGCCCATGACCGCCCGCGAAACCGGCCTCCCGCCCATCCTCGGGGAGAATCCCCGGGTGCTCATCCTTGGCAGTTTTCCCAGCCGGATGTCTCTCGACCGGCAATGGTACTATGCCAACCCCCGTAACCACTTCTGGCCGGTGATGAAGGGGCTCTTCGCGCTCGGGGGGGATGACCCGGCGTACCTGGCTGAGTCCCTCAAATCCCGCGGAATCGCCGTCTGGGACGTCATTTCATCGCGGCGGTTCCAGCCGGGGAGCATGGACCGCGACATCCGGGAAGAGACCTTCAATGATATTGCCGGCCTGGTAACGTCTCATCCTTCCATCCACTTCATCGGGTTGAACGGCACGAGGGCATGGGACTCATTCCGGCGGGCGATGCGAAAATCGGACCTTCCGGCCCCACCGGCAGCCCGCCGGCTCCCTTCCACCAGCCCGGCCAATGCCCGTTACACCCTTGCCCGAAAAGTGGCGGCATGGCGGGTGATCCTGGAGATCCTCGAAGGTGCGGGGGAAGACCGGTACTTCGTTTGCAATCCGGGTCCCCGGTCTACCGGGAGAAAATAATTTCTCGGATTCCCGGATTGTTTCCTGCCGGGTTGGAGTTCATTGCAAGCCTCATCTGTCCAAGAAAAAACCTTCATCGGTTTCACGGGGTGCCCTCATGTCATCCCCGGTGAAAGGATTTTTAGAATCCCCGGCCCTCTGTCCAAACAGCCTTCCCGTCCCCGGAACAACTTATCTTCCACTGGCTGAAAAGGCCTTGTTTTGCCCATTATTACGATAAAATGACGCTAAATGTGCTCCGAAGCTGCCTCGGCCAATACCTTTATGTAGCTGGTGGACCGTATGTGCTGTAGAGCCGGAGATCTGTATCAGCATTCTCGTGATAAGGGTGTTCGAGCGATTTTCCTTTCTCCGGCCATGACTTTCGGGCAGACTGTCCCCTGCTTTCCTGGTGATAGGAGAGCCCGATGGTTGCGAGGTACTCAGACATGACTGACATATATAAGAAGATGATCGAAGAGGCCATGGCAGCACAGCATGCTGACGTGGACACGGTAAAGAAGAAGCGGGGTCAGGCCTTCGTTGTCTCCGACGCAAAGTCCTACCTTGCAGCTGTCCGGAAGATGAAGGCGGCCGGGGACCAGTCCCGGGCCGTCTTCCGCCTCCATACCGACTCGGTGAAGGCGCATTTCGAGGTCCTGGAGGGTCTCACCAGCACGGTCAGGCCCGAGGACGACCCCTTCGTGGAGCACTACCAGACGCCGGTGGTCATGGAGGTCCTCTATGACCAGGACCCGGCCTTCAGGAAGAGTGTCGAGTCCTTCACCCGGGCCATCCGGAAGGCAGAGGCCCTGGTGGGAAAGGAAGCCGCCCGACGGTATGCCGGGTTCTATGGGCCGACCTGCGTGGTGGACTTTGCCCTGATCCCGGGGAGCACCAGCAACGTGGTGAACCGCATCCTGCAGACCGTGGATATTCCCGTCCCCCACAAGCAGGCCATCCTCGCCTCCAAGTCCTGGGGGATGAACACGAGTTACGGGTTCGGGGACGTCTTCGCCCACGAGGTGGAGAAAGGTGCCACTCTGGCCGATGCGGTGGAAGCCGAGATCCGGATGATGGAGTCCGTGTACGACAGCCCGGTCGACGCCCAGGCCAATCTGATGGACTCGGTAGGGATGACCTCCTTTGATGCAAGGAAGTACATGGATGGGTACCGGAAGAAGATGGAAGGGGCAGTCAGCGCAGCAGTTGATGAAGGAGTCCACTATGCCAATATCGTGACTGTCCCGGCATACTGCGTCGGCGACATCGCCCACCACATCGCCCAGTCAACTTTCAACATGTGCAAGGACGACGTGACCATGGCCACCATCGAAGCGGTCACCGAGGTCATGGACACCACCCTGCAGGAAGCCATCCCCACCTTCAAGAGCGAGTACGACGTGCTCACCGTGGCAACGGGAGCCTCTGCAACTGCTGCCGAGTACATCCTCGAACTGGACGGCTTCAATGCCATCATGCTCGTCGACCTCCTCACCAAGCGCTGGCACAACTATGTCCAGCTCTATCCAAGGCGGGGGGCTGCCGCCGAACTGCACAACTGCGACTTCATGGACATGCTCTACCGGGGATGGAAGTACGTGGACAAAGCCAGGAGGAAGCAGAATGGCAAGGACGGTATGCTTATGCCGAGAGTGGAAGGGGTGCCCGTCGACCTTTCACCCATCCACCGGAACGAGGTGCTGATGAACCCGCAGCGCTATGCTTACCCTGCCTGCGCCATCACGGTCCGGGCATCGGCCATGCTGCGCCTCTCTGATTATCCCTGCCTGCTGACGAGCGAACCGGTGACCGCCACCCTGATGACCAACATCATCGCACTCCACAAGGAGGTCCCGGCTGCACCGGCACGGATCTGCAAGAACTGCGCCTCGGCAGCGTTGATCGACTTCCGGCACCAGTATTGCCAGTGGAAATGCGCGGTATAGGGACGACCGTTATGAAGTGCTATATCTGTGCCAAACAGGGCAAGTCCACCGATGCAGTGGCTATCTGCATCGTCTGCGGGATGGGGACCTGCATGGACCACACCATCCGCAGAGAAGTAGACGTCTGGGAAGGGGGGTATCCCTTCCCGGCCAGGAAACTCCCGAGGAAGATCCCCCGGATGCTCTGCCCGGACTGCAATGTCATGTATAAGGAGGGATGACCCGTGGCTTCGCTTGCCAGGCGCTGCTGCGCCGAGATGCTTGGCACCGGCCTGCTGGTGTATTTCGGGGCAGGTGCTGCTGCGATCACCCTGATGATCGCCCATGGCACCAGCCCCGGGACACCGTTCAACATCGGGATTGGCGCACTGGGCGGTCTTGGAGACTGGCTCGCGATCGGGATGGCCTTTGCCATCGTCATCGCCGCGGCCATCTATGCACTCGGGCGGGTTTCGGGGGCCCACCTCAACCCTGCGGTGAGCATTGCATTATGGGCCACGAAACGGTTTCCTGCGGGGGATACCGGGGCGTACATTATCTCACAGTTGATCGGCGCAGCGATTGGGAGCCTCCTCTTTGCCGCGAGCGCCGGGATGGACGCGGTGACCATCGGGGGCCTGGGGGCGACAGCCCCCTTCCCGGGGATAGGGTACGGCCAGGCCATACTGGCCGAGTTTATCGGGACGTTCCTGCTGATGCTGGTCATCATGGGGGTAGCCGTTGACAGCAGGGCGCCTCCAGGATTTGCCGGCCTGGTCATCGGTCTCACCGTGGGCGGGGTCATCACCACCACCGGCAACATCGCCGGCGCCTCGCTCAACACCGCCCGGACGTTCGGCCCCTACGTGGGCGACTGGCTCCTCGGGGGGAACAACCTCTGGGCTTACTTCCCCATTTATGTCATCGGCCCCATCCTGGGAGCAGTGGCTGCGGCGTTTGTATACGATTATATCACGGGCTGAAAACACCTTTTTTTTAGGCAGGAAGAAAGAGGAGAACAACGCCAGGGCAGGGGAAGGTTGCCGATACCGGTGCTGCCCCTTCGCCCCGGGACATTCGCCACCTCTCCTGATGCCTGATGAGAATCCGGGAGCCCTTCTGGAGATACCTTAATTGCGGACTGGTTATCAGGCTATTTTAATGAGAATGTATGCGGGTCGCTGACTACATCGGAAAGTTCTGGACAGGTGCCGAGGTGATGTACGGGGTCATCATCGCCATGACGTTTACCAGCATGCTCCGGAGTATTCCCGTTATTCTGGATGTCATCCTCTCGAAGATTATCCTTGCCGCATTGTCCTGTTGCATCGCCTGGGGGATTGCAGACGGCCTCTTTTATCTCTGGGAAAGGAATTACATCATCAGCCGGGAGAACGAGACGATCGAGTTCTCAAAAAAGACGGGGCAGACCGAATCCGCTCTTACCCTGATCGGGGAACAGCTGGATGATACCATTCTCAGGAATATCCCTGATGAGAACCGGCTTCACCTCTATGAAAAACTGACGGGGTTCCTGTCCACCGTTAATGAAAGGGAGAAACTTCCGGCCCGCGAAGCGATTACCATCGTCTTGGGTACTTTTATCCTTTCGGCAGGTGCCGGCCTGATTGTGGTCTTCCCGTTCCTGGTGATAGGTGACGTTAAACAGGCCTTGATCGTATCGAACCTCTCCGGGATAATTCTCCTCTTTATTGTCGGATACTCGCGGGCACTGCGCAGGGATTTCCTCTCAAAGTTCGTGATGGGATTTGCCACTGCATGCATCGGGATCATTATCAGCGTCATTACGGTCGTACTGGGGGGATAGCGCCTGCCGTCAGGTGCAACCTCGAACTGGATGGCTTCAATGGTGCAAGCTCATTGATCTCCTCACAAGCGCCGCCGAGAAAAGCTATTTAACCTGCTGGCCCCCGATGGGAAATAACAGGGGGTATTTCCGGTATGCCGGGTTATTCAAGCCTTGATTCTAGTGAGCTGCTTCCGGGCATCTATGCCCGGAACCTGCTCTACGGTTTATCGCACGCCAGCGGTCGTGTTCTCCGTTTCCTGGGAAGCGGCTGGAGACCAGCACTCCTCTGGCTTTTAGATAGTATCGAGATCACCGTCCTGGGATTCTGGATATACGACTCCCAGGTCAGTCCCCCCTTCGAACCTAAAGATCTCTTTACGGTGGAGGTCGCCGCAGCTGCCCTGGTAATCTTTACCCTGGGTTTCATCCTCTATTCCGGATGGCAATCGCGGCAGAGGGTATTTGTGGACACGTTCGAGGACCACACGGGGAGGACGGATTTCTTTACCAAGGGCATCCCCCGGCTCCTCACCATCGAACTCCACCGCATGAATGCCCTCTACAACGAGGTGGATGACCGGCGGTCGATCGTCTCTCTCGGGGGGAGGAAGAGCCCCCTTGACTATGCCATAAAAATCGACGATACCGGGGACAAACTGGCAGGGGCCTTTTCTGCCGATACCAAGTTCAAACTGGGGCCGGTGGAGATCCCGGCCGGATTGTTTGCCGGGGTGCTGGCAAAGCTGATCCGGGGACCACAGATCACCGGAGCGCTCCACCGTGATGGTGACCTCTATATCCTCGTCGCCCAGATGCTCGGGAATAAATCCTTCGGCTGGAGGGTCGAGGGGAAGATCACACGGCCGGACGCTCCAGCGGTCGCTGGCAGCAGTTCTGTCCCGGTATCCACACCCTCCGGGCAGGTCAGCCTCGCCATGAGCACGGTGGCAGGGGACCAGAGTACCTCCATACAGGTGGAGAACCTTGATGCCATGGTCAGGGAGCTGGCCATGCGGATCTTCACCGATGTGACCGAGGGAGGCACGACACGGTGGCGGGCGACTTCTGCATTCACCCAGGGGCTGCGGGATTACCGGAACTGCCTCCTTTCACCCAAGGACCAGTTCAAGAACTTGAACAACGCCGAGAAGCGGTTCCTGGAGGCTATATCCGAGGACAGCACGTTCGACATGGCCTGGTATAACCTGGGAGTCGTGCAGACCGAGCTCAAGAGGCTGGATGCAGCGTACCAGGCATTTTTAACCGCTGCGCGGATAAACCCGGGAAAGTGGGAGATCTACTATGCCCTAGCACTGAACCAGTTCGAGAAGAGCCAGGGGATTACTGATTGGTCCAGGAAGGAAAGTACCCTCCAGGAAGTCATCCGCCACTGCACCCAGGCGCTGGACCTCTCTCCCGGGAAGCCCCAGGTCCACACCCTGGAAGGGGTATGCTACCGGACGATGGCCATCAATGAACAGGATCCCGCGAGAAAGCGCGAGTTGTTCGACAAGGCATCACGGTGCCACCGGTTTGCGGCGAAAAGGGCGTGGGTCGCCTGGTGCGCCGATCAGTTCCTGCCTGAGCGGGACCAGGGAATCCGTATTTCGGGGACGCAGAGGACCTGCTGGATCGCCCTCTGGGACCTTGCACGGACCTACTTCTTCTCCCTCCGGTGTGCCATTGAGTCAGGAACCGGGAAAGAGCGCCTGGCATCCCTTTTCGGACCAATCGAGAGGGTCCTCATACAGGCACGCTCGGTCCAGCCTGCAAACGCAGCGGTCATGTACGAACTGGGCATGGTCCAGTACTACCACGAACGCTACGATGCAGCAACAACCTCCTTTGAGGCTGCGACCCGGATCAGCCCTACGACCCTCAAGTACTGGAGCCTGCTCTCCATCGCTTCCGCCAGAGATCGTGATCCTTACCGCGAAGATGCCGCGATCCGACGGGTCCTTACCTTCCCGGACTGGCTCGCCAGTCAATCGGAGTGGATAAAAAAAGAGATGAAGATTTTTACCAATGGATTGGGTGCCCGGATCCCGGAAATACTCGCATTCCAGCAGGAATTGAAAAACCGGCGGAGTGCCACCGCCCAGTCATCATGGAGTGATACCCTCCTTTCCTGGCAGGGGCAATACAGGGAATCGAAAAAGGACTGGGAACGGGGTATGCTCGCCTATGAACTGGGGCAGGTATACCAAAACTCAGGTCAGTATAAAGAGGCAAACAACCAGTTTGACGCTGCTATCAAGCTCTTTTCCAGGGACCACCATCTGGAGATATCCCGTAAGGACATTCCTCTGAAACAGGTCCAATGCCTCATCGGTTTGGGGACACCAACCGAGGCTGTTACGGTGGCCGAAAAATTTTTTGCCGGTAATCCCGCCGGCTTCACGGAGCTCGCGACGATGGCCGAGGCCCTCTTTGCGGTAAACGATTACGAACGTGCCCTGGCCCTCTTTGAGTCTGCGCTCCTGTTAAAACCCACCAGGCGGGAAATACTCATCAGCATCGGAAACTGTTACCGGCGCATGGGAGAATACAGCGTAAATCGTGCTGCCCGGGAGCACTTATGGAAGAATGCTATCCTTTATTATGAACTGGTAAGGGACCTTGGAAAAGAGGACCGGGATATCCCCACCGAGGATGAATTGAGCCTGGATCTCGCCATCTGGGTAAATCTTGGCAATATATCCTACCAGCTTGCTGACTACAGCAGGGCAATTGCCGATTTTAATATTGCACAGGCACTCAGCAACGGACAGGAGCTTCTCCTACTCCTGTATCTGGGTGACGCCCATTTTTTCAAGCGCGATTACCAGAAAGGAGAAGATTACTATACCCAGATCATCAAAGGGACTGAAAAATATATACCCGATGACCAGCGGAGAATCACCCAGGTAAAGGATCTGCCTTCAAACGAGCGCGACCAGTTGCGAAATTCCCTGGTTTTAAAAGGAGGGGGATTGTTCAATAAGACAGGGTCCTCTATCGGAGATGAACGCACATGGGGGGAAATCTACTGCCGCGCCCTCCTCGGCCAGGCTTACTCGCTGACCGAGCGCGATGCCGGGCTGGGACTGGCCGAGGAGTTCCTAAACCGGGCAGAACGGACCTATGCACTCATGGGGTCTCTCCCCGCAAAGATTTATGCAGATATCCTTGACCGGCGCGGGTGGATGTATTTCAAGCGGCGCGACCAGGCGAAAAACCTGGATAGTGCCAGGGATTTAATCACCCAGGCAGTGGCCCTCGAAGCGGACGCCGAATACTACCTTCACCTTGCGTACATCGATTACACGCAAAGCCTTGAAACGGCAGATTCTACCCGCAAGGAGAGCCTGAACCGTTCAGCACTTGCCCATTGCGAACATGCCCTTCACATGACTCCCCGCCGGGGCCTGGAGGAGCACGTGAAGGACCTGCAGGGGCGTATCGGGAAGAGTCCTTCGCCGACAACATGAACCGGTAGACATCCTTATCCCTCCCGGCTGCTTAGCTCTCTTCCCGATGAGCCTGGCCGTTATCCTCACGTTCGCCATTGTCGCGGCCCTCGAGGTCGCCATCCCCCTCGCCCTCGGTTACCTCCTGGTGCGAAAATTCAGCCTATCTTGGAGGATATTCCTCTATGGCGCCCTGTTTTTCATCCTCTCCCAGGTAATCCATATCCCCCTCCTCGTCATCCTGCAGCCACCGTACATAGCATGGGTGAAAACCGTATTTCCAGACACGGCCCTCTCGCTCGCTGCACTGGCCCTTTTCCTCGGGCTTTTCGCAGGCCTCGTGGAGGAGGGGATCCGGTACCTGGCCTTCGCCCGCTTCTTCCCGCGGAAGAAGATTCCCCCCGACCGGGAGCATGGCCTCCTCTTCGGGGCCGGTTGGGGAGGGCTCGAGTCTATATTTGTGGCTTTCCTGGTAATCCAGGCCATGATCAATTACGTGCTCCTAACTTCGGGGATGCTCGATGCACTGGGGATCAACGCCACCCTGTCCGATCCTGCCCAGCAGGCCGCCCTCGCCGCCCTGGCAGGTATCACGCCAGCGGATATCCTACCGGGGCTTCTCGAGCGGATGATGACCCTGGTCGTGCAGCTTGCCTTTACCTTCCTCGTCCTGTACTCCGTGGTGAAGGCTCGGCCTGCCTTCCTCCTCGCGGCTATCGGATGGCATGCCCTCGTCGATTTCATGGCGGTATACCTGGCAGGGATGTACGGGATCTGGCCTGCCGAGGCCATGGTCTCGGCAAGTGCCGCAGTGGGGCTCGGCATCATATGGTGGGCATGGAAAGTGCTCGGGCCCCCGGATATTCCTGCAAGTACCCCATGACACGCTGCCTGCAATGAGATGCGGAGCCTTTGTGATGTTCAATTCCCCCTTTCGTCCATTGAAAGGGAATCTCCCGCGTCCCGGTCCTGCGTACCTCGCGATGAGACCGGCCGGACGTAGAATCTTTTCATGGCGCCTGGCGAGAGAGCCGCATCCTTTCATGGTGATGAGCACTGTATGCAGCCGCCGTTCATGTAATTGACCGGATTTTCATCTCACGGCTCCGAAAAGCCAATGTCCCATCAGGCGATTTCTCTATGTACTTGAAGGAGGTATCCGCCATGAACCAGGAACCGTTCGTGTCCGGGATTGAGATGGACGGGATTTACCGGAGGGTCCCCCTGGAGAGGATCCCCTGGAACATGGAGGAGCCCCCGGACGCCCTGGCCGAGCTGGTCGACAGCGGAAAAGTGCTCCCGGGAAAAGCCATCGACCTTGGCTGCGGGGCAGGCAACTACGCCATTTTCCTGGCCGGAAGGGGGTTTACCGTGACCGGGGTAGACGGCTCTCGGACCGCCATCAAGATGGCAAGGGAACGCGCCCGGCGGAGCGGGGTGCAATGCACTTTCATCGTCGCCGATGTCCTCGGCGACCTGGCTCTCGCCGGCGATTGTTATGACTTTGCCTTTGACTGGGAACTCCTCCACCATATCTTCCCGGAGGACCGCCCACGGTACGTAGAGAATGTATCCCGGATCCTCAGGCCCGGGGGCCTGTACCTCTCGGTCTCATTCCATGAAGATGACCCGGCATTTGGTGGCGTCGGGAAATACCGGCGGACTCCTCTCGATACGCTCCTCTATTTCTCCTCGGTCGGCGAGCTCCGGGACCTCTTTTCCCCGCGCTTCACCATCATCGAGCAAAAAACCATGACAATCAGAGGGAAATTCGGCCCGCACCTCGCAAACTACGTTTTCATGAAAAAACCGGTATAAGCCCATGCCAGGGGCCCCGATCGTACCTGGATGGGAGAGCGATGCCATTTTCAGATAAAAAACAGTAGTACTTATCCGGGCAGCAGGGTGGAGCCCCTGCTAGAGAGGCCTGTCACCGCCATGGACATCATTGAACTCATCCGCCGGGCCGGACTGGAGCAATGGGTTGTACAGGACAAGACGTACCCAGGCGCGCTCCCGCCCGGCCTGCGCTCGAGCTATTGCTACACCCGGGATACCGGGCATTCCATCATTGTCGTGCTGGAAAACGAATACCAGCCCGGGGAAGCGGTGGACCAGTACCTGGCACCGGCAGCCGTCAAAACGGTGATCAAGTCGGGTTACACCGTGAAGGATGGCCTGGTCTGGTGCAGGATACCCTTCCACCCCCTGACAGGGCTTGAAGAAGACCTCGATGACATGGAGTTCTGAAGATTCTCCGCTCTCCCGCATGGACTGACCGCACGATGGTCCGGGAATCCTTATGATTAAAACATCCCTGCCGGACCCATCCCCTGGAGACCACCATAGGCGGATTAATTCCCTGCAACCGCCGCAGGAAACACACGGTTACGGTGCCGCCCTTCCCCGGAACTTCCCGATGCCGATGGCAACCCTTATTGAATATAACCCGAATATCATTATCATGAAGCCAGGGGCTTTTTTGTATTGTGCACTCTTTCTTGGCCTTGTTCTAGTTCTTGCCGGCTGCACCTCCCCGGTTCCCGGGGCCCCTGAGGTCACCCCGACAGAACCCGTGCCAACGACAGGGCCCGGTGCAGCAGAAACAGCATCCCCCGCCCCCACCAATCAGGCCATACCGGTAACGCCATCCCCCACGGCCCTTTCCACGGATGATATCAATTCCCATTTCATGGACGTCGCCTTCGGTGAGGGGAACATATTCCTGGAGCGGATCCCGTTCTACGACAGGAAGATCACCATATCCATCAATGGCGGCACCCCCCCGGATCTCGCCGCCATGGAGGACTTTGCTGCACGGTTCAACGAGCTCTCCCGCTCCACCAAGCTCTTTGAGAACATCAAGGACGGGCAGACCGGGAATATCAGGATCAAGTTCCTCCCGGGTGACGGACTGAAGGCCATCGATGTGACCTCCGAGGCCGGCTGGCTGAACAAGGAGTTCCGGTGCGGTGACCGCACCTGCGCCAAGGTCAGGGACTATGACATCTACATCAATTCAGAGATGGAAGGGGACATGCGGACCCATTACCTCCTGCGTTCCTTCCTCTATGTCCTCGGGTTCAATGGGGACTCCATGAAGTACCCCGACAGCATCTTCTACTATACCAACCAGGATACCACCAGGCTCTCGTTCCTGGATGAGAAAGCCGTGCAGATCATGTACGGGCTGGGAACCTACAACGGGATGACCGTCGATGACGTGAAGAAGGTCATTTTCTTCAAATCATAGTTTTCACCCGGCGCGGCCGCTGCCGCGCCCGACCCCGGCGGGTCATTCCAATTCCCTATCGTTCGGGACCCGCTTGTCCTGCTTTCCAGGCGGCGATTTCTATACAAGGGGATAGGGCTTTCCTCTCTGGGGCCCTTGTTCATGAGAAGCCCTGCTTTTCGGGCATTCCCTGCGAGGCCCGGGTTTCACTCAACCCTTATCACGACGAGGGTGATGTCATCGAACTGCTGCTCTCCAGCGGCAAATGCCGCCACCTCCTCCTGGATCCTCTCCAGAAGTCCCATGGCAGGGAGGCGGTTATGCTCGCGGATGAGGGCCTCGAGGCGGCCCTCGCCGAACTGCTCCCATGCTTTGTTGTGGGCCTCGATCACCCCGTCGGTGTAGAAGACCAGGACATCTCCCGGATGAAGGGCCAGCTCCTCCTGGCCGTAGAGCTCGTCCTCGACGACGCCCAGGGCAATGCCGGTGATCTGGAGCGGCTGGATGGAACCGGTTACGGCCTGGTAATGGAGGGGCGGGTTGTGGCCGGCATTTGCATACGAAAAGATCCTGGTCTCCTGGTCGAGTATACCGAAGAAGAGGGTGACGAACATTCCCCGGTCAGCATCGGCCGCGATCATCCGGTTGGCATCCTCCATGGCCCTGGCCACCACGCCGGTCATCCGCGTGCTCGCCCGCACGGTGGTCCGGGAGAGGACCATGAAGAGTGCCGCCGGGACACCTTTCCCCGCCACATCGGCGATCACGACACCGGTCTTTCCCGGGCTAAGCCCGATGAAGTCATAGAAGTCGCCCCCTACTTCCCGGGCCGGGATGCTGACCGCAGCGATATCGAATCCTGGAACCCGGGGGATGCTGCGGGGGAGGAAAGAGAGCTGAATCTGCGATGCGATTTGCAGTTCGGCCTTCTCGCGCTCCAGCTCCTCGCTGTACTTCCGGATCCTCTGGATCATGGTGGTGATGCTGTTTTCCAGCGATATGAACTCAGGATTCTGCATTCCCCGTATGGGGTGGTCGAGGTCGCCTCGGGCGATGGTGTCCACGTCATCGATGATCTCCCGCATGGGCCGGGTGATGAACCGGCTGGCCCCGTACGCCAGGCTAACCCCGAGCCCCACCCCCACCAGGGCGGCAAGGAGGTTGGTGACCAGGAGGTTCCAGAGGCTGCGCTCGAGAAGGACGCTCGAATAGACCAGTTCGATGACCAGGCTCATGTCCGATGCCGCCCCCGGGTCTTTTAAATCGGCAAAGAGGTACGTCGTCTTAGTATGGTTCACCGGGTCGGCGGTGCTGTAACTTATCCGCCCGGAAAGGGCCCGGTCGATCGCGGGATCGTTCACCAGGGTGCCGTTGGTCCCTGCCTCAGTTGAGACCAGGACATGGTTTACATCGACTATCCGGACCGACACCAGGTTGGGATTGAGATCCTTTAACCGACCGGCGATCACGGCATAGGAGAGGTCAGTCCTTTCGCGGAAGAATGCATCTGACTCCAGGCCAAGCTCCAGGAGGTACCGGTGGTCCGGGGTGGGCATGTAGGCAAATTTCCGGAGGGTCCCGGTCACCGTCCCGTTTCCGGTGCTGGGTATGGACCGGACGACCCGGTCGGCGCCGAACGTATTTCCAAGGCGCAGCCGGGTTATTGACTGGTAAAAATCGGGGAACTGACGAAAGTCGAGCCCCATGACCTCGGGGACCGTAGATGCCACGATAACCCCCGACTCGTTGATGATGTAACAGTCGAGCCTCCCTGAAAATCCCGGCTGAAGGGTTTGCCTGAGAGCGTCCAGGTCCATCCGGCTGATATCCCCCGAGGAAGCGTTGTAGGCGTCTGTATACACGGCGAAGGCACCCTCCATCTGGCTGTTTAAGGTGCTGTCGTACAGCCGGAGGCCGGTGTCCACGAGCTGGACCGCTCCGAGGACGTTGCGTTCGCTGTATTCCCTTATGTTCTCGCTCTGGGCAATCAGCTCCCCGCGGACATGGAGGTAGGAGATGGTGGTGAGGATGCCAGCGACGCAGACGATGATGATCACGATGAAGACCATCAGGTAAACCCGGAGCGGCTGGCGTTCAAGTGATATTCGGGAGGGGGCGGCCAATGGGATCTCCTGCCCATGACATGAACGGTATTCCTAACGGTCTGTGGGTTTTGAGGGCAGATAAAGGGTTAGGAGACGGGATATGACCGGGGCCGGGGGAATGCCCGACAGCCGGGAACAGGGGTGTGTCCATCGATCACCTCTTCTTTTCGGCCGCTCCATATTTGGTCAGGAATAGATGTCCACCGACGACCCCCCCGGCAGCCGGGACCCTCCACCCCTCCTGGAATTTGCCAATATTACCGTGATGAGAGGAGAGAGGAAAATCCTGGACTCCCTCTCGATCACCATCCGGGAGGGCGAGCACGTCGCCATCCTGGGACCGAACGGCTCCGGCAAGTCCTCGTTTATCAGGACCATCAACCGGGAGCACTACCCGGTCATCCAGGACCACGCGTCTCCGGTATTCCGTGTCCGTGGGCAGGATGCATGGGACGTCTTTTCTCTGCGCTCTTTCCTGGGTATCGTCTCCAATGACCTGCAATATACTTTCACGCGGGAAATCACCGGGAGGGAGGTGGTTCTCTCGGGATTCTACTCGAGTATCGGGCTTTTCAACCGGGAGGTAACCCGGGAGATGGAAGAGAAAACTGGCAGGATAACCCGGTTCCTGGAGATCTCTCACCTGGAGGACCGGCCCATGACCACCCTCTCCTCCGGGGAGGCACGCCGGTTCCTGATTGGCAGGGCGCTCGTCCACGACCCGGCGGCGCTCGTTCTTGACGAGCCCACCAACAGCCTGGACCTGCATGCCCTCCACCGGTTCAGGAGCGTCCTGCGCAAGATCGCCCGGAATGGAACCGGCATCATCATGGTCACCCACAACCTCCATGACATCATCCCCGAGATCTCCCGGGTCGTCCTGATGAAGGAGGGCCGGTTCTGCCAGGATGGTCCGAAAGAGCAGGTATTGACCGATGAAGCCATCGGGAGGCTGTTCGAGGTCCCGGTTCGGGTGAGGCAGGAGGGGGGATGGTACTATGCAAGCGGGTATTGAGAGGGCGGCACCCTCTCAAAGGGCCCGCCGGCTGTCCCATGCCTGTAACCCCTTCACCCTGGCAATCCAATCCATGATAGTTTGACGGCGGATGGATCTTTCCCGCCGGCAGAGGTTGTTCTGGAGGTCCCCTCGCCTGCTTCGCAAGCGTTGATGGATCCCAATCATTGTTCTCCAGTCCTGGGGCGGGTGCCGGCCGAAAGGCAATCTTCATTTTGACTTTCGGTTAGTGTCTCCGATCTATGACCCGGTATCCCGTTTCCGCTCTGGTCCACGGGTTCTATTACCAATGGGTGAATATTCTATCCTGATGCGGACCAACAGGCACCAGTACTTCCTTGACCTTGCCCTCCGGTGTGCCCACCAGGGCACCTGCCTCCGGCGCAATTTCGGCGCCATCATCGTTGACGAGTACAACACCATCGTATCCACCGGGTATACCGGCGCCCCGCGCAAGCAGATGGACTGCACGGAATTAGGGAAGTGCTGGAGGAGAGAGCACGGCATCCCCTCGGGTTCGAACTATGAACGGTGCAGGAGCGTCCACGCCGAGATGAACGCGCTCATCCAGGCAGGAAAGCAGGCACGGGGCTGCACGCTCTACCTCGCAGGATTTGACGTCGAAACAGGCGAATTGACCCGCATATGGCCATGCTTCCTCTGTTCCAAGATGATCGTGAACAGTGCATTAAAAAATGTCATCATGAAAACCGGGGAGGCCGAGTTCCGGGAGATGGACCCGATGGTCCTGTACCAGATGCGGAGCAGGGAGGCGCTCGGGGATGACCTCCCCTCCCATGTTCCTGATTAAAACCCGTCCTCCTGCACGAGTAGAGCCTGATCATTCGGCCCTTAGAGCTTCGATCGGGTCAAGATTCGAGGCGCGCCACGCAGGGTATACTCCTGAGATCAGGCAGATAACGATCCCGATGATCATGGCCGAGGGGACATAGATCAGGCTCTGCGGGGTGAAGAAGTAATCCGTGCTGCCCACCATGGCCAGAACCACGAGGTAGCCGATGGCAAGACTGAAGGCTGCTCCGATGACCGCACCGATGACCCCCAGGATACCTGCTTCGTAGATGAACATCTTCCGCACCTCGGCCTTCTGCGTGCCAATGCTCCGCATGATGCCAATCTCCCGGATCCGCTCGGTCACCGACATCATCATGACGTTCATGATCGAGGTCGCGGCCACGAGCAGGGAGATGCCGGCGATAGCCATCACAAAGGTCGTCATGGTGCCAAGCGTCGAGGTGATGCTCTCCAGCATGCGGCTGCTGTCCTGCACGGTCACTGTCTCCTCCTTCCGGTTCATCCTGTCAAGGATTGCCTGTTTCACCGTTGCGGAATCGTTGATGTCCTTGAGGATTACGTTGACCTGATTGTACTGCTCCTCTCCCCCGTAAATGCCGGTGAAGAGCTTCTGGTTCCCGATAATCGCGGAATCGGTGTTTATGTCCATGGATATGCCCCGTTCCGCCATGATTCCGACAACCCTGACGGTCGTCGTATTTCCTTTATCGGGGTCACCGATTTCGAGTTTGCTCCCCACTTTTAAGCCGAACCGGTCAGCGATGGTGGGACCGATTACGACCGAGGTCGTACTCCTGGGATATGCTCCTTCTGACAACTGCACGATACCAGGGAGGTCTTCATCTTTGAGACCATAGATCGTGCTTCTCCCCTTCTTTGTTCCCACATCTATCGTGTCGGACTGCGAGTATATTGCATAGACCGTTCCGTATTTCCCTGCGATCTGTTGAATATCCTTGAACTGGGCCTCGGTGATGAAATCTTCGGTGGTCCGGGAGCCCCCGTCGCCACCGCTGCCTGGTCCCCCGAAACCGCCACCGCCCGAATATGCCCTGACCAGCAGGATGTTCCCCATCTTGGAGAGCTGCTCGGTCACCGAAAGGGTCATGTTCGCACCCATCATCCCCATCGAAGAGATGGCAACGACCCCGATCACGATGCCCAGGGCAGCCAGGACGGAACGCAGGAAATGGATGCGGATGCTCCTGACCGAGAGCTGGAGGATAACGTCCTTCATGATGAGACCCTCCCGTCCCGCAGCACGATGGTCCGCTGCGCTATTCTCGCGATTGCCGGGTCGTGGGTGACGACCAGGATCGTCCTCCCCTTCCCGTTCAACGTAACGAGCATGTCCATGATCTGCTGCCCGGTTACCGAGTCCAGGTTCCCGGTCGGCTCGTCGCAGAGGATGATCCGGGGGTCGTTTACCAGGGCCCGGGCGATGGCGACGCGCTGCTGCTGTCCGCCCGAGAGCTCCGGGGGCTTGTGAGATGTCATCGGCCCGTCGATACCCACCATCTTCAGAAGCGAATCGACATGGCCGGTATCGTCCGGCCGGCGGTGCTTCATCAGGTAGGGGTATTCCACGTTCTCGTAGGCCGTGAGCAGGGGGATCAGGTTGAACTTCTGGAAGATGTAGCCGATGGTATTCAGCCGGAGGTCAGTCAGTTCCCGGTCGTTCATCTCCCGGGTCTTCCTGCCGTCGATGGAGAGCTCTCCCGAGGTGGGGCGGTCCAGGCACCCCAGCTGGTTCAGGAGGGTGGACTTCCCCGACCCGGACGGGCCCATGATGGCCACGAACTCTCCTGCATTGATGGAGATTGAAACATTGTCCAGGGCTACCACGTCGCCGGAGGGCAGCGCGTAGACCTTGGTCACCTCCTGGAGTTCGATGAGAGGCCGGGTCTCCATGGCCGTCATTCCTGCTTTCGGCTGCGGACCTTATCCAGGCCCCGGGCGAGGTATCCCTTTCTCCAGGCGACCAGGAGGGCGATAGCGACCACGATGATCACGATGATCTGCGTCCACGGAATCCTGCCTATACCACTCCCGAACCCAAAGAACCCTCCGCCGGGCCCGCGCATGCCCGGTGCTGACCCCTGGGAGAAACTGCTGCCCGAAGAGCCCGCTGAAGAAGAAGCCGGCCCGTCGAGCGAGATGTCCAGGGTCTTACTGAACACCTTCCCCTGGTCATCAAGGTAATCGATGATGAGCGGCACGGTGGATGCTCCCCTGGTAGTGAAGGTCAGCTCAAAGCTGGAGAAGTCATCCGGCTGCAGGGCGCCCACAACGTAAACGGGGTTAGGGTCTACCGGGGTCGCCGGGGCCCCTACAGTCACCTTGACCGATTTCGCATCTGCGAGACCTGCATTGGTGATGTCCGCACTAAGGGTGGCGACGGCCCCGCTCTGCGATATCTCGATGTTATTTACCACCAGCTCGGCGGCTGTCACCCGTCCTCCGACGGTGACCGGGAGGTCCAGGGTTACGTGATGCTCGTTTAACCCATTCCGGTAGGACACATCGAAGGCGAGGGTGGTCGCACCCTCCGGGGTAACATCAATATGCACCTGCCTGCTCTCGTCGGGATTGAGAGTGCCGAGGAAAATGCTGCTCTGGGTTGTCTTGATCCCTGCTCCCGTGGGAGTCACCGTCACGCCGTTCACCATGTTCGGCCTCGGGTTGCTGACAGCGAGGGTGACCGTGTCCTTCGCCCCGGCTGAAAAAGTGTCCGGGGCATCTACCACGCTTACTGTCAGGGGGGTATCGGCTACTTTCAGGGCCAGCGGGTAACGGAGGCTGCCGGCCCCCGTGAAACCCAGGTAGAACATGGGGAAGTACGTCCCATCCACATTGCCTGCCTGGATATAGAAGGTGAACTTCATGGTGTTGCCGGGACCGATGGACCCCACGGATTCGTAGGTCTGGTAATTGAGCACGTTAACGTCCGAGGAGAGGATTTCTGCCCGGGATATGCTGACCGCCTGGGTGCCGCTGTTGACGATTGTGACGGTAATGGTCCCCGTGTCACCCTGCATAAAGACCGTCGGCTCGATGGTGACGTTGGTCACCGCCACGCTCGCTGCTGCCTGGTCTGCACTGGTGGCTGTCTGGTCTGCACTGGTGGCCGCCATGGCCGGGGCCACGATGCATACGGCAGCCGAAATGAGGATGGCTAGAATAAATCCCCATTGTCCTGGTAATTTTTCCTTCATTGCAATTCCTTTGTCCCTGTGTATGTCAAGCCGATTAAATCAGATTGGTGGATGACCCCGATTTGTTCGAGGAGGGAGGGGTACCTGAAAGGGGGACTATTCTTTGAGATGGTAAGTGAATCAACGCCCGCTCCGAACTCCCTTGAGATGTGATGCCAATGTACCAATTCCTCTATCTCTGAACCGGGGCCGCCTGTATCTGGCCAGCCCCCGACCGGGGAAAACGGCTTCATGCACCGGACTGGTTTCCGGGACCTTCCCGCCTCATGGATAATCTTCCGGGCCTGCAGGTCCATGCAGCCCCGGCCCCGTGCGGTACATGACATCTGTCTTCACCCTATCGGAACGTAAATAATATTTTACATTATGTTATTTAATACTTACCAATAGTTCAAAAATTCATACATGCAATGCCATTCGCTGTCGACCGCAAAGAATTGCATTGGACCGAAAATATGGTGAAATCAGGGACAACAGCGACGTATTCCTTTCAGGATCCCTCTTCGTACGTGAACACGTCCTCGATGGTTACCCCGAACCGCCGGGCAATCCTGAAGGCCAGGCTGATAGAGGGGTCATATTTCCCCTTCTCGATGGCCAGGATCGTCTGACGGGTGACCCCCAGCTCCTGGGCCAGCGCCTCCTGGGTGAGGTCATGCATCGCCCGGAATACTTTTATTTTATTCTTCATCTTCGTCCCATTCTCCATACTTGCGTGCGTAATAGACCCGGAAGCCAATATACAGAAAGGCCATGCCGCAGAGCAGGATCATCTGAAGGATGCCAAAATACCCCAGGTGCGGTCCTTCTGGTGGAAACTCACGGGGAAAAGGCGGAGGAGGACGAAACCCGAGCGGCTTGCTGAAGGCGATGACAGCGACTCCCAGGTTGACCGCAAAAAACAGGATCCAGAATACCTCCAGGGTCCTGGCCCCGGCCTTCTGGGCTATTAATATGGATCGTTCATCCTCTCTCCTGTCGGAGATAGTCCTCCGTGCCGCATAGAGGATGAGGACTCCTGCAATGAATGCCACCATGATGAGGAACGGATTTTCCTGCACCACAGACATCCAGAATATGCCCACCTCCGCAAGCCCGACTACCCCTGCCAGGAGATAGAAGGAATTCAGTTTCATGGTACCTATGTATGTATAATATAACATTTAGTAATTATAATTTTACCTTTTCTGTGTATCGTCTACGGCCTGCAGGAAAATTTATATTGCCATCTTCGCCGAATCCCAGGTGAAAGGAGGGCACATCACATGGCTCCGGTATCATTCAGGGAAATCGGCACACGCCTTGCCAGGGCGTTCCGGCTCACGAGCCGCCCCCTGGCGGTGTACGGCACCGAACGGGCACCGGCCAATGCCGTCCACCTTTCAAAGGTGAACCGGTGCATCGCGGTCTCCATGTACCGCATGGCCACGGAGAACGTTGAATATGGGATCTATCTGACAGGTGACGAACCGGAGGGCTGTTGCCCTGGCGGCCTCTCGCACATCGGTTTCACGAAAAAACCGGGTTATATACGGTACTTTGTTTCCACGGGGAAGAAGGATGTCCGGGGCGGTGCGGCCGAGTACCTCAAGGCTACCCCGGAGCTCGTGGATCGCTCCTTCCAGGCCTTGGGCAGGGTAGTCCCCCCTGGCAGGTACCTGGTGGTCCAGGCCTGTGAAACGCTCCCCCACCCTGAACCCCCTATCCGTTCCATCTGCTGTTTCGGCAATGCCGAACAGGCAAGGAACCTTGCTGCCCTGGTCCACTTTGACCGGGATGATCCATTCTCCCCGGTCATCGTCCCCTGGGGGCCTTCATGCGCGACCTTTGTATCCTACCCGGCCGGCCTGGTCGAACGGGCCCCGAAGCAGACCGCTTTCATGGGTCCCCAGGACCCGACCCAGAACAACAGCCTGCCGCCGGACACCATGGCCATGGGGATCCCGGCAGAGGTGGCGGTGAGGATGGCGGAGAACCTGGAGAGTTCTTTCGTCGTCAGGAGGCCGAAGGTAGCATTCCCGGAGCATGGGAGGTAAGTTCCGGGATCCGTTTCAGGGGCCGCCCCTGACTACCAGCGGCCCAGGGTGGAAGATTAGTCGATCATCTTCCTGCTCATTTCTCACCGATCCTGCCGGTGAGACCACGGAAAAGTGCCTCTTGCAGGGCTGATTACGGCTGGCCGCACCCAGTTCATCTCCCGTCAGGGCATCTTTTCCCTGCACGCGGGACAATTCCCCGCATATTCGAGGTTTTTCCAGTTCCAGGGCGTAAACTCCCTGCAGACCCGCGGCTTGAGGGCATGGATCCCGCACCAGGCCTTTCCATCACCCGATCGCCGGAAAAACGGGCACTTCCTCATCTCCCTGCTATTGCGGCCCCGCCAGTACCGTATCTCCCTCACCTGGAGGAGGTCTTCGGGGGATATGCAGTCCCCGGTGGTCTGTCTTCCGCTGGAGAGCAGGACGGAGACGTGCCGGAGGATATCCAGGCGGTTCGCGGCCAGCCACGGGATGATGTCCTCGATAACCCCCTTCTGGCCCCAGCCCCACCGCTCGCAGCACCTGCCGCACTGGATGCAGTCCTGTTCTGATGCCAAGGGTTATTCCCCTGCTCCAGGATGCTACTGCAGCAGGGAAAGGCTTTCCCTTCCTTCTCCAATGGCCGGAGTGGATTCACGATACGCTCTGCCAGCTTCCTTGAGGCATGCGGAAGATCCTGTCCATCTGGCTTTTTTAAAAGGACCCTTGTTCAAGGATCTTTGAGTTAGTCAGAAATGCGGTTGCAGGGTTCAGATAATCATTATATAACAGAACCAAAAATGCTGGATTGGTTATGCCAGCAGAGAAGGATCAGCTGGAGAAGATCGAACATCTGCTCACAGTGCACCGGAAGGGTCTGACTATCGCTGATATCTCCAGGAAACTGGACGTGACCAGGAACTCGGTGGCAAAATACCTGGATATCCTCATCTCATCCGGGCGTGCTGAACGGCATGCATTCGGAAACACCGGAGTATATTTCCTGTCTCACAGGGTCCCGGTCTCAACCGTCCTCGACTTTGCATCGGACCTGGTAATCATGCTCGATGACCGCGGCCGGATCGTCCAGGTGAACGAAGCTCTTGTTCAATTTTTTTCAAAGCCCCGTGAGGCTTTTATCGGGATACCCCTGGATGAAGCACCGGTTGAGATGATAAGGGCATTATGTGACCTGGACGAAAAATCCCGTGTCCCAGGCGGGACTCCTACAGAGACAAGCTTCGATCTCCAGGAGAAGAAGTATTACTTCAGGATCAAATTCCTCCCAACACTCTTCGATGATGGACAGCATGGGCTTACCATCATCGCAGAGAATATCACCACGCAGAAGAATTACGAGCAGGAGCTCATCCGGAGCGAGCGCCGGTACCGGGCGATCGTCGAGGACCAGACTGAACTGATCTGCCGGAGGCTTCCGGATGGGACCATCACGTTCCTGAATGAGGCATTTGCGCGGTATTTTTCAAAGTCACCGAAGGATCTGGTCGGCACCTGCTTCTATCCCACATCACCCGGATCAGGAGAAACAGGAACCTCTCACGTGAATGCCCCCGCATCTCAGATGGGGACGGTCGAGGAGCGGGTCCTGCTCGACAACGGTGCGATACGGTGGATCCAGTGGAAGAACCGGGCATTATTCGACGCAGATGGCGGTATTACCGAGATCCAGTCGGTTGGGAGGGATATCACGGGACAGCGGGAAAGGGAGAGGGAGATCCTGCTCAGGGATTGTCCGATAGGCCGGACCACCTACCCGGTCATCCTCCATGACATCGTGGCACGGGTGATCTTTTTCAATAACGCTGCACTTTCCCTGTTCGGATACACCGATGATCAGGAGATCATCGGACAGCCTCTCGAACAGTGGTTTGCCAGGTCCTCATCCAGGCATAATATCCACCAGTTAGCCGCTGTGCTCCTGGAACGCGGCCACAACGAAGGTATCGCCATGGCACAGAAACGGGACGGGACCCGGTTCGAGATCGAGGTATACATGGAACTCATCAAAGATGATATCAACTTCCCCCAGTGCGGGGTAACCCTCGTGCTCGAACATGGTGCACACCTTGCGAATAATACTGGACGGGCGGCTGCAGGGGATGGCCACCAATTGGCGGCTTTCCCTGAAGCCTGTGCCAATGATGATGGTTCCTCTGGCATGTACCATCCGCCTGCCGATAGTGGTAAAGGCGAGGACAGTTATTCCATACCAGAGCTGATACCTGAACAAACGGGACCGGAGATCCTCCCGGGGAAGCAGCCCAATCCCCCGATCTGCGGAGAAAACCCCACGGGCTCTCGTCACCCCTCCTTTGCGGAGATGGATATCATTCCCCAGGCATCGTATATTATCGACCAGGATAAGAGGGTCATCTTCTGGAACCGGGCGATGGAAGCATTCACCGGCATAAAGGAGGAGGAGGTTCTGGGGACATCCAGGTACCGGGATGCATCATTCTCGATTTTCAAGGGAATGCGGCCGGTCCTGATCGACCTCCTCGACCTGCCCGAAGACATAGTTACCCGTGACTATCCCGATGTCAGGAGATATGGAGATACCCTCATCCTGGAGAGCTATGTCCCGGGTTTCAAGGGAACCGGGGGGGCGTACATCTACTCCAAGGCAGCGTATCTCGTTGATAAGGAAGGCAACCCCATCGGTTCATTGGAATCCGTCTGCGATATCACCGAATGGAAAAATGCACAGGAATCTTTCCGACGCATGAAAAACGAGATAGATGGTACATTTGCGAAAGTTCTCCAGCGCCTCGAAGGCAGGATAGGGTGCCTGCACCAGGAGAAGGCCTGAAGACCCTGCAGGGATTCCCCCTTCATGGCATTCCCGGATGAACCTGAGGAATCGGTCTGCAGGAAACATCCCTGCAATATCCGGAAGTGAGGCGGCGCAAGGCATCCCCCCGACGAGGCAAGCATGTGAGGTTTAACACCAGGTCATTTCGAGGATGCCATCAACCATTCTCCTTAATCAGGTGACCACTGGGTATTTACCTTTCATTGGCAATCCTCTGTTGATATCCTATGGAACGCATGCATCTCCCGGTCCTCTTCCTTTTCCTCCTTGTTATGGTGGCCGGGCCTGCGACAGCCGAAATGGCCATGCAGGCAACAGGCGGGGAGAAAGGGAACGTCTACACGACGGGGAGCATCTACGTCGAATCAAGCCCGCCAGGTGCGTCGGCAGTCCTCGACGGAGGAACGGACCAGCTGGTCACCCCGGGGACGTTGAAAGCAGTCCAGCCCGGGCTCCACGTCGTCACGATAACAAAGCCCGGTTATCAGCCCTCAGTTGCGGACGTCCACGTGAGCGCAGGGGCGACCCAGAGGGTGGTAGTGACACTCACCCGCGTAACGGACCCGGGAGGTATCTCGGTCAGCTCGAATCCCAGGGGAGCCGGGCTCTCTGTTGATGGCCTGAACCAGGGGATCACGAACCAGATCATCGGGAACCTTGCGCCCGGGCCCCACAGGGTCACCATCTCCCAGGCGGGTTACGTGGTCTGGTCAGAAACGGTCACGGTCTCCGCTGGCCAGGTCACTCCGGTAGCCGCGACGCTTGTGCAGGAGGTCAACCCGGACACCGGGGACCTCCAGGTCTCCTCAACACCTCCGGGTGCCTCGGTCTATATAAACGGCGATTACCAGGGCTCCACGCCCTCCAAAGGCCTCCTTGATATCAGCGACCTTGTACCGGGCTCTTACACCCTGGTCCTGAAGCGTTCTGGATACCAGGATTATACAGCCTCCGTCACCATCGAGGCAGGAAAAACTGTTCAGATCATCGCACCCCTCCAGCCGGCAGCGCATTCCGTGGACACTGCGAGCGTCGATGTCTCCTCGACGCCGAGCGGGGCGGATGTCTACGTGAACACCGCGTTCGTGGGTATCACACCGCTCTCCTTCCACGACGTCCCGGCCGGGCCTTATACAGTCGAGATCAGGATGGAAGGCTATAACCCGTTCTCTACGACGGGCCAGGTCGCCGCGGGGCAGAATATCCAGATCATCGCGGCACTGTCCCCTGTCGCAACTCCCACGAGGGCGCCGTCAGGTTTGGTCCCCGTGCTGCTCGCACTGGCGATCGCGGGGATTGGGGGGTTCACGGGCAGGAGACGGAAGATTTCGGCAGTCAGGTGACGGTGGGTTTCGCAGGGAAGGAATAGGCAAAGTTATATTCAAATAACATACTGTTATATATTTCTAATAAAAATCTGAGTTATTAGCATCCAAGAGAGAGAATATGCCCTGCTTCAAGCCCTCCTCATTGAAAACCCGCACCTGGATCCAGGTGATGTTCGTCATCGGAATTTTTCTGCTCTGTATTGGCCTTGCCGAACTGGTCTTCATGCCGGCCTCTGCAGAGGGCAACTTTGCATCGGCCTACATATCCGCTGGCACCGTACTGGTGATCCTTGCCGGGCTGCGACTGTACCAGGGTGAAAAGAATTACCTCCAGGACGAGCGGACGAGGAAGATCGGAGCATACGGGCTCTCGTGGTCCTGGTTCCTCACCTTCCTGGTGCTCTTTGCGATCTTCTGGCTGTATTACCTTCACATCTGGTCTCCCGATGCCGGGATCCTCTCTGTAATCCTCATCCTCCTGATGGGGGTCTCGGCCAGGGTTTTCCAGTTGTGTCTGTTCCGGAAAGGGGACGTGGAATGAAGAACCGTATCCGCGAGCTGCGGACCCGGAAGAACCTGACGCAGGCGGACCTTGCCGATGCCGTCGGGGTCCGGAGGGAGACGATTGTCTTCCTGGAGAAGGGAACGTACAACCCCTCGCTGAAACTGGCCCACAATGTGGCAGTGGTGCTTGGAACAACCGTTGATGAGCTGTTCCTTTTCGAAGAGGAGAAGGAGGAAGCAGAGGAGGAAGGAATCGATCTCGTCCTGGAGGAATGATCCCCCCCCTTGATCCGGGTTAATCATGCCAGGAAACGTGAATTGACCCTGATGAGGGCCCAGGCCCGGACAGACCTGCCTCGGTGGTAATGGTGGATACCGGGTAACTCCTCCACTTTTCGGAATGACATCCCCTCCCGGTGCGGTCCTGACGGGGGTTATATGCAATCCCTCCAATCCATTCCCTCACTCAGGGATGCCGAAGGTTCTCCGGATACGCTCACGGCTCTTTATACCGGTCTAATCACCAGGTGCTCATTCAGCCGCCCTGCGCAATACGCCATCACTGTGACGGGTTCACCCCGCATGGAGCGCTGCACCTGGCGATTGTAGGTGCCCTGGACGTGCCTCAGGCGGTTCTGCGCGAAATAATCCAGCATAAATTCAAGAAACGAAATCTCGTGGGCCAAAAACGCATTTTCATACTCCTTGGCTTCGCGGGCGAGGGCAAGGCACATGTCGATAGGGATATCATGCCGGTACTCCCCGTGTTCACCCGGCCGCGAGATATACCGCCAGTCTATCCTCCCATTACCGCCTGGCTCACGGCGGAGGCTATACGGGTAGATGCGGCAGATCGAGAACCGCTGCGGATAGATACGGCATCGGCCGTCCTCCAGGAACCAGCAGGAACCGGCTGCGTCACCCTGCGTCCGCAGTGCATACCCAGAGACATAGAATGTGCCGTGCTGATCGCAGAACTCAGGGCCAGGGGCCGGTTCTATCGACACGGGATCTATCCGCCTGGCCTCCCTGAGATCACGATCGAGGAGGAAGACGTGCCCGTTGAAGGCACGGGTGCAGCATCTCGCGCAGCGGCTGCAATGGAACCCGGTCTCCCTGATGAGGCCGGCGAGCTTCTCCAGGGGATAGGAAAAGAGATTGTTCCGCTCCTGCATCAATGCCGCGATGCGCAGGGGGACCGGGACGGGGGGTGCTGCAGCCACGGTTATGCGAGTGGTGGAGGTAGCACGCTATAAGGTTTGGTATGGAGGGAAATATCTGGAAGAGTGGTTTCATATGCATGAGTGCACGTATGGATGCCCGTGTTCACCCCCTATTGACATCGGACGCTGCGAATATTCTTAATCCCTGCACTATTACCTATTCTCTGTTCCAGTTCCGCCTTCAACCCTGGAAGTGAAATCACCCATGAATACCGACCTCTACCATGAACTGCGCGATAAGTGCGCCGGGCTCGACATACCCCTCGTGGGCTTCGCCCCGGCGGAGCGGTGGGACGAGCCGCCATTCGAGCCATGGGTGCCAACGGAATTCAGGCCGTCTGCGATATTTCCGGAAACCCGGACAGTAATCGTGATCGGGCTCCCCGTGAGCCTCCCGGTCCTCGAGACTACCCCCTCCATCTGGTACAATGAGCTGTACCGCACGGTGAATACCCTTCTCGATACCTACGGTTACCGGATCGCCACGTTTCTTTCCGCCAGGGGTTTTCCATCGGTATCCGTGCCGCGGGACGGATACGGCCATGTCAGCATCCTCAAGGAGCGCCCTGTCGCCTTTTTCTCGCACCGCCATGCAGCGTTCTGTGCAGGTCTCGGCGCATTCGGGGTCAACAACATGCTCCTGACCCGGGAATTCGGCCCGAGGGTCCGGTTCACCTCCATCTTCACAACCGCTCTCCTGCCCCCTGACCCGGTGATACAGGAGGACCTCTGCATCCATTGCATGAAGTGCGGGGAAGCCTGCCCGGTGCAGGCGCTTTCTGAGGGGACGTATCCTGGAACGCTCACCGATAAGCGCACCTGCGCCACGCGGTCCGAAGAGCTGAACCGGCGGTTTATCGCGCCCTGCGGCCTCTGCATAAGGGCCTGCCCGGTCGGTAGGGACCGGATCCTGTACGGGAGAGAGGACACCTCCATCTACGACGGGGAGGACGAGCCCCGCTCTGCCCTCCACCGCGCCTGGGCTCACGTCCGTGCGCATGGAGGGCGGTGAGTGGCCGGGACATCCGGAACCGGAAGGGTGGGGAAGCGGCCGATTCGGTCCGGCATCGAAAAACCAGGATTTTTAGCCGGTAGGCGCGAACCCTCCATAAACCTACCGAATTGAGGGAACACCCGCAATGACCGGGCAGGACCATACGGGAAAGAACCTTTGCCTCACCGTTTCATACCGGGCCGATATGCCCCCGCCCGGTCTGGCATATGACCGTGGTAAGCCCTGCCCCTTTCAGGACCTGCCCCACTTCCTGCATCTCCTGGACGGTGGGGCGTTGTAAGTTTTCCCGCCGGAACGCCGGCCGGTAATCGAGCACGCACACCTGGACGGCAGGGTCGATGCGGGCAATGGCTTCCCCCATCGCAGCCACCTCATCATGCGAGATAAAGGCCCTGTTATAGGGGATGCCGATCCCGACGAACAGTCGGCCCGCGTGGTGCTCCAGGAGGTATTTCACCGCGTCCCATGCGGTATTCCTGTACCGCTCCGCAAGTGCCCCATCCCGGATCCCTGTAATGGCCATGAATGTATCGAGAAATAGCCCCTTCAGGTCGGGGCCGATATCGGTCATTCCTGCAGCCACCAGGTCGTCGATGTAGCCGGGAGTAAGGAGCGTGGCATTGGTGTCGACATGGAAGCGCGCCCGTTCGTCGGGGTTCAGGCGCTTCAGCTCCCTGATGAAGGAGACCAGCCACAGGCGGTTCAGGGTCGACTCTCCCCCCGATATCGCCATGCGGTCCACGCCGTACCGCGAGCGGGCGGCGGTCATGAGAACAGCAGCTTCAGATGGCGTGAGCAGGGGTTCCCTCCCGTTATAGGTGGTCCTCCAGTTCTGGCACTGCGGGCAGCGGAGGTTGCACCCGCAGGTGAACGCGGCTGCCTCAATATACCCCCTGTTTTTCTTCAACTGCCAGGGCGTCCCCACCCCGCCTGCCCCGTGCCCCATCCAGCCGCAAACCCTCCGCCTGGGGACAAATTGCGGAGATTGCCTGGTAACAATCTCCATACCCTCCCGCACCGGTGTCACGCAGGACGGCAGCATCTCCCCATCGATGGTCACCGCGCAGTTCAGGCAGCCGCCAACCCCGCACGGTGCAGCGAGATGGCCTTCCCCCGGGATGACACCGATAGCGAGCCCGTGCAGCCTGATCGCATGGAGCACGGTGATCCGGTCGGGAACGGTTACGGGGACACCGTTGATGGTAACCGTTATGTCCCGCTCTTCCGGCCTCTCCACCATGCTGACCGCCTCGTTCGGGCAGGCTATCGCACAAGCCCCGCAGCCGGTGCATGCGCCGGGTCCCCATGCACGGCGGGGGCAGTCCAGGATCTCCTCGCAGATCTCGCAGAGCGTGCAGCGATCACTGTCACGCTGGGCCTTCATCAGCTGGGCCATATATATACGATTGACAGGAATTCAGTGTTCCTCACATATACCTTCTTTCCCACCTGGTCAACCTCCAAACGACCCGAAAACGGTCCAGTCGAGCAGGTACTGCACCTGAAGAATACCTGGAACGCCAGGAAATGGAGTTAACAGCATTCGAACGTTGAGGCCCGGGTTTTCCGAGAAAGGACACCCGCTGCAGGGTGGTTCCCCTGCGAACCTAAAACAGTTGGAATGTTGGTATTCAGATAAAGCCTTCACAGGCAGTCCCCATGATCCCCCTCAACTCCCCTCCGGGAAACTGGGAAAACCGGGGGATAGTTGATGACCCCGCCCGATAACGTGGGTACCATGTGCACGAGCCCTGCATGCCCCAATGCCTGCCGGTCCTCTGGCCCGAGCGGCCGACAACGGAGGCAGTCCATGTACCGGGCCTACATCAAGGTCCCGGACGAGCGGAACAGGAGGCGCCTGGTCCCGGTCGGATGGTGGTGCCCTGCATGCCATTCTTTCAGGAATGACAGCGATGCAGTACCCTCCTCACCCATTGATGGCCAGGGCAGCTAAAAGCGCATGAATCAACTTTCGCTTGCCCACGGGCAGCCTCCTGGAAGGACCCTCCTTCGTATCAGCAACCGTCTGATTGATTCGCTTTTATAGCAAGGAAGTTCACGACACCCGCATGATCCAGCGGGGGGCAATAGCCGCGGAGGGGCAGAATTCCCTGCATTTAAAACAGCCTACGCACAGGTAAGCCCGGAACGGCTCTGCCTTGTGGTTCACAATCCGAAAGACCCCCATGGAGCAGAGGTCCACGCATACCCCGCATCCGTTGCAGAATATCCGGTCAACGAATATTTCCATCAGGAGGGTTGGTGATGGTACTATCTCCACGCCGGATCCCCCATAAAAATTCACAGTAATGGGTTAAAAATTTTCACGGGACCTATAAAATCAAAACAGGGACGGCAGATATTTCTATGATCATGTATGGAAACGACGCGGAGCGAATCCAACCCCGCCGTATCCTCCGTTTACGTCCGGAACTGCCGGGATTACCCCCTGTTCCCGGCAGGCCGGGTCCTGCTTCCCATAACGCAGGGAATAACGGAGGAGAGGCACGGGGCCGGGCCTGGTTGAAGGGATCCGCATACGGTATCATCAGGTGCCAGTGTTCCGGGCCGCAGCCTTCTGCAGGATCCCCATTCCCTGCTGACTGGCGATATCTGCCAGGGTGGCCATGAGAGGCCCGTCCATGCACGCTTGCCGCGCCTCCCAGGCCCGGCTGGCTCGTTCTCTGTGCTGCTGGCGTATCATCGCCGCGATGCGGTCCCGTTTACCTGCTGCCGCCCGGTTCGCGGGATCGATGCAGAGCACATGATCATATGCCGCCAGCGCTTCAGGGTAACGCCCCAGTCTCCCGAGGCACTCTCCCAGCTCATCCAGTGCCCTCATAAAGCACGGGGCTATCATGACACCCTGTTTCAGAAGAGCCACGGCCTCCTCGTACTTACCCCGGTCAGCCATCTCCCTGGCCCGCCGGTAAAGCGCCTGCGCCTCCAGCGGAATACCCCCCTTTCCCTTCAGCCATGCCATGCCACGCACCCCGGCCAGCAGGGTTCGCACCCCTGAGGCCGATTCTTTTCTCATTTGGCGTTATTATAAGAATTTGCCATCCATTGGCGCTATATAGGCCTGCAACCATGATTTGCATGGCATTTTCCGGGCCATGGACGGAGAGCCAAGGCCAGCCGCATAGTTACCCATTACTATTAATTATTCCATATCCATCTGTAGTAATTGATATGGGAGTGCTCGACCAGGAGAAGGTGCGGAAGATCAAGAATGCGCTCCAGTGGCACCCGCGGGGGATGACCATCTCCGACCTCGCTTCTGCGATGAAAATGAACCGGAACCTGGTAGCAAAATACCTGGACATGCTCCTGATATCCGGGCAGGTGGAGGTGCAGCTGATAGGAGCAGCCAAGGTCTACTTCCTCTCCCCCCGCGTCCCGGTCTCTGCGATGTTCCAGTTCTCCTCGGATCTCGTCATCATGATAGGGGACGATCAGCGCATCCGCTCGGTCAATGAGCAGGTTCCGCTGCGCCTGGAGGTCCCCGGGGATTCCCTGGCCGGCAAACGGATCGACGAGATCGACAACCCGTTCATCAGGGACCTGCCGCTGGGAACAGGCGAGGAGAAACCGTCTGACATCCGGGAGAGCGTCACCGAGTTCACCAGCCTGGTGAAGGGCGAAGAATGCCATTTCCGCGCAAAGAAGGTGCCGACAGCCTTCGAGGACGGGAGCCATGGCATCACCCTGATTATCGAGGACATCACCGCCCAGAAGAAGTACCAGAAGATGCTGGAGATCAGCGAGGCCCGGTACCGGGGGATCGTCCAGTCCTCGGGAGAGTCCATCATCGGGATGGGCCCGGATGGCAGCATCTCCAGCTGGAACCCGGCGGCTGAGCAGCTCTTCGGCTTTGGTTCGGGTGAGGTGCTCGGCAAGCCGTTGCACCTCCTGGTGCCCCCTGCCGCGAGGGAATACCTCGACCGGTACCTGGAGACAATCCAGCAGGGCCAGTCCGTCCAGCAGCACGAACTGAAGATGACCAGGAAGGATGGCACTGCTCTCGATGTCCTCATTACCATCTCGCCCATCCGGGGGGAGCATGACGAGATCGTCGGTGCATCGGCGATCCTCCGGGATGTTACGCGGGAGAAGATCGAGCAGCACATCCGCTGCCAGGAGGACCGCTACCGTTCGCAGGTCGAGGACCTGACCGTGGGCATTTACCGGAGCAGCGGGGACTCCCAGGGCCGGTTTGTCTGGGGGAACACGGCACTCCTTGATATCCTCGGCTACCCGTCGTTTTCCGACCTCCAGGGAGTCAGGGTTGTTGACGTATTCTCCCGGCCGGAAGGGCGGACAGAGCTTCTCAACGAGCTGAGGGAGATCGGGTTTGTCAAGAACAGGGTGCTCCACCTGAAGCGCAGGGACGGCCGGCCAATCACCGTCTGCGTCACCGCCCTGGCCGAATTTGACGAGAAGCAGAACGTAAAGTTCATCAATGGCATCGTCCAGGACATATCCGCCAGCATCCCACCTGCACAGGGCTCGTCATGACCGGATAGTCCCGTGGCATCCCCCGCGCCAGGTAACTCTCAATAGCTCCGTCTCCCGGGTATCACCCCGCGGATCCCTCCGCCAGGGTGGTCTGTATCCCCTGTATACCGGGGGATAACGTGGACATGGACGTGGGGAATTGACTGGCCGGCGCTCGGGCCGACGTTGACGCCCACGTTGTAGCCGTCCGGCCTGTACCGTGATTCGATGAGATTCCTGCTTTTCTGTATCAGCTCAAAGAGCGCCCCGGCCTCCCCGGGCGTGCTCTCAAACGCGTTGCCATAGTGCCTGAAAGGAATGACCAGCGTGTGCCCGGGATTAACGGGGTACCGGTCCCAGATGGCATAGCAGAGCGCGTTCTGCAGTATGATCTCCTTTTCGTCCGCTTGACAGAAGATGCAGCGGCCAGCCGGATGAGGGTTCATGTCAGCTATCTCCATGCAATGCCGGTGTCGCAACCGGCAGGGTTACCCTGATCACGGTACTGGAGCAAAAAAAATTTTCCATGGAATGGGGCCGGAAGAGCGAGGGTTGGAATGAAGCAATATCACCGGAAATAATCCCCTTCGCCTGTGGGGGATACGGGGAAGGGGTTGCAGGATATCCCGGGAAGGAAACCCTGGACCGGGACACACGAATTGCCCCTGGTCCTTAGCTGAGCCATCCCCCTGGGCATCGCACCCGTTTTCTGGGCTATACGTGTCAGGATGAAATCTTCTCCTCCTTCCTTCCCTGCTGCACGGCCCTTGCCCGGACCACAGCCGGCGCCCCCCATCCCCCCAGCGCCTCCAGGATGGCCTGGACATAGGGTTCCTGGCGGGTCATGCTCGGGGAGGCCCGGGGGTCGTCCCGCCGGCCCCTCCGGCCCATGCGCGCGTGGCCGGTGGCGATGAAATGGAGGAAGTCCTCGCGGGGCAGGGTCCAGGTGCAGGTCACCCGGAGCTTCACGAAGTCCCGGTTCACGGGGTGAGGCAGAAGAACTGCCCGGGTGGGCGGGAGAGGAACGGGATCTCCTCCATTCACCTGTGAGAGGGACAGAACGAGATCCCAGAGGGCATCGCAGGCGCTGCAGCGGCACAACCTGCAGAACCGGTTCGACGGCGGGGTTCCGTCTCCCCGGTACTGAACGCAGAAAAGGGGGTTCATGAAAAAAATGAGAGCGGGGGAGGTCCCTCCACTGCGTCAGGCAGCCGCGCCTTTCTTCTGTAGTCCTTTGAGCCTGAATCCCAGGGCCAGGGAGAGGAGCCCGAAGATTATCATAAATACTCCGAGGTATACCGCAACCAGGACCATGGCCCCGAGGAGCGGGAAGATGATGAAAATGACAGCCAGGACAACGGAGAGGAGGCCTGATGCAGCGAGCAGCCACCGGTGGTCCACGAATTCGGGGTGCGTGGCTGCGATGGTCAGGTCAAAGATACCGGTTATCAGCATCAGGATGGCGATGATCTCGACCAGCACTGCCGCAATGAATGATGGCCGGAAGACCGCGAGGAGGGCGACGATGATTCCCAGGACCGCGAGCAGGAGATACAACACCCCTGACCCCGCCGGGGAGCGCAGCGCGCTGACAAGGGTGAGCACCGAGGCGATGGCAATGAAGACACCAAAGAGCAGGACCACCACGTCGACCGCGATGCCAGGCCATACCAGGACAAGGATCCCAATGACAAGAGCGAGCAGGCCCCTGAGGGCGAGAGAACTCCACTTCACCGCCGCGGTGAAGGGGGCATAACCCGAATCAGTTTGTTCCATAAAATCCTCAGTCTATCTATCACGGCATCTTCCCACTTGAGCGTTGAGGTCCCATGCCAGGCGGTGATGGAGGGTGAGGCGCCGCTGCATGGGTTCATCGATATCTTCCTGAAACGAGGGGAATTGGTTGATTGCCGGGTGAATTTCCGGTATATATCTCCAGCCTCAATACATCCTCATTTCTAGAAAATATTTAATATCTGGGCACCAAAGACCTGAGTTGGCATACTCCAGGGAGATTTCATGACGGGGTGGCAGTACATTCTCCTACTCGCTGGCACGGCCCTTCTGGCATCCTCGATCCCGGCCTCTGCAGGATTTATCCAGGTCACCAACGATACGTGCATCCAGAAGAATCCCGACGTCTCCGGGGACCGGGTGGTCTGGCAGGACCTCCGGAACGGGAACTGGGACATCTACCTCTATAATGCAACAGCTGGGGCCGAATACCTGCTTACCCCGAATGGTGCGGCCCAGGAGAACCCGAGGATCGACGGGGACCGGGTGGTCTGGCAGGACCGGCGCAACGGGAACTGGGATGTCTACCTCCTCAACCTCACCACCGGGAACGAGACCCGGTTGACTGATAACCCGTCTTCACAGGAGAACCCGGCAATCTCAGGCGATCTCGTGGCCTGGCAGGACCGGCGCAGCGGGAACTGGAACATCTACTCGTATAACCTGACCACAGGCAACGAGACAGCAATTACCTCCGATCCCTGCAACCAGGCCGCGCCTGCAGTCAGCCATGGCCACATCGTCTGGGAGGATACGCGGAACGGACATTACGATATCTGCATGTTCAACGCGACCAGCGGCAGGGAGGAGCGGATTACCGGCACCGCTTCCTGCCCTGCATCCAACCCCATGTACCCTGCTATCGATGGTGACCTGGTCGTCTGGCAGGACGCCGGAGCATACGACCTGGACCTCTTTGTCTGGAACCTGACCGACAGCACCCTCGTCCAGATCACCGGTGCCGTCTCAACCCCGGACCTCCCCGAGCTCCACCCGGCCATCTCCGGCGACTGCGTCGTATGGCAGGACTTCCGCAACAACCAGTTTGATATCTACCTCTGCAACCTCACGACCGGCCTGATAGGCCGGGTGACCACGAGCCCGGCCAACCAGATGAACCCGGCCATCGACGGTGACCTGGTGGCCTGGCAGGACCTCCGGAACGGGAACTGGGATATCACCCTGGGGAACCTGTCCACAATTTTCCCCCCGGAAGAGGAAGCAGGACTATCCGGGTCCAGCCCGGACCAGGGGCAGGAATAAAGGGAAATAGATCGAGCCGGCATTATAATGTTCTGTTTTGCCGCAGACAAACCCGTTGATCCGTTTTTCACCCACTGAAAACCCCGTGGCGTGGCGTCAGGGAGCCCACCGGTGTGTTTATCCCCAGGGCCCGGCAATGCTCCGCCATGGAGCCTGTGGGCCGCACCTTCATGGAGATGACGCGGTATGAACACCTCTCACCATCGGACCAGCACCGCGGCCTCCCTGCACCGCCTCTGGAAAAACCGTTCCCCCCGGACGGCCCGTTTGTCCACCTTCCTCTCCCCGGGGACATCGCTGTCCCTCCCCTGGACCTGCGGGATGCCATCGAGCACCGGCGGTCCATCCGGCGCTACCGCCGGGACCCGCTCTCGCCGGGCGAACTGGCCTACCTCCTCTGGTGCACCCAGGGAGTTGTCCACGTGGTGGACCCGTACTTCTCGCTCCGCAACGTCCCTTCAGCCGGAGGGCGGCATGCCCTTGAGACCTATCTCCTGGTGAACCGGGTCCGGGGGGTGGAGCCGGGCCTCTACCGGTACCTGCCATTCTCCCACCGGCTCCTCCTCTTGAATAGCGGGCCAGACCTGGCCGACCGGGTCATGGCCGCCTGCATGGGCCAGGCATTCGTGCGGTCAGCGGCGGTCACCTTCCTCTGGTCCTGCGTCGCCTATAGAATGGGCTGGCGGTACAGCGACCGGGGTTACCGGTTTGCGCACCTCGACGCCGGGCACGTGGGCCAGAACCTCTACCTTGCTGCCGGGCAGATCGGCTGCGGGGCCTGCGGGGTGGGGGCCTTTGACGACCGCCTGGCAGCCGAACTGCTGGGAATCGACGGGGAGGAGGAATTCGTCATCTACTGCGCCGCGGTGGGAAAACGCCTGGAATAATTGCGGGGGCCTGGGCAACCACGGCTTGATATACGGGGGTGCACAAGGTCTCTGGTATGACCAGAGAGACCGGCACCGATCCGCTCATCGGAAAGCCTGCGCCGCCCTTCTGCCTGCCAGACGCCGGCGGGGCAGAGCACTGCCTGGAGGCTTCCAGGGGCAAATGGGTGGTGCTGTACTTCTATCCGCGGGATAACACTCCGGGCTGCACCCTGGAAGCCCTCTCGTTCAATGCCGCCCTCCAGGAGTTCGCCGATATGGGGGCCGTGGTGATCGGAGTAAGTGCAGACACCCCCGAGAGCCACCGAAAGTTTGTAGAAAAATACAGCCTCTCGATCCTCCTCCTATCCGATACCGCTCACGCTGTGCTCAATGCCTACCAGGTGTGGAAACCAAAGAAGATCATGGGTAAGGAGTTCCTGGGGACCGAGCGGAGCACATTCCTGATAAACCCCGGGGGCACCATCGTCCAGGCATGGCGCAAGGTATCGGTGAAGGGCCACGCCGATGCGGTGAAGAAGGCGCTCCTGGAACATATGGGCAGGGCAGGCTGACCAGAATCCCTCCCGCCGGCCAAAAAGCGGCCATGATGAGGCAGCCGTGAGGATCCCTGGCATCCAGGGGCAGCCCGCCATCTTAATCCTTTTTCCCGAGGAAAACACAGAACACCCGGTTCTTGTACACCACGTCCACCCCGGAGAACCCGGCCTCCCGCAGCCAGGAGAGCTGGTCAAAGAGCAGGGCATTGCGGTCCAGCGTGTCCCGTCGGTGGAGAACCCGCGCCCGCTCCTCTTCGGGGAGGGGCCCGGAGCGGACGAAGTCATCCCAGTATTCCAGGTTCATTTGCCGCAGCCAGGCTGACTCAGCGTCGGCCTGGTCTGAGTTCACGAAGAGACCGCCAGGGTTCAGCGCATGGTAGATCCTCTGGTACAAACGGCGCTTGTCCTCGTGGGGCAGGTGGTGGATTGAGAGGGCAGAACAGATGAGGTCGTACGTGCCCGGGAGCTCCTCCCGGCTGTAGTCTGCAACGACATACCGTACCTGTTCCATCCCAGCGAACCGCTTCTCCGCGACCTCGAGCATGCTTTCGGAGATGTCAAGGAGGGTGAGCCGGGCCCTGGGGTAACGCTGCAGGATGAGCCCGGACAGCAAGCCGGTGCCGGCACCGATGTCGAGGACTGCCGGGCACTCCCCCGGCCATGCTGCTGCCCAGACCGCTGCCCCGTAAAACGCATCCATTTCCGGGATGATCCACCGGCGCTGGCCGTCGTACTCCGGGGCGATTGCATTGAAAGATCTTCGGATAGAGTCCATACCGGTTTGTCAGAAAAAGTGGAGCCTGCGAGGGCATAAGGCCCTTCATTACCGGCACGCCCGCGAGGTACTCTGCCCTTCCATCTCTCAACAGTATGGATCCCGGAGGCCAGTCGCCAGCCATCCCCTTATAATCGGGTTGGTGAAACGAGGCCGGCTTCCGGTTTCAGCCGCTGGACCTTCTGCCGCACGGCAGCAGCCATTCCCGTGCGGTCTTCCAGGTGTGCCCCGATCTCCCGCACCAGCGCGGAACCAACGATTACCCCGTCTGCCCCGGCATCCGCACAGGCCATGACCTGTGCCGGGGTGGAGATCCCGAACCCGGGGACCACGGGGAGATCGGTCATCCGCCGAAGCTTCCGGATACAGTCCAGGGCCGCCGGGTCAAGCGTTTCGCGGACCCCCGTGACCCCCATCGCTGCCACCACGTATACGAATCCTCCGGCCAGGTCCAGGATCCTCTTCATGCGGGGAACCGACGTGGTCTGGCTGACAAAGAGGACCGGGTCGATCCCCGCTTCGCGTGCAGCCGTGCAGAAAGGCTCCGCCTCCTCGAGGGGCACGTCTGCAATGGCCACCGCATCCGCCCCCGCAAGGGCTGCCTCGCGGTAGAAAGAACGGATCCCACGCTGCACTACCAGGTTGGCATAGGTGAGGACCACGAGAGGGATACCTGTCAGCTCCCTGACCTCGCGCACCAGCGAGAAGAACCGGTCGGTATTCATCCCTGAGGCGAGCGCTCTCGCCCCCGCCTCCTGGATAACCGGGCCGTCCGCCACCGGGTCCGAGAACGGCATCACCAGTTCGACCATGTCTGCACCGGCATCGGCCATTTCCCGTATAATCCTTATGCTCGTGCGATAATCCGGGTCGCCGGCCACCGTGCAGGTCACAAGGAGGGGGGCAGGCCTGGCGGCAAACGCTTCCCCGATGCGGGTCATGGGCTGCCCTCCATCATCCCGGCCACCTGCGCCACGTCCTTGTCCCCCCGGCCCGAGAGGTTGATCACCAGAACGCCTTCCCGCCCCAGGCCGGCCGAGATTTTCCGGGCCAGGGCAACGGCATGGGCCGACTCCAGGGCAGGGAGGATCCCTTCCCTCCGGGAGAGGTAGAGGAACGAATCGATAGCCTCGGTATCGGTCACTGCCTCATACGTGACCCTGCCGCTGTCTTTTAAGAAACTGTGCTCGGGCCCCACGCCGGGGTAGTCCAGCCCGGCGGAGACGCTGTGCGACTCCAGTACCTGCCCGAAGGCGTCCTGGAGGAGGTAGCTGTAGGTGCCGTGGAGCACCCCCGGCCTGCCGCCGCACAGGGTTGCGCCGTGCCGGGCATCCAGGCCCTCTCCCCCTGCCTCGGCCCCGTAGAGGGCCACATCATCGGCAAGGAACGGGGTGAACATGCCGATGGCATTGGACCCGCCCCCCACACATGCCACGATGGCATCCGGGAGCCTTTCCTCCTTCTCCAGCACCTGCTTCCGGGTTTCTATCCCTATGACGGTCTGGAAGTCCCGAACTATCGCGGGGAACGGGTGCGGGCCGACCACCGATCCGATGAGGTAGTGCGTGGTCTGCACGTTGGCTACCCAGTCGCGGAGCGCCTCGTTGATGGCGTCCTTCAGCGTCCTCGAACCCGAGTGGACAGGGACCACCCGGGCGCCCAGCATGTGCATGCGGGCGACGTTTAAGGCCTGCCTCGCCATGTCCTCCTCCCCCATGAAGACCTCGACCTCCAGGCCCAGGACCGCCCCGGCTATGGCGGTGGCAACGCCGTGCTGGCCGGCACCGGTCTCGGCGATGAGCCGGGTCTTGCCCATGCGGCGGGCGAGGAGCGCCTGGCCGAGGGCGTTGTTTAACTTGTGGGCGCCGGAATGGAGCAGGTCCTCACGCTTCAGGTATACCCTGCAAGCCAGGTCCCCGGACAGGTTCCGGCAGAAGGTGAGCGGCGTCTCCCTCCCTGCATATTCCCTGAGGTAGAAATCCATCTCATCCCTGAAGGCCGCACCAGGTACGACGGTCCTGTAGGCCTCCTCGAGCTCCTCGAGCGCTGCCATGAGGGTCTCGGGGACAAACTGCCCTCCGTACGGCCCGAAACGCGCCGCAGCCTTCATGGCATCGCCCTCCTGGCATTCCGTATGAAGTCATGCACCTTCCGGGGATCCTTCCTCCCGCCCGGGCCTTCTACCCCGGTGGCCACGTCCACGGCATACGGGTGCACCGCGGAAATGGCCCCTGCCACGTTTTCCGGGGTCAGCCCGCCGGCCAGGATCACCGGGACCCGGGAGGACCGGACCACCCCGGCTGCGAACTCCCGGTCATAGAGCCGCCCGCTCCCGTGGCTCGCGTCCACCGTGACCGCATCCGCATCCTTCGGGAGCGGGTCTCCCGGGGCTACAGCCCGGATCACCTTGACGGGGGCATGTAAAGGGAGACGGAGCGGTGCAAAGAGCTGGACTGCACCGGGCTGCAGGGTGAGCATCGACTCCAGGTCATCCGGTGAACGGGTATGGGAGACGCAGACCCGGGTGATGAACGGACCGGTGGCCGCAAAGATAGCCGACGCCTCCTCCATGCTGACGCACCGGGGAGAATCCGAGAAGAGCACCACGCCGACGGCGTCTGCTCCCAGATCCTCGGCGAGACGTGCGTCTTCCGGGCTCGTAATCCCGCAGATTTTCACGCGAATACAAATCCCTCCAGTCTGCGCACCGGGTCGGGAGAACCCATGATGGCCGAACCGATCAGGAATCCCTGGGCGTGCCTCCGCAGGGCCTTCACGTCGCTTGGCCACGTGATCCCGCTCTCGGCGATGACCATGGCCCCGCCCTCCCGGGCGAGGGGTGCCAGCCGGAGGGTGGTGGAGAGGTCGGTCCGGAATGTGCGCAGGTCCCGGTTATTGACCCCGATCAGCCCTGCACCGCAGTCCAGGGCGTTTTTCACCTCGTCCCGGGTATGGACCTCGACCAGGGACTCGAGGCCGAACCGCTGGCCTGTGTCGAGGAATTCCTCCAGCCGCTCACCCAGCACTGCCGTGATGAGGAGCACGGCATCTGCCCCGAGATCCCGGCTCTCTGCAAGCTGGCGCTCATCAATGATGAAGTCCTTGCGGAGCACCGGCACCGGCACCCGGCCCCTGACGAGGCCCAGGTATTCTGTACTTCCCCGGAAGAAATACGGCTCGGTCAGGACCGAGAGGGCGCAGGCCCCCGCTGAGGCGAACGCGGCGGCAAGGCCCGCGGGATCGCTCCCTTCACGGATCCGGCCCCGGGAGGGGGAGGCGAACTTTATCTCCGCAATGACGGCGTTCTTTTCTCTGCTGTCCTCCACTGCCTGCACCAGGCTCCTCCGGTCACCGTGCGGGGCGCCCGCAGCCGGGAGTTCGGGCAGCCCTGCGACCCGGGCCGCGGTGGCCTCCACGATGTTATCGAGGATCATGCGATCCCCCCGAGCGGGTTGCGAGGACCTGAAGTTTCCGCTGGGCCGCCCCGGAATCGATTGCCTCCACAGCCTTGAACATACCCCCGGACAGGGTGTCCGCCACACCGCCGAGGTAGATGGCCGCCCCGGCGTTCATCACCACCACGTCCCGGGCCGGCCCTTCCTCCCCGGAGAGCACACCCCTGATGATGGCGGCATTCTCCTCCGGCCCTTTCCCGGCGAGTGCCGACCGCGGTGCGCGCGCGATGCCGAAGCGCTCGGGTGCCAGCGAATACTGGCGGATCCTCCCCTGGGACAGCTCTCCCACGAAGGTGCTCCCAGAGACGGTTATCTCGTCGAGCCCGTCCCCGTGAACAACCATGGCGCGTTCGGCCCCGAGGGCCCGCAGGGCCTCTGCGACCCTCTGGATGAGGGCAGGGGAATAAACCCCGCAGAGGCGGGCCTGGGCACCTGCCGGGTTGAGGAGTGGGCCGAGCAGGTTGAAGACCGTGGAGAAGCCCAGGTCGCGCCTCACACGGGCCGCGTGGAGGAGGGCCGGGTGGAACCGGGGGGCGAAGAGGAACCCGATCCCGATCTCCTCGACCATGGACGTAACGTCATCGGGGAGGAGGTCTACCCGCACCCCGAGGGCTTCCAAAACGTCTGCAGAACCGCAGGCGCTGCTCACCCTGCGGTTGCCGTGCTTCACTACCGGGACTCCCGCCCCTGCGGCCACCAGGGCCGCGGCGGTGCTGATATTGAAGGTCCGGGCCCCGTCTCCCCCGGTCCCGCAGGTATCCACGAGGGTCCCCATGACACGGGGCGCTATCATGCAGGCGTGCCTTCTGAGGACATCACCGAAGGCGGCGATCTCTTCCGCCGTCTCGCCCTTGAGCTTCAGTGCGGCGAGGAATGCCCCCATCTGCGCATCTGTCACGGAGCCCGAAGCGATCTCCTCCATGGCGGAAGCGGCATCTTCGGGGGAGAGGTCCATCCCGGCGGCCACCCGGGCCAGCTGCGCCTGCATTCAGGCACCCCCTGTGGCCAGGAAATTGGCCATCAGGAGCCGTCCGGCCGTGGTCATGATGCTCTCGGGATGGAACTGGACCCCGGTGACAGCCATCTCCCGGTGGGCGATGCCCATCACGCACCCATCCTGCTCGGAGTGCGCCAGGGTCTCGAACTCCCCGGGCACATTGCTCCCCCTGACTTCCAGGGAGTGGTACCGCGTGGCGGTAAATGGGCTGGGCAGTCCGGAGAATACTCTTTTTCCTGAATGCACCACGCTGGAGACCTTGCCATGCACCGGCTCCCGCATGCGGCTGACCCGGCCGCCGAAGGCATGGACGATGGTCTGGTGCCCGAGGCAGACCCCCAGGATGGGGACGCTCCCCGCAAACTCGGCGATCACCTCACTGCAGACCCCGGATTCCTCCGGGGTGCCGGGCCCGGGCGAGAGGATGATCCGTCCGGGCCTGGCCTCCCGCACCCGTGACAGGGGGACATCGCACGTCAGGGGGACCGGAATGGCCCCCAGGCTCCCCACCTGCTGGTACAGGTTGTAGGTGAAGCTGTCAAAGCAGTCGATGATTGCCACTCTCATGGGTTTCTGCCCCCCTGCGCGACTGCCTGGACCATGGCGCGGGCCTTGTGCCCGGTTTCTTCCCATTCCCGCTCCGGGACTGAATCGGCCACGATCCCGGCCCCGGTGGAGAACTCGGCCAACCCCCCGCTCACCCGCAGGGTGCGGATCGCGATGGCGAACTCCAGGCACTCGTTGAACCCCACGTACCCCACCGCCCCGGCATACAGCCCACGGGGGCGGGGCTCCAGTTCGGCGATTATCTGCATGGCCCGGATCTTGGGGGCGCCGCTGACCGTCCCTGCCGGGAAACAGGCTGCAAGGGCATCGAACCGGTCGCGGTCCCCGGCCATGACCCCGGAGACCCGGGAGACCAGGTGCTGGACATGGGAGAACTGCTCCACCTCCATGAACTCGGGCACCTCGACCGAGCCGAAGGCCGATACCCGGCCGATATCGTTTCTTGCCAGGTCGACCAGCATCAGGTGCTCGGCCTTCTCTTTTTCGTCCCCCAGGAGGTCCTGCGCGAGCCGGGCGTCTTCCACCGGGTCTTTCCCCCTTGGCCGTGTCCCGGCAATAGGGACGGTCTGGACCTTGCGCTCCTCGACCCGCACCAGCATCTCGGGGCTCGAACCGATGATCGCCTCGTCGTCGAACCCAAGGTAATAGAGGTAGGGCGAAGGATTGATCCTCCTGATCGCCCTGTATATCGCCAGGGGATCGCCTGTGCAGGGGCAGGTAACCTCCCGGGAGAGGACTACCTGGAAGATATCACCCGCCCGGATGTGGTCCTTGGCCCGCCGGACCGCTTCCATGAACTCGTCCCTGCTCACCGAGGTGCTGGCCGGTGAATATTCCTCATTCTCTCCAGCCGGGCCGGGAGCAGGCCCATGATCCTCCGGCCCCGGGGCTATCTCCTGTATCCTTGCAGAGAGACTCCCCAGGCGTTCCCGGGCTTTGGCCCGCTCCTCGTCCGGGTCATCCCCAGGCAGGAGGACCAGGTCATCATACAGGAGGCATGCGCCCGAAACATGGTTGTAGACCACTCCCCGCGTGGAGAGCATGAACCTGGCGAGGGGGCCTTTCTTCCTCCCGGCCTGCACCATGCCATTGGTGAGCCCTGTCACCATGTCGTAGGTGCAGTAACCAACCAGGCCCCCGAGGAAGGTGTGGCCGGGGACGCCCCGGCAGGAGAGCCGCCCCGCGATTTCGCGCAACTGGGCAACCGGTGACCCGGTCACCTCCCCCAGGAAATCGGCCAGGCCTGGCCTCCCTGTGCAGGAGAGTTCCCCGTCCATGGAGAGGACCAGCGCGGGCTCGAGGCCGATGATGGACCGGACAGCCCTCCGGGGCATCCCCTCCATGGACTCGAGGAGGAATCCTTCATCGATACCCAGGGCAGAGAAAAGGGTATAGGGGTCCGCCGCAGGGATGGGGACGTTCAGCGTGACCGGGACGAGGCCACCCCGTCCGTGTCCAAACGTGTATCCAGTAGGTGTGCGAGGTGCCGTCCGGGAGACGGCGAGATCCAGTCCAGCGGCATCACCTGGACATGACTGCACTTTTTCATGTATATATTTGTACATCAATGTACATATAAATACTTTTTGAACTGGCTGGTCCTGCCATTTGTGGCTGTTCACTCCTGCCGCACGGTTGAGCGTGGCGCGCAGGTGCACGGGGGGCACAACCTGGGCAGCGGCTTCCGGGGCCCTGCGAACCGGAGATCACGGCCAGGGCAGCCGCCGGAAGATCCCCCGGGTATGTGTCGGCTTTCCGTCTGCGATAGCACAGTTCACGTTCCCTTCAACCGGTATTTTCTGCCCCGATTTGCCGCGGAAGACCGCTTTCACCCGCTCCACCTTCTTTCCTGACGTTACATCCCGGAAGGCGGCCTGACAGTGGTCCAGGCTGGAAGGGTCGACGATATCAAGGAGGGTGAGACTACCGACCTCTTCGTCCGTGTATCCCAGGGCTTCCTTCCAGGCCCGGTTCACGTACAGGAACTTCCCGTCCGGACTGACGCTCTGCACCATGTCGCTTGCGTTGTCCAGCAGGTCACGGTAGAGGGCTTCAGTCTGCTCGAGTGCTTTTCCGGCGGCCTTGAGGTCGAGGAGGGTCTGTATCCAGTGCCTGACCTCGATGGACGGGATCTGGTACCGGCGGGCGTCCTCGGCAGGGATGTAGAAGAGGTTCTTCACCACCTCTGTCCCGATGACTGCCACAGGGTGGGTGCGCAGCACGTCCTGGAGTACGGAAGCGGGAAACATCCCGGCCTGGTACCCGCACACCAAGACCAGCTCCTGTTTGCGGAGCAGCACCTCGAGCCCGGCTGTATCGCTGGCAAGCCGCTGGCTGGAATGGGTCTCCATGGGGATGGGAGGGACCTCCCGCATGATGCAGAGAGCGGAAAAACCCGCCGCCCGTGCGTCTGCGGTCTGTTTTCGCAGGAAAACTCCTGCCTTCTCTGCCGTGGAGAAGTTGCGGTGGAACTCCGGGTCGGTGGTATCCGTGATCGCCCGCTGGCCCGCAGTCCCGGTGATTTCCCCGGAAAAAACAGCTTCAATGGATGTGCGCGTGTTTACCCGGGCAATGTACAGGAATCGCCACCCGCATCTCAGGCAATGCTGCCAGACGGCTCGTGCCACGGCGGCCAGTTCATGCTCATCCTTGTAGAGCAGGCATGCATGGTCACCTGGCGCCAGTTCATCGCGGTTCCTGGCCTGATCAATCACCGGGATACCTCCCCGTTGGGTGCGGGCTGCCCCCTGGGTAAGGAGCTATATGGGGAAGTGGTGGAGGTTATTGATAAAGATATATGTTTTTCCGCCAGCGAATCAGTGATGCAGGAAATAGCCGCAATCAGGACCCGGCCCCGGCGCTGACCTTCACCCTCCGGGCAATCCGGTAGCCTGATATAACGGAAATATGCCTCCCAAAAGATGCGTCTACCTCGGCGTCCCCCGTGTCCACGAAGAGGAGCGGGGTCACCGCAAGTTTGTGGGGAGTCGCCACCACGATGACCTGGTCCGCCCCGATCCGCCGTAGGACCGCCGGGCTCACCTGCTGGGTGCCCCGCCCGAGCACCGACCCCTGGGCGCCGATGACGCTCACCACCAGCCGGGCCCGGGGGTGTTCGTCGAGGAGCGTCAGCATCTGCTGCTCATTGGCGTCTGCAGCCACGAGCATCCCGCCCCTGATGGCATCGAACCCGAGGAGGGTCTTTGACAGGCCAAACAACGCCGCGATGGCTGCTGTAGTGCTCCCCGGGCCAAGGAAGTACAGGATATCCGGGGTGCCCTCCATCACCTCCGCCAGGAACCGGGCGATGCCATCCCTGGCCCTCTCCTCGTCCTGGTCCTCGAAGACCTGCTTCGCGCCCTGGACCAGGCCCGGGCGGTAGGGGGAGCGGGCTATGCCATGGAGCCGGGAGCGGAGCTCCCCGCCGCGGTACGCCTCCTCGTCGACATCCATCACCTCGGCATCCCGCAGGAGAATCTTCTCCCCTTTCCCCGGGCCCTGGAGGAGGAGAGCAGCGGCTGCCTCCGGGGTCAGGGCAAAGACCGATGAGTACATCTTCACCCCGGCCGGGATACCGAGGATAGGCACCGTGTCCCCGGCCACGTCATAGAGGTCGCGGGCGGTGCCGTCCCCCCCGCAGAAGAGAATGAGGTCGACCCCCGATTCGAGGAACGCCCGGCAGGCCCGGCAGGTGTCCTCTGCGGTGGTCTCCGGGCCGGAAGTCTCGTGCACCACACGGTACTTCACAATCCCGGCCTCCAGCAGCTCCATTTCGCCCATTTCGCCGGAGCAAGTGAGGTAAAAGAACGGGGCCTCTGCAAGAAGCCGAACGGCTGCAACCGCCCGATCCCTGGCCCTGGGTACTGCTCCCCTCCGCAGGGCTTCAGCGAGGAGGCCGTCGGTCCCCTTGAGCCCCACTGTCCCGCCCATGCCCGCAATGGGATTTACCACGAACCCGATGCAAAATGGTGCAGACATGAAAAAAAGAAGAAATTTTAGCTGTTCACGTTGGTATCTTCGGGATTCGGCCCAGGGCCTCCTTTATCAGCTGGTCCGGGTACTCGTAATCCGACAGTTCACCGGCATAGTACGCATCGTACGCGGACATGTCAAAGTTCCCGTGCCCCGAGCAGTTGAAGAGGATGGCCTTCCCCTCGCCGGACTTCCGGCATTCCAGGGCCTTGTCGATGACAACCTTCACCGCGTGGGCGGTCTCGGGCGCGACGATGATCCCCTCGGTCCTGGCAAAGGTCTGGGCGGCGTCAAAGACCTCGGTCTGGTGGCAGGCCGCGGCGGTCATCACCCCGTCATGGACCAGCCGGGATACAATCGGCGAGTCCCCATGATAGCGCAGGCCCCCGGCATGGATGGAGGGCGGTACAAAGTCATGGCCCAGGGTGAACATCTTCAGGAACGGTGTGAGGCCGGCCACGTCCCCGTAGTCGTAGGTATAGAGCCCCTTGGTCAGGGTTGGGCAGGCCGCCGGCTCGACAGCGATGATCTCCGTATCCTTGTGGGTCCCATGGAGCTTGTCACCGGCGAAGGGAAAGGAGATCCCGGCAAAGTTTGAGCCGCCCCCCACGCACCCGATAACGATATCGGGGTATTCGTCCACCGAGGCCATCTGCTCTTTTGACTCGAGGCCGACCACGGTCTGGTGCAGGCAGACATGGTTGAGGACCGAGCCGAGGGAATACTTGGTGTTGTCATGGGTCGCGGCGTCCTCGACCGCCTCTGAGATGGCGATGCCCAGGCTTCCCGGGGTATCCGGGTCCTTTTCCAGGACTTTCTGGCCGGCCTTCGTCTTCGTGCTGGGGCTCGGGATGCACTCGGCCCCCCAGACATGCATCATGGACTTGCGGTAGGGCTTCTGGGTGTAACTTGACCGCACCATATAGATAGTGCAGTCCATGCCAAGCAGGCAGGTGGCAAAGGCAAGTGCTGATCCCCACTGCCCGGCCCCGGTCTCGGTGGCAAGCCTCTCCACTCCTTCTTTCTGGTTGTAATACGCCTGGGCCACCGCGGTATTCGGCTTGTGGCTCCCTGCAGGGCTGACCCCCTCGTATTTATAATAGATACGGGCAGGGGTCTTGAGGTGCTGCTCCAGGCGGTGCGCCCGGTAGACCGGGCTCGGCCTCCAGAGCCTCAGGATCTCCCGGACATCTTCCGGGATGTCGATGGACCGCTGCGGGCTCATCTCCTGCCGGATCAGTTCCATGGGGAAGATGGGAGCCAGATCGGCAGGGGTGACCGGCTTTCCCGTTGCCGGGTGGAGGGGAGGGTCGAGCGGCGTGGGAAGGTCAGCCAGGACATTATACCACCGCCTGGGCAGGTGGTCCTCATCCAGAAGGATCTTGGTATCCATACATGATCTAAGGTCTGTATAAATATATACATTGTTGTACATTTATGGTAATTTTTTATCCATGAACTTATGGTCCTGCCAGGCTGCAGGCTTCCGGCCTACTCCTGCATCAGCCGGACTGCTTCATCCCGGGTGGCGCCCATGGAGAAGATGCGGGAGAAACCGGTCAGGTTGAAGACCTCCAGGACAGGGGGCTGCAGCCCGGCCAGGGCCATCCTGCCTTCGCGGGCTTTGAGCCGCTTCATCGCCGACAGGAGCACGCGGAGCCCCGCACTGCTCATGTATTCCACCAGGGCGAGGTCCACCACGACCCTGCGGGCGCCCGCGTCCAGGACCCGGGCCAGTTCGGCTTCCATGGCCGGGGCCGTCGTCGCGTCGACCCTTCCTGAGGGGGAAATCACCGGGATATCATCTATCATGGAACTGGAATCTATATTGTCCCGGCGAGGTTATGAGCCTGGCAGGTCGGTATCCATTGCCGGGTACTCAAGCCGGACACCGGTATCGCCTGCATCGAGTCTGCCGCCTGACAGGCCGGCCGACCTGGCAGCGAACCGGAGGGCAGCTTCCCCGAGAGGACCGCGGCACCCCCTGGAATCCAGGGATACCCACACCAGGCTGCCTTCCAGCCCGGTTGCCAGCCTGACGCCAGCCGCCCCGGCAGCTGCCCATCTCTCCAGGAGATAGAGGAGCACGTCACCAAACCTCTCCCGGTCCAGCAGGACGGAGGGGAGGTGCTCCCCGGGGCTAAACTCGATGGCCAGGCCCTCGAAAGGGTTCACCGCGGCAATGCGGACAGCCAGGGCCCTGGCAAAGGCCTCCTGATCATCGGTATCGATCAGGTCCCACTCCGGGTATCCCCGCCGGCTTACAGCTGATACAACCTCTGCGGCGGCGATGGAGATGTCGGTTCCCTGGAGGTCAATCTGCGGGCGGAAACCCCGGAAGGTTGTTGTATAGTCCTCGAGGAGCCTCCCTGCCCTCCGCACGAGCGAGAGGTCCAGGAGCGTCCCCAGCAGCTCGCCATAGTAGACACGCTCCAGCTTGCCGGAGATCTGCCCGGCCTTGAGCGCCAGGTGGATGTCCAGGGCGTCCCCGTGCCGGTATTCTGCCGAGAACCGTGCAAAATCAGCCAGGAGATCGTCTACCAGGGCTATATCGATAAGGGACCCCAGGCGGTCAGCCTCCCCCGCCTCTTCGAGCTCCCCGAGCATGTGCGTTACGAATACCAGTTTCCCGGAGATGATGGTGAAGAGCCGTTCGACCTCGTTCATCAGGTCCTCGGCACACCGGGCGGTCTCGTGCACCCATGCAGGGTTGACCGCCTCGATGCCAGCCAGGCGCTCCGCTTCAATCCGCATCGTCCGCAGCGTTTGAAGGGTGGCAGGGACGTCAAGGGGCAGGCCATGCCCAGGGAGGCAGGCCGTTACGCCCCCCCTGGAGAGGAAGGCAATGACCCGATCCAGGGAGGAGATAAGGGTCTCCCGGTCCCACCCGGAGAGGCCTGCCACCGCCGGGGCCGTTGCAAAGATGAGGTCCCCGATGAAGAGAGCCCCGCCCATCCGAATGCAGATGCTGTCCGGGCTGTGCCCCGGGGTTGAGAAGAACTCCATGGAATCTCCCCGGGCAAGGGGCAGGGTCTGGCGGGCTATGACCAGGCCGCCCCCGAGGTCGACCGGGTCATAGCAGGTGATGCAGGGAGTGCCGGCCAGGGATAACTCCTCCTCCCCCTGGCTGCAGCCGCCAATGAGCCGAAGATCCGCGGAGAGAGGGGAGATCTCGACCTGGACGATGTCTGCGATCGTGGCAGCCCTGTCGGCGGTCTCCAGTGCCCGGGCGCCCCGCTCCTGCACCACCACCACCCTGGAGGGAAGCTCCCGGAACCCATGGTGCTGCAGGAGCTGGAGGCAGTGGTCCAAGTGCACGTGCGTTAAGCAGATGAACACCGGGCGGGGCTGCTCTTCCAGGAGGTGCCGTATCTCGGCGAGCAGCACCTCTGCCTGCCCGGGCAGGCCGCCGGGGTCCACCAGGACCAGCCGTTCACCTGTGGCCACCAGGTAGGAGTTGGAGGATATGATGTCCACCTTGCGGATGAAAGGGAACAGGGACCCCCCGGGGACTCCCGGGAGTGGCTGCCATGCCTGGTTCCTGAACAGCTCCCTCTTCTCCCCCGGTGCGCTTTCCCGTTCCCGGTTCCCCCTCGCCATGGTATCCTCTGACCCCTGGTATCCGATCATTATTGCTCCCCGGGATCACATATGTAATCTCCATGCCGGGGCAGCTGCCTTTGATCTGCCCGCCCGGACCCGGGCGGTTCGCCGCGCCCGAGAATGACCAGTGGGACTACCTGCTCTCCTCCATATGGAGCCAGATGCTCCACCTGGTGGTTTCACTCGAGGGGAGATTAAATCACGCCCGCCTCATGCAGGCCGCGCTCCTTCTCGCGGACTCCATCCCCCTCCTGAACTGCCGGTTCGTGGAAGAGCCGGGATCCGCCTGGGAACGCCTGCCTGCCCCCGACCCCGGAACCGTCTGCCCGCTGGTGGAGGACCCGTCTCCCGGTGCCATCCAGCAGGCTCTTGTCACCCGCCTGGACCCGGCTGAAGGCCCGCAGTACCGTGTCACGCTGGTCAGGGGGGAATCGGACACCCTCATCCTCTCGGTCAACCACAGTGCCTGCGACGCCAGCGGAGTCAGGTTCATTGCCCGCTCGCTCTGCACCGCCTACCGGGAGCTGGCCGTAAACCCTGGCTTCACTCTCCCCCGGGAAGATCCGTGCGACCGGTCGCTCGATCCCGTCCTGGCCCGGTTCGCTCCCGGAGAACGGGAACGCTTCTTCCGCGAATCGGGAGGCTTAACCGCCGACTGGGGGATGCCGTTCCGTACATTCACATGTACATCCCCCGGCTGCAGATGGATAAGCCTGGACCAGGCACAGTTCCGGGCTATGAAGACCTCGGCGCAGGAGCACAGCGTCACGGTAAACGACCTTCTCCTGGCCGCGTTTTTCTCCACCCTCCAGGAATACATCCCTCACCAGCCCGGGCGCGAATACCCTGTTCTCACCTCCATCGACCTGCGCCGGTACCTGGGTCCCCATGCCCCGGCCGTGGCCAACCTCTCGGTGGCCTTCGAAGTCCGACTTCCTGCCGGGCTCCCTTATTCCCGGACCATGGGGAGGGTTCACGCGGCCATGCAGGAGAAGAAAGATAACCATGCCGGGATAGGGGCGGCGGTCAGGGTGGTGAATCAACTCTCGGCGGGGCTCCCTGCAGCCAGATCGGAGCTGCAGGACCTGAAACGGCGCAGCCGCGAGGACCGCTATCCCAAGAACCCCTTCTTCACCAATACCGGGGTCATTCAGCCGGAATGCGCGGATTACGGGGATATCCGCACCACCGGGGCGTTCCTGGCCCCGCCGGTGGATTATCCCCCCTCCTTTGGCCTGGCAGCGAGCACCTTTGCCGGCCGGCTCACGCTGTCGACCTGCTTCTGCCGTGATGCCCTCCCTGCAGCACTTGTAGAAGAGCTCCTCTCCCGGATGGCGGGGCTCCTCTCTCCACCCTAGGGTTATCTCTCCACCCTGGGGTTACAGGTTCACCAGGACCGCAGCACCGGTTTCCGTATCATATAATGCGCAGGTTGGTGTCCCGGTCAGGTACCCGCAGACCTCCCCGGGGTTCACCACCAGGGTCCGCTCCTTCTTCTCCACCTGCCCCCGGTGGGTATGCCCATGCACCACCAGGTCATATTCCCCGCCCTGGACGGTCGCGGCGAGCAGTCCCTTGTCGTGCCCATGCAAAAGGGCGATATGCCTCCCGTCCCGGTCGATCTCGGTGAATGTTCCCCTGATTTCCAGTGAAGGGTGTTCGGCGCAGCGGACCGTCAGGAGCTCCCGGTCGCCGTCGTTGTTCCCAAAGACCCCCACCATGCCAGCTTCCAGCCCGGCCAGCACCGGGATCACGAAAGGGGCAATGTAGTCCCCGGTATGCAGGACCAGGTCCACCTGTTCGGCATTCATGCGCCCGACGACCCGGCGGATGTTGGGGAGGTGGTCGTGGGTATCGCCCATGATCCCTATCCTCATCGTAATCGTACCCCTGCACTCACCTTGCCACCAGGATACAAAAACCTAGGTGATCCCCGGTTCCCCGTACCGCCATGAATCCCCCGGGGGCAAACCTTATCCGCCATGCCGGCTATGAGGACACGGATGGCAGACAAATTGAACGTAGAAGCATGTATCCGCGGCCTGGAGCAGGCCACCGGGGCAGACGGCCCCCAGGGCCGGAGAAAGGCCCTTGACCGGCTGGTGGTCCTCCTCTTTACGACCGATACCGCCGCCCCGGCCCTGGTCTCCCTGGGAGGCGTCAGGCTCCTCCTGGACGCAACGCGGGACAGGGACGAGAAGGTCCGGCTCCATGCCGTCCATGCCCTTGCACGGCTGGCCTCGGTCGGGTACACAAAGGCGGTCAGGGACGCGGGCGGGGTGCCGGCCCTCAAGGCACTGCTCGATGACCCGTACCTCCCCATCCGGGAGATGGCCGCAAAAGCGCTGGAAAAGCTGCAGGAGATCTAGATGCAGTCCTTTCGCTTCTCCTCCTCCTTAAGGGCGGACTGGAGCACCCCTTCCAGGGTCTCCCCTCCCTCCAGGGTGAGGACCTCAACCAGGCCCCCGGGCCAGCAGATCCGGGCAGCCTTCCCCCGCGCTCCGGGCGGGACCAGATAGGCGGCCCCCTGCTCCCAGGAGCCGCGGAGTACCCGAACTTCCCAGATACCAGAGCGGTCTGTCACCAGGACGAGGAACCCGGGGTGGCGGGCCTCGAACGCCCGGACCTCCGCTCTCAGCGCTTCGCTGATCGAAGACGGGTCCTGAAGGGTGAATTCGGCCATCCTTCCCTTATCCCTCTTCCCTGAGCAGCTGCCCGATCCTCGCAGCGGCTTCTTCACCCTCCCTGTCCAGGGCCACCACGTCCACCTCGCCGGGGCCGGCAACACCAACCCCTATGGCTGCAGCCCGGGCGATCTGTTCGAGTCCGAACACCCTCCCCTCCGATACGCTGCCTGTGGCGCCATGGAGGCGGAGCAGGGACACGCCGGCCGCATCGAGGGCAACCCGATCGGACGATGCGAGCATAAGGCCGGGGCGGATGACTTCCCCCTGCTCGGGCCCGCCCCGGGAGAAGCCAAGGTTGGCATCCATGAGGGCCAGGTGGGTTGGGTACGCCCGGTTAATCTCGGCAATCATCAACCGCTGGTGCGGGGAGCGGTGGAGTTCGTGCATGAAGTCTTGGGAGAGGCCGGGGACCGTCCGGGCCACCAGCCCGACCGAGTTCTTGAGCGAGAGGGTAAAATGCCCTCCGAACCGGTGGGTCTTGAGGCAACAGGTCTGCACCATCCGTCCGGCGGCCAGGAGGGCACGGGGCAGGTAGAACCCATCACGCCAGTGCGAGCCCCCGGCCGGGATGTGGACCCACCCACCTGCCGGGAGCTCGTCCAGAACCTCTGCCCGGGCCCCGGACCGGGCCAGGAGGCGGAAGACCCCGCACCGCTCCAGTACTTCCCTCGTCTCCCCCATGCCGCTCCTCTCCAGGAGGGTGACCTGGCCGGCCCCCGCGTGCCGCAGCACCTCCAGCAGGGCCTGGAGAGTCCCCGTGTGGGTGGAAGCAGGGAACGGATCGGCGCTGTTGTAATTTGCCTTCAGCACCACCGTCTCCCGCGAATACCCTTCCAGTCCCACGGCCTCCACGAGACGGCGGACTCTGTCCGCCCGGTCCCCGGCCCCGGTCACGTAGACACGCGCCATACCGCTCTGATTACCGGGTGAAGCAAGAAACCATAATCATTTCGGTACCGCAGCCGCTCCTGCCGGGGGGGCCCGGGCGAGCCCTGTTCTTCGCCCTGCCATGCAATTGGGCATCTTTAAATATAACAGACTAGTTTCTATTAAAACTAAATATACAGGTGATTTTTATGCGGCGCTTCCATTATCCAGTCCTGGCCGTCATGCTGCTCCTGCTGGCTGCAAGCACCCAGGCCATGCTCCCAACCAGGGGTGGCGATGTCGGATACTACAGGATAGACTCCTCCCCCCAGGGGGCTGACGTCTGGTTCGATAACGACTACCGGGGCACAACCCCGGTCCTGGCCTCCGTGTATAGTTCCGGGACGCCTTCCCACACCCTCCGCGTCGAGAAGACAGGATATCTCGCTATCACCCAGAACCTCCAGGGCAACCCGCAGCCTGGCGAGACCCTTCCCATCTCTGTTACCCTGAGCCCTATGCCCGGCGGGGACACGGGGTACTTCCAGATCGATTCTGTACCGTCGAACGGCGATGTGTATTTTGATGACCGGTTCGTGGGCGAGACCCCCGTCACCGTCCAGGTGCCGGCCACCGGAACTCCGCAGCACACTGTCCGCGTCGCCTACCCCGGGTACATCGACTGGCTCCAGCAGTACAACCAGAACCCGCTTCCTGGCGGAACCATCAACGTTATGGCCTACCTCCAGCCAATCCAGAACACCGGGTCGGTGTACGTGACCTCGGACCCGCCCGGGGCCACGGCGACCCTTGATGGCGGGGACAGCTTCTCCACCCCGGCCTCCTTCCCGGTGGTACCGGTAGGCACTCACACTCTTACCGTTTTCAGGAGCGGTTACCAGCCGTATTACGTCTCCCTGAACGTCTATGCAAGGCAGACCACCACCATCAACGCCATCCTGGCGCCGGTAATGACGACCGGAAGCCTCCAGGTCTATTCCAGCCCCGTCGGCGCCTCGGTCTTTGTTGATGGCATCTATTATGGCTCCACCCCGGCGACTGTCGGCAACCTGGCCCCCGGTTCGCACCCGGTGAAGCTCCGGCTGGCCGGCTACTCAGAATACAGCTCAACGGTGACCATCTCCCCGGGTGCCACGACCTCCATGAGCCCCACCCTGATCCCCAACCCGGCCAGTGGCTTCATCTCGGTCACCTCCTACCCCTCGGGGGCCAGCATCTACCTGGATGATGTCTTCCAGGGGAAGACCACCAAGGGTCAGTCTTTCAATATCCTCGACGTGCAGCCTGGATCACACGTGATCCACCTCAGTATCGAGGGTTACCAGGACTACACGGCCACCATCGCCATCGTTGCCGGGCAGACCACCCCTGTCGCCGTGACCTTCACCCCTGCGCCCGCTGAGAAGACAGGAAACATCGAGATCATCTCGTCGCCTTCCGGGGCCGAGGTCTACGTGGATAACGTCTTTTCGGGTTACACCCCCATGAACGTCCAGAGCGTGACTGCAGGGACCCATGCGCTCCTCCTGAGGCTGGGCGGGTACCAGGACTGGCAGACCACGCTCCAGGTGACCGCTGGCAGCACCAGCCCCGTCACCGCGACCATCACCCCGACACCTGCACCCACGAAGAGCGGGGTCTTACCCCTGGTTCTCGCCGGTGCCCTGAGCGCAGCCACCCTCCTGGCTCTCCGCCGGAAGGGGTAAAACATCCCTCCGGCATTTTTCCCCTCCCCCGCACCCGGGCCCCATCCCGGAGTGCATATATTTTCATGCAGTGATGCTTGCTGCATGCACATGCATATCGGCGGAAAAGATATGCTCCCGGAAGCGGACCGGTGGCTCGCGGTGCTGAACCCGGCGACAGGCGGGGAGATCGACCGTGTCCCGGACGGGACCCCCGGCGAGGTGAACCAGGCCGTTGCGGCTGCAGAGGAGGCATTCGGGCCGTGGTCCTCCCGTACAGCCCGGGAACGGGGCATGGTCCTCTACCGGGCGGCCGGCCTGGTGCGGGAACGGCTCCAGGAGCTGGCCCGGGGCCTCACGATGGAGCAGGGAAAGCCTCTCCGGGATGCGACGGACGAGGTTCGGGGCTTCGCCAACATCCTTGAGTTCTATGCCGGAGCCTCAGCCGGGATGCAGGGGGAGTTCATCTCCCTGGGCGGGGCCGGAGACGCCGTGGTGGTGCACGAGCCCATCGGGGTATGCGGGGCAATCATTCCCTGGAACATGCCGGCCATCATCATGGGCTGGAAGGTCGCCCCGGCCCTCCTCTGCGGCAACACCATGGTATACAAGCCCGCCTCGCAGGCCCCGCTCACCAGCCTCCGGCTGACCGCCATCCTGGAAGAGGCGGGCCTGCCGCCCGGTGCCCTGAACGTGGTCACCGGGAGGGGCGAGGTGGTCGGGGAAGCGATAGTCCGGCACCCCGGCATACAAAAGATCTCTTTTACCGGGGACGTTGAAACCGGCCAGCGGGTGCAGGCCCTGGCGGCAGGGTCCCGGAAGGAGATAACCCTGGAGCTCGGGGGATCGGACCCGATGATTGTCTGGAAGGACGCAAACCTTGAGAAGGCAGTTGCCGGCGCCATCCGGGGCCGTTTCTATAACGCTGGGCAGACCTGCACCGCGGTGAAGCGGCTCTACGTGCACCAGGCCATCGGAAAGGAGTTTATCGCCCGGTTGAAAGCGCAGGTCCAGGGCATGGCGGTAGGCGACGGGCTCCTCCCGGGGGTGGAAATGGGACCGCTTTCCGGCGCACCCCAGCTGGACCGCATCACCCGGATAATGGCGGAGGTGAAGGCCCACGGAGAGGGGGGCATCTTCACCGGGGGGTCCCCCGTCCCTGGTCCCGGGTACGGGCCGGGTTTCTTCTTCCCCCCGACCCTCGTCACCGACCCGCTCCCCGAATCGGTGCTCCTGCGCGAAGAGGTCTTTGGGCCGGTCCTCCCGGTCATGTGCATCCCCGACCTCGAAACGGCAATCAGCCATGCCAACGAGACGCGGTATGGACTCGGGGCATCGGTATGGACCCGGGACCTCCTGGTTGCCAGGGAGGTCTTCTCCCGGGTCCGTGCCGGTATTGTCTGGGTGAACCGGCACCTGACCGTACCCCCGGAGATCCCCTTCGGCGGGTTGAAGTCCTCAGGCAACGGGAGAGAGAACGGGCTCCAGGCCCTGCAGGCCTATACCCGAACCCGGACCCTTTTCCTGGGTTGATGAGACAGAGGGCCGTATCTTCCTCCATTTCGCGATGTGCACGGCTGGACCAAATATTCTTATACTTTCCCTGCCGTATGCTCTCCTTCGAGGTTTTCATTCATGCCAGGTGTAGAGATGCTCAAGACCACGACCGATGAACTCGACCGGCTCCTCTCGCCGGAACACGTCATGGGAAATGCTGTCGACCTGGGGGACAAGGTGGTGATCCCCGTGGCCGAGTTCGGGTTCGGGTTCGGTGCCGGGAGCGGCTCGGGAAAAGACGGCGCGGGTGGCAGCGGGAGCGGCGGAGGCGGGGGGATCTCTCCCGTTGCACTGGTAATCGTGCACAAGGATGTCCGCGGGGCCGAGGGAATCCAGGTACTCTCGCTCCGCAAGGACAACCCGGTTGCACAGGTCATCTCTGCCCTCTCCGAGTCCCTGGCCCCCCAGGTGATAGAGGCAATCAGGTCCATGCGGGCACGGAAAACGACGGACGAGGGAAGCTTGTAAATCAGCCTTCCCGCTTTTTTATACCTTCTCCGGAACCCTATGGACCACGCAGCCTTTTTGATCCCGCTGCTCGTCCTGGCAACGACCCTCTTCTTCATCGCCGCTATCCGTGTCCCGGCCAGGGTGCAACTCCATGGGAGCCTCCTTTCGGCCCGGTTCCAGGCCGCGGCCTCGTTCTCCTGGGGACCCGCCGCAGCACGGGTCGCCTGGAACGGCGGGCCCCCTCTGCTGTCGCTCTGCCTGGGCAGGCACACGCTGTATTCGCGGCCCCTCAAGCCGCGACCTGTGCGTGCGGCCGCTGCCGGGCGGCAACCGCCGGGGCTGCCCGGACCCCTGCAGCTTCGTGGCCTGCTCCCGTTCGGTGGCAGGTTCCTGAAAGTTCTCCGGGAAGAAACAACGCTCGAGCGGGTTTTCATCTCCGCCCGGGTGGGCCTCTCCGGGCCTGCCGGGACCGGGCGGCTCTTCGGGGCATATGCCGCCATCCGGCCGCTCTTCTGCTGCGACCCGCGCGTGTCCCTCCAGGTTCAGCCTGACTTTTCCCGGCCGGTCCTGGAAGGGTCAAGCGAGGTCTCCATCCGCGTGGACTGCCCGCTTGCCTTCGGCATCCGCATGGCACGGATAATCCTGGCAGCCCGGGCTGCCGCTCCATGGGAGAGCCCCGCATGAGAAGCGGCCGGCATGGATACTGCTGGGGGTCTCCGATGGTCATCGGGGACCGCACCGTTATTCCTCTTGTGCATATCACGTGCCTGGCCGGGGACGCGGGGGCTGCAGCCGCCGCCACGCCGGTCGCTCTCTTTTTTATCCAGGCCGGCCAGGCATGGTGGGCGCCACTGCAGGAAGGGTTCAGCGGGGCAGACCTGCCCCTGCTCGTGGAAGAGGCGGGGTGGGGCCGGGGCCTGGCCATGATGGAGTAAGACGTATAGTCTCAGGTGGCGAAAAGGGCCATCTGAGTATTTATGCCATTCATGTTGCTCCCGGATCCCATCCTGGCAACAAACCTCATCCTCTGCGTGGTCATCCTGGGCCTCGGTCTCTGGGAGTACCGGAGGAGCGGGCTGTCCCTGGCCCTCTATGTCGGGGTTGCCTTCGGCCTCTTCGGCATCTCGCACGCGATAGCCCTTGCGGGCCTGACCGCAGCCCTCCAGTACCCGGTAATCATTATCCGGTTCCTGGCGTACCTGCTGGTCATCGACGCGCTGTGGATGCAGATGCGGTCCAGGAGAGCCCTCAAAACCTAAAAAAATTATTCGTGCCGGAGTGCCTCGATGGGGTTTAAGTTCGAGGCCTTCCAGGCCGGGTAGAGCCCCGAAAGCAGGCTGGTGGCGATGCCAAAGGTCATACCATAGATGATGTAGACCATGCTCGAGGGCACAAAGAGGTATTTGGTGGTATTCAGCATCACCACGCTCACCGCGTACCCGCCGAAGAAGGCCAGGACGCCCCCGATGAGGCTCCCTATCAGGCCCAGGATGAGAGCTTCGTAGAGGAACATCCGGCGGACTTCTTTTTTCTGGGTCCCGATACTCCGGATCACCCCGATCTCCTTGATCCGCTCGGTAACTGACATCATCATGATGTTGAGGATGCTTACTCCTGCCACGATCAGGGATATCCCCCCGATTGCTGTCACAAAGGTGGAGATCTGCCCGAACGTATTCAGGATGGTATTGAGGATGGCCTTGGTGTCGATAACGTCCACGATGGTCTCGCGGCGGTTGAGCTGCTTGTCGATGGTGTCCTTCACCTGGCTGATCATGTTGATGTTCTTAACCTTGACGATGACCAGGTTGTAGTCCTTCTGGTCGTACGCCTCCGAGAACCACCGGTCATCGACTACGATGCCATAGTCGGGATTGATGTCAAAACCCATCCCCCGCTCCTTGAGGATGCCCACCACCCGGAGGTTTCCCTTATCCCCCACGGTGATACGGGTCCCGGGGTTTATGTTATTCTCGGCGGCGAACCGGGCGCCGACCATGCACCCCGAAGAACCGCGCAGGAAGGAGCCCCTGTCGACCTGGAGGAGCACGGGGATGTCGTCCTGTTTCAAACCATAGATTATCCCCCCGGTATCCTTCGAGCCCACCTTCATGCGGGAGCTCCCCGTGTAGACCGGGATGGTGATGTCCGGGGCTACGGCCCTGCGTATCTGCTCGACGTCGCGATCGGTGATGAGCTGGGCGGTTGAGCCCCCGCCGCCGGCTCCCCCGAAACCTCCTCCGCCTGTGTGGGGCGAAACGATGATGCTGTCCCCCACGCTTGAGAGGCTTTCCGAGATGGCCAGGACCAGGCTGTTGCCAAGGATGCCCATGGTGGCAATAGTCACTACCCCGATGATGATGCCGATCATTGCCAGCATCGAGCGGAACCAGTGCAGCCGCACGTTTCGCTTGGAGAACTCGAAAAATATCCCGTTCTGCATATCAGGCCTCCGGCGGCGGGTCGCCTTCAGCCGGCGAGATCCTCCCGTCTACGATGCGGATGACCCGGTGGGCATACCGGGCAATGTTGGGGTCGTGGGTCACCATGATGATGGTCTTGCCCTGGTCGTGGTTGAGCTTCACCAGGAGCTCCATGATGGCCGTGCCGGTACGGGTATCAAGGTTGCCGGTGGGCTCATCGGCGAGCAGGACCTCGGGGTCGTTTACCAGGGCCCGTGCGATGGCAACCCGCTGCTGCTGCCCGCCTGAGAGCTCGCTCGGCTTGTGGGAGAAGAGCGGTTCCTCGAGGGCCATGGCCGCCAGCACTCTGCGGGCCTGCTCGAGGTGTTCCTGGCTGCCGGTCTTGAGGATGAGGGGGAACTGCACGTTCTCGAGGGCGGTCAGGAGGGGCAGCAGGTTGAACTGCTGGAATATGAAGCCGATATGGTCCCGCCGGAGGCGGGTGAGCTCCTCGTCGCTCATGCCCCCAACGTCCCGCCCCTTGATGAAGAGGCTGCCTGCCGTGGGGGTGTCCAGGAACCCCATGAGGTTGAGGAGGGTGGACTTGCCGGATCCCGAGGGGCCCATGATGGCTATGAACTCCCCGGGGTGGATCTCCAGGGTGATACCGTCCAGGGCCACCACGTCACCGGCCGGGAGGGGATAGACCTTGGTCACCTCCCGGAATTCGATGATGTACTCCTCGTTTGCCGATCCGCTCATTTAGCGTTTTCTCCAGGAGTACCAGATCACTGCCCCGGTTACCGCTGCCAGGACAACGACCAGGGCAAGGACAGGGAGGCTGGAACCTGCCTCCTGGCGCGCCGCAGATCCCGACGCGGGTATTCCAATCAGGGTCTGCCGGGTATAGAGGTTTCCATCATTATCCTTGTAGGTTGCCAGCACGGGGACCGAAGTGGCGTTCTCTGCCGTGAAGGTGATCTCGAAGCTGGAGAAGTCATCCGGCTTCAGCGAGCCGACCACGTAGCTCTGGTACGGGTCGGTGGGTACTGTCCCTGGACCGCTCGTGATGACCACGGCATTGGCAACCTCCAGGCCGGCATTGGTCACGTCGCCGGTGATGGTATAGGTCCCTGCCTCAAGATTGACCTGGATATTGGAGAGAATGGGGTCGGCCTGCAACTTGCTCTCCCCAATCACGACAGGGATGCGGACCACCTCGCTATGGGCGTTCAACCCGTTCTTGTAGTCCACGTGGATCTCCAGGGTGGTTGACCGGCGGGGGGTCACCGAGAAGGAGACCTTCTGGGATCCGTCCACCGGGAGCATCCCGATGAAGTAGCTGGTCGGCGTCGCATCGATTCCCTCTCCAGCCGCGTAGACAACCACCCCGTTCACAGCATTGTCCCGCGGGTTCCCCACCAGGATATCCACGGTATCCTTTTTTCCGGCCGAGAATGTTTCCGGCTTGTCCAGGACGGATACCTCGAGGCGCTGGTCCTGCACCTGGAGCTTTACCGGGTACCGGAGGTAGCCGGCGTCCCGGAAGTCCAGCGAGAATGCAGGATAGTAGATCCCCTCAGGGACGTCGGCCATGACGGTAAAGGTAAAACGCATGCTGTTCCCGGCCCCCAGGTACATGGACGTATCATAGGCCTGGGAAAGCACGCGGATATCCGGGTCGACCAGGGTGGCCCGGCGAACGGCCACGCTCTGCGACCCGTTGTTCATCACCTCCACGGTGATGGTCCCGGTGTCGCCGGCTATGAAGACCTCCGGGTCCAGGGTCACCGCTGTAACGGTCACCTGCGCTGCAGCAGACTGGGCCTGGTCCGCACCCGATGCCGGGAGGACCAGGCAGAGGATGGCCAGGAGGAAGGAAAGCGCGAGGAGGCCCAGCCGCATCTAGGTCCCTCCGGGTACGGGAACCCCGAAGACGAGGGTAAACACGGTGTAAGCGATCGAGATGACTACCGGGATAAGCACGGTGATGGCCGCGTTCCGCAGGGTAAGCTCCCTGGCCTGCCTGACCCCGAAGATCCAGATATTGGCGGCCCAGATCAGGAAGATGATGGTTATGATCCCGGAGATCTGGGTGAACTCCCGCATGGCCGGGTCGTGCATCAGGCCCAGTATGGCCTGCTGTATGGCCGAAGGGTCCTGCAGGTTCCTGACCGAAGGGACCACGACGCGGGGCATGTAATACAGGGTCAGCGCCAGGGTGAAAACCGACCCGATGACCAGGGGCAGGAGCCCGTAACCCACGTTAACGAGCGTTCGCTGAAAAGCTCCCTTTCCGTCGAAGACCATGGAGATGAGGAAGAACACTCCTGCCATGACCAGCCACCAGATGATGATGAAGCCTACAAAGGCGGACACCGCGCTGATTGCGCCAAGGAACGTCCCCATACCGCCAATGGCAGCCCCCGCGAACATCTGCGCGTAGAGGTCAGACATCATGAAGGCCGCAGCCGCGGATATGGCCGCTCCGCACAGGACGATGATGGCAGGGATCCTGAAGTCCGGGGCCTCAGCTGCCCGGGCAGCAAAGAACCGCTCCGGCCGTATCAGCAGATCGGAGAGACTTGGAAACATGCTGAATGGGTTATGAGTTCCCCGGCAATCAACATTGTTCCCGCCTAAAAATGATATGGTTCTTTTCCCGTTGCAGGTTGCAGGATGAGACTCCCGGAGGCATATCCGGAGGAAATGACGAAATTTCCTCCCCGGTGCAGAAATGGAACGATAAGATTTCCGGAGGTAGAGATCCTCGAAAGAAATGTCAGATTTTCGATCTCTTGCGAGGATTCCATAGTCCTCGCATAAAAGAGGTTTCCCGGGGTGTCCCTTTTTCAGATGAAATCCTTTCTCCAGAAGATGATGATGCTTACTGCTGCTATCACCAGCGAGATGGCGAGCGTGAGGAGGAACGCATGGGGCGAGTGCTGGTAGGGGAGCTCCACGTTCATGCCGTAGAAGCTTGCAACCAGGGTGGGGATCATCAGGATGATCGTTACCGTGGTGAGGAGCTTCATCACGACATTTAAGTTATTGGAAATGACCGAGGCGAAGGCGTCCATCATGTCCGAGAGGATGTTCGTGTAGATGTTGGCCATCTCGATAGCCTGGCGGTTCTCGATGATCATCTCCTCGTAGAGGTCCCGGTCCTCATCGGTCATGCGCATGCAGCCCGTGGTGTTGAACTTCTCCATCATCAGGGCATTGGACCGGAGCGAGGTGATGAAAAAGACGAGGCTCTTCTCCAGGTTCAGGAGCTGGATGAGTTTCTCGTTCTTGAGGGCTTTATAGAGGGATCGCTCCACGCTCGTGGTCATCCGGTTTATCTCTTTTAAATACTGGAGGAAGAGGAGGGCTGTCCGGAAGAAGAGGAGGAGAACGAACCGGGTCTGCTCCCCGGTAGAGAACTGCCGCACTTTTCCCCCCGTAAACTCCTGGATAACGTCCACCTCGGTGAGGGAGACGGTAATTATCACGTTCTGGGTGAAGACGATGCCCAGGGGGAGAGTGGAGTAAGGGAGGATGGCCCCGGGAGGCTCTTTCCGAGGGGTGCGGAGCAGGATCAGGAGGGCTCCCTCCTCCCGCTCGACCCGTGCCCGTTCGTCAACGTCCAGGGGGTCTGTAAAATAGTCTGAAGGAATATTGAACCACGAGACCAGGAGTTCAATCTCCCGGGGTGACGGGTTGACCACGTTAATCCAGGCCCCTGGCTCGTATGTGCTGACCTGCTGCAGGTCTTCCGTGGTCCCTTTATACGTGGTGATCAAGTTCTTTTCCTCCTTGCGGCATGTCAGCACGGCATGGGAATCTGTTGTATAACAGGATCCCATCCGGGTCTGGCTGGCTCCCCCGTCCGGTGCAATGCACAAAAAATGTATCCGCTTCTTCTTAGGCCTGTCCGTCAGCCTGTATAAAAGAAATATCTTTCGATCAGGTCGCCGGAAAACGGCGCAATTACTGCCGGGATGAGTTATTCGGGGAGCCACCCTGCTCGACCGCTGCCAGCTCCCCCGAGAGGTCCCCGGTGAGGTTTGTGCTGACAAAACTTCCCGTGGTGGGGAGGACCATGGTGAACCGGGGAGTCTCATCGAGCAAAACGGTGGCATTCTCGAGGGCAAAGTCCAGGATGTGCCCGCCCGCGGTCCTGTCCGCGGTCAGGTAGTGGAGGTGGAAGCCGGGAACGTTCAGCCCCTGGGCCAGTGAAGGCGTCCAGAAACCCACCACCGTCCCGGTGGTATTGCGGAATTCGAAGACCGACTGGTTGGCCGATGCATCGACCAGGCGGGGATAGGGCTTCTCCTGCTTCGGGATGCTCCTGGTCCTTACATAAGGGAACTCCCCCTGGATCTTCACGGCATAGAAGAGGTTTTCCGAGGGGAGCTGGCGCGTGGCTGCCGCCCCGAACATGGTGAAGTTGCCTGCCGCAGGGATGACGATAGTGAAATCCGGGGAGAACCAGGTGACGGTTGCAAAGGGGGTCGTCATGTCGCCGGTTACCGGATGCACCTTCCCGTCCGCCTTCACCTGGTAGTACTGCCCGTCAAGGGCCACCATCTCCCCGTCGAGTCCATCAAAGGTGGCAATGCCAAAATCCCCGTGCTTCTCCACCTCGGAAAACGGCATGACCCCGTCATAGTCCCCCTGCAGGAGGGCATTGATCGTCGATACCTGGTACATCTCATCCTGCTCCCCGCAAGCCGGTATCCCACCCAGGGCCAGCCCGAGGAACAGTCCGCATACCATGAGAGCGATGCAGAGCAGAAAAAGGCCCCCGCGCTTCATCTTCGGTTTTCACCTTCCAAGATATTTGTTTACTTGTGAGACTGCATGAGCATTGCCCTGGCTAAACCCACTCCCCCTGCAAACCAAAAAATTTCTCCAAAGGCAGGGCTCATATGCAGGTCCGCTGATTCCAGCACTCATTCCATGCGTGGGTTGGGGGATGCTGCCCCTGATGCTGCCAGATGTGGCCGGAATCTTTGTGACATTTCCAGCTTTCATGGCTCACCCAACCCTTAATTGCAGCCGGCAGCAGATGTTGATCATGCACTGGGGCAGGACCGCCTCCTCATGCAGCCTGCCGGCTAGGGGGGGGTTCCGTGTCCCCAGCGGGATCAGTTGGATGCAGCCTGTGGGAGGACCGCGATGGACATTGCAGCAAATCTCTTCTACCGCTATCGCCGGTTTGTCAAGGTCCTCCGCATCTACCTCCTCCTTGCCGGCCCCGGTCTCATCGTGATGCTGGCTGACAACGATGCAGGGGGTATCACCACCTACACCGTGACCGGCGCAAAATATGGATACAACCTCATCTGGTTTCTCCTCCTCCTCCTCCCGGTTGCCTACGTTGTCCAGGAGATGACGGTCCGTCTCGGGGCGGTGACCAAGCGGGGGCATGCAGAGGCGATTTTTGATGCATTCGGCCCGTTCTGGGGATGGTTCTCATTCCTGGACCTGGCCCTGGTGAACTGGCTCACGCTGATAACCGAGTTCATCGGCATGACCGCGGCCATGAGCATATTCGATATTCCCCCGTTTCTTACGGTCATCGTTGTTTCCGTGGTCATGATGCTGATGGTCCTGCAGGGTAGGTACTGGACCTGGGAGAAGATTGCCATCTTCTTTGCCGTCCTCAACCTGATCTACATCCCGGCTGCCTTCCTGGTCCACCCGTCAGTGGGAGAGGTCCTGGCACACGGGCTGGTCCCGAACCTCCCCGGAGGTTTCAATGGCACGCTCTTCTTCTTCCTCATGGCAAACATCGGAACCACCATCGCACCCTGGATGATCTTTTTCCAGCAGAGCGCCGTGGTAGATAAGGGGATGAAGGAGAAGGACATCCCCTGGGGGCAGATGGACACCCTGATCGGGTCTGCCTTCACGGTCATCGTGGCCGTCTTCCTGGTTGTCGTCACCGGGACGGTCCTCTACGGGATGAACATCGAGAGCGCCGCCCAGGCTGCACTGATGCTGCGGGAGATCGATCCCTGGCTCGGGACCCTCATTGCCATAGGGCTCTTTGACGCCGGCTTCCTCGGGGCTATCTGTATCTCGCTTGCCAGTTCCTGGGCCTTCGGCGAGGTATTCGGCTGGGCCCACTCCCTGAACCTCAGGATCCGGGAGGCCCCCTGGTTCTATGCCTGCTACCTCCTGGCTCTCGTCACTGCCGGTGGGGTCGTTCTGATCCCCGGGGCACCCCTCATCCTGATCACGCTCTTTGTCCAGGTCATCGCCGTCACCCTCCTCCCGGCGGCGCTGGTCTTCCTCATCCTTCTCCTGAACAACGAAGAGGTAATGAGAGAATACCGCAATACTTTTCTTCAGAACGTGGCAGGGATTGCCATCGTAGGGGCGATCATCGTGCTCTCCACCCTGTATGGGATTTCGACCCTCTTTCCCGGGTTCATCGGATGAAAAACGGAGTTACAAAAAGGACGTGACATAACATGCAGTATCCCGGCCAGGGAGTAAGGGGATGGCTCCATGCAGTCCTCCGGGGATGGTTTGCCAGGATCCACGGGATTAACCAGAAATATGCGACGCCGAGGATACACATGTCCCCGGGTGTCAGGTTCGCCCTCCTCTTTCTCCGGCTGTACCTGGTATTCCTGGTCCTGCTCCTGGCGTACAAGTTCTGGACACTGGTCCGGTAGGGAGCGGAAAAGCCATGAACAATGATGCAGGAAAAAGGGGCGGAAAGGAGAGGAAGGTCCACTTAAGCGACCTCCTGGGCATCAGGGTATATCTCTCCGATAAAAAGGTGGGGACGCTCACCGACCTGGTCATCATGGAGACCGGGAAACTCCCGGAGGTCACCCACATCTGTGTCACGAGGCCGTTCGGGTACCCCGGCCTGCTGGTGCCCTGGGACCGGGTGCGGGACCTGACCTGCGAGCGGATATCATGCGATGTCGCCGACATCAGCTCCGTCGAGGCCGCACCGCCCGGCGATGCCATCCTGCTGCGGGACCACGTGCTTGACAAGAAAGTCCTGGACCTCGAGGACAACGAGGTCGAGATCGTCTATGACATCAGCCTTGTCCTCCTCAATGCAAGGCTCTACGTGACCGAGGTGGACACGAGCAGGTATGCCCGCCTCCGGAGGATGGGCCTTGGGCCGGTTGCCAACCTGGTTTTTCCCCCGGGGCACGAGGAGCGGGACCAGACCATCCCCTGGACCTACGTCCAGCCGCTGCCGTCGAACATCGGCAGTTTCCGGGGTGACATCAAGCTCCGGGTCCTGCGGGAGAAGTTGTCGAAGATCCACCCTGTGGACCTTGCCGATATCCTCGAAGAACTTGACCATGACCAGCGGGTGCTGATCTTTTCGGAGCTCGACCACGAACAGGCTTCCGATACCCTCGAGGAGATCGAGCCCACCGTCCAGCGCGATATCGTCTCATCGCTCAACCGGGACAAGGTGGTCGCCCTCATCAACGAGATGACCCCCGGACAGGCTGCCGACCTCCTCTCGGTCCTCCCCAGGAGCGACGTCCAGGGGATTCTGGAGGCCATGAACCCGGATAATGCCCGCAAAGTGGGGATCATCCTGGAAAAGCAGGAAGAGAAGGTTATCCATTTCACCACCCAGAAATTCATGAAAATGGCGCCGGACCTGACCGTCGGGGAGGTGCAGAACGATTATCCTGCCTCTGCCAGGGGAAAAGACGTGATCATGTACCTCTACGTGGTGGATGAGCGGGACGTCCTGATCGGTGTCATCGATTTAAAGGAACTCCTCCAGGCGGATGATACCGCCCGCCTCCGGGAGATCATGGTCGACCATGTCATCGCGCTCAAGCCCGGGAGCACCCTGAAGGAGGCATCAGACCTCTTTGCCCGGTACGACTTCCGGGCGCTCCCGGTCACTGGCGAGGACGACCGGATCCTGGGAGTGATCCCCTACCGGGACGTCATGAACCTCACCCACCATTTCCTGGAATAGGAAAATTTCAGTAAATTTTTGACAGGAATTTTTATTTCACCTGTTGTTAGCACCATTGCAGTGGAGAGGCCTGGAAGGCCAGTTAATTTCAGGGAAATTATCAGTTGCCCCCGGGGGCCCGGGCGCCCTCGAATATCACGCTGGATCTTTCCGTTTTCTGCAAAAAACGCGATTTGTTGTATAGAGAAGCCGAGGGTATACGCCCCAACCCCGAAATGCATATGGTTCAGGGTCACTTGACCAGGAGACCGGCACGTAAGGTCCCGGGAGCTGCCAAAGGGACCCGGGCTCCTGGTATGTGGCCGGTCACCTGAAGCGGCGGATGCGGGCCACGGCTTCCCCGAGCTTCTCCATAGAGGCAGCGTACGAGAGCCGCTCCCATCCCGGGGTGTTGAAGGCCGACCCGGGCGTCACCGCCACGTGGGCTTCTTCCAGCCACTGGCGGGCAAGCTCCATGTCATCGCCCTCCACCCGAATATAGGCATAGAACGCCCCGTCGGCCGGGGCCATGGCAAATCCCATGAGGCCGAGCTCCCTGACCAGGAAGTCCCTGCGCCGGTTGAACTCGATCCTCATGGCTTCAACGCAGGACTGGTCCCCTTCCAGGGCGGCGACCCCACCGAACATCACGAAGGTGGTGGGATGGCTCACCGAGTGCTGCTGCACCTTTGACATCTGACGGATGATCTCCGCAGGGGCGACCGCATACCCCAGGCGCCACCCGGTCATGGCATATGCCTTGGAGAAGCCATTGATGGTGACGGTCCGCCCGGCCATGTCCCCGAGGGTTGCGAGGGAGATGTGCTCCTTCCCATAGACAAGCTTTTCGTAAATCTCGTCTGAAAGGGCGAATAAATCATAGTCCTGGCACATGTCGGCCAGGAGCCGCAGCGAGTCCCGGGAGAGGACAGCCCCCGAGGGGTTGGAGGGGGAGTTGACCACCACCATCCTGGTCCGGGGGCTGACCCGCTCCAGTATCCCGTCGTCCAGCTGGAACGTCGACGGGTCCAGGGGGTGGTGCACAGGTTTTCCACCGGCAATGACAACGCAGGGCTCGTAGGAAACCCATGAAGGGTCCAGGATGATGACCTCGTCGCCAGGGTTGAGAATCGCCTCCATGGCGTCGTAGATTGCGTCCTTGGCCCCGCAGGTAGCCAGCACCTGCTCCGGGGTGCAGGGGATCCGGTTCTCCCGTGTAATCTTCCGGGCGATGGCGTCCAGGAGCTCCGGGATGCCGTTGCTCGGCGCATAATGAGTCTCCCCCCGCTCCAGGGCAGCGATGCAGGCGTCCTTGATATGCCGGGGGGTATCGAAATCGGGCTCGCCGATGGACAGGCTTATCACCGGGATGCCCAGCCGCTCCATCTTCCTGGCCAGGTTGGAGATCTCGAGGGTCGCCGAAGGGGCGATCCCGGCGATCTTGCCGGACAGGGCCCTCATTGCAACCGCTGGACCATCTTGACTGCCGACTCAACCGCCCTCCGGGCGTAGTCGATCCGCTCGTTGGCCTCCAGGCGGGTCATGCCCGGGCCGGAAATGCCCAGGGATACCGGCTTCCCGAACTCGAGGGAGAGGTCGATGATCTTCCGGGCCGCGTGCTGGACCACGATCTCGTCGTGCTGGGTTGCCCCCTCGATCACGCACCCGATGGTCACCACGGCATCCACCTTGCCTTTCGAGAGCATCTTCTTTATGGCCAGGGGCATATCGTATGCCCCGGGCACGTAGATGCATTCGGTCACCTCTGCACCAAGGAAGGCGGCGTGCTCCCTCCCTTCCACCTCCATCATGTAGGTGATGTCCCGGTTGAACTCCGAGACCACGAATCCCAGTTTCACGGTCATTCCTGATTCCCTCTGTAGTGATCTCTCCACGGCTTAGCAGATAAACCGTCGCGTAACCGGTCTCCTAGCGGCGCGCCGGCCCGGCGTCCGGGAAACCCTGGCGCTGCCCCGTCCCGGCCTCTTTCTGCAGCTCACGCGGGTTGAGGACCATCTTTATGGCGTTTACGGCATGCTCCCGGGTGCGCTGCTCCGCCAGCCACGCCAGTTCCGGGTCGTCCTTCGCCTCGTCCTCGTGCACGAAGACCTCGATGATATGGGTGGTGGTCATAAGCTGGCACATGATCAGCCCCAGGGAGGCTTCATGGGCGCACATGCGGTCCTTCTCCTCCCTGCCCGGCATCCCCAGGGCCATGACGATATCGCACTTCCTCTCATCGATGAGCTTCTTGCAGGCCGCCGGGAGGTCCTTGATGCCGGGCACCGTCACCCGCTCGATGCTCACGCTGGCGTGCCGCTTCAGTTCATCCACGGCATACGCTCCCATGTTCACCCGTGCAAAGGTGGTATCGGCGACCCCGACCCTCATGTCCCGAGCACCCCGGCAGCAGCGGTGACGCCGTCGCCCTTCACCTGGTAACCCTGCTTCTGCAGGGCGTACTGCACCGCGGCCAGGGTGGCCAGGATCTCCGGGGCCCCCACCGCTCCCATGGTCCCGATGCGGAAGATCTTCCCCTTGAGGTGGTCCTGCCCGCCGGCGATCTCGATCCCGAGCTTCTTGATGGTTCCCCTGAAACCGGCGTCCTCCACCCCTGCCGGGAGGGTGATGGCCGTCGCGGTATTGGAGTAGGCATGGTCTGCGTCTATCCGCGGGAAGAGCGGCAGGCCCCAGGCCCCGGCCGCGGCACGGACAGCACCGGCCATGCGGCGGTGGCGGGCGATGCGGGCCTCCAGGCCCTCCTCCTCGAGGATCAGGCAGGCCTCGCGGAGCGCCAGGAACAGGGGCACAGCAGGCGTGTAGGGAGTCTCCATTACCTTGGAAGCGGCGCTCTTCCGGTATGCCGCCAGGTCAAGGTAGAACGGCCGGGATTCGGTCATCCGCTCCCAGGCCCGGCCGCTCACCGAAATGGCCGAGAGCCCTGCAGGTGCCGCCAGGCATTTCTGGGAGCCGACCACGGCGATGTCCACCCCCCACGCGTCCGCCATGACCTCGTCCCCGCCGATGGAGGTGATGCCGTCCATCACGACGAGGGCATCGTGCTTCCGCGCGAGCTTTGCCACCTGGCTGGCCGGGTTCCTGATCCCCGCCGAGGTCTCGTTGTGCACGAAGGTGACCATCTCGGCCCCCTCCTCGAGCTCCCGCTCGAGTGCGGCCAGGCCCAGGGGGGTGCCCCATGGTGACGGGACCTCCCTCGCAGTCCCGTAGCGCTGGGCTATCTTGTAGAGCCGTTCGCCAAACTTCCCGTTCACCAGGCAGGCAATCCTCTTCCCCCGCCCGAAGTTCCCCACCGCCGCCTCCATGGCAGCAGTCCCCGATCCGCTGACTACGAAGAGGTCATTTGCGGTGCCGAAAGCTGTCTTCAGGACACGGACGCAGTCGGCGTACACCGCCCCGAACTCGTTGCCGCGGTGGTTGATTGCCTGCCGCACCATGGCAGCCCGAACCCGTTCCGGCATGGGTACCGGGCCGGGCAGCATGAGGAGAGGTTCCTTTTCCATACAAATCAGCACCTATTATTTTTATAATCACGGGTTATAAGTGTGGATGACGAATCAGATGGTCGAGGTTGCCATTATCAGCGGTTCCACCTCGGATGCGGCGATCGTGGAGAAGGCCGCGGCGGTCCTGGAAACACACCATGTCAGCTACGATGCCGCAGTCATCTCGGCCCACCGGGAACCCGATCGCCTGGATGCCTACATCAGGCAGAGCGATTGCAGGGTCTTCATCGCCATCGCCGGGCTCTCTGCCGCCCTCCCCGGCGTAGTCGCCTCGAAGACGGACCGGCCCGTGATCGGCGTCCCGGCAAGCGGCCCGCTCATGGGCCTCGATGCCCTCCTCTCCATCGTGCAGATGCCACGGGGGGTCCCGGTTGCCTGCGTCGGGGTGGATAACGGGGAGAACGCGGCCCTGCTGGCCATCCGTATCCTGGGCGTGAAGTGAGGGCTCCATAACCCGGCTTCCTTTTCCCAATGGTTCACGCCTCGTGCGAACGATGCTTCATCGTTTCCCGTCCGGGGAAACTACTTTATCACTCGGGGGGGATAGTCAACAATACCGGTGCCGCCCGTTTTCGAAAGCTGGGTCGTCCCCGGCAGGAGCTGGATCGCTGCCATGGCCGGAGCAAAAGAGATCCCCATGCCCACCCGCTGGGCCATAGCCACCCAGGCGCTCACCCGGGTGGTCCTCGAGCTGGACCAGAGATCAGAGAGGGCTATTCCTGATGCCGCATTTGCCGCCCTGGGAGACGAAATACGAAGTATCGCCAATCGTTACCGGATGCCGCGGGGCAATGCATCCGACCTGGTCCAGACCCTGGGGGCCATATCGGTGGTCCTCTTCGGCCCGACCTTCGAGACCCCCTTCATCGAGGGGTTCCCGGGCGAGGGGGTCATCAGGCTGACCGAGTGCGCCATGTTCCGCACGGAGCGCGAGATGAAGCGCGACCCGGCCATGGTGAACCGGGTCTGCATGGCGTACGTGGGAAGCGCCATCCAGGCGTTGAACCCGGACTATGAGATAGTCACCTCGCGTGCCCGCTGCCGCGGGGACTCCTTCTGCGAGATGATCATCCGGGAGAAGGCAAAACACTAGACATGCCCGGATCCCGGTATGCCATTTCTCCTGGCAGGAAATCTCCGGGATTCGCGCACCTGCCTGCAACACCAGGGGCAGGTGGGGATCAATTTCCCCGCACATACGAGTCATTTCCAGCACGGAGGCCCGGAACAACCCAAGAATGATGGAGCAGCAGGCTATTCCGCATACCGGTCCTTTCCTCCGAAGTATCGTGCCATGGCAACTGAACAGGAACAGTGGCCGGGGATTACCCTTTCTTCTCCTTCTCCTTCTCGAAGATCTCCCGGACCATCCTGACGGCGCAGAGTTCCCCGCACATGGAGCAGGTCTCCAGGTCCCCGTCCCTCTGGTGGATCTGCCTGGCGTGCTCTCCAAAGAGGGCTAGCCGGAACTGGCCCTCCCAGTCAAGGCGGCGGCGCGCATCTGCCATCTGATACTCCCGGGGCACTTTGTACCCCTCCCGGACCCGTGAGATGTCCCCGATGTGCGCGGTAATTTTTGCCGCCCTGGTGCCCTCCACGATGTCATCCACCAGGGGGAGGGCCAGGTGCTCGCTCGGGGAAACCATGCAGAGGAAATCTGCCCCGTTCATGCAGGCCACGGCCCCGCCGATGGCGCCCACGAGGTGGTCGTAGCCGGGGGCGAGGTCGGTCACCAGCGGGCCGAGCAGGTAGAGGGGGGCATCGTTGGTGAGCTCCTTCATCACCCGCACGTTGTACCCCACCTGCTCCAGGGGGATGTGCCCCGGCCCCTCGACCATCCGCTGCACCCCCGCGTCCAGGGCCTGGTTCGCCAGGCGCCCCAGGGTGAGGTACTCCACGGTCTTGGCGTGCCGGTCGGCGTCCTGGAGACAGCCGGGACGCATCCCGTCCCCCAGGCTGGCCACCACGTCAAATTCTGCCAGGATCTCCAGGAGGTAGCCGAACTCGGCATACAGGGGGTTCTCCTCCCCGCGCTCGACCATCATGGCTACGTGGAAGACCCCGCCCCGGGAGACCACCTGCATGACCCGCGGGTCTGACCGCAGGGCCTCCAATGCGGCAAGGTTCACCCCGCAGTGGAGAGTGAGGAAGTCCACCCCGTCCCGGCAGTGCTCCCGGATCACCGAGAAGAGGAGGTCCGCGTCCACGTCCGCAGCACTGCCGGCCCTCCGCACCGCTTCGTAGACGGGGACCGTCCCGACGGGGACATCCAGGGCCAGGATCCTCTTCCGGATGGCAGGGAGGTCTCCCCCCGTGGAGAGGTCCATCAGGGTGTCGGCACCGTTTTCCAGGGCTGCCCGGGCCTTGGCCTCCTCGAGCGCCGGGTCGCAGCGCTCCCCGGAGGTGCCAACGTTCACGTTGACCTTCACCCGGCAGCCCTCGCCGATCCCGCAGAGCCGGTGGGCCCGCTTCGGGTTGGCAGGGATGACCATCCGCCCACGGGCCACCGACAGCGCTGCCTGCCGCGGGTTGAGGGCTTCCTCCCGCGCCACAGCCTGCACCTGCGGCGGGACGCCAAGGAGAGATTCCTGGATAAGGGTGGGCATAGCACACATAATGGGAAGTGTGAGCATATTATGTTCTATGCCTGTACGGTGGATCCCCGGCGGGAACTTTCTCGGGAATTCTTACCTCGCCGGCGGGGTGCTGGTGGATGCCGGTGTCCCGCCCACTGCCCTGGAGCGCTGGAAAAACGAGATCAGGGAGATCGTCATCACCCACTGCCACTATGACCACATTGCCTATGTCCGGGAGATAGCCCACATGTGCAAGGCTCCAATCAGCATCCACCGCCTGGATGCCGCGGGCCTCTCGAGTGACACAACCTCGCTCTCCCTGCACTTTGGGGCCCGTTCGCCCGGCCTTGCCCCCGGCCGGGTCCTGGAAGACGGGGATTCCGTCGGTGAGTTCCGGGTGCTGCACACCCCCGGCCATACCCCGGGGAGCATCTGCCTCTACCATGCCGGAGAGCAGGCCCTCATCTCGGGGGACACGGTCTTTACCGACGGCGGCTTCGGGCGCTTTGATTTCCCCGGGGGGAGCCGGGCGGACCTGGCGCGATCCCTGGAGCGCCTGTCTGAGCTCACGGTCCGGGGGCTCTACCCGGGCCACGGATCACCGGTGGACCAGGGTGGCAACCGCCATATCAGCGCTGCCATGGAGTTCCTCCGGACGACTGCCGACTGACCCCTCATGGCCGCCGGCACCTACTGTCTCCTCCTGGAAAACGGGCCTGCCTGCGTAAAGGTCGGTGCCCTGGGGCCCACCAGGTTTCCGGCAGGTTACCACGTGTACGTCGGGTCGGCCCTGGGACCGGGAGGGCTCTCCCGGGTATCCCGCCACGCCAGGCTTTCCCGGGGAGAGCCCGGGCCCAGGCTTCGCTGGCATATCGACTATCTCCTGCGGTCTCCCGCCTTCCGGCTCGACTCCGCCATGTGCGTGGTCACCCCGGAGCGGCTGGAATGCCGCCTGGCCGGGCTCCTCCCCGGCAGCCCGGTGCCGGGATTCGGGTGCAGCGACTGTAAGTGCCCCTCCCACCTCTTTTCCTTTGCGGATTACCCCCGGGCTGCGGTCACCGGGGCCATGCACCGGCTCGCTCCCGGTGTGCCCATCAAAACCATCAAAATATAGGAGGTGATAGTTAGAACCATGACGGTTTTAGGGCTGTGCGGGAGCCAGCGCAAGGAAGGGAACACCGCTCTCCTCGTCCGGGCCATCCTCGAGCGGTGCGAGGAGGCGGAGGTTCCGACCGAGTTCGTTTCCCTTGCGGGAAAAGAGATCAAGCCCTGCCTGGGGTGCGAGAAGTGCAAGGAGCACCAGTGGTGCGTGGTCAGGAACGACGACTGGAGCGAGGTTATGGAGAAGGTCCTGGCCTGCGAGGTCCTCGTGATCGGTTCCCCGACCTACTACTTTGATGTAAACGGCCACCTCAAGAACTTCATCGACCGCAGTTACTCTCTCTACCACAAGCGGCAGCTTGCCGGCCGGAAAGCGGTCGCAGTGGCGGTCTGCGCCAACAAGGGCGGCGCAAGGACCATCGAGACCCTGGAAGGGTTCCTGGGGGCCCACGAGTTCTCATATCTCGGGTGGGTGCGGGGGAAGGGTTACCTGGAGGGGGAGGTGCTCAGGGACCACCAGGCCATGCGCAGGGCCCGCGAAATCGGGGACAAGATCGTCCAGTTCCTCAAACCTCACGATTGAAATCTCTTTTTTCCCGTCTTTTAATGCCGGTGGTGGATATCCGGCGAGTGGGGGTGGTCATGTTCCATGGGCTCGTGCACGTGCACATGGGTATGCCCGCCGACCCGGTCATCCCCGTGGTCATGGAAGTGGTGGCCGTCGTCATGGCGGTGACGGTGCTCGTGCACCAGGCGCTCATGGACATGGGCATGCCCGTGCTGCTCAGATACCAGGAGCCAGGCCCCGGCTATCATCAGGGGCAGGGCGGCCAGGAACTGCAGGTCTGGGGCTTCCCAGAAGATGAGGACCGATGCACCCACCCCGACGAAGGGGGCGGCCCCGAAGTAGGCCCCGGTCCGGGATGCCCCCATGCTCCGGAGCGAGAGGATGAAGAAAAAGCTGGAAAGCCCGAAACAGCAGAAGCCAAGGACCAGGGCGCCGGCTGCCTGGGCCGGGGCGGGAACCGGGACATGCAGGGCAAGGGCAGCGAGGAGGGAAATGCTCCCTGCTGCCAGGCCCTTGAATGTGGCAATGGCAGCCGGGTCCCGCAGGGAGATGACGCGGGTAAAATTGTTGTCCAGGCCCCAAATGGCGCAGGAGGCCACGATGGCCAGTGCCCCCCATGAGAGGCCGTAGACCCCTGATAGGTCAAGGGTGAGGGCAATGGCGGCCATGGTGATGAGCAGCACCGCGACCGCGACGCGGCGCCCCACGTGCTCGTGGAAGATGCCCCAGGCTATCAACGTGGTGGCCACTGCTTCAAAGTTGAGCAGCAGGGAAGCGGTCGTCGCCGGTGTGACCGAGAGCCCTGCCATCAGGAGGTTGGGGGCCAGGAACCCCCCTGCAAGCATGGTTCCGAGGAGCCAGGGGATATCTTTCCGCCGCAGGCGGGCTTCGGCCACCTCCCTCCCGCGCCGGCGGGTGACGATGAAGACGAGGGCCATGGAAGCCCCCATCCCCAGGTAGAGGAGGCTCGAGAGCAGGACCGGGTGGATCCCGGTCCCCAGGAGCTTGGCAAGCGGGGTGCTCACCCCGAAGAGCGTGGCGGCCAGGAGCGGGTAGGCAACCGGGGGAATGGTCTGGGGCGGCATGGGCGGTTCCCTGGTAAATTCAGTAGTATCGGACCCGGTCCCACAAATTGCTATCGGGAGGTAATTATCGGCTGCCCGGCCTGGGGCCGGCGGTCTCGTAGAGGGTTGTCCGCTCCTGGAGTGGCCGGCCGAGGTCGCTTGCCATGCGGCGCATCTCCGCGGGGTCCAGGTAGTCGGTATCCACTGCACCTGCACCCTTGGAGATGCTCTCCTCGAACATGGTCCCACCCAGGTCGTCCCCGCCGGCCAGGAGCCCGATCTGCGCCATCTTCACCCCAAGCTTGACCCATGACACCTGGATGTGCGGGATGTTGTCCAGGAAGAGGCGCGGCACCGCGATCATGAGCAGGTCCTCCCTGCCCGTGGCACCCGCCCTTGCCACGCCCCGGCGGTAGAGTGGGGTATTCCGGTGCACGAAGGAGAGCGGTACGAACTCGGTGAATCCCCTGGTATCGTCCTGGATTTCGCGGATGATCGCGAGGTGCCGCGCCCAGTCACCCTCGGATTCGCAGTGCCCGTACATGATGGTGGCCGTCGACCGGATGCCAAGTGCATGGGCTTCCCGGATGATTCGCACCCATTCGGCCGTGCGAACCTTGCCCGGACAGATTACCTGGCGGACCTCGTCGACCAGGATCTCGGCCGCTGTTCCGCACAGGGTCCCGAGGCCGGCCTCTTTCATCCGCTCGAGCATCTCGCGCGTGGAGATCCCGCTCTTCCGGGCGCCGTACGCGACTTCCATGGGATTGCTGGCATGGAGGTGAACCCCTGGCGCTGCTTCCCGTATCCAGGAGAGGATGTCCGTATAGGAGTCCGCATTAAAATCTGGATGCAGCCCGCTCACCGTGCATATTTCCGTCACGTTCCGGGACCGGGCAAGGGACGCCTTCTCCCGGATTACCTCCTTTGGATGGCAGAACGCATCTGCATCCCCCGGTTTGCGGGAGAAACCGCAGAATCCGCAGGCATTCACGCAGAGGTTGGTGACATTGATGTTCTGGTTGCGGACGTAGGTGACCATTTCCCCCACCCTGCGGGCCCTCTGGCGGTCCGCTGCAGCGGCCACCTCCCAGACCTCGCGGCCACGGACCCGGAAGAGCGCCTCCGCCTCCCCGGGTGAGAGCCGGTGCCCCTCCAGGACATCTTCCATCAGTCCCCGCAGCGCCGCCCCGGAGAGCGGAGGTGCCATTGCCATGCTACCCTTTGACATTCCTTCGTGAGCTGTATTGCACCATCTATGATAAAGGAACTCCCGCAGGTATCATCTCCTGCTGCTGCCACAGCTAGGGTGATGATGCATGAGCAGCATGTACCGCTCCGGAACGGGGTGGGGGCAGGGTTTGTCATCCCGGCCGGGCCGGTGAACCTGGTGGGGGTAGTGGCCGCACGAGGCCTGGTGGGCTGCGGGGCTATTGATGTGGCCGCACTGGAGCGGTTCGGCTACCCGGCGGCCCGGGTCCGGCCGACCCGGGGGCCCTCGGTGGCCACCATCGACGACCTCATGGCCGGAGAGGTGAAAGAGGCCAATACAGGGGCTTCCGCTCTCGGGGTCAGGGTAGGGATGAGCGGCAGGGAAGCCCTCGACCTTCTCTCGTGAAAACGGTCTCCGGGCATAGTGAAGACCTGTGCATAAGGCTTAAAGAGGAGGAGTTATCCATTCCGGCATACAAAAGGCACAATGAGGAGGGAGAGCTCGGCCAGAGGGAGATGATTACGGGGAAACTATTCTATTCCGTTTTAAAAAGGACCACATCATCATTTCATCTGTAGTTCACTCCGGCCCGTGGATCAACCCGGTGCCAGCGAATAATCCGTAAACCTCCGGCGCAGGACACGTCCAATGTCCGCTGCCATCCGTTCCATCTCCGTCTGGTCCAGGAACTCCGCCCCGGCTGCCCCTGCCTCCATGGTGACGTCGTCAGAGAACATGGTGCCTCCCAGGTCGTTTCCGCCACAGAGGAGGGCCGCCTGCGAGAGGCTGGGCCCAAGCTTCCCCCAGGAGACCTGGATATTGCGGAAGTTGTCCAGGAAGAGGCGGGACATGGCGATAAGGAGCAGGTCATCCCGGCCCGTGGCTCCGGCCGGCGCCTTCCCTTCCCGGAAAAGAGCGGTGTTCCAGTGGAGGTACGAGAGTGGGACCAGCTCGGTGAATCCCCCGGTATCGTCCTGGATCTCCCGGAGGATGGCCAGGTGGCGGACCCGGTCACGCGGGCCCTCGCAGGAACCATACATGATGGTCGCCGTCGTCGGGATGCTGAGGCGGTGAGCCTCCCGGATGATCCGCACCCATTCAGCAGAGGAAAGCTTCTTCGGGCAGATGACCGCCCGCACCTCGTCCACTAGTATCTCTGCAGCGGTGCCCTGGAGGGAGCCGAGACCCGCCTCCTTCAGGCGGGCCAGGACCTCGCGGGCCGGGATGCCGGAAAGGACTGCCGCATGGTTCACCTCGTCGGGGCTGAAGGCATGGAGGTGGATCCCGGGTGCTGCCCCGTGCACCCAGGCCAGGACCTCGCTGTACCGTCCTGCATCAAACCCCGGGTGAACCCCGGAGAGGAGGCAGATTTCCGTAACGCCCCGGGAAACCGCCAGCCGGGCCTTCCGCTCGATGCTCTCCCGGTCATCCAGGTAGGCGCCAGGATCCGAGGCTCTCCTTCCGAAGGCACAGAAACCGCAGAGGTTCTTGCAGATGTTGGTGATGTGGATATTCTGGTTGCGGACGCAGGTGACGATCGGGCCGGCCTTTGCCTCCCTTACCCGGTCTGCAGCAGTAAGGATAGAGTAGACATCGTGGCCCCGGCAGGAGAGGAGGTCCAGGGCTTCCGCCTCAGTCAGCCGGTGGCCCCCCTCCACGTCAGCGAGGAGGGTATGCAGGCCCCTGGAACCCGACACCCGTCACTTCCTGCCCCGGGAAGGTTTCCTGCCGGATTTGGCTGCAGTTTTCGTTTTCCCTTTCGCGGCCCCCTTCTGTCTCTGGTAGTATTCCCAGAGGAGCATCAGGGCGATGATGATGATGGCAACCGGCACGATGTTTAGGGGGAGATACCCGAGAAGGGGGATGGAAAAGAGGGCCTTCCCCACAACCCATTCCTTTTTGACCGGCTGGATGACCCCGAGGTCTCTCCGGGAGAGGAATCCTCCCTGGTCGCTCACGTAGTTGTTGTCGCCGCGGGTGATGAACCCGGGATTCGCCGCCGGCGTCCCGGAATCTGAAATATAACCATAATCGGGCGATGTATTGGCCGTATCAGGAACGAGCCTGCCAGAGACCACACGGGCCACCACCGTCCCGTTCGACAGGGTCCAAACCGAATCCCCGATCGTTACAGGGAGGTATTCTTTCGGGCTGTCTGCACCGGGGTAGAAGTAATAATACCTGGGGATACTGCCGTTGCCATCGAATTCGGTTATGGCACGGTGGATGATGGGGTGCACCCCCATGCCGAGGACCGGGATAGCCGACCCGGATGCCCCGTTCGGCTGGTATATTATGATATCCCCGAACCCGCCGTACTTCTCGTACTGAGTGGACCTGGCATCCTCCCAGGTCTGCAGCGGCCCGAACCGGTCGGCGGCAGCCACGAAGACCAGGTCGCCGACGTGCATGTGGGGCACCATGCTCTCGGACTCGATGGTCACCACCGCAGGCCAGGTCCCGGAGACGAGGAAGAGGGCCAAGGCGATCCCCCCGACCACCGCGACCACCCAGAGGAGTTCACGCCCCAGGGAGACCCAGGGATCTTTGCTCGTCCTGAACCGGGTCCACCAGCCCGGCTTCTCCTTGTCGTCCGGCACGCGTGACATGAATATAACTCTTCACTATTTCTTTCACCGGACTATAAGGGATTCTGATCAGTTGGGCCCGGGGATAAATGAACCTGGATTGCGGGCTTTTTAAGGGGATTCACCTGCCAGCAGGGCCGGACTGAAAGCCTGATATCGGGCATCGGCAATTATATGATCAATGCTTGATGCCCAGACCATCGTGCAGCGGTTCCTGGAGACCAAGATGCAGGTCCACCCCGAGGTTGTCCGTTACCTGGCCGAAAAGGACGATCCCGGGCTGATTGACCGCATCCTGGAAAATATCCCCGGGGACACGGTGGTGGTCTCGGTACGGCACATCCCCGGGCTCTCGCAGGACCGGGACGGAAGCCGGTTCCTCGCCGATCCCCGGTTCGAAGTTGTCCGGGGTGCGGCGGGGAGCGCCCGGAACGCAGGCGCGACGAATGATTATATCCACTACTTCCGGGACCGTTACCAGCGGCTGGGTGCACTCATCCGGGCAAGGACCAGTCCGATGCCTATAGAGGCCCTGAAAAAGAACTCCCGCTACCGCCAGGAGGCCTGCACCATCATGGGCATGGTGCAGGAGGTGAAGGCCACGGCAAACGGACACCGCATAGCCGACCTCGAGGACCCTACCGCCTCCATTTCCGCGCTCTTCCACAAGGACCGCCCCAATTTCTCCGACGCGGAGGCCATCCTGCCAGACGAGGTGGTAGGGGTGCGGGGGACCCTCTCGGGAGATGGCAGGCTCTTCTTTGCCGAGCAGCTGTTCCGGCCGGACGTCCCCATCAGCCATGCCCCCTACCGGAGCGAGGGGCCGGGAAAGGCCGTTCTGATCTCCGACGTGCACGTGGGCAGCGATACGTTCCTCGAAGACGCCTGGAACCGGTTTGGCGACTGGCTCCAGGACTCGGACGCCTCCTACCTCCTCATTGCGGGAGACCTGGTGGACGGGATAGGTGTCTACCCAAACCAGGAGCAGGAACTCACCATCACGAACATCTATGAACAGTACGATGTCCTTGGCAGGATGCTCCGGGACATCCCCTCCCGCATCCGCATCATCGTTTCGCCGGGCAACCATGACGTTGTCCGGGCAGCCGAGCCCCAGCCGGCCATTCCCCCCGAATTCACCGGCACGTTCCCTGCGAACTGCACCCTGGTGGAGAATCCCGCCCTGGTCAGCCTGCAGGGGGTCATGGTGCAGATGTATCATGGACGATCCCTCGATGACCTCATCAGCCTCGTCCCCGGTGCAACCTATGAGAACGTCGCTCCCATGATGGCAGGAATGCTCCAGCGCCGGCACCTGGCCCCCACGTATGGGCGGAAGACCCCCATTGCTGCGGGTTCGGAGGACTCCATGGTCATCGAGCCGGTCCCCGAGGTCCTCCATACCGGGCATGTGCACATCATGGGGGTCACCGAGTACCGGGGTGTACTCTGCGTGAACTCGGGGACCTGGCAGTCCCAGACCTCCTTCCAGAAGCAGATGAATATTACCCCCACGCCTGCAAAAGCCGTCCTTCTCGACCTCCAGACTCTCGTCCCCCGGGTCCTCGACTTCGAACAGAACCAGCCTGCTTTTTAACTGGAGGAACCAAGCTACTGAGGATCATACGACCTGTGATCAGGAGATTCGCCAGTTCTCTGGAGGATTGTACCCATGGATATGATATATCTCGTACCAGTCTGTGCGCTCATCGGGCTGCTCTTCGCGGCCTACGCATTCATTGCCATGAAGCGGGAGGGCACCGGGAATGAACTGATGCAGAAGATAGCCGCGGCTATCCGGCTGGGGGCCATGGTCTACCTGAAGCGCCAGTATACCGCGATCGCGGTCTTCGTGGTGGTCGTTGCCATCGTCCTGGCCCTGGTCATCAACCCGCTCACGGCCCTCTGCTTCGTAGTGGGAGCGACCCTTTCGGCAGGTGCCGGGTTCATCGGGATGTCCGCGGCCACGTATGCCAACGTCCGGACCACCAACGCTGCGAAGGAGGGGATGGCAAAGGCATTCCGGGTGTCATACGCCAGCGGCACAGTCATGGGGCTCGTTGTGGTGAGCTTCGGGGTCATGGGGCTTTCACTCCTCTTCATCGGGTTAAGCACCTTCACTTCGCTCACCCTGGAAAACGTGGTCAGCGTCCTGCTGGGGTTCTCGATGGGTGCGAGTTCCATCGCCCTCTTTGCCAGGGTCGGGGGCGGAATCTTCACCAAGGCTGCCGACGTGGGTGCTGACCTGGTGGGCAAGGTAGAGGCCGGGATACCCGAGGACGACCCCCGGAACCCGGCTGTCATCGCCGACAACGTGGGAGACAACGTGGGAGACATCGCGGGTATGGGTGCCGACCTCTACGAGTCCTACGTCGGCTCCATCATCGCCCCGATGGCCGTAGGCGCGGCCGCCATATCCGCAACGCAGTTCGCCGGAGTCCCTATCCTCAATGTCGTGCTCCTGCCCATGATGGTCGCAGCCCTCGGCATCCTCGCGTCAATCGTAGGGACGTTCTTCGTGCGCAGCTCCCGGAACGAGAGCAGCGCCATCCACAAGGCCTTCAACGTGGGGACATTCACGAGCCTGGTGCTGACCGTGATCGCCACTTATTGGCTGGTCACGACCATGCTAGGGCCGCAGTACCTTGGAGTATTCATAGCCACCATCGCCGGCCTCATTGCCGGTTTCCTGATAGGGCTGGTCACCGAGTACTATACTTCATACGATCGTCCACCAACCCGGCGGATCGTCAAGGCAACAGAGACCGGGGCTGCAACTGACATCATCGCCGGCCTGGCTGTTGGTTTTGAGAGCACTATCTGGCCTGTCGTCATCGTCGTGGGGGCGATCCTGATCGCCGCCCAGCAGGCCGGTCTCTACGGTATCTCGCTCGCCGGCCTGGGCATGCTGGCCACCCTGGGCATCACCCTCTCGGTTGACGCCTACGGGCCGGTCGCCGACAACGCGGGGGGCATCGCCGAGATGTCCAGGCAGGGCAAGGAGGTCAGGGAGATCACCGATACCCTTGATGCGGTAGGTAATACCACCGCAGCAATTGGGAAGGGCTTCGCAATCGGTGGAGCTGCCCTGACCGCCCTCGGTTTGTTCGCGGCCTATACCCAGGCGGTCGGCCTCAAGATGGTGGACATGCTCGATCCTTCGGGCATGGTCTTCGTGGGCATCCTCATCGGGGCCGTGCTGCCGTTCCTCTTCTGCTCCTTTGCCCTGGCGGCGGTCGGGAAAGCTGCAGGGTTCATCGTTGAGGAGGTACGGCGCCAGTTCAAGGAGATCCCCGGCCTGATGGAAGGGAAGGCCGATCCCGACTACAGCTCCTGCATCACCATTTCTACGAACGCAGCCTTGAGGCAGATGATAGTACCAGGCCTCCTGGCAATCGTCGCCCCACTCTTCGTCGGGTTTGTCCTCGGCCCTGAAGCCCTGGCCGGGCTCCTGGTCGGGTCCATTGCCACCGGGTTCATCGTGGCCATCATGATGGCCAATGCCGGGGGCGCCTGGGACAATACCAAGAAGTACATCGAGCAGGGGCACCTTGGCGGCAAGGGCTCCCCCGCCCACAAGGCTGCCGTCACCGGCGACACGGTCGGCGATCCGTTCAAGGACACTGCCGGGCCGTCGCTGAACATCCTGCTCAAGTTGATGGCCATCGTGGCCGCGGTCTTTGCCCCGCTCCTCCTCCTCTATTAACATTTTTTCGGTCCGGGGTCGCAAAACCCGATACCGGGGAAATTTACCCGATGAAGAGATACGTGTGTGAAAACTTTTTTTTTTGGATTTTTGATGCCACATCGAAAAGGCATCTTACCTTGACTGCTAACGCACCCGGCGCCCTCGATCACCTCGTCCACGGTTTCCCGGGGGGAGTGGCAGGGATCTCTCGCGCCGCCATGACAAAACATTACCAGGCGAATCCGGAAGGCATCGACAAGGTCAACTGCTTTCGCCCATCATCCACTCATCTCCCAGCGCCTGCACAAGCAGCGTCTGGGTCAGTACCATCCGCTCGAGCTCGCCGAGGTCAACGCTCTCCTCCGGGCCGTGGGTGCGGGAATGCTCCATGTCCTCACATCCCCAGAGCACGAACTCCGCACCGGGTACCGCCGCTGCCAGAACCTGAAGGAGCGGGATGGACCCGCCGGAGCCAATCTCCTGTACCGGGGTTCCGTAGGCGGCCTCCATGGCCCTGCGGGCCAGGGCATACCCCCGGCCTCCCTTCGGGCAGACGAAGCCGGCCGATGCCCGTACCCGGGTCACCTCCACCCCGGCGTGCCAGGGCACCTGGGCCTGCAGGAACTCCCTCAGCTTCTGCAGCTCCTGCTCCGGGTCGGCGCCCGGGGCGATGCGCATGCTTACCCGGGCGGTCGCTTCCGGGATGAGTATATTGACAGCTTCGCGGGTTGGTGGGGCATCTATCCCGATTACGGTGACCGAGGGCTTTGACCACAGGCGGGTGCTGATACTGCCGGTCCCGATGAGATCCACGCCCTCCTGCACCCCTGCAACCTCCCGGAAACGCTCCACCGGAAAGTCCTGCCCCTCCCAGGGATATGCGGCCAGGCCAGGGATGGCCACGTTGCCATCATCCTGGTGAAGGGCCGCCATCATGCGGATGAGAGCGACGAGCGCGTCGGGTGCCGGCCCCCCGAAGGTCCCCGAGTGGACCGCGTGCGCCAGGGTCCGGACGGTGACGAGGCAGGACACCTCCCCGCGGAGGGCGGTGTTTAAAGCCGGTTCACCGGCCGCGAGGCTTCCCAGGTCGCAGACGATAATGAGGTCGCACTGGAACAGGTCCGGGTGATCCCGTATGAATTCATGGAGATGGCTGGTGGTCTCCTCCTCCCCCTCGATGACCACCCGCACCCCGATGGGGGGTCTGCCTCCGAAGACCTGCAGGGAGGCCGCATGGACGAGGATGCCGGATTTGTCATCTGCTGTTCCCCGCCCGTACAACCGCCCGTCCCGGACAGCAGGATCCCAGGGATCGCCCTGCCAGCCCTGGTCCTTACCGGCCGGCTGCACATCGTAGTGGGCATAGAGGAGCACCGACGGGGCGCCGGGAGGTGCCGGTATCTCCGCATAGACAGCAGGGTATCCTCCGGGGACGTCCAGCAACCGGGCGTTTTCCACCCCGGAACGCTTCAGCAGGCCAACAGTCGCCTCTGCCATCTCCATCACCGGGGCCGGCGGGAACCCGGGGAACGCCACCGAGGGTATCCTGACAAGCCTTTTGAGGTCCTCCACGGCCCCGGGCATCAGTTCCCGGACTTTCCTGCGAATATCCTGCACGTTCATGGGCGCATCTTCCGGGAATTTATACCCCTTCGGGGGATTTTATGCTGACGGTCGTCCGGCACGTGCACCGGGGAGCTGCACAGGGACACAAGAATACTGATGGTGCTGGGGATAATGAAAACTTTAGCTCCCGCCTGGGCACGAAACGTCCCGGCCAGGCCAGACCCCCCTGCAATCACTCCGCTTTTCGATTGGGTTTTAGCATCTCTCCACGCTGCACTATGAACACCCTTATAGGTCCCGATATATTATGTTACCCGGAAAAATCGTATAAAGATGATAAAATCCTCAGTATCTCCCACCATTCGGCCTGGACCCCTTGTCCAGGCTGGCCTGTCTCAAAGAACACGCAAAAAGAGGCAAACGCCAGATCCTGCACCTGGCCAGGGAATCCTTTGGGGAGCACCTGGCGATTCCCCTCCTCGTGGTCAGGAAGTTTCCCGAATTCCGATGCCCTGGTCCTTCATCCTGCTGTTCAATCCCTCGGGCGAGGCAGATTCCCTCCTACACCCCAAGACCCTGCAGGAAGAGCTGGTGGAGCCGGGTATCCGGCCCGAGCTCGGGATGGAACGCGAGGGCCAGGTGCTTCCCCTTTCTGACAGCGACGATCCCGGCATCGATACGGGCCAGCTCGGAAGAACCGTTCCTGCAGGCGGTGGCAACCGGGGCCCGGATGAAGACCGCGTGGAATGGCGCCTCAAGGCCCCTGACCGGGATATCTGCCTCGAAAGACTCCTTCTGGCGCCCGAAGGCGTTCCGCACGACGGTCATCCCCATGAGCCCGAGGGTATGTACCCGCGGGTCGTCGACCCGGTCCGCCATCAGCACCATGCCCGCACAGGTGGCAAAGATGCCCCCCTTAAAAGTGGCCAACGTTTCGTAGAACCCGTTTTTCTGAATAAGGCGGGATATAGCGGTAGATTCCCCGCCAGGAATGGCCAGGCCGTCCAGGCCGGAGAGGTCCGGGGGGCTCCGTACTGCCATGACCTTCCCCTCCGTGATGCCCATTGCCGAGAGCGCCCGCTCGAATGCCTGCAGGTGCTCGCTCACGTCCCCCTGCAGGGCCAGCACGCCCAGCTTAACGGCCACGGGTCTGGAGCACCTCGTCCTCGCGGAGGGTGTGGATGTCGATCCCCCTCATGGGCTCGCCCAGGCGCTTGCTCACCCCGGCGATCACCTTCGGCTCGTCGAAGTGGTTGACCGCTTCCACGATTGCCCGCGCCATCTTCTCGGGGTCGCTCGAGAGGAAGATCCCGGACCCCACGAAGACCCCGTCGGCCCCCATCTGCATCATCATGGCCGCGTCTGACGGCGTGGCGATACCCCCGGCAGAGAAGTTCACCACCGGGAGCCTTCCCATCTTCACGGTCTCTGCCAGGAGCTCAGGGGGGGCTTCCAGCTCCCTGGCCCGTGCGACTATTTCCTGGGGGCTCCTCCCCTGCAGGGCCCGGATCTCTCCCATGATGGCGTGCATGTGCCGGACCGCCTCCACCACGTTCCCGGTCCCGGCCTCACCCTTGGTCCGGATCATTGCCGCTCCCTCGTGGATGCGGCGCAGGGCTTCTCCCAGGTCGCGGGCACCGCACACGAAGGGGACCGTGAACCTGGTCTTGTCGATGTGGTATTGCTCGTCGGCGGGGGTGAGCACCTCGCTCTCGTCAATCATGTCCACGCCGAGCGACTCAAGCACCTGGGCCTCCACGAAATGCCCGATCCGCACCTTGGCCATGACCGGGATGGAGACTGCCTCCATGATCTCCAGGACGATTGCCGGGTCTGCCATCCTGGCGACACCGCCCGCCTTCCGGATATCGGCCGGGACCCGCTCGAGGGCCATCACCGCGACGGCGCCGGCACTCTCAGCGATTGCGGCCTGGTCTGCATTGACCACGTCCATAATCACGCCCCCTTTCTGCATGGAGGCAAAGCCGCGCTTCAGGAGCTCGGTACCGAATCTCAGTTCCTCGAGTTTCATATGCTTATATTACTGGGATGAACAGGGCCAAAAACATTATTACCATCAGCACTGTTGCAAGGAGGGCGGTCACCATCCGGACGGCCGCGATGATATCGGGGCCTGCCTCCCGGAGCGTGCGCTCTCCTGGCCCGATAGTGTAGACACCCGGTTTCTCGAACCGGGCCCCCGTTCCGCCGGCCATCACCGCGATGACAAGGCCGCCATTGAACCCCGGCCTCCGGTGGCCATCCTCCTGCAGGCACCGCCAGGCCGGCCCAAACCTCCCTCTGGCAGCAAAATAGCAGAGGAGCAGCCCGGCGGTGATCCGGGCCGGGATGAAGTTCAGGACATCGTCGGCCCGGGCGGAGAACCAGCCAAGGCGGGCCCGCTCGTCCCGGTACCCGAGCATCGCATCCATGGTGTTGGCAGCACGGAACGCTGCCGCACCTGCGAGTCCGAAGGCAGCATAGAAACAGAGGGGGGAGGCGATGCTGTCCACCAGGTTCTCGGTCACCGATTCGTACGCGCCCGATAGGACCTGCTCCCCCGTGAGCCGGGAGGTATCACGGCTTACCAGCAGGGAGACCATCTCCCTGCCACGATCCACCCCCTCATCCAGCGCCTGCACGGCGGCCCCGGCATGCTCCTCCAGGGAGCGCCATGCAAGGCAGCTCTTCAGGAGGAGGGGGCCTGCCACGAGCAGGACAGGAGGAGGAAGGAGCATGTCTGCTGCAAGGAAGGGGAGGGAGAAGAGTACGACGGTTGCTACCCACCCGATCACCCCGGCCGTACGCTGAACCTGTGAATTATACCGTCCAGGCCGTCCCCACCAGCCGATGAACCGTCCCAGGAGGGCAACCGGGTGGTACCGGCTCCTGGGGTCTCCCACCACCCGGTCGACCAGCAGAGAGAGGGGGAGGATGAGGACCCTGGTCCAGAGCATGAGTTATGCACCCGGTACGATGGTATGAATGCTTGCGGTGAAAAAAAGAATGGAACGATATTTCATTCGGTCCCGGTTGGGGGGAGGAGGTCAGGGATCCCCTCCTCGATTGGATAATCCACCCTGCAGGCTGCGCAGGTGAGTTTCCCCTCGAGGATCTCCACCTCGTTCTCGCTGGTGACCGTGAGGGTGAGATCCCCCTTGCAGACCGGGCAGCAGAGGATGGGGAGGATGGCCCGCTTCATACTGCCTCCGGTATATCGATAATCCGGAAAACCTCCGGGAAGAAGAGGATGCGGCGGATGGCCCGCTTCATACTGCCTCCAGTATATCGATGATCCGGGAATCCTCCAGGCAGCAGAGGATTGGCTCTCATACCTCATCCCGTATATCAATAATCTGGGAGACGTCCGGGCCGGTGGAGATGAGGGTGACGGGGTGACCGATATCCTCTTCGGCCTGCTGGAGGAAGTCTTTTGCCTTCCTGGTAAGCTTGCCGTACTCGGTAATCCCGGCGCAGGCTGGGTCGATGCGGTCAATCCCGGTGATGGCCGCCTGGGTGCACCCGTTCACCATGGCCGAATACCGGGCCATGCTCCCGTCCCATCTCCCGATGCGGCGCTGCCGGTGGGTAACGGTCCCGAATTCCTGGATACCCATCTCATCCGAGACAGCCCGGTCCAGCTCGGTGGAGAACGGGCCTTCCCCGACCCTGGTCGGATAGGCCTTGAAGACCACGATCACATCATCCACCCTGGTGGGGCCCACCCCGTTGTCCGCTGCAATCTGCGAGGCCGAGGTGTCCTTGCTGGTCACGAACGGGTATGTCCCGTAGTAGAGGGAGATCCCGAACCCCTGGGTTCCTTCCAGGAGGACGTTATTCCCCCTGTCCAGGGCGCTGTTGATCTCTCTTGGCACGTCTGCCAGGTACGGGGCCAGTTCCGGGACATCCCTGGCCAGCCTGGCCACCCGCATCACCCGGTCTGCATTGGCCGGCCCGCACCCGCTCCCCGTGCTCCCGATGGTCTTGGCAAGGTGCTCGCTCCCCTTGTCCCGCTGGATGTGCGACTCCTCGATCACGGCGCAGCGGGAGTCCACGAAGACCCGATCCCTGACCTGGAGAAGATCCACCTCGTTCCGGAGTACCCGGGGATCCACCAGCACCCCGGTCCCGATCATCAGCCGGGCTTTCGGGTAAACAAAGCCCGAGGGGACCATGCGCACGCCGAACTCCTTATCCCCTATCTTCACCGTATGGCCGGCGTTGGGGCCCACTCCTCCCCGGGATATGATGGATGGGTGGTCTGCGAATGCGATGTGGGCCACCACCTTTCCCTTCCCTTCATCCCCGAAGAAACCGCCGACGATGATGGTGCAGCTCATGGTACAACCACCTACTATAGATCAGGGAATGCCATAAAACCCTACTGGTTAAACCAGGCGTTGACCCTCGATTCATCCTGCAGGAGGAATACGCCCATTCCTTTCTGGTTCTCCATGGTTATCCGGGTGCGAAAGGGAACCCTGTTACATGCGCGGCCATTTGTGCCGGAATGGGGAGAATGGGAGGCGTTCAGGCATCGCAGCTATCTCCGCTCAAGAGGGAGAACCGGTCTTTGTCATCGTTCCCTCTCATGGTGCCGCGCCAGGGAGGTCTTAGTAAGGGGATTTTTCATGGCGTCCGGATGGCTACACCCAGGTAAACGAAAATCCCGGCGACATCCTTTCCGGGTGCCCTCCAGGGCAGCCGAATATCCAGGGGCGGCAGGCCCCGTAAGCCGTACTTCTGAAATACCCCCATGGTAATGGGTGGAATCATTCACTTTAGTCCGGGCCTCAGATCTGCGATAGAGAAAAATCACATAATTCCTTTCGGAACACAAGCATACATGATGAAAATGCCGGATGCATTTTCATATAAAAAAAGTGACTATCGGGCGTGGCGGGCGATGAACTGCTCTATGCGCCGCACTGCTTCGGCCAGGTTCTTCCGGGAGACCGCATAGGCGCACCGGAGGTGGTCCCTTCCGCCTGCGCCGAAGACACTCCCTGGGACGACGGCCACGTGCTCCTCCTTGAGAAGCTGTTCGGCGAACTCCTGATCCGAGAGCCCGGTATTTTCCACCGATGGGAATGCATAGAACGCCCCCTCGGGGAGGTGGCATGTCAGGCCGATGCGGTTGAGATTGTCCACGAAGAGGTTGCGCCGTACCCGGTACTCCCGGACCATGCGGTTCTTCTCCTCTTCTCCCCGGCGGATGCCTTCCATGGCCGCTACCTGGCCCATGACCGGGGCGCACAGCATCACGTACTGGTGGATCTTCAGGGCAGCGTCGCAGACCTCCTTCGGGGCACAGAGGTAACCGATCCTCCACCCGGTCATGGCATAGGCCTTGGAAAAGCCGTTCAAGGTGATGGTGCGCTCCCAGAGGTCCCCCACCGTGGCAGCAGCGGTGTGGGAATCCCCTTCATACGTGAGCTCCGCATAGACCTCATCGCTGATTAAGATGAGGTCATGGTCGCAGATGATATCCCCGATGGCCCGGATATCCTCCCTGCGCATGACACCTCCCGTCGGGTTGTTGGGGAAGTTTATCACCAGCGCTTTGCTCTTCCCGGTGATCTTCTCCATCAGGCGATCAGGGTTCAGCCGGAAATGGTCCTTCTCCACGCAGGGGACCGGGACCGGGGTGCCGCCCGTAAGGGTCACGCACGGCGGGTAGGAGACGTAGCAGGGCTCGGCTACCAGAACCTCATCACCAGGGTCCACCACAGCCCGGATAGCGATGTCCAGCCCTTCGGATACCCCCGTGGTGATGATCATCTCCTGGTCAGGGTCGTAGGAGAGCTTGTAGTGCTCGCGCAGGTACCTGGATAGGATATCCCGCAGGGGCTGCAGGCCCCGGTTGGAGGTGTACGAGGTCCCTCCCTGCTCGATAGAGTAGATGCTGGCCTCGCAGAGGTTCCAGGGCGTAGAAAAGTCCGGTTCACCCACCCCAAGGGAGATAACGTCTTCGATTGCGAGCGCAAGATCAAAGAACTTGCGAATCCCGGACGGGGGAATAACCCGGGCCCGCTGGGAGACAAAATCCCGCATGCTCTGCCTCACAGGGAGTAAGGTATACGTTCACCGCCTTCTTTCTCGCAGAAGGTGTGGCCATTCTCCTTGTAGGTCTTCATGACGATGTGGGTTGCCGTCTCCCGGATCCGGTCCATCGGCGCAATGGATTCCGAGACGAACCTGGCTACCTCCTGCATGTTCCGGCCGGTAACCATGAGCTGCAGGTCATAGGTCCCGGTGATGAGGCGGAGGGAGCGGACCTGCCTGAACCTGGCGATCCGCTCGGCAATCCGGTCATATCCATAGTCCCGCTCGGGGTTGACCTTGAGCTCGATGATACCTGCGACCTCCCCGTTTTCTGCTTTTTCCCAATCGATGACGGTGGTGTAGCTGCGGATCACCCCGGCCGCTTCCAGGGCATTGATCCGGGATTCGATCTCATCGGGCGGGAGCTGTACCATGGCCGCAAGCTCGCTGGTGGCCAGGCGGCTGTTCTCCTCCATGAGCTGCAGGAGGAGGAGGTCTTTTTCATCCATAGGTTCTTCTCACCTGAAGAGGGTCTTCACCCAGCTGAGATCCCGCTCGGCCAACCCATGGGCGCTTAAACGGGGATCGCTGGTGATGACGTCCCATATCTTCTGGTTATGAATATCAAACCACATCTCTTTAGTCCTCCCGTAGCGCCCCCGGCTGACCACCCTGGTGTTTATCACGCCGAGCATGTTCAGTTCAGAGATGAGGTCGGTGATCCGCCGGTGCGTCAGCACATCCAGGTCCAGCGCGGGGGCGATCTCCTTGTATATACGGCTCACCTCACCGCTGGTGAAGATGGTCTGGCCCATCTGGTCCAGGAGGAGCATAGAATAGAGAACAACCTTGGACTGCGTGGGGAGTGTGGCGATGCACTCGATCATCGAGTCGGCCTCGATCTTGGCCTGCGCCATCTTCACATGCTGTTCTCCGACCCGCGGGTTCTCTTCCCGGTCGGCAATCTCCCCTGAAACCCGCAGAAGGTCCAGTGCGCGCCTGGCGTCCCCATGCTCCTGAGCGGCAAGCGCAGCGCAGAGGGGGATTACCCCGTCATCGAGCGCATTATCCACGAAGGCCATATCCGCCCGTTGCTGGAGGATATCAACGAGCTGCGGGGCATTATAGGGCGGAAACACGAGTTCCTCTTCGGAGAGAGAGGAGAGAACTCTCGGGTCGAGGAAGTCCTTGAAGGAGAGATCATTGGAAATCCCTATCATGCTGACCTTGGACTTCTTCAGATCGGTATTGATGCGGGTAAGGTTGTACAGGGTCTCGTCACCGCTTTTCTTGACCAGCTTGTCAATTTCGTCCAGCACTATGATAAGGACACCCTGCATGGCCTCAAGCTGGTTTTTCAGTTCCTGGTAGACCTGATCGGTGGGCCACCCGGTCATGGGAATGTGGGTCCGCGTCTTGTCACTGGCTAATTCGTCCTCTCCTATGAGGGTTTTTGATATCTGGGCCAGGACACGGTACTGGGTATCAATCACCTCGCAGTTGAGGTGAACCACGCGGCACACGGTCCCCATGTGGGTGCCGGCGTTTTCCAGCTCAGCTCCAACGTAACGCACGCATGCGGTCTTTCCGGTCCCGGTCTTTCCATAAATAAGGATATTGGACGGGGTCTCGTTTCGGAGTGACGGAGCCAGGATCGCGGCCACCTGATCGATCTGGGGGCGCCGGTGCGGGAGAATCTGGGGCCTGTACGAGTGCCTCAGCACTTCGCGGTTTTTGAAGATATGGTTAGTTGCCAGGTATTTCTTAAATAATCCAAGCGATGCATTCTGGTCTTCTGACATTGTTCCCCCTGGGGATGATAATTCAGAGGACCCAAGTAAAAAAGTAGTCGGTTTCATTCCCATATAAACCCCCTCATTTCCACTCGACTCTCAATATTATGAATCTAATTGGACAATTGGAGTATTTAATGGAGATATTATGGAGACTTGAAATACCGTGCTTTCCAGAGGAGGTTTTTGTTTTGGGACTGTCCCCCAACCCCTTTATTTCCACTGGAACTTAATTATGTGATGTATTTAGATTTAATAAAAAAAGAAAAGATGTATCCATTTTTAATTACTTTTTTCTCATATTTATGTGCATTGAAATGAATTTTGAATCGTAAATACATACAAGAAAATCAATGAGAGTCAACAAAGATCAAGAGATCAATAGATGGATACATCAGGGATAGCAAGAGCAACAAATCAAGATATACCTGCTCTGAATCATGAAAGCAAAATAGACACTATATGTTTATAGGCAATACTTGCTTGTTATACCAGTGAATAACCAGATAAAACCAGGAAAAGAACCGTGGCAACAGATTGAAAGTTCCACAGGAAATAAAGGGGTTCGGGCTTTCCGGATGTAAAGGGGTATCTTTTACTTTACTTCCGGCAGGTGGATAAATATCAGGTGAATTTAGAAAAACGGTGAATATTCCATGGAAGGATGATTCATGGCCCCAGGCTGGAGAATCACCATACACGAAGAGTGCATACTAGATTTTTAATGTACAGAATATTAATGTACAGAATATAAGAACGCTCTCGAAACACCTCTCGAAGCAATACTATCTCCATAGGAATTACATGGGAGTTGGATCATTCGACTCTGCCTTTGTTGTATTTCCTGGAACCACCATGATAGCAAGGATCCGAGGCATGGAATCTTCTGCTACTTTCAGCATCTCCAGTAGAAATCAAAGGGTCCGGCCAATCTGACCATCTAGAACTGATTAATGAATCAAAAGGCATCATATTCCTAAAACAAGCATGCCTGTATCAGATCTGAGCTTTCATTTCCTATGGAAACCGGTCATGCCGGCGGATGCCATGAGGATGCAGGTAAGGCCATGACAAGGTGAGCCGTGCCCATCAAGGGGGGTATCTCACCATACGTTTGCAGGCATTCAAAGCTCCTGGGAATGGAGCACGGGGATATTCCCTAGAGTAGGGGCGGGATGCCTTATGGAGCCAGGCTCATACCTTTAATCAACTCCAGGGAGGATCAGGTACAGGATGAAGCCACCCGGGCATGAACAGGACATGCAGGTCATCGCAGCGGTCATTACGGTATCCTCGACCAGGACAGCCGCGGAGGACAGGAGCGGCCAGGTCATCAGGGATTTACTGGCATCCGCCGGGATCCAGACTGGCCACTATACCATCGTTCCTGATTCGCAGGAAGCCATCCGCAGGGAAGTCTTTCTCGCCATGGATACGTGCAACTGCATTATCCTCTCGGGGGGGACGGGTCTAACCCACGATGACTGCACCATCGAGGCTATCGCCCCATTCCTTGACAAGAAGATCGAAGGGTTTGGAGAGCTGTTCAGGGCCATGAGCATGAAGGAGGTCGGGACTTCGGCCCTCCTCTCGCGGGCGGTGGCCGGAGTGACCCATGGAAAGGCTGTCTTCTGCATCCCCGGGTCCACCGGGGCTGTGACCCTCGCAACCCGGGACCTCATCATCCCTGAGGTCCGGCATATCCTTACCCACGCGAACAAGTAAAACGGTAGACGGTCACCGGTAGACCTCGAGGAGGACCACCCGCTCCAGGACAAGATCCTTCACCCGTCAGGACATACAACAGCGAATTTTACCAGGCCTTCTCCTCGAGACCCGGGACCTCATCATCCCTGAGGTCCGGCATATCCTTACCCACGCGAACAAGTAAAAACGGTGGATGGTCACCGGTAGACCTCGAGAGGACCACCCTCCAGGACCAGATCCTTCACCCGTCAGGACATACAACAGCGAATTTTCCAGGCCTTCTCCTCGAGACCCGGGACTTCATCATCCCTGAGGTCCGGCATATCCTTACCCACGCGAACAAGTCAAAGCGGTAGACGGTCACCGGTAGTCCTCGAGGAGGACCACCCGCTCCAGGACCAGATCCTTCATCCGTCAGGACATACAACAGCGAATTTTACCAGGCCTTCTCCTCGAGACCCGGGACTTCATCATCCCTGAGGTCCGGCATATCCTTACCCACGCGAACAAGTCAAAGCGGTAGACGGTCACCGGTAGACCTCGAGGAGGACCACCCGCTCCAGGACCAGATCCTTCATCCGGTCCGGGCCTACTACAGAGAGCTCTTCCGCGGTGATAGAGAAGAGTTCCATCAAGAGGTTTGCTTTCTCCGGCGGGATCTCTTCCCAGTTTTCGTTCCCGGCAGGGGCGACCAGGGGGGCGAGTTCCTTCCATGCCCCGTCGCTGTCAGGGCAGAGGCAGAGGTAAGCCCGGTTCTCGCCAGGGTGCAGCCCAAAAACTGACCCATGGACAATCTGCCGGGACCCTGAAGCATAGAGCAGGACCTCCATCTCGAAACGGGAAGAGATCATGGTCCCGGCGGCCTCCGCGCGGAGGGCGTGGTTCAGGGCTGCCTGGACGTGATCACGCCCTGCAACCCGGTCCGCACCGATGAAAACCACCCGGGAGTTCCACCGGTCGCTGATTCCCCGGATCAAAGCCAGGAACGCATCAACCTCAGGGACGCTGATCCGCACCTGGCGCTGCGAGCAGCAGCCGGTCATCACCGCCCCCTCCCGAATTCAGGAAGCGTAGACTGGCCCGGGGAATACTCCGCAGGCTCCGGAGAATCTGCGGGCCCCGAATTCTCCAGCTGCCGGAAGATCTGCTGGGTTATGCCCTTTCCCAGGATAGCCGTAACACGGTCCTTTCCAGCAGCCTGTAGCGCCTCGGGACTGGTAAGACCGTTGTTGAAGAGCCGGCGCGCCCGGACTCTTCCGATACCCCGAAGCCTGATAAGGGGAAGGAGCTCCCGGCGGACGCCATGCTTCATACAGACTTCGAATTCACGGATGGGCCGTGCGAAGCGGGGGGAAAACATCCCTGCCAGTCTCCCGGCCGCATGGAGGAGCCAGTTGACGCTCTCGACCTGATTGAAGATGTCTCCCGGGCCAACAGAGTAGCGCTCGCAGATGATGGCGTCCGTGACCTCGTTTGCCCAGTCGTGGAGGAGCATGGCAGTCTTCAGCCCCCGGTAAAATGACTCCTCCTCGCCGAACGGCAGGGAGAGCCAGAGGTCAGGCTCGTGCTCGCAGAAGAACCGGTCCAGGTAATGGAGGTCGCGGTTGGCAACATACAGGGTGAACATGTCAGGGGTGCTGCATACCAGTTGCAGGAGCCCGATATCCGAGTAGTTCTCCGCTTCACACATCCCGCAGACGATCGATTCCGCTCCGCGTGGATCGATGTAGAGCTGTGAGACCAGGGCCCCGTACTCGGTTGCCGAGAGGCGGCCGCCGTTTTCAACAACCATCTCGGCATTCTCGAGGAAACGGAAGGCCTGGTCCAGCATCCCGCCGATGACCCGGCTGCCCTTGTGCTGGTGCATGTAGAAGGTTCGGCCCATGAAATCCAGGAGCTCTTCCCCTGTTCGGACGAACCCTGAAGCGATCAGGGAAAGGACATGGGTCGTGAGCGCGGAAACGCTGGCACACTGGGAGGAGACGTCTTCGGGGGCCGAATTGATATAGAACTCAAACAATGCAGGGATCTCGTCCTGGTCCCTTGCTATCAGCACCGCTTCTCCATACGGGTCCAGATGGGGCCGCCCGGCCCTCCCGGCCATCTGGTGATATTCCCTCGCAGGGATGGGTACCATGCCCTCCCCGGATTCGTACCGGCGGTAATCCCGTATTATCACCCTCCTTGCAGGAAGGTTCAGGCCTGCTGCAAGCGTCGGCGTCGAGGCGATGCACCGGATATGTCCTTTGCGGAAGCCTTCCTCGACGATCCTCCGTTCATCGCGCCTGAGCCCGGCATGGTGGAAAGCGGCACCCCTGCCAACACAGACGGCGAGCGTTCGGTCCATTTCAGTCTCGGCCAGCTTTTCCAGCTGCCTGGCGTACTCTCCCAGCTCAGGGCTGTCGCATTCCAGTTTTTTTGCCGCCCGCTTAGCAAAAGCCTCGGCATTTTTCCGTGAGGCCACGAATACAAGGCACTGGCCCCCCTCGGCCACTGTGTCCGCGAGCAGGTCAAGGTCCTCGTACTTCGAGACCTGGGCAACCTGGCGGGTCCCCGAGTGGAAATGGATCGCCCCCTGGTAAAATACACCGGGCCGGAGATCCACCGGGCGCCATGTGCTGGTCACCAGGGCAGCATCGAGCCACCCGGCCAGCGAACCGGGGTTCCCGATCGTGGCCGAGAGGGCAATCACCTGCAACTGCGGACTGCGGGATCGTAACTTGGCAATCACCATTTCGAGTGTCGGCCCGCGGGAAGGATCATCCAGAAGGTGTACCTCGTCCACCACCAGGAGCGTCAGTTCCGGGAGCCAGGGAGCCCCGTTCCGGATGAGGGAGTCTACCTTCTCGCTGGTGGCCACAATGATGGCATTCCTGCCAAGGTACTCGTCGCGCCGGTCGAAGTCTCCCGTAGAAATTCCCACCCGTGCACGCTTTCCCCCGAACTCCTCGTATTTTTCGCTGGCCAGGGCCTTGAGCGGGACGATATAGAGGCATTTGCCACCCCTGGAGATGTGCTGATGCATGGCCATCTCGGCTATCAGGGTCTTTCCGCTGGCCGTGGGGATGGCCACCAGGAGGTTCTTCCCGGAAAACATCCCCTTTTCCACGCACTCCGCCTGAGGCGGATAGAGGGTCTCGATTCCTGACTGGAGATAGATGTCCTTGAGATACCCTGGAATGGGGAGTTCAGCGACCTGCATGCACAACCCCTTTTCTTCCATTCCGCTCCAGCATGCGCACCCTTGTTTTTATAATCGGGGGATCAGGGCCCGGTATTCATTTCCACTGGAAGTCATGCTTACCCTGGTTTTTTTTGGGGTTCCGGTAGTCACTGTTCCCGATACTCTCAATAATAGTAGTCCATCATGCCCTGCTTGGCTTCCTGGCGCTTCTTTTCCAGGAAAGAGAAGACCGCTTCGTGTGGAGCTCCCTCGAGAAGCATATCGATGGCCGCCCGTGCGACTTTCATCTGCTCGGGGAGGCCGATGATGGCAATGCTCTTGCCGAAGACCGAGATCTGGGTGCTGGTCATGTTCTCGATCTGCTCCCTGGACTTGCCGTCCCTCCCTATGATCCGCCCCCTGAGCCGATCCATCCGGCGCGGGCTGTCAGCGAGGGCAGAGAGATCGATTAACTCCAGGACCAGGTCCTCGTCCTCCAGCAGCTGGAAGGCCCGTTCAGGGGAAAAGCCCCTGTTTATCGCCGAAATGACCTCCATCGCCCGGAGGAACGGGACCGCCGACTCACCCTCCACGCGCACGACTCCCTCCTCGCCGTCGATGGTTATCACCGTTCCGGTTTTCTTCTCGAGTTCCTGCTTTACCGCGCCGCCCTTGCCGATCAGGGCGCCGATCCGGTTGCCCGAAACTTTCATCTCCTGCATCATAGCGCCATTCACCTTCCTGGACCCGCTTCATACATGTTCGCATCCGGGTTGGCTGCATTCCCGGTCACCTCTGAAAAGATCTCGCGTTCGCCCCGTACAACGCACCGCGACTGGAAAAACCTGTTGACATTAGCGATGTCCCGTGCCAGGAAATGGAGGGCTCGGGGGTGGTCGGTGGTCACGGACTGCCCCATGTCGATTACATGGAGCCTGTCTCCGCAGAGAATATTATATTCAGAGAGATCAGCGTGGACCAGCCCGGCTTTCTGGTAAAGCTCCCGGATGAATGAGAGCACTTCCCGGTAGGTCTCCCCCGGGTCCCTGAGAGGCACCATCCGGAGCTGGGGATACGGTTTCTCTTCCCGGCCCAGGAATTCCATCACCAGGATATTCCGGTCCCATACGAGCGGCTCCGGAACAGCCAGCCCGGCACCATGGGCCCGGGAGAGGTTGGCAAACTCCTTCCTCGTCCAGGTGAAGACAATCTCCTTGCGGGTCCGCCGTACGCCGGCGAACCGCCGGTCTCCTGCGATATACTCGTTCATGGCATTGAAGTTTGCCGTCCGGATGCGGTAGATCTTGATGGCAAGGTCACGCGAATTCTGTTCACCAAAGAAGACGTTCGCTTCCTTGCCGGTGCTGATTGCCCCGCCGATGGCGGTGATGTGCCTGCGGTGCACCATCTTGTAGAGCGCCAGCAGCGTGACCTCGTCGAAAACGTCCTCCCGCACCTTGAGCTGGTCCATGTCCCTGATGCGGATGCCCAGGTCGGCAATCTTCCGGTCAAACCCGCTCTCGATGCGGTCGATGCTCATGAGGCCGTACCCATTCTGTCACTGGACATAGTCGCGTACACATGCCAAGAGGTTGCTCATGTAGGTGCCGGCAGCCTTCTTCAGGTCAAGGGGATGGACCTCCCCTTTCCGGTAGGCTTCCTCGAGTTCGCTGTAGTTTTCGAACTCCCTGTCACCCCCGAATTTGGCCGGACGGCGCACCACGACGGTCCCGGACCGTGGGAAGACATGGTATTGCAGGATCTGCAGGACCGGATTCTCCTCGCACCCGGGGGGGCAGAATGCACGCTGGCACTTCTTCTCAATCTCCTCCACGGTATCGGCAACCGAGATATAGTTTCCACTGGAAGAAGACATTTTCTTGCCATCAAGCCCGTTCAGGATGGGGGTGTGGATGCAGACCGGGGCCGGGTACCCCACGGAGGGGAGGTGTTCCCGGGCGAGCATGTGGATCTTGCGCTGGTCGATGCCCCCCACGGCTACATCGACGCGGAGCGTGGCGATATCCACCATCTGCATGATAGGATAGACCATCTGGGAGACGGTCGGGGCCTCCATCTGGCGCCCCACCTCGTCCATGCTCCGCTTGGCCCTGTTGAGGGTTATCTGCTGGGAGAGCCGGAGGACCATGAGCTCGTATTCGGGATTGAGCTGCAGGTCAGAGCCCAGCACGTACTCTACGCCCCGCAACCCCAACCCCTCGAAGCAGCGCCGGTTGTAGTCGGCAAGCTCCTTCACCTGTTCCATTGTCCCTTTCCGGTTCAGGAATGCATGCAGGTCGGCAAGGAGCACCACCACCTGGAATCCGGCCTCGTGCAGGTCCATGAGCTTGTTGATGGTGACGAGGTGGCCCAGGTGGATCTCCCCGCTGGGCTCGTACCCTGCATACACCCGCCTTGAAGGCCTGGCCAGAACAGCCTGGAGCTCCTCCTCGGTGACCACTTCTACCGTGTTCCTGGTGGCCAGTGTGTATGCGTCCATTCTTATATGATTACGTGCGGTGGATTGTTAATTCTTCCCTGGAGGAACGAATGAGGAAAAGGGAAGCACAGGATTTCTCATATCACAGATTCGTTTCCGGGGGAGGATATCTCCGGCTGCAGGAGCATGCACCAGGAATGAATCGGAGCATTCCAGGTAACCCTTTTCATTCACGATTTTTCACACTATACCTTCTTTCCAGGCATACCGGAAGAAAGAATCATCACAAAAGCAGGTTTCTCTTCCCCCGGGAGAATCCAAAAAAGCAATGCCCGAAAAATGTTATGAACCGGAAAGAACGCGACTATTTGATGGCTACGAAATTGAGGGCCTTGTTGGTCTTCTGGATCGATTTCGCGGGATCCTTCTCGGTGCCCATCATGGCCCGGATGGCATCAATGTTCTCGACAACCACGTCCGCTTCCTGGTGGATGGCCTGGAAGAGGTAGAGTTCCTTTCCAAGGCAGGACACAGACTCCTCGAAGATCCCGTTCTCCCAGAGGTCCGAGCGGCACCGGCCCAGGTCCATGGCATATTCCTTCAGCTCGGCGGTGCTGGTGATGCCGGTTGACTTGCGGACAAGCCCGAGGCGGGGATGGTCTTCGATAATGCTGAGGACCCGTTCACGGGAGGGCTCCATTTTAAGATCCATCTGCACGGTATGCATGTGCATCATGGTGACCGGCACGATCATGGCCAGGGTAACGATATTGATGTGCGGGAGGACGGTCTGGACGTCCGGGCCATGGTGGCTGGGGATAGTGACCGGGTTGAGCACCACGGCATCGATGGGCCCCCGCTTGATATCGCCCGGGTCCCCGCCCCGCCGGACCATCACCGCACGGACCTTCTCTACCCCGTATTCCTGGTCCATGGCCTGGATTATCCGGCAGAGGCCGGTGGTATTGCAGGAAACCACCCGCACGAACTGCCTCCCGATTGCCTCCCGGTAATTGCAGTCAGAGTTGAAGGAGAACCCGGCTACCTCGTGCTCCTCGCCTCCCTGCCAGATGGCCTTGACGCCGATACGCTCGTAGAGAGGACGGTTTTTCTCGCCAACCCCCCCGGGTGTTGCGTCTACGACCACGTCGGCCGCCCTGAGCATGTCCTCCACGCTCCCGGCGACGGGGAGGCCTGCCTTCATGAAGACATCTTTTTTGGCCATGTCCGCGATATAAAGGGGGTAGCCACGCTCCCTGGCGACGTAGGCCTCGTGGCTGGGCCTTGTCTTGGAAACTCCCACCACCTTCATATCAGGCTGGGCAGCAACCGCGTCCGCCACTCGTTTCCCGATGGTCCCGTACCCGTTGATGGCGACTCTGATCATATGGGGAGGAAGTCTGATACATACGTGTTAAAGTTTGTTGTTTCCATTCAGCCGAAAGAAGCGGGAAACCTGCCCTTGTCCATGCAGGAACGGCCGGAAAATTGACTTTCCCCATCGGACATGTTCTTTCATAGTACCAGGGGAAAATCACCGGGATCGGGAAAGCTGGGAATTAAAGAAAGTGCCCGATGTGGACCTGGCATCTTCTCCTCCGCAAATCCCGTTTCAGGAGACCGTCCACCTGTCAAATCCTGCGAAAGGGGCTTTTCCAAAAAGCACAAAAGGGCGGAGGTCATACCTGTTGATATTGCCCCTCACGCTCAATCCCGTCCCTCCCTATGACTTTGCTCTAAGCACGTCCCTCTTTGTGAATGGTGACCCGCAGGTCCGAAGGGCCGAGAACGGCACCTTCTGGCAGGTGATCCGCGTGGAGGGCGAACCCGTGCTGGTCAGGGCCAGGTCAACCGGCTCGGTTGAGGAGCCCAAAATCACCCTCGAGGCCATGGGACGATCCGATCTCTCCCGTGACCAGCAGAAGAAAGCCGGAGAAGCGGTCTCATGGATCCTTGCCCTCTCCGATGACCTGAAAAAATTCCATGAGGCGATCTCCTCCGACGCCCGCATGACATGGCTCGCCCATTCCCTCCCTGGCCTGAAGAGCTACTCGAATGCCACGGCCTTCGAGGCGCTGGTGGCAACCATCACCGAGCAGCAGATCTCCATCCAGGTTGCCAGGGCCCTGGAGTCCAGGCTGGTAAAACTTCTCGGCGAGCCGCTGGAAGCCGGTGGCGCAGCATTTTTTGCCTTTCCCACCCCGGAACGCCTTGCGCGGGCAACTGAAGAGAATTACCGGGCCTGTGGGCTCTCCACCCGAAAGGGTGAATATATCAGGAACGCAGCCAGGATGGTCGTGCAGGGGGACCTTGACCTTGAGCAGTATCGGGCAGTCCCGGACAGCTCGCGCATCGTCGAGGAGCTCTCCCGGATCCGAGGAATCGGTGCCTGGACAGCTGAATTTGTCCTTCTCCGGGGTCTGCACCGGCTGGATGCTATCCCTGCCGATGACCTGGGAGTCAGGCGGGCCATGGCACGGTACTACTGCCCGGGGCGGACCATAACCGGTGAAGATGTCCGCGAAAGGGCAGAGCAATGGGGTGCCTGGAAGGGGCTGGCCGCCTTTTATCTCCTGGTGGGGGAGCGACACGGGATCACATTCCCTAATGCCCGTGTTGCTGGATTTGAGGAGGAGAGCTGAACGAAGCCTTTCCATTCTCGCCTGTGACTTCCACGGTGCCGGCATACGGGGGAAACGCAGGTTCACAAGGAGTATTGGGCGTCAGCTTGGAATTTTTATTTGACAGGGAGCCGCTCGTGGGCCTGATGTAGTTCTTCACCCCTTCATAGGAACCCTCATTCCCCGCAGAAGATATGATGTTTTGCCCCGGTTGCACTACCCCCGCAGGGAAACCATCGGCTTGGTAGGGAGATTGACAGGATGGCAGATTCTTGCCCGACCTGCACTTCCCCATCAGGAATCCCTACAGCTTGATAAAGAGATTGACAGCATCGCGTATGATCCTCCCAAGGCTGCACTCCCTGTCTGTGAAGATATCAGCCTGATTAAGAGTTCAGCATGGCAGATTCTCGCACTAGCTCAATTATTTCCTCAGGGAAACAATCAGCAACCTGAAGAACTTCATCTTCTGGCAGAGATGAAAGTTAGCCTCCCAGGAGAGGCATGTCCGGGCGTGTCGAATATAGACAGTATGGGTGTTAACCTGCCGCACACGTGTCAATAGATCCTGTCCATTTCCAGGACAGGTGAAGAAGAATGAAAAAGGCCCGCATTTCACCGGAATTTCAGGTCCCGTTCCTGTTCACCGGGGGCTGGTTGATTATGCGCCAGTAAAGGCCCATTTCCCGGATGACATTGGCAAATTCGTCGAACTGAACCGGCTTGACGATGTAACTGTTGACCCCGAGGTCATAGCTCTCTACAATGTCCCGCTCCTCGCGGGAGGAGGTAAGTACCACCACGGGGATGGTCTTTGTTGCCGGATCGCTCTTGATCCGCCTGAGGACCTCGATGCCATCGACCCTGGGGAGTTTCAGGTCCAGGAGGATTACCCGGGGGCGGCAGCCCGTATCCCGGGCTGGTCCGGCTCCAAAGAGGTACCCCAGCGCCTCCTCGCCGTTCCAGGCCACGTGCACCCTGTCAGAGAGGTTGCACCACTGGAATACATGAAGGATAAGCTCAACGTCATTGGGATTGTCCTCGACCAGGAGTATCTCAGCGGCCTTTTCGCTCTGATCCATCACGTATGTTCTCCAGCGCCTATTTATAAATAAGTTATGACCCACCACGGGAACGGATCCACTACTCAGCACCTTCATGAGGGTAGCTGCGATTGATTGGCAAATCTTTATGGGGAGGTGCATGAACCACCCCATATATGATCTTGGACCAGGACAAGATCAACCGGATAAAAAAATTGCTCAAGGCCAGGCCAAAAGGCCTCACGATATCCGATATATCCCAGACGCTCAAGATTAACAGGAATTCCGCAGCAAAGTACCTCGAGATCCTCCTGATCACCGGGCAGGTGGAGATGCGGCTTTATGGAAACGCCAAGGTATACTACCTCTCTTCCCGGGTGCCGATCTCGGCCATGCTCAAGTTCGCCACCGAGTTGATCCTGGTCCTTGATGCCGAGCGGCGGATCACCGAGGTAAACGACAATTTCCTCCGGTTCTTTGACCTGAACCAGGAAGATATCGTGGGCACCGAATTGAAAGCCCTCCAGGGCGCAGACCCCTTCCCGATCCTTGTAGACGGGCTTCTCGGGGGACTGGGGGAGGGCAGGGATCTCTCCCGGGAGTTGTCCCTGAATCTCAAGGGAGAGAGGAAATATCTCAGAATCAAGGGCATTCCCACGGTTTTTGATGATGGCAGCAAGGGTTTTACCCTGATCATGGAGGATATCACCGTTTCCCGCGGGTATGAAGAGAAACTTCGCCTCAACGAAGCCCGTTACCGGGCTATCGTACAGGACCAGACAGAGTTCATCACACGTTTCACCCCTGACTTCACGCTCACGTTCGTCAACGATGCGCTCTGCCAGTACATGAAGAGGGCACCGGATGAACTGCTGGGTGTAAACTTTGTTTCCTTCCTGTACGAGGAGGACCGGAACCGAATTGCCTCAAATATCAGTGCCCTTACCGTGGATAACCAGGTCTTTACCCATGAAGAACGGGTTATAGACCCTGAAGGCAGAGTGCGCTGGCACCTGTGGACAAACCGGGCAATCTTCGGAGAAACCGGGACCATTGTAGAGTATCAGGGGGTCGGGAGGGACATTACCGAGCAGAAAGCCGCGGAACAGGACCTGCTGGTCAGGACCATGGCCATGGACTCATCCATCAACGGGATCGGGATCGCTGACCTGGAGGGGCGCATTACGTATGCCAACACTGCATACCTGAAGATGTTCGGGTATGGCAGCCTGGAAGAGGTCGCGGGCATGCCCAGGGAGATGTTTGCTCATGGTGATGATGAATCGCTTGGCTCGATCCACCATGTCCGGGAGGCCCTGTTGTCCAAAGGGAAATGGATGGGCGAGATCACACCTCGGCGCAGGGACGGGACCCGGTTCGATGCCTACCTGTCGGCCAACCTGGTCCATGATGAGAATGGGCGCCCCATCTGCATGATGGCCTCTTTTATTGACCTCACTGCCTACAAGGAGGCTGAACGGGAGTTGAGGATAAAAAACACGGCGATAGAGTCGGCCATCAATGGGATAATCATTTTCGACCCGGACGAGAAGCCAATCTTCGCTAACCAGGCATTTCTCAAAATGTTCGACTTCGACAGCCTGGATGAGATGAACAGCAGAAGGAGAGGGGATTTCCTCAGGATGATCCAGGGAATGCAGCCTACATCCCAGGAGATTATCAGTGAATTAAAAGAGAAAGGCAGCTGGGTGGGGGAGGCCAGGACCAGGATGATGGATGGCTCTACCGTTTATTTCCAGCTTTCAGCGACAATGGTGAAGGATCAGTACGGCGTACCCCTCTGTTCCATGGCCATCTTCATGGATATTACAGACCAGCGGCTGATGGAGAGGGCCCTGAAAAGTACCCACGAGAAACTCCAGGAAGCCATCGAGTTCATGCCGGACCCCACCTTCATCGTGGACCGCAACCGGAAGGTGCTCGCATGGAACCGGGCGCTCGAGACCCTGACAGGGGTGAACAAGGAGGAAATGCTCGGGAAGGATGATTATTCACGGGCATTCTCCTTCTTCGGGGGGAGCCGCCCGGTCCTGATCGATCTCCTGGAACTCCCCGCCCACGAGCTGGCCCGGTCATACCCGGCAGTGCGCCGTTTCGGGGACAGTATTTTCGTAGAAGCTTTCGTGCCCGGGATTCATGGTGGCCAGGGCGCCTATCTCTGGGGAAAGGCCACACCGCTCTTCGACCACGAAGGAAACTCAGTAGGGGCTATCGAGTCGCTCCGGGACATGTCGGAGTGGCGGAGGGCCAAGGAATCCCTGCAAGAGGCCCGGGAAAGGGCTAAAGACCGGATGACCCGGCCAGAGCATGGTGCAGGCACCGGGTGAAGAGGAGCGGCAGTCGCCGGAGTCGCAATCTGCTTTTGCGTAAAAAGGCGAAGACCCGGATTCCGGATTTCCGCTGGAGACGTCCGCTACAGGTAGTAACTCTGTATCTGGAGCACCTCCGTACTGTCTTTTGCGCGAGCATAGAGCGACAGGGGCTCATCATTCAGCTCGAGGAACCGCATCCCCCAGCCGCAGGCTTCGAGGATGGTGATGGCCTGGTCGCGCTCGCCCAGGATGATCAGGGCTGCAGCCAGCGCCTCGGCCGAGGAGAGCCTCCAGGGTCTTCCATAGTTAACCGGGTTTGCGGCGACCAGGAAGGGGAGGGCCCGACGCCTGCGCCATCCCGCGATATCGACCTGGTCCAGCACTTTCCAGGAACAGTCCAGTACCGTAATGGAGCGAACAGGGCAATCGGCCGGGGATATGGCCTGTTCCGCGCCCGGATCGAGGAGGAGGGTGTTGCGGGGAACGCGGGAGAGCCTGGAGAGCACCTTTACCAGTCCCGATCGTTCCAGGCGCTTCACCGTGCACTTCCTGGGATCGCAGCTGTTGTCCCGGAAGGCATACAGGGGGATCATCTATTTTTCCCTGACACCCACCATCTCTTTAAATGTACGTGCTGGTCGCCCCCTGCGTCATGGACCCCAGCCTCCGGGCTGCGGGGATCACCCGGGATACCGATGAAAGAGCGTTTGCCCGGGCCCTGGAACGGTGCAGGAAGTTCGGGCTGGAAGTGGTGCCGCTCCCCTGCCCTGAGACGATCTTCCTGGGCAGGGACCGGCAGCCGGGAACCTTCCGGAAACGGCTCGATACACCTGAATTCGCCTCCCTCATGGACCGTCTCGAAGAAGAGGTCCGGGCCGTTTTCCGGGAGAAGGGTACCCCCCCGGCCTGCATCATCGGGGTGAATTCCTCCCCCACATGCGGTGTCGACAGGACCTACTACGGGAATGATGCCTCTGGAGGGCCTGTCCGCCGCCCGGGGCGCGGGGTATTCCTGGACCGGTTCACCGGGGTGCCCGCCATTGACGTGCTGACCTTCGCACGGTACTCCGTGTACCTGGCTGGGCCGCTCTTCTCTGCTGCAGAGCGGCAGTTCAACCGTTCCCTTGCAGAACTGCTCGGCTCCCGGTTCTTCGAGGTCTACCTCCCCCAGGAGAAGGATGAGGAGGGCCGCGCCAGGGACGGGGCTTTCCAGGAACGCATGTTCCGGTCCCACTGCCGGGCGCTGGACCAGGCCGACGTGGTGGTGGCGGTGATCGAAGGGGCGGACGCCGATTCGGGGACCTCCTGGGAGATGGGCTATGCCGCTGCCCGGGGAAAACCAGTCCTCGCCCTGCGGACCGATTTCCGCATGGTCGGGCCCCATGAACACGTGAATCTCATGCTGGAGAAGTCATCCACCCTGGTCCGGGGACCAAGGGAGCTCCTGGTCGCATTGCACGCTCCGGCACTGCCGGGGGATCCAGGGGTTGCAGAGGAACTGGTACAGGGAGAAAGGGGATGAGGCACACCGATGCAAGGGACAGACCAAGCGCCCACGGCGCTGGGAGGAGGACCATGAACGAAGCTGTGCTGGGAGAAAGCGCATGAGGCACACCGATGCAGGGAGTGGGACCAGAGCACAGCAGTGCAGGGAGAGGGACCATGAGAACAGCGGTGCAGGTACGAGGACAACGATCATCCCAAAGCAGGGGGAAAGACCATGAAAAAAAAAAGGAAAGTCCGGGAAACCGGCGCAAAGGAGGCGACCTCTGAACCGTTCGACCTGGATTCCGGATACCGCTGCCCGTTCCGGACTGCCGCTGACATAACACCCCGTGCGGTATTCGATTCACTCCGGCAAAGCCGGTACCTGCAGATCCTGGTGCTCCTGACGGTTGCCGGGGCCTTCCTCCGGTTCTACCGGATCGGGTCCCCCTCCCTCTGGCTGGACGAGGCCCTCACCTACCAGTTCTCCCAAAACCCGTTTGCCGGGTACTGGGCCCTGATCAGCGCCGGTGGGGAGGTCCATCCACCGCTCTTTTACTGGCTGGAGTTCGTAATGCTCGCCTTCGGGCATACCGAGACCATGCTGCGATTCCTGCCGGCAATCTTCGGGATCCTCGGAATCCCTGCCATCTATCTCCTGGGCAGCCGGGCGGTCGACCGCAATACCGGGATCCTTGCCGCGGGACTCCTCGCCTTCTCCCCGTTCCATGTCTTCTACTCGCAGGAGGCCAGGATGTACAGCCTGCTCCTGCTCTTCCTCACCCTTGCGCTCTATTTCTGCCTCCGGGCGTCACGAACAAAGGCAGGCGTTGACTGGGTCCTGTTCGGGGCATTCTCTGCACTATCGTTCTGGACCCATTTCTACGCGGCTCTCCCGGTGGCAGGTGCCATGGCATGGCATGTGGCAAGGCAGGCCCGCGGTGAAGGGACCGTTTTTCAACGGCTGAAGGGACCCGGGATATCCATCGTGGTCTTCCTGGCAGCAAGCCTCCCTGTTTTATGGATAGCCTGGACGGTCCTTCTCGGCAGGACCGCGGCTGCACCGACCTGGGGGAACCAGGGTCTCGTGGTCATCACTACAACACTAAACCAGTTCGCTGGATACAGCGATGTCCTTGCGGTCCTGTTCCTGGCCCTGTTCCTCATCGGGCTCTTCATGCTGGTCCGGACACGCATGCAAAGTGCTGTTTTCATCACCTGGCTCGTAGTTTTGGTATCCGGGGCGAGCATCCTCCTCTCCTTCACCATGCCCATGGCCCCCCGGTACCTCATTGGTATCCTCCCCCTCTTCCTGGTGGGAGTGGCGTCTTCCTGCCTTGTGTTCAGCGCCTTTACCCGCGACCGGCGTGCCATACCGCTTTTCCTCCTGGTGCTGATCCTCCTGAACGTCCCCGGCCTTGTCCCGATCTACGCCGCGCCGCAAAAGGAGGACTGGCGGGGCCTTGCTACGCTCATGGCACAGAGCACCACTCCCGGGGACATGGTCGTGGTCATGCCCGGCTACCTGCGGGCGCCATTTGACTTCTACTACAGCAATGCCACCGACGGGACCAGGGAGCTGGGCCTCGCATCGGCTGCGGAGCTCCAGGCGCTCCGTGCAGGAAAAAGCACAGAGAAGATCTTCATCGCATTCACCGATGACTTGAATGCAGCAGATCCTTCCGGGGAGGCAGTCCGCTGGCTGCAGGGAAACGCACAGTACGCGGGGGAACACGGGCAGATTTACGTTTTCGTGGTGCCGTGACAGACCACGCGAGGCAAGGAGGGATCCTGAAAAGCATTCCAGCAATGTCGGTCTTCTCCTGAAAACCTGGTAATTCAATCCGGGCTTGCGTATTGCCACCCGGATGGGGTATTTTTTAGAGAAAAGATGATGTCTTGGACAACCGTACCTGTATATACTGAGGAGAAGGAGCAGATGGCCCGAAAAAGAAAACCCGGAGCAGAGCACGAAAAAGAACCAGCAGCCCCTGAAAAACTGCAGAAGAAAAATCCTCCCTCCGGTATCCCGGGAGCCATCGGGAAGTCGGTCCGGGAAGATCGGTGCGTCCAGATCCTCATCGGGCTCACTATCATCGGCGCCATCATCCGGTTCTATCACCTGGACTGGAACTCCATATGGCTCGACGAGGCCTTCACCTACAATGCCGCAAAAGGGTCGCTCCTGGACATATGGAATACCATGGAGGTCGGGGACTTCCACCCGCCGCTCTTCCACTGGATAGAGCATTTCATGCTGACGTTCGGACATTCAGAAGTCGTACTCCGCTTCATTCCGGCTGTTCTCGGGATCTGCACAATACCTCTCTTCTTCATCCTCGGAAAGGAGCTGGCCGATGAACGGATTGGTGTCCTGAGTGCGGCACTCCTCACCTTCTCCCCGTTCCACCTCTTCTATTCCCAGGAGGCCTATTCCTATTCGGCCGTTCTCTTTGTCTTTACCATCGTGCTGTACTGTTATCTCCGGGCGCTGCGGACAAGGGAACGAACCTTCTGGCTCCTGACCGGGGCATTTTCCGCGCTGGCCTTCTGGATCCACTTCTATACCCTGATCCCGGTCATCTTTATCTACATCCATGCGTTCCTTGCAGCCCTTCCTGAGCGGTCGAAAGGGCTGGAGGCATTCAGAAACATCCTGTACTCGGGAATTGCGCTCGCTGTGCTCATCAGCCCGCTTATCCCCATCGTGGTCCAGCGGTATTTTACCCTCACCGCCAGGCCGCCCACTTACGGTGTCCTTGGACCGGCCCTGATCAGCGAGACCTTCATCAGATTTTCTGCGTTCACCATCCCTGTTGCCGTTGTTTTTATCCTTCTCTTCGCCGCCGGAACCCTGTACCTCTACCGGCTGAACAAGCCCATCTTCTGGCTCTGGCTCATGCTGATAATCCTGCCAGTCCTCTTCAGCGTGGCCATATCCTCCCGGATGACCATGAACCCCCGGTATCTCATCTTCCTGCTGGCGGTCTTTTATCCCGGTATAGCCTGCACCTACCTCTGGGCAAGGAAGTATTCTGCAAGGCAATGGATCGTCTTCGCTTTCATCGCTGCTTTCGCCCTGGTCAATGCCCCAACCCTCGTATCTTATTACCAGGGTTACAGCAAGGAGGACTGGCGCGGATTTGCCGGTGCCATGAAGAATAATACCCTTCCAGGAGATATAGTGGTCCTGGTCCCCGGGTACCTGAAGATGCCCTTTGATTACTACTACAGCAATGCAACCGACGGCACGACAGAACTCGGGGCTGCCTCGGTGTCGGAACTGGAAGCAATAACCGGGATGAAAGGGGAGCACCGGATCTTTTACATCGTGACCCCGGATATCACGGCTGCGAACCCCGAGGGGGATGTTACCAGGTGGATCCAGGAGAAGGCCGCGTTTGCCGGGGATTATACCAATATTTACGTCTTCATCTCACAATAATCCTTATTTTCCCAAAAAGTGCTGTCTCCAGGCCTTCCTGATGTTGCGGCTTGCGCCGACCACGAAGTTGTAATGGAGGATACCGGCCGTCTGGACCAGGAACTGGAAGATGATGAGCGGCTTTAACTTGCTCTTGCCAGCGTCCCGGTTCCTGAAGACGAACGGGATCTCCCTGACCGTTTTCCAGCTGCCCTTTCCGAGGATTTCAAAGCCCATCCGGAATCCACGGGGTGTAAGGACTGCTCCATCGAGGACCCTCCGGTTGATGGCAAAGAAGCCGCTCCCCGAGTCGTGAACGACGGGAATGATTAGCCTGCCCAGCATGGCAGCCCCGTAGGAGAGGACCCGCCTCACGAGCGGCCAGTTCACCGAACCGCCGCCCGGGATATACCTGCTCCCGATGACGATATCGACGTCCTCTTCCTTCAGGCACCGGTAGAACCGGGGTATGATCTCGGGAGGATGGGAGAAGTCACAGTCGATGCACTGGACCAGGGGCGTTGGCGAGGCGAAGAAACCATCGTAGAGGGAGGGGGAGAGGCCATGGTTGTCATGCCGGACAATGATGCTCACATTTCCCATCGAGGGGAGGAGCGATTTCACCTCTTCGATGGTTCCATCGGTTGAGTTGTCATCGATCACTAGTATATGGCCGCGGATGCCGGAGCGGGCGAAGAGCTCATCCACTGCGAGGACCATCGGGCGGATATTCTCACCCTCGTTGTAGGTTGGGATGAGAACGGTCAGGTCAAATTTTACCCCGGATTTTTCCGGATCCGATAAAAAGCCAAAAATTTCCCTTTTAATGTCCATTCCGGCCGCTCTGTTGGTAACAATACATCGCCAGTCAAGGCTATTATATATTCTGATAGCCCTGGAACCATGGATACGTGCCTTCCCTGCCAGTTCCTGGCATCACCCTGTCATTTCCTGGCATGGAGGATGATGGAAACCCCCCACCCCCGGACCTCGAAGTAAGTATCGAATGCTATCCCCAGGCCAAGGATCGATTGCCGGTTGGTGAGGGCGAAGAACGGGGAGAGGAAGAAGATGGTGCAGGTCGAGCACGAGGAGAAGTCACGGAAGAAACTGCATAGCTCGCGTGGAGAGAAGAAACGCAGGTGCGTCTCCCCATAGTTCCTGCCCCGGCCAAGGAGGTCCCACATGAATTCGTAGAGACCCCATATGGAGTGATCGTTCGGGGTGGTAATCACGACCTCACCGCCCGGTTTCAGGACGCGGCGGATCTCGCCGAGCAACTCTTCAGGCCGGGGAAGGTGCTCGATGATCTCGGCGCTCACCGCCCGGTCGATGCAGCTGTCGCGTATGGGAAGGTGGCGGACATCAGCCTGGATGAACGAGGCCCCGGGGATCTGCTTCCCCTGGGCATAGCGCAGGGCATTGCGACTGATATCAATACCGATGGCGGTGCCTGCCGCTGCGCGCTGGAGCTCCGCGACCTGGACCCCGCTCCCGCACCCGATGTCGAGGAGCACCCCGCCGCCGCGATGGGCCAGGGCTTGCTGGATGACAGCGGTCTTCCGCTGCTGGAAGTAGCGCTGGACGAGGAGATCGGAATGGTACGCCCTGTCGTCGATGTCCCCGGGAATAGCCTGGTAATGGGCGGCAAGCCCGGCCTCCCCTTTTGGGTGGATGAAGAATTCGCGGACCCCGATGGCATCGACCAGGACCTCGCTCCCCCGCACGAGGAATGCAAAGGATGCTGCAAGCGCTACAGGGATTCCGATGAGCGAGAAGAAGGCGATTATGGCGGTCTCCTGGATTCCTATCCCAGCCGGGGTGAGGGGGATGAGCGAGAAGAGGGTGAGCAGCGGCGAGAGGAAGAAGGGATCCAGAATAGACGTGAAAGCGAGGTGGAGCGATGAGCCGATAAAAAGCCACTGGAGACCCCGGAACAGCCAGCCGAGGAAAGATACACCGAGGATCATGGGGAAGTGCCTCTGGATCTGCCTGCCTTCATCACCGATGGCCAGCACCTTCCGGCCCAGGTCCGACCTGTCGATGAACCCTTTTATCCGGGCCGGGGGGTACAGGACCAGGAAATAGGCTGCAAAGATGACTGCAACCAGGAGCAGGGCAAAGATGAGGGTATATGAGACCTCGGGGGAGAGGAGGCTCGCATAGAGATAAGAAATGCCGAGCAGGGCCACGGAGACCTTGAATACAAGGTCATACAGGTAGGTCGAGGTAATGGCTGCAGTCCCGGTCTGCAACGGGACTCCCCTCTTGTTCAATGCCTGGGCCGTATACAGGTATCCACTGCGCAGCGGGGTAAAGTCCGAAAGCACCATCCCGGCCATGTGAGCCCAGAACACGAATTTTAACCGGAGTTTCTCCCCCTGGAAGGCGAGGAGGCGTTTCAGCCGGAAGATCATCAGCACGTTGTTGATGAAATAGCAGGCAAGGGCGAGCAGAAAGAACCGGTAGTCGATGGAAAGGATTATTTCTGCGAATTCTCTGGCGGAGATGAATGCCAGGATGGCTACGATGAGGCCAACGCCAAGGAAGACCTGCAGGATGAAAATGAGGCGCCGGGCCCTCTCGCGGTCCATGGAGATCAAAGGCAACCAATGGTTGACGGGCATATCATATGAATGATTGGACCCTTTCGCCATTCCTTGCAGAGAAAGCCGCGGGTGGCTGAACCGGCCTTCCCTTTCACCCCTGCAACACTCATATCGGTTCCCGTCCAATGAGTACCCCATGCCCAACCTCACCGTCGCGGTCATCGGCCCTGAAGGCTATGCCGGCCACCTGGGGAAGAAGGGGACCAGCTCGGACATCACCTTCTACAACCTGAAGCGCGACCGGGTGACCGTCACGGTCGTCGAGCCGTCCCGCTACCCTGAGAAGCTCGCGTCCCTCTTCTTTGCCCTCTCCCTGGCGGAGAAGGCCGTGCTGGTGGTCGACGAGATCAACGCGGCTTTCGGGGAGTGCGTGCTCATGCTGGACACCATGGGGAAGAAGAACGGGGTTATCGTCCTGCGCAACTACCTTCCCCCCGAGCAGGTCGAACCCCTGGTGAAAGGGACGGTGGTGGAGGGGTATTCCCGTGAGCCGGACGATGCAGGCCACCTGCGCGAACTTTTCCTCTCGGAGGCGTCCCGGCTGGAACAGCCCGCGAAAGCCCCCGGAAAGGGTTCGGTCCCTGTCGACCATACCTGCAACGTAAAAGGGGTTGGGGTTGTGGCGCTCGGCGGGGTCGCCTGCGGGGCCATCCACCGCCACAAGCAGCTCCGCGTGCTGCCGGGGGGAAAGACCGCCCTGGTCCGCTCAATCCAGGTGCATGACGATGATGTGGAGGTGGCCGTTGCCGGGGACCGGGTGGGCCTTGCCCTCAAGGGGGTGGAGGTCGGGGACCTGGACCGCGGCTCGGTACTTTCCTCAGATCCGGATATGATCGCCGAGTCCACCCTCACCGGGCGGGCAGAGCTGGTGAAATACTGGCCGGCCCCTCTGAAAGAACAGATGGTCCTCTATGCCGGGCACTGGATGCAGTTCCTCCCTGCCCGGGTGGCCTTCGTGGACAACTCCGGGGACTGGAGGCGCCCGAAGGTGACCCTGCGGTGCGATAAAGAGCTCGTCCATCCCCCCGGGGCGACGGTGGTCCTCCATTACCTGGAAGGGGGCAGGCTCCGGGTGGTGGGGAGGCTCGCGCTCTCATGATCGCGGCTCTACGGATACCCCGGGGATTTACCGGTCTGGACTCCGGGCAGTGGATTTAATGAACCCTGGATGAGAAAAGGATTGTATGGCACTTGGTGATCTTATCCCCTGGATCGTAGGCGGTGTCATCGTCCTGATCCTGGTGGGGCTGGTGCTTTACTTCATCAGCATCTATAACCGGTTTTTCAGCCTGAAGAACTCCTCAGAGGCCACACTGGGCCAGATACGGGTGGCCATGAAAAAGCGGCTGGACATGATCGACCAGCTCCTGGGAGCGGTGAAGAGCTATGCCAAGTTCGAGCGGGAAACCCTGGAGAAGGTTACCGTCATGCGGGCCAGCGTGGCGACTGCCTCGCCGGGGGACCTCAACGAGATCGAGAAGGAGTCCCGGTCCATCCTGGGCCGGCTCATAGCGGTTGCAGAGGCCTATCCAGATCTCAAGACCAGCACCACGGTGATGAGCCTCATGGATGCTGTCAAGGGCGTTGAGGACGAGATTGCCCGGCAGCGGTATACCTACAACAACATCTCCCAGCAATACAATATCCTGCGGGATGTCATCCCCTCCAAGTTCATCGCAAGCCTTTTGGGCCTGCCAAAACTGGAGTACCTGGAGTTCGAAGAGGCCATCAAGACACCCCCGAAGATCGAGTTCTAGGACGGTGCCGGCATGGGGGAGACGAGACAGCTCCTGGCCCTGGTGGTCCTTGCCCTGGTCATCGGGGCGATAGCCGTTCTCATCGCCATGGCTATCCCCTCCGCCCTGGAGGGGGACCTGGTGATCTCCCAATACCAGGCGGAGCTCCAGCCGGACGGACATTTTTCCGAGACCTATACCTACGAGGTGAAGGCTGGCGGCGAGTACCGGATGCTCTACCGCTACTGGCAGGATCCTATGACGATCGGGAACCTGACCACCCCTTTCATCCAGCTCCTGGGGATGGATGCGCCTCCCGGGACCATCGGCTATGCCAAGGATAACGCGGGGCACGTGACCATCTTTTCCGGGGACGGTACCGCCGCCACCGGTTTCATCCAATCCATGGCAGAGCTGAACGAGGTGGGCATCTATAATCCAGGGTATTTCCCAACCGGGACGTATACTGTCCGGTATTCTTACCTGCTCCACGTTCCGGTCGAATACGACAGCAGCAACGCCCACCTGAACCTGCGGCTGGTTGATAAGCATATACCCTACCGCTCACTCGAGATCCGCGTACCAGCGGCCCTTGCCACGTCCGTGTATCCCCATCCCCCCAGCCTGGCAGTTGCCAGGGCGGGTGACCTGGTGATTATCACCGGGGCGCTCCCCGGTGACGAGGTGATGGGCATCGAGACGCTCTTTCCACCGGGTGCAGCCTCCCGGATGCCCGCATTCCTCCAGCAGGTCGATGACGTCCGGGGGAAGACCGCGGCGGCCAACCCATGGTGGGACCTCCTTCCTGCGCTCTTTGCCCGGTTCCTGTATTATTCCGGGTTGGCCATGGTGGTGCTCACACCGTTCCTCCTGCTGGTGGTATACTCCTATTACGGGCGCGAGAAATCCTTCACCGTGCCGGAATACCTGAGCTTCACCCCCCACCCCGAGATGAAGCCATGGGCTGTGAACCTCCTCTTCAAGGGCGATGCCATGACCTTTGACCAGGACGGCTACTATGCCACCCTCCTTGACCTCCACCGGCGGAAACTCATCACCTTTGCCGGGAAACCCGACGGTAAAGGGGTTACCATCACCGTGAACCAGCAGGCCAGCCCGGATGCCTACGAACAGCGGGTGCTCGACTTTTTAAAAGACGCCGGGAAGGACGGCGTGGTCGATTCCGGGGAGCTCCAGGAGCTGGCCACCCAGGCGCGCACCCAGAGCAGCGCCGAATCCCGCATCCTCCGGTACCAGCGGGAGCTCTCCAGCGTTACCCGGAGGACTGACCCGGTCCTCATCGCCCGGTACATCGTGGACGGGAGGGACCATATCCTCCCGCTCCTCTTCGTGGCAGTGGCGTTCTGCATCATCTCTGTCATGGCCGTGATCATCAGCCCGGTCCTCTGGCCCACTCTGGTCCCAGCTGTATTCTTCTGGGGCGGGATGCTGGTCCAGTCGGGAGCGGCGATGGCATTCCCCTCCACCCTCTTCGGCCACTGGAAGGACGACCGGTACAAGGAGAAACTGGAGTGGGACGCCTTTGCCCGTTTCCTCTCGGACCTGGCCCTCATCAGGCAGTACACCCCCGCAGACATCTCCATGTGGGGGGAATGGCTGGTATTCGGGACCGCCCTCGGCGTCGGGGAGAAGATCGAGCATGCCATGCAGGAACTGAACATCCGCCTCCCCGATGCCGGGTTCCCGGTGGCAATGGGCCTCCAGTCGGCGTTCATCCCGGTCCTGGCATTTACGCCGCCCTCCCGGGGCGGCGGCGGAGGAGGCTTTGGCGGCGGCGGATCGTTCGGTGGAGGGGGCGGGTTCGGCGGTGGTGGTGTAGGGGGACGCTGACCCCTCCCCGGAGGCCTTTCCCATGCAGTACGCCGAAGGCAGGATCGGGCGGGTCTTCTATGTCCGCATCGACCATGGCGAGGACCTGATGAAGGAGCTGGAGGACTTTGCCAGGGAAGAGGAGATCCGGTGCGGGGTCATCCAGGTCCTGGGAGCTGTCCGGGAAGCCCGCATGGTCACCGGGCCGGAGGTGGCGGTCCTGCCTCCTGACCCCCATTTCGAAGAGGTGTCAGGCGGCTGGGAGGTCGTGGGCCTGGGGAGCATCTTGTGGTCGGGCGGTGCACCAAAAATCCACCTGCATGCGGCGGCGGGCAGGGGCGTCTCCACCCGGGCAGGCTGCGTCCGGGAGCATGCCGGGGTCTACATCATCATAGAAGCCATCATCACCGAGGTCACCGGGTTTTCCGCCACCCGGGGCCATGACCCATCCACCGGCATGGACCTGCCCCAGTTCCCCGGCCGCCGGCCATGAAAATGGAACAGCCCTGGTTCCTCCCCATGTCCCTGGAGGAGGGCAGGCGCCTGGGCATCGACCGGTTTGATGTGATCCTAGTCAGCGGGGACGCATACGTAGACCACCCCTCATTTTCAACGGCGGTAATGGGGCGGGTGCTCTGGGACGCGGGGTATACTGTCGGGATAATCGCCCAGCCCGACTGGAGGGGAAGCGCAGACCTGACAGCCCTCGGGGCTCCACACCTCTTCATTGCAGTCTGCCCTGGCAACTGCGACTCCATGGTGAACAACTATACCGCCGGCCGCAAGCGGCGGTCGGATGACGTATATTCACCGGACGGGATTCCCCGGAGGCCGGACCGCGCTGCCATCGTGTACACCGACCGGATCCATTCCCTGTTCCCCGGCGTTCCGATCGTGCTCGGCGGGATAGAGGCATCGCTCCGCCGGTTCGCCCACTACGATTACTGGTCGGACCGGGTGCGGCAGTCTATCCTGGCCGATGCCCCTGCCGATATCCTGGTATACGGGATGGGAGAGCGGCAGATTCGGGAGATTGCGGCCCGGCTGTCCCGGGGAGGGGAGATGCACGATCTCCGCGACATACCCGGCACGGTTACCCGCATGAGCATCACCGAGTACCGGGCGGAGGAAGTGGAAGGGGCCCTGGAGATCTCATCGTTCTCCGAGGTGTCCACCGACAAGTTAGCCTATGCCAGGGCCTTCGCCATGCACTACCGGGAGCAGGACCCCATCAGGGGCAGGACGATCATCCAGCCGCACAGGAAGACGGTCATCGTCCAGCACCCCCCGGCAATGCCGTTCTCCCCCGGCGAGCTGGACGCCATCTACGAGATTCCCTACTCGCGGGAGGCGCACCCGTCGTATGACCGGCCCGTGCCCGCCCTGGAGCCGGTCAGGTCCTCCCTGGTCAGCCACCGCGGCTGCTTCGGGGGCTGCTCATTCTGCGCCCTCACCCACCACCAGGGGCGCATCATCCAGAGCCGGACCATCCCATCCCTCGTCCGGGAGGCAAAGAGGATAGCAGCCAGCCCAGCGTTCAGGGGCGTGATCAGCGATGTGGGTGGCCCGACAGCCAACATGTACGGGATGGAGTGCCCAGGGTGGGCGGTCCAGGGAGCCTGCCCGGACCGGGCCTGCAGCCCCTCCTGCCCCTCCCTACGGGTTTCACACGCCCGCTATATGGAGCTGCTTTGCCGGCTCCGTGAGGTGCCCGGGATACGGTGGGTCTTCATCGGTTCCGGGATCAGGTTCGACCTGCTCCTGGCCGACCCGGTCGATCACCTCCCCGAGCTCTGCAGGTACCATGTCTCCGGGCACCTGAAGGTAGCCCCCGAGCATATCGTCCCCCGGGTTACTGCACTCATGGGAAAGCCGGGACTCCCGGGTTTCCAGGACTTCCTGGACCGGTTCGAGTCCCTGCAGAAAGGGAAGGGGAAGCGCCAGTACCTGCTCCCCTACTTCATGTCCGGGCACCCCGGCTGTACCCTTGCAGACATGGCTGCCCTTGCAGAGTTCATCAATACCCGGAAGATCTACACCGAGCAGGTGCAGGACTTCACCCCCACGCCGATGACTGCATCGACCTGCATGTACTATACCGGGGTTAACCCCTTCACCCTGGAGCCCGTCCATGTCCCGCGGGGGAGGGAAAAGACCATCCAGCGGGCGATGCTCCACTACCGGGACCCAGCCAACCGGAAACTCATCGAGGAAGGGTTGCGGCAGGCCGGCAGGGAAGATCTTGTCGGCCGGGGGCCGCAGTGCCTCATCCCCCGGGGAAAGGGACAGAAGGAGAGGAAAAGGGATCCTCCCGACGCCGCCCCGGGCAGATAATTTTTCCTGCCCAGGGTATCCATCTGTCGCATGGAACCGTTTTTTTAGGACTCCTCAGAAATTTCCGGGACATCACAGGGGAGGCACTTGACCTTCTCGTCAAAGATGCGGTAGGCATTCGCCAGGACCGAGGAGTTGGAGATGAGCCCGGCAATGAGGATGACCTCCAGGACCTCCTCCCTGCTCGCTCCCTTCTTGATGGCCGCCTGCATGTGGTAGCTGGTGCAGTGCTGGCACCGCAGGGTGGCGCCGACGGCCAGGCTGATCAGCTCCACGTACTTGGGGTCAAGGGAACTGGTCTGGACAACTGCACCCTTGTAGAGAAGGTGGGAGATAAGCACCTCGGGCCGCTCGGACATGCGCTTGAAGATGAGGGGTGCCCTCCCGTACTCATCCTCGATGACCTTCATCCATTCCACAGCCGTCTTTTCCCCGCCCTGATCGATGATCTGCCGCAGGGTCCGCTCAAATTCGTCCAGGTCCTTCATGACCGATCCCTAATCTGATCGTTCCCCCTTGTCTCACATTATAGTGCGCCCGGCGGCATGGGGTGACATGTCGTAAACAGTTTGGGGAATCGATCTGTCAGGGGGACGAGAGATCATCTTCCCGCTGTTTACCCTCATTCCCGGGGGGAAGATGCTTTATACCAGCCGGAAGCGAAGAGTTCCCTGATCCACCGGGACAATGTCATCCCCCGGGGGAGAGCGGATTGCCATGTCTGTTACATCCCGGGTCATGTCTCTCTGCATCGTGCTGGGAATCCTGGCAGTGTGCAGCGGCTGCATCTCTGAACCAGGCCCGCAGGAAGCGGCGGGCCCAACCCCCACCGCCACCGCGTCCCCCCAGGCAACGAGCGGGGTTAAGGAGATCGTCCAGGCCACGCCGGGCGGGCCGGAACAGGGGCAGGCCCCAGCCCAGGTCTACGTGGAGAGCCCGTTCGGGTACGTGGCCGCCACGCAGAAGGACGCAGGCGCCATGCACGTCCTGGAGGTCAAGGACGAGACCGATGAGAACGGGGAGCGCATCATCACCGGGAGGATAAAGAACGAGGGAAGCACCCGGATTGATCATGCCACTGTCACCTTTAACCTCTTCAATTCCAACGGCCAGGTTATCGGCAACGCCCATGCGACCGTACACTACCTGGACCCGGGGAAGGTATGGAAGTTCACCACGGGCCCGTTCTCATATCCCGATTATAAATACGCTGAAATAGCCGAGATCTTCACGGCATAACAGGTGCGGCACGGACCATCTGTTCCGGAACGGCGCGGGGAGATGAGGCCGGGCCCTGGGGTGTGGGATTCTGCCTCTCCACGCAGCACTTCCAGGGCCATTGTGGGGATAAGGACAAGTACATGGTCCCCCCCCGAAAATGGACCTGAGGTGGAGGGGGGAATCCGAATCACCCGCCTCATACCACGAGGTTGCTTTCAGAAAAAGGCCGTATCCGCACCAGGATGTAGTTCCGCATCCGGGAGGGGAGGACCGTTGCCAGGTCCCCGATGGTGATGCCATCCTCCACCTCGGTCCTGCGGAGCACCGGGGCGAAGGTGTCAAAGGGCAGCTTAACCCGGAGCCCGGCCATCTGGACCGTGATGGGGGTGGGGGAAAGCACCTCGTGGATTGCGTCGATCTTATCCTCAATCACATCCATCAGCCGGGCCGGGGAGATGGAAAGCGGGTCCTTGGCCAGTTCCTCCCGCCGTGTGTCCAGGACCCTGGTCACCTCGGCAACGACGTCTTCAAGGACGGCAATTTCCTCCGACTCCTTGGTACGGTGCATGAACCTTCCCACGTTTCCCACGTACCCTGCGACGGGGGGGTCGATGATGCCCCTCAGCACCTCCGTGGAGGGGCCACCGCACAGGACGATGGGGACATCGATCCCCCGGCGCAGTGCAGGGAACTTGTGGGCGATGCAGGTCTCGAAGTCTCCGAGCAGGTAGACTGCCATGTCATGCTCGTTGATCACGTCCCGCTCCTCGTCGTTTAACTGGGCGATGCGCTTGCCAACCCCGCGGGCCAGGCCCACCATGTTTGTCTTGGCACCGTTCCTCCGTATGTACTCGGCAACGTCGCAGGAGGCGTGGGGGAGGTGGTGGATTTCCAGGCTCGGGGTCACAACCGCTATCTCGGTCCCAACGAGCGGTGAGGGAATGAGCTCGCCGGTCAGGGGTTTTCCAATCCTCTGTATCAGCCCGATGTCATCCTTTGGCACGAGCGCCTGGAGCACAACCTCCTGGGCTATGACATGCTTCTGGATGATGTACCCCCCAAGGTCCTCGATGAGGTCGATGATCTCGTCGTGGCGGTAAATCCCTCCCTTGTAGGTCACCGGTACCAGGATCACAGCGTCTCCCCCATCAGGGCGAATTTTTCCCGCACCAGATCCTCGATATCCTCGGGGAGTGTGTCCTCGCTCGCCACCAGGTAGAACTTCCCGCCGCCATAATACTGCCTCCGGACCCTGAAACCTTCGGGCTGGATGACCTGGAGGGCATAGATGAGGTCCTTGTAGATGGTCTCGCTCGGGTCCATGACCGGGATGTTCTCGATATCCGCTGCCGGCACATCCTCCTCCAGCCTCAGGATGATGGTGAACCGGTCCGGCTGCTCCACCCGCTCCTTCCCGAACTTCTCCCAGAGGATGCGCAGGAGGGGGGCAAGGTACGTCTCCTCTCCGAGGGAGATCGTAACTTTCCGGTCCAGCACGATCACGTCGGAAAAGTCACGGAGCCTTATGATACCAGGCATCTTCCGGGTCACCCCAACGGCAATGAAGAGGGGGATGCGGGGATCAATGAATACATGGAGTTTCCGCACCACCCGCAGGAGGTTGTGGTCCAGGAGGACCACATCGGCAATCTTCTGGTAGTACTCCCCCCCCGCCTTCTCCGGGCACTCCACCTGGAAATACTCCACCGCTTCCATCTACTCTCCCTTGATGAACCCGGAGGCGAGCAGGGCGCCGCCTACTGCCCCGATGTACTGGGAGTGGTGGGGGACCACGACCCTGGTCTGGAGCAGGTCCCCCATAGCTCTCACCAGCCCCTGGATGAGGGACGTGCCCCCTACCATGATCACGGGCTCCCTGATGTCTATTTCCTGGAGCTGCTGTTCAAAGACCTGCTCGGCCACGCTGTGGCAGGCGGCAGCAGCCACATCCTCGGGGGAGCTCCCTGCCGCGAGCGCGTTCACCAGGCTCTGGGTCCCGAAGACAATGCAGTAGCTGTTCATCGGCACCTGCTTTGCAAAACCTTTCATGGCCAGGGGGCCAAGCTCGGTTATATCCACGCCCAGCCGCTTCGAGGTCATCTCCAGGAACCGGCCGCTGGCCCCGGCGCAGATGCCCCCCATGGTGAAGGTCCCGGGTATCCCGTCCTGGACACTGATGGCCTTGTTGTCCATCCCCCCGATGTCGATCACGGTTGATGGCCCGTGCTGGGTATCTGCGAGGAAAACAGCCCCCTTTGAGTTCACCGTCAGCTCCTCCTGCACCAGGTCCGCCTTTATCGCCTCCCCGACCAGGAAACGTCCATACCCCGTTGCCGTGACGGCCTGGATCTCCTCCCGTTTCACGTTTGCTTCGGACAGGGCCTGGGCGATGGCATCTCCGGCGCTCTGGAGTACGGCCACGGTAGGCACCCACCCGGTACCGAGGATGCGGTTGTCCTTCATCACCACCGCCTTGGTAGTCGAGGAGCCCGAGTCTACACCCATGGTAAGCCCTTCCTGGACCTCCCGTGCCAGCAGCGCCCGCCGACGGGCGATAGTGGTGAGGGCTTCCATGCGGGTAAGGAGGGTCCCGGCAGTGGTCCGCTCGGTGAAGGAATAGCTCACCACGGGGAGGCGGGAGTTCTCGTGGATGTAGCGCCGCAGCTCGTTCCGCACGATGGCCGCCTCGGCGCAGCGGAAGCAGGTTGCGATGAAGACCGCATCTGCATCCACCTTCCCTGCAACCAGAGCCTTGCCCCGTGCGATGGCAAGCTTCAGGTCGGGGCTCCGCACGTCCAGGCCGAACTCGTCAAAGGCGCTCCTTATATCGGCCAGTTTGATGTCAGGGAAGAAGACCTCGGCATCCACGGCCGCGGCGGCCTCTTCGATCTCCTTCTGCACCCCGCTGTATTCAGGCCCGCAGGAGAGCTGGGCGATGCGCACCTTGCTCATTTTCCGCCCCCCAGCCCGTCCAGGAACTGCTTGATGGCAGCCACGAACTCCTCGCCCTCCTCCTCGGTGCGCGGGTAGTTGAGGTCCAGCACAGGGATTCCCCGCTTGCGGACCAGGAACAGGATCAGCTCGTTGGTCCGGGCGCATCCCATGCATCCGAAGGAGAAATCGGCATCATTGACGATGATGGCAGCCTCTGCCTGTTCGATCATGGGGCCATAGAGGGCCATCCTCCCCCTTACCCCCGAGGGGACCTCCACGGCAGCCCAGTGGAGACCGATCTTCGGCTCCTCCGGGCTGATCTGCAGGGGAGGGGACTCGAGGCCAGGGGTCTGGACCCGCTCCCGGATTTCCATGGCGGCGGAGAGCGGGGTGTGGCCAAACCTGGCCACCAGGTCAGAAAGTATCAGGCTGGTGGTGGGGTAAATGAAGACCTTTGCCATTTCAGAGCTCCTTGGACTCGATGATCTGCTTTAAGCGGGAAGCATCGAGTTTCGTTCTGGTGTCAGGCGACGGGGGGCAGGGCACTTTTCCTGCCTCCCTGCGGGAGAGGCGGTTCAAGCCCGCAGATATGTTGCGGATCAGGGAGATCTCAAATTCGTGCCCGAAGAAGCCGGGGCGGGCACCCCCGAGGTTGGCACGGCACCGGCGGGGGTCGCCGGGTGGAAATCCCCGGTCTTTTATAAAGATATGCGTCGGGTCCAGCTCCCGGAGCGACACAACAATCCGGTCTACGTCCTCAACTTTCCCGGTGATCATCAGGCCAAAACAGGTCTCCTTGATCATCACTCCCTGGGATATCTCGTACGCACGGATTGCCAGGTCAGAGGGAGTCATTTCCGGGGAGTCGATGAATACGTACTTGGTCAGCGTTCCCCGGTAGCCGGGGGCATACTCCTTCATGAGCGCACCTCGCGGATGAACACAATCTCATTCTCTTTCAGGGATGTCAGCTTGCCGAGGTCGAGGACACGGCCGATCAGGTTGGTGCCCTCAAAGGGCTCAGAGGTGGGACCAAATTCACCGTGCTCGACGGTCCGCACCCCCACCAGGCCTGAGCCTTTCCGGGAGTCGTTCGTGATCGCCAGGGCGCCGGCCGGCACGAGATCCTCGGGGGTGTTCTCAGGGATGATGGGAACTCCCTTCGGGACCTTGGGCTTAAAGAGGTACACATCCTCGAAGTTGAAGTAGAAAGGCATCCTCCCCACGTCGTGCAGGTGCAGCCCGGTGAGCCGGCGGAAGATATCACAGGAAAGAGGGGCGTTCCGGTCGTCCAGGGTGATATCGATCACCTTTTCAAGGGGAACGGTTGTGATGGTGATGGTCCCCGCGGCAAGGCATTCCAGGGTGGTGCCGGGGGCCTGGTCCACCACGATCCGGCCCGGGCCCTCCTGGTCCACCCTGGCGGCGATACTCCTTTCCTGCGCTTTTGCCAGGGCAGTCCCGAGGGGCATGCCTATCAGGTCAAACCGTGGCGGGTCCACGTTGATGCAAAAGGTGTCCCCCTCCTTTGCCAGGCGCGGGATCTCAAGGCCATGGGTAACCTGCCCGACGGTGGTATGAGCTGAGAGTGCGGGCAGGTCCTGGATGTAGATGTAGATGGCCCCGCCTGACCGGCCCCGGGTCCTCACCGTGACAGAGCCCTCCCGTCGGGGGAGGGTCTCCGCGGGGGTGACCCCTTCCTCCAGACGCCGCTCATCCCGGATGTGGGTGCTTGCAGCTCTCGTGACCTTAAAGCGCGCATTTTCCAGGGCGAGGAGCATGTGCTCTACCGCACCGGCCGCAGTGGTTGTGATACGGTCGTGGCTGTATCCCTGGGCGGCGATGCGGACCCGGGTGATGATCTCCATCCCTTCTTCGACCAGGAGGCCGGGATCGGTGGTGGTGAACGAACGGCTGGTGTCAGCCCAGCTCATGACCGGGGCGATAGCGGTAATGCTGTCACCCGTGGCCCAGCGGTCCAGGACACCCCTCCCGCTCATTACCCGCCCGATGATCCCGCCGGCCGCAGCGGCGCCGAGGTCGGCGGTATGCCTGCTGCGTGCGATGATAAGGTAGGAGCGCTTTGGATCATACCCTCCGCACCCGAGCACCAGGTCGCCCCGTTCATAGAGGTGGGGGGTCCGGGCAGGGGTGAGACTGGCGGGAAAGGGCCCGAAGGCAGCTGAATAGCGGTCGTGCCAGTGCAGCCCCAGGGGGAGGGGAAAGGCAGAGGCATCGAATAGCTGCCGTCCCTGTTCGTTTAACTCCACCATCACCTCGCCGGCGGTTGTAGTCAGTCGGACGCTTTCGGTCCTGGCTGATTCACGGGCACCCGGGCTGATGATTGCAACGCAGCAGGAAGTGTCCCAGCCGGGAATGATATTACGGAGTGTGCTCCCATCCGGCACCTCCACCCGTTCACCATCAAGAGTGATGGGCATCATGCTACCGATCCCTCAGTTCATGAGGGTCCGGGCTTGGCCATGACTTCGCGCTCATCCTCGGTAAGGGTCGCCAGTACATCAGGAGTCTTGCCGAGCTGGACAATCTTGCCGCCCCGCATGAGCGCCAGCCTGTCGCAGATATCCCGCACGAACTCCATGTCATGGGAGACCACGATGAAGGTCTCTTCCATCTCATCCCTGGCATGCATGATCGAGTGCTTCACATCGATCTTGGTCAGGGGATCCATCGTCCCGGTAGGCTCGTCGAGGATGACAACCCGTGGCTCGCGGATGAGCACCTGGGCCAGGGCCACCCGGTGGCGTTCCCCCTCGGAGAGCTGGCCGGGGAAACGGTTCAGGATCTCCCGGCTCTTCTCATCGGAGAACCCGGCCATCTTCAGGGTGATAATAGCCTTTCGCATGGCGAGCTCTTTTGGGAACTCAAGACCGATGGCATCAGTCAGGTTATCCAGCACGGTCCGGTGGGGAAAGAGGTCGTACTCCTGGTGGAGGAGGCCGATGTGCCCTTTGGCCCTCCCCCGGTTCTCGATGCCGGGCTTGGTCATGTCTACCGCATCGTCCCCTATCCTGATGATCATTTCCCCTGAGGTGGGCTCGATAATACCGGCGATGATACGGGAAAGGGTCGTCTTGCCGGCACCGCTCTTGCCGATGATCCCGAATATCTCCTTTTCGTAGACCTCGAATTCGACGCCGTTCACGGCACGGACAACGCCCCGGTCAACGGAAATATAACGCTTGAACACATCCCGTGCGATCATGATGGGCTGGCCGAAACTCGGAGCCTCGAACTGCTCGGTATCAGAGAGGCCGGCCATGAACTGGTGAATGACCTCGGCCGGGGTTCCGAGGGCTGCGATTTCACCGTTCGTCAAAAGAAGGGCACGGTCAGCCACTTCTTCGATAACCTGTGAAAAGTGGGAGGTGACCAGCATCCCCATGTTATTGGTCTGGGCCGCTTCGGTGAGCATATCGTGCACCAGGTGGGCAGTCTGGGGGTCCAGGGTGCCGGTGGGTTCATCGGCAAAGAGGAGGAACGGGGCCTTCGCAAGCTGCCGTGCCAGCACGACCCGCTGCTTCTCCCCTCCGGAGAGGTCGCGGGCGATGTGCATCATTCGGTGGGAGAGCCGGACCTGGTCCAGGAGGTCTGCAGCCCGGTTGATGGCCTTATCCTGGGGGTAATCGACGTCATCGAGAGCACGAAGTACATTTTCAATGACACGGTCGTTCCCGTAGAGAGCAAAAGTCCGCTGGAACATGATAGCGGTCCGATGCATGATCCGCCGTTTCATCTCCTCGTTCTTCTCGTCCCAGAAGTCCACGTCCACAGCCACCATGGTCCCGCCACCGCACACGGGGCAGGGTTTCCCGGATTCGCTGCCCAGTCCGATATACTCGCAGGCATTGCAGGCGGAGATATGATAGATGATCCTGCCGGAACTGGGCGGCTGGTCAACGCCCCGCATCAGGTGCATGAGCACCGTCTTTCCGGCACCGCTCCGCCCGATAATCCCAAGGACCTCCCCTTCAGCGATCTCAAAAGAAATGTTTTTGAGGACGGTATTTCCGTCAAAATCCATTTTCAGGTTATCTACGGTGATCAGCGGCTTCATGCTCTTCTCTCTTACCTAAGTAGTGCTCGGTGCATATTACCTTTTATAAGCTTCCCATTCCACCGGCCAGTTTCCTGGCGATGGCCACGACCTCCCGGACACTGCCCACCACGTAATCGGCCTCAGCGTACAGCTCCTCAAGCCGGTCCCCGGGCTGCTCTTCGGTGAGGATGGCTACATCGGCCTCCTTCATGGCGCAGAGGTCATTGATCCCGTCCCCGACCATGACCACCTGGTCATACTCCTCCTGGAGATCGGCAATGATCCGGGCTTTCACCGTGGGCGTGGCAACGCCAAAAACCCTGTCCCGGGGGATGCCCAGGTAGTCAGCCATCTTCTCCAGTTTGGTCACCCGGTCGCCTGAGGCGATGAAGGTGGGGATACCCATGCGATGCAGTTCGGTTATGGCCTCGCGGGCCCCGGAAAAGGGCCTTCCCCCGGTCGTGACCGTGAACTCGATGCCCGGTAGGGCCATATTCACGATCACCCCTGAGTTCATGGTTACCACAGCCTCCCTTGAACAGACCCTCCAGACGGTGCGGATGCAGTCCTGGAGGTCCCCGATACGGGCGTATCGATCGTTATAGAGGACATCGGCCACTTCCTCGGCGGCAATAACCTTGCGGGTGCAGCTCACCCCGAACCCCACCTCGCGGTCCACCAGGTACCGCGAGAGGAGGGTTTCCGGGGGTGTTCCGATGATCTCCCGCGAATGGACATGGATCACCATCAGGACCCGCTCCGGGGAGTCGAACGTGAGGGTGACCGTCTCGATCCCGGGCAGCAGATCCCCCCTGATAACGTCCTTCGCCACACGGTAGGTGTGAAGCAGGGTTCCGGCACTGTCAAAGACAACGGCAATGGACATATGGCTTCCAAAAGTCTCCCGCAAACATATATGCGGTGCATGGGCACCATACATTACGTGTTGCGCATGGTTCTCACTGATACCGCAGAGCAGATAAAACGCATGGAAATACGGGGTGCGGGGAGGATCGCCCGGGCCGCGGTCGCGGCCCTCCGCGACCATGCCGCGACCCTGTCCCTCCGGGACACCGCCGAGTTCCAGCGGCAGGTGGAGGAAGCGGCGGCTCTCCTCAATGCGACCCGGCCCACCGCGGTATCACTCCCGAACTCGCTCCATTTCGTGCTTTCCATCTTCAAGAGACCATTTTCCACGGTCGGGGAGGCCAGGGAAGCATTCATCGGGCGTTGTGACCAGTTCATTGCCGCGTCCGAGGGGGCGGTGCAGCGGATCGGGGAGATCGGCTCCCGCCATATCCGTGACGGGGACGTGCTACTCACCCACTGCAACTCCGAGGCCGCCCTGGCCTGCATCCTGGAGGCCCACCGCAAGGGAAAGGAAATCTCGGTCTTTGCCACCGAGGTGCGCCCCCGGAACCAGGGGCTCCTCACCATCAGGACCCTGGAACGGGCCGGGATACCCACCAGTTTCATCGTGGATTCGGCTGCCCGCTTCTTCATGAACGAGGTTGACCTGGTAGTGGTGGGTGCCGATGCCGTGACCGTGAACGGTGCGGTGGTGAACAAGATCGGCACCTCGCAGATTGCCCTGGCGGCAAACGAGGCCCGCACAAACCTGATGGTGGCGGCCGAGACCTACAAGTTCGCCCCCCGCACCATCCTCGGGGAGCTCATCCAGATCGAGGAACGGAGCCCTGAGGAGGTATTGCCCCGCGATGTTGCGGAAGGGCTCCCAAACGTGCGGGTAAGGAACCCGGTATTCGACGTGACCCCTGCTGAATACGTCGACCTCATCGTGACCGAGGAAGGGGCCATTCCACCGGAAATGGCCTATATAATCATCCGCGACTACCTGGGCTGGGAGATCCGGGAGTTCCACCAGGAGCTGGATCCACGAGAGCCCTGATCAGGAATGAACCGCTATGAAAGACGTTATCGCCATCTACTATTTCCGGCCCCGGCGGGATACCTCCCCCCAGCAGGCGGCCGAGGCCATCTGCGAGGAAGAAACGACCGGGACCTGGACCGGGGTGACCACCAGGCCGGAATACGTAAAGCGGCTCGATGGGAGCGTAGATAACCTGCTGCCTTCAGGGCAGGGATACCTTGCATGGATCCGGTACCCTGCCGAGATCTTCGAGCCGGGGAACGTGCCCCAGTACCTCTCGGTCGTGGCCGGGAACCTGTTCGGGCTTTCCCGGCTCGAGGTGGTCCGCCTCCTGGATGTCGAGTTCCCCGATGAACTGGTCCCGTTCCATGGACCCCGGTTCGGCATCACGGGGGTCCGGAAGCTGGTAGGGACCACCAACCGGCCCCACGTGGGCACCATCATCAAGCCCAAGGTGGGGTTGACGCCGAAGGACACCGCCGCGGTGGCATACGAGGCCGCCATCGGCGGGGTCGACCTCATCAAGGACGACGAGACCCTCACCGACCAGAAGTTCTGCCCCCTGGCGGAGCGTGTTCCCCTCGTGATGGAGATGCTCGACCGGGCGAAGGGCGAGACCGGCCGCCAGGTGCTCTACGCGGTGAACGTGACCACCCGGGCCGACCGGATCTCTGAGCGGGCCCTGGAGGCCATCGAGCTTGGAGCCAACATGATCATGGTGGACGTGATCATTGCCGGGTTCGCAGCCCTGGAGGCGCTTGCGACTGACCCGGAGGTCACCATGCCCATCCATGTCCACCGGGCAATGCATGCAGCCCTGACGAGGAACCCCGAGCATGGCATAGCCATGCGGCCACTGGCCCGGCTGGTGCGGATGCTGGGCGGGGACCAGCTGCACACCGGTACGGTGAGCGGCAAGATGAGCCACAGCGCCGATGAAGTCCTGGAGGACAACCGTGCCCTGACAGGGCCCGCCTTCGGGCACCGGCGAACGTTCCCGGTGGCGAGCGGCGGCCTGCACCCGGGAAAGGTGCAGAAAGAGCTGGCCACCCTGGGGACCGACGTGGTGCTCCAGGCCGGCGGCGGCATCCACGGGCATCCCGGGGGGACGGCTGCAGGGGCACGGGCCATGGTCCAGGCGGTGGATGCCTTCATGGCCGGGATACCGGCAGGGGAATATGCAAAGGACCACTACGAGCTCCGACAGGCGCTGGAGACGTGGGGAGATACCTGAAAAAGCCCGTATCCACCCCGGCAGGCCCGCAAACGGGGACGTCGCTGCCCCCTGGCGGAGCCTGTCCCCCCTGCGAATGAAAAACGGGGAAGAGATATAGGTGGATGCGGCTGAGTACTATTCCCTATGGAGCTTCATTTTACCAAGCTGGAAGGGAATGGCAATGATTTCATCCTTGTCGACGAGTACCAGGGCTCGGCGATGCCCGAGGAGATGAAGGCCCAGTTTGCCGCCCTCTACTGCGACCGCCGCTTCGGCATCGGGGCCGACGGCGTCCTCTATCTCTCGAAGTCGGAGAAGGCCGACCTCAGGATGCGCCTCTTCCAGCCGGACGAGAGCGAGGCTGAGATGTGCGGGAACGGCATCCGCTGCCTGGCCAAGTACGCTTTCGATGCGGGATACGTGAAGGAGTCATGCACCGTGGAGACACCGGCCGGCATCATCCCGGTGCTGATGGCCTACCGGGAGGAGGAGGGCGAGGCGGTCTTCTTTGCCACTATCCACATGCCTGACCCGAAATTTGACCGCAAAGACATTCCCGCGACAGGGGAGGGGGAGTATCGGGAGACGATCGAGGGTATGACGGTCTACGCGGTGAATACGGGAGTACCCCATGCAGTGATCTTTGTCGATGCAGCGGACTCCGTGGACATGGAGGCCCTCGGCCCGAAGATCCGCCGCCACCCCACCTTCCCCAACGGGGCGAACGCAAACTTCGTCGAGCGTTCCGGAGAGAACACACTTCGTATCCGCACGTTCGAGCGTGGCGTGGAGGAGGAGACACTCTCCTGCGGGACAGGTGCCGCCGCCGCCGCTGCCGTGGCCAGCCACCTGAAGTACGTGGGCACTACCGTGAACGTCGAGACCCGGGGAGGCCCGCTCGTTGTCTACCTGGGACCGGAGACCCGGATGGAAGGCCCGGCCACCACGGTCTTCACCGGGCAGATATCATTTTAATTTTTATCAGGGGCTTCCTGTCCTGATCATCCCGATCGGCGGAGAAAAAAAAGGAAAACAGGATTTTCATGCTGCTTTTTCAATAACTTCAAATGCGGGGACAGTATCCGCTTCACCCCGCCTTTGCCACGATCTCCCTCGCCCAGGCCGCAGCCCGTTCCGCTCCCTTCTGTTCCGGGTGATTCAGGGGCTCGATGAAGTCTATCTCCCCCAGGACCTCGTTGCCGGCGAGCCGGTCGCGCATCTTTTTCAGGGTGTTCTTCGGTCCGCCGCCGTGGGTGCAGAAGAGGGCGACTTTTTTCCCCTGGAGCGGGACGGTTGTAAAGAAGGTGTTCAGGGCCGGGGTGTAAGAGAAGGCCCAGACCGGAGTTCCTATGAAGAGGAGGCGGTAATCCCCGGGATCTTTTTCCAGGGGCCGGAGGGTCGGGGCCGATTTCATCACCACCTGGCGGCCGCCCCACGGGTACTTGAGAAACCCGTGGGTGCCCACGTCCCGCTCGGGCCGGAGCTCGAGAAGGTCAGCCCCGGCGGCAGTGGCGATTGCCTCTGCAATCGACCGGGTATTCCCCTCGAACGAGTAATACACGACCAGGATGCCTGCCATGAGGAGTATGTCCGCGCTGCCAGTCATAAAAGGGTGGTGACCGGGAAGTAGACGAGGAGGAGGTAATAGAGGGAGACCGCGAGCATGACAAGCCCCGCAGCGACGTGGATAGGCCGGCGGTAGCGGGCCAGGAGGGAGGTCACCTGCCTGCCGCGGGGAACAGCCAGGCCGGCGAAGAGGAGGAGGGGGAGAGACATGCCGATGCCGAACCAGAGGAATGTTGCGAGGTTGACCAGCAGGCCCGTGACGGCTGTCCCCAGGGCGAGGAGGGCCACCACGGCCGCTGCGTTGCAGGGCAAAATGACCACGCCGAAGAAGAGCCCAAGGAAGAAGGCGTCCCGGTAGGGCCTCCCCGAGCTGGGGGTGAGGCGGGCGGGGATGAACCGGGAGGGGTCAAGGTCGAAGATGAGAGCGACCGAGAAGGCAGCCAGGATGAGGAACGCGACCGGGGAGATGATGCCCAGGAACCTGGACAGGGAGATCTGGACCACCGCAACATAGATGGCCCCGAAAGTGAGCATGGAGAGGATTACCCCGGCCGAGACCACCAGGCCCAGGGCAAAGGTCCCGCCCTGCCTCGTTTCCCGTTCCTGGGATTGCCCCGCGAGGAAAGCGATGAACCCGGGATAAAGGGGGAGGATGCAGGGCGAGCCCAGGGGGGCGTATACCCCGGCCAGGAATGCCAGCCACCAGGCGGTAAAGGCATCCACCCGGTCAGCACCCCGTGGTCACCGCAGCCCTGAGCGATTCAGCGGACTTGATCCCCTGGGGAAGGATCCCGGAAGCCCCGCCGGGGCAGATCACGATAACCGGGGCAGAGGCGGGAGTGATAACCGCGGGACCGAACCGCTCAACAAGGGCCCGTGTCAGTTCAGGGGGAGCATGAACATAGTAGCCCTGGAAACCGTTCCGTTCGACGTGGTCCAGGAGAGCTGCCGGGTCTTCGCCCGGATCGATGTCCAGGCCGATGACCGCCAGATCATTTCCCATGGACGCCTTGAGCCGGGTTATTTCACCCTGCTGGCGGGTGCAGATCGGGCAGGAGACGGTAAAAGCATGGATGATCACCGGGGTCCCGGCAAACCGGGCGACGGTGAGGTTCTCCCCGGTCGTTACATCCTGGAGAGGGATCGATTTCCAGGCGTCATCACCGGCGGCGGGAGCAGGAGATGCCACCTGGGTGCACCCCGCGACGAACAGTGTGCATGCCGCGATGATGAAAAGGCACACCATGAGGAAGTATCCTGCCGGGACCCTGCGCATACCAGGATCAAGGGGGAAGCCGGGTTAAATATCTTGCTTTCCCGGAGGATCCGGCAGAGCGAGGGGCGAAATCCCCGTCTGGGTGATGGTGAAATCAAAGGAGGCACCGGCCGGGCGGGAGCGGTGCTTGACCAGCGTTGCCCGCCGGGCTGAGTCGACCCGCTCCAGCCGGACGATGACCTTTGAGAGGTGCTCGAGGGCTGTCCCACCCAGCCCCACGAACTGGTTCCGGCCCGGGTCCATGTAGACCTGGTTGGAGATCAGGACAGGGACCTCGTACCGGCGGGCATAGCCCAGGAGCTGGATGACCTGGGTGGCCAGCCGCTGCAGGGCGTCCTTTCCCTTCTCCAGCTGGCTCCGGTAGAGGCCGGTGGCCGAGTCCACGACGATCAGCCCGATCCCCCCCTCCCGGAGGAGCGTATCCATTGCCCGGACCATCACCGCCTGCTGGGAGAAATCATGCGGTTCATAGAGGAAGAGGTTCCGGGCCAGGTCCATGGCCCGCTCCCCGGCGACCTGCCGGAAGCGTTCGGCAGAAAATCCTTCGCTGTCGAGAAAGATGACGCCGGATCCTCCCCGGAGGGCTGAAACGGACGAGAGAATGCAGACGGTGCTCTTGCCGCTCGCAGGCTCGCCGTAGACCTGGGTGATTATTTTCGGCTCGAGCCCCCCACCCATGAGGTCGTCAAGCTCAGGCGATCCGGTAGAGAGCGGAGGGTTCATGGGCCCCGTCCTTTTTCAATCTGCCTCCAGGCCTCCTCCTCCACCACGCGGGCCACCTGCCTGACCGGCATCCCCAGGGCGGCCGCCCACTTCCGTGCATCCTCGAACTCTGCCTTGACCGAGAAGACCGCGTCCCCGATGGCCCCGCACTTGACCGGCATATCCCGCTCCTCCTCTCCGATCCGGACCCGGACAACGCGGACCTCCCTGCAGGCGGTGAACCGGTGGACGCTCGACAGGCAGCGGATGCCGAGGGTGCCGGTCTCCACGGCCAGGGCAGCGGCAAGGGAGCGGGACTGCCCGGGCAGGCAGATCACCCGGACCAGGTATCCCGGCCTCCCCTTCTTCATGGTGCAGGGGACCAGGGAGACGTCCCGGGCCCCGGCAGCCATCAGGCGTGCAGCGGCATCGGCCAGGACTTCCCCGGTCACGTCGTCAACGCTGGTCTCCAGGATATCGACACAGTCTTCCTCCCCTCCCGGCACCGTCTCGAGCAGGTAGGCGCGGAGCACGTTTGGCGCGCCGGGGCTGTCCCGGCTCCCGGCACCGTACCCGACCGCGGTGACCTTCCCGGTAACCGGATGTCCCGGCCCGATGGACGCGAACTCAGCGAGGAGGGCTGCCCCGGTCGGGGTGCAGAGCTCCCCGTCTCCCGCGTCTCCCAGCGTCACCGGGAGGCCGGCATCCCGGAGAATGGCAAGGGTCGCCGGGGCCGGGACCGGATACAGCCCGTGTGGTCCGGCAGCGGACCCGCCGCCGACGGAGACCGGCCGGACGACCACGGAAGCCGGGGCCAGGGAGAGCAGGGCGGTGCAGGCCCCCACCACCTCGGCGATGGCGTCGTCTGCTCCCACGTCATGGAAATGGGCATGTTCCCCATGGATTTCTTCTTCGGCCCTGGCTATGCGGTGGAACACCTGCCCGGCCATCGAACGGGCCTCTGCGGGGGCCTCGGCCCGTGACACGATTTCGAGCACCTGGCCGAGTGTCCGGTGGACGACCGGGGCGTGGGTATCAACCAGCAGGCCCCGGATCCCTGCCCGTTTCACTTCCTGTACGAGCGGTTCTGCGACCACGGATGCCATGGCCCGGACCACTGCGGAAGAGTCTGCACCAAGGTGGAGGAGGGCCCCGCAAACCATGTCTCCTGCGGCGCCGCGGAACGGATCAAAGACCAGGACTCGCATACGTACCTATAAGTCCCTCTGTGAGGACAATTTAATTTAATGCCTGATCTGCATCTGAAGGTGGATAGCGCCTATCCGGGCGACCAGGGCGGCGGAAAGGCCAGGCTCGACCCGGAGACCATGCTCTTCCTGAAGATATCCCCGGGGGACATCGTGGCCGTGGAGGGCAAACGCCGCACCGTGGCCAAGGTCTGGAGGTCCCTCGTTGAAGACTGGAACCAGAACAAGGTGCGGATAGACAATTTCACCCGGATGAACGCCGGGGTGAGCATCGGGGACACGGTCAAGATATCGAAGATCCAGGAAGAGGTTGAGGCAAAACGGGTGGTCCTGGCCCCGCCGGAGGACCTGCCCCGGAACGTGCCGATCAACATCACCCCGCACATCGTAAACGCTCTCATCGACTACCCGGTGGTGAGAAACGACCTGGTGCCCCTCTCGAGCGGCCTGCCGTTCCTGCAGACCCAGTTTATTCCGTTCAAGGTGGTAGATATCGAGCCCGAGCAGGCGGTCATCATCACCAAGAACACCCGGATCGAGTTCTCGGAGAAGCCGGCCCCCGGGGTCGAGGGGGTCAAGCGGATTTCCTACGAGGATATCGGGGGGTTAAAGGACGAGCTGCAGCGTGTCAGGGAGATGATCGAACTCCCCATGCGCCACCCTGAGCTCTTCCAGAAGCTCGGGATCGAGCCCCCCAAGGGAGTGCTCCTGTTTGGCCCGCCGGGAACCGGGAAGACCCTGATCGCCAAGGCGGTCGCGAGCGAGAGCGGGGCGCACTTCATCTCCATTGCCGGTCCGGAGGTCATTTCGAAGTATTACGGGGAGTCCGAGCAGAAGCTGCGGGAGATTTTCGACGAGGCCGAGCAGAACGCCCCGTCCATCATCTTCATCGATGAACTCGATTCGATCACCCCCCGCCGGGAGGAGGTGACCGGCGAGGTGGAGCGGCGGGTAGTTGCCCAGCTCCTGACCATGATGGACGGGCTTGAGGAGCGCGGCCAGGTGGTCGTCATCGGGGCCACGAACCGGGTCGACGCAATCGACCCCGCCCTCCGGAGGCCAGGCAGGTTCGACCGGGAGATCGAGATCGGTGTGCCCACCGAGCCGGACCGGATCGAGATCCTGAAGATCCACACCCGCGGGATGCCGCTTGCCGAGGAGGTGATCCTCGAGTCCCTGGGCCAGCAGACCCATGGGTTCGTCGGGGCTGACCTGGCTGCCCTGGCCCGCGAGGCGGGGATCCGAGCGCTGCGGCGGTACCTGCCGGAGATCGACCTTGAGGAGGCAGAGATCCCCCAGGAGGTGCTGGACAGGATGCAGGTGACTGCCGGTGATTTCCGCGATGCGCTGCGGGACGTCTCCCCGAGCGCCATGCGGGAGGTGATGCTCGAGGTCTCCCATGTCACCTGGGAGGATGTCGGGGGCCTCGAGGAGGCCAAGCAGGAGATCCGCGAGGCCGTGGAGTACCCTCTCACCAGCCGTGAACGGTACGACGAGCTGGGCATCCGCCCTCCCCGGGGTGTGCTCCTGTTCGGGCCGCCGGGGACCGGGAAGACTCTTATTGCCAAGGCTGTTGCGAACGAGAGCGGCGCCAACTTTATCGCCATCCGCGGGCCGCAACTCCTCTCCAAGTGGGTGGGGGAGAGCGAGCGGGCCGTCCGGGAGGTCTTCAAGAAGGCCCGGCAGGTAGCCCCGTCGATCATCTTCTTCGACGAGCTGGACGCCCTGGCCCCCACCCGGGGCGGCGAGGTGGGCAGCCACGTGATGGAGAGTGTCCTCAACCAGATCCTGACCGAGATCGATGGCCTGGAGGAGTTGAAAGACGTGGCCATCATGGGGGCCACCAACCAGCCCATCCTGGTGGACCCTGCACTCCTGCGGCCCGGCAGGTTCGACCGTCTTGTCTATATCGGGGAGCCGGGGTTCGAGGACCGCCGGAAGATCATGCGGATTCATGTGCGCGGGATGCCGCTCCAGGGCGCCCGCATGGAGAAGCTGCTCGGGGCGCTCAAGCAGTCCGATGAGAAGGCTATCGATGAACTCCTGGAAAAGCTCGGCAGGGACAGGGTCTTCTCACTTGAAGAGGCAGTCAGGGTAATGGCGGAGATTCCGGCCGAGGGCCAGGGAAAGCTCTCCCGCGGGCAGCGGCGCCGGTACCTCGTCGAGCAGCTGGGAACCCGCCGCCTGGTCCTGGATGATGAGCCCCTGGAAGCCCTGATCACCAGCATCGCCCAGCGGACCGATGGATATGTAGGGTCGGACCTGGAGGCCCTCTGCCGGGAGGCCGGGGTGTTTGCCATGCGTGAAGGAGCCATAGAGGTCTCCCCGCAGCACTTCGAGGCCAGCCTCGCAAAGGTGCACCCCACCATGAACCCCCGGATCCGCGAGTTCTACGGTCGGGTCAAGCAGCATTTCAAGGGCGGGCTCCCGAAAGAGGTGCAGCCCCCCGAGTACCAGTGACCGGGCCCGGGTTATTCCCCTTTTTCCTTTCCCAACCACGAACACTCATGTAGAACCAGCGCCCACGTTTATAAAATCACACGAGGCCGCCCCATGGCGAACGTCACCACGCTCCTCGATGCTAGAAGCGTCCCAGAGGCAAAACCCGCCCTTGTCTGCCCTTCGCATGGCACTTCCCTCTCCTACCTCGACCTGCGGGAGTCCATGAACCGGGTTGGGAACGGCCTCCTCCGGCTCGGCGTCAGGAAAGGGGACCGGGTCTGCATATACCTCGATTCGTCGCCCGAGTACCTCATATCGTATTTTGCCTCCTGGCGGATCGGGGCGGTTGCGGTGCCCACCAGCATCGTATACCGCGGGGAGGAGCTCCTCCATGCGCTCACCGACGCCGGGGCCGTGGCGGTCATCACCGATCGGTCCGGGGCTGCCGTGGTCAGGGAGGTGGGTGCCAGGGCACCGTCGCTTGCCCATGCGGTCGTGGTCGGAGGGTCGGGAGAGGGGGTGGCCGCCTGGGATGACCTCCTCGAATGCTCCCCTGAATTGAGGGCTGCATACTGCGCCTGCGACGACCTCTGCCAGCTCCAGTACACCTCAGGGACGACCGGCCGGCCCAAGGGCGCGATGCTCACCCACGGGAACTGGATGAGCGCCCTGGACGCCGAGCGGGAGGCGCTCCGCATGGCCCCGGACGACGTCTACCTGGGGATCTACCCCATGGGGCACGTGGGGGTGAGCTGGGGCCTCGCCGCGCTCCGGTCGGGCGCCACGTGGGTGATGATGGAGCGGTTCGACCTTGAGCAGTACCTGGCCCTCTGCAGGGAGCACCGGGTGACGGTCCTTGCCGGGATGCCCCCGGTCATCCATTCGCTGGTCAACAGCCCGCCGGGAAACGCCGAGCAATCCCTCCGGACGGTGCGGGTCATCATCAGCGGCGGCGGCCACCTCCTCCCCTCCCTCTGGGAAACCTTTGACCGGCGGTTCCGCATCCCGGTCGCCAATTCCTACGGCCTCTCCGAGACCATCGTCATCGGCTCGGGGACCACCACCCTGCCCGGGTACCCCCACCTGACCAGAAACTACACGAGCGTCGGTGTCCCGGTCGGGTATACCGAGGTGCGGATCGTCGATCCGGAGGACCCGGAGCGGGAGCTCCCGGCAGGGGAGACCGGTGAGATCGCCCTCCGCGGCCCCTCGGTCGCCCGTGGCTACTGGAACCTGCCCGGGGAGACCGCCGCGGTCTTCCGGGAGGAGGGCTGGTTCCTTACCGGGGACATCGGGCATCTGGACCCGGACGGCCTTCTCTATGTCACCGACCGGAAAAAAGACATGATCATCATGTCGGGCTGGAAGGTCTACCCCACCGAGGTGGAGAATGTCCTCCTCCAGCACCCGGCCGTCCTGGATGCCGCGGTCTTCGGGGTCCCCGACGAGCGGAGGGGGGAGATTCCCGTTGCGGCGGTGGTGGTGAAGGAGGGCTGCACCGTGACCGGGGATGAGATAGAGGACTACTGCCGCAGCCGTATGGCAGGATACAAGGTCCCCCGCCGCCTGGTCCTGGTCCCGGTCCTCCCCCGGGTCAATGGCTGGAAACTGCTCCGCCGGACTCTCCGTGAGCAGTTCGCCCCGTAACATGTGATATATTCACGGTAAAAATATAAGTGCGGGTATCGGTAACATTAAAACGGAGCTATTTCCCTTGGCCAAGGAGGGCAGGCGGTCTACGGGAATATCAGGCCTGGATCTGGCCCTGGAAGGCGGTTTTCCCCCCGGTACTGCAATCGTGGTGCTCGGTTCACCGCTCTCGGGAATGGATCACATGGCCCGGCAGTTCTGGAGCGTTGAGAACGAGCCGGGCTGCTACCTGATGATCGACGGCGAGGTGGAGGACGGGATGACTGCAGCAGGGGGCATCCCCCCTGAGCAACTGACGGCGCATTTTACAGGGGACCGCATCGTGGTGGACTCCCTCTCTTCCATCATCCTCTCATCCGGCATTGAGGCTGCGGTCGCCTGCCTGGCCTCGGCAAAGCGCGATGCCGCTGCCAGGAATGCAAATACCATGTTCATCATGTACAGCGACCTTCACTCGACCCAGGAGGAGATCCGCATCCTGCGGCTGGCCGACGTGGTCATCGAGCTAAAAGAGGTCATCTTCATGAACGAGATCGAGCGGCAGCTGGCGGTCCATAAGCTGCGGCGCGGGCAGGTCCCAAGGCGGCTCATCCCTTTCAATATTACCGAAAAGGGTATCGAGCTCTCCACCACATCGCGGGTGGTGTAAAGGGTCCCCGGACTATAAGAAAAAGAGTTTCTTATTGTTTGCCAAGTTCTGCCCGTATTTCCCTGGCCGCCTCCGTCATGTGCGAGAGCTTGGCAAGGGCAGACTCACGGGTGAGCATGCGCAGGCCGCAGTCCGGGTCGATCAAAAGGTTTTCGGGGCCCAGTGTATCAATACCTGTCCGGATGCGAGCGGCGATCTCGGCAGCGGTATCCACGCGGGGAGTGCTCGAGTCAACGCACCCGAGCCCAATCCGCTTTTCCCGGAGTTCGCGGGCCGCCAGGAGCGCGAGGTTCGAGGGGCTCCTGGCGCACTCGATGTCCAGCACGGCGACAGGCATGGCCAGGACCCGGTCGATGACCCCGGAGAGCTCCCCGCAGACGTGGAGGGCCACCGGGACGGTGACCCGGGAAGTGAGGAGGTCCAGGGCCCTTGCACCGGCATCAAGGTCGGCTGCACCGGTTGAGAAGATTGGTTCATCGACCTGGACCATGCAGACCCCCGCCCGCTCCAGGGCTGCGGTCTCAACAGCGAGAGCCCGGGCCAGGTCCATGGCCAGGTCTCCCCGGTCGCGGTACGAAGGGGTGGAGACGTGGAGGGCATGGGCAAGGGTGCTGGGCCCTGTCACGATGCCTTTTACCCTGGGATGGCGGGAGAGGGCATACCGGGTGTCACCGACCGTGATGGGGTGCGGGGCCGGCTGCACCGTACCTACGACCTCCTGGCCCCGGATGCCGGGGAGGTGGGCGGTAAAGGACCGCACCATGTCTCCGCGGACCTGCCCGTCGGAGATGATGTCAATCCCGGCATTGACCTGGTCCTCCACCGCGGTCCGGACCGCCTGCCGGAACGGGTCAATGAGCCGGGAGAGCCCGGCCCCCTGGACGACGGGATAACTCCCCACCACGGTGGTGGGGAGGAGGGGAAGGCCTTTTGCAGGGTTCATGGGCAGGAGGTTCTACGGCACCAGCCTGTGGCGGTCGCGGGGGAAAAGCACGGCTTCCCGGATGTTCTGGAGGCCGAGCATGGTCATGATCAGGCGTTCTGCGCCGAGGCCCCATCCGGCATGGGGGGGCATCCCGTACCGGAAGGGGTCAAGGTAGAAGGAGAAGTTCTCTGGGTTGAGCCCCTTGGACTGTATCTGCCGGGCCAGGAGGTCATGCTGGTGTATCCGCTGCGCTCCCGAGGAGAGCTCCATGCGGGGGTGCATCAGGTCAAAGGCCTTGCAGACCGAGGGTTTGTCTTCGTACGGCATCGCATAGTACGGCTTGATCTCGGTTGGCCAGTCCACGATGAAGTAGTGGGTCCCCATCTCCTCGCCGACGGCCTTCTCGGCCGCGGTGGAGAGGTCGTCTCCATGCCGGATTGGCTCGGGAATAGTGGCCTGGGCGATGGTGATCGCCTCGCTGTAGGGGATCCGGGGAAAAGGAGCGGCAGGGACCTCCAGGTCCCGTATCTCCAGCTGACCGAGCAGGGTTTCGCACTGATCCAGGACCCGTTCGTACACGTGCCTGACGAGGCCTTCCAGGAGGGCCATGACCTCGTGGTGATCGGCAAAGGAGACCTCCACGTCGATGGAGGTGGCCTCATTGAGGTGCTTGGTGGTGTTGTGCTCCTCGGCCCGGAAGATGGGCCCGATCTCGAATACCTTCTCGAAACCTGCCGCCATCAGCATCTGCTTGTACAGCTGGGGGCTCTGGTTGAGGAAGGCCTCCTTCTCGAAGTAGGCGATGGGGAAGAGTTCCGTCCCACCCTCGGTTGCCGCGGCTACGACCTTCGGGGTGGTGATATGGAGAAAGCCCCGGGAGAAGAGGTATTCGTGGATGGCCTGCATGGCGGCGCTGCGCACCTGGAAAACGGCAGCGACACGGGGGCGCCGCGCGTCCAGGAACCGGGCGTCCAGCCGGGTGTCCAGCTCGGCAGGAACCTTCTCCACAACGTCGAGGGGGAGGGGGCTCTCGCTCTGGCTGATGATGGTAAAGGTATCCGGCACCAGCTCCCTGCCCCCCGGCGCCTTGTCTATTGCCTTGACCGACCCGGTCACCCTGACCACCGATTCGCGGGAGACTGCCCGGACAGCCGAGAGGACCGCTTCAGGAACTTTCTTCCTGGGGATGGTCACCTGGATGATCCCGGTGCGGTCCCGGACGAGGAGGAAAGAGAGGCCCCCCAGGTCACGGACCTCGTGCACCCAGCCCGCGATCTCGGCTTTCCCCGTCTCCGGAGTCACCTCCTGTATGGGTATCCGCATAACAAATCCTGGAACTATGGGTTGTCGGGGATAATGGGTTTTTCCGGCGATACTCCGGGCAGGCCATCAGCGCCCGGACTGTCATTCGGGCCCGAAGACCGCTTCTATCAACGATTTCTCCATGGCAGGCCCGGAAGCCAGGATTTCCCGGTGGCGTTCGGGCGTCTCCCAGACATACCAGTCCTGCATCCCCACCATCACCAGCCAGCGGTTGACAAGGTCCATCCCGCAATGGTAGAGTTCCCGGAAATAGTCCCTGCTGTAGGGAGCCTCCAGGTCCGCGGTTATGGTGAGCTCGAGCATGTTGGCCATGGCGTCCCCGACCATCTTGGTATGGTACCAGGGTGACCGGCTCCACCGCTGGGTCATCATCTCTTTCATGTCCAGGTTGCGGAACCGCTGCAGTTCGGGGATGTTGATGACCGGGTTAAGTTTGTACTCGGAGAGGATGTAGGCAAGGATCATGTCCCTGGCATAGTACATGGCGTTGTGGAGGACAAAGTAGCGCTGCGGGATAAAGTCCTTCACCGGCACAAGGTCGTGCATGTCCCGCATGCTCTCTTTTAAGAGGAAATAGACCTGGGCGTTCCTCATGGCAGGGTATTTCCTGGCTATGACAATATTGCAGAGGAGGTTCCAGGGCAGTTCTGCCAGGGCCTCGTGGATGAGGGTATAGAGGAGGAAGAGGATCTGCTTCTTGCGCCAGATCTCCATGTTCCTGGTGACCTCGTCTTTCAGGACGTCCAGGTATACCTGCTGGCAGCCGGCCAGCGCCACTCCGGAAGAATAGGAGATGACCCGGTACTCCTGCCGCTGTGCCGCCATTCCCTTGACCAGGAGGTGGAGGCAGTGCCGGGTGATCGTGTAGTCCTTGAGCATGCCCAGCTGGGAGTTCGAGAAGGCGATCACGTGCTTTCCGGTGAAATAGGTGTAATCATCGACCAGCAGCCCGTGGGCCGGGATGTCGGTCCGCCGGTTCAGGATCACCTCGGCCTGGAGCTCGCGGGTGGCATAGTCAAGGAGCTCGAGCAGCCCGGGAGAAAGGTTGTACGGGGATTTCATCGGTCTCGCCGGCCAGGGAGGTCCACGGCCGGGAACGGGGCCGGCTGCCGGGAACTCCCAAACGATTGAAAAAAAGGTTCGTCGTCCCCGGGATATAACGGTTGCCGGCAGCGGATCCCGGGTACGGGTTAACCGGCGCGCAGGTTATACGTACAGCTTTTTTGCCACCTCGGGGAGGAAGACGGTCACCGCGTTCCAGACCAGGCCCCAGTCCAGGGAAAAATAGGGATGGATCAGCCGGTACTTCAGGGCTTCCAGGTCGTTCCAGGGGATGCCCGGGTGCTGTTTCCGGAACGGCCCGGATACCCGGTGCGCCGACTCCCCGATCACGTCTAGGCTCCGCACCACCGCCCGCCGGAGCGTCTCGTCCCTGGCCAGATCCTTTGCTGTCATTCCCCTGACCCGCGCCAGCAGGAACCCCATCTCCTCTTTCATCTGCGCGAGGTAGACCTGGTCCCGGTTCAAAGCCGCGTGCTCGGCTCCGAGTTCGGGCCGGAAATACGAAGCCAGCACCCGGGTGGTCACCAGGTCGACCTTCCTTCCCAGCAGTTCATCCAGGTACAGGGAGAGGCCTGCATAGTTCTGGAAGGTGTCGAGCCCGGGCTCGAACTCCACCTCGAGGTCGATATCACTCCCGGGCCGCTCCTCGCCCCTGGCCACTGAACCGAAGATCCCGATCTTCCTGACCCCGAAGAGCCTCCGGATCACGGGAAATTTGGCATTGATCGCCAGGAGGACATCCTCCCGCAGGGTTACGTTCTCTTTTGCCGCCATCTCCCATCCCGCTGTTCGCTCTCTTCTGTTGGCTTCCCCAGGCATATGAATGTTCTTTTTAATCCGGCCCGTGCAGGATGCATTCACCGGTAATCATCGATTCATATGATTCGATCCCGATATCGAACCATGACGAATGGACGGGTTACACCAGTAGCAACGGGAGGGAATTAAAAAATGCCTGCCCCTCATGGTGCTGCCGTTTCGGGGTTCCGGCGACGGGAAAGAGGGGGCCGCTCCAGGCATGTTTCCTCAAGATTAATACCTCTGCAGCGCCTATCAACCGCACAACTGACATGAAGGTGTTTATCTCATCCGCTGGACTGCTGCTTACCATCGCTATCCTGGTTATGGGCTGCCTGCAGTATCCCGCACCGCCGGCAGCGCCCCCGACATCGCTGGTGCCGGCTCCAACCGAAACAGCAGTTCCTCTCGCGCCAGTTGTAACGACCGCTACGGTTGCGCCCCCCGGCCCGCTTACCTTTGTCCCGGGGGGCATCTACCATGCCGGGGACCACATTGTGATATCAGGGAAGACCATCCTCTCCCCCGGCAACCGCATCCTCGTTGAGATCACATCGGCCAGTTTCGGCCCTGCAAACAAGAGTGCCGGCTCGGAGTTCTACGGGGCAACCGGGATTGTGACCGTGCAGCCGGGAGCCGTCGGTCTCCCCAATACCTGGTCCTTCGACCTGGACACCGCGACACTGGCCCCGGACATGTACCAGGTCCTTGTGGAGGGGATTACTGTGAAAACCTACCGGGAAAGTACGTCTTTCACCCTCCTTCCCAGGGTATGACGGGAGAAACAGGGTGGATTATTTTCGATTGAACGCTCGCTGATTGAAGGACTCGTGCAGAAAACAGAGACTCAGCTGGCATGCTCAACCTGTTAAAAACCGCATTTCGCAATTTCAGGAGTATATAAAGTTTATAGACCATAGAATCGGGGACCCTGATATCTGCTGCTAGAATCAATCGAAAAATTCTCGGAAATCCCCGGATCGAGTTCTGCCTAATCCAGTTTATTCGCTGGAATACCGGCAAAAAACGGTTTGCCCGAAATATTTGGAGTATTTCATTTCCTCATCCGATAGTATTACAATGCCGAAAAGAGGATTGACCCTTGAGAGCCTTCCTGGGTGGTCCCTCATGAACCGAAAACATCGGATTATTCATTTCCTCAAACATAGCTTCTTTTTCTCAGGGCTATTGAGCATCGCCTGGTTTCTCTTCCGTACCGGGTCAAAACCTTCCCGTGCCACCTATCCCTGCCAGCAACTGGCCGCAGCCACCGGGTATCTCTGGATAATGACATACCTGGGAGTGCCCCTGGCAGGATTTATTTTATTCCGGAAATGGGTCACCCCAGGGAGGATGGCAGCGCTCCTTGGAGGATTTCTGCTTCTGGGAACAATCTTTGCTGCATTCTACGCCACGGGTGGAGGTGCCAGTGCCGGGTCAACCGGGCCCATGAACGTCGAGGGACCAGTTCCGGCAAACAATAGCAAATCGTCCCTGTTCATCGCCCAGGGTTACGGGGATGCCAACGAATCTTTTAAAAATCTTCTCCAGCTGATGAGGGACCACGGGCTCGAGTTCTATCAGACCTCTACCAGGGGTAGTCCCAAGAAAGGCCTGATCGGCAGGGATGACGTGGTCATCATCAAGGTCAACTGCCAGTGGCCTGAGCGGGGAGGTACCAGCACCGACCTGGTGAAGTCTGTCATTGCGGCCATACTTGCGCATCCCGATGGATTTACAGGGGAGATCGTCGTTGCAGACAGCGGTCAGGGGAGGGGTTCGTTCGATTGGCCAGGTGCGAATGCCGAGGATACTACACAATCGATCCAGAAGGTCGTGGACTCGTTCAGCACATCACATCATGTATCAACCTATCTCTGGGACACTATCAGGAATGTCCGGACAGAAGAGTATGACCAGGGATTTTATGACGATGGATATATCATGAATACAACTCCCAACCCGAGGACCGGGTTGCAGGTGAGCTACCCGAAGTTCAGGACCGTCTATGGGACAAATATCAGCTTCAGGAAAGGAGTATGGGAAAACGGTGCGTACAACGGAACACGATTGAAGCTCATAAATATCCCGGTCCTGAAATCCCACAGCGGATGTGGAGTAACCGGAAGCCTGAAACATTATATCGGAGTCGTTTCAGTTCCCCTCGCGGACCCGCATGGATCTATCATATATGGCGGGTTGGGTACAGCCATGGTAGAGACCCGGTATCCTGACCTGAATATTCTTGATGCAACATGGGTGAATGCCATCCCGATGGGATATGACGGGAGCGGTCCTTATACGTCATACGACCTGGCTACAAGGACTGACACGGTTGCTGCGAGTACGGACCCCGTTGCACTTGACTACTATGGTGCCAGGCATATCCTGATGCCTCTGGCTTCCGCTTTGGAGTACGATACGAGGTCCATGGATCCTGACAACACTGCTTTCATCTTCGGATCCTACATAAGGGGCGCAATGCAGGAGATCCAAAGAGGAGGTTACAATGTCACGCTCAGCGAGGATCAGATGGATATTTTTTCCATGTGCAATACCGTCCCTCCCGGGAAGATCGGAGTTTTTAAAAACGGCCAATGGTACATGGACGCAAGCGGGAACGGCATCTGGGAGGGCCAGCCGCCCGACCAGGCAACGAATTTTGGCATAGGCGGAGACTTCCCTGTGACGGGGGACTGGGACCGAGACACGATACCAGAGGTGGGGGTGTTCAGGAACGGCCAGTGGTTCGTGGACGTTGGCGGGTACAACAACCTGTGGGGCGGTACCGCCACGGATAGGATCTACCATTTCGGCGTATCTGGCGATATCCCTGTTGTCGGTGACTGGAACGGTGACAGGATATCAGAAATCGGGACGTACCGGAACGGGGTGTGGTACCTGGACGGGAATTCGAATAACGTGTGGGATGGGACCGGTACAGGGAAAGACTTCATGTATTCCTTTGGAGGTACCGGGTTAATCCCTGTGGCCGGCGACTGGAACCGCGACGGCCTGACGGAAATCGGTGTGTATGGCGGGTCTGGCACCTGGTACGTGGACGCCAACCGCAACTTTATATGGGACGGGACCGGACCGGGGAAAGACACTGTCCTCAATTTCGGGTTTACCTGGGCTGCCCCGGTAACCGGAGACTGGAACGGGGATGGCGTGTCCGAGATCGGGATCTATGACGATGACGGGATTTGGTACCTTGATGCAAATGGAAATAGCCAGTGGGACGGGACCGGACCCGGCAAAGATTCAGTATTCCGGTTCGGCGCCGCAGGGTTCACCCCGGTAGTCGGGGACTGGACCTGAAATATCCCTTTTCTTTTTTGCAGATCGTTCAGGACATGACGAAGGCTGCACCTCCTGCTCACGCGGCCTGCGGGCTATTCTTCCCTGTTCACTGATCGTTTCAGGACCGGGTGAAAAAAAGGGGATTAGGAAGCTGGATTGATACCGGCGTGCCGCTGGCACAATCGCCAGGAGGCTACCACGTGCGGGGCTTCTCCCGGTCCTCCCCGGCTTTCACGGGGGGCTGGCCGGACAGGGCCGGCTCCCCGGCAGGCTCCGGTTTTCCGGCGGGCGGGGGGGCCGGCGGCTGGAACCGCTTGATCTTCTCAAGGGCCTCGAACGCCTCTCTCCTCACCGCCGGTTGGTCATCGGTGATTACCCGCGAGAGGGAATCAATGGCAGAGGAGTCCCCTATCTCTCCCAGGAGGAGGGCGGTCCTCTTCCTGACCTCGGGGTTCCTGTCCCCCAGCAGCTCGAGGAGCGGGTGCACCGCCGGCTTCCCGATCAGCCAGAGGGACTCCATGGCCGTGTACCGCACGACCTGGTCCCCCTCCCGGAAGGCCCTGGCCAGGGGGGCGATGGACGGGTCACCGAGTGAGGCGAGGGCCTGCACGGCCTCCCGGCGCACCTCCCGCTCCGAGTCGCCGAGGAGCGCCATCAGGCCGGGAACTGCCCCGGGGTCCCCTATCCGGCCAAGGACCCCGGCTGACCCGCTGCGGATGCGGGGGTTTCCGTCACCCAGCGCCCTGGTAAGCTTTTCGACAGCCGGGGACCCGATTGCAGCCAGAGCCGGCCCTGCACGCTGGCGTATCTCCTCCCGTGAGTGGGCCAGGGCCTGGATAAGGGGGTCGGTGGAGAGGTCACCCATCGAGCAGAGGCTTTCGGCAGCGGTCATCCTGACGTACCCGAACTCGTCCCCCAGGAGTGAGATGAGTGGCTCCACCGCGCCGGGGTTGGCAAGTTTCCGATGGGCTGCCGCCGCCTCCCGGCGCACCCGCGGGTCGACGTCGCTCAAGGCCTTTACCAGTGCATCCGTGGCTTCCGGGGCTGCCATCTCCCCCAGGATCTCCGCGGCTCCCTGCCGTATGGCGGGCTGCTCATGGGTGAGTGCCGCGAGGAGGGGATCGATTGCCGGTTTGCCGATGAGGAGGAGGGAGCGCCTGACTTCCCGGCGCACGTCCACGTCCTCCCGGGCCAGCATCTCGATGAGCGGTGGGACCGCCGGGGCCCCGATCTGACCCAGGGTGTCCGAGGCCCCACGCCGGACAATCCAGACCTCATCGGCCAGTGCCTGGACGAGGGGCCTGATGAACGACTCCCCGAGCTCACCCACTGCCCGGATGGCGTTCCACCTGGCCTCCACGTCCCCGTAGGTCAGCGCCTTCCGCACGTCCTCGAGGTGCTCCCTGTCGGCATCCGGAAGCTTCTCCTCCTCTTCTCCGGCCAATGACCCTTTCAGCGATCGCAGGAATCCCATGGTCTTCTCCCCCTCCGCTACCTTGAGCTTATCGTTCACCGGAAAGAAATAAATATCGAAGAAAAGGGGTTCCCCGGGCCCTTTTACTCCCTGATGAGGGCGAGGACCTCTGCGGCCAGCCGGGCGCTTTTTTCAATGCTGGTCATCAGGGTGTCAAGCCGGACGCTCCCGGGGACCTCCACCGGGTCGGTCTCGTCCTGGATGAACCGGTCCAGGAACGCGGCATAGAGGTCACGCGTTGCCCGGGAGTTCGGCTCCAGGCCCCATGCCCGCATCAGGGCCCCGGCCGGACCGCTTACCGGTGTATCCCCGATGAAGGGGCTCAATGCCAGGACCTGCTGTTTTGCCAGGGCTTCCCGCACCCCCTCGCACTCCAGGATGGGCAGGATGCTGGTAATAGGGTTGCTTGGCCCGATAACAACCGCCTCCGCGGATAGAAGGGCCTCCAGCACCTCCGGCGTCGCACGGGGCGGCTCTTCCCAGCGGCGCAGAACCTGCCGCACCGCAAGGCTGCCCCGGTGCCTGACCCAGTACTCCTGGAAATGTATTTCGCCTGCATCGGTGGCGATCATGGTCCGGACCGGGGTGTCGGTCATCGGCAGGATGCGGCCCTTCACCCCCAGCCGGCGCGAGAGCTCGAGGGTTGCCCCGGTGAGGCGGCAGCCCTGGCGGAGGAGTTCGCCCCTGGCGATGTGCATGGCCCGGTCCCGGTCCCCGATGGCGATGAACTCGTCGGCACCGAGCTGCAGAGCCTCCCGGTGGGTATAATATGTATCTCCTGCAAGGCCCCACCAGGCGGTGGTGTCAAGGGTCCCGGAAAAGAGGTAGAGGAGGGTGTCAATGTCGGGAGAGAGGTGGTTTCCGCTGATCCAGAGGTCTTCGGCGGTATTCACCACCACGCAGATCTCCTGGTCGGGGAGGTGTTCCCGCATTCCCCGCACCAGCTTGGGGGTCCCGGTCCCCCCCGAGAGGAAGGTAATCATAACTCGCTAGGTTTTTAGGTGATGCGGAGGCTGATGTTAATTATTGCGGCATGAAGATCATCAAGGACCCGGTGCACGGTTACATCGAAGTCCCGTCCTCCCTCCTCCCCCTGCTCGATTCCCCTGCGGTCCAGCGCCTGCGGTATATCCGGCAGCTCGGCTTCTCGTACCTCGTCTATCCCGGAGCCCACCACACCCGGTTCGAGCACTCGCTCGGCACCATGCACCTTGCCGGGGTGCTGGCGCGGCAGCTGGAGCTTGATCCCGGGGATACATGTCTGCTGGAGGCAGCAGCGCTCCTCCATGACATCGGCCACGGCCCGTTTTCCCATTCCATCGAGCCGCTGGGCGAGGAACTGCTGGGATGGAGCCACCAGCGGCCCGGGGAGCTCTGCAGCCCGGAGTTGGTAAAAGTCCTGGAAGGGGCAGGCGTCGATCCCGTGTCGGTCTTCTCGCTCATCCAGGGGTCCCACCCCCTGTCGGGTATCATTCACGGCGAGCTGGACGTGGACCGCATGGACTATCTCCTCCGGGACGCCCACTATACCGGCGTCCCCTACGGGACCGTTGACGCCCACCGGCTCATCCGGAATATCCTGCGGGTGGATGACCGGATCGTCCTGGCCGAGAGCGGCATCAATACCGCAGAGTCCCTTCTCATCGCCCGGACCCTGATGCGCCCGGCGGTCTACTACCACCACGTGAGCCGTATCGGCGAAATGATGTTCCAGGGGGCGGTAATGGCCCACGTAGCCCCGGACCCGGCAGCAGGTCTGGCTGCCCTCCTGCGCCAGGACGACGCTGCCTGCCTGCAGGCGCTCCTTACCTCCCCGTCCCGGGTGGCCCGCGACCTGGCCCGGGGGATCTATGAACGGAAGCTCTACAAGCGGGCCCTCTACGTAGGCCGTGAGCAGGTGAACGCCGCCCGGATAGCCCGGTGCTGCCGGTACTCCCGGCGGAAGGAGCTGGCCGCCCGGATCGCCGCCGGGGCAGGACTTGAGCCCTACCAGGTCCTGGTGGACATCCCCGCGTTCCCCGGGGAGATGTCATTGCACGTCCAGGTGCAGAACCGCCACCGGGTGGTCGGCCTGGCCGAGGTCTCTCCTCTCCTGCACACCCTGAACGAGACCCGCAGGGAGCAGTGGCGGCTGGGGGTCTACACCGTTTCAGGCAACCGCGAGGCGGTTGAGGCCGAGGCTGCGGATGTCCTCAATGTCCGCCCTCTCACCACCCAGGAGCGGCTCGCCCTCTCCTGAAAGGACCGGGCATTAGAAAAACAACATTTAAAAGACGGAAAAACGAAATATCAAGCGAGGGGGTTATTCTGCTCGAAGATTGGATCGTGGTCACAATAGGCGTGGTAGCACTAGCATGCGCAATCTGCGGCGCTTATATATACGTGGAGACGCGGAGACTGCAGCTGGTGCAGAACCGGGTCCGTTTGAAGGTCTACGACGAGCTCCTCCATGCCGTCACCGAGATCAACATCGCCGGCGAGGATGAGTACAAGATGGATCTCGCCAAGAAGCACCTGGCCTATATCCTGAACCGCCTGAACCTCGTTGCCGGGCCCCGGGTCCTGGTCCATGTCAACGAACTCCTGGACTTCCTGAACCAGGCCCAGGAAAGCGGATTCGATGTCCTCAAGCAGCTGAACATCTTAAACAAGCTGGTCCAGGCCGCCCGCCAGGAGATGGACCCGGAGAGCGCACGGGTCCTGGAAGAAGCGCAGTTTCGATTCCGGTTCTATAACCCGCCCCGCGGCTGAAAAACAGCACCACTCTTTTTCGGAGGCCTTGTAACTTTATCTCCCGGAAAGCCCCACATGAGCTCTGGCAAACGAGCTGGAGGGTCCCACGAGATGCGCGGTTTTATCGAGATGATGCTGGAGCGGGGAGAGGTGGTGGACGTGGAGGAGCAGCCGCCAGGGGAGTTCGGTGCCCCGAAGATGGCTGCCGAAACGGACAAGCTCCTTTTCTTCCACCAGCTCCCCGGCGGACAGGCGGTCATGAACGTCACCGCCACCCGGCGGGCCCTCGCCCTGGCGCTTGGAATGGACGGGCGGACGATGTGCCGGCAGCTCGCCCAGGCGGGGTGCCACGGGACCGTGGTGCGGGAGGGAAACCTCACCCTGAGCGCCCCGGACCTCACCCGCCTCCCGGTCATGAAGTTCTTCCCTGGTGACGCAGGAAAATACATCACCGCCGGGATCGTCTTCTCCCAGTACCAGGGGGTGGAAAACGCCTCCATCCACCGCATGATGGTGATGGACGGCCGGCATGCGGCCGCACGGCTGGTGGAGGGGCGGCATACCTACACCCTGCACCGGCAGGCCCTGGCCCAGGGTGAAGAGCTCCCTGTTGCCGTGGCGATCGGGGTGCACCCGGCAGTCACGTTTGCCTGCTGCACCCGCGTGCCCCCGGGAAAGGAGCTCTCCTACGCTGCCGAGCTTCTGGGCGGGGAGATCCGGGTCAACCGGTGCCGGAACGGGGTCCTGGTGCCGGAGGCCGAGATTATCCTGGAGGGGTCCATTGGTCCTGAAACGACAAAAGAAGGGCCATTCGTTGATATCACGGGCACCTACGACAGCATCAGGGTCCAGCCGGTGATCCGCTTTACTGGTATGCACCTCCGGAAAGACCCTATCTACCACAGTATCCTGCCTGGCGGAAACGAGCACCGCCTCCTGATGGGGGTCCCGTACGAGCCGGCCATCTTCCGGGCGGTATCGGCGGTCACCGAAGCAAGGGACGTAGTGCTTACCACCGGGGGGTGCGGGTACCTGCATGCGGTGGTCCAGGTTAAGAAGAGCACCCAGGGCGATGCCAAGAATGCCATCCTGGCCGCGTTCGCCGCCCATACCTCCCTCAAGCACGTTGTGGTGGTAGACGAGGACATCAACCCGGCCGACCCTGAAGAGGTCGAGTACGCCATCGCGACGCGGGTACGGGGCGACCAGGACATCATGGTGATTACCGGGGCGAGGGGTTCGTCCCTCGATCCCTCCCGGGTGGGAGACGGCACCAACGTAAAGGTAGGGGTGGACGCCACCATGGTAATGGGGCGGGAGGCGGAGTTCCGGCGGGCAGGGTGGGACGAGGGTCATGTTCCTCGAACCTGAAGAGGAGCGGGTCCTCGCAGGGGAGCACGGCGAGACCCGCCAGAAAATGATGGAGATCCTGGTGGCCCTGGGTACGGTTTACGGGGCGGAGCGTCTCATCCCCATCCGCAGCGCACAGGTGAGCGGGGCCTCCTACAAGACCATCGGGCCATATGGGCTGGAATGGCTCCAGGGCCTGCAGGCCCGGGTCTCGGTCCCCACCGTGCTCAACCCGGTCGGCATGGACCGCAACCGGTGGCGGGAGATGGGGATCTCCCCGGAGTTCGCTCGCCTCCAGGAGGAGGTGATTGCCGCCTACCGGAGGCTGGGGGTGACCCTGGAGTGCACCTGCACCCCGTACTACCTGTACCTTACCCATTACGGGGATCACCTGGCCTGGTCCGAGTCCTCTGCGGTAGCCTATGCCAACTCGGTGATTGGGGCCCGCACGAATCGCGAGGGAGGCCCGAGCGCCCTGGCAGCGGCTATCGTGGGGCAGACCCCCGAGTACGGGCTTCACCTGGTGGCCAACCGCAGGCCGCAGGTGGTGGTCCGGGTCGAGGGCGCAGGAGGGCAGCTTGATACCGCCCGGTATGGCGCCCTGGGGTACCGGGCCGGGGCCCTCGTCGGGAACCGCATCCCCCTTTTCCAGGGTATCCGCCCTGCCCGGGACCAGTTGAAAGCCCTGGGTGCCGCCATGGCCGCCTCGGGGGCGGTGGCCCTCTTCCACGTCGAGGGGATAACCCCTGAAGCACGGGTCTTCCGGTTTGAGCCCGATGGCCTCGAGGTCATCACGCTGGAGCAGAAGGACCTATCAGGCATCAACGAGGCCATTCCCGTGGAGGCGGTGGCCCTCGGATGCCCCCATTGCTCCCCGGAGGAGCTTGTCTCCATCGCCGCACTCCTTGCAGGAAAGAACGTGCTGGTCCCATTCTATGTCTTTGCCTCCCGGGAGGTGATCGCCCGGCAGCGGGACGGGGTCGCTGCAATCGAGCGGGCGGGAGGCCGGGTATTCTCAGACACCTGCATGGTGGTCTCCCCGGTCATGGATCGGTTCCGGTCCATCATGGTCAACAGCGGGAAGGCCGCATCCTACGTCCCCACCATGTGCGGGGCGGCGGTGCGTCTCGGGACCACGGCCGAGTGCGTGGAGGTCGCCACCGGGGAAAGGGCCTGATAATCCTCGAGTCCCAGGCCAGGGAAACCTGGCAACGACGCTACCATGAACTCTGATCTCCCTGCCAGTGCAGGACTTGCCGCCGTCCTTGCCCTGGCGTTCCTGGGCCCGTTCCTGGCACGGAGGATAGAGCGAAACCTCGAGCTGTTCCTCCTGGCCTGCGGCGCCACGGCGCTCACCATTTCCGGGAGCTGGACGCGTGAGCTGGTGGCAAAAGCGTTCCTTGCCCCGGTGACTGCCACCACTATTGCGGGAATTCAGATGGGGATTTTCCAGATCGTGCTCATTGCGGGGCTTGTCATCCACTTCGGCCATGAGCGCATTTATGGGGCCATCCGGCGGTTCGTGGCAGTCTGCTCCGTGGATGCACTGGTCTTCCTGCTCGTCGCCGGGCTCGGGCTCCTGGCCAGCATCATCTCATCCATCCTGGCCTCCATCATCCTTGTTGAGGTGATGCATGCCCTCCCCTTTCACCGGAGGTCCCAGGTGGCGGTCACCGTGATGGGCTGCTTTGCCATCGGGCTCGGCGCTGCCCTCACTCCTTTCGGCGAGCCTCTTTCAACCATTGTAACCGAATTGTTGTCCGGACCTCCATATTACGCGGACTTCTGGTTCCTTGGCCGGATGCTCGGTGTCACCATCGTCCCTGGCGTTCTCCTCTTCGCTGCACTGGCCGTGCTCTTCAACCGTGCGGGTGCAGGCGATTCGTCAGAAGCCTACTTCGGGAGCACCCGGGAGACACTGGCCGGGGTGTTCGTCCGGGGAGCCCGGGTCTTTGTCTTCATCATGGCGCTCATATTCCTGGGGGCGGGCCTTTCACCGCTCCTGCGCTCCACGATCACGGGCATGCCCCCCCTGGGCCTTAACTGGGCAAACAGCATCTCCGCGGTGCTGGACAACGCCACCCTGGCATCCATCGAGATCAGCCCGCTCATGTCGGCGTTCCAGGTCAAATCTGCCCTTGTTGGGCTCCTCGTCTTCGGTGGGATGCTTATCCCCGGCAACATCCCCAATATCATCGCCGCCGGCAAATTCCGCATCCACTCCCGCGAATGGGCCGCCTGGGGGGTCCCTATCGGAGCTGCGGCACTGGCGCTCTATGCCGTCGTCCTCTTTGCCCCTGCCGGTCTTGCGTATTGAAACGAGGACATGCGGTGGATTTATCACCGGATTTCTGCAATAGCTCATTCCAATGGCCTTCGGTGACCTCACCGCCAGCCGGCTGGGATATGCACGGATGTTCATCCTCGCCGGCCTCGTCGCGATCTGTGTCCTCCTCGAGGCGGTGGTGCATGTATACCTGGGGATCACGGTGGTATACACCCATTTCTTCTACATTCCGGTGGTCCTCGCGGCGCTGTGGTACGGTGTCCGATCGGTGATCCTGGCGGCGCTCCTCGGGGGGATGCACCTCCTGACCTCCAGCGCGATCACCGGGTCGCTCGATACCGGGGCGCTGGGGAGGGCTCTTATGCTCGTGCTGGCTGCCCTGGTGATCGGGGCCGTGGTAGAGTACATGAAGCGCGAGCAGGAGCAGGTCCTCTCCCAGGTGGCAAGCGCCGCCCTGCAGGGGGAGGTGCAGCGCGGAGGCCTGTGGGAGAACCTGGAAGAGTGGAAGGCCCGGACGCTCTCGTCTGCCAACGTGAAGCGCCTGAAGAAGGAGGGCAACGTCCCGGCCCTGGTCCAGGCTCTCAGGAACCGCAACCCGGGGGTGCAGTACGATGCAGCAGAGGCCCTCGGCGAACTGGGGGATCCCTCTTCTGTTGGACCGCTCATGGCCGCCTTCTCCGGGGACCGGTACTCGGGGGTGCGGTGGAAGGCGGCCGAGGCCCTTGCCCGCATCGGGGTGCCGGCGATAGGACCGCTGGTGCAGGCGCTCTCGCATCCAGACGAGGACGTGCGCTGGATGGCCGCAATTGCCCTGGGAGAGATCGGAGACCCGCAGGCCATCGGGCCCCTGGTCCGGCTGCTCGGCGATCCCGACCGGTTCGTGCAGAGCCGTGCTGCCTTTGCACTGGGGGAACTTGGTCCGGAAGCGGTCGGGCCGCTCATGGCTGCCCTCCGGGAAGGGGACCCTGGCACCCGCGAGGGTGCAGCCCGCGCCCTGGGGCTGATCGCGGATACCCGGGGTATCGAGCCGCTCCTGGGTGCACTCGGGGACCCGGAGGAAACGGTCAGGGATGCGGCGCTCTCCGCGCTGCCGATGATGGGGGAGGAGGGCATCCGGGCCCTCGTCCGGTTCCTGAAGGGTGCCGGGGATTCGGAGGCCATTATCGAGGCGTTCCACGGGTTGCCGGACCACCGGGCCAGCGAAACGCTGCGGGCGCTCCTGCCCGGGGCGGATGAAGATTCAGCCCGGATAATCCGGGCCCTGCTCGAGGATTGATCAGGTCATATACCAGCCCGGGCATGTCCATTTGCGTAGCTGGGAATGCGATCTTTTGGCAGCAGAGGAGGGGCATCCGCATCGAGATGCTTGCCCCGCGTTCGTGGAAATGCCCTTCCCTGTCAGATGAAATGGAAATGCGCGTATCGGCGTTCATCCGGGTGAGTGGTAATGCCATGCTCCATCGGCATATGGGAGATCCTGCTTTCTGGTGCTCGCCGCGTCTGGTAATACCCCAAGGAAAACGGGGGGCACTCCAATTAAGTATATGGACTTCTGTGCCCTTATAGTGGAATCAGTGTACGGGTCCAGCCAGTATCCGTTCAACAGGCAGTTTGGGCCGGTTTCGGTCTCTATCGAACCGTCAGGCAACTTTTCCCTCTACCGGAGGGTCCAGCCCGGCAGGACGGTCGAGAAGGTCATCGGCAACCGGGAAGGGACGGTGGTCGTAAACCCGGTCGAGCCGGTGCACCTCCCCGGCGAGGTGACGGGCATGCTTGAGCTGCACTTCACGCCCATCTCCCTCGAGCCCGAGAGCTCCTGTAAGATCTACCTGAAGTTCCCGGTGGAGATCGGGGTCTTCCTGCAGGGCCGCGGTGATGGCTTCGATGTCCTGGACATCTTCTCGCTTGCCAGGCCCCGGTTCTCCCTGTACGGGACCCCAGAGCGGGGCCTGATCACTCGCCATGCTGATACCCGTGTTTACGACCAGGTACCTGCCACCGACCCGCTGGAGGAGGGGGTGATGGCCCTCTCGGTGAAAAACAGCAGCCGGAGCTGGGTTGAGGTATCCCGGGCGGTCTTCGACCACCGGAACATGCACCTCTACCACGGGGAGATGGTTGCGATGACAGCGCAGATGGAGGTCTTTTCGCGGGAGGTGGCCGAGACCAGGATCCTGGCCAGGGCGCCCGCGGAAGGGATGCAGGCCTCGGTCCGGTTGTTCTCGGCTGGAAAAAGCTTTATTCCCGAGATCCCCTTGTTCCTGATGGAGTACGGGGTGGGGGAGTAGCCATGCTTGACACCATCGTCTTTGGCACGGTTACGGTCCTGGACCTGATGATCTTTGCCCTCACTATACTCGTGGCGTTCGTTATCTCCCGGATAGTGGGCATTTACCTGAAGAAGTCCTTAAGCGACCATATCCAGAAAACCGAGCTGGCCAAGCTTATCCGGGTGGTGCAGGCGGCCATCATCCTCATCGGGGTCTACCTGGGCCTGCCCAGCTTTGACGTGCATATCGCCGATCTCCTGATCGTCGGGGGGACGGCGGGGCTGGTCCTGGCGTTCGCCACACAGAAGATTGCCTCCAACTTCGGGTCCGGGATCTTCCTCCTTGCCGAGCGGCCGGTGAAGATCGGGGACAATATCCGGATAGAGGACATTTCAGGGGCAGTCGAGGAGATCCACATCCTTTCCACCATCGTCCGGACCGACGACGGGGTGTACGTCCGCATCCCGAACGAGAAGGTCTTCACCTCGGATATCATCAACTATATGGCCAACCCCGCCCGGAGGTTCGAGTACGTTCTCCGGATTGGGTACGACCACGACACCGCCCTGGCAGTGCGGGTCATCACCGGCCTCCTGGAGGCCCATCCCTATGTACTGGCCCATCCCGGTCCGGCGGTCTTTGTCTCTGCCCTGGAAGAGTCAGGGGTGCAGATGAAGGTGCAGGGCTGGGCCCCCTCGCCAGTCTACGGCATGGTGCGAAACGAGCTCCTGGGATCCATCAAGTCGGCGATGCAGGAGCAGGGAATAGAGACCCCTTCACCGCGGGTCAGGATTACGGGAGGTGAGTGGTGACCCGGGAATTCCAGGTCATGGTCAGGGCCCTCGAGCACGGCGACCTGGCGGCCCGGCGCGAGGCGGTCCGGGAGCTGGCGGCCATGGGGGATGCGGCCGTCGGAACGCTGGTGCAGGTGCTGAAAACATCGCCGTCGGACGACGCCCGCTGGTACGCGGCAGTTGCCCTCGTGAAGATCGGCCCCCAGGTCATCCCGGTGCTCCTTGCAGAGATGAAAGGGACGCCGGACACCGGGTTCCGGCGATACGCGGCGGCAGCGCTCGGCCACCTGGGGGAGCCGGCAATCCGGCCGCTCATCCAGGCCTTCAGCGGCGCCGACCCGGAGATGCGGGGTTTCCTTGGTGAAGCGCTCTGCCGGATCGGGGAGAAGGCCCTGCCGGCCCTGCAGGAGCTCTACAACGATGCCGACCCGGTCCTGCGGGAGTGCGCGGAACTGACCCTCTGGAGGATGGGCGAGCCCGGCATCTCCGCCATGGTGAAGTCCCTCGAAGACGAGCCGGGCAATTGAACCACTCCGGCCAGCGGCTGTAGTACGGCACTCCACCATTCCGGGTCGCGGGCCGGGCCGGTCAGATACGAACTGCAGCCCGGGCAGCGGGTCCATGAGAGGCCGGTTACGGGAGGCTACAGCTGGGTTCACTCACCGCATATATTATCCAGAAATCCCTGAGGGATTGTTTTTCTAAAAAGATGGGAATGATTCCGCCGGACTCCTAAAGCCCGCCCCCGGGGCTCGGCATCTTCGGAAGCTGTTTCCTGAGGTGCCAGAAGAGAAGTCCGAGAACGATGCTGATGAGAACTGTGAGCCAGCCGAACTCGCCGACCATCGCGCCCCCGGCACCGGTCGTCGCTGTGATTGCGGGGTAGAACTTCTGGATGAAGTAGTTCCAGAAGCCGTGAAGGAGAGCAGCCGGCCATATGCTGCCGGAGCGGAGCCGGATCCATGCGAAAATGGTGGACCCTCCAAAGATGGAGAGGAAGAACGTGAAGACCGAGTACCACAGCGCGCCCGGCCCATGATACGAGCCGAAGACCATGAGCGGCAGGTGCCAGCATCCCCAGATAAAGGCCGAGACTATCGCGATCTGTGTAAACCCGGTGAATCGTGCAAGCTCGGGGACAAGCAGACCCCGCCACCCCAGCTCCTCACCCGTTGCTGAGACAATGTTGGTGCAAATCCCGATGAGAATCGCCTGCAGCGCCGGCAGCGTCAGCATGGCCGCCGCCTTGTCCGGCAGAAAAGGTGCAGCGCCGGAAACCCACGCCGTGCTGAACATTACTGCCCCGACCGCGATTGGGATGGCAATGGCAAGGAGCCACCACCGGAGCTCACCAAGTTTGAATCCGAATCCCAACAGGTTCCCCTGGTACGCGAGACGGGTCACGACGGCCGCGGCCGCGGGACACCACATGAGAAGGAACCCCGCCCACCGGAGGAGACCGGTATCGGCTGCAAACTGCGGTCTCGCGAGGATGATATACCAGAAGACTGACGAGAGCCCGAATGCCAAGACGAGGTAGGATGCAACAACGTGTTTCGGGTTGGTCGTAAGGGGTGCGTGTGCAGTTTCCGCCATACCATTTCCTGGAAGGAAGGACTTTTTATTCTTCCGATATTTGGCAGAGGCACCACATCAACGGCGATTGGGGCTGATCATTTTCCTGCATATCGTGAGGATTCGGCAGGAGGACAATATCGGGCTCCCCGAGGCGGTGCGGAACAAATGAAAAGAAGGGATGGCCCTTTCACCAGATATACGGGTGATTGTCCGCACGGGTCCCTGGCGACCCTGATCGAGGCGTGAGGGGGCCAGGATTGCCAGGGATTCGTGCAGCGTTTATACTGATTCCATAGTTGCAATCCGGGCCCTCGGATTTTTTCTATCTGGTCTTTGAGACCCTTGAGCCTCTGTTCCAGCTTTGAAAGGAATACTACTTCTGTTCCAGGTTTTTCCCCATTCCGGGAGGCCAATAGGTCTACATGTTCCCGGTGGCCCGTGTGGGGTCTGCACCCGATCCCGCGCCAGGTGGACCCGCCCCCTCTTGAACATCCCAAGCCATAAGTCCTGTGTCCACCCATTCCCATGGTGATGGTAGAGTGTTCCCCGGCCATGGAGGAATACCTGGCCCGGCTCGGGAAAGGGCTTGATTCGGCCATGACGATGGCCCGGCAGGCCAGGGCGACTGGAATCGATCCCCGCACCGAGGTTGAGATCCCGGTGGCGAGCGATCTCGCGGACCGGGTGGAGGCGCTCCTGGGGATTCCCGGCCTGGCCGCCCGCATCCGCGAGCTGGAGGCGCAGATGTCCCGGGAAGAGGTGGCGCTGCACATCGGGGAGGATTTCGTCCTGCGGAAGTTCGGGGAGAAGACCCGGGAGGAGGTCCTTGACCACGCTATCCGCACGGCCATGGCGGTGCTCACCGAGGGGGTGGTGGCGGCCCCGACCGAGGGGATTGCCAAGGTAGGAACCGGGAAGAATGATGACGGCTCCGAGTACCTGAAGATCTACTATGCCGGGCCCATCCGCAGCGCCGGGGGGACCGCCCAGGCCCTCTCGGTCCTTGTGGGGGATTATGTGCGCCGCGCCCTGGGCATGAACCGGTACCTGCCCCGGCCCGACGAGGTGGAGCGGTACATCGAGGAAATCCGGCAGTACAATACTATCATGAACCTGCAGTATCTCCCCTCGGAGCGGGAGATCCGCCTGATTGTAAGGAACTGCCCGGTCTGCATCGACGGGGAGGGGACGGAGCAGGAGGAGGTGAGCGGGTACCGCAACCTGGAGCGGGTGGAGACCAACGCGGTGCGCGGGGGCATGGCTCTCGTGCTGGCGGAGGGGATGGCCCTCAAGGCACCCAAGGTGCAGAAGAGCGTCAGGGCTCTCCAGATGGACGGCTGGGACTGGCTGGAGGAACTGATCGGGGGGGCGCCCAGGAACGGGGATGGCGATGACCAGGCCGGGATCGCTCCCCGGGACAAGTATCTCCGCGACCTTATCGGGGGCCGGCCCGTCTTCTCCTATCCCATGCGCAAGGGAGGGTTCCGGCTGCGGTACGGGAGGTCCCGGAACACCGGGTTCGCCGCGGCAGGCATAAACCCGGCCACCATGCACGTGCTCGGCGATTTCCTTGCGGTGGGGACGCAGATGAAGACCGAGCGGCCGGGAAAGGCTGCCGGGATCGTTCCGGTGGATTCCATCCAGGGCCCCACCGTCCGCTTAAAGAACGGGGACGTGCTGCGCATCGATGATGCCGCGGTGGCGAACGAGCTGGCCGGGCAGGTGGACCGCATCCTGGACGTGGGGGAGATCCTTGTCGGGTTCGGGGAGTTCCTGGAAAATAACCATCCCCTGGTGCCTCCCGCGTACTGCGAGGAATGGTGGCGGCTGGAAGGCGGGAAGGGGCATCCCGGGAACGAGGAGGAGGCAATCGCCGCCTGCTTTGAGGGGACCTTCCTCCACCCCGAATATACCCTGCTGTGGGATGACCTCTCCTGCCAGGACATCATGGACCTGGCAGGCTTCGTTTCAACGAAGGGAGAGATCAGGCACAGCATCCTGGTGCTCCCCCCCGAAGCCCGCATGAAGGCTCTCCTCGAGGAACTCCTTCTCCCCCACCGTGTGCGGGAAGGGATGATCTGCATCAGCGACTACCTCGTCTTCCTGGCCTGCCTGGGCCTTGACCTCTCGCTGAAAAAGCGCGCTGCCTGGGAGAACGCACCCCGGGACGACCCTCTTGCCCTGGTCTCCCACCTGTCGGGCTTCTCCATTCGTTCGCGGGCCGGGACGCGGATTGGGGGGCGGATGGGGCGGCCCGGCAAGTCCAAGCCCCGGAAGATGAACCCGCCCCCGCACTCGCTCTTCCCCCTGGGAGAGGCGGGGGGCTCCCGCCGGTCGTTTCAGGAAGCCTCCAACCATTCACCCCAGCCGAACATGGACGGGGGTATCATCTCCGTGGAGACGGGGAGGCGGCGGTGCCCCGCGTGCGGGGCCGTGACCTACCACAACCGCTGCGACTGCGGCACCCATACCGGCCCGGTGTACACCTGCCCGCGGTGCAAGCGGGAGCAGGCAGGGGCAGAGTGCCCTGCCTGCCACGTGCCCACCGCCTGCTCCCAGGTGGTCACCATCAACGTAAAGCAGGAGTACGCGAAGGCCATGGAGAGGCTGGGGATCCGAGAGAACAGCGTCTCCCTGGTGAAGGGGGTCAGGGGGCTCATCTCCCGCGAGAGGACCGTCGAGGAGATGGAGAAAGGGATACTGAGGGCCCTGTGGGAGCTCTTCGTCTTCAAGGACGGGACCACCCGGTACGACATGATCGACCTTCCCCTCACCCATTTCCGGCCGGCGGAGGTGGGGGTCTCCGTGGAGCGGCTGAGGGCACTCGGGTACGGGGTGGACATCGAGGGAAGACCGCTGTCAAAGCCTGACCAGGTCCTGGAGCTTTTGCCGCAGGACATCCTGGTATCCGAGTCGTGCGCTGAATACCTGGTCCGGGTCGCCCGGTTCATGGATGATTTGCTGGAGAAGTGCTACGGCCTCCCGCCGTTCTACCGGGTGCAGGCGCCGCAAGACCTGCTGGGCCACCTCGTGATCGGCCTTGCACCCCACACCAGCGCCGGGGTGCTGGCCCGCCTGGTGGGCTTCTCCCGGGCGAACGTCGGGTATGCCCACCCCTTCTTCCACGCGGCCAAGCGGAGGAACTGTTTTCACGGGGACACGGAGATCGAGGTGATGGAAGGCCAGTCGTGGAAGAAGGTGCCCATCCGGCAGCTGGTGATGGAGAACTTCGACCTCTCCCGCCCCGGTATCGACCGGCTGGGGACCTACTACTCGGACCCGCAGAAGGTTCTCATGGTGCGGACGGTGGACACGAACGGCATCCCCCACCTCCGCAGGGTTACGTCGGTCTCCATCCACCGGGCGCCGAATACGCTCATCCGGCTGGAGACCCGGCAGGGCCGGGTGATTGCAGTCACCCCCGAGCACGCCATGCTGGTCTGGGACCTCGCATACCTCCGGAAGATCAAGGCCATGGAGGTGAAGGAGGGAGATCCCGTCCCGGTGTGGGTTGGCCAGAGCGTGATTACCGATTATATCAGGAACACGGATATCGTCCCCTCCCCCGAGGACCGGGTCTTCTGCCTGACCGTGGCCGAAGACCACACGGTCCTGGCCAACGGCATATTCACCGGCCAGTGCGACGGGGACGAGGACTGCATCATGCTCCTCCTCGACGGGCTGATCAATTTTTCGCGCTCGTTCCTCCCGGAGACCCGGGGCGGGTCCATGGACGCCCCGCTGGTCCTCACCACCCGGATCGATCCCAGGGAGATCGACAAGGAGAGCCACAACCTTGACGTCGGGAGCGGGTATCCCCTCGAGTTGTACCTGGCCTCGCTGCGGTATGCCCACCCCCGGGAGGTCGAGCCGCTGATAGACAGGGTCGGGCACCGGCTGGGTACTCCTGCACAGCTGGAGGGCTTCTCCTTTACCCATGACACCACCGACATCTCGGCCGGCCCTATCGAGTCCACCTATACCCAGCTCAAGAGCATGGGGGACAAGCTGAATGCCGAGCTCGACCTTGCCGTCCGCATCCGGGCGGTGGACGAGCACGACGTGGCCGAGCGGGTGCTGACCACGCACTTCATCCGCGACCTCATGGGAAACCTCTCGGCGTTCTCCCGGCAGAAGTTCCGGTGCATGAAGTGCAACCATAGCTACCGGCGGGTGCCCCTGGCCGGGAAGTGCACCCGCTGCGGCGGGAACATCAGCCCGACCGTCCACGAGGGCTCGGTCAAGAAGTACCTGGAAATGTCCCGGGAGATCTGCGAGAAGTACAACATTTCAGAGTATACCCGTCAGCGGGTTAAAGTACTGGACATGGCCATCGAGTCCACCTTCGGACAGGAGAAGTCGCAGCAATTGGGGCTGGCGGACTTCATGTGACGGGTATTCTCAGGATTGGGGTGGAGGGGAGGTCTCATACAGGGCCGTGGGCTCCCTACATGCCCTCCATGATCCTCCTCATCAGGCGTATTGCGCAGAAATCGCCGCACATAGTACAGTCCCCGGCATCTCCTGCCAGGTCCCTGGCCTTCACTTCATCCATAGCCAAAGCAAACTGGCCTTCACGGTCCAGCTGCGCCCGCAGCATTGACATTTCCCGGTCAGCCTGATCCATGCCGTATTTTACGATATCCCCGGTATGGGCTGCTATCCGGAAAGCGATGACACCCTCTTTCACTTGTTCTGGCCCCGGGAGGCCCAGGTGTTCTGCCGGCGTGATATAACAGAGATAGTCAGCCCCGGCGGCACTCGCCGCACTTGCACCGGCGCACCCGGCTATGTGGTCATATCCCAAGGCGATATCGGTGGGGAGTGGCCCGGCGACAAAGAGCGGGAACGGGCATGCTTTTTTATACCGTCGAACGAGGGGTGCGATCCGGTCGTACCGGACATGCCCCCCGGCGCCTTCGATGATGACCTGGACACCCCGGCTGTTTGCATACCGTCCAAGTTCACAGTTCCTCCGCAGCTCTTCTGAAAGGGCCCTGTCCCTCCCGTCGAGGATGCTCCCGCCCCGCGCTGTGTTGCCAAGGGAAAGCACGATATCAAAATCCAGAAAAATATCGAGAATATCGTCGAACATGGCAAAAAAAGGGTTCTCACACTCGTTGACGTGCATGTACGCGCAGGTTATGGACCCTCCTTTCGATACCACGCCGGATATCCGGTTCCCGCGCTTGAGGTGGCCGAGTATCACGGGATCAATACAGTGCAGGACCATGGCACTCACCCCGGATGCGGCCTGCCGGCGGATAGTGTTGAGAATATCCGTATCTGTCATCGTATCAATCCCGTACTTGGCTGCAGTTTCGTATACCGGGACGGTTGTGATGGGAACCGTTGTATTGCGAAATAGAGCCTCGCGGATTGCCAGGATATCGCCACCCATAGAAAGGTCCGTAATGGTGTCTGCACCGTACTGCTCCGCAACACGGGCTTTTTTGATTTCATCCTCAATGGATACGCGGTTGCTCGAGGTCCCGATATTTGCATTCACCTTGGTGCGGAGTCCTCTTCCGATGCCGATATTTACATCCCCCCTTCGCATGATCACGGCGCTGCCGTTGGCTATAGCATGGAGAAGCTGCTGGGCGGGGATCTTCTCCCTTCCCGCGACCTGCTGAACGGGAAAAACCATCGTTCCTTCGCGCGCTGACTGCAGGATCGTCGTCATACGGTCACTATGGTATAATAAGAGAAAATCCCGGTTATACCTGACGCCAGCTGCTGTGTTGTACAATTCCAAAATAGTCTTCTTTTCCCATAATAGACTAAATCTATTGTTTAAACAACCATCGAAACCAGCATATTATAGCAATTGAACTTCATCATCATCTCGCGCAGCATTCCCT
>JAPXRZ010000003.1:0-196414 GCA_033813295.1 Methanolinea sp.
TTGTTTTTCACATGAAGTGAAGCTCCGGGGCTCTCATTCCAGGCAGGAACGACCCGGAAACTCCCTGCCGGAGCTATTTCAATCGGGGATCCAAAATTCCCATCAAGGCTGAACCCGGGGAATTCCTGGATTTCGCAGTTCCGGCCACCCTCGAATGCATGGGGGTATCCCCTGTTCAGTGCCTGCAATGGCGAAAAACAGTTTTTTTATCGGAAATGTGTGAATACGGCTGGATCGGACGAGGAGGTGACCTGGAAAAAAGAGAATCAGGGATTGAGAGATTTAAAGGGAACGATCTCGTCGTACACTTTTATTTTTCCCACTATCGGGGCGGTGGTCCAGATCTCGACCCGGTTGCTCGTTGTACTGCACGGGATACCGACGTTCTGCCCCATGCTGAGCGGCTGGTGCATATACTCGATATGCTGTGTCCCATCGGGCTGGGTGAGGATGATCTCAACCTCGGAGATGAAGTTCATGCCGTTCCCGCCCATGAGCCCCACGAAGGTGAGGGGATCTGATGTACGGCCGTTGGGCGTTACCTGGAAGGTAACGCTGTACTGTGGTGGCAGGGTCTGGGTCGGTCCGGGGGTGCCCATACTCACGAATTTGGTGGTCTCCGGGACAACCGTTGTCGTCGGGACAACCGTTGTCACCATAGTCGTCGGAGCGGTAGGCGTAACCGGCGGAGTGGGGGCTGGCTGGGTGCAGCCTGCGGCGAAAAGAAGAGCAGCCACGAGGAAGAGCAGAACATACCATGGAGTGTTCTTCATGCTTGAACGTAGTCTTTCTTCCCGATATAACCCTTTTCATTGGAATTTTCACAGGTCTGCCCTGCAGGATTTATGGAGGATTCCGATGCGGGATGGGGAGAAGATTTTCATAAAAATCGCGGGAAACACCTCTCTCTTCAATCAATCCTGGTACCTGGTAGTCAAATGAGTTCCGGGAATATCCAGCACCCGATGTGGCTGGCGCGACAATCCCCCGGCTGGCTCCGTTCACCGATAGGGGATGTCCCGGACCTGTAGGACATGCCGGAAAACCAGTGGACCGGAGGAAACCCGGGTTCGCGCGAAAAAAAAAATGCCATCATCATACGAGGAGGCGATTCTTGAGAGATTCGGTCACCCAGGAACTGATACGTGGTAGGACATGATGCATTCTCTCAAGAAAACCGGTGCTCATCGCCTTGACCTTCACGGGAGTCGTTGGAGTCCTTCGTTACTCTTATATTCTGAAGCCTCAAGTCTCTTCTTTATAACCGGGGAATTCACATGAAACCCTCCGATCTTTCCTTCATCATACTTATCTCTATGCTCTGCCTTTTGCCTGTGGCAGGTGCAGATGAGGCCGTTGTCCTTACCGGTGCAACCGGGCGTCCTGTCACGCCGACTGAAACTCCCGCCGGATTAACGGGGTATTTCATCATTACGTCTACCCCTTCGGGGGCAGAAGTCTATTTTGACAATGCCTACTATGGGGAGACGCCCGCGACCGTCACGGTTCCCGTGTCAGGCAATCCGCAGCATACGATACGCGTCCAGACGCCGGGCTATGATACCTGGGAGAAGACCTATCTTGGCAACCCCGGCCCCGGCGAGAGCATCACCATCTCGGCTGCCCTGAGTCCCAGCGCGAGCACCGGCCAGATCGTTGTGTACTCCTCCCCCTCCGGGGCCGCCGCCACCCTTGACCGGTCGGCAACGCAGACAACACCCGCTACCTTTTCCAATGTCCCGATAGGAAACCACGAGGTCTCGGTCTTTCTTTCGGGGTACCAGACATATTACACGAGTGTCAGCGTCCAGCGGGGCCAGACGACAACGGTCAATGCACAGCTCTCGTCCGCTATGAGCACCGGGGCACTCTCGATAACCTCAACACCCCCCGGTGCGGCAGTTTACGTGGACGGGATATACCGGGGTCTCACGCCTGCTACCATCGGGAACCTGGTACCAGGGCAGCACACGGTCACCCTCAGCCTGGCCGGGTACCAGGACTGGATGGCTCAGGTGAATGTCCAGTCCGGGGTAGTTACATCCCTGTATCCCACCCTGGCATCGGATCCGAAGCCGGTATACGGGACGGTTAGCATCACTTCAGTCCCGTCCGGTGCATCCGTGTACGCAGACGGTGTCTATATCGGCGAGACCCGGCTCAACAGCCCCCTCGTGTTCACCCAGGTGAAACCCGGCTACCACGAACTTCTCGTTTCAAAATCCGGGTACCAGGACTATTCCGCCAGTGGCCTCGTCAGTGCGGGGCAGGACCTGGACCTGACCATCACCCTGGCTCCCAACCCGCAACAGCCCACAACAGGGGGTATTGCCATCACCTCGTCGCCCACGGGAGGGGATGTCTTCCTGGACAACGCCTACCGCGGAATTTCGCCCCTGACCATTGATTCGATATCCCCGGGAATGCACACCGTGCTGCTCCAGCTTTCCGGTTACCAGGACTGGCGGTCGCAGGTCCAGGTGACCGCAGGGCAGACTGCTCCCGTCTCTGCCACGCTCCTTCCTGCACCGACACCAACCCCGACAAGGGGGGAGATGTCACCCCTGGTGGGCGTTGCTGCCTTGGGATTGCTGATTATGCTGGCAAGGAGAAAAACTACCTGATACTTTTTTTTTGGAAAGACCCGGGGCGGCATCCGGGCGGGTCCCAGTCCTCTTCGGTCTTTTCTCCTGCCCTGGCCCGGCCTGAAATGATTCCGGTCGGCGGCAACCTGTACCCGAATCCCTGGAATGTTTTAACGTCCGCACTTCGTCCGGAACGCGATTTCGAGTTGTGGCTGCCTGTACCCGAATTCCTGAAAATGTTTTCATGTCTGCACTCCGTCCGGAACACGATTTCGAATTGTGGCTGCCTGTACCCGAATTCCTGAAAATGTTTTCATGTCTGCACTCCGTCCGGATGGAGACCGGTACATCATTCCCTGCACCGGGAGCAGGTCCTGCCCGAAGGGTTACGTATTTCACCCGGATTCTGTAAATATCTAATCTATCGATGGGATGCAGGATGGCTGGGGTAAAAAGGGTCTGCTATATTGGATTTTGCCTTCTTTTCATCTTCGGCATGGCAGAAGCAGGGTTCATGCCCGGGGAGTCAGGGACATGCGGTACCACGGTCCTTTCTATCGAGAGGGGACCCCAGAATATCGTGTTCATATCAGACCCTCATCTGCGTCCTGAAAATATCGGGCACGTGAGAGAGGTTATCGGGAAAATCAATGAGCTGAAACCAAATGCGGTCCTTATTGGGGGGGATTTCACGTATGGGGATTTGGATGATCCCACCCTTCAGGCGGACCTGCAGGCGGTATGGAAAGAGATCGATGCTCCTGTGTACGCGATCCTCGGGAACCACGATTACCGGACCGGGGTCAAGGGATCGGGGTTGATTGGCACCTGCGCCCTGGCCCTTGAAACGGTGATGCGTGCTCAGGATTTCAATACAAGCTTCCTGTACTCGGAACATCCTGATTTCGCCCAGGCAGACGCCATCGAGAAGCTGCTGGAGCAGAACGGGGTGACCGTCCTCCGGAATGAATCAGTAGAATTACCTGGAGCCGGGACGCCCGTGATACTCGTGGGAGTGGATGATGTATGGGCGAATATGGCCAACCCACCTGAAATTCCCAATACCGGGACGTTTGTTATCTACCTTGTTCACGAACCGGTATACCGGCCAGAATGGAACGCGGACCTGGTCCTGGCAGGGCATACCCACGGGGGACAGTTCAATACTGTTGCAATGAAGGTCATCGACTATCTCGGCATCGCTGATATCAGCGGACTTTCCTACAAAGGCTCCGTTCCGCTGTACGTTACACGCGGGATCGGGAATGCAGGCAGTGATGAGGATATTCAGTTTATGGCCCCGCCCGAGGTCTTGGTAATCAACCCCGCGGCCTCCCTTCCCGGGTGTATTCAAATTTCCGTGGCAGGACCATCATCGTCACCGGACCCAAAAATGCGGAAATAGGGGAAGAATCGAGAGAAAATGATATAATGAAACCCTACGTTGATCTTCTCGTATGAAATCTCCCGCGCTCATCCTCATTACAAGCGCACTGACCGTGGCAGTTCTTTTCGCGGGTTGCACCACATCCCCGCCGATAGTACCTACAACCACCACTCCCGCCACACCGGCGCCAACCACCCAGGCACCCATGACCTCGGTGGCTCCTACCGTTCAGCCGTTACCACCCCTTCCCGGGACCTGGTTCCTGGTCTCGGGTCATGCCGGGAAAGGAACCATTAACGCAGTTCCCGGGGCAAACATCACCGCGATCTTTGGAGTTGATGGGACAGTTTCGGGTTCGGCGGGGTGCAACAGGTACGTCGCCTCGTTCGTGGCCACCGTGTCTGCGATTACGATCGGGACTCCTGCAGTAACCCACGGTACCTGTGACAGCCCGTCCGGGGTTATGACGCAGGAGTCGCTGTACCTCTCTGCCCTCAGGGGAGCTTCTACCTATCTTATCCAAGACGAGGTGCTCACCATCTCCGATTCATCAGGAAATACTGTCCTTACCTTCAGGAGAAGCGAGGCATCTGCGGAGCCTGTGCCCTTCGCCGGCATCCCCTGGAAGCTCACGTCTTACAAGGGAAATTCGGGGTCCATGGAACAGGTCATCAGGACAACGAACGTAACGGCCCTCCTTGGAGCTGATGGGACGATTCGTGGGACCTCCGGGTGCAACTCCTTTACAGGGCCGTATTCAAGCAGCGGGCCGAACGCGATCAAGATCGGACCCATCGCCTCAACCCTGATGTATTGCAGTGAACCCGGTGTGATGGACCAGGAGACCGCCTACCTCGCACTCCTGCAGGCTGTCACCTCCTACGAGGTGACAGGCGATGGTACGCTGCAACTCAGGACTGCAGCGGGGCCGGTCCTGGTGTATTCCAGTTGAATAGCTGATACTTTTCTTTTTTTTAAAACGCAGTTGGCCCCCCGGGGAATTGTTCGCGAAAACTGCCGTGGCGAGTTCTCGCGAAACGTTATCCGATTCTGGCATTTCGTCCCCTTCGAATACTCGCAGAAAGAATGAATTGGAATCCACATGCCATGGGCCCGGGCACCATGCGGTGACCCGCATGTACGGTCTCGCCAGGTGACCTTCATGCGTGCATTCAAGGAAAAATACCTTGGTACCCCACCGGGCAGGACGGTTTTTCATGTTGTTCCGATGAGGGGAACTCGAAGATGAGGAGGCGATGGAGATCGATACAATCATCGGGTTCCTTATCGGGCTCCGCGACGATGGCCCTGAGACCGCCAAAAAATATGCAGAAATCGCCGGGCAACGGGCAGCAGAGCATACCTTCGGGGTCTCGGAGGGAGAACTCCAGAAGATGGCAGAAGAGCTGCCCGCGAATTGTTCGGTCATCCTCATCATTCTGGAACATATTTGGATCCGGAATATCAGGATTATCCTTGCCGGTCAAGGGGGGGTACAATAATCTCCCAGGGATAGGTGACCCCTGACATGCTCATCCACAAAACACCTCTCGACCTCGGACCGGAATTCGTAAAACCCGGTTTTTTCAGGGTTTTACCGGACAGAGCTGATACCATATTTTCCCCCTCATGATCACCGGGGTGCCTCCTGGCACTGTTCGGGAAGGTTTATATCCACAGTTTCCTAGTCTCTTTCTAAAATAGCCATTTCACATTTATTGACGGATGATTATGACAGAAAAGCACGGAAGGACCATGGGCCCGGTGGACTACCTGATGGTCAGGTTTCCTGGAAACAAGTTCACCGGGAAGATTGCACCCGAGCTGATTGACCTGGAAAAGAGAGGCATTATTCGCATTATCGACCTTGTCTTTCTCCTGAAGGATGCAAAAGGAAATCTGATGATCATCGAGATGAAGGATCTTGGTGGAGAGGCTGGTGCAGCCTACAAGGAACTGGCCAGGCATACCGGGGAATGGTTTTCAGAAGGCGACATCGAGGTGATATCCGCCTCGTTGCCAGACAACACCTCGGCGGCCCTCATGTTATTCGAGAACCACTGGGCTATCCGCCTGAAGGAAGCCCTGCTCAATGCCGATGCCGAATTAATCGACATGGGAAGGATCCCGCCGGAAAAGATTGCATTAGCACAGAAGCAGTTAATGATGCAGGAGGGAGCCTGACCATGAGAGGAAGAGGACTGATGCTCATAGCCGGCATGAAAGTAGGACAGGCCCAGGCAGCACAGGCGGCAGCGCTCAAGGAAAAGGGAGCAACTGAGGCCAAGGCACAGATCGAGCAGGCGAAGGCGGCAGCGCCAGGCACGAATGATCTCATTTCCCAGGTGGAGAGACTGTCTGCACTGCACAAATCGGGCGCTTTATCTGACGAGGAATTCGCCGCGGCAAAAAAGAAGCTCCTGGGATAATATCATCATTTTCTCCTGGGACCTGGAAAATTATATTTTGAGATACGAGCTGTCCTTCACCATGGTGTTGAAGATCTCTTCCTTTTTGTAATGCCTCAAGTAGAAATAACATCCTATGGCAACAATGAGGGATGCAATCAGGACAAAGATCATGTCTGTCATGGTGTCGGCATTGTTCGGCTGCATCAATCCGGCGAGGGATCCTCCAAAGAAGGTATCCATGAAAAACTCCCAGATCTCCCAGATATATTCACATCCCATTCCAAAGAGGACGATAAAAAACGCGATGAATGATGGATCCAGATTGTATTTCTGGATTTTGTCGAGGAATAAAATAACCAGGAAGCCGATCAGGGCAACAATAGTCCCTGATACCGTATGTGCGAGTATATCCCAGTTTACGAATGTGATGTATCTTTCCTGGATATAACCCGAGACATGGATCAGTATCGCAAGTGATGTCAGGAAATACACGAACCAGGGAAAATGAATCTTCGTTTTCCAGGAGAACAGGTAGATAGCCAACCCGATCAGGAACAGGATTGTTCCTATAACGACATCTGATGGCTTGAACAGCAGGGCAATGAGTACGTTAAAGCCAACGAGAACCTGGGTGATATAGGCAAGGTACATGCCTGGGGAGCGACCGGCCATAGAAATGTGTCAAGATGTATTCGTATAAATTCATTTCATAAACGATGAAAAATGAAACCTCCCAACCATCCAGGGAGAAAGGGGGAGGAATGTGATTTTCTTATTTCCCCTGCAAAATGCTGTAGATCTGGATTGGTTTATCAGGTGATTATTTCGTAAGCTTTTTCTATTCTCACGACATGAAGAAACCAGGGGGTTACGTGATGAGAACACCTTGCCAGAGAGAAGACTTCGTGCAGCTCTTTTGGGAAGTCAATGAGCTCAGGGAAACATTGCTAGATTATATCGCCCGAAATACCCGGGAAACGAACGACCTCGCCACCGAATGGGATGAGTACTAAAGCTTTTCTGAATTCCTGTAACGAAATTTCCATCCGGGGGGCACCCCATCACGAACTCGATCAGGGTGGAAGAAAGAATTTTGTGCAATAAAAACGATAGTAAATTTTGCACCTGTTAGTATAGGGGCGTGCAAAGTTTAAAACGGACTCCTATGTCCCTGATGACATATGTGTCCCTTTTATGAATTGTGACTTTTCCTGCGGTCTTCTTTGACTTTCCTGCAGTCTCCTCGTTTCAGCTACCAGCGCCAGCATCACTGAGATCCAGGCACCGTGACAGCGGCCTGCCAGGGACCGCAATAGAACTTCTCTGACCGGTTGGCTATCATAGTCCTTTCCAGCGGCGGCAGCCTTCTTAAACCGGATATCGCTACCATCGCCGGCCGGAACCGGCGATCGGGCTTCCCGCACCCTGCCATGCCGCCGCGGCCGGCCGCCCCTGTGCAAGCAGCAAAAATTTTTATACGAGAACCGCTTTTTTGAGGTTGGTCGAGCATGAAAAAGATAGCGGCAATACTTGCCACCCTGGCGGTCTTTCTCATCGTTCTCGTAGTATTCATCATCCCCCAGCAGGGCGGCCTGATATCCTCGACCAGTCAGCAGGCGTCCACGCTTGCCCGGGCCGATTACAACGAGACGCTCCCTATCCAGGAAGTCGACCTTGGAACGTCAGGGCGCTCAATTTTTATCGCCGTGGTCATGCTCTCCCATGTCCTTTTCGCAAACCTGCATCTTGGCGGGGCATGGGTCGCGGCAGGCACGGAGACTGCGTTTTTGCGGAGCAGGAAGCAGCGGTATAAACGGCTCGCACGGAGCATCACCCTCTTCAACGTCATCCTCTTCTCCGCGGGTGCGACCTTCGCCATTGCAGGGGTCCTCTTCTTCATCTCCCTTTACCCGGCATTTGCCGCCGAGGCATTCCACATTTACTGGTGGCCGCTTTTTGCCGAGGCGATACTCTTTGCCTTCGAGATCTTCTTCCTCTATACCTACTGGTTCTCGTGGGACAGGATAAGCAGCAGCTGGCACCAGGCCCTTGGCTATGGATACGCTGTCTCCGTCTTCTTCCAGACCCTGATGATCAATACCCTGGCGAGCGGCATGCTGACACCGGGTGCAGCGGAGATAGCCTGGGGGGCGTCCGGGATCCTCACGATGCCTGCTACTGCCCTCCAGGGGTGGTGGTTCAATGCCACGACCTGGGTCCTGCAGTTCCACCGCGTGGCGGCATCGATCTCGTTCTTCGGGTTCCTGCTGGCGATGCTTGGCATGTTCCACTACCTCGACCGCAAGGACCCGGCATCGAAGACCTACTGGGACCTCGTCGGCTCGTACGGCCTGAGCTGGGGTCTCCTCGGGCTGGTCTTCCAGCCGCTGATCGGCATAGTCTTCATGTATACCATCTTCAGGAACCAGCCATCCGCGTTCGCATCGATCATGCTCGGGTCGCGGGCCTGGGAGATGATCCTGGTGGTCGGCCTGCTCTCGGTCCTCTTCATCACCGTCCTGGTCTACCTCTACGACCGGAAGGGGAAGATCCTGAAGGTGCCGGGCAACGAGAAGCTGCACCAGCTGTTCCGGATCTTTATCGTCATTGCCGCGATCTGCGGCATCGTCCTGGTGCAGCCCTTTACCATGGCCTTTGGCATCAACCCGCTTGGGTACATGAGTTACAAACTCGTTGCCCTGTTCGTCCTGATCGTCATCGGGGTCATTGCCTTTGGCATCGACCTGATTATGCTCCGCGAACCGGGGAAGGTCGAATGGGGGGCGCTGTCCGATACGTCCCGGTATGCCGGGATCCTGGCAGGAGTCCTCGGCATTTTCATCATCATCGTCATGGGGTATGTCAGGGAATCGGCACGCTCACCCTGGATCATCTACGGGATCGTCCCCGTCCCCGGAGGCCAATCGCACCCTACGCCAATCCCTGCCTACCAGATGTTCGTGGTCTGGGCGGTCATCATCGCCATGGTCATGACCATCTTCTGGTTCACCTCGAAGGTGACGGCCGAACACCCGGAAAAAGCCGAGGAGGTGTGAAGGCATGGATGAGCCGGCGGAAAAGCGCGGGGACGATCTCCTCGGCAGGGGGATGCCCGGCTGGGAGAAAGCGATCTGGGCGCTCATCGCCGTGTACGTCGTCATCGTCCTGCTGGTCTTCTGGTATCTGGGGTGGAGCCAGCTGGGGTTTCCCTGAAAAATCGCATAATTCCGTTCAGAACACAAGCATGCATGATGAAAATGCCGGAGGCATAAAAATGATAAGAGGCCAGGGGGTTCGCCATCATAAGACCCGGCGGAGGTACTCGCCGACGAGGATGGCCGCAGGGTAGGTTACTTCTTCCTCTCCACTGGCATGGAGCTGCAATTTTTGTGCAAATTGCACTCCCTCCTCCTTTCCCTCGTGCCGTGCCGCAACCGCGAGTTCATTGAGGGCTTCAACGACCTGGCGATGCTCCGCGATCATGCGGGGAAGATCGGCCTTCAGCCTGTCGGTCAGCGGTACCACTGCAGCCATTTCAGGAGAGATAATCCCTTTTGCGAGATCCGGCAGGATACCCAGGGGTGGCAGTGCATACTCTTCTTCCTTTTCGAAATGGGGATGCAGCAAACGCTCCACCCTTCCTGCCATTTCACCCGTCTTTCCGCCGGTCCCTATGACGGTTTTCAGCTGATGGTGCAGTTCCTCGTGTTCGCGTTTCACAGAAGGAGGGATCCGCAGTTCCATGGTATCACCCTTGTATTCTCTCCTTGGCCAGCCTGGAAAAAAGGGATATCAGGTGACGACAAACGAGCCTGTCATGACCGTCGGGTGGACGTCGCACCGGAAGAAGTACGTCCCCGGCTGGGCCGGCGCGGTGAAGGTGTAGGTCACCGTCGCCGGCCCGGTCACGAACCCCCCGGCAAAGATCCTGGTCTTTGCCGTGGAATCCGTGTAGAGGGCAAAGTTGTGCGGGACCCCCGTGTCCTGGTTGTTGAAGGTCATGACAACGTTCGAGCCGGCCGGGACGGTTATCGTGCTCTTGTCGAAGGCTATGTTCTGTGCGGTGAGTGCTACAGCCACGGTCTGGCCCCCCGATGTTGCGGTGGGTGTCGGAGTTGCCGTTCCCTGGCCTGCAACCGTCACCATGACCGAATCGGTGGCGAGCGGGATGGCCGGGGTGTGGTCATTGTTGGCGAGCTGGACCGTGACCGTGTGCATCCCCGGAGACACGTTGGTGAAGGTGTACGACGGAGCGGAAATGTGGGCCCATACGGCATTGGCGTCAGCCGGAATGGCGGGCTTGGCCGGGTCGCTCGGGATCGGGCTCACGTCAAGGTAGTAGTGGACGTGCCCCTCGCCGGGAACGCTGGCCTGGCCCTGCTTGTCAACAATCTTAAAGTTCTTCGTCGCGATCGAGACCGCGATCGTTCCCCCCGTGACCGTTGATCCGGCGGTGGGGGACGTGATGGTAACCGAAGGTGCACCAGGGGTACCGGTGACCGTTACCGTGACGCTCGCCGTCGCGAGCGGGATGACCGGGGTGTGGTCATTGTTGGCGAGTTGGACAGAGAACGTGTGTGTCCCGGGAGCGACATTGGTAAAGGTGTACGAGGTCGCGGCAACGTGCGCCCATACGGCACTGGCATCAGAAGGAATGGCAGGCTTGGCCGGGTCGCTGGGGATCGGGCTTACGTCCATGTAGTAGTGCACGTGCCCTTCACCGGGAACGCTGGTCTGCCCCTGCTTGTCAACGACATTGAAATTCTGCACCTGGATCGTCACCGTAACATTCCCTGCAGGGAGGGATGCCCCATTCGCGGGTGACGTGATGGAGACCGTCGGGGCAGCCGGGACGGCCGGCTGGGATGTGCAGCCCGCCAGCAGGGCACAGGCCCCTGCCATGGCAAGCAGCACCATGAGTAGTTTGAGTCCTGTCATGGTCGCGGTTGGGGCCGTGTACAGGATAAATATTGTCCTATCTTTCAATTTGTATAATGTCAGGAATGCCTGCAATTTCTGTAAAATCCACGAACTAATTTAAACCCGTAATGGTATCTTACCGCACCCGCATTGTGTCTCCAACCCACCCTTGTGTAGACCCTGTCTACAATGGAAAATCCTTCCTGTTTTTATTCCGCATTTTCCTGGAAGCGAGATCCGGGGTTGACCGGTGAGATTTAATAAGGAAGAATGGAATTAGGCTAATATCACGGTGGATCCCGGTATCCGCCGGTTGGTGCCCATGTACCAGCACATCGCGGTCGCTGTCGACAATTCGGAACACTCACGCTATGCCGAGGAGCTCGCGGTCAGCCTGGCGCGAAAATTCCAGGCGGACCTGACCGGCTACCACATATATTCCGGGATGCTGCACCGGATGCGTTTCCAGGCCCTTGAGGAATACCTACCGCCCCGGTACCGGAAGGAGGAGGTGCTCGAGTACCAGCGGAAGGTCCACTCGGTGCTCATCGAGCGGGGGCTCGAGATCATCTCCACCGAATACCTGAAGCGGCTCCGGGATGCCTGCAGGCAGGAGAACGTTCCATTCCGGGAGGTGGTCACCGACGGAAAGCGGTCGGACCTGCTCTGCGAAGCCACGGCGGGGCATGACCTGATGGTCATCGGGGCCCAGGGGATCGGCCGGGCAGACGGTGCCGGCAGGCTTGGCAGCACGTCGGAGCGGGTGGTCCGGTCGGCGTCCTGCGACGTGCTGGTCGCACGGGACCCCCGTCCCCCAAGAAACATCCTGGTGGGAATCGACGGCAGCGAGGCCTCCTTTGCAGCGCTTGGCCGCGCCCGGGAGATCGGTGAGAGATACAGGTCCGGGCTGACCCTCCTTGCCGCCCATAACCCACTCCTCCACCGGTCGGTTTTCCACCTCCTCTCCGGAGTCCTGTCCCGCGAGGCGGGGTCGGTGTTCCGGTTCCAGGAACAGGAACAGCTCCATACCGCGATTATCGACCAGAGCCTCGAGGACCTCTACCGGCGCCACCTCGAAAAGGGGGCAGCGGAGACAGAGAAGGGTGGTCTGCAGGCCTGTATCCGCCTCGCAACCGGGGCACCCTGGCAAGCCCTCTGCACCTGTGCAGAAGAAACCGGTTGTGACCTCGTGGTCGTGGGGCGGTACGGTATGCACCGGGGCCGCTTCGACCCGATCGGGTCCAATGCTTCCCGGGTTGCCGACCGGGTCCCGGTGAACGTCCTTATCGTAGGCGGGGCAGGCCAGCGCCTGCCGGAAGGTGCTGTGCCGGAGCCTGCAGCAGTCCCTGCAGGAGAACAGCCTGCCCTTGTCTGGACCCCGGAAGCGAAGGAGCGGCTCGGGAACGTTCCACCCTTTGCCCGCCCGATGGCCATGCTGGGAATCGAGCGCTATGCCCGGGAGAACGGCATCGCGACCATAACCCCCGGCGTCATGGACGAGGCGCGAAAGAAGTTCGGCCTATGACAGACCCCCTGGTGGCATCAGGCCTCACGTACCGGTACCCGAACGGCAGGGGGATCAGGGACCTCAGTTTCTCCGCAGGGCCTGGCGAAGTCCTTGGCATCTCCGGGTCAAACGGGTCAGGAAAGACGACCCTTTTCAGGGTGCTGGCAACCCTGTTCCGCCCCCAGGACGGGACCGTTCGTATCCAGGGGTATGACACGGTACAGCAGAAGGAGAAGGCACGCCAGGCGTTCTTCCCGGTCTTTGACACGAGCGCCCACATGGGGCATGCAACAGGGTCCGAAAACATCGAATTCTTCCTGGACCTCTATGGGTCTGCCGCCCGGAACCGGGTCGACCACCTTTCCCGCCATTTCAACCTCGACCTCGGGCTCCCGGCCGGCGACTATTCGCTCGGCATGAAGAGGAAACTTGTCCTGATGGAGGCCCTGCTATCGGGAAAGGGCGTCCTCCTGTTTGACGAGCCTACGCTCGGCCTGGACTCCTCGGCCCGCTCCGTCTTCTTCGGGTTCATCCGGGAGCTCTCGGAGCAGGGCACCACCGTCATCTTCGGCACCAACCGGAAGGAGGAGGCCTCCCGGGCCGGCCGGGTCCTCTTCCTGGAAGGGGGGCGCCTCGGTGAAAGAGACCCCGGGAAGGACCATGCCGGCATGATCGAGATCCGGGTAGTGATAGAGCACGACGAGTTCGCGGAATACGTGCTCACCCCCGAGGAGATCCCTGACGTGATCGCCCGGGTGCTCCCCCTGGGAGTCCCCCGGGAGATACGGATCAGGTCCCGGGACGAGGGCGACCTGGTCTGGACCGAAGCAGCCCTCGAAAAGGCTGGCAGGGCCCCTCCCCTCGTGCGCCGGATGGTGGTCGGCATCGTTGAACGGTACGCCCGGGAACGAGGCTACCGCCGGATAACCCCGGACGTCGTGGAAGAAGCAAAGCAGAGGTTTGAGCCGCGATGATCGGCCGGATGATGATAGGGGAGTTCTGGCAGGGCAAAAAGTCGCTCCTCCTCAAGGTCGCCGTACCGTTCGCAATTGTGGTTGGGGCCGGGTCCGCTGGATATGCGGGGATCGGCCTCGCCATGCTCCTGCTATTCACCGGGCTGCTCGGCGCCGGGATGAGCGTGGTCAGGTTAAAGACGGCAGGGCTGTACGACCGGCTCATCGCAAGCCCGGCAGGGAAGACCGGCCTGTTCCTGGAGGTTTCCGGCGCCCAGAGCCTGGTCCTGGTGATCCAGTACCTCCCTGCACTGGCCGGGGCTGCCTGGTTTGCCGGGCTGCCGATCCTGTATCCGGCAGTCCTTTCCATGCTTGTCGTGGCTGTACTGGGTGTTGCTATCGGGGCAGCATCGGGAGGGCTCGGCGAGATGCACCAGAACGCTGTCCTTGCGGTGCTGCCCCTGCTCCTGGCAACCTTTGCGCCGCACCCTGCAGCCCGGGTCCTGCCGTTTCACGGCATCATCGCCCCTGAACTCACCGCCCCGGCGATCGTGCTCCCGGTCATCACCCTGGTCGTCCTGTACCTCCTCTTTGCGGCATGGGCCTCCCGGTTGTGACCGGAGGGTTTTTATCAGGAGCACTGCAGGTAAGGATAATGCCCCCTGTCCAGCCGCCCAGGATTATCTCCTGGAACGTGACGTACCGGTGCCCGCTCCGGTGTGCGCACTGCTACAACAATTCCGGGGAACCCCGGCTCCGTTCAGAACTCGGCACCGCCGAAGCAAGGGAAATCCTCCGGCAGCTTGCTGGTGCAGGAACCGGCATCGTCGTCCTGTCCGGGGGAGAACCGCTCCTTCGCGGGGATATTTTCGAGCTGGCGCGTTACGGCACCGATCTTGGTCTTCGGATGGCGATGGGGACGAGCGGGGTCTTCATCACTGATGAAGTGGCCGGGAGGCTGCGGGAGTCCGGTATCAGGAAGGCCGCGATCAGCCTTGACTCCCTCCGGCCGGAGGTCCACGACCGGTTCCGCGGGTACCGGGGAGGGTTCGATCATGCTGTTGCAGGTATCTCGCTTCTGCAGGACCACGGAGTCCCGGTGCAGCTGAACGTCACGGTCACCCGGGAGAGTTACGGGGAGATCACGGAGATCATCAGGTTCGGGAAGAAGTCCGGTATACGGGACATCCACCTCTTTTTCCTTGTCCCGACCGGGCGGGGAAGCACGATAACCGACATCTCGCCCGAACAGTACGAGGCGATGATCCACGATGTCCTCATCCTCTCGGCTGACGAGGGAGTCGTTGTCCGGCCGACCTGCGCACCGCAGTTCATGCGGATCGCGAGCGAGCTCGGGATGTCCCGCGAGGAGTGGAAGCGGGGCTGCATCGCCGGGAGGAGCTACTGCCGGGTTGACCCAGCCGGCGAGGTGACCCCCTGCCCCTACCTCCCGGTATCGCTGGGGAATTGCACGAAAACACCGTTTCGGGAGATCTGGGAGCATTCTGCAATACTTGGCATGCTCCGGGATACCTCCCGGCTGGAAGGAAAATGCGGGCGGTGCGAATACGCGGGTATCTGCGGCGGGTGCCGGGCACGGGCCTACGGGCTTTCCCGGCTGGCTCCGAACATCTGCGGTGACCTTGACCGGCCCGGCAGCCTGTCAGGCAACCTGATGGCCGAGGAACCCTGGTGCCCCTACCAGCCGGTGGAGGGGGCGGCATGAACCCGGATCCGGTCGACCGGCGTCTCCTCCAGCTCCTCCAGGACGAGTTCCCGCTGGAGACCGATCCCTGGGGAGCCCTCGGGGAGAAACTGGGCATCACCGGCCGGGAAGTCCTGCAGCGGGTGCGAAGCCTCGAGGCCTCCGGGGTCCTCCGGGGGATCTGCCCGGTCCTTGAATCGCGAAAGGCCGGCATCGGGGCCTCGACCCTGGTCGCCCTTCACGTTCCGCCGGGCATGGTCGATAAAATCGCACGGATCATCAGCGGCTACCCGCAGGTATCCCATAACTATCTCCGCGATCACCGGTACAACCTCTGGTTCACCCTGGGCGCACGGGACAGGGAGGAACTTGAGCAGGTGCTCCGCGGGATACGGGAACGGTGCGGGCTCAATGGCAGCGATTTCATAGAACTTCCTGCAAAGCGGCGCTTCAAGATCGATGTCCGGTTCCCGGTACACCAGGAGGAAGCGTCGTGAAGGGCGAAGACCGGCGCTTCCTGGCGCATATCCAGGACGGGATCCCGCTGACAGAAGCCCCGTTCGAGGACATAGGGGCATCGGTTGGCATGAGCGGGATGGAGGTTATATCCCGCATCCTGGAGCTCATCGATGAGGGCGTCATCAGGAGGTTCGGGGCACGTTTCGACCACCGGAAACTCGGTATCGTGGCCAATGCCATGGTATGCTGGGAAGTCCCGGAAGATCATATTGAAGAAGCTGGCAGGACCGTTTCGGCATATCCCGGGGTCACCCACTGCTACGAGCGCGAGGTCGTCCCCGGGACATGGGAATACAACCTCTTCTGTGTAATCCACGGGCACTCGGCCGATGAGGTCAGGATGGCGGTCCGGAATATCGAGCGGGAGGCCGGCATCACCGGGGGTGCCATCCTGTTCTCAACGAGAAAGTTCAAGCACACCCCTGCCGTGTTCATCAGCGGGAACGACCCATGATACGCTTTACCCATCTCCTCCATGGGGGAGGAACGGTCTCGCGGGTCTATCACCAGAGGACTCACCCAACCCGTGGCCTGCTTGCCTATGCTGATCCGATCAGGCCGGTGGTGTTCTGGAATATCACCCGGCAGTGCAACCTCTCCTGCCGGCACTGCTACCTTGATGCCGGCCCCGGCCGGGCCGGGGAAGATGAACTGACTACCCCGGAAGCCCGTTTGCTCATCGATGACCTTTCATCGCTGGGAATCCCCCTCCTGATCGTCAGTGGAGGGGAGCCCCTTACCAGGGACGATATATGGGAGCTGCTCTCCCATGCCCGGGACCGGGGCATGGCGCTTGCCCTCAGCTCCAATGGAACGCTGATTACGCCGGGTATTGCCAGGCAACTGAAACGGTCGGGGGTGGAATACGTTGGGATCTCCCTTGACGGGGCGGACCGGGAGACGCATGAGATGATACGGGATGTCCCGGGGTGCTTTGACTCCGCCCTCGCCGGTCTTGGGCACTGCCGCGATGCCGGGATCAAGACCGGTGTCCGGTTCACGGCAACGAAAGAGAACTATAGTGATATCGACCGCATGATCGACCTCTCCCGCCGCCTCGGGACTGACCGTTTCTGCGTCTACTGGCTCGTCCCCAGCGGGAGGGGGGCAGAGGTCTACGGGGAGGGGCGCCTCGCGCCGATGAACATGCGCACGGTCCTCGACACCCTCTATCGATCGACGCAGGAAACGGGCCCGGATGCCATGGAGTTCCTCACCGTCGATGCCCCCCAGGATATCGTCTACCTGCTGGAACGGCTGGAGTCAGAGGACCCGAAAGCACATGCCGGCGCCCTGGAGCTCCTGGACTGCAGGGGGGCCGGCTGCAGCGCCGGGTCCCGGGTGGCGAGCATCGGTCCTGCCGGGGACGTCTATCCCTGCCAGTTTGCACAGTCAGATCGGTTCAGGATCGGCAGCGTCCGGGAACGCCCGTTCAGCGCCCTCTGGAACGACGCGGCAAATCCCGTCCTGCGGGAGTTCCGGAACAAGACCGGAACCCTGCAGGGGGCGTGCGCTGCATGCCGGTACAGGATGGTCTGCGGTGGCGGCTGCCGGGTCCGTGCCTGGTATGCCACCGGGGATTTCTGTGCCGGAGACCCGTTCTGTGAAATAGTGGCCCATTCCGGGGAACCAGGGCCGGAATGCCGTTGATGCAGACTGTCACTTCTTCCCGCGCCGCTGGTTCACGACGTACGCGAGGACTCCAACGCTGACCCAGCCTGCACTCGCAATGATTGCATTGATATTGAGGAAGAATGCGAGGGCAATGCAGCTGAGAACTCCGAGTACCGGGGTAAACGGGTAGAGCGGCACGCGGAACAGGCGCTTGGCATCAGGCATCGTCCGCCGGAGCTGGAGCAGGCTTGCATTGATGAAAAAGAAAGTCAACAGCGTCCCGAAATTAAAGATGGAGGCCAGCCAGTCCAGGTTTGCGTTTGTCAGGAGAACGATTGCGCTGATGACAACACCACTGAGGATCACGGTGGCAGAGGGGATCCCCCCGCGGGAGACCTTTGCAAGGGCCCTGGGGATGACCCCCTGCCGCGCCATCGCAAAGAGCGCCCGCGATGCACCGATTATCGAGGAGAGTATCACGGAGGTGGTCGCAAAGAGGGCTGATACCGCGACGAACTTGAGGAAGAACGGGTTGCTGGTCGCGACACCCAGTGCCAGTTCCAGCGGGGCCTTCGACATCCCGAGGGTCCGCCAGTCGATGAGCCCGACCGCGACGATCGCGACACCGATGTAGAGGAGGGTGCAGATGGCAAAGGAGAGGATTATCGCCCTGTGCACGTTCCGTTCAGGGTCTTTTACCTCTTCTGCCACCATTGCGACGGTGTTGAACCCGATGAATGCAAAGAAGATGATCGCGGCCCCTGACAGCATACCCCTGATCCCGTTGGGGAAAAACGGGCTGTAATTTGAGTAATCACCGTGGAGGAGGAGGTAATAGCCCCCTATGCCGATAAAGAGCACGAGGGCCGAGATTTTCAGGATGACGAGGGCGCTGTTCGTGCCTGAGGCCTCCCTCATCCCCTTGAGGTTCAGCAGCATCAGGAAGAGCGGCCAGATGGTCCCTATCGCGACCAGCGTGGCGTTCAATGGAGGAATCCCGACAAAGTAGGTCAGGTAGGCAGCGAACCCCAGGCTGACGGCGCTGGCCCCGACGATATAGTCAAACGACTTCATCCACCCGACGATAAAGCCGGGAAACGCTCCAAAGGCTTTTGTCGTGTAGATATACGATGCGCCTGCTTCTGTGATGAACGAGGAGAGTTCAGCTGCAGACAGGCCGGAAAGCAGCGCTACGAACCCAGCGACAAGAAATGATAGGATGACCGATGGGCCTGCAAGGCCTGCGGCCACGCCGATGAGGACAAAAATACCGGTTCCTATGATCGCACCGATCCCGATGCCTGCAGCTGCCCAGAGACCGAGCGATCTCTTTAACTCTGCCATTTTATCCCGGTGTATCGCCTGGCGTTCCCTGTTCAATCAGGGGATCTTGGTCCCCCACAGTGCGTGCTCGTACCGGAGTGCTTTTTCCGAACCCCGGGTGCAGAACTTCGTGTGTTTCAGTCCTGCCGCACTCGTCACGGGGCACGTCGGGCAGATACAGCCCTTTTCGAAGGTGATGCAGTTGAAACTCTTTCCAAACCAGCAGAACAGGAGTTCCTGGTTTTTTTTCGCGCAGTTCGTGTACGTCGGGCAGCCCGGGCATGCGCAGAGCTTCTTGGTGTCCTCGACCCACTTTGCCTGGTCAGAGGGAGGCATATCCCTGAACGTTTTCATCAGGGTCTCGAAGGTATCCATACGTCACCACGAAAGCATAAAACTGAAAACCAATATAAAAAGGTTTCTGAAAGACAGGGACGTGGATCCCTTAAAAGCCAGGTATCTTTTGCAGGCGAACCACCCATGGAATATCCTTTGATTCAATTTTTGTAAAGTACCCGTATCATTTAATACTTATCTCCCTATCCAACCCCATTGTTCCCGACATGGTTTCCCGGGGCATTATCCCCGGGAGACAGGCCGAGCCAGAACTAGTATGAGTGGAACGTACATGAAGCATACATGGATAGTCATCCTGTTCCTTGCCACGATGGTGGCAGGGCTCCTCGTTGCGGGCTGCACGAACACGGGAACCCCTCCTCCGGGAGGAGGGCCTTTGGGGCCGGGAACGGCCGGCATCCCCCCCGAGGTAAGCCAGCACGCCCAGGACTGGCCATTGCCCAACAAGGACTATGCCAGCACCCGGGCGGCAACGAACTCTCCCATAACATCGGCCAATGTTAAGAACCTCCAGGTTACGTGGGTGATGCCAATCACCGCGAAGCAGACCTTCGGCGGCGCCTCGTCAAACCCCCTGATCATGGGAAATACGGTGTACTTCCAGGACCTCATGGGCCGGCTGTTCTCGGTCAACCGGCAGACAGGTGCCGCCAACTGGGTGGCAACATTTGATTCCACCGGGGTGGTCGGGCCGAATGGACCGGCCGCCGGCTATGGGAAGGTGTTCGGGGCAAGCAACCGGTACAGTGTCTCGGCAGTGGATGCAAGTTCCGGGAACAGGCTCTGGACAACGAACCTCTCCTTCGGAAAACCGATCGGAGTCCTTGAACAGCCTGTCGTTTACGACGGGAAAGTCCTGGTCTCAACAACGCCCTATGGATACCTCGCCGGGAGCGAAGGCATCATCTATGCACTCGACCAGCAGACCGGGAAAATTTTGTGGAATTTCAGCACCATCCAGGACCCCAACCTGTGGGGCCACCCCGAACTGAACAGCGGGGGAGGTGCCTGGTACAGCCCGTCGATCGATGTCAATACCGGGAACTCATTCTGGGGCATCGGGAATCCTGCGCCCATGCCGGGCGTCCCTGGATTCCCCAACGGGGGCAGCCGGCCGGGCAATAACCTGTACTGCGATTCCCTGGTCGTCCTTGACAATTCGGGAAAGCTCGTGTGGTATGCCCAGGCCCTTGCCCATGATAACACGGATATGGACTTCCAGCTCCCCGCGATCCTCACCAGCGCTAACATCAACGGAGTGCAGCAGGACATTGCCATCGGCGGCGGCAAGTGGGGCCGGGTCTTTGCCTTCAACCGGGGTACCGGGGCCATCCTGTGGGAGACGCCTGTCGGTATGCATCTGAATGATAACCTGGTGAACCTACCCAACGGGACGATCAGGGTCTATCCGGGGTTCCAGGGCGGCATCGAGACCATGATGGCATATGCAGACGGCGTGGTTTACGTACCGAATGTCAACCTCTATGCCGAATGGCAGCCGGACTCTCCGTTCCCGCACGCGAAGCTCCAGCCGTACGCCGAAGGGAAAGGAAACCTGACCGCAATCCAGGTCAGCACCGGGAAGGTCCTCTGGGAAACGAACTTTGATTCCGAGCTCTTTGCAGCAGCAACGGTTGTCAATGACCTCGTCTTTACGGCAACATTTGACGGGACGATCTATGCCCTTAACCGGAATACCGGAGAAATCATCTGGACTTACGATGCACCGGCCGGGTTCAACGCCTGGCCCGCGGTCGCCGGGGATACCCTCATCTGGCCGGGCGGCTTTGGCAAGACGCCAGGCCTTTTCGCGTTCCGATTGGCAACGCCGGGGGCAGCACCGCAGGTGAAGATCTCCTCCCCTGCAGCGGGTTCCACCGTCGAGGGCAGCACAGTCTCAGTGACCGCCTGGGTGCAGAACTTCAACCTTGCGGACAAGCTCGGAAAGCCCAACGTAGCAGGTGAGGGGCACCTGCATTTCTTCCTTGATGCGCAGCCGCCGACGGTGCAGGGAAAACCTGCCGTGACGACGCCGGGGACCTATGTCCCGACGGCTGTCCCGTACTATTTCTGGACGAATGTGACCATGGGGCAGCATACCCTGTCGACAGAACTGGTCAACAACGATCACACGCCCCTGGACCCGCCCGTCGTTGATTCCGTGACCATCACCGTGGCGCCCCTCCCGCCGGGAGTTGCCCCGGAGCTGACCCCGGAACTGGGCGGCGCCCTGTAACCCACATTTTTTCCCGCAAACCGGGCATGGGGTCTGGGGGGGGAAATCCCCGCCCATCCCTATATTTCAAAAATTGACGATAGGCGTTAGCATTATGAATGCGAACGCAGTATCCACACCCATGTCCAGCTGCATTCGTCTTCTCATAACCCTCGTTATCGTTGCAAGTTTCATCCTCCTTGCCGGCTGCGTCTCGCAGCCATCAACTCCGCCCACCGTGACGGCAACGCCCACCCCGGGAATAAAGCCCGACCTCACCAACCAGAACTCCCCCGAGGCGGCGGCGTTTACGGTCTATCCGTCCCGGACCCACCTGCATACCCCGGATGTCCCGATCGGGCTGAAGTTCATCGCCGGGGGGTTTACTGCACCCATAAACATCGCCGATCCCCATGACGGGAGCGGCAGGCTCTTCCTCGTCGACCAGAACGGGTACGTGAAGGTCTTCTACATGAACGGGACTGTCATCGACCAGCCGTTCCTTGATGTCCGGGACCGGATGGTGAAGATCGATCCGACGTACGACGAACGGGGGCTGCTCTCCATCGCCTTCCACCCGAAGTTTGCCTCGAACGGGAGAGTGTTTGCTTACTACAGTGCCCCGCTCCGGGCCGGTGTGGACCCGAATTGGAGCGCCACGAACCACCTGTCCGAGTTCCATGTCTCCGCGATTGACCCAAACCGGGTCGATATGGCCTCCGAGAAGGTCCTCCTGGAGGTGGATAAGCCCTACGAGAACCACAACGGCGGGACGCTCCTCTTTGGGCCCGATGACGGGTACCTCTACCTGCCCCTCGGGGATGGCGGCAGGGCGGATGACACCGGCATGGGGCACACCCCCGGGATCGGGAACGGCCAGGACCTTACGAAGATCCTGGGGAAGGTGATCAGGATCGACGTCGACAAAACAAGCCCGGGCAAGGCCTACGGGATCCCTCCTGACAACCCGTTCGTGTCGAATTCCAGCGTTTTGCCGGAAATATACGCGTACGGGTTCAGGAACCCGGCCTTTGCCACCTTCGACTCCGGCGGGAGCCACAGGATGTTCATCGCCATGGCCGGCCAGAGGCTCTTTGAGTCGGTCCTCATCATCTACAGGGGCGGGAATTACCCGTGGAACATCAGGGAAGGCACCCACTGCTTCGACCCGTCCAATGACTTCCAGCCCCCGGCTGGTACCTGCCCCACGACCGGGTACAGCGGGCAGCCGCTGATCGGGCCGGTCGTCGAGCTCGGGCATGATGTCGGGGACACGATCGTGGGCGGGGTTGTCTACCGGGGCAGCATGATGCCATCTCTCCAGGGTTCGTACATCTTCGGGACATGGTCCGACGAAAACCGGATCCTCGGGAACGGCACGCTCCTCGTCGCGACGCCCCCCTCCGGCTTCAGCCTTGCAACGCTCCCTGCCGATGCCGCGAGTCTGACGGCTGCGCAGAACGCCATGTGGTCGACCAGGGTCATGACGGTCGCAAACAACAAAAATGGCCGCATCAATGCTTTCGTCCGCGGGCTCTACCAGGACAGCAACCACGAAATCCTCCTCCTGATCAACCAGAACGGCGGGCCCGGGCTCACACCCCTGAACTCGGGCCAGGTCTGGCAGATGGTGCCGGCAGACACCCAGGGCCTGATGAGCACGGCAGGTGCCCAGGCACCGACACCAACCGTGACGACTCCTCCCCCAACGGGCCCGTCAGTGCCGCTCCAGCTCACGATCAAGGGTGACAGGTTCAACCCGGCATCGCTGAGCGCCCCGGCAGGGGCCCAGGTTACCCTGACCTACATCAACCAGGACCTCGACCCCCACAACTTCGCCCTCTACCCGTCCCCGACGTCCTCGGAAGCAATCTACCGGAGCCAGGTCTTCACCGGCCCCCTCACGGTGACGTATACCTTCACGGCCCCATCAGCACCAGGGACATACTACTACCGGAGCGACCCGAACGCCGGGCTGATCGGGACATTCACCGTCACCCCTGTGACGAGTACTCCAACGGGCGGAAAGACCGTCCCCATCACGCTGATGGCGAAGAATATCGCTTTCAACACGGCCACGATCACCGTCCCGGCCGGATCGACCGTGTTGATGACCTTCATCAACAACGATGCCGGCGTCCCCCATAACTTTGCCCTCTACACCGACAGGTCAGCGGGCACGAAGATCTTTGTCGGGGACATCATTACCGGTGTGAAGACCGTGACATACACCTTCACCGCACCGGCAACACCGGGGAATTACTTCTTCCGGTGCGATGTCCACCCGGAAATGATGACCGGGACGTTCGTCGTCGTGTGAAAAGGGGAAATTTCATTTTTCCTTTTCACAGGTATTCCTTTTTACTAAGTTGTCCCCCAGACAATAGCATCAGTGACTGTTTTGTTTATCCTATTGTTTCGAATGCGTCCTGGAGGGGGTAAATCACGATGAAAAGGAATTTATTGAAAATTTTCCCAAAAAACCTGGTTCCCTGTTAAAAATTCATATTTTTTCGCATCGTTTCGCACTAGACCGCGAGCTTTCTTGCTTCTTCGGCTGGTACGGCAACAAGGGTTTCTATGTTATAGAGCTCACTCCGCTGAACGGAGGCTTTCATCACGATTTTTTCGTTCGGGGCTTCGCATACAAGGACGGCATCATACCGCCCGAGCGTCCAGAAATTGTTCAGGAATTTTATCCCTTCTTTTGTTTCTGATTCCATCCTTTTCAGGTTATCAGCGATCATTTCCTTTGTCGGCTTTTTCTTGAACTTCACCAGGAGAATGAAGTACATTGCTCCCTCCTTGTCCCCTGCGGGGGCATTGCACCATACTGTGCAGGCCCTATATCAACGTTATCCTGGGACAATCCGGGTGTCTGGGCCTACGCTCTGGTTATTATGCAGGGTTTGTGGTTTTTCCTCACCGATCCGGTCTCGATGAAGCACCAGCAGCCGAAGCAAACCCGTTATGCTGGAAAATGGAGATCTCCAATCCAGGAACCGGAAAAAAGGGGAATTGATCGGAAAAATCTCATATGTTCTTTTATGCAACTATCTACTTCCGAGGGAATACAGGAAAAAGGCCTTCATGCTCTCCCGGCACTCTTGACAATAAATCTGTTCACCTGACAATGAACTGCCCGTCTCGTTGTATGGATGGACATCACAGGATGGACATCAAACCGGAAGAAGTATACGCCCGGAGTTTGGGCGCCGTGAACCGGCTGCAATATTTGCTCCACCATAATTATCTCTCCAATTAAAATCTTCACCTTCGCCGCCGGCGTGTCGCATTATTTTTGAGAGAGGCTTCAGGAGGGAGGGGGCGAGCAAGGCCGGTGCGGCTGGCTGAAAGACAGGTTCAGTGTTTCGTGGCTGGTTATTCCAGAGATTCTCATGAAGCTGCTCCGGGACGCCGATCCGCAAAAAACGAAGAGCGTGAATGCTGCGATGCTCGGAATGATGAGGATTGACATTCCAGGGCTCCTAAAAGCATGTTCACAAAGCTGCAAGGTTATCAATATTACCCCTCACGACATTTCCCAAAGTTTCCCGGGAGAATACCTCGGACAAAGATGAAAATTATGATGCATGTGTCACCGATGGAGTGACATTGATGGTCTGCAGCGCCGCCAGGTTCGATGGCTTATAAATAATCGTTTTTATCCAGGTCTTGTCCAGTCCCACGATATCACCGTTCGCCAATTTGACCTGATACCCTGAATCGGTTGTATTGACGAGCGATATGACGACGGTTTTGTTGGTTCCGTTGACAAGGTCAATCGGAATTTGAGAGATTATCGTGTCGTCGCTGAAAATTATCTGGACATCCTGAGCAACCGGTTGAGGAGCGGGAAGTGCTGCCCAGTATGAACCGATAAGCAATGCAACCGGTATCAGGAGAAGCCCGGTCGCAAAACACAACAATCCTTTTCTGTAATTTCTGGCTTTTTCCACATTCGTGGTGTAGAGGGTTTCCCGGATTGCAGTTGGGGAATTCGGCCGTTCTTCGGTGATGCTTGGATTTTTTATCCGGAAAAAGAAGAATATTCCCCAGATCCAGGCAAGGACAGGGAGCAGAAACACGATAACAACGGGGAATTGCAGTATTTTCAGGGTATTATTGCTGATGAGCCCGAATAAGGTGAGCAACCCGACATAAATCGTGTTGACGGCGATAAAAATATCGTTGTATTTATCTGCGGCAGTGAGGAAATAATCTCCAAGCTTTTTCTGCACCCCCTCTTCATAATCTAACCAATCGGTTTCATCTTTCGTTGCATCACGGGCGGTTAAGGTTTTCTCTGGCTTGCAGGTTCCATCATCCTGGATTGCAGGCTGGGTCGTGGGTTTCATTGTGTTCCTTCTCGTGCCGCTTGGGCGGTTGATTGTTCATCATCCGAGATGTCCTGACGGTTGTAATGTACAATTTTTTTCTTGTCACACAAGGGACAATAGAAAATTACATCATACTTTTTAGTCAGGTCGCCAATAAGGGGCATGGCCTCAGGCCGTTCCTCGACATTGATGCGGAATACCATATGGCAGGTGTTGCATTTAACGCAGATATGCTGGCCCTTTTTCTCCTCCGTTTGAGTCATATCATCACGTCCATGGTTTCTTTTTTTTCAACCAAAATTCACATACCCGGATTATAATTAATAAATATTTATAAATACTTCGCAGGAAAAGTCGTGGCAGGAACAAGTATGCAAACCCGGAACGTGGTCGTTTTAGAACGCAAACAAAATTGTAGTCCAGCCAAGAAAGAAAACGATAGAAATCTCTAAAAAAATTTATTACTCTCCTGCATTTTATACTCCTGTGTAAATAGACCAGATTACATCAAAAGAGTATGAATGAGAAATCGGGAACGGCAAATGTTTGAGAGGTCGTGAATTCCATGAAAATCCTGGTTGCATTCTTTTCCTGGAAGGGGCACACCGAGACGGTTGCAAAAGCCCTTGGCCAGAAGATCGGGGGCACCGTGGTCCGGATCGAACCCGAGGTCGATCCAGGCAAGAAAATTGGCAGGCTGGCGATGAAGGCATTTTTCGGGATGAGGGAGGCGATCAAGCCGGTCCAGGCTGACCTGGCCGACATCGATCACCTGGTGGTTGCAACACCGGTCTGGTCCCACAGTATGCCACCGTTTACCCGGCAGTACCTCGCGGACATCACCAACTGCAGGGGAAGGAAGTTCTCGGTGCTTGTCGAGATGGGAGGTTCGGGTGCGGAGACCGTGGCAAAGAAAGTCCGCGGGGTCCTCGAGGGGAAGGGGATGCAGTTCGTGGCCTCGGCTACGACCCTGGAAAAGGATGTTGAGGCAGGGAAGTTCGAAGAAATCCTCGAGGGACTCGCAAAGAAGATCCAGGCGGGGTGATTGGTTCGCTGGCCTTGAGGGGGGCAGGCAGAAGGCTGCAGACCCGATAATTGAGGTCAGGTAAAACCAGAAAGTGCAACGAATTATAGCATCCTCATGGGTTCAGGGCACTATAATTACCCTAACCTGAAGTATCGCGACGACGGCAGAAGGATAGCCTACACTGAATTTCTTTTCAGATGCCAATGCCATTTCAACGGGAGCTGTAACAGCGGCAGGAATAGAAAATTTACGGGGACTTATCATGTTGCTAGTCAAGGCCAACAGTCCAAAAAGATTCGGAACATGGTCGATAGGATCTATTTTTCTCCCAATACCTCGCGGATTTGAAGCCGGAACATGATGCGGGGCAACACAAATTCAGCTGTGACAGCTTCCAAGCCATCTCACCATGATTCTCTCGCAGCATCTGGATCGTAAGCAGGAAGGGTCTTTCCTCCTGTTTCATCCAAGGTTTATGAATATGTATAGGCGGTAGACCTTATCCTGCAAGGATCTTTCCGCCAGTATACTCCATATGATCAGAAATCGCGATATGCCTGTTTCCTGTCCTCGATCTCGAATACATGGATAACCAGGACTGAATCGTGAACAGAGAGGATTGCCCGGTAGGAAAGGCCAATCCGGTACGTGTAAACAGGATGCCCGGGCATTCCCTCTTTCAGCTTTTTGATGCGGGAATAGGGATCTTCTGTCAGGACATGCAGTGCCCGGATGATGCGCTGTGCAGTTTGCTTATCCAGTTTATAGAGGTCTTTTCTTGCCCGGGAGGTGTATTCCAGGCGGTACTTCATTCAACCCCGAACTCCGCCATAATCTCTTCCTCTGCATGGAGCCGGCGGTGTTTGATATCCTCCAGTGCCTCTTCAAGCCCCCTGATTGCATTATCGTTCAATGGCTCATGGTCGACAGAGAGGGACACAAGCCGCTCGATGACATCATTATACGATTCCCGGGGGTGGCGTTTCAATTCCTGGAGCTTCTCCTTGAGATCCTCCCGAATATAAATGGTCGAGGCGGCCTGCATAGTACTATCTATAGATACATGTAGGTATTAATATATCGATTGATACGTGGTCGCGGAACCCGGATACACTGTTCCTGTATAGCATGGCCTGATTCTTCACCAGAGAGACCGAAAAGGATGGTTGGCCGATGGGCGGATCCGGGTAATACCGGCCTGAACCATCGTAATACCAGGAAATTGTATCCACTTTCTGAAATCTGAGGATATCTCCACGAGTAAAGCGGGCAGTGAAATCTGCATCTTCCCAATTCAACACCAGCTCTTCAGGAAAACTTATATCAAACGCGGGAACTGCGAGGATAATGGAAAAATGTGCTCCTCTATTACCTCATGATACCTTCGATTCAGGGAGCCCAGGCCATGGAGATGCCTTCCCCGGACCCGGGGTATGGCGAATAGCGTAAAAAATGCTTTCCCAATCCTTTTCACAAGCTTATGAAGGTTGTTTTGCATCAGGTCCAAGAAACCAGTTCCAGAACAACTGGTTCCACATCTTCATCTGGATGATCGCGCCCTTGTTCCGGGTGTTCAGCACCGAGGATCCATCGCTGAAAAATGCCACGCCCATGAGGAGCTCCTCGTCATCGACGTTCAGTTCCAGCACATTTTCAAATTTCAAATATTTCCAGGCCCTTTCAATTTCAGGGACCGCAACGAGCGGCGGAGGGGAGCTGACGCTCTCCAGGGGTATCCTGTGGACCTCGGTATTTTTCCCCCGGAACTTTTTGCGCAACTTTTCTTCAAGCAGCGGGGATGAGGATATGATGATCAGCCGCAGGGGAATATCCCGGGCAGGTGCATTCTCCAGGAACCGGAGATACCGGTCTCCGGCAACGCACGAGACGTGGCTCTTCGCCTTCCTGAAAAGTTCCTGGATCTTGTATTCTATATTCGCATCACCGTAAATCGCCCAGAGAGAATCCCCTTCACCGGTCCGCACTTTTTCCTGTTCAAGTTTTTTCAATGCCAAGAGGGCCTGTTCCGATGCGGTCTCATGGTCCCTCATGAGGATGGAAACAGCAATCTCCGGAGAGACCGCACGGTATCGCGCAGGCTTGGTTTTCAGTTGTATTGCCAGCCCCCGTTCGGCCAGCACCCCAAGTGCCTTGTATACGCTTGGTTTTGAGAGCGAAAGGTAGTCGACGATCTCTTTTGCTTCTGCATGGTCAAACAGGACGAGTGTTGCATACACCCTTGCCTCGTCGTTTGTCAGTCCCAGGGTGTTGAGCGACCTGACAAGGACAGGGGGAATGGTGTTCATAGAGGAAATGCCCCCCGGGGTTGCGTTTTTATCTTTCTCTCACGAAATTTTGCGAAATCTCCTGACATAGTCTTCACCTGGGATAAGTTGTTAAAATCTTTACTACCAATTCCGTTAGTTATTTATGGTTCGCGGTGAACCTACTAGAAATAATTGTAGTAAATATATTTACTACTATCGGAGCAGATAGAATTGTCCGGAAAAGAGCATGAACAAAGATTCTCCGACCTCCTTCGGACTTTGCATTCCAGGGCAGGTCCACGGTACTGCTTTCTCATGTATGGATTCCTCCTTTCAATCGTCCTTGCATGCTTCACAATCTCCCCGGTGAGCGCCGGCGAAAAATACATGGCCGGATCCCCCGATCTGACGGCTGCAGTCTCGGGAACGAATGAATTTTTACCGGGGGACAGTGCGGTCATCCCGGTACGGCTCCAGAACAAGGGGCTCAACCAGTACAAGTTCGTGCAGTCCAGTATCATCACCCGCGATGACCTTCCGAACACCGCGAAACTGATCACCGTAGCGCTGGGCCCGGGGGACTCCCCGATCGTCATCAAGAGCGACCCCCAGATGGTAGGGGACCTGAAGGGGGGAAGCAGTACCCTCGTGGATTTTTCTGTAAAAATTCCCAGCACTGCTCCCGCTGGAACCTATGAACTGCCCCTGCAGATCCGGTATACGTACCTGTGGGAGGCAGACCAGTACGGGACCGACACCATCCAGTTCCTGTACCGTGAGAAAAATGAGACAGTCCTCCTCCCGGTCAAAATAAAACCGGTGCTCCAGTTCTCGGTGGTTACCTTTGACACGGAACACCTGAATGCAGGAACGGAAGGGTACCTGAACCTCGTCTGCCAGAACACCGGGCAGGAAGGCGCAGAGAAGGTGGTCCTTAAGGTCGCCCGGAACGGGAACAGCCCGGTGATCCCGACGGACGGCAGCACCTTCATCGGCAGCCTCCCCAGCGGCGCGAATGCGACTGCAAAATTCAGGATCTCGGTGAGCAAGAACGCAGAAGCCCAGGAGTACCCTCTCGACGTCTACATGACCTATGAGAATTCCGAGGGAGACACGGTCGACACGGACCGGACAACCATCGGGGTGCCGGTTGGAAAGAAGGTTGAGTTTACCGTCGACTCCGGCGGGATCGTCATATCGCCGGGCCAGAAGAAGGTAATCACCGTCCGGTATACGAACACCGGCGTTGCCACGGTCTACAGCGCCCAGGCCCGCATCAGCGCTGTCGATCCATTCACCAGCGATGATGATAACGCGTTCTTGGGGACCCTTGCACCAGGGGAGACGGCAGAGGCTGTCTTCGAGGTATCAGTCGACAGTTCGGCGACACCAAAGGAATACGGCCTTGATTCCGAGGTGCGGTTTCGGGATGCCCTTGACAACAGCGTCTTATCCGACCCGGTAAAGGTCCGGGTCAGCGTGGTCAAAGCAACCGGCATTGCTGCAGTGCTTGGCAGCCCCATTGTGCTGGCCGTGATAGGGATTGCGGTCGCCGGAGCCGGGTACCTGCTCTACCGGCGGCGGCAGGGGCGCTTGAGCTGACCCGATCCTCCCGGGGAGACCCCGGTGATCCGGGGGTTATTATGAGTATGAACAATCAACGGTACAGGAAGTATCCGAATACCACGCACCAGGGTCCAGGTATACCATGATAGCGAAGTTGTTTGAAGGCATCGCAAGGGCCATCAACCGCAGGCCAATGCTGGTCGCCGTGCTGGTCTTTTCCCTGTTCCTGGTCGCCATCTATGGCATGACCCAGCTCACGATGCAGACCGGGTGGGAGACCTACCTCGACAAGAATTCCCCAAAGGGGACAATTTACGCAGAGTATGCGGCGAAATTCCAGTCCGATTCTACTATTATCCTTATCGTCGAGGCAGCCGATCCGCTGAACCACGACATCCTCACCTACATCGATACGCTCGAGGCGGGGATACGGCAACAGCCGAATATCAAGAGCGCCCAGAGCATAGTCGACGTCCTGAAGGGTGCGAATGGGGGGACGCTTCCCGCGTCCCGGGCGGAGGTCGACCGGATTGTCGATGCACTCCCTGCAGATATCCGCGACATGGTCGTACCTTCGAACACGCTCACCCTGGTCCAGGTCGGGCTCCAGGAAGGCCTGGCGACCAGGGTCCAGGAATCGGCCCTGGACAACCTTGCATCGGTCGTTGACACCACCCCGAAGCCCCCGGGAGTGACCGTGGAAATATCCGGATCGCCGGCTTTCAGCCAGCAGATGTCACAGGGGCTGGGGAGCAACATGGGGATCCTCATCGGCGGGGCCATGATCCTGATGGTCATCGTGATGGGGATCCTCTTTGCCTACGTGCGGTACCGGTTCATGCCGGTCCTCATGGTGGGGATAGGGCTCACGACCTCCCTTGGTCTGATGGGCCTTGCCGGGGTCGGGCTGAACATGGCGGTCATCGGTGCTTTCCCGGTCCTGATCGGGCTGGGCATCGATTATGCGATCCAGTTCCATGCCCGGTTTGACGAGGAGGCCAGGAAAGGATCCCTCGAACAGGCCGTTTTCATGACGGTTACGCGAACCGGACCTGCAGTACTCTACGCGATGCTCGCGACCTGCATGGGATTCCTGGCAATGTTCATCTCGACCGTTCCCATGATCCGCGGGTTTGGGCTGGTGGCCATCATCGGCATATTCACCTCGTACTGGGTGTCCTGCGTCGGCGTGCCCACGCTGGGACTCCTGTTGAAATACAAGCCCAAACCACAAAAGGGCGAGGTATGCTATGCCGTGGGCGAAGGGGCATGCGACTCCGTCATTGACACGACCGGGGATAAATCCCCAACGAAGAATGGAAAGAAGCGTTCCTTCTCGTACGGGCAGTTCCTGACCGGTGTCTCGGTCAGGATCGCGAAAAACCCCTTGCCCCTCCTCATTCTTGTCGGCTGCATCGCGATTATCGGGTTCCAGCTCGACCCCCTCATCCCCGTGCAGACCAGCGAGAATGCCTTTGTCCCAGGCGACATGCCGGCCAAGATCAACATCGACAAGGTAACCCGCATCCTGGGTGCGACCAGCACCGCAGATTTCTATGTCCGTGGCCCTGCAACAGACATCGCCACGGTGAAGTGGATCGCAGAATTTCAGGATTACGAACTCTCCCATCACCCGGAACTCACCGGGGCAAAGAGCATTGTCACCTATATCCTCTCGTATAACAGCGGGGTAATCCCGGAGACCCAGGCCGACCTCGATGCTGTCCTGAACAGGATCCCGGAGGGGACCAAGAAGCCATACCTCAGCGGATCCATGAGTGCAGTGATAAAATTCAGCACGGTTAGCCTTGAAATGACCCAGATGGACTCTTTGAAACAACAGATAATCAGTGACATCGGCTTCCTCGAACCGCCTGTCGGGACCACCGTGGTACCGATAGGCAGTTTCGACCTGTTTACCTCGATCCTTTCATCGCTCGTAAAGTCCAAGGAGATGATGACCTACCTGGGGTTCATCTTTGTCTGCCTGTTCCTGGCGCTCGTTTACCGGCACCTCCACGCAGTTACCCCCATGATCCCGATTGTCTTTATCGTCGGCTGGAATGCGGTCATGATGTTCATCCTCGATATCCCCTATACTCCTCTTACGGCCACGCTCGGATCGATGACGATCGGTGTCGCGGCAGAATACACCATCCTCGTCATGGAGCGGTATGCCGAAGAGAAGGAGCGGTTGCATGACAACCTTGCCGCCATCCAGGAGAGCGTCCACAAGATCGGGGCCGCGATCACGGTTTCAGGCCTCGCGACCTTCTTCGGTTTCTCGGCGCTCTGCCTCTCCACCTTCCCCATCATCAGCAACTTCGGGATCACGACCCTGATCGCCGTCGGTTTTTCGCTCACAGGGGCAATCTTTGTCATGCCCGCCGTGCTCTCTGTCATGGGGAGGTTTGAGAAGCCAGTACCGGAGAAATCTTCAATGCAACAAAGAGAAAAAGTCGAAACGGTCTGATTGGGTATGGAAACCGGGCAACAACCATCCTTTTTCGTGAGAGGTATTCCCGGTTTTCATTCCTGGCGCCGTTCTTACCTGCCCTATATCCCTCATTCCCAGCTATTGCGGCACTTTTACCGTTCGATCGTCCACCTGCCACATTCCAGGTAAGGCAACCGTCTCGTTGTGCAACCAAAAAGTATATCTTTTTCTGGTAGCATTACGATACCATGGCCCTGGTCGGAATTGCCCTTCTCATCCTGGTCATCATCATTTTTGTTGCCCTAAGCATATTTGTCATCAAGAGTGCTGTGCACCTCATTATCAACGCGATAATTGGCCTCCTCACCCTGTTTCTCGTGAATTATTTCCACCTGATGCAGTATGCCGGGAAACCCGATATCGGCTACGACCTCATCACGGTCCTTATTTGCGCCCTGGGCGGCATTTTTGGAGCAATCCTCGTTATAATTCTCGCGCTCCTGGGAATCCCAATCTGAGGATGGACGACATTCTTTTGGGATATCGTCCCCGGCATGGCGCCGGAGGGAGCTGGTTTGGCTTGATCCAGCTTTCTTTGGGCATTCCTGGGCGAGGCCGTAAATTTTAGCGATAATACCCGGTTGATAAAGTCACCGGCAATGAAAACCTATGAAAGGACTTCCAGTCTCCGGCACGCTTCATGGAGAGTCTCGTCTTTTTTCGAGAAAGTAAACCGGAGCTTTGTATCTCCTCCGGCATGGTAGAAGGAGCTGCCCGGGACAGCTGCAATACCAACCTCCTTTACAAGGAACCGGGCAAATTCCACGTCGTTCCTTCCAAAGGCGGCGATATCAGTGAAAATATAATATGCCCCCTCCGGCAGCCTGCAGGAAAAGCCGGCCTTTTTCAATCCTTTATAGAGAATCTTTCGCTTGCGGTCGTAATCCCGTGCAAGGTCCCGGTAATAGGGGGGCGGAAGAGCCAGTGCAGCAACAGCGGCCTGCTGGAGAGGGGCAGGTGCCCCCACGGTTAGAAAATCGTGAATCTTGCGAATCCGCGAGGTGAGCAGGGAGTCCGCCAGTGCGTATCCCACGCGCCAGCCGGTGACGCTGTATGTCTTCGAAAAACTGCCAATCGTAACGGTTCGGTCCTCCATGCCATCGAGGGAGCCGAGAGAGACGTGCCTGTTCCCGTCGTACACGATGTGCTCGTAGATCTCGTCGGTCAGGGCAACCATACCGTGGTCCACGCAGATATCACGGATGCATCCAAGCTCATCCCGGGAGAAGACCCTTCCGGTCGGGTTGTTGGGAGTGTTGAGTATGATTGCCCGGGTCTTTTTCGAAACCGCCTGCTTGAATCTCTCCTCACCGATCGAGAAATCATCGGCCAGTGGTACGAACCTCGGAACCGCGCCTGAAATCACCGCATCCGGGCCGTAATTCTCGTAGAAGGGTTCGGGCACGATAACTTCATCCCCCGGTTGGATGACCGCGAGCATCGAGGCCATCATGGCTTCGGTCGACCCGCAGGTGACCGTGATCTCGGTCTCTGGATCAAACGACATGCCATTGAAGGTGCTCACCCGTTCAGCAAGGGCGTCCCTTAAGTTTTTTGCACCCCAGGTGATGGAATATTGATTGAAATCGGCATAGACAGCCTCGCAGGCCGCGGCCTTGAGTTCTTCCGGGCAGGGAAAGTCCGGGAAGCCCTGTGCGAGGTTGATCGCGTTGTTTTCGACCGCGAGCCTGGTCATCTCACGGATTACGGATTCGGTGAACGTGTCTGCCCTGGAAGGATATGAAAAACCAACCCTCTTCCTGGACTGTCCTGGCCGGTTTTTTCGTCCCTCCGGCTGTGCCTGATTCATCTCATCCCATTATTGGAATTACCATACTATATATCAGGCCGGGATACGCTTGGTAGTGCCTGCCGAAAACCCGGGGATGGTCTCAGAGAACGGAAGGTCCGGGCTGCCTGCAAGAGGTTGCAATGGATATTGAAGTTCCCTGAATCAGGAGAGCGGCCCGTACGAATGTATTGATTGAAAACGGGCACCGCTATGGAAAATATACCTACGGGTTGCAGTTGCTGCAGATGGAACGGAAAAGCGTGGTACTCAGGTAGCGGTCTCCCCGGTCCGGAAAAATTGTAACAATGGTCCCGGACTCGAGCGACCCTGCGACGTGGAGGGCACCTGCCAGTGCCGCCCCGCTCGACATCCCGGTAAAGACCCCCTCCCGTGTCGCAATTTTCCGGGCCATCACATACGCCTCTTCATCTCCGATCCGTACCTTCTCATCCAGGAGATGTTGATCGTAGATCCCGGGAACGATCGCCTCTTCCATGTTCTTCAGTCCCTGGATGGCATGTCCTAGTTCCGGCTCAACGCCGACGATGCGAACGGCAGGATTCCGCTCCTTCAAGTACTTCCCGACACCCATCAACGTCCCGGTTGTCCCCATGCCGGCCACAAAACAATCGACCTTCCCACCAAGTTCACGGTATATTTCAGGACCCGTGGTTTCATAGTGTGCCTGGATGTTTGCCGGGTTTGAAAATTGATCGGGCATGTAGTATTTTTCAGGGTTCTCCCTCGCATAACGCCAGGCACGGCGGATCGCTCCATCGGTCCCTTCTTCCGCGGGAGTGATCTCCACGTCCGCCCCAAATGCCTCCATGATCCGTCTGCGCTCGACGCTCACGCAGCCTGGCATGACCAGCTTCACCTGGTACCCTTTTGCGGCGCCGATCATGGCGAGTGCGATCCCGGTATTGCCGGAGGTCGGTTCCATGATGATTTTATCGTGGGTCAGGTCGCCGGACTGTTCCGCGGCCAGGATCATGAAGAGGGCAATACGGTCCTTGATCGATCCCCCCGGGTTGGACCCTTCGAACTTTGCAAAGATACGGATCCCGGGGCACGGGTTGAGGTTCCGGATTTCGATAAGAGGGGTGTTCCCGATTGCATCGAGTACTGTCCGCACCGGTTTCATAAGGGGTCCCCCGTGTTTAACTATTTCCGGTTAAATACCGGACGCTATCGATGAGGGCATCGACCTCATCCGCCGTTGTGTAGCAGCCAACCGAGGCCCGGATGGTCCCGTCACAGGAATAGCTGCTCGCAAGGGGTTCTGCGCAGTGCATCCCGCTCCTCACGCAGATCTTCCGGTAGTCGTCAAGTTTCCGTGCAAATTCGTTGGGGTTCTCCCCGGCGACGTTGAATGATACCACGCCGGTCCCGTGCGGGCTGTAGACGCTCACGCCAGGAATATTCCGAAGCCCCTCGTGCATCCGCGAGCCGAGGCTCTTCTCGTGCGCATGGATGTTCCCGACCCCCAGCGAGGTGACAAGTACTATCGCAGGCCCGAGCCCGATCACACCCGGGATGTTGGGAGTTCCCGGTTCGAATTTCGCTGGAGGGGGCAGAAGTTTCACTTCCTTATGCGTGACAGACACCACCATCCCTCCACCGAAGACCGAACAGTGCAGGGACTCAGGGTCCTTCATGTAGAGTGCCCCGGTTCCCTGGGGCCCGAGCAGCCCTTTGTGCCCGGGAATGGCAAGGTAATCAATATTAGAAACGTCGACGGGGAAATGGCCGACTGACTGCGCCCCATCCACAACGAGCGGAACCCCGAGATCATGGGCGATACGGCCTATCTCTTCAACAGGCTGCACTGTCCCGAGGATGTTGGGCATGTGGGTGGCTGCGATCAGCCGTGTCTTCCGGGATATGGCCTCCTGGATGGTACGGGGATTGAGATAACCATTTTCATGCGGGACGATAGTGACACGGACCCCCTTTTTCTTCAGCATCATCCAGGGGAGAAGGTTTGAATGGTGCTCCAGCCACGTGGTGATGATCTCGTCGCCGCGTTTCCACGCAAGCCCGTTTGCAACCGTGTTCACCGCATCGGTGGTATTTTTCGTAAATATGATATGATCCGGGGGAACATTCAGGAAATGTCCCAGACGCGCCCTGGTCTCCTCATACTTTTCCGTGGTCTTCCGGGCGAGGTGATGGGCGCCCCTCCCGTGATTCGCAGCATAATCGAGGAAGTATTCGACCATGGCATCGACAGAGCACCGGGGGGTCTGGCTCGTCGAGGCGCTGTCGAGATAGACGCATTTTGCCAGTATCGGAAATTCCTGGCGCAGTTTCGCAATATCGTACATATGATCATCCTGGAAAGAGACATCCCTGCAACTGTCCAGTATTGATATGATTTGCTTGAAATAAAAATATTCACAATTGTTAATTTACTGGGGATCCATTCAGGCCTGGCGCTGAAAAAAAAATATCCTGGATTCAGGAGCGGACATGGAATGAATCTCATTATGACGATTACTAATCGGTGTTAGGATTCAGACTGGCCTGGGGTGAGGGGTTTCAGCTGTCAGAACCATTTCCCCCGCTATTCATGGGTTCGAATTCCGGATCACTCATGTCTATCCAACGAACTCCTTTTCCACCTCGCAAACACTTTTGAATCCAGAAGTCGATTCACCGTTGTGAAATCAACATATCTTTCATACAATCCATTTTAACGAGTGAGAATATGCAGGCACCCTGCCAGAAGATCGTGTGGGATGTCCTTCCCGCTATTCGGGCTGCAATTGCCCTGGAACTGGTAAAGTGTAGCGTGTCCCAGGTTGAGGCAGCGAGGATGCTTGAGATCGCCCCTTCCGCAGTATCACAATATCTTTCCGGGAAGCGCGGGTATCGGATCGAATTTGAGGGTGACGTGAAGCTATCAATTGAAATCCTTGCGAAGGATCTGAAAGACCGGAAAGTGGACAATCTCGTGGCGAGGATTTGTGACATATGCAGGCAATTAAGGAAGGAGGGCAACGAGTGCGGATCTGAGCGTATGGGGTGCGTATCCTAAAAAAGGGCTCCCTACCGCGCTCCTGCTGTGATCGGTGATATATAAACAACCGCGTGGGAGTTGCCATTCGGGACTCATCTCCGGGAGATTCAGAGAATGTTCAAAGGGAAACTGATAAATACCCCCCCGGGACAGGGGTTGTGTAGTCCGGGGGGATACCCATCTCCGAGTTATTCACCATACCAGGAGCGTTCTTTCTTTGCAGTTTCTGCGTTCGTTCATACAACTGCAGGAGTGTCCCAAAAGGGCTTGTGCGGGGAACACTGTCCGGGGGCGGGGAGTGATTTTCTCTAAACGGAGGTTACGAGCACCCATGCCGGAATGTGCAAAAATGCTACTGAAATGCCGGAGGTTCCATGAACCCTGAAGAAGAGCTGGTGGTTTTCATCATCGATGACACCCTGATCACCGATACCCCCCATGGGCGTGCCATGAACCGGATCGTGAAAGGCCTTTCAGGATTCGGGATCCAGGTCTCGACAATCTATTCCATCGAGGGGGCCCGGACGGCGTACGCAAACCTCCCTGAAGCAGCCTGCATCCTCATTAACTGGGACATCGGCGAAGACCCCACCCATGCCGATGCAAAGCAGCTCATCCAGGAGATCCGGGGGCGGAACGAGGACATCCCTATCTTCCTGATGGCCGAACCCGTGCAGGAGTCGTTCAGCAGCCTCACGGTGGAGACCCTCAAGGAGATCGACGAGTTCGTCTATATCATGGACGATACCCCTGAGTTCATTGCCGGGAGGATCACGGCGGCGGCCAACCGGTACCGGGAGCGGCTGCTCCCGCCGTTCTTCGGGGAACTCGTGAAATTCTCGAAAGACTACGAATACTCCTGGCACACTCCCGGGCATGCCGGCGGGACGGCGTTCCTGAAGTCCCCGTCAGGCAGGCTGTTCCATAAATTCTTCGGCGAACAGCTCTTCAGGTCCGACCTGTCCATCTCGGTCCGTGAACTCGGCTCCCTGCTCGGCCATTCCGGCCCGCTCGGCGAGGCCGAGCGGTATGCTGCCAAGGTCTTCGGGGCAGACATGACCTACTTCGTGACCAATGGGACCTCGACGGCAAACAAGATCGTGTTCTTCGGGCGGGTGACCAGGGGCGACATCGTGCTCGTGGACCGTAACTGCCATAAATCAGCCGAACACGCCCTCACCATGACCCATTCGGTCCCGGTCTTCATGGTCCCGACAAGGAACCGGTACGGGATCATCGGCCCGATCCCTCCCGGTGAAATGATGCCGGAAGCTGTCCAGGCTAAGATCGACGCCTGCCCGCTGACCAGGGACCTCCCGGACAAAAAGCCTGTCCACGCCATCGTGACCAACTCCACCTACGATGGGCTCTGCTATCGCGCGACCGGTGTCGAGGACCTTCTGGGGAGGAGCGTCGACAGCATCCACTTCGATGAGGCCTGGTTCGGGTACGCCCGGTTCAACCCGCTCTACCGCGACCGGTTCGCCATGCGGGACGATGCGCGGGACCCCGGCGGACCGACCGTGTTTGCAACCCAGTCGGCACATAAACTCCTGGCAGCCCTCTCCCAGGCCTCCATGGTCCATGTCAGGAACGGGCGCATCCCGATCGAGCACTCCCGGTTCAATGAAGGGTTCATGATGCACAGCTCCACGTCTCCTCTCTACACCATCATGGCCTCGCTCGATGTTTCATCAAAGATGATGGACGGGGCGGCCGGAAGGGCCCTGACCGGGGAATCGATCGAAGAGGCAATCCGGTTCCGGCGGACGATGGCCCATGTCCACCGGGAGATCTGCGGATCCGGAAACCAGAAGGACTGGTGGTTCGGGATGTGGCAGCCTGATCACGTGACCGACCCGTCGACCGGGAAAAAAGTCCGTTTTACCGATGCTCCCCTCGAGATGCTCCGCGATAGCCCGTCCTGCTGGGTCCTGCACCCCGGGGAGACATGGCACGGATTTGAGGGGCTTCCGGATTCTTACTGCATGCTCGACCCTATCAGGGTCACGGTCGTCACGCCGGGGGTCAACGATGACGGCACCCTCGCCCCCTGGGGTATACCGGCCGCCGTGGTGGTCAGGTTCCTGGAGACCCGGGGGATCGTGAACGAGAAATCCGGCGACTATATCATCCTGTTCCTCTTCTCGATGGGGGTCACCAGGGGGAAGTGGGGGACGCTCGTGACAGAATTCTTCGAGTTCAAGCGGCATTACGATGAAGAGGCCCCCCTGGAGGAGATCCTTCCGGACCTGACCGGGACCTGGCCCGACCGGTACGGCGGCATGACGCTCCGGGGCCTCTGCGACGAGATGCACACCTTCAAGCGGGAGCACCGGATGTGCGAGCTGCTCGACGAGGCCTATGATACCCTCCCCGTCCCGGAGATGAACTATGCAGAAGCCTACCGGAATCTCGTCAGGGGAGAGGTGGAACAGGTGCCGGTGTCAGAGGCGGGGGACCGGATCGCTGCTACCGGTATCTATCCGTACCCTCCCGGGATCCCGGTCCTGGCCCCCGGGGAGAGCACGGGAAAACAGGACGGGCCGGTCCTCACATACCTCTCATTGTTGCAGGACTTCGACAACCGGTTCCCGGGGTTCGGGCACGATATCCATGGCATTGAAAACGTGAAAGGGAACTACATGATGTATTGCATCAGAGGGAGCAGTTGAGCAGGAGGTCATGGAACATGCCAGTCTTTGCCGCAGGATCCGCATGGACACGGGCTCCATGAGCAACCGGATGAAATAAAAATCCGAAAATATTCATTTAAAAAAACATTTAAACTATTCATCACCACTTATTTCAAACATGGTAGGGGCCATGATTCTTCCTGTTGTTTGCTGTTTAAACGTGCAGGTCACTCGCCGTGTTGTATGGATTTTGAGGTATCTCGCATGAGAAAATACCTTCTCATCATTGGTGTGGCCGTGGCACTCATGTGTGCCATGGCATGTGCTGGAGCAACAGAGCTCCAGGAAAACCAGGGTGCAACGCAGCACCCGGGGGTAGCGAATGCGGGCAGTGACAATACAACCACTGCTCCTTCAGGGAATGGTATTGCAGGTGTCAATGCAGTGGGGTTATCACCACAGCCGCTGCTGGAAACAGATCCCGGGCCAGGAGAAGGCCCGGTTTCGGGATCTGCCAGGGCCGCTGCCTCGGTCGAGGAAGGAAGACTGTTGAGCCAGTGGACGAGATGCATCGGCGGGACGCACAAAGACTCTGTCAATTCCCTCCAGAACACGATGGACGGCGGTTACATCGTTGCCGGGGGAACGAATTCCTCGGATGGGGATATGGCCGGTCCGGCAGGGTACCACGGGGGCCAGGATTCCTTCGTGGCCAAACTCGATTCTGCGGGTACGGTCCAGTGGGTGACGTGCGTCGGCGGGACCGTTGACGAAGAAGGCTATGCTGTCCGGCAGACCGCGGATGGTGGATATATCCTTGCAGGAGGAACGAATTCCCCGGATGGAGACATGGCGGGTGCGGCGGGTTATCACGGCGGAAAGGACTCCTTCGTGGCCAGGCTCAATGCTACCGGTGTCGTGCAATGGGTGCGGTGCATTGGCGGGACCCTCGATGATTATGGCTATTCCGTCCAGCAGACCGCGGATGGCGGTTACATCCTTGCAGGATATACCAATTCAACCGATGGGGACCTGGCGAGTGCCGGGAAGCATGGAGGTACTGATTCCTTCACGGCCGGGCTCGATTCTGCAGGCACGGTGCAATGGGTGCGGTGCATTGGCGGGACCGGTGATGACGAAGGCTATTCCGTCCAGCAGACGGCGGATGGCGGTTACGTCCTTGCAGGATACACGTATTCATCAGATGGGGACATGGCCGGCACCGCGGGCTACCATGGTAATGCAGATTCATTCGCGGCCAAACTGAATTCGACAGGCATGGTGCAATGGGTCCGGTGCGTTGGCGGGACTCTCGATGAATATGGCTATTCCGTCCAGCAGACGGCGGATGGCGGTTACGTCCTTGCAGGATATACGTATTCATCGGATGGGGACATGGCCAGCTCCGGATACCATGGTAATGCAGATTCATTCGCGGCCAAACTGAATTCTGCAGGCACGGTGCAATGGGTCCGGTGCGTTGGAGGTACGGGTTTTGACACGAGCCGCTCCGTCCAGCAGACTTTGGATGGCGGTTATGTCCTTGGCGGCTATACCCTGTCTGTTGATGGAGACATTTCCGGCGCCGGCTTCTGGGGAGGTGGAGATGCCTGCGTGGCCAAACTGAATTCTGCAGGCACGAAGCAATGGGTCCGGTGCGTTGGCGGGATGGCCTATGATAGTGGCTCCTCCGTCCTGGAAACCATGGATGGTGGTTATGTCCTCGCAGGAGAAACGACCTCCTCAACCGGCGACATGGCCAGTCCCGGGGGATACCACGGGGCCGGAGATGGATTCGTGGCCAGGTTATCCGTGCCAAAGGACCAGATCGGGGTCTTTTTAAACGGCCAATGGTACATGGACGCCAGCGGGAATGGTATCTGGCAGGGGATCCCCACCGACCGGTATACGAGTTTTGGCGGTGCAGGCGATATACCGGTTACAGGGGACTGGAACCGGGACTATCTCTATGAAATTGGTATACTCCGGAACGGCCAGTGGTTTATGGAAATAAGCGGGAACTATTTATGGGACGGGACAACGCTTGACCGGCTCTGCAGTTTCGGCATACCAGGAGACATACCGGTCATAGGGGACTGGAACGATGATACCATACGGGAGATCGGGGTATACCGGGACGGGGTGTGGTACGTGGATGCAAATCCGGATTTCCTGTGGAAGGGAACCGGTTCGGGAAAAGATGCCATGTATAATTTTGGCGCCGCCGGGTTTGTCCCGGTTGTGGGTGACTGGAACCATGATGGGTTGGCAGAAATCGGGGTGTATGCCGGGGCTGGTACGTGGTACGTGGACGCCAACCGGAATCACCTGTGGGATGGGACCGGCACAGGAAAAGACGCAATCCTCAATTTTGGGTTCAGCGGGGCTGCCCCGGTGACCGGCGACTGGAACGGGGACGGCATGCCCGAAATAGGAATCTATTCTGCCGGGACATGGTACCTTGATGCCAATGGCAACAATAAGTGGGACGGGACCGGTCTGAACAGGGATATTATCTTTACGTTCGGCGCTGCCGGGTTTACCCCGGTTGTCGGGCAGTGGTCCTGAAAAATCCAAGCTTTTTTTGACTGAATGCACCCTGTAGACCTTTTTCTCCATTTCTATCCGGAAAAAAATGTGGTTGCATTTGCAGCGCCGCATTCTGAAAAGAGATTATCGAATAGCACACCTGGCCAGATGTACGTGGTCATGAAATAACCGGCCCTGCAAAATGCTCAGTAGATCGGAATACCCATACTTCTGAAAAACCCGGGGCTGGCCGACGCAATCCCTTTTCCGGCACGAGAATACCGGTTCCCTCTCCCTGGTGTCCTTGCAGCGGATGAAGGCCGGAACCTGCATCTCCGCTCGTTCTTAGCGTTTCCGGGTGAATGTCCCCTTCCGGTATTCTGCAAATGCCTGCCTGAGCTCCTCCTCCGTGTTCATCACGATCGGGCCTCTCCAGGCTATCGGGTCATGGTGGGGCTTGCCGGAGAGGTAGAGGAACCTGACTCCGCCGCTGCCCGCCAGGATATGCACCCGGATCCCCTCCTGCCCATAGAGGACCATGGTCCGGTCCGGGAGATCCTCCTGCCGCAGGTCGAAGCTCCCGGAACCACCGATCACGTAGGCGGCCGCAGTATGCTCGGGCCTCACCTCGTGAGTAAACGGCACATCCGGTTCAAGGGTCACGTCAAGGAACTCCGGGTACCCAACGATGTCCTGTACCGGCCCCGTTATCTCCCCGATGGTCCCTGAGATTATCCTGATGCTCGCACCCTCTTCCGGGGAAACGAGGGGGATGCCCCGGGCAGGGACCTCCTGGTAACGTGGGTCTATCATCTTGTGGCTCCGGGGAAGGTTCACCCAGAGCTGGAAGCCGCCCATCCGGCCGTTGACCGGTTTTGGCATTTCCTGGTGTATGATCCCGGACCCGGCGGTCATCCACTGGACACCTCCGGCCTCGACGTTCCCCGCATGGCCCATGCTGTCGCCGTGCTCAACCCTCCCCTCCAGCATGTAGGTCACTGTCTCGATCCCCCGGTGCGGGTGCCAGGGAAAGCCGGGGAGGTATTCTTCGGGCCGTTCCGCCCGGAAGTCGTCGAGCATCAGGAACGGGTCGAAGAGCGGGAGCTCGCTGTACCCGAATGCCCGGTGGAGCCGGACGCCGGCACCTTCGACCGTCTCCCGTGCGGGAAACGCCCGTGCAACCCTCTTTGCCGGTGGCATGCGGGGGAGTATGCATTAAAACGGGATAAAGATACGGGCGCGAAAGGACACCGTCCCTGCGTTCCACCTTCTATCGATAATATACTCCATCTTCAGTCATGAGGACACCGGTGGTATTGACCCATCCGGGGGAGTCCTCTGTTTCGACGGTTATCGTATCCGTATAGCTGTTGGACAACCACCCGCCCTTCCAGATCGAGTTGGTTCCCTGGATGGTAATACTGGCATATACCGCTGCCGGGCGGTCCGATACGTACTGGATATAGACCGGGACGGCGTGTTCGTATTCTCTTCCTCCGTACGGCCTGGTGGTCACCTCCCTTCGGATGAACTGCCCCCCTGGCGCAAATACGGGTTCATTCCCGATGGGATCCCGGGTCTCGATCGTCCGGTTAACCGGGAGCATCACGCCCAGGTGAACTGGCTGGAGTACGGGGGTATCGGGTGAATACTCGGTCCCCGGGACCAGGGTGGTGGGGAGCGGGCTCTGCCGAGGCTCGATCGCAATGGGATACCCGTGGTACTCGGGGACCATTTGTTCTGCCCGGATGGCGAGCATGGGAGTGCCGTTCACCGCGTCCATCGAGAGGTCCCAGCCAGGTGGTACCCCGTAGAGGGTCCCGTTCACGAGGGCCTCTCCGAAGAGGGCTATCCCGTTGGATTCCGGGACAGGAAGGAGCAGGGTTACGTTTTCAATTGTGGTATTGTACGAGACGTCGATGGAATAATGAAAAACGTGCCGCTCGCTCTGCTTTGTGCCCTGGTCAAGGAGGAACGCGACATAGCCGATCCAGGCGACAACAGCGATGATGACCGCGATCACCAGGATGTTCAGTCCTTTTTTCCACGAGCCTGGCATGGTACGGAATTCTTACCTCGTGATAGGTTTCGGATGCAGCGAGAATTCATTCATTCGATGTGGTTCCGGGAGGGGGTTGGAACAAGATATTCGTATTTTACATGTTTTTGGCAGGACCCGGCAGCCCTCGTCTCTTCAGGAGCGCGACTGAAGCTTGGCCGACAAAAGCCTCAATGGTTTCCCTGTTCATAAGTTCCATTCCTTTTTTCAACTGGATACCAATATTGCCAAAAATTTCCCCCCGGCGGGAAAACCCCATCACGTAACATGGTCCAAAGTTGAGATCTGAAGCGACACGGTCGCATACGTCTTTTGGAACGACCTGGAAAAACAGGTTATACAGATCAGGCCCCATCACAAGGTTTTTTTGTGAAAATGCGTACTTCGCATCCGGACGATTATACAAGGGAAACACCAGGCCAAAAAGGTTCGTCTTCATCTCCCTGATCATGTGCTCGATCTCTTCATGGTCTCCCATCACATATTTCATGATGAGCGTGTCGGCAACAGGATCATACGCGTTGATCCCAACAATAGAGTGGGGGACCAGTCGGAAGATCTGGCAGGTTACATACCGGTAAATATCTTCATCATCTCCCATATCGACAAATTCCATGGCCGTCTTCCTGAGGAACTCCATATCCCTGATGTACTTTTTCTCTTTCTCTTCCTGCTCCCTTTCCCTGGTAATATCACGACCTGTTGCCTGGATTATAAAAATATTGGATTCATTGGAAAGGCCTCGTGCGGCCCACCGGTTCCAGCGGATATTTCCCGACCCGTCGATGACACGGCAGTCAAAAGTCCTGACAGGCAAATCTGGACTTAAGGAATGAATTATCTGCTCTACATACGTCCTGTCCTCCTCGAAAAGGTTTGGAATGTAACAGCCTGCGATATTTTCGGGGTCTTTACCCAGGTAATCGATATATGCATGGTTCGTGAAAATACGGGTGCCATCTGGGAGAAACCGGGTAATAAAATCTGTCTGGTCTTCGAAGACTTCATGGTGTCCTGCCTCGCTTCGTGCGAGTAATTCCTGATATTCAACTACCTGGGTAATGTCCTCAATGATACAGGTGATACCCTGGTTCCCATCCTCGAATAAAATGGGGACCTTTTTTATTCGGTAATAATGGGTCTTTCCGGCCTGTACCAGCGATCTCATTTCAGCAATATTTTCAGGGTCCGTTCGGAGATGTGCGGTAAAATGTGTAATTGCTAGTTGCTTGATGAACGGATCTTCGATTTCCTGAATATACTTCCCAATTAATGCCTCCCTTGGCATATCGAGCATCGCTAGAAATGGTTCGTTTACCTCGAGTATCATGTTCGTGTCATTGAGGATAATGACCATATCAGATGAAAATTCAAGCATTGCAGAAACGGGGATTCGGTGAGAGAGAGAATAGAGTTTGGCAGGCCCTACGGAACGGAACTCCACCCGCCCGGAGATGTAGAGCAGGTCAAGGTACTTCGCCACGAGGTTCCGGTTTATATTCAGGTGCAGGGAGAGATCAGAGATCGTCATTCCCATCGGATGCCATTGAAGAAGTTGCTTGATTTGATCAATTTTGGGATTATCAAGAACTCCCATGCGTCATAATAATTCTGCAGGGCATGATATACTTAAGGTATGCATGAACCCTGTTCAGGGGCCCTGCATGAAAGAAGATGGTGGAGATAAACCATTCCCTATAATTTTTCCCTTTTGTTCATGGGAACCCGGAATAAAAATTCTATTGCATCGAATATCAGGCATTCTTTTTTCTGTTGCGATACACTGACAGGACTACGAACATAAGGACAATACCTGCGATGGACGAGACTGGCGAGGGAGACAGCGATGATGGCAGGGACCCTCCCGTTTTATTCATCGAGGGTGAAGAATCCGGTCCGGGTTGTTGGACCACGGCACTTTGCCGGAACACACCGTACACGCTGAAATGTGCGACCTTCACCGATACCGTGTGACGGGGGTAATCGACCGTCGTTGGATTTTCTATCCAGGTGTCATTGACAGCATCAAACCAACGGACTACCAGCGGGCTGCTTCGCACCTCTTCCCACTTCTCATCCGGAATCACAAAGGTAAGCGTTACCGGGGGGTCAAAATACACACCGCCCGGTTGACAATCATATGCAATACCCGTAAATTCAGCCCGTAACTCTTCAGGGACGGGGATATTAGGCACATCAGGCCCAATCAATTGTATACTGCTCACGTAGTCTCCGGATTGGGTACGTGACGTGGTTCCCTTGTCAAGGGTGATGTAACCCCCTGAATCGGAAGAGGAGATTGTGGTAGTATCTGATACCTTCCCATCGGCATCGAGGGGAATCGTTTCAGTTTCGCTTGGGGCCTGGGCCGAATATGTTGGCTTCACCGGCACCTCCGGCTGGGAACTCATGTCTCCCAGCGATGAGGATCCTGCAGACCCTCCACCTCCACCTGATGACCCACCACCACCTGATGACCCGCCTCCACCCGATGATCCGCCTCCACCCCGGTATAAAATGGGCGAGGTCGGAGTGGTGGTGATGACCGTTCCTGCGGATTGTGGGGCTGCAATATCAACTTCCTGACTGCTCCCGGCAACGAAAAGAGCATTCGGTGTTGCCTCTACATTATTCACAAAAAAATTGACCGTGGGGGAGGTTAACCCGATAAGCAATGATTCATCAGGGACTACCGCAAGGCGGCGATCGTATCGCCCGGGGCCCCCATATACCCCGGCAGTTGTGGTGACCAGCGAGCCGCATTCCACCCCGTTGATCGTGGCAGTGATGACCGTTCCGGCAGGGGCAGGGGCGCCTCCAATCGTGAGCGTTCCGTAGAATTCGGCCGGTAGCGGGGGCATGGCGGAAGCAGATGCCATTACCCCCAGCAGGATGATGGTCGCGAGAACGACGTTACGGTGAGACATTACCCAGACCCACTGGTGCCCGTGCATGGCATCACGCTCCCAGCGATGCCAGTTCGCTGTCGTGGGAGGCATAGAGCCAGTAGCCCCTGAACGGGTACAGGACGCGGCTGTCGGCAAAGGCGCCGCTCCCGCCATTCACCACCGCGGTTTCCCATTTCTGCGTACCAGCATCGAACCCGATTGCCTGGGTCCAGTCCTCCCCTGCCGAGAGGAAGGCGTCCCGTGCTGAGGCAGGGATGGTGCCGCCAAACCCAATGCAGTTCCACCCTTTTGCCAGGGGTTTCGACGGCGGGGCCTGGAGCGGGTTCTCTGAATAATACAGGGGGACGAATGAGGAACCGGAGGAGAAGATCCAGACGCCGTCCAGGGCGTTCACCTGGCTCGCTGCACCCATTGCCACCCATTTCCGTTGCGATCCATCGAATGTCCATATCGTGTGGCTTGCCGTGTCGACCCCATCAAAGAGCTGCACGGTATCTGCTCCGGCCTCCAGCCGGACCGGTACCGAGATGAAGTTCCACCCGGGAACAAGCGATATCCCGGTGCTGGTCGGCTCCCGCTCCCGGACAGAGATGTAATTAAATTTCACCAGGGTATGCGAGCCGGCACTGTTCGAAGCAGTCAGATTCACGGTATAATTGCCTGCCAGGGTGTAGGTATGGACCGGGTTCTGTGCAGTCGCATCGCTGCCGTCACCAAACCGCCAGTACCATGAGGTTGGGCTGCCGGCCGACCTGTCAGTGAAGGTGACGATGAGCGGTTTGTAGCCGGATGTGGGCGTTGCGGAGAAGTCCGCGATGGGAGGTTCCGGCGCTTTTTCAGTAACATTGATGTAACCCGGTTTCGATACGAGCACCATCTCATTCCTGGCGTTCTTCATGATCAGCGAGACCGAATACTTTCCAGGACTCGAATAGGTGTGCACCGGGAGTGCAGCGGTCGAGTTCGACCCGTCGCCAAAAACCCAGAACCAGGAGACCGCGGTCCCGGGGCATATGGAGGAGAAACTGACATCGAGGGGGACAAGACCAGAGACGGGCGACCCGGTAAAGTCGGCAGAAACGGAGGGCTGTTCCCCGGGATACACATGGATGTACGAGGTCTTTACTTCATTGTCGCTGCCGGTGGCATTCCGTATGGTGAGCATGACGGTATAGTTACCAGGCTTCGTATAGGTGTGGTCGGGGTTCTGTGTCTCCGTAAACCAGGTGTCGCCAAAACTCCAGAACCACGAGGTTGGGGAGCCTGTAGATCTATCGTTAAAGTGCACGTCCAGGGGGGCCTGGCCGGACAGCGGAGCAGCATCAAAGGCAGCATCCGGTGGGTTGTACTCCGGCGGACTTACATGGATATAACCGATCCTGACACGGGTGTCCTGGCCGACACTGTTCGAGGCTGTGAGGGTGATAGTGTAGTCTCCTGCTTCCTGGTAGAGGTGGCCCGGGTTCTGGAGATCCGAACCCGTACCATCTCCGAACTGCCATTCCCACGCCGTTGGTGAACCCGTGGAGGTGTCGGTGAAGTTCACGGCCAGCGGGGCATTTCCGGTAGTTGGAACTGCAGTGAAATCCGCAGCTGGAGGGGTGACCTGGGGCTGCGTTACGGTGATGAAGTTGGTCTTTGTCATCGAATCGGTGAGAAGGAGAGAGCTGACTTGCTTCCCGATCGAGAGTTTTACTGTATATGTTCCTGCCTGCTGGTAGACGTGGACCGGTTCATGATCATTCGTCGCACTCGTCCCGTCGCCAAACTGCCAGGAGCACGTGGTCGGGGACCCCGTTGAGGTATCCGTGAACCGAACTGCAAAAGGTGCAGGTCCTGATGTGCGGTTGGCGATAAAACTCGCGGAGGGTTTCAGGATGTGCGCCGTGTTTAGGGTAATGTCCCTGCTCGCAGTCGCGTACCCGATTTCATTCGATACCGTCAGGTATATCCGGTAGGTGCCTGGCTGGTAGAAGGTATGGGAGGTGTTTTTTTCGAAGCTGTCAACAGAACCGTTATCGTGGAAATGCCAGGCCCACGCGGTCGGGGCACCGGTTGAGGTATCATTGAACAGGACCGTGAGGGGGACAGTGCCGGTCGATGGCGATGCGGTGAAGCTCGGGACAAACACCTGGGAAGCATGGTATCCAGTGGACGCCTCGGCGGTGATGGGAGGTTCATCGGGGTCGTACCACGCGGTGACAACTGCGGTGTTCTGGTGGTTCCCCTCCTGGGCAAGGGTATCATAAAAGAACGGGCCGGCGGCTTCACCGGGTTCTAGCTCGGGAATCGTTGTGATAAGGTTACCATTGTCAACGACTTCGATATTTGACAGGGGGTAATCACCGAAGTTCTGGACGCCGATATAATAAGAGACTTTATTTCCATTCGCCGCGTCGATCCAGCCATGTGTCCAGTTGGTTGAATCTTTCGAGATCGCTTTTTCAACCGTGAGATTCACAACGGGCTCCCGTTGTAGTTTTACAAGATAGGAGTCTTTTTCGGAGAGCGTTATTGTTTCACCCCCCCATTCAAATGTATCCGTTGGGATAGCCTGGACGCCTGCAATCACGTATCCCCCGTCCGCGGTCGGTTCAATCGAATTACCGACTTCGTTGCTCACTTCATCTCCGATCGTCTTTTCCCAGAGCATTTCACCGTTTCCATCGGTTTTTATCACCCAGATATCGGAATCCCCTCTCTCTGTCTCTGTGCCACCAGCGATGATATAACCCCCATCGGGCGTAAGGGAGAGAGCATTTCCGATGTCGTTCCCGCCCCCGTCAAATTTATTTCGCCATTCAACATCACCATCCCCCGTTACCTTGACAAGGAGAATATCAGTGGATTTCCCGCCCGTGTAGGATTTCGTTGAACCAACGATGATATATCCCCCATCAGGTGTCTGTTTCACGCAGTTTCCGACATCATCCTTGGTTAAAGTATTCGGGAGGATTGGGCGGCTCCACATCTGGTTTCCTTCAGAATCGGTTTTTAGGAGCAAAATATCAAAATTATTCTTTGAAAGGTAGGATTTTGTAAACCCGGTGATAATGAATCCCCCATCCGCGGTCTCTTCAACCCATCTTCCCACATCGTCCTTATCCCTGTGCTGCATATTTGGATATTCACGCTTCCAAAGCTCCTGATAAAGCCCTGCATCATATTTTATCAGAAGGACATTTGCCCCTGCCGACGAGGTTCCCTCGGTTCCCACCGCAACGATCCCCCCATCGCTGGCTTCCTGGACACAATAGGCCATATCGGCACCTTTCCACGAAAACCAGTGATCTCCCACCAAATTGAGGTCCTTGTCAACCCGAAGAACATAGAATTTGTTGCATGTATCATCACCGAAAATATCAGAAAAAATGTCATAAATAAAGTAAATGACTCCCCCAATCCCAGTCGTTTGATACAACAATAACGTATTCGCCCAATCGATGTCAACCTCACGATCTCCCCAGTAACGGACGACCCCGGCGACGATGTAATCCCCATCACGGGTCTGCCGGATGCTGTATCCATCATCCTGTAACTGGCCGCCAAAACCCCGTATCTGGGTAGGTATTCCATACCTGTCGGTCTTCATCACGTAGAGCGCCCCGGCACCCCACTCCTTCGTGCACCCCGTGAGGACGAATTCTCCATCCGTATCTTCAACAACCGAGTTCGCCCAATCGTCATGAATAGTGCCAGCATATCCGATTTGGGGATATGAAGGAAGATTTAATGGATTTTTCAGCTGGGCATAGCCTAAGTCGGCAGTCACTGGCCCGATACAGCATCCGCACACCAGTCCTGCCAGGACAACGCAACTCACCAGTTTTTGCAGCGTCTTCTCCGTGCCAATATTCCATGGAATTTTTCCTTGTTTCATACTCCTTCACACCCCCATTCCTGCAAGCTCACCGGGAGCCCGCATGTACAGCCAGCACCCCTGACCGGGGTCCAGGTACCGTCCATCGCTGAATGCACCGCTTCCACCATTGACCACCGCCGTCTCATATGCCTGGGTTTTCTCATCAAAGCCTATCGCCTGGGTCCAGCCCTCCTTCACCGAGAGGAGAATGTCCCGGGCCGTCCCGGCCGCCGGGCCGCTCACCCCCACGGCGTTCCAGCCTTTTGCAAGTTGTTTCAGCGGCGGGGTGCCGACCGGGTCATCCGCGTACTGCAGCGGGACAAACGTGGTCCCCCGGGAATAGATCCAGATCCCATCGAGAGGCTCAAGCAGCGACCCTGCATCCATCCTGGCCCATGACTTTGAGAATCCATCATAGGTCCAGATGGCATGCCCCGCGAGATCGACGCCGTCGAATATTGAGACGGTATTGTGCCCCTGTGCGAGGCGGAACGGGATGCTGATGAAGTTCCAACCGTTTTCGAGGGTGAGCCCGGCCCCCTGGGACACCTCGGTTACACTGATGTAGTTCGCCTTTGTCTCGTTGTCAACCCCCGCACTGTTCCAGACCGCGAGCAGGACGGTGTAGGTCCCGGGGTTGGTATAGGTGTGGTTCACCATCTGGTCCGAAGAGTAAGTCCCGTCACCGAAACTCCAGTTCCAGGCAGTCGGATTTCCGGTCGAGATATCACTGAATGCAACGGATAAGGGTGCCGGACCTGAAACCGGGCTGGCAAGGAAATCAGCAACCGGCGGCTGGACCGGTGCACTGACGTTGATATAGCCATACCTCGTTATCAGGTCGTTTCCGAGGTCATTGGTCGCCCGGAGGATGATCGTGTAACTGCCTGGCTGGGAGAAGGTATGGGTGGGGTTCTGCACCGTCGACGTTGTGGAGTTGTCCCCAAAGTCCCAGTACCAGGATGTCGGTGGACCGGTCGAGAGGTCCACGAAGGTCACCAGGAGTGGGGCGGAGCCGGATGTCGGCGAACCGGTAAAATCGGCATGGGGAGCCAGGATCAACGGGGTCGGGGTAGGCGATACCGTGACTGGCATGACCAGGATAAAGTTCGGTTTTGTTTCTGTATCGTTTCGATAGAGGTCCCAGGTGGTCAGGCTGATGGTGTACATGCCCGGGTTGCTGTAGGAATAGACGGGGTTCTGGACCGTGGAATTATCACCATTCCCAAAGTCCCACCGCCAGCTGACAGGAGAGCCTATGGTGAGGTCCATGAATGAAACCTCCAGGGGTGCGAACCCTGAAACCGGGTCGGCCGAAAAATTGGCGTCCAGGAGGGGGTGAGGGGGTAAAACGTTGACATATCCTGTCTTGAACGAATAGCCCCCCATATTGTAAGCGGTCAGGACGACGGTATAGTTCATGGGGAGGACGTAGGTATGAGCGGGGTCTTTCAGGGACGACGTGTTTCCATCCCCGAAATCCCAGTTCCAGGAGGTTGCCCGGAGCGATGTATCATTGAATACCACTGTCAGGGGAGCGGTCCCCGAACTGGGAGTTGCGGTAAAATTCGCCTCAGGGGGTGGGATCATCGTGGGCTGGAATACATAAATGTAATCCTTTTTTATTTCGGTGCTTTCTCCTCCCGAATTTTTCACGGTGAGATTCACGGTATAATGCCCAAGGAAGGTATAGGTATGAACGGGGTTCTGCAAGGTCGAATTTGTCCCATCGCCAAAATCCCAGAACCAGGAAGCTGGTATGCCACCTGTCGACGTATCATTAAATGTTACCGTGAGCGGGGGATAGCCCTCCGTGGGCACTGCTACGAAGTCTGCAACCGGGGGTTCAGGTGGCGGGATATAAGGATACACGTGAATATAGTCCGGCTTCGTCTCGTTATCGGAACCTTCTGAGTTCGAAGCAACGAGCGTGACCGAATAGTTGCCAGGATTTGTATACGTATGGTTTACGTGGATGCTGCCAGCGCTTGTCGTGCCATCGCCGAAGATCCACATCCACGATGAAGGGTTGCCGGTCGAGTTATCATCGAAAAGGACAGTCATGGGAGAAAACCCCGATAAGGGTGACCCGATAAAATCAGCGGAAGGAGCAGTGGGATTTCCGGCCTTCACAAGCCGGATGTCAGTATATTCATCGTCGCTCCCGCTGGTGCCAAGGAGGACATATTCACCTGGATGAGGTTCCAGGATGGCATGGGCCACGCAATCATGAACGGATCCAAAGGAGGTATTCCATGCAATGAGGCCCCCGCTATCGGTGTTGACCAGCCAGAACTGGCTGCTGCTGCCAGGCGGTGTCGTGTACCCTGTAAATATATAGCCGCTACCCTCCAAAATGACATCCTGCGCATCATCATTCGCCATTGGACCGGATATCCCATAGGTGTGGTTCCACTCTTCATTCCCATCTCCATCGGTCTTGATGAGCAGCCCATCGAGACTGCCGGTCTCGAAATTCCCCATCGTCCCGGCAATGATGTATCCGCCGTCTGCTGTCTGCTGAAGAGCATGCCCTTCCCGGGTAGTCCCTGCTGTGTATCCCAGGTCGTACCATCGTATCCATTCCAATTCTCCGGAACTGTTGGTCTTCACGAGCAGGGGATTGGAATTGCCCGTAGAACCCATCGTACCGGTGATTGCATATCCCCCGTCAGAGGTGCTGATAACATCTGATCCCTTTGAAGTATACAGCGTGCTGATGGTCCGGTTCCAGATTTCGTTGCCATCACCGTCAGTCCTGACCAGCCAGAGGTACGGAATATGGGTATCAGTAAACGAAGAACTCTGCCCGGCCAGGATGAAGCCCCCTCCTGCAGCACTATCCATGGAAAGAGCTTCTTCTATTTCATCTCCGCCATACGTACGGTTCCAGAGTTCGGTGCCATTCACACTGGTCATGATCAGCCAGGCATCCGCATTCGAGTCAGGCCGAAATGACCGGGTTGTTCCAGCCATGATATACCCGCTTCCTGTCGGAAGGACCATTGACCCCCGATCAGCGGCCGTCCCTCCATAGTCCTTCTGCCAGACCCTGTTGCCCGAACTGTCCGTTTTCATGAGGACACAATCCTCTCCACCCGTATCCGTCGTGACATATCCCGTGATCACGTACCCCCCGTCCGGGGCTGCAGTCACGTAAAATCCTTCGTCCTGCATCCCTTCTCCATCATATGTCCTGTTCCAGACCTCAACCGGTGATCCCGATGCAGTGGCTGTGCCTATCGTCAGCACGAGGACAAATACGATGAGGAAAAGGAGATGCACGGTAGGAAAACACTCATAGCTATGCTGTCCCATACGCGTGACCTCAAGAAGAATCCTGGATTGTTGATTTTTAAAGGAACGGGGAAACATTCTTTTATAAAAAAATTTGCCGTTCAGATATGCAATGGCATATCCCGCAAGGCAAAATTGAAAATGAGAAATGCACCATGATAGGATGCCATCTCATGGGTAAATCGTAAGACCTCCCGGATACGTGCAGACCTTTTCGAACCAGTGCCATCCGGGGAGGAGTCTTCTGGTGCGCCATGTGCCTCACTGGTTGATGAATAAACCCCAGTATCTTCAATGGTTACAGGCTGGCCAGGTTATGGGATAGGCAGGAATATTGTACTCATCGGCTAATTCAACCAGATAATATGAATCAGATTTGAATTCAGCATTTGAAATTCCCGGAAAGTTTTTTGTCAGGAAAATATGAAAGCCGGTGAACAACGGAGCAGTGAATTGCATGTCGCCAGCAGAGATAAAAAAATTAAAGTCCGGCCTGACCATCACGCGCTTTTTTGATGCTTCGCCCGGGCTGGTATGGAAAGCATGGACCTATCCCGGACTGGTGAAACGCTGGTGGGGCCCGAAGGGGTTTACAGCGCCCTTCATCAGGCTGGACCTCCGGGAGGGGGGAAAGTATCTCTTTTGCATGCGATCGCCGGAAGGCCAGGACTTCTGGAGCACGGGGGTCTACCGCGAGATCGTGCCCATGAGGCGGATTGTTGCTACAGACAGCTTTTCAGATGAAAAAGGCAACATCGTCCCGGCATCCCACTATGGTATGAGCGGGGACTGGCCCTCCGAATTGCTGGTCGAAGTACAATTCGAAGCCAAGGACGGCGGGACGAAGCTCCGGCTGCGGCACCTCGGCATGCCACCCGGGGAAATGCAGGACATGGCGAAAGCTGGCTGGAACGAATCTTTCGATAAGCTTGAAAGTGTGCTGGCCGGGGAGAAACTGCACCGTGAAAAGACCCTTTTTCTCGTTGAACCGGGAAAACAGGAGGCCCTGGTTACTCGGATATTCGATGCTCCCCGCGAGCGGGTGTGGAAGGCATACACGAACCCGGAACTCATGGCGCAGTGGTGGGCACCGGGGAGGTTTCTGATTCTTATCGATACAATGGATGTGAAACCGGGGGGAATCTGGCGCATAATCAACCGCGACGCCCAGGGGAACGAGTTCGCATTCCATGGGGTGTACCACGAGGTTTCAAAGCCCGCTAGGCTCGTCTATACGTTCGAATATGAAGGCATGCCGGGCCATGTCATCCTCGGGATCGTGACGTTTGAAGATGAGGGCGGCAGGACAAAAGTCACGGGAAAATCAGTCTTTGAAACGGTTGAGGACCGCGATGCCATGCTCAGGTCAGGAATGGAGGACGGGGCAGCTGAGACCATGGATCGCCTTTCCGATCTCGTGGAGATGCAGGATACAGGGGGCACTGCCCTCCTCTGATTTATGGGCCCAAGCGGTTGCAACGGCAGGTAAAAGCCCATGAAAACACTCAACACTCCTAATGCGAATTCCTTCTGTTAAACGCCTCATAATTAGAGGACTTCAATCCTGTAAATAATGGTAGATACAGGGTTTTTTTCAAGTATTTCAGAAGAGTACCTACCATACCACAAGGAGAATACTTCCAGTCATCGGATTCCCTGCGGAACATTGCTCCCTGGTTGCCCCCGGCCCAGACTTTCCTCAGCCCGGTATTGAACCATCTTTCTTATCAAATCATAGGGGATTGGTTTATCTATCGGGAATTGGACAGAGCCTTTTGCGTGTTTGTACGGTGCTAACTCTTTCTCGAACTCCTCGATACCCGATGCCGTCGGGTAAAACCCGATGTGATTTTTAAATGCTGCAAAATGGACCAGGTTGCCATGGAGCCTGAACGTGGGTATCCCGTAGCTGATCGCCTCTTGTGCTCCCGGTGCTGTTTCATGGATCGTTGCCCTGATATTTTCAAGTATTTTCTGCACATCGGGAGGAAAGTCTCTGATATAGTCATCGATGGATTCGAATTTCTTCCTTGGCATGCTTTGTAGTTCTCCTTTTATCCGCCTAAGAAGCCATTTTTGCTCCTTCATCGGGCAAAAGACAGGGGGGATTCGTTGGTATACTATCATGAAGGGTATAGATGTGCGGGAATCTTCCTCCATTGACCCAAGATCCCTGCTATTCCCGGTTTAACATACCTCTCTAGTTCCTATATTGAGCTTCCTGTATCGATACATGTATGCCGATACATGTATGGCCGATACATGTATGGCCGATATGTGGCGACTGATCGGAAAAGACATCTTGATGTATCCAATCCCCTGGCAGGGATCCGGGTTTAAGAAAAAATATGCACGCAACAGAGGGAGCTGGACGACTTATATTATATTCCTTTTAATTTTCAGGCGAAAAAGAGTGAATTTTTATGGACATTGCTTTTATGCATGTCGCTTAATAACCAGTATCATTACTCCCAGGAGCCCGATAATGCATCCAGGAAGTACCATCAACGGGAATTCAGGCACTGGAACAGATCCATGACATGTGACCGTTACCGTTGCCGTATCTGACTGTTTGGTCTCCCGGATGGTAGCCGTGTTGGTGTGCGTTCCTGCGTCCCCACAGCAGTTAAAGGTCTTGGTATAGGTCACCGAACCGCTGTTTGAGAATGACCACGAGCCGCCATTGGTGTCATCGACATTGATTGCATCATTGACCAATGTTGCGCTGGATGGCCATGTGATTGTCGTACTCGGGGAAGGCCCATATGGCGTCCCTATATGGCCAGAATGGTTCATGATGGTGATGAGAGCAGTCACTTTGTACGGATTTCCAGCGTGTGGCTGTGGGTAAAGTCCACCTGTAATGGGGATCACCACATGGTAGCTGTAGGTTCCAATCTCACCAGGATCGAGTACAGGGTTGCTGCTTACATCGACCGGAGCAGAAGTAAGGAAGTTATTTGGCGGAGGATACCCGTCCTCAACATCGACAGTAATAGCCAGGTCCTGCGTCGCGACAGCACCGTCATTCTTCACGGTTATCGTACCATCGATCCAGGCCTCTTCCGTCCCGGCATCTTTCGTCACGGTGATGGTATACGTGACCGTCCCGCTGTCTCCGCAATTCATCTCGAGAGCGTCAGGGGTGACACTTTTATCTATGGTCCATTGGTACGTCGTCGTCCAGTGCGGCGTCGCCGTCACAGCTGCGTCAACGAGTGTTGTGCCCGACCCTCCCTGGTTTTGCGTTGCGCCTTGTACTTGCGTTGTGCCATGGACTGGGCCCGTTAATGCCGCCACCGGCATTGCAAGAACCATGAGGCCCACGGCGAGCAGTAATGCGACATGGAATAGTTTCATACTAATTTTTTCAATGTGCTCTTATAGTATATAATCATGCCGATTAATTCATACGAATAAGTAAAATAAGCAAGATCTGGTTTCTGGAATAATTTATTGATTTTACCACGAAAGGAAGTCCTTTTTAAAACTGAAGGCCTTCTGAAAAAATTCAATAGTTATTAAATATATCTAACAACTCACTTTCTTCTCCCAATTTCCCAAATACAAAATTACTTCTTCTTCTTCCGGGTATACTTCCGGATCCCCACCACTGCGATAACACATATCACCACTATCGCCACGAGCATGAGGATCTGTTCGATGCTCAGCCTGCTCGCAAAGAAGAGGACGAAAACAGCAGCGATGGTGAACCCCACCGTCGTGAACACGAGCACGGGGAGACGCTTCCACCCCAGTATCCAGGCGATGATGGGTGTCCCGTACAGGCCGATACCCGGTATCCAGGCGATGATGATGCAGGAGATGGCCCCGTATTTCTTGATGACGGGATATTTCTCCATTTTTTTCCCGATGCTGTCGATCCAGCCCCTGACCCGCTCCGACGACATGGACATGCTGTCACATATCTCCAGGATCGCGAGGATGATGCCGATGGAAAAACAGGCCATGATGGCGAGTATTACTGCGGGAGTGAGGCCGAGGGCAAGCCCGAGCGGCGGCGCCGCTGCCTGGAGGATGAGCGTGGAGATTACCAGGCTCACGATGCTCGCGGAGGGGACGCCGGACAGGGCGCCGAGGACGAGCGGGACGGCGATCGCAAGGCCTACGAATATGAGGACGGCTTTGAACACCTGCCTGATGACTGCACCGGCAGCCCTGATCCTGGGACGATAATCGCTCATGATTACCTGTGAGTATACAGGTTACTCATTCCTCTCCATGAACCATGCGGAATGTTTCCTCAACGAGTTCCTCTCTCTGCCGCGATTATGCTTCCGGGAATGAAGGGAATGGCACTGATTGGGGAAAAAATTTCAAGGAGTTGGTGCCGGGGCTTCCGGGACCCTTGACCGGAGCATGAATGCTCCCACAATCGCGGCAATGCCGCCGATGATCCCGAATGCGCCCAGTATAAACGGGAGCACCGCGACGGTCAGCATCGGGTGGAGAAGCACGAGGAACCCGAAGATGATAAGGAGCACCCCCATGATCCCTGCCCCCCATCCACCTCCCTTGAACGCGGCAAAGAGGCCCATGAATCCCATGATGAGGCCCCAGAACCCGATGAGGATGATGAAGATGGCAGGGACGATGATCGTGCTGTAGTAGGGGTATGCGAGGATGGCGATACCGGCTATGATCCCCAGGATGCCGAAGACTACTTTCCAGCCCCAGTTCGTCCTGTCCGCGGCAAGGCCGATCAGGCCAACAATCCCACTCACGAACCAGTAGGCCCCGAGGAAGGTGACCAGGACGAAGAGTGTGCCATACGGATAATACAGGAATAAAATCCCCAAAATGAGCGTCACGATACCCTGGATCAATACCAGCCACCAGGGGAAAACATGGGTACCGGGCACGATACCCATCGCAGGACATGTTTCATCAGACACAAAAATCCTCACTCATTTTCACGGATTTGCAGTATATGTAACTTTCTGTCAACACCCGATGCATCAACTGGGGAATTACGAGTAATTCGGAATAATGTATCCATTTTCATTCAACAGGGCGAGGTTAAGGGACATTTCCCAACGGCGGGAATATTACGAATCCCATGTTAACCTTTGAGAATCGATCTATCCATCAACAATATGGAGAATAGGGGAAAAGTTCCGGACCTCATGCTTCGGATATCTTTAAGCGGGGGTCTGGCACATAAAATGCTATAGGAGGTGCCTGATGCCAGGTTTGCTGATGCAGATAGGGTATTTGGGGGTAGTGGTGTTTATCATCACCAGCATGCTGGTGATGGGGTTGAACGTATCAATCCATGACCTTCTCTCCCCCCTCCGGAACCGGAGGCTTGTTGTCACGTCCCTGCTGGCGAACTTTATGGTGGTACCTCTCTTTGCCTTCATTCTCATCTATATTTTTCCCATGAGCAAAGAGCTCGCAGCCGGGCTGATCCTTGTCAGCATTGCGGCAGGTGCGCCTTCGACACCGAAAGTTGCAGAGTTTACCGGCGGAAACATTGCCTATGCCGTTTCCCTGACCCTCCTGATGACCATCATCACCATCGTGCTGATGCCGCTCCTGGTTCCCTACATCATGGAGGGAGCAGGCATGGATCCTACCAAGGTTGCTCTGAACCTGGTCGTCTTCATGCTGGTCCCCATCATTGCCGGCATCCTGCTCCTGGACCAGGCCCCAAAGCTAGCCAGAAGGCTGCTCCCGGTAGCAGAGCTGGTCTCCAATGTTGCAATAGGAGTGATATTCCTGTCGTTCGGGATCATATTCTTCGCACATTTAAAGGACCTGTTCGGAGGGCCGGAGGGGCTGGGTATCGCCTTCATCGCGGTGCTGTTTACCGTGGGGGCACTCCTGATAGGCTATTTTATGGGAGGTCCGGACCGGGAAAATCGTGGTGTCCTCGCATTCGGGACAGGATTCCGCAACATCACTGCGGCCCTCGTTGTCATCACCGCGAGTTATAGTGACATGAGCAACGATGTGCTCCTTATGGTGCTCATGGTCACCATCTTTAGCGTAATCATCGTCTCGGCGATCGTTGGGCTCATAATGAAGAAACGCATGGATACAGAGCAGGAATCACGGGGAATGGGTTCCTGACAGCATAAAACAGCTTTGCTGATACTCTGCAGTGCAGCTCCCGTCCTTTGTCCAGTGAGCTGTCAGGGAAATCGACGAATGGAATCAGGACATTATTTCGAGGTCATTGAATAGCCTATCCTATATAAGTGCTTAATTCTGAGTACCACAACATGCATGGGATAACTGCCGGTGAAAAACGGGCCTTTTATTTGGTGCTCTCGCTTCCGAGGGTGAACCCCAACCCCATTTTTGCGAAAATGAGCCTTGTTGATATCCCAACCCTCTATAAAAATTCTTTGGGATTTCAGAAATCGGATCAATCGATTAAACGAGGCATAAAGTTTTCATTCCCCCACCTGATCCATATATCTGAATGCTCTCATCTCATTCCCGAATTTTGGTTTCAATACAGAAAATACTGTTTCCACCAGATTTCCTTGATGATATAAGGTCTAATTAAACGATGTTTTCATCAAGCTCCAAATCTGTCAGAGACGTAATCCGCATCCTAATCGCGTAAGGGTATCAAGGAAGACGCATGGAGGTCTTGTCGGATATGTTGGTGAATCGATTCTGCATCATAAGTGCAGTCCATGACGTAATCATTGTGGCCTTTTTATCCGATAGGAACCGCGCAAAGATGCTTTGTATGTGTCGAATCATGATGCCTGCGCTTTGAGATTTATAATGAAGTAAGGTATTCTTGTCTGTATCTGCCGCCAGTGAACCTTGAGGATATCCTTTCTCATGTCCCTGTCCTTATGGAATAATAGAGGCTGAAATGGAATGTATGAAAACCTATTGAATCGGCATCAACGACCGGTATTCTGTCCCTGGATCGAAAAAAAATGAAATAACAGTCCGAAGTATTCGATGGAAAGATTCTAGAGTTGAATCGGGTGAAGAATCCGCAGAGTATGGTATGATGCGGCATCCGCGTTGTAATCTGATGCCGTCCGTTGCTTCGATTTAGAATATCCCGGTATCATGCCCTGAATTAGGTCTAAGGTAGAGGATGGCCGGGAGTTGATGCTGTGTAAAGTCTCTTCGCGAGTATTTGGATGGGTATAATGGTATTCTATAGAGTTTGGATCGTGTTGAGGATAATGGCGAGAAAACTGATATGACCGGGGCTTGCATAGGAACATAGCCCCGTTGTTTGTTTTGGCATAAAAAACTAAAAGGTATTACCAGCTCTTTAGGTCTAACGGTTGTTTTGAGGGTCTCAACAGAGCCCGAAAATGGGGAATTAAAGCACATTTCATCCCGGATAAGGAGTGGATACCACCGTTATCTGGGATTTTCCGGCGATGCCGGGTTGATGATCACGATCTCAGGAGGTGCTCCGAGCCGGAGGTCCCAGGGAAGGTTCGAGGTCCCGATCCCACGCGTGATGTAGACCGGGATCCGGCTCCCGCTGACATATCCGGACAGCTCAACCACGCCAAGGTCGTTTAAAACCTGAAGCCCGAATGCACTGAACTGCCCGCCATGCGTGTGCCCGGCAAGAATAAGGTCTGCGTCCCAGTCGGCCCGGCAATCCGGTTCGTGGATCATGTATATGGTGAACGCATCGGTATCAGGGATTTTGGGCGGTTTGGCCATCCCTGCCCAGCAGTCATCTACACCAACGATTATCAGCGGTCTTCCTGAAACATTCAGCGCCACGTATTCGTTTCTCAGCACGATAATCCCTTTTTTTTCCAGTACTTCCTCCAGGGCAGCCGCAGATATCAGGTTGGTATTCTCGTCAAAGAGGTTGCTCACATTATACGACCCCGGGCGGAGATCGGCCTGCGTAACACGATACATCTTCTCAAGGTCGGCGTGGGCATTCATACCCGATTGGTAGTCGTGGTTCCCCAGGACCGCGTAGACAGGAGCGTCGATATCACCCCAGACCCCTTGCAGGGATAGGTCGTTGTCACTGTGGAAACCGAAATCACCGCCAATCAGCACCACGGAAGGATGCAGATTATTGATTTCCCGGATGACCTCTCTGATATGGTCGAGATTCTCTGGCCGGACGTGTGGGTCAGCTATGAACACGATTCCCTCAGGTGCACCCGGAATGGAAAGCGTGGTGACCTCGCAGGCGCGTGCCTCCCAGGTGGCATAGCAAATACCTGCGGCAGCGAGCATCAGGATGAGTGCACCGATGGCGTAATTGCGTGCAGACAGGGTAGTGAACCTGATTGCCATCCTCATGGCTTTTATTTGTTCATGCGGCTAAAATAAGTGCTGCTCGATGTTGAGATCCCTCCATTTCTAGGAGACCAAGAAATCTGCCAGAGGCAATGATGAATGTTCCGGCCTCTCGCTGCGCATCGTGCTTCATGCAGCCCAATCTGCCCACCCCCGCAATAGATGACGGAACATCCCGGTAAAGCTATATCGTCTTTCGTGAGTGAACACACCAGTGTGTGACCATGGAGAACGATTCCATCGTATTTCACGGGAGCCTGCAGCAACTCCTGGAGAAGGTGGAGACGGGCGAGATGATCCCCCGCCTTCAGGCCTCTCACGCCCCCATGTGCAAATTTTTCACGGCATATTACGTGATCAGCGGCATCCGCCACGTCGTCCCCCTGGTCCATGGCCCGACCGGGTGCCCGCTGTACATGTCGGACTTTGTCAGGACCCGGGAATGCTGCGAGATCCGTGGAGTCCCGCTCGAACCCACAGCCTGCACCACCCTCGACGAGAGCCATGTCATCTACGGGGGCGAGGGCAAGCTCCTGGAAGCCGTGAAGGAAGCGTACGCGAAATATCACCCCGACCTCATCGTCATTCTCTCCTGCTGCTGCTCCGGGATCATCGGCGATGACGTCGAGAGCATCGCCCGCGAGGCAGAGAAACTGGTCGGCTGCCGGGTGCTCGCGCTCAGGAGCGAAGGGTTTGGCGGCGATTTCCGTAGCGGGTACGAGGATGCGTTCAAGCTCATCATGGAGCTGATGGAACCCCCGAAAACGAAGAGGAAAGCAACGATCAACATCCTCGGTGCCCGCTGGGGGCCGAACCCCACGGAGTTTAACTGGGACCTGGACGAGATAGAGCGGCTCCTCGGCGATATCGGGATACAGATCAATGCTGTCATTGCCGGGGGCTGCACCGTCGAGCAGATCAGGCATGCCCGGGAGGTCGAGCTCAATGCCTCGTGGTGCTATGACTGGGGCCAGAAGCTCGGCGACCTGATGCAGGAGCGGTTCGGCATTCCGTATAGCCGGACAGGGCAGCCCTACGGGCCGACTGCAACGAAAGAATGGCTGCTCGGGGTGGCCGGGCCGCTTGGCAAGGAAAAGGATGCCCTGGAGGTGATCGAACGGGAGATGCGGGAGGTGGAGCCGGACCTTGCCTACATGAGGCGGGCCCTCGAAGGCAAGACCGCAGTTATCGAAATATCGGAATTCCCCGGCCCGATACGGGCGCTCTCCCTGGCGAGGATGGCAGAGGAGTTCGGTGCCCACCCGGTCGTGATAAACGTCCACCCCTACACGATCAAGGAGAGGATGCCCAGCATCAGGTACATACTCGAAACGGGGGTGAACCCGGAGATCATCCTCACGAAAGGTCTGTTCCACCTGGGGAGTTTCCGGTCCTCGAAGGAGACGGAGGACGAGCTGGAAGCGATCGTCCGCGAGTACGACAATCCCATATTCTTCGGCAACTCCGGGCGGTTCCCCCCCTGCCCGGTGGTGAACCTGTCGCTCATGAACCCGGCCTTCCAGCCCCAGTACGGCTTCCGGGGGATCAGGAACATCGCGGCCCTCATCCGGCAGGCGCTCGAGAATGAAAACCTCCCGCGCTCGCGCCTGTTCCGGGGGATGCTCTATGGAACAAGGGCGCGGTGAAGAACCGGCCGGGGCAGCCGCCGGGTCTCCGGAGCAGTGCACGGACCCGTACCTCCGGTGCGCCTTCAATGGCGCCGCCCAGACGGCGCTCGGCGTCTCCGGCTCTGCACTGCTCGCCCATTCGCCTCAGGGGTGCGAGTACCTTGTCAACAACGCGTTCGCCTCCCAGGAATGCGACTACATGGAGACGATAACGCTCTGCACGAAGCTGTGCGTGGACGAGATCGTGCACGGTGGCGAGGACCTCCTTGCCCGGACCATCCGGGAAGCAAAAAACCTTCCCATCTCCATCCTGTTCGTGCTGAGTGCGTGCGGCCCGGAGATCGTCGGCGACAATATCGTCGCAGTCTGCGAAACTGTGCAGCCCGAGGTGAAGTTCCGGCTCCTCCCGATCGAATGCGCCGGGTTCAGGGGGTCGCAGTACGACGGCATCGACATCGCCCTGGACACGATGCTCCGGAAACTGGTCAAGGGGGGCGGGGAAAAGGTGCCGGGCTCGGTGTGCCTTATAGCGCCGCACGCAAACGCGAACCCGACATGGACCGCCGACCTGGCATGGGTGCACCAGGCCCTTTCCCGGATGGGCATCCGCGTCGCAGCAACCCTGACGCACCGCACCCCCCTCTCCGCGATCGAGAATGCCGCGTCTGCTGAGGCGTCCATCGTGTTGAGCCACGATGCCGGGCAGAAAGCAGCTGATTTTCTTTCTGCATCCTATGGCATCGAGCAGGTCTGCAGGGGGATACCCCAGCCTATCGGCATGACCAACACGCAACGCTGGCTCTCTGCGCTGGGAGAGCGGTTTGATGCCCTGAAGGCCGCGGAAGAGATGGTCACGGAGGGCGAGCGGATGGTGATGGGAACATGCCGGCGGAAGTGGCCGATGGCCCGGTTCCTGTACCGGACACCCGCCGCGATCGTTGCTGATGCCACGGTCGGCATCCCGCTGGTCCGGTTCGTCACCGAGGAGATGGAGATGACCCCGGAACTCGTAGCACTGTACAGCTCCCAGCGGCAGGTGCGGGAACTGCTTGAACAGGAACTGAGAAGCCTCGGGCTTTCCCCGAAAGTTGTGTATGGAACAGACGTATACAAGACGCGGAAGGCACTTGCGGAGGTCAGGCCGCGGGTCGTGTTCGGCAGCACCATCGAGCGGCACGCAAGCGAGGGGCTCGGGGTGCCGTACGTTGTCGAGGTGGTGCGGATGATGCGCCAGTTCAGGATGATCAACCGGGAGTACTTCGGGTATACCGGGATCCTGAACCTCTTCGAGTGCGTCCAGAACGAGTGGACGATGGCATGGCGTTCGAAAGAGAAGCGGTACCAGGCGAAGTGGTGAAAGGAGCTATGAGACAGATAGCGATTTACGGCAAGGGAGGCATCGGGAAGAGTACCATCGCCTCAAACCTGTCGGCAGCCTTAAACGAGATAGGCCACACGGTCATGCAGGTCGGCTGCGATCCAAAGCGGGACTCAACGAGGATCCTTGCAGGGGGAAAGTTCATCCCCGCAGTGCTGGAAGAGCACCGGGAGCAGTTGAGGGTAGGACGGGATGAGTATTCAATAAAACTGGATAATATCGTCTACCGGTCACCCGGCGGGATCTACCTCGTCGAGGCCGGGGGACCGGAACCGGGAGTCGGGTGTGCCGGCCGGGGCGTGCTGACCGCCCTGCAGATCCTCAAGGACTTAAACGCCTTTTCGACCTACAATATCGACGTGGCTATTTACGACGTGCTCGGGGACGTCGTGTGCGGGGGTTTCTCGATGCCGATCCGCGAGGGGTTCGCGCAGGAGATCTACCTCATCTGCTCCGGCGGGTTCATGAGCATATACGCGGCAAACAACATTGCCCGGGCCGTGCAGCGCCTTGCGAAGCGTGGAGACACCGGGCTTGCCGGGATCATATGCAACAGCAACGGCGACGAGGAGTTCGAGCACGCGGTCATCCCGGCATTCGCAGAGAAACTGGGGACCCCGTTCGTCTGGTTCGTCCCGCGGAGCCCCGTGATCCAGGCGTGCGAGCTGGAGGGGAAGCCTGTGGTGGAGCATTCCCCCGCTTCCCGGGAAGCGGGCGTGTTCCGGGAACTGGCAAAAGCGGTCATGGAGAACGATTCGCGGGTGATCCCCACGCCGGTGAGCGACCTTGCCGAACTTGAGGCGATGTACCGGCAGCACATGGTTAAGAAGTAATAACCAGGACGATTCCGGGTGCAGGTGCCTGTTGCCGCCGGTAAAGAAGGGGGAGAGGCACCGGTCGGGAAAGATAAAGAACTGGATGCGATATCACCAGCGCCGTGCTTTGAACCACAATGCAGGTTTTTCATGGCAGGCAGTCCCGGCCGGGAACGGCTGGTATCGCTGGTGGTGGCCGGGCATTTTCGTGCAGTGGCCGGTGTATGCCATTCACGAGCAGGGAGGAAAGCGACCAGTGATCGTGACCAGGCATTTTCCGCAGTGTTTTGCCTGTATTTAAGGAGATGTTACACCAGGAATCAAAAACGGGGGTGAATCTATCTGCGGTGGTGACCGGGGTATTTCCTGCAGTGGCCTGTACATTCTTCCACGGAAAAATTCTCCCGTTTCATCGTCCATTGCAGGAGCGGGAGGATGGCGTCCCAGAGCTCCCTCCCGTCATCGGTTAAGAAATACTCCACCCGCGGGGGGATCTCGGAGAATGCCTCCCGTCCGACAAAGCCCTCCTTCTGGAGTGCGGCGAGTGTATCCGTCAGCGTCTTGGGGCTGATGGGCTCAAGTTCCTTCATCAGCTCGCTGAACCGGAACCGGGGGCGGTTGCCGAGAACGTGGATGATCAGGAGCGACCACTTCTTGGATATCGTATCGATGACGCCCTCGAGCGGACAGATACAGGCTGAATAACTTTCCTGCGCCATAGTTACTTTTTTGCTATAAACTTTGTAGTATTAATACTTTCCAAAATAATGTAATAGATGGAACAGGGAGAGGAGGTGAAAAACAAAAATGATGGGGCATGATCCAGGATTTCATGCGGGCTGCATGGGCCACTGCGGATGCGGATGCGGCGGGATGTTGTCGATCGAGGAGGAGATCAAGGCGCTCGAAGTCCAGCGACTGCACCTTAAACTGCAGCTGGAGCTTGTGGAGAAGCGCATCAGCGGCCTTCAGAAGGTGGGGAAATAACCCCCATACCCTTCAACTCGGTATTGCTATGATTCTCCAAACACATAGGTCGTTCCGACAGTGTTGAGAATGAATTGTTCGGGCATCTCTTGCGCAAACTGGTTGATTGCCTTCCAGCCGGTGCAGTGCATAGGTATGATATAATCGGGATCGATGCGCTTCATTTCATCTATCGTGGGCTGGATGATGGGATCAAAGTGGGCGCCCGTAAGGTGGAAACCTCCCAGAACTGCGTGAACTTTCTCTTTCCCGGTTAATCTTTTTGCATGTTCCACCGTATTGATAATGCCGGCATGGGCGCACCCGCTGATCACGACGAGCCCTTTGTTCTTCACGCTCACAACGAGCCCCTGGTCGTCATGGAATGGATCGGCAATCCAGTTTCCGCCAATTTTCGCCTCGGCAGAGGGAAACCCTTTTTCAAAAGGTATGATTCGTACGATTTCCCCCGTCGCAAGGATGCAATCGGAGGCCAGAAGAGACATAGTCCTTGATTGGTGAATGACACCTCCACTTTTTTTCAATTCTTCAGCATCAAGATGCGGCATGGATGCAGGCTTATAGGGTGGGGGAAACTTTACACGGCGCTCAAGAAATGCTTCCGGGTGCAGATAAACAGGGGTATTTCCCCCTCTGATTTTCAGAAAGCCGGGTAATCCCCCAAAATGATCAAAGTGACCGTGACTCAGCACAAACCCTCTGATCGTGCTGAAATCGACACCCAAAAGACGTGCATTGTGGATGAGGCATTCAGAGGTTATTCCGGCGTCCATCATGATGCACTGCTGATCGGAGCCGGTCCTGACCTGAACGAGACAGGATAATCCATGTTCTGCAAGAAATGACCCGGGGGGAGGCGGGACCTGGGGTCTCCTGGTCACCGCATTTCCCTGCAGCATGAGGCGATCGGTATAATTATCCATTAAAATGGTTATCTCCACGACGTCAGATTCCCGTATGGGACCAGACATTTCAGATCATTCCCCTTTTTTGAATGGATACATATAGCAGTCCTTAAAGGTATCGATGGTGCCCATAGTTTGGACGATTGCCCGGCGTTTTTATTTTAAAAATCGGTTAGCTAACTGTCTTTTATGAAGTGCTGAATCCGGTTCCGGGTTCTGCAGAAATATGAATCCGACAGTAAAATTGGTATCCGGCCAGAGCGATATTCTCCCTGCATGGTGCTGGCATACTGATTCCTGTTCCTTATGAGCCACGGGAGAGATTCAAGCGTGCGTTTAACCGCAATACTATATTGAATATTTCTAACATTGTATTAGAAATTTTTAACAACCATTTCTGTTAATTTGGGGAACCAGCTGCCTGCAAGGGAGGATATTGATCTCCCTCTCCCCTGCAACCCCTTTTCACCACGCACGATAAAATGCAGTCCGGAGGAGCCGGAAAAATACATGACCAGGCGATGGAGCCGGATCCATGAGGGATACCTCAACCTGCCCCAAAGAGGATTTTCCGCCCCGGTCATAGACCGAACCGGAAGCTGCGGGACGCGAGTGCATCCCGGTAAGCCTCCTCGATATCGACATCGGGTGGAGTATATGGCTTTGGATTGTATTCCAGGATCTCCCGGATCTTCTGGCGTACCGCTTCATCCCTCTGCCGGATGAGTATGTCCAGCTCCTCGCCCGGGACTTTGAATTCCTGGAGATCGGAGTGGCACCGGAAACACAGCACCAGCAGGAACCCCTCCATGTGTGAAGGCGGGTGCTCCTCCGCGAGGTCTTCGTCGAGGAACGTATCGATGAGGAGATCATCCAATGCCTGCTCCGAACCGCACAGCTCGCACCGGTGGCCAACGGCCAGTATAATCTTTTTTGCCCTGATTGGGCGGGTAAAGAAGGGCCGGAGGGTAGACATCGTCCTTTTTCATCCCTACGTTCCGAGAGTGAACTGCGGGGTAATAAACCTTGGGCTCTCCCAGTGCAAATGGAAGAGAGAAATTTTCAGCAAAGCCACGAAGGATCAGGGCAAAAAGAGGAACCTGGAACCCATGGTATTTGAATAGGCAGGGATTTTTCATGACATGCTTATCCGAAGACCCCTGAAATCAACGAACCTATATGCTTCATTCCACCGGTTAATTGAGAAAACCAGACCACGGTTTTTCCAGGTGAATGGGGGGACCGGATGTGCGGTGTATGGCCCAGCTGCGGGGAGCGGGCAAAGGCTAAGTTATGCAGGAATGATTAATACGGTACCAAGTAAATAATGACCATTGCGAGCATCCCCTCATACCCGGTGGGCGAATGGATGAATTGTTCTCATGCGAAGAGTCCAAAAAAAGGATGTTTAACAATCCCCTTTCGGGAGCAAATTCCACCAGACATTATCGTTCGCCTGGGTTCATGCACTGTTCTTGGTCTTCTGCTTTTTGGGAGCGCTGCGATAGCGGACAACAAGGTATCAATCAGCGGATTCATCCCTGGACGTGCCTGGAACCCCGATAAAATAGGGGCATTCATGAACGGCCAGTGGTACATGGACTGTAATGGCAACGGGACCTGGGAAGGCCAGCCCCCCGACCGGACCACGAGTTTTGGCATCGCAGGCGATATCCCTGTTGTTGGCGACTGGGACCGGGATACCGCGTCCGAGATGGGAGTGTTCCGGGGCGGCCAGTGGTATGTGGATTATGGCGGGCGCCCCGACCTCTGGGACGGGACCACGATCGACCGGCTCTACAATTTCGGCTTCACCAGCGCTATCCCGGTTATTGGTGACTGGAACGGTGATACCGAACCGGAAATCGGGGTGTATAATGCCGGAACATGGTACCTGGATACGAATTCGAATAATACCTGGGACGGGACCGGAACGGGGAAAGATGCCCAGCACTCCTTTGGCGCTGCCGGGTGGACCCCGGTCGTGGGAGACTGGAACCGCGACGGCCAGGTGGAGATAGGTGCGTATACCGGTGCCGGCACCTGGTACGTGGATGCCAACCGGAACTACCTCTGGGACGGGACCGGTTCCGGGAAAGACACTATCCTCAATTTCGGGTTTGCAGGGGCTATCCCGGTGACCGGTGACTGGAACCAGGACGGTGTATTCGAGATCGGGGTCTTGAATGCCGGGACGTGGTACCTCGATGCGAATGGAGACAATGCATGGGACGGTACCGGTCCCGGGAAGGATGTGGTATACGCGTTTGGTGCTTCTGGATTTACCCCGGTTGTTGGGGACTGGACGTGAAAAGGCCTATTTCTTTCAATTTGAATATTGGTGTTTCCGGCAGGATCGTGACAGTATACCGGCGAAGCTGAGAATGCAGAAAACCATAAGGGAATCTTTATCCAAGGATGATTAAATAGAAACCTTTTAATATTTGATATCATGAGCATTAAACACTACTGGAGGTAACCAATATAGACAGTTCCTGTCCCCTATTAGAGCGCATCGATGGAGTTCTGCAGTATTTGGCCGTTTGGGTGTTTATAATGAGAAAATTACTCTTCATCGTAATAACCGTGGCACTGATGTGCGTTCCGGTAGGTTTTGGGATGGCAGGGTCGCTGGTGGATCAAAATATTCAAAACAACCAGGGAATATTAAACCGTGTCAGCACCGATCTACCCGATAAATCTTCAGATCCCGCTATAACTGATATAAATACCACAGAATTATCGCAATCACATTTCTTGAATACTGTGCATGAGCCGAATGAAACCCATCTCCAAGGAGCACAGAATGTTATATATTTGCGGAATATACGCGTTGCTTGCATTGGTGGAACACATAATGAATCAGGTTATTCTGTCCAGCAGACAAGCGATTGGGGTTATATTCTCGCAGGGACTACCGATTCCTCCGATGGGGATATGTCAAGTCCTTCCGGATATCATGGTCTGGAAGATGCGTTCGTGGCCAAACTCGATGCTTCATTCTCGATACAATGGGTACGGTGCGTAGGCGGGACGAGCGATGAAGAATGCTATTCTGTCCAGCAAACAAGTGATGGTGGCTATATCCTCGCAGGGACCACCAAATCCTCCAATGGGGACATGGCCAGTCCTTCGGGATATCACGGACTGGAAGATGCGTTCGTGGCAAAACTGAATTCCGTCGGGACGGTGCAGTGGGTGAGGTGCGTTGGCGGGACAAATGCTGATACATGCAAGGCTGTCCAGCAGACCACGGATGGGGGGTATGTCCTGGGAGGATATACGTTCTCTTCAGATGGGGACATGGCCAGTCCTTCGGGATATCACGGACTGGGAGATGCGTTCGTGGCAAAACTGAATTCCGTCGGGACGGTGCAGTGGGTGAGGTGCGTTGGCGGGACAAATCCTGATATATGCAGGGCTGTCCAGCAGACCACGGATGGGGGGTATATCCTGGGCGGATACACCTACTCATCTAATGGTGACATGATAGGTGCCGGGTACCATGGAATGGAAGATGCCTTCGTGGCAAAACTGAATTCCGTCGGGACGGTGCAGTGGGTGAGATGCGTAGGCGGGATGAGTGATGAAGAGTGCTATTCTGTCCAGCAGGACACGGATGGGGGGTATGTCCTGGCAGGGTACACGTATTCATCAGATGGCGACATGTATTATGCTGTACACTACGAATATGACGATGCCTTCATGGCAAAACTGAATTCCGTCGGAATGGTGCAGGGGGTGAGATGCATTGGCGGAACGCTTTATGATAGGGGTTATTCCATCCAAATTACCTTGGATGGCGGTTACGTGCTTACAGGATATACATCCTCTTCAGATGGGTATTTTGCGACCCCTATTGGGACCCATGGAGGAACTGATGCCTTCGTGATAAAACTGGGTTCCGATTTTTTTGCTCCCAATTATAAAGCTCAATGGAGCCTGCTTATTGGTGGGGATGATTCTGATGATGGCTATTCCGTCCAGCAGATGGTGGGTGGCGATTACGTCCTGGCAGGACGTACATCATCCTGGAGAGGGGACATGAATAATTCCGGTTATCATGGAGGAAAAGATTCCTTCGTGGCGAAGTTACCCATACCCCATGAAAAACTCGGAGTATTTATGAATGGGCAGTGGTTCATGGACAGCAGCGACAATTGCATCTGGGATGGGCAGCCGCCTGACCTGGCCGCGAATTTTGGCTTTTCGGGTAGTACGCCTGTGGTTAATGACTGGGACTCGGATGGCGAACCCGAGATATGTGTATTCAAGGACGGTGAGTGGTACGTAGATTATGGTGGCATAAACTATCACTGGGACGGGATCACGACCGATCGGCTCTATCATTTCGGCTTCCCTGGGGCTATACCGGTTATCGGGGATTGGAACGGTGATACGGAACCGGAAATCGGGGTGTATAATGCCGGAACATGGTACCTGGATACGAATTCGAACAATACCTGGGACGGGACTGGAACGGGGAAAGATGCCTGTTATACCTTCGGTTTCCCGGGAGCGAGTCCAATTGTCTTACGGGATTCCACAATTGGTGTCTACGCTAACGGGATCTGGTACATAGACTTCAATGGAAATAGGAAATGGGATGGAACACATGACGAGTATTGTGGAATCGGTTGTTGGAGGTACGCAGATCGTGCATGGGCATTCGGCTTTGCAGGAGCGAGTCCGGTAATCCGTGAGTGGAACCAGGATATCGAAATCGGGGTCTATAACGCCGGGACGTGGTACCTCGATACTGATAATACGAAAACATGGAATGCGAATGATAGGATTTGTACCTTTGGCGGTGCCGGTTTTGTCCCGGTTTTCGCAAAGTGGACGTGAGATATTCCTGTCTTTTTTCTTTACGTGAAAGGACATCCTGGCACCAGGAACGGCACAATGAGTCATAAGACAAGGATAACGTGCACCAACCCACGCTCACCGGGGTTTGTTTTTTTTCCAAGAGATCCCCCAGAAACCTTCCCTACTCGTATGGCGCGAAATTGAGCCACGATCCGGTCAGCTTAGGGTGAGATAATATGAAGGAGTCTCGGGGTGAAACTTGAAAATCGGCATCGCGGGTGATATCCCGGTCGTGGGCGACTGGGACCGGGACAACGCGTCCGAAATAGGGGTGTTCCGGGGCGGCCAGTGGTACGTGGATTGTGGAGGGCGCCCGTATCTCTGGGACGGGACGACGACTGACCGGCTCCTCAATTTCGGTTTCTCAGGGGCTATACCGGTTATCGGAGATTGGAACGGTGATACCGAGCCGGAGATCGGGGTATACACTGCCGGAACATGGTACCTGGATATGAATTCGAACAATGCATGGGACGGGACCGGTACGGGAAAAGATGCCATGTACTCCTTTGGCGCTACCGGGTGGACCCCGGTCGTTGGTGACTGGAAACGTGACGGCCAGGTGAAAATCGGTGCCTTTGCCGGCGATGGAACCTGGTACGTGGATCGCAATGGTAACTATCAGTGGGACGGGACCGGCCCGGGACAGGATGTAATGTACACGTTCGGTTTTCCAGGGGCTGTGCCGGTGACCGAGGACTGGAACCAGGACGGCATAGTAGAGATCGGGGTCAATAATGCCGGGACGTGGTACCTCGATGCAAATGGCAACAACAAGTGGGACGGGACTGGTACGGGTAAAGATGCGGTATGCACGTTTGGTCCTGCCGGGTTTGTCCCGGTAGCCGGGGATTGGGGTTGAATAATAATGGTTTTTTGTTTTCAGGCAGTAACACGAACGCGAGACCCGGAGTTTTTCCTCATGATCATGGAATGAACATGTCCTGAAAAATCGTCTCCAGGTACATATACCAGAGCGCCTTCAGGCCGGACCCAGGTTGTGACACGTCCGCCATGGACAGTTTTTTCATCTTTCTCCAGGATGGATAAGTGTCAGGAGGAAAGATGAATGGATATCCGGGGGTGCATCCAGGGTGCCAATGAGGAATCCATGGATGCAGATGTTTCTGGCAACCGGCTCTTGGGCGGTCCTTTGCACGATGGCTGGTCACGATCCGGTGCGATGGTTCAAGCGGCAAGCCCCTTACAGGGAAGGAGTGGACCATGAGGTGGCGCGAAGGGAGAAGGAGCGGCAACATCGAGGACCGGAGATCCCCCGGGATCCCCGGCGGTGCTGTGGGCGGTATCGGCGGGCTGGGGCTTGTCGTCGTCCTCATCCTCGCGGTAGTCCTGGGGGTCGACCCGGGGCAGTTCCTGCAGGGCACCGACATATCTGTCGGATCGACGCAGCAGTCCCAGTTAACAGCAGAGCAGCAGGACCAGCTTGCTGACCAGGTCTCCCTGGTGCTTGGCGACACGGAGACGACCTGGAGCGAGATCTTCGAGGACGAACTGGGGAGGACTTACACCGATCCCAGGCTTGTATTATTTACCGGATATGTAGATTCGGCGTGCGGAGGGGCCAGCACCGCTGTCGGGCCATTCTACTGCCCTGCCGACGAGAAGGTATACATCGACCTCGACTTCTTCAACGAACTCCAGGAGCGCTTCGGGGCCCCCGGTGACTTTGCCCAGGCGTACGTTATCGCCCATGAAGTGGGTCACCACGTCCAGAACCAGGTCGGGACCCTGCCATACGTGAATGAGCAGATGCAGCGGGTCAGCGAGGCGGGGGCGAACCAGCTCTCGGTGGACCTCGAGCTGCAGGCCGACTGCTATGCGGGCGTATGGGCAAAACGCGCCAGTTACGATAACCTCATCCTGGAACCCGGTGACCTGGAGGAGGCGCTGAACGCTGCCAGCGCCGTCGGGGACGACCGCATCCAGATGGAGTCGCAGGGGTATGTTGTGCCCGAATCCTTTACGCACGGCACGTCAGCCCAGCGCGTCGCATGGTTCCGCAAGGGTATGGACTCCGGGACGATGGCGGCCTGCGGGTGCGCCGATCTTCCCGCTGCCGCGTGAAATGCCTGGCGATGGGATCCGGGGGTCCTTGCCGCCCTGCGCCCCCCATGTACCCCTCATTTTCCGGGCAGTGTCCCCGCGATACGCTACAATTCAGGGACCGGGGTTGTGAAGCAGTGATAATACTATTTCGGCCACCGCTTCAGAAGCCAGCCGGATCAACGGCGTCCCACCGGGCCATTGCACGTTTCACGAAAATCCATCCCGGGAGCACCAGCACGACAGATGCGAACGCGTAGAACGGGTTGGCAAATGAAATAGTTGCGAAGATCGCGAGGGCGATCCCATCCAGGACCAGGTAGGTGGCGAGCACCTTCACATTATAGACGAGCACGCTGGGGGAAAGTCCGCAGAGCCAGGCCATCACGCCGGCCGCGTAGAACGAGACCGAGAGGCAGAGCACGACGGCCGGCAAAATATACAGCGATTCTCCGGCAAGGGCTGCGACAGCGGCGATGAATACCGCCGGCGCCGCCTGCAGGAGCAGAAACGTGCTCATCTTGCTCCTGATGAGGGTGCTGACCGCGACCGGGAGGCAGGCATACGGCCCGAAGGGGTCAAACTCGGTCACCCAGGTGTACATGGTTGAAGCGATTATGCCCGTGACGAGGGCGAACATGAACAGCAGGCCGTGGGCAGGGAGGTAGGACCCGGCCAGGGAGAGGAAGAACCAGATCACCACGAGCGGGATGAGAAACGAGAAGAGGGCCTGGCCAACGCCAATCCCGCTCCGGTACAGGTCGACCAGGTCCTTTGCTGCGAGTGGTGGATAGGGAAGGAAGGAGAGCCTCCGTATCAGGGGCCCGAGTGCCCGGGAGTATGTCCTGGTCGATCCTGCCTGCTCCGGGGAAAAGAGCACGATAGAGAGCGCGAACAGGACCACGAGAAGGGAGCAGGTCCAAAGGAGCATGCTCCAGGAAAAGGTTTCGTAGATGAGGAACGGGGGAAAGTAAGCCGCCGGGTTCCTGCCGGTTGCGAACGCAAAGCCGACGCACGCTGCAGCCAGGGCGAGGACGGTCAGCAAGCAGGCCCGCTTCGACCGGACGTAGAGGGCAGAGAGCAGGAAGACCACGCAGAGCCCGGACATGAAGGAGAGCGCAAGGGTGAGCAGGAGCAGGAAGGCCCTGTCCAGGGGTGTCCCGGTAAACGGCGAAGCCGCGATATATCCTCCTCCGAACGGCAGGACCCAGAGGAAAAAGTAATAGACCGTATCCTTGACCACGAAGTTGAAGAATATCGTTTTTTCGGAGAGCGGCAGGCTTCGTGCCGAGTAGGAAAGGAGGCTCGCCTGGCCGAACCGCCGGTTCATCATCTCGCTGCCCATGAGCCCGAATGCCCCGACCATGAACCCAAGCATAAGGAACATGGCATGGGCCAGGAGGGCAAGGTTGCCGGAGAACATGGCTGATGAAAGCAGGGGGAGGAGGAACGATCCCATGAACGAGATCCCGAAGATCATCACCGGGAAGAGGGCGAACGACACTCCTCCAAACATGGTGGAATGCACCCTCCATTCCTCTTTCATCATGTTCACGAAGAGTTCAGGCATGGCGCTCCTTCCGCATGAGCGAGAGGAAGAACTCTCCGAGGTGTTCCCCCCTCCCGGCCAGGTCTGCAACAGGGCCAGTATGCAGGAGCCTTCCCCGGTGGAGGATCGCAAACGTCGAGCAGATTTCCTCGGCGACCTCGAGGATATGGGTGGAGAGAAAGATTGTCCTTCCTCTCCTGACATACTGCACCAGGAACTCTTTCACCACGTCCTGCATGATGGGGTCGAAATTAATGAGGGGCTCGTCGATGAGGGCAAAGACCGGTTCGTGGATGAAGGCCTGGGCAAACATCAGTTTCTGCCGGGTGCCCCGGGACAGGTCCTTGCAGAGGACGTCTTTCTTGTCCCCGAATTCCAGGAAGTCAAACCACCATTCGGCTTTTGCTGCAAGGTCCGGGATCCTCCGGACAGCCCCGACGAATTCCAGGTATTCCACCGCGGTGAGAAAGCTTGGCGGGGACTCCTGCTCGGGGATAATCCCAACACGCTCCCGCACCCTGATCCCTTCTTTTTCCACGTCGAGCCCGAGCACGGTTGCCGACCCCCCGGTTGGCCGGACCTGCCCGGTCAGCACCTTGATCATGGTCGTCTTTCCCGACCCGTTCGGGCCAAGGAGGCCGAAGAGCTCACCTGCATTCACGGTAAGGGAGACATGGTCGACGGCGCAGACATCGCCATACGCTTTTGAAAGGTCCCTGGTTTCCAGCACTGCTGCCATTTTGTATTCCGTCCCTGGTCCGGTCCAAAGCCTGATAACCAGTCATTGGGTTTCATCGGTAAAAGAAGAGATTGTGTCGAACCGGCCCCAGGATGCATACTTGCATGGCTCATTGATGCGCTCCAGTTCCATGGTATCGGCGGCATATTGATGATTTACGTCTTTTATGCATTCATCCGGAGCCCTGGCGGTCTTCTTGCTGTTCGTTTTTATGCGGTCGGGCTTATGGCGCTCAAATACTACTCCCTGTTGAAAGGGAAAATCATCGGAATTTTTTACCCAATTACCGGATTCCGGTGTCAATTGTGATATTGAAGGCCACAGTCTGTCCGGACATGACGGTAATGAAGGCCGGGACATCTGGACTCCTGTCGATACCGATATGATTGATTTCGACTATGTACGTATCCTCTTTCAATTCTGCCCGGTAATGTCCGTTTGCATCAATTGTGACCGTTTTAACAAGTGTCTTTCCATCATTCCTGAATATGAATATCTTCCGTGCCTCATATGCTCCAGGAGCAGGGGTGCAGGGCTGATCGATGCGTTCCACCGGGCATATCGGACCGATAGTGACTTTTCCTTCAAGAATGCCGGAGGGTGCTTCGTGCGCTGTAAGGCATCCGGTGGCAAAAATCACGATAAATACAAGGAGAATGGAGCCAGGAATGAAGGTTTTCATTATCTCTCCCGTTTTATCCCGTAATTTTTGGTCAAAGATGTTCAGAGTCTGGTAATCGATGAAAGCCACGCCTGGGAACCCTCCGGCCTTGTCCGGCTCTCGAAGACCGCGGCCCGGATCCAGTTGATCCTCCACCCGTCAGAAAAAGCATCCTGTATCTCCCTTTGCGTGACCCGGCGGGGGCCGTATCCCCCCGGCTCCCGTTCACTGAAGGCGAGCATGAAATAGGCACCTCCCGGTTTCAGGATCTCGTATAAAGTCCTGATGAAAACCGTGCGTTTCGTGTCGGAGAGGGTATGAAAAAAGCCGGAATCAATGACGGTATCAAAAGTCCTGCCGACATCGTGCAGATTGAGGGTGTCTTTTACGAGGAACGTTGCAGGAATGCCCCGTTCATCCGCCTTTCTGCGGGCGATCTCGATCGCAGCCGGCACCGCGTCCACCCCCCAGACATTGTGGCCGCAGCCCGCGAGGAAAAGGGCATTGTCCCCCTTCCCGCATCCAACGTCCAGCACGTCGCCATGGATTTCCCCGGACTCCTCGAGGCGCACGAACTCCCGCTGCGCTCTCCCGATATCCCACGGCGGCGTGCCGCGGTATGCCTGGTCGAAAAAATCCATATCGTACCGAAAATTACCTGCCCGGGAGAAGACGCTTTCGGTGCAGGAAGGACAGACAGCAGAAAATCCTGGTGAAATGGCAGGAATACATGAGACGGGGCCGGTCCTTGAAATCCTGGATGGAAGGAGCCCGTGCACGAATATCTTCAGGGGACTGTATAATTCCCGTAATCCAATGGTAAATCTGGCAATAATGAGGAGAACGTGTTGAATTAGAAATATGGCGTTGGGCAAAGGAGCTAAACGACGTAATTTTCGCCGGGAATGGCCTCCTGGATCGCACCGCCATGTATAAATCTGCCAGATTGTAAGAGATCCCGGTATTGGTACCATGATCCGGTATGGTGTGCAGGTATGACCGGTGATGAGGAAGGGCTCACCGAGGCCCGGGCGGCAGACCTCCTCGCGGCGACAGGTCCGAACGAGATATTCAAACCGGCCAGGGTGAGTTTTTTCAAAATTGCGCGCCATGAAATCACCGAACCGATGATCCTCCTCCTTCTCTTCATCGGCGTGGTCTATGCCATCCTCGGAAGGGAGATCTCAGATGCCATCACCATCTTTGTCATCATCGCTCTCCTGGTCTTTGTTGAAGTCTGGAACGAGTTCAGGGCCAAGAAAGCCATTGCATCCCTCGGGCAGATCGCCGCCCCGAAGGCCCGGGTGAAACGCGGGGGGGAACTGGCAGAGATCGATTCGCTCGCGGTCGTGCCAGGCGACCTCCTTATCCTTGCCCAGGGGACGAAGGTCGCGGCAGATGCGACGCTGGTGCGTGGCGTCGACCTCCAGGTCGACGAATCCGCATTGACGGGGGAGTCTTTCCCGGCCCGGAAGAAGGACGGCGACGGGATATACGCGGGGACGACCGTGGTGGCCGGGGAGGGGCTGGCCCGCGTTGCCCTGACGGGAAGGGAGACAAAAATAGGGGTGATCGCTGCCTCCGCCCGGGAGGTGCGCCCCCCGAAAACCCGGCTCCAGCTGGCCATGAAAGACCTTGCAGGAAAACTCCTGTACATCGCGGTCTTTCTCGTCGCCGCCATCACCGCCATCGGGATCGTCCGGGGCCAGGACCCCCGGACCATGTTCCTCACGGGGTTGTCGCTTGCCTTTGCAACCATCCCGGAAGAGCTCCCCATCATCATCACCATGGTCCTGGGGCTGGGGGCATACCGGCTCTCCCGTTCGAACTTCCTTGTCAAGAAGCTGAAAGCAGCCGAGACCCTCGGTGATACGACCGTCATCGTAACCGATAAAACAGGGACCATCACCGAAGGAAGGATGCTGGTCGCTGCCACGTATCCACCGGATGAGCGGGCCGTTATCAGCGAGGCGCTTTCTGCCATCCCGGAATACACGTCCAACCCGCTCGATACGGGAATACGTGATCACGCCCGGCAGATCGGGATTTCCCCGGACTCATCCCCAATCCTCCACAAGAGGGACTTCGGGAACGGGAGGCGGACGAGGGCCCTCGTTCGCCCTGCCGGCGGCAACGCAGCCCTGTTCCTGACCGGAGCCCCGGAAGAGGTCTTTTCTGCATGCACGGAGGTACCGGACGCGGTGAAGGCGCAGCTGGAGGCCGAAACCGGGAAGGGCCGGCGTGTGATAGCGGTTGCCTCCCGGCAGCTTGAATCAGGGGAGGAGTCAGTGTATGATCCCCGGGTAGAGCAGGGGCTCACGTTCCGCGGCCTCGTCTCGTTCGAGGACCCCCCGCGCCAGGGCGTGGCGGAAACGATTGCCCGGGCATCGTCGGCAGGGATACGGACGCTGATGGTGACGGGGGACCATCCTGCCACCGCGAAATACATCTCCGGCAAAGTAGGGATCGGGTCAGCCCCGGACCGTGTTGTCACAGGCGAAGAACTGGAACGCATCAGCGACGGGGAGCTTCAGTCCCTTGTCGGGTCGGCTTCGGTCTTTGCCCGTGCGGCGCCGGATCATAAATACCGGATTGTCCGCGCCCTCCAGGAGAATGGGGAGATCGTCGCGGTCACCGGGGATGGGATCAACGATGCGATTGCGTTGAAGGGGGCAGACATCGGGATTGCCATGGGCGTCCGGGGGACCGATGTCGCGCGGGACGCGGCAGAAGTTGTCCTCGCGGATGACAATTACATCACGATCATCCGGGGCATATTCGAGGGAAGGAAGTTCTTCCAGAACCTCCGGAAAGGGATCACGTACTACCTCTCCATCAAGGCAGCTCTCGTCCTCATATTCCTCCTCCCGGTCCTCGCCGGCCTGCCGCTCCCGTTCTCCCCCATCCAGATCATCCTCCTTGAGCTCTTCATGGACCTCGGGGCTTCGGCGGGTTTCGTTGCCGAGCCCGAAGAACCAGGGATTATCTCCCGGCGCCCCGGGAAGAGGTCTGAGAAGGTTATTGACCGTGCAACCGGCGCGAGCATCCTGGCAAAAGGCGTGCTCCTCTTTACCGCGGTGACCTCGGTCTACCTCGTTGCCCTCTATCATGGATATTCCCTGGCCCTCCTCCAGACAAGCGCCCTTTCGGCATGGTTCTTTGGCCACATATTCCTCGCGTATTTCACCCGTTCAGGGGAGCACCTCATCCCCGAGACCGGCATGTTCTCGAACCGCGTCATCAACCTCTGGGGGGCTGCCGCCATCGCCGTGCTCCTTGCAGGGATCTACCTGCCGGTCCTCCATGCCCCGCTGAACCTGGAGACCCTTGCACCATCGGTTCTGGTTTCTATTGCCCTGGGTGTGGGAGTGGTCGTGACCCTTGGCGAAATTGCGCGGCGAGCAATCCAGAAGCGGAAAAGAAACAAACCGTAGGGATTTGCCGTTTTGCAATGGCCTGATACATTCGACCCGTATCAACAAAGGTCCCGGATGGGGGCGTTCATCTATCCACGGAGGCGGGGGAGAGATGGCCTGGTCTATGCCAGGGACCTGCAAAAGCGGCAGTGTTTAATACTTTCCAGGGTCTGATTTGTTTTGAGTGAGCCCCGATGCCGGAAGATAAGGGGGGTCCCCCTCCGGGTGTTGCCGATGTATCGCTGAATTCAAAGGAATTTTACGCTTTACTCCTCTTTGTTGCGGTCGTGGGCGTGGCCGGCGCGCTGATCTTTATTGTTTTCTTCCTGGTGGAGGATGTTCTCACGGGTCTCCTGTGGGAAGGAATTTCAATGAATTCCCTCTCGCCGGTCTTCGATCTTCGGATACTGGTCATCTGCATCCTGGGGGGTCTTCTCGCCGGAGGTATCCGCTCCTGGCTCAAGGGGGACATCGCGATCATGGCCGAAGACCTCATCGAGTTTGAAAAGGAGGGGAAGTTTGGCTTAAAAAGGGGCCTTGAGCTCTTCCTGCGGGGGCTTGCCTCGCTCGTATGCGGGGCGCCGCTCGGCCCGGAGGCCCCGCTCACCGTCTCAACCGGTGCCGTGGGGGCCGTGATTGCCGAGAAAGCCCGGCTGCCCGGGCCCGTGGTCCCCCTCTCGTCCATTTCCGGCATCACCGGGTTCTTCGGCGCATTCCTTTCCTCGCCCTTTGCCGGGTCCCTCATCTTCATCGAGACGACGCTTGAAAAAGGCGTCATGAACTGGAAGGTGGTGCTCCCCACCATTGTCGCAGCAACTGCCGGGTTTGCTGCCACGTTCCTCCTGACGGGACCTCTCATCGGCGCCACCTTCGCCCTGCCGCCGCCCGGGGGTTGGAGGGACATCTACCTCCTCTACGCGATCCTTCTCGGGGCAATCGGCGGTGCATGCGGGATCCTCTTTATCGGGGTGTACCACCGGGTGCGCAGGATCTTTGAGCCCCTGGAGCATCGTCCCATGCTCCTTGGCCTGATCGGTGGCATCGGGATGGGTGTCACGGGGTTGCTCCTTCCCCTGACGCTGTTCATGGGCAATGACCAGCTCCAGTTCCTCGTCGAACACTACCTCGAGGCAGGCATCCTTCTCCTGGCTGCACTGGTCATTGGCAAGATCCTGCTCATGGCATTCTCGTTCTCCACCGGGTTTGCCGGGGGGTATATCTTCCCGTCCTTCTTCATCGGGGGTACCCTGGGCGTCCTGGTCTGCCGGCTCCTCCCCTTCATGCCCCTTGCGCTCTGCGTCGTCTGCATCATTGCCGGGGTAAGCGTCTCGCTCCTCCGGAGCCCGATCGCCCTGGCGTTCCTCATCGGTGTCTTCTTCCAGTCGCCCTTCGTCCCTGCGATGGCTGTCTCGCTGGTAATCGGGTTCTGCGTGAGCTACCGCTTTTCCCTCCCGTATACCCGGAAGGGGACGGGGAAACCGGCGTGACTGGAGTGCACAGGGAACGGTCCAGGGAAAAAGGAACCATTTCTCTCTCTCCTCTCCCGGCGAGCGCAATGCAGCCGCCATCCTCCATGAGGAGTGCAGCATCGCCCCTCGAAAGATTAGATACGGGACACCAGAATAATGGATTCTGCGGTTATTGGGCCAGAACCATGGACATCATGGACAGGCCGAGTGCGATGTTGAGCATGACCAGGATGATCGAAGCCCCACCCATCAACCCGTGGGCCAGGCGGATAGGGCGCCGGGTCCCGGGAGCCCTTATGATAAAGAGGCCCAGCAGGAGCGTTGATATGATCAGCGCGACAGTCCCTGCCCCCAGGAGTCCGTGAGTATACCGGAGGTGCCCGACTCCTGATGCCTGGATCATGAACATGCTTATGGACAGGCCGGCAATGGTCGAAAGGCCGCCGGCAGCCTGGAGCCCTTGATGGCTTTTGTACCAGTTCCTGGTTTTGTGGTACCGCATCACGATGAACCCTGACAGGAGCAGGACCAGTCCGGTGGTCATGAAAAAGGCATGATACGGCCAATAGACCGGTATCCCCTGGTCGTATTGATCAGGGGAGATCCCCATTTCGGCTGCAGTATGGGCAAGAGCCGGCGAACACATGGCGAGGAGGAACAGGATTACCATGAAAAGGCACCAAATCAGGCCTTTTTGGTAATGATTCAATGTATTTCCATGGTAGAGTCCGCTGTTTATCATGAACCCTGCAACCCCCCTGCCTACAGGTTCTCTTGCTTATGGTGCAATAATACCATCACGAGTTTTTCAAATATTTAAAAGATCGACTCGTTCAATTTTTGAAAGGACGGTAGTGTGCATATAAAGCTGTAAAATTGAAACGTCCCTGTATCCTACCTTAGATTGCAGAAACGGAGGAATACAGGGCAATGAATAGTAAAGACCTCGTAGTAAATTATCGTACCGATAACGAAGAAGGGATGAAGAATCTCATCACCTGGTTTTTCAATGAGGTGATGCAGAGAGAGGCAGATGAGCTGGCCGGGGCCACGAGATACGAGAGAACCGGATCGAGACGAACCTATAGCCTGAGACATTACCCGTTGAAGCCAAATCCTGGTGTTTCCATAGCTGGCACGGCCCTGGAATAAAACCCTCCGGTTCACAGGTTCCTGATTACTATCAGGGTGATATCATCGGATTGCGGGGTGGAACCGGTGAACCCCTGTACGGATTCGAGGATTGCAGCAATGGTTGCTTCGGCCGCGAGCATCCGCGCCCCTGCTATCGCCTCGCGGAGCCGGCCTTCCCCGAACATCTCGTACCTGGCATTTTCGGCTTCGGTAATCCCGTCCGTGTACAATACCATGACATCGCCCGGCAGGAATGCAACGTTCCTGGAGAAGTACTCAGCATCCTGGACGGCACCCATTGCCATACCGGTCGCCGGGAGTTCCGAAAAGGTCCCGTCGGCACCATGACAGATGAGCGGGGGGTTGTGGCCGGCGTTTACGTACGTGAGCGTGCGATCCTGTGCATTAAGAATGCCGTAAAAGAGCGTAACGAACATGCCGGCCTTCGAATCTGCGGTGATGATGGCATTCGCATCACGGATTGCATCGGCCGCCTGCTGCTGGTGCCAGGTCGCGTTGACCCGGACGACGATCCGCGAGAGCGCCATGAAGAGGGCGGCGGGGATCCCCTTTCCCGAGACATCGGCGATGAGGATCCCGAGCCGGTCTTTCCCCATGTGAACCACCTCGAAGGGAATCACGTCGAAGAAATCCCCGCCGACTTCCCTGGCCATGATGCTTTTTGCCGCGATATCGAAATGTTCGACCTGGGCTATCGTATCAGGGAGGAAACTCCGCTGGATCTCGGCCGCGATCGCCAGCTCGGTGTTCTTCCGCTCCATTTCCCGGAGAAGGGTGTCCCGCTCAGCCTGCATCCTGCGCTCGTCCTCGAGGTTGGCGATAATGAACGCGAAGATGAACATCCCGGCCGCATTTGCAAGGATCATCGGGAGGGCTACGGTACTGACCACCGCGAGCGCCTGCTCGAACGGGCGGCAGATCGCGAGGGTGAGGAGCATGTGCAGCCCCTCCATCAGGACGGCAAAGGAGACGGCGATGGTAATGCCCGGGAACCTGCGCCGGTTCGCTAGCCAGATCAGCCCGCCGAGGAGACCGGCGAGGACGGTGGCAATCGAACACGGCACGACCGTGAACCCTCCCAGGCTGGAGCGGTAGAGGGCTCCGATCAGGCCCGCACCTATCCCAACTACGGGGCCGCCGACAAGGCCGGCGACCATCGGGCCCAGGTCGCGGACGTTGAATATGGCCCCCATGACCTCGACCCCGCTGACCGTGCCGTATATAGACAGGGCGCCGAAGACCACGATAAGGATGGCCTGGGTGCGTATCGCCGGGCGGCCATCCAGGACATCGGAGAAGATCCTGCTCCGGGTCAACAGGTAGGCAACCACGCTGATGACGCAGATCATCTGGAGGAGGACGAGCAGGGAGGAGACGATATCGACTGCCATCGCTGATTCCCCGTACGAATAGCATCGTCTCTCTTAATACCGTAGTGTTTTGGATTGCCTCAATTTCTACCGGTATCTCCGGCTGGCTGTCGTTTGTGAAAAACCGGCAGGGATGCAGTTCGCATTCCAATCCCTCCTTTTCAATTTTTGGAAAATGGGCAAAGGACTTTGAATCCATAGTGCAATGGTCAGGACGGGTTCGGACAATCCGAACACGAGCCGAGGTGATATACCATGATGCACGGACATGGCAGAGGTCCGGAGGGCATGATGCAATGGAAGGACATGCTCATGGACGAGATGTGGGATAAGATGACCGACGAACAGAAAAAGGCAATGATCAAACGCAAGATCGAAGGGAAGATCCTTGCAAAGGAGTTATGGATCAAGCACCTGCAATTCAAGATCGAAACGCTGAAAATGGCCAGGAAAATGGTTGAAGAATTTTGATTGATAGACTCATCATTTTTTCAAGGACCCCTTCCCCGGGACAGGATAGATGGGGGGTTTCCCTGCGGATGTGATGGACAGCTGATAAACAAATTTTAGGGTCCGCTTCATTGTAATTCATTTTTGAAAAACATCTGAATTTGCTGATATTCGAACAGGCAGGTCGGTCTGGTGCATGGGCCTCCCCATGATCCTCTCCGCTTATATTAGTCACTTCCCGATCCAAAAGTTTAAAATGTAAATAGCAATCCTTAACCATGGACTCTATTGTTTCAACCATGATGACGCAGCTGTCATCAGGAGATAACCTCGCTGCCATAAGCAAGTCGGTCGGCGGGGACAGTAATGCAGTCAAGTCCGCTCTCGGCATGGGCCTCCCCATGTTGCTCGGCTCCATGTCGAACACCGCTTCCAAGCCCGGCGGGGCCGATATGCTGGCTAAGATGGTGGCGCAGACCGGCGGAAGCAGTCCGCTGGACAACATCAGCGGCTTCCTTGGAAGCCCCGCGGCTGCCGGAGGCAGCGGCATGCTGAACAGCCTGCTTGGGAGCCAGCTGACCCCGATCCAGAATGCAATCTCGCAGAAGACAGGCCTTCCTCCCGCCGTGGTCGGAAAAGTGCTGGCAATCGCTGCCCCGATGGTCATGGGCTACGTGGGGAAGATGTTTACCCAGCAGAAGATGGACACCGCCGGTCTTACCAGCCTCCTCGGCGAGCAGTCCAAGATGGCTCTCCAGTCTTCGCCGGAGGCAGCCAGCATGGCAAAGCAGCTTCTGGGTGCCCAGGAGAAGGCTGAGGGAGCTACCGGTTTCCTGAAGAAGATCTTCAAAGGCTAAAGAATCAGAAAAAGCCTATTTTTTGTGCAGGAGTGCAGCCATTCAATAATGCAAATTTTCCATACTCTGGGTTTTGTCACGGTATTATCAGCACATCCTCTGGAGGCGGTCTGTCTATTCTATACAATTTAAGAAAGTTGCCTATTCCCTGGCTCGCATTCCTGGATACCTTGATATGTGCTGCCACCGATGGACTACCGTTACAGGGAATGGTGAACATGAAGAAGGGGTTTTCATCTCATATCGAAGCAGAGACTATAAAGAACACGGATTTCCGCCGCGTACTCTACACGGGGAAATTCAGCCAGCTCGTTTTAATGCGTCTCAAGCCCGGCGAGGAGATCGGCGAAGAGACGCATGACGACGTGGACCAGTTCTTCCGGTTCGAGGCGGGAGAGGGATTCGTCGTGATAGACGGCACGAAGCACGCAGTAAAGGACGGCACCGCGGTAGTCGTCCCGAACGGTGCGAAGCACAACGTGGTGAACACCTCAAAGACCGCCGACCTCAAGCTGTATACCATCTATTCGCCGCCTGAGCACCAGGATAAGGTAGTCCGGAAGACAAAGCAGGAAGCTAACGCGAAGGAAGAGCATTTCGACGGGAAGACAACCGAGTAAGTCCTGGCGAAATTCTTCGCAAACATTCTCCAATTTTTCATTTATCCTGGCATGATGATCCAGGGACTCCAGGGAGACAGAGAAAAGCCATGGCCAGCCCCATTACCAGGCTCCGAGTCCAACCTGGCTTGGATCACTGCGGGTAATTCGTGACAATAATTTCCCGCACCTCTCCCCTCTTTGAGCCATCGCAGTTAATCATCCGGGTTGCCGGGACCCGGGCAATATGGTACTCCGCATACAGTGTATCAAAGAAATCATCCTCAGGGTCAACATTTTTCGGGTCAGAGTTGCTCAGCATGATTTTAGCCTTCTTGCTGTCGCAACTCCTGAAGAATGCTGCCAATCGCCTCTGCTCCGAATCGGTGAATCCATGCCGGGAATACTGGGTAAAGCAGGAAGTCTTGCTGAGCGGCCGGTATGGGGGATCGCAATAGACAAAAGATTTGTCCGTTATATAGCGGTGCGATTCGGCAAAATCGCCCAGGTGGATTGCAGAATTCTGGAGCATCCCGGAATCAACCCTCAATAGCGGTGCATTGAGAATTTTCGGATTTTTGTAGCTGCCGAATGGCACATTGAACCAACCGTCCGAGTTCACTCGGTAAAGCCCGTTGTAGCAGGTCCGGTTGAGAAAAATGAACTGAGCAGCACGGTCGGTCCAGTCGTTCCCAAAGGAAGAGAAATTGATGGCTGGTTTTTTCCGGTTGTATTCATCGCGCAGGTCATAGAAAAATTGTTTTCTCCCTGCTTCATCCTGTGAGAGGAAATCCTTCTCGATAGCGGCAAGAACCTGAATTAGCTCCTCGACTTCCCGTTTTACTACGGTATAGGCGAGGACCAGTTCTTCATTGATATCAAAAATGTGGCACTCCTCAAACCTGAAATGGCTGTTGTAATGGAAAAAAACCGCTCCTCCGCCCACAAATGGTTCAACGAAAACCGGCAGTTCCCCTTTTTTAAGCTCGCCGGGGACCCGCCGGGTGAACTCCTCCATCAGCTGGGCCTTACCGCCGGCCCACTTGAGAAATGGTCTTGCAGGGGGTTTCACCATGTGGTTATCGTATAGTTCCTGGTCGATTCATGGATATAGCAGCACCGGTGGAGCCGTTACCATGGCCACGGGCAACGTGGCCAGGGACCGGGCAATCCGGAGACTGCCGGCCACGGTTCAGCCGTCACGCCAGGCCGGAAAGATGGAAGGCGTGATCATGCCAGGTATCCCTGGCCATTCCTTGCGATCTCAAACCCCTTTAAGAAAAAACCAGGTGGGTTATCCCAAAATTAAATTCTTTGCGATGAGCAGTTCTGCCATCCAGGGAGGGGACAGCCCTGGCTGGTTTTCAGATTCCTGATGTTCCCGCTACCCGCTCCCGTTTTCGATCTTTCCGTCCCGGAGCTTCACCACCCGGTGAAAATAGTCCCGGTGCCAGTCCTCGTGGGAGACCATTACGATGGTCTGGCGCATCTCCTCGTTGATCTGCCGGAAGAGGTCGAGGACCATCCGCGAGTTCTCGGAGTCCAGGTTGGCGCAGGGCTCGTCCGCAAAAAGGATGTCGGGCTTGTTCACCATCGCACGGGCGACTGCCACCCGCTGCTGCTGGCCTCCCGAGAGTTCGCTCTGGAGGTGATCACGGCGGTCCCAGAGGCCGATCCGGTGCAGGATATCCCTGGTGGCGGCCACGTACTCCTGCTCGGTCCGGTCGGTGCGGAGCATGGCCGGGAGGCAGATGTTCTCCTTTACAGTCAGCTCGGGGACGAGGGCATAGTCCTGGAATACGTACCCGAGCTTATAGAGCCGGAACATGGTCCTCTCCCAGTCGTTTAACCTGCTCACGTCAATGCCGTCGATGGTGATGGAGCCGCTGGTGGGATAATCGAGCAGGCCGAGCAGGTGAAGGAGGGTCGATTTGCCGCTCCCGCTGGGGCCCATGATCCCGATGAACTCACCTTTCCCTATCTCGAGGCTCACCCCGTCGAGGGCTTTCACCTCGACCTGTCCCATCCGGTAGACCTTGCGCAGGTCAGAGAAGCGGATCATGCCCGGATCACGTCCTGGATGTTCTCCCGCGAGACTTTCCATGCAGGCAGGTACCCGGCCGCCACCGAGGCGGCGAACAGGATGATGCCGTTCCAGGCCAGGTCCAGGGGCGTTACAAAGGGAGTCGCCGTGAACTCAGGGGTGACCATGGGATAATAGGTCATGTAGAGGATGACCAGGCCGGTGAAGAGGAAACCCATCAGGATGCCGGCAAGGGAGAGGAGCACGACCTGGAACCCGTAACTGTGCATGATCACCGACTTTTCAACCCCGATCGCCTTGAGGATCCCGATCTGGCGGCGATTATTGAGGGTCTTGATCATGATGACGATGAAGATCACCACAATCGCGATGACCAGGCTCACCATCATGGATATCAGGCCGATGATGGAGAAGCTCTCCATGGCCCTGCCGATTGCCTTGTCCAGGAGGTCCTGCGTCGTCTGGACCTTCTCCTGGAGGCCGTACTGGAGGAGCTCGGTCTTCACGAATGACTCGGAATAGTCCGGCCTGACCTTGACGGTGATGTATGGTGCATAGTTCAGTGGCTCGCCCTTCACCTCCTCCATGTCGTCCCAGGTGGCAAACACCCGGTTGTCCATATCGTAGTTGCCGGTCCGGAAGATGCCCTTGACCCGGTAATCGCGGGAGAACCCGTTTGCATATTCGATGTGGATGGAGTCCCCGACGCGGACGCCGCCGAGGGACGGGTTGTATTCCTCGGACTCGGGGACGTTCGGGGAGCCTGCGACCATGTCCCCGATGATAACCTCCCCCCGGTCGCTGTCCCCCAGGTAACTTCCCGCGATCATCCTGGTATAGAGGGGGGAGACATACATCTCCTCCCGCGGCCGGATAGCATGGACCGTGGCGCCCAAAATCCGCCCCCTGAACGTGAGGGTCGATCCCATGGAGAAGTGGGGGGTAGCCCGCTCCACCCCCGGCATGCCGTTGATCCGGTCGAGGGTGACCTCCAGGTCCGTGATGTACTGGTTCCCCTTCGCCGGTTCGATCAGGATATTGGAGGTCTGGTAGGCCACGATCTGCTGGGTAATGTTCTTGCCGATGCCGGTCATGAGGGCGGGGAAGAACATCATGTTGGTAAAGACCATGCTGATGATGAGCACGTTGAGGAAGACGCTGGACCGGTTCCCCCGCGCCAGGGAGCGCCATGCAAGGAACAGGGCGACTTTTAACTCTTTTTTCGCCATGGGAGCGTCCCGGCCCCGTTCTTCCTCGGCAGGTACCAATACCGGTACCCGATAAACCCGCCGATCAGGAGGACCACCCCGAGCGGGAGGATTATCCCCATCCCGTCACCCGGTATTACCCGGAGGGACATCGGCCGGGTGACGGTATGCGTGCCCAGGTCGTCGACGTAGGTTATCGAGACATTGTAGGAGTAGGTATCGCTCTTCCCCCCGTCAAGCATGAAGACTGCCGGAGCATCGTTGCCCGGCTTGATCTTGCCGATGAACGCCTCCTTCGTCCCGGTCATCGGCAGGTCCACGGTCGCTGCCACCTGCTTGGCCTCGCCGGTCCCGGTGTTCTCGATGCGGATCGTGAGATCGAACGGCTGGTCCGCGGTTACCCTGCGGGGGCTGGTATCGACCGATACAAAACCAAGCTCGGCCCTGCCTTCGATCGGGACCTCTATCACCTCGTCCTGGTGCTTCGCGGTGCCGTCGGGAAGCCGGTAATCGATTCCAAGGGTGATCTTCTTGAGCCCGAGGGGGATATTCCGGTCCGTGACAAAGTCAAGATTTATCGTCTGGTTCGCCCCGCCTTCGAGCGGCAGGAGTGCCATGGTGTTGGCCCCCTTCGCCCCGAGCGATGGAGAAGAGGTCTTCATGGTGATGACAAGGTCGCTCACACGGATGATCCCGGCATTGGTCAGGGTGAGCGTCACCGGGATGCTGTCCCCGGGGGTGATGCTGTCAGGCATCTCCTTTTGCACACCGATGGTCGGCGTCTTCATGATGAACTGGTCGGTATTCACGTTCACCGGCACGGGGTACCGCACATTCTTCCCCCCGTTTATGCCCACCCACACCTCGGGAAAATAGAGCCCCTCGGTATCGGGCGCCTGGATGGAGAACGTGACATTGACCGACTGGCCCGGGCCGAGCGCCCCGAACTGGTGGAAGCTCCCATCGATGACCCGGATACCGTTTCCGATGAGCTCGACGCTGTCTATCACGGCGCTGATATCAACGTTCCTTGTCGTCAGGGAACCTCCGCTCGGGGAGGATTCCTGCAGGCTTGCCGAGTTTGCCGTATTTTTCATGACTACCGTGATGGTCCCGTACCCCCCGGGGGCAAGGACCGGCGGATTTACGGTATAATCCGTGATCAGCACCGTCGGGCTCTCCGCGAGGGCTGCAGTCGCCCAGGGTATCGCACCCATCGCCAGGGCGAAGACCAGCCCCAGCAGGATGGCTCTCTCCCATCCTTTCCTGCTCTTCTGATTCATGGAGTTCTCTTCCTCCCCAGGTATCCTCATTTTGCACATGCTCATGGCAGGGGAATCTTTCCGTGGCAAGAAACCCCCTTGAGGTCGTGACAAGGTTGTACTCAAGGTCAAATAAAGTTACCGTGAGTAAATTATTATACCGCGAGTATAGTAATCATCTGGTATGGAGGGATTGAGCTGGCCAGGTTATACCCGGAATACCGGGACGAAGTAAGGAAGAAGGTGATCACAGTGGCCCACGAGGTATTCCACCAGAAGGGATACCAGGAGGCGACGATGGCAGATATTGCAAGGGCCCTCGGTGTGACCAAGCCCACCATCTACCACTACTTCACCGGAAAGGACGATCTCCTCGCTGCGGTCGCCGAGCACGAACGGAAGATGCTCGAGGCGATCATCATCGAAGTATTCAGGGGCCGGGATTTCCTCACGGGAGTCGGGATCTTCTTTGACACCATCATGACCTCGTATCTCGGGAAGTTCGCCCCTGAGAGCATCGCCATCACCACGCGGGACGAGAAGATACGCGAAATCATTGCCCAGGACCGGGAGCAGTTCCTGGGGATTGTAGCCAGGTTCCTGGAGCAGCGCCAGGCGATCGGGGAGATCCGGGCGGACGCCAATCCCCGGACCCTGGCCTATGCTATCAACGCGCTCTTCCAGGGCCTCCTGGTGTACATCATGCAGGGCATGGAGATCTCCGAGGTCAGGCGGGTCTGGGTCGATTCCATCCGCGACCTTACCCAGGAAAGAGCTCCTGCCCCCGGCCCGAACTGAAAAGTGCCATTTTGGCCTGCACAGCGACGGTGCGGGACCCCCATTCGCATGATAGCAGGGAAACCTGTCAGGAAAAGATAATATTCCATAAGCGGGCCCGGTTAAACCGCGTCCCCTCTCGGGGGTCGGCAGTCATAGGCTCAGGGGTAGGCCGGGATTGGCGATAATAACACCGGGGCGGCCGGATTAGACCTGCCCCGTGCAAGGCAGCTCGCAAACCGGTATTATGGTTGGATCCAGAACTTTATACGTTCGTCATGCCATTATTATAGGTACAGTTTTCGGACTGTTTGAGTAAAACCATGTATAAATCAAATTTTGGCGGCCCGAGAAACTTCGGACCCCGTGAAATGACCAAAGTAGTCTGTTCAGACTGTGGAAAGGATTGTGAAGTACCGTTCAAGCCTACCGAGGGAAGGCCCGTATACTGCCAGGAATGCCTTCCGAAACACAGGCGCCCACGGTTTTAAATTCTCTCATTCACACTTTTTTTCCGGCTCCCCGGCAACACCCGTTCGTCCCTCGATCATGGCAGCTCCCGGCCTCTGCGAAAAACAGGGTTGATTCTCCTCACGACACGGCCGGCGCCTCAATGTGAGCGGGTCCCGTGGGGTCCTTGCCAGCAACCTCCTCCCGAAGGCAATGGAGAGTTCATGGTCAAGGGGCTTAAAATACGCCTCCTGTTCTGCCTGCCGTGCCGATTGCCGATCCTGCCAGGCGCGGGCAGAAACTATATACCCGCAGGTGCATTCAGTTTTCGTGGTTTGCCATGGCCAGGTGGAGATGCAGCGTATGCGGGTATATCTACGATGAAGAGAAGGGAGACCCTGCGGCCGGAATCCCCCCGGGGACCAGGTTTTCCGATCTTCCCGGTTCCTGGAGGTGCCCGGTCTGCGGGGCGGATAAAAGTGCGTTTGCGCTGGTGCCCGAAGAGGAAACGATCCATGAAATGTCAGAGACCACCGTCTCCCAGGTTATCATCAGCGAGCTGGAGGCATGGGGCATCGATCTCATATTCGGGATTCCCGGCACTTCCTCGCTGGGGCTGGTGGACGCAGTCCGCAGGAACCCGAAGATGCGGTATATCGTGGTGCGGCACGAGGCGGTTGCAGCCCTCGCAGCATCCGCTTACAACAAGCTCACAGGAAAGATAGCGGTCTGCCTCACCATCGCCGGGCCCGGGGCGACCAACCTTGCCACCGGCCTCTATGATGCAAAGGAGGATGGAGCCTCGGTCCTGTCCCTGAACGGCCAGGTGGAGAGCCAGTATACCGGGCCGTACGGCATCCAGGAGATAGACCAGGACGCCTTCTTCCGGCCGGTCACCGTATACAACAACACCATCTGCGAGCGGAACCAGGCTGTTCTCCTCCTGAACCGGGCCCTGAAATATGCAGCCCTTCACCACGGCGTGTCGCAGCTCTCGGTCCCGAATGACATCCAGAAGCAGAAACTCGATGCCCGCCGCTGCAGGCGCGAGACCAGTTTAAAAAGCCTGGGCATCGTCCCGGGAAAAAGTGAGCTTGACCGGGCCGCCGCCGCTGTCAACCGGTCAGAGAGACCCGTGATTATCGCTGGTTGGGGAGCATTTGGAGAAGGAGAGGCGGTCATTGCCCTTGCCGAGAAGATCCAGGCCCCGGTTCTCACAACCTACCGTGCCAAGGGGATCATTCCCGAAGACCACCCATGGGTCATGGGAGTGCTTGGATCGGTAGGATCGCCCCAGGCAAGGGCCCTCGTGGATGGGGCAGACCTAATCATCACCCTTGGTGCGGGCTTCTCCCGGTTCACCAATATCCCCACGGACCGGCTGCTGGTCCAGGTGGACACCAACCCGGTCAGGCTGGGGAAAGGCCCCCGGACCGTATCCCTCTGGGGGAGCTGCAATCTCACCATACCCGAGATTGCGGCACGGGTCGAGCCAAGGGCCGGAACGGAGGTCCCGAGGAAGCTCGCTGCCATGAAGAGGGAATGGGAGGATCAGCTCGACCGCGAGGCAGATCCCACAGCGATCCCCATCCGGCCGCCGTATATCATGAAGGTGCTCTCGGAGGTCATCCCAGCGGATGCGGTAATAACCGTTGACGTGGGTGAGAACCAGTGGTGGTTTGGCCGGAACTTCAGGATGAAGCGGCAGCGGTTTGCCATGTCAGGGTACCTTGCTACCATGGGTTTCGGGTTTCCTGCAGCCATCGCTGCAAAACTGGGCTATCCCGAAAAACCGGTCTTCTGCATCACCGGCGATGGAGGGTTCTCTCAGTCGATGTCGGATTTTGTTACCGCCGTGAAATATCACCTTCCCATGACGGTGGTCATTCTCAACAACCGGCAGCTCGCCATGATCCAGGTGGAGCAGCTGACAGAGAACTACCCCAATTTCGGGACTGACCTCCTGAACCCGGATTTCGCCGCATATGCCGAAGCCTGCGGAGGGACAGGAATCCGGGTCACGGACCCGGCCGACCTGCAGCGCGCCCTGGAGGATGCCATGGGGCGTGACAGGCCGGCCATCGTCGATATCGAGACCGATCCGAGGCGGATTCCCACGCAGGGTTCCCTGGAATGAACCGTAACCATCGCTCCCGTTCACCCGCATCCGGCAGGTGTCCCGGGAGAAGCCTGTACGAGATCCTGCATGGACCGGTTCGAGATCGATTGACCTGCGGCACGGACAGGATGGAAGGCCATGCCGTCGGGCTGGCCGTGATCATGCTGGATCCTGAAATAGCATAATGGAGCGTGATATACCTCCTCTTTTAAAAACGAGCCGTTTATGGCATATCCTCGGGTGAGGGGCCCCCTGACTGCATGGTGATCCCCTCATTTCAGGAGAGTGCGGTGCGGTCCAGGAGCCTGCCCGTTCATTTCTTCCGGGACGAGGGGGATACCCGGGCGCTCATGGACAGCACGAGAGTCAGGGGATGACTCTTCGGGAGGTAAATTCCGGACAACGGGATATCAGCTCCAGTACTCCGGGCTGGATCCCTTTACCGCTTCCGCCCATCACCAGAAACCAATTGGGTGATTTTTATATATCAGTTCCTGCATCTTCCAAACGATGTTTCAAAATCTGACTGACAGGGAAAATGCTTTACAATGCCATGGAGGATACGTCTGCCGGTGATGTTTGCCAGGGAGGCGGTTCCGCTCCCGGGGAACTCCTGTACAAGCACAAATAGACCGATGGAGGAATGAAAGCATGGACAAATTCGAAGAGAAGGCGCAAATGATGGCAAAAATGCCGCCGGCAGAGCTTGCCAAGACCCTCGATTCATTGAGGGGGCTGTGCTTCTGCCCAGGGTGCCCGACGTACAACAATTGTGCAAAGAGTGCCAAAGAGCTGCTCTTTTGCGTCACGGGGAAGAGTTTCATGTGCATATCAGCCGAGAAAGAGTGCAGGTGCCCCGGCTGCCCGGTGACCAAGGATCTGGGGCTCAAGTACAAGTTCTTTTGCACGCGGGGAGCCGAAAAAGCCCAGCGCTATGAAAAGGCGCTCTGGGGAACAAAGATGGTGTAGACACCCCATTCACCTTCGCCATTTTTTTCCCGCCCAGCGATTGCAACTCTTTTCCTTTGGTAATTCTTAAAAGGACGGAACTCGCAGGTCTTTGTGGCGCCTGATTCCGGATTGAGATCATCCCGCTTGTTCGGGCACAGGCTTCATAATCCCTGCAGATATACCGGTCTTCCTGCAGGGGCAGTCTCCCGAGGGACCATGTCATCGCAATCCGGGCATGCAGGTGAGAAGAACATCCGCCTGGCATTCTTCCTCAATCTCGCTTTTACCATAGCCGAATTTGCAGGGGGGCTCTATACGAACAGCCTTGCAATTACGGCAGATGCTCTCCATGACCTGGGTGATTCGTTCTCGCTCGGCCTTGCCTGGTTCTTCGAGCGGATTTCAGGCAGGAAACCGACCGCCATCTATTCCTACGGATACCGGCGGTTCTCACTTGCTGCGGCACTGATAAACGGGGTTGTACTCCTGGTCGGAAGCTCTCTCATCATCTGGTCCGCCCTGGACCGTCTCGCGGCACCGGTCATGCCCAATGCGCCCGGGATGCTGGTTTTTGCCGTTGTCGGGGTCCTGGTTAATGGTATTGCCGCTCTGAGGGTCAAAACGGGGAAGTCCCTGAACGAACAGATGGTGGCCTGGCACCTCATCGAGGACGTCCTGGGCTGGATCGCTGTCCTCTTCGTGAGCTTCGTGCTGATGTTCAGGAATGTCCCCGTCCTTGACCCCATCCTCTCCATCCTCATCACGTTTATCGTGCTGGGAAATGTCTTGCGGAACCTGCGGAAGACCATGGTCATCTTTCTCCAGGGTGTCCCCCCGACCGTATCTCTCCGGAATGTCGAAGCGGCCCTTCGCAAGGTTCCCGGGGTCGCCGGGCTGCACGATCTTCACCTGTGGTCCCTGGACGGGGAGCACCACATCCTGACCGGGCATATCGTGGTCCCCGGGGGCTGCCCCCTGGAGGAACTGGTGGCTGTGAAGTGCCGGGTAAAGGAAAAGGCCCTGGAACTTGGCATCAGCCATGCCACCATCGAGATCGAGCACCAGGGGGAGTCCTGCACCCTGCTCGAAGAGACGCTCGATTGACCAAGCCCCGGCTGCTTTGTGTCCTACCATGGGTGCAGTCCGCAGGATCAGGGATGTGGTCCTGGATGCATCGGAGGGACCGGGAGATCGTCGGGCAGCCACCGTGGATATCTCCTGTGTTTCCCGCGGGGTTTCATGCCACGGGTAAGGCCCGGATGTGAGCTGCCGGGCGGCAGGTATGCCGGAGCGATCCCGCCCCGGCTAGTAAAATGAATATCCATCGATGATGCGGTACTGGACCCTGCTTCTATACGTGGAGCAGCCGAGCGACCTGGCCTTTTCATAGTTCGCCGCCGCCCGGTCTTCATCCCCGAGTATCTCGAAGCAATACCCTTTTTCGTAGTACGCGGGGCCGCACCGCGGGTCCAGGGTCAGGGCATGCTCATAGGCGGAGACGGCCTCCTCGTTCCGCCTCCAGCCGGCGAGGCACAGCCCTTTCTCAAACCATGCCCTGGAGTCGCGGGGGTTGCAGTCGATGGCCCGGTCAAAGCACGCGATGGCCTGTTCGAAGTGCCCCAGCTGCTTTTCACATATTCCAACCGGGACCCAGATCTCGGTATTCTGCGGGTCGAGCTCCAGCGCTTTCTCATAGCAGAGGAGGGCATCCTGCCAGTGCTTCAGGTGGAGAAGGGCGTCACCCCTGCCGACCCAGGCATCAAGATAGGACCGGTTCAGGGCCAGGGCCTGGTCAAACCATGCGATCGCCTCGCCATGCTTCCCAAGCCTGCCAAGGCACCTCCCAATCCCGACATTGACATCCGGGGCTTCGGCACTGATGGCAAGGTCCTGCCTGTACCAGGATATAGCCTCATTCCACCTGCCCAGCTTCTCGAGGCACAGCGCTTTCTCAAATAATGCGTCGGAATTCCGGTGATCAATTCCCAGGATACGGTCACAGACCCGGATAGACTCCTCGTATCGACCAAGGTGCTCGAGGCAGAGGGCAATCCCTGAGAGTGCATGAAGGTCGCCCGGGTTCTTGTCCAGTACGCGCTCGAAGCAGGGGATGGCCTCCTCGAACCGGCCCTGGAAGAGGAGGTCCTCTCCCGGCTGCTGGCACCGGATGTCTTTCTTCTTATAAAAAAAATGGAAGGAAAAAGCCATGATCAACGTTCGTTCGACTAATGAGAACGTATAACGGCAAGGTGATATTAATAGATTCCTGGTACCCTCTTCTATAAAGAGGAATTGAATGGGGGATATACCCAGGGTATGCGGCGAATAGAAGAGGCGAGGACTATGGTTAACCCGGGAGTATTGGGGCAATTTCGGTTGGCGTGCCATGGATGATCAGGAATCCCGCGGCAGTGCGCCCGGGCAGGACGAGATGCTGGCGGGGCCCCCGTTCTACCTCCCGGAATTTGAACGGTCATACCGGTATATCCTCGACGAATACGAGGTGACGCCGAGGGAGATAGCGATCTTCATCCCATGCTCCGTCCGGAAACCCTACAGCAGGAGCCCCAGCCACCAGCTCATCAGGATGATCATATCCCAGGTCCTCGACCCGTCGCAATACCATATCGTCGTCTTCGGGACCTGCGGCATTGTTCCGGCCGAGCTCGAGGAGATGTACCCGTACGCTCATTACCGGTACATGCTTGGTAAATGCACCGACGATGCCGTAAGGAAAGACTTCCTCCGGGTCGAGACGGAACGGGTCGCCGGGTACCTTGACAAGACCCGCCATACCTACCGGTACCGTATCGGGTACTGCCTTGGCCTCTTCCGTGAAGCCCTCATAAGGGGGTCGGCGAACGCCGGGGTGCCGATAGACCTCCTCCTCCCCACCCGGGACAGGATCAACCGGGTAATTGAGGAAGAAGACTGTTCGTTCCAGGAAGGCAGCCTCTCCATGGATGCCTACCTGGGAGAGTTCTGCGACAACCTGATTGTCGTGCGGAATGCGCTGAAAGTACGAAGCCGATGAATTGGGTTTGATCAAGGAAGTGCCATTGATCACGTTTTGGGCAGCTCCCGGTGGCATGCTGGTTTTCCGCGTTTCTGTGACTCCCGGACGAATTCCTGCGCATATGAACGGTGCGATTCATTTTTTTACTCTTCGAACTGCGTCACTGCTTCCGGGAGGCAGTGCACGACCCCGCGGATCCCCGAGACTGTCAGGGTCATGAGGATTGCATCGATAACCTCTTCCCGTGTCGCACCTGCCTGCCTCGCCATGGGGATATGGGCTTTCACGGCTGTGTCATCCCCCATCGCTGCTTTCATGGCGATATAGATCAATTGTTTTGTCTTCTGGTCAAGACCTTTTGAGGCGATGAGCGCCATGATCAGGCCACTGAACGCCGCGGCAACTTCGGGGGCCTCTCTCTGGAAGATCTCCATGGGATTTCTATTCATTTCCATACATTCATTCCTCGATAATTGTGCTGCAAATACGGTATCGACCTGGTGTTCAAAAAAGAAGGAGGCTTCCGTTTCACAAACTCTTTTGATGCATGTGCGTGATTGATATCATGCAAGTAGCCAGCCTGATGGCGGCGAGGAAAGGCCTGCATGCAGTTGGGGGCGCAATACCCGTGAAGGCAGGTGAAATGCGGGTATCACCTGTAAAGCTACAGGGCGTCTCCAGAGCTTTTCGCCCTCTGCATCGGCATCGAAGGTGATGCATTGCAGCCGCCCCGGCCGCCGTGTGCACAGGACCTCGTGGAAGGGCAGGGGTGACCCGCCTCGCATGCCATATGCGCGAAACCTGGCAGACAGTTCGGAAAGGAGAGAATGTTTCATTGCTTCGCAGGGAATCGCGGTTCCTGGGAACGCCGCTGCCCAGGAAAGCCAGGCACCTGATCTCGTGAATCCCATGGACACCCAGAAGAAGTGCGCAGAGTTGAAACGACGGATTGCAGAAAGGGGTTCTATGCTCATCTCCTATTCGGGCGGCGTTGACAGCGGGCTCCTGGCGGCGCTGGCAAAGGAGGTGCTTGGAGAACGGAGCCATTGTGTGCTCCTCGACAGCCCGGCCGTGCCCCGCCCGGAGGTCCGGGATGCTGAACGGCATGCGCGTGAACTCGGGCTGTCGTTCGAGATCGTACCGGCGCCGGTCATGGAGAACCCCCTGTTCCGTTCGAACACCCCTGACCGGTGTTACCTCTGCAAGAAGATTATGGCCGGCGTCCTGAATGAAAAGGCGAGGGAACTGGGCCTTGCCTGCATCGCCGATGGCTTGAACCGGTCAGATACCGGGGAGCGACGCCCGGGGCTCCAGGCGGCCGCAGAAGAAGGGATCGTGCACCCGTTCATCGAAGCAGGCATCTCAAAGGATGAGATTCGTGAGATTGCCCGGCACAGGGGCCATGGTTTCTGGGATAAACTCCCGGCCGCCTGCACCTGTACGCGTATCCCCTATGGAGAGGAGATCACCACGGAGAAGCTTCGCATGATAGAAGCGGCAGAAGACTACCTCCATGCCCGCGGGTTTGCCACGGTCCGGGTGAGGCTGCAGGGGAGAACGGCCAGGATCGAAGTTGAAAAGGCCGATATACCGGCGATCACCGCCATGGGAGAGGAGATCGCGAAAGAGTTCAGGAAGCTTGGGTTTTCATACGTCTCCCTCGACCTCGAGGGATACCGGAGCGGGAGCATGGACGAGGTGCTATGACCGGACCAAGTGGGACATCCGGGGAGGGACGCCCCTCCAGGGCACCGCACCGGCAGGGTAGCCGCCTGGCCCGGGAACTCCCCTGCATCAGGGTGGATGACGGCCGGTTCGATGAGGGCATCCACGAGGTGGTCGAGGAGGCCCCCCTGGCCCTCTTCGTCAACGGGAGGCATCTCATGACCGCGATGGTGAGCCCTGTGGACCTGGAGGACTTTGTCACCGGGTACCTTTTCACCGAGCAGGTCATCAGGAGCGCTGGCGAGATCGAGTCGATCAGGACCGAGAAGAACCGCACCAGCATAATCACCACGAACCTGTTCCGGGCCATCGGGCCAAAGAAGACCATCCTTTCCGGGTGCGGCGGCAGCACGTCGTACATCGATGCCGAAAAGCTCCCGAAGATCCACTCGGACTTCTCCATCAGCACTGCCGCCATCGCGGATTTGATGAAGAACACCCTTGCCTCGGACCTCCACAGGGCAACGGGGGGCGTCCATATCGTGGCCCTCGCGGACCGGGAGAAGGTCATCGCGGTTTCAGAGGACATCGGGAGGCACAACGCCCTCGACCGGGTGATCGGGCACGGAATCCGGAGTGGGATCGATTTTTCCCGGACATTCGTCCTCTCCTCCGGCCGGGTCTCGTCCGAGATGGTGCGCAAGTGCCTGGTAGCCAACGTACCCCTCATCGTCTCCCGCGGGGCGACCACGACCCTGGCGGTTGAGATCGCCCGGAAGACCGGGCTCACCATCGTAGGCTTTGCCCGGGGGAGCCGGATGAACATTTACACGCACCCCGAACGGGTTGAAGGGGCAGGAAAACCAGGAGACCCTTCAGATCCCCAGTGACCGGAGAGTACGGCACGCCTGGCACAGCTCCCCGCTGCACATCGCGCCGCAGCTTTGGCAGGCATGCAGGTCCCCGGGCAGGGAAGCCGGTCCCACCTGCTTTCGTATCGCGTCCCGCGACCGGATAAGGGACTCCCGGGTTCCGGGGTGCCGGTATTCCAGCTCGTCAAGCATCGCTCGCACCTCTGACCGCAGGGCGGATCGGGCATACGGGCATTCAGGCAGGTCAGTATAGCATCCTTTTACAAGGAGGTAAGTAAACACTTCGCGTTCGGAGATGACGGAAAGAGGCTTGATCCTCGGGAGGAAGCAGCCGGGCAGGCCGGTTGTGCTGTCCTGGGCGAGGCGTGCCAGGTCGCCGCGGAGTATGTTCATCAGCACTGACTGCGCCTCGTCGTCCAGGTTGTGCCCGGTTGCGATCCGGGCCGCCCCGACGCTCCGTGCTGCATCGGCAAGCGCCCTCCTGCGCAGCACCCCGCAGATCGTGCATGCCCTCTGCTCCCTTCCCTGCAGGAAGTGGTCCAGGTCATGGCCGAAGAGCTCGGAAAACGAGGTGACGTGGTGCCTGACCCCCAGGCGCCGTGTCAGGCTGCAGGCAGCCCGGATCGTCCCATCGCGGTAACCTGCGATGCCTTCATCGATGGTGATGGCGGTGATCGAGGCATCCGCCCATTCACCGAGGATGCGGTTGAGAATGAGAAGCATGCAGGAGCTGTCCTTTCCCCCGCTGAGGGCAACGGCGACATGGTCCCCGGGGGCGATGCCCCGGGTCACCCGGAGGTTGTCCCTGACCCGCCGCTCGATATCGGCGGTCAGGTGCCTGGCGCAGAGCCGCTCCCCGGAACCGGAGCGGATCACGGGCGGTTCAGGGCAGAATGCACACTGATCCTCCCCTGTCCGTCCCCCGCCCTCCTTTCCTGCCATTCACCCTCCATGAGCGACCCGGATAATCCGGACCACGTCGTCTCCCGAGGCGATTACATCGTCAGGCACAATCCTGCCGTTCTTCACCACGATCACACCGGTCGGTAGGATGCCCAGCCGCAGGAGAAGCTGCTCGATGGGTACCGGGTCGCCCGGCATGGTCTGCACGGTCCTGTCGGGAAGGATGACCTGCATGGGTTCCCCTGAGACTCTCTCGGGTCCGGGTATAAACAGCTGGGTCGCGGGACGAGGGTCTCCTCCGGCTGTCCATGTCCGCCCGGACACTTGCAGCAGGGAAATGGGTGGGGGGACGCTCCAGCCGGGAGAACGATGCGAGAAGCCATCCAGCCGGGAGAACTACAATGAGGAGGGACTGGTGGGAGGGCGCTCCAGCTAAAAGAACGGATAAACAACCAGTGGGGGATTAGATGGGAGAACGGGCAGCGATAAATCAGGTAAATGTCCAGATCTCAACTGGAACGATCCAAAAGCGTAAAACGCCCAGAGATCCGGAGTTCTCGAAAGGTGCCGCAATAGACACTATACAGACCAGAGGAGGATTATTCAAGGGATTTCAAGCATCCGTTCGATGGCCTTCCGCGCGGGCGCCGCGATGTCCCGGTGGACCACCACCCGCGGCTCCATCCGCTCGAGGGCCGTGAGAACGGTCCCGAGCCCGGTCTTCTTCATGTTCATGCAGATCGCCCCCGGAGAGAGGGGATAGCACCGCTTGTCCGGGCAGAGCTTCGCGAGCCGGTGGAGCAGGCCGGTCTCGGTCCCGATAATGAACTCCGCGGAGCTGCTTGCACAGGCGTGCCGCACCATGCCCGACGTGCTCAGGACGAAATCGGCACAGTCGATCACCTCGGGCCGGCATTCGGGGTGCACCAGCACCTCGGCCCCGGGGTGCCTCGTCCTCTCGCGTGCAACGTCCTCCGGGGTGAACCGATCATGCACGATGCAGTACCCTTCCCAGGGGAGTATCGCCTTCCGGGTGAACCGGGCAACGTACCGTGCAAGGTTCTGGTCCGGGACAAAGATCACCCTCTGCTCGGAGAGCGACCCAACCACCTTCACCGCGTTCGCCGAGGTGCAGCAGATATCGCTCTCAGCCTTCACCTCTGCCGTGGTGTTTACGTAGGCGACCACGGCAGCGTCCGGGTGCTCTTCTTTCAGGAGCCTCAGCTCTCCCGCGGTCACCATCTCCGCCATCGGGCAGCAGGCATCCCGGGCAGGAAGGAGGACCGCCTTTTCGGGGGACAGGATTGCGGCAGTCTCGGCCATGAAGTCGACGCCGCAGAAGACGATGGCCGAGCACTCCAGTGATGCAGCCGCCCGGGAGAGCTCCAGCGAATCCCCCACCAGGTCGGCAACTTCCTGCACCTCGGGGACCTGGTAGTTGTGCGCAAGGATGACCGCATCCCTGGCTTTCGCGAGAGCACGTATCTCTTCGGCAAGGGCGGTGCAGTCGGCCATTTCTGTTCACTCGTTCCGGTGGGTTACCGGGATGATATGGGACAGCGGGGGCTTCCCTGATGATGAATCAGGTTCACGATTTGTGAATATATACCAATCGCTCGTCATGGTATGCAGATCCTCATGGGCAGCCAGGGGAATAGTGGGCCGGGATTCCAGGAAAGCAGGCGTCCTATACGCTCCGTGATATCTCCCGAACGGTAGCAACGAGGGTGTCGACTTCAATCGCCGTGGAATAGAGGTAAAGGCTCGCGCGGACGGTGCCGTCCGGCAGTCCGAGCCTCTCCATCAGGGGCATGCAGCAGTGGTGGCCTGACCGGACCATGATGTCGGCGTTTTTGTCGAGGGCCTGCGCCACCTCGTGGGGATGGAGCCCCTGCACCGTGAAGGATACCACGCCTATCCGCCGTCCAGGATCCTCGTGGGCAAAGACCCGGACTCCTTCGACGTCTGAAAGCCCCCCGATCAGCCGGGTGGTCAGCGCCTCCTCGCATCTCCGGACCCTGTCCATCCCGATTGCCCCCAGGTAATCAACCGCTGCACCGAGCCCGATGCCGCCGCCGATGTTCGGGGTGCCGGCCTCGTAGCGGGGGTACCCTTCAGCCAGGGTATACCCCTCGAGGGATACGGACTCGATCATGCCGCCCCCCAGGTCGCCCGGCCTGATGACCGGTTCCTTCATCCACAGCACCCCGGTCCCGGTCGGCCCGAGCATCTTATGCCCCGAGAAGCAGAGGAAATCGGCTCCGATCCGGCTGATGTCGACCGGGATATGGGGGACCGACTGGGAACCATCGACAAGGAGGAGGGCGCCGCGGTCGTGGCAGATCCGGGCTATCTCCTCCACCGGGGTGATCACGCCGAGGGCGTTCGAGGCATGGGTCACCGCGACCAGGCGGGTGGCGTCGGTGACCGCCTCCTCGAGTGCAGGGAGGTCGAGCGTGTAATCAGGGTTGATCCCGATTACCTCGAGCTCGACGCCGAGCTCCCGCTGGTGCATCCAGGGGAGGAGGTTGGAATGGTGCTCGAGGATGGTGGTGACCACCCGGTCGCCGCGCTTCAGGCAGAGGCCCCGTGCGACCATGTTGATAGCCGAGGTCGTGTTCAGGGTAAATACCGTGACGCCGCCTTCCCCGCCGATGAACCGGGCCACCTTCTCGTGGGCGTGCCAGTACCGCTGGGTGGCGATCTGCGCAAGCCTGTGGACTCCCCTGCCGACGTTGGCCCGGTAACCGCGCTCGAACTCGAGCATCGCGGAAAGGACCGGCTCAGGGGAGAGGCTGGTCGCAGCACTGTCGAGGTACACAACGTCTGCGACCAGGGAGAAGTCCTTTCTGAAATGTTCGCAGGAATGGCCCGGATCGTCTTCCACCGCCGCGTGAACGGGGGCCGGACCAACGGCCGCAGGCGCCGGAGGGGTCGGCGCGGCCCCTGCAGGCCGTTCCCTGAGATCTATCCCCCTGGACTGGCAGAGCTCCTGCATCTTGGGCGGGAGGTCCTTCCAGCGCCAGAGCCCCCAGGTCACGTACTCAGGGGGAAGTCCCCGCGCCCCCGCCCAACGTTTCAGGAAAGCCGTCCATCGCTCCGCGTATTCGGGGTGGAGGCCCTTGAGCTGCTCGTACTCGCTCTCGAGCATGGCCGGGCATAGGTAGCAGCCAATCCGCTCGAGGCCCAGGTCGTAGAGGGGGTTCTGCGGGAGCTTCGACCACCAGAGATAGAGATAGACCTCGAAGGCCCGCCAGTTCCGGATGGGGGATACGTTCAGCTGCAGGGGGTTCGCGGGGTTCTGGCTGGTGATGTCCAGGTCCGCCCTGTTCCAGGACTCGTACCACCGGTTCCCCTGGACCGTAACGCACGGGCCCATACCCGCGAGGTGCAGCTTCAGGGGGTTGAGCTTCAGGAGCTTGCAGCACCACCGCCGGTCTTTTGCAGGAGGCCCGGCCTTCTCCACGGCTCTCCAGAAATCCCCCCCTCTCCTGACGATCTCGACCCCCTGGCCCTCGACAAAGGTCACGGTCTCGGGGAACTCGATCCCCGTGTCGATGAAGAACGCCTCGGCAACCCCTGCCTTGCGGGCCAGGGCAAGGACTGCCGTGCTGTCCTTTCCTCCGGAGAAGGAAACATTCACCCGGGGGCGGTCGTTCATGTGCTGCCTGATGGCCCGGATGGCATTTCTCTCCAGGTTCTTCAGGTGGACCCGGTTCCTCTCCACCACGAGGTCCCAGCCGGGGTCCCCGCCCTCCCCCGGTGAAACCGCCACCACTTCCTTCACCCTCAGGGACCCGTCCCTGAGAACCCCGGTGCCGAACCGCTTCCGGTAACGCACGATAACCGTCCCATCCGGCTCTCCGGTTGCAACCCTGAACCGCTTGCCGCCGATACGGCCGCCAGGGAGGCTGCCTGCCGGGATCACCGTTCTCTCGAGGTCTATGATGCCCCTCGCAGCCCGGGGCAGGACGAAGGGGAGAGCTTCCGGGGCGAGATCAAACCGGAACTGCCGGGTGACCGGGTCAAAGGACAGCCAGCCGAAACGCTCGCCATGGATGATCACCAGCTCGTTCCGGTCGAGCCCCCCGGTCTTGTTCAGGAGGATGACCCTGGGCAGGGGCACCTCCCCAAACCGCTCCCTGACCAGGGAGCCGATCAGCTCCCGGTCCGCGGCCAGTGCGGGGCGGACGTCATACGGTGGCAGGAGGGCGATCGCCCGGCCCACCGCTCCGCAGCCACATGTCCTGCCTGCCAGGGGAACGTCACAGCGGTCGCACCAATACAGGGTCTTTTTCACCGGGGGGTCCCGCATCAGAGAGCATTGATTCCCCCGGGAGATAATAGCGATGTTGCAGGCGAAACACGCTATGGGCCGGGTTGGGAGCGGCACTTCGGAGCCGGGCTTTCCCGGACGTAAAAAGTCGCGCGATCCGGTTCACTTTCCTCCCCGGAGGTCCCGCCGCCAGGGTTTATTCATGGCAATAACCGGGCAGGAGCACCCGGGGTCCGCCCAGGTCCAATGGTTCCATCTGAACCCCAGGATGCATGAACCGTCAGGGTGCCGGCCTGGACAACAGAGGATGGATGCCGGATCGGTGGCAGCCTCTTCCGTGGGTCCAGGATCCGGGCAGATCCCGCGAAACGCTTTAGCATGGGTCCGGCCGGCGCTCCCCTGATCGCAGTCGTGCTGCTAAATGGTTTGCAGGCCCGGGTAGTTCCAGGGAGCAGCCATTGTCCAGGGCCCCATCCGGCTCCCCGCCGCGTTCCGGGGCCGGTCACCCGGAGCTTGCTACTGGTTCAGCCTGATCGATTGCGGCGGGATGTGGATCTCGAACCTGGCCCCTTCTCCGAAGACCCCGTTTTCGCGGATAGTAAATCCATTGATGCCAAGCATTTCCCTGGCAAAAAAGAGGCCAAGGCCGGTATTTTTCCCAAAACCCATGGTAAAGATTTTTTCCTTGTTGGCGGGGCCGATGCCGGTCCCGTCATCGGCGACGACAAGGACCATCCCCTCCCTGCTGTTCGCGATGGAAAAGGCGATCCTTTTGGTTTTTTCCCCATGGCGCACGGAATTGTCCGCGAGTGCGTAGAAGACCTTCTCGATCAGGGGGTCGGCCAGGATATCCGCATCAGGAATGTCAATCGCAACAGAGATGCCCGAGTTCATGAAGGACCCGGTGGCCCTGGTGATAGCGTCCCGAAGGTTCTGCCACCGGGGTTTCCGCGTTCCGATGTCCTGGTAGTCCCTGGTAAAGATGAGATGGGTATTGATGGTCTCGGCTGCGGATCGGCTCTTGCCGATCAATTCCTGCACCCTCGGTTCATTGCTCTCAGACTCTGCAATGTCGAGGTACCCGAGGAGCACGGTCACCTGGTTCAGGATATCGTGGCGGGTTACCGAGGAAAGGAGCCGGAGCTTGGTATTGGCAAGCTCCAGAGCCTTGGCAGACTCGATCCGGTCGCTCACATCCCGTATTATCGACACGATCCCGATAACCTCTCCTGCAGGGTCGTGCAGCACGGAACTGTTGATTTCGAAGTAGCAGGCCGTACCATCCTGGAGCCTGGCCTGGTACGTGGCAGCAGGGAACGTCTCTCCGCGCATAACCCGCTGCTGGTTCGACCGTGCTTCCTCCCGGTAATCAGGCGCAATCCAGTCGAGCAGGTTCGTCCCGAGAACCGCTTCGACCTTGGTGCCGCCAAAGAGATGGATGATCCTGGGCGATGCATAGGTAATGCTGCCGGAAAGGTCCGTGATGCAGATCCCGTCAGGTGATGCATCAAGGAGCGATCGCTGGAATTCATCTGATCGTATGACCTTTTCCGGCATCTGGCCGAAAATGGAATCCTTTTTGTTGAATCCTTCCTTTTCTGACGCAATACGTCCTCCGATATCCCGAAAAACCACCTGGACGGCATCCGCTCCATTCCAGGTGCAGGGAACTGCGGCCACTTCTACATCGACGGTCCTGCCGTCAATGGTCAGGAAGCGTTCCTGAAGTTCTTCCTGGGCTGTTTCCACTGCCTGTCGGGAACGGATGGAGATGACATCCCGGTAGTCGGGATGGGCGAGGTCGATGATAGGCTTCCCGATGAGCTGGCCGGCACTGGTGCCGCCAAGTATCTCCACGGCCGCCCGGTTGAGGAAAACGATCCTGCCGCCCTGGTGTATTGCAATGCCGTCAGAGGACGTGTCGATGACCTTGAAGTACTGCTCTTCCCGGGAGCGGATTGCCGCTTCTGAACGCTTCCGTTCCGTGATGTCCCGGTAAATGCAGAGGAGGGCAGGAGCATCGCGCAGGGAGATGGTCCTCCATTGCGCTTCGATAGGGATCTCCCGGCCGTCCTTGTGCATGAGGAGCGTCTCGTACTCTGCATGCCCATCGCGGTGGAGCCGTTCCAGCACTTCGTCCATCTTCTTCTGGCACCGTTCGGCAAAAAGGTGGAGCGAGGGCTTACCGACCAGTTCGTCACGGCAGTAGCCGAGCATCTGGCATGCCTTTTGATTGATGTCAAGGAGGACTCCGGCGGAATCACCGATCATGATCCCATCGGTTGAGCTCTCAAAGAGCTGGCGGTATATCTTTTCACTCTCTTTTAAGGCATTCTCGGCCTGTTTCCGTTCGGTAATATCCCTGCCGACCGATTGGAACTCGAGGACCCTGCCGTTATCACCAAAAATAGCCCGGTCGCTCCACCCCTGCCAGCGGATGGAGCCGTCAGGCATGATGATCCGGTGCTCTATGACCGCCACAGGGTTTGCAGGCGTCAGGGATGCGAAATGGGCCCTCAGCCGTTTGCGGTCGCCGGCGGGGATGGGCGGGGCGAACTGGTGCCCCACCAGTTCATCGCGCGTCTTGTGGAAGTATCGGAGATAGGCATCATTGACAAAGATGTGGACATGGTCGGGGGTGAACCGGCAGATAAACTCGTTCTGGCTCTCGACCACGTTCCGGTACCGCTCCTCGCTGTCACGGAGGGCCTCTTCGACCTCCTTCTGCTCGGTTATATCCCGGATAGACTCGATGGCCCCCACCAGGTTTCCTTCCAGGTCCTTGAACGGTGAGGCGATGAACCAGAGGTGCCGCCCTTTCCCGCTTGTGCCCAGGTGGGGGATATAAATCTCGGAGACGAGGCGATTCTCTTCGAGCCTGATAAAAGGGTACATGGCCTCTGTTGATGGGTCCGGGGTCATGACCAGGTCAATAAGGATCGGCCGGCGGATCCCGTAGAACGGGATTGCATAGGCGTAGTCCCCCTGCCCAACTATCTCTCCTGCAGGGACCCCCGTCATCTCTTCCATGGCCCGGTTCCAGACGATGACTGTCCCTTCGCTGTCAATCGCAAAGGTGGCATCCGGGAGGAAGTTGATGAAGTTCACCAGGCGCTGCTGGGACTCGAGGTGTGACAGTTCTGCCTGGCGCCGGCTGACGGCCTGCCTGATCTTGTGGATCAGCTCGGTGAACTGGGACTTTGCATCGGTCCCCTTCTGCAGGTAAAAGTCAGCACCCGAGTTGATGGCCTCGATGACGACCTCTTCACGTCCCTTTCCTGTAAAGAGGATGAAGGGCACCCCGCTGGACTTCCGCACATGCTGGAGGAAGACGATGCCGTCCATCCCTGGCATCTGGTAATCGGAGATGATTGCGTCGTAAACCTTCTGGTCCAGCATCTGGATCGCCGCCTGCGCCGACGTTGCGCAGTCGACAGACATGAAGCCCGACCGCTCAAGGTACAGCTTTGCCACGTCCAGCATGGCTGGTTCATCGTCCACATACAGAACGGCGAGCACGATGGACCTCGCGCTTTAGAAGAGATTTCTGGTATCGCTCTTAATAAGGTTAAGGGCTGTCCTCCATACCTTGGCTGATGCGAAATACCGGTTCATCTTCCCTCCCACGCCACCACAGGGGTGATAAGGGTATGGGAAGGTCTCCCGGGCCATGCCGCGGCGCGGGATGGAGGGGGCGGTCACGAGCGCGAATCTGATGTTCGTGCACACGGTATCTTAGTCCCTGGATGGAGTCAGGGTCCGTTCCAGTAAGATTGAACCACCGGGATCCCTGCAGGCAGCAAGGTATGGAGAAAGGTTTTTCTTCCGGAATAATGGCGCGGTGAAATTCATATCCTCTCCTGTCCAAGAAGTCTCCTGTACAGGTGATGTTTCATGCCAGGACCGGCTTTCTCCCCCTTCCAGATGATCGGCATCGTCTATGCATTCATTTTCTTTTTACTCGGTGCATACCTCTGGCGAAAGCGCTTATTTTCCCGGAAACTATGGTACCTCCTCCTGGTGGTATCCGCGCTCCTCGGGTTCCTCATCTTCTCCCCTGTCCTCCCGTTCCAGTTCCAGGAGCTGATCCTCCAGCTGGGAGGAGGGTCTGCTGGATTCACCATCATTGCAGCCGCGATCGGAATCGCCCTGTTCCTGCTCCTCACCTACCTCTTTGGCAGGCAGTTCTGCAGTTACCTCTGCCCGGTCGGGGCAGTGCAGGAGCTGGCGCATGCGGTGCCGGGGCCGAAAGTGCCGGTCCGGGCAAAGGTCACCCTGACCATCGCCCGGTGGATCGTATTTATCATCATCATCATTGCCGGCATCGGGTTCTCTACGGGAATCCTGGCTATCCTCGGGCTGCGGCAGTTTTTCACACTTACGCTGTCCTTCGGGTTCCTGGTCTTTCTCGGGATCCTGGTTATCTCTGTCTTCATCTATCGCCCCTTCTGCAGGGTGATATGCCCGGTTGCCGTGTTTTTCCAGATGGCTGCGGCATTTTCGCGGTGGAAGATACGCCGGACCCCGGCATGCATCGAGTGCGGGAAGTGCGAGAAAGCCTGCCCCACCGGCGAGGCAGGGAAGGAGGACCGCAAGAGCGAGTGCTATCTCTGCCGGCGCTGCATGGAAGTCTGCCCAAAAGAAGACGCCCTCCTGTATGGGCCGCCGGGTGAGGGTGAAGGGCCTGCCGGTGGGAAGTAATTACCTGAACCAGGAGCACCAGGCTTGTCGCCCGGAGTGATTCCTGCCTGCTATGCAGATGGATTTGCTCTCCTTGATACCAGATCCGCTCGCGGAACTGCCGGGATGAACCGGGCCAGCGAGAACCAGGTGCCAGCAGGATGCGATGCAACCGGACCCTTACCAGGGCAAGGGATGAAATCATCGCGGCTGTATAGATACAGGCATGGAGGAGTACGCCTCCACTCCAGGAGATTTGGGGACCAACGGGGAGGAGGAATACAACGGGTGCGAACAGTGCGGGCTCTGCTGCAAGGTCTTTGGAGACAGGATCACCCCCACCGCCGAAAACGTTCTATCCTGGATGGAAGAAGGGAGGGAGGATATCCTGCGGTTTACCTACGGGTGCCGCACGGACGGCGGGTGGGTCTGCTGTGTGCACCTGGAACCCCGGGATCTCGGGGATCTGGTCATCATCGAGTTCCGGGAGCCTGGGACCGCCCGGTATCTCCCCGCATGCCCATTCCTGAGGCGGAAGGATAAAAAGAAATACTCCTGTGCCATCCACGACGTGGAACCGGAGATGTGCCGGAATTACCGGCCATGGATCTGGGGGGAGACCTACTTTCCCCGGTGCCCGGCCGTGCGGAGGTAGGCTCTCGCGGAGGGGGTCAGGCACCCTGCATCCCGCGGTGCGGGGGGGACAGCCGTGAATATTGCATTTTCCTGGTCAAATTGGCAACAATATTTAAATAATATCGATGTAATTCTTTTTTTGAGCATAATTATGGCGAAAGCAAGAAAAGCAGCACCTGTAAAGAAAACTGCCAGGAAATCGTCCAAGCCGACATTTGACCTCCCCAAAGCGGCAATCGTGCGCATTGCCAAGCGGAACGGCGCCGAGCGGATAGGTGAGGCGGGAGCATTTGCCCTGGTGGCAAAGACCGAGCGTTACATCGCCAGTATCACCAGGAAGGCCGTGGAGAACGCCGAAGCAGAAGGCAGGAAGACCATCAAGGCTGAGGACATCCCATAGCCGTTTCACCTACCTTTTTAGCAAAGACAGCCGTCCGAAGCCCGGCATGGCCGTTCGGTCATACCGGTTGCAAAGGCGGAGCCTTTTTCCCGTGTAAAACAAAGGATTAATACCCTGGAACTGGCCGCGGCCCGGGGGAGTTGTAGTTTTCGCATATACGCCGGGCTCAGCGGAGGGTTTGCTGAACCACACATGCATAACAGCCAAGAAACGGGTCTTTCTCCTGCTCAAAGTTCACCCGGAATTCCAAGGCTGCACCGGATGGCTTGGTTTACTGTAAACTCGTGCATAACAGCCCCTGCACCGTCCTTTTTTCTGCTCGCGGTTCAGCCGGTAACCCCCAGGACTGCACCGGATGGTTTGTTAATCATGTGCATAACAGCCCCTGCACCGGCCTGTAGGGTTACACCGGGATGGTTTACTGTAAACTCGTGCATAACAGCCGATAAACAGGTAACCACCTGTGTTCTGTTCACCGGCAACATCGCGGCCGCTGGACCGGACTGCAGCGCGGATGAGCAGTTCCGGCGGGTATATACGAAGGAGGGCAACACAATAGAAGTTGATATGCCGCAGGTCCGCGTCCTTGTTTCCGGCCAGGTCCAGGGAGTGGGATACCGGTATTTCGTCCGGGACCAGGCACTGGACCAGGGCATCTCGGGATGGGTGAGGAATAACCGGGACGGCACGGTCAGCGTGGCGGCCGAAGGGGGGAAAGAACGCCTATCTGTTTTTCTTGAACGGATCAGGGCGAGGGAGGACATTCTCATCCGTGTGACCGGGATCGAGGTGACATGGAGTGATAGGGAAGAGGATTTTTCGGGCTTTGAGATCAGGCGGTACTAGGGCGGCTGCCAGGGGACGGGGCGGGAGGCCATGATCGGGCTCCTTCTCCTCTTTGCCGCCGCCCTGGTCCTGATCACCGTGGCGAGCGTATACCTCCGCACCCCCCCGTTCTTCACCCTGATCGGGGCAGCCCTCTTCTACGGGCTTGTCGCGGGCATGAGCCCGGACACGGTCTTCCTGGCCATGCTGGCAGGCCTTGGCCGGGTCTTTGCTGCGTTTGCCATCATCATCCTCTGCGGCGCTGTCATCGGAAAGACGCTCCACGAGCAGGGTCAGATCCAGGACCTGGTTTCCGACCTGAACCGGCGGGTGAAGAGCCCCCGGGGCCTTGCCGGGCTGTCAGGGTACATATTCGCCCTCCCGACGACCTGCTGCATCACGGCGTTCGTCATGCTCACCCCGATACTGGAGAGCCTGGGGAAAAGCGGGAAAGGGAGCAGGGACCTCCTCTACCTGGCGGCTGCCGGCAGCGTCATCTCCTACACCCTGGTCTACCCGACCCCGGTGACGATACCCCTGGTCAACACCCTTGGAAACGATCTCTCCCCGCTGGCCTTTGACCTCGTGGCTCTCCCGGTCTCGCTTATCGTACTGGGGGCTCTTGTGGCGGCGTTCCGGCTCCGGAACGCTGGCACCGGTATCGGGGACGATGCGGCGCCCGGCGCCGTCCGCGAGGAGGATAAGGGCATCCACTGGAGGGCCTGGGCCCCGTTCATCGCGGTGGTCCTGGCTATCCCGGTCGGCGCCCTGGTCTTCCACCTCTCCCACGGCAGCCTGATCCAGGCCATCATGCTCGCCGGGGCGGCGACTGCCGCGGCACTGGCTGCCCCTGCCGCCCGCGTGGCCGGGCTGCAGCAGGGCACCCGGCATGCCGGCGTCATCATGTTCGATATCTGCGGTGCCGGGGCACTCGGGGAGGTCATCGTCCAGTCCGGGTTTGCCGGTTCGGCCCTCCCGCTGATCACGGCGGCCATCCCCCTGGTCCTGGTCCCGTTCGTGATAACCGCGCTGATCCAGGCAGCCCAGGGATCGCGGGTTGTGACCGCGGTGATTGCCGCCCAGGTCCTTGGCGGGACCGCGATAGCTTCCGCCCTGCACCCGCTCCCGCTCCTCCTCTCGGTAGCGGCCGGGACCTGCGTGGTCTCCTACGTGACCGATCCCTACTTCTGGCTCCTCGAGCGCACCACCGGGGAACGCCTGGCCAACGTTGTCCGTTCCTATACCCTCCCGCTCGCTGCAGCCGGCCTGGCCATCCTCCTGGTCGCGGTCGGGCTTTCCCTCCTGCTCCCCACCGCCCCTCTTTAGGCAGCCGGGATGGATCAGGGGCCCGCAAGGAATGCTTCCAGACCCCGGCGCGCCGGCGGGGGGACGGGGGCCGCGTACCCCAGGCGGAAGAGCGCCTGGACAGTAAGGGTATCCGGGATCCCCAGGCACTCGTACAGCTCGTTCCGTATGGTGCCGGCCTCGGGATAGTCCGCAATCACCTGGGGCATGGACTGGAAGGCAAGGCCGAGGCCTGTCGCCTTCAGGTGCACCCGTGCAAGGGCCCTTCCCGCCCGCACCTGCTCGATCCGGTGGTCAGCCTTGGTGGAGAGCCATCCAAAGCCTCCTGCCGTTTCCGCCTGCCGCCTGGCCCGCCCCGCTGCAAACCGCGGGAACGGCGAGGCTGGCCCTTCCGCGCGCCGGCGGGTGAAGAGGAGGGAACCTATGAAGAACCTGGAAAGGCGCCCGTACCCTTCCTGGGCCAGCCCGAACCCATCGCCCGATTGCGCTGCCTCCCGGTCGGTGAACCGGAAGAAGGACAGCGCCTCATGCAGCCGCGTGGGAGAGGAGAGTTCCAGTTCCGTTGCCGCAATGATCAGCCTGCCGATGTCCTGCTTCAGTCCGGGATCGCACGTGAACCCGAGGGCGACCCGCTCGTAATCGCAGCATGCGGTGAGATCGCCGGCGAGCGGGAGCGGTACATCGCGCCTGCGGAACGGCCGGCCGTTCGTGTGCCGCAGGGGAATCAGGTCATGGAGCGGGTCTCTCTCCGCCTGCGGGTCCGGGACGATATCGATCCGGGCCACCGGGCTTTCGGTGAGCAGGCTGCTCCCCGGCCACCCGTCAGGAAAGAGGTCAAGGTCGGTACGAAACCCTCCTTCGCGGGCGGCCATGTCGAACAGCTCCAGGAACGCCCCATGGGCGAGAAAGACCTGGCGCCCGGAAGGGTCGCATCCGGGGAGGTGGCGGGCCCCGTCGGTATAAAGGAGGACCCGGCCGGGCCCGGGGCATACCACCCTCCAGGGCTGGGTATTGCGGATGCTGGGAGCCCTGACAGCGGCCGCAATCAGCGCCCGGAGCGGATCAGGCAGGTGCGGGCTCATCAGTATCCTGGTATGCTCCACAGGTATATCAGGACCGACCCGCCTGGTCGTCACATCCGGGCTTCAGTCCACGATATCGGGCGTACAGGGCGATAGCCGCGACCAGGGTGGCGAACGTGACCAGGTTGGCAACCGTGACGATAGGGTCATGGATGGCCATGCCATAGTATGCCCAGAGGCCCACCCCGGCCAGGAACTGGACCAGGGTCAGGGGCGCGACGTCACCGACCGACCGGGTACGGTGCATCTTCACGATCTGCGGCACGAAACCGAAGGTGGTTAACAGGGCTGCGGCCACTCCCACAACGAAAAAGAACTCCATCAGGGTTTCCTCTCTCCCGGTACTGTAATATCAGGCTCGGTCACGGGAAAAACCAGGGTGAGGGGGCAACAAGGAAGGACAGGAGAGCCGGGCCGCATGCCCCCGCACTCCTGCGACCGTTCCTGTGCAGGTGTCTCCCGGCAGCATGCTGGTCATATGACCAGGCGCCTCTTCATCAGGGTGATCGAAACAACGAAGAACACGGCTGCAAAGGCTCCTATCCAGACCAGGCTGTAGAAGAACAGGGGGGCTATGGCGGCAAGGGTGAGCGAGCGTGTCACCGTGACGACCTGGGTGAGGGGGAGGGCTGCAACTGCCACGGCCTGGATGGGGGCAGGGAGCACCGACAGGGGGAAGAAAGTACCCGAAAAGAGGAACATGGGGGTTATCAGGAGGAATGCCGGGTAATTGAGGGCATCTATCCCCGGCGTCACCGCGGTGAAGCACATGGCTATCCCGGCGAAGAGCAGGCCTGCGAAGAAGGAAAAGGGAATCACCAAGAATGAGAGGGGCAGGGATACCACGCCAAATGCTATCAGGACCACCAGCATTGCGGATGTGTAGATCATGCTCCGGGTCGCCCCCCAGAGGAGCTCGCCGGCGATCACCTCCTCGAGGGAGAGCGGCGTGGCCACGATGGCATCGAAGGTCTTCTGGTAGTACATCCGCACGAAAGAGGAGTAGGTGCACTCAAAGAAGGCCGAATTCATCATCGAGATGGAAAGGAGCGCCGGGGCAATGTACCGGACGTAGGGGATCCCGTTTATCTCACCAACGAACATACCGAGGCCATACCCCATGGCCAGGAGGTAGAGGACCGGCTCAATGAAAGGCGGCAGGAAGTTCACCTGGTACGTCTTGAAGAAGACATCCCAGTTCCTCCGCCAGACTTTCCAGGCGTTCCACCCGATGGAAAGTGGCCAGGCTTTCATGGACTGATCACCTCACTCCCGGAGCGCTCTCCCCGTGAGAGTAAGGAAGACATCCTCGAGCGATCCCCTCCGCACAAAGAGACGGTGCGGACTGCAGGCGTCAAAGAGTGCATCAGCCACCTCCTTCGGCCGGTCCGGGAAGACCTGCACCATGTCCCCGTAGACCTCGAACCGGACGCCCAGGCCTTTTAAGCAGTCGATGACTTCCGGAGAAGACTCCACCTCGATGACGTCGGACGAGACGTGCTGCCGGATTAGGTCCTGGGGGGAGCCCTCCACCAGGATCGACCCCTGGTCCATGATCACCAGCCGGTCGCAGAGCCGCTCGGCCTCCTCCAGGTAGTGCGTGGTAAGGACGATGGTATTCCCCTGCGCCTGCAGAACCTTGAGCTTCTCCCATATCAGGTGGCGCGCCTGGGGGTCGAGGCCAATCGTCGGCTCGTCGAGGATGAGCAGCCGGGGGTCGTTGACGAGTGCCCTGGCCAGGATGAGCCGCCGCTTCATCCCGCCCGAGAGTTTGTCGATGGCGACGTCCTTCTTCTCCTCAAGCGCAACGAACCTGAGAAGCTCAATTGCCTTTTCCCTTGCAATTTCTGGTGAGATATCAAAATACCGGGCATATATGAGGAGGTTTTCCAGGCAGGTAAAGTCGGGGTCAAGGTTGGTTTCCTGGGGCACCACGCCGAGCCAGCGCTTGATCTCCCGGGGGTGCCTGCTTACGTCCATGCCAAAGACAGAGAGGCTCCCGCCGGTACGGGGCGAGACGCACTGGATCATCTTCATGGTGGTGGTCTTGCCTGCCCCGTTCGGGCCCAGGAACCCAAAGACCTCTCCCGGGGCAACCGCGAAGCTGATGCCATTGACTGCCCGGAGCGGCCCGTACTCCTTGCAAAGGCTGGTTGCCTGGATGATGGGTTCAGCCACCAAGACACCTTCCCGTACCCAGATGGTCGGCAGCCCGGAAGAACTCTCTTTCGATTGGGGAGTGCCGGGGAAGGCTCTCAAGGTATTTTGCCTTGCTGCACCCAGTACAAGGATGATGCCCGCTTCCCGCATCGTGGACCAGCTCTTTGCCTTGGGCACGGTACGCCGGCAGGCGCTTATTTCCATCCTCTCATCCACCGGCATCACCCTGGTCGGCTACCTTGCCACCATGTACATCGCCCATGCCGCAGGTGCCGAGCCCCTCGGGGCCTACTTCCTCTTCCTGGCGTATTACAGCATGGCGACCTTTGCAACCGATGCAGGCATGGGCGGGGCGGCGGTGAAGCGGATCAGCGAGGGCCGGGACCAGGATGCCTACTATTCTGCCCAGTTCGCAGTCCGGTCAGCCCTCCTCGGGATAGCTGTCCTTGCCATCTTCCTTGCGAGTCCCCTGATGGTGGACTTCAACCAGGAGGGCCTTTTCCCCTGGCTGGTGCTCGCCCTTGCGGCCGGTTCGGTGGGCGGCATGGTCTCGAGCGGGGTCTATGGCGGCGGAGGCGTCGGCGCCCTGCAGGTGGCCGAGTTTATCAGCACCGTCGTACGCGTGGCGGTCCAGGTCATTGCCGTCTACATCGGGTTCGGTGTTGCAGGGCTCGCCGGGGGTTTCGTCGCCGGGGTCCTGGCTGCACTTGCCATCAACCTCCACTTCCTGCGCTTCCGGCTGGGGCGGTTCGGACTCCGGCACCTCGCGTCCATGGCACCCTATGCAGGGTGGGGGTTTTTATCCGCCGCTGTCGGAGTGGCCGGGAGCTATGCAGACACCATCCTGGTCGGCTATTACCTTGGCAGCGCTGATGTCGGGTACTACCGGGCCCCGCTGCAGCTCGCGAGCCTCGCCCTCTTTGCAGCCACGCCCCTGGCCACCTCCCTCTTCCCCCAGGTCAGCCGCTGGCGCGAGGAGGGGGCGATGGATGCAGCCGCCGGGGCGCTCTCGCGGGCGCTCACCTACGCCCTCCTGGTCGCCGTTCCCTTCGCCTGCGGGGGCCTCCTCCTTGGCGAACGGGTACTGTATTTCCTCTACGGGTCCCCGTTCTCGGTCGCAGCCCCGGCATTTGCCCTGATGCTCGTCGCAGCCCTGCCCCTGGTCGTTGCTACCCTGGACGGCATGGTACTGGGCGCCCTGAATCAGCCCCGCGCCGGTTTCGTGGTGAATACCATCTCGGTCGCTGCCCTGGTCTGCCTGGAGGCAGCACTCATCCCGGCCTTCGGGATCACCGGGGCCGCCGGGGCGCTCCTCATCGCCTATGGTGCAAGGGCGGTACTGACCAGGGCTGTTCTCAACCGGTTCCTTATCGTCCCCCTCGAACGCGGTGCCATCCTCCATGTCCTGCTGGCCACCGCGGTCATGGCAGCGGTGATCGCACCCTTTCGCCTCTTTATCCCCATCGTCCATGCCGGGCTCCTGGCTGCGGTGGTTGCCGCCGGGTCGTTCGTATTCTTCACCGTGCTGTTCCGTGTCGATGCCGGTATCAGCGGGGAGATCAGGGAGATGGCCGGGCGGCTGGGCATCCCCTGGCCCCGCAGGCTCTGGAAAGGCGAAGCCTGAAAGGACCATCCCACACCGCCGACCAGAACCCTTTTGCCGGCGCGGCGGGATGGGAGTGTATATGCGTGCATGCAAGGCAGCCCCGGTCCTGGCTGCTGCAGCCCTCATGCTCTTCCTGGGCACGATGCTGGCTGCAGGGGCGGGAAATGACCTGGACCAGGCCCTCCAGTGGACGGCCCGGGGGAACGGGTACTATGAAAGCGGCAGGTATGCCGATGCCCTGGATGCGTACCAGAAGGCCATCGCGGCTGATCCCTCCTATGCGATGGCCTATTATAAGGCAGGAGAGTCAGGGTTCATGCTGGGCCGGTATGACGATGCGCTAAAGTATTACGAGCAGACTACCGGGAGGGATCCCAAGAACTTCGAGGCATGGAGGGCCATTGCCCGGACGCTCCAGATTATGGGAAGATCCCAGGAGGCCCTCGCAGCCTGCGACCGCGCCCTCAACCTCAACCCCGGTGCAGACGATGTATCCTATCTGAAAGGCCAGGTTTTCGAGTCCCTGGGGCGCGAAGAGGAGGCTTTTGCCGCGTTTAATCGAGCGTGCACCCTGGCTCCCGGCGATGCGCAATACTGGGTCGCCCGGGGAATCGCGCTGTACCGGCTTGGCCGGTACCAGGACGCAGGGATATCGTTCGACCATGCCCTCTCCCTGGACCCGGGAAACCATGATGCACAGGAATACCGACAGAAATCCCTTGAACATCTCGGTACACGCCGTGCCGTTCCGTTCCCATGGGCCGGGGGGGTGCTCGGGCTCCTGGCTGCATTCTTCTTTGCTGCGAAACGAGGGGGGGCCCGGCAAACGCGAGTTTCTTGAGCACCGGTCCCGGCCTGGCTAACCCTTATCTTTGAACGGGTGCATCCTCTCTCATGCCGATCCAGGAGATCGCGGTATCCAACTTCAAGAGCTTCCGGCACCTGGAGATCAAGCCTGATAACTTCAACGTGGTCATCGGGTCCAATGCCTCCGGCAAGTCCAATTTTATCCAGGTATTCAAGTTTATAAGGGATATTGCCAAGTACGGCCTTTCAAACGCCATATCCCTGCAGGGCGGAGTTGAATACTTAAGGAACACCATCATCGGCCCTGCCGAGCCGTTCGTCTTCCGCATCGCGTATGCGCTGGAGGAGCCCATGGAAGACATCGTTGGCATGAAGGGCGGGGAAGCGATCTCCTTCCAGGCCAGGGAACTCCAGTACGAGTTCTCCCTCTCCTTTGGGGATACCAGTGACACGTACGAGATTGCCGGGGACCGGTTGACGATCCTCGGGGAATTCATGCAAAGGGGACAGGGAGAGCCGGAACCCAGGGGAAAGGGGGTTATCTCCGTCTCCCGCGAGGGCCAGGTCATCGCGTACTGCATATGGCCTCCTGAAGGCCTGAACATGCAGGAACAGGAATTCTTTCCCCACTATTGCCAGAAAAAGGACGTTCCTCCGGGGAGGCTCATCATGAACCTGCCATTTTCCATGCCGGGCATTCCTCCCCTCGAGTGGATATTCCGGGGCATGAAGGTCTTTGACTTTGACCCGAACCTCCTCAAGCGTGCCGTCCCTATCATGGGAAAGACCGACCTCGAGAAGGATGGCAGCAACCTGGCCATCGTGATCAAGAACCTCATCGAGGACCCGGAAAAGAAGCAGGTCTTCTTCCGGCTCGTCCAGGACATGCTCCCCTTCATCGACGAGGTGGCCGTGGAAAAATTCATGGACATGTCTCTTTTCCTGAAAATCAAGGAGATATACAGCAAAAACAAGTACCTCCCCGCCTCCATGATATCAGACGGGACCATCAATATCCTCGCCCTCATCATCGCCCTCTACTTCGAGGACCGTCCGGTCACCATCATCGAGGAGCCCGAGAGGAATATCCACCCCTTCCTCATCTCGCGCCTGGTGGAGATGATCAAGGACGCTTCGGCCGGCAAGCAGATCATCGTCACGACCCACAACCCCGAGATGATCAAGCACGTGAAGGTCGAGGACATCCTTCTCATCAACCGCGATGCCGACGGTTTCTCCCTTATAAGCCGCCCTGGCAGCAAGAAGGAGATACGGGCATTCCTCCAGCAGGAGATCGGGATCGAGGAGCTTTTCGTGCAGAACCTGCTGGGGATGGAATGACAGGACGGCGCCTTTTCATCTTCCTGGAAGGCAATGATGACCAGCGGTTCTTTTCCCGCATCATCAGGCCCCTCTTTTCCGGCCGGTACGGTTCGGTCGAGCTGATACTCTACGCCAGCATGAAGAGCGTCCGGGTCTGCAAATTCATACGGAGCGTCAAGGCCATGGGGCATGACTACATGGTGGTAGCGGATATCGACCAGGAGCACTCTGTACGCGAAAAAAAACAGGTGATACAGGCCCGGTTCTGCGATGTCGACCCCCGGGTCGTCGTCGTTATCATTCAGGAGATCGAGAGCTGGTACCTGGCCGGCATCGACTCCCGCTCGGCCCGGGAACTGGGGGTCCGGCCGGTGCTTTCCACCGACCAGATCACCAAGGAACACTTCAACCGCAGGATACCGGCACGGTACCCCTCCCGGATTGCCTTCATGCTGGAGATCCTCGCACGGTTCTCTATCCCCGAAGCCATGGCCAGGAACCGGTCCTTCCACTATTTCATGGTCCATTACCATCTCGATGCAGGCAGCCACGGTGAACAGCTCCCCGGGAAAGACATGGTTGCCGGTGAGGAGGCAGCCGGGGCGGGACAGCACACGGCACCGGGCTGGCCGCAATGAAGGGGCAGTCTTGATATCAGCCCGTTAGCCCCGGTACAGGGTGTGCCGGGCTTGCGATACCTTTTACCGTCAGGGAAGCACATCCCTTAAACCAGGAAGGTCGAATCATCGCATGGGGGCATTACGATGGAATATCGCCGCCATCCTTGAGAAAAGGGATGCCTGGGTTGCAATCCTGGCTGCCACCACTGTCTTCGCCTTCGTGCTCAACTACTATGGCCTGGTCAGGGGACTATCGGCCATAACCCCGCACCTTTTTTATATCCCTATTGTCATCGCCACGTACTGGTTCCCCCGCCGCGGGGTCATCGTCACCGTAGCCCTGGCCATGGGTTACCTTTCGATGGGTTACGTGATGTGCTACCCCGATGTGGATATCCTCACCCAGATAACGGCACGCTTCTACGTGATGGTGGCAATCGGGGTGATCGTCGCATCGCTTTCGGGCAACCTGAAGGAACAGGAGGACCGGTACCACGGAATCTTCGATTACTCGGAGGCAGGCATCTTCCTTATGATGGATCTCCGGACCGGGTTCGTCATCGAGGAAGCCAACCAGAAAGGGGCCGAGATCCTCGGCTATAAAACGCGGGACCTCGCTGGCATGGGCTTCCAGCAGCTCTGCCCGGATGAAGGGGAGATGGCTGCGCTCCGAAAGAAGCTGGATTCCAGGTGCCCGGTGACCGATTACCAGTGCCATCTCCGCCGGGCGGACGGGAGCCCCATCTCGGTCCTCCTCGCAGCCGGACCGCTGCCAGATCGCAGAATGGTCTTCACGATAGCTGATATCACCGAGCGGGAGCTTGCGGCCGAGGCGCTCAAGGCCTCGAAAGACCAGTACATGACCACCATCGATGCCATGAGCGATGGCATGTACCTGGTCGACCGGGACCTCCGGATCGTGCTGATCAACTCCACCTTCAGGCGCTGGCTGGAACATGCCGGGGTTGAAGGAAATATCCTTGGCAGGGGCCCGGACCAGGTGATTCCCTGCAAATCGAGGGAACTCTGCAACGATTTGAAGCGGGTGTTCGCGACAGGGGAGAACCTCGTGGGAATTGATGAATTCCTGGTTGCGGAGAGGTTGTTCATGACCGAGACCCGCAAGATCCCGGTCATCGAGGACAGCAGGGTGGTCAGGGTCGTCGTGATCATGCGCAATATCACCCGGCAGCAGCAGATAGAGGAGGAAAAGCGCCTTGCCTACGAGCAGATAGAGAAGAACATCGAACAGTTCGCCATCCTGGGAGACCATATCCGCAACCCCATGCAGGTGATCGTCGGGTTGGCTGACCTCGAGGGAGGTGCCATTGCCGATAGGATCCAGTTCCAGGCAAGAGAAATTGACAGGACCATCACCCAGCTTGACCGGGGATGGATTGAATCCGAGAAGATTCGCGAGTTTATCCGCAAGTACTACGGCATCGGGAAACGGTGATGGGGAGATCCATCGCATGCATGCACAGGCCCCCCGGCACGAGCACGTCTCCCCGGCGGTCCCGGAACAATGCCCGGTGCGGAAACCTCAAAATTCCAGTCCGGTTCGATGAGCATGGATAGTACAATGCTTATCTCTCCGGGGGTTCCTATTCTGTTAAACAGTCGGGTGTAGTCTGTGCAGGTATCCATGAAGCTGGAAATTAAGGATGCCCCTGGGCAGCTGGTGGCGGCCTTGAAACCCATCTCCGATGTGGGCGGAAACATCATCGCGGTGATCCACCAGCGGGATGAGAAGTCCCGGGGGGGTATGCTGAGCGTGCAGATCGTGCTGGAGATGCAGGAAAAACGACTACCAGAACTGATCCAGCTGATCAAGAGCCAGGGGGTCAATATCCTGCGCATCGGGCAGGAGAGGCTCCTTTACCAGAAGACGGTCATGATGATCGGGCACCTCATGCACACGGATCTCGGGGATACCGTGGACCGCATCGACTGCACAGGATTTGCCGAGGTGACCGGGCTCTCCATAACCATGCCCGCCATAGACCAGGTCTCGTCCGCCCGGATCGTGGTCAGGGCGGTAACCCAGAGCGACATGGAGCAGGCCCTTGCAATCCTTCGCAAGGTTGCCGGGGAGAAGGACCTTTTGCTTGTTGAACCCCTGGAGGATATCGGATGAAGATCGCGATACTTGGCATGGGGGCCGTCGGAAAAGGCATTCTCAGGGCCATCGAGGAGAAAAACATCGATATCACTGTTACGGGGATTGCCGACTCAAAGAGCGCCCTGATGGACAGGGACGGTATCCTCATCGATGAATTGCTGGAAGCGAAGAAGACGCACGGGTACTGCGGCGACCGGTCCCTCTCATCGATGGACGTTGTGACCAGGGGAGAGTACGACGTGCTCGTCGAGGTGACCCCCACCGATGCCAGGTCCGGAGAGCCGGCCCTCACCCACATGAAGACCGCCATGGAGCGGGGCAGACACGTGGTCACCTCCAACAAGGGCCCGATTGCATTGCAATTTGCAGCGCTCCACCGGATGGCCGAAAAAAATCGCGTTCAGCTGCGGTACGAGGCCACCGTGGGGGGTGCCATCCCGGTTATGCACACCCTCCAGAACGGCCTGGCAGGGAACCGGGTGCTGGCCATTTTCGGGGTGCTGAACGGGACCTGCAATTATATCCTCACCAGGATGGCCGGGGAGGGGCTCACCTACCCCCAGGCCCTCCTGGAGGCCAGGGAGATGGGGTATGCCGAGGCCGACCCCACGTACGACGTCAAGGGGATCGATGCTGCCATCAAGCTCGTAATCCTGGCCAATACCATCTGGCAGGACAGCAGGACCCTCGATGACGTGGCGGTGACCGGGATCGATATGCTCACCTCCGATGCCATCCGCCTGGCCGAGGAAGACGACTGCACCATCCGGCTCATCGCCGAGGCCATGCCGGGACAGGGCATCCTCCGGGTGGCCCCCCGCCTGATCCCCCGGGACCACCCCCTGGTGGTGGAGGGGACGCTGAATGCCATTACCATCGTGACCGATATGGCCGGGGAGATCACCCTGATCGGAAAGGGCGCCGGGTCGATGGAGACCGCCAGCGCCATCATCGGCGACCTCCTGTTCATCCGGGATTTCCATGCGCGGGGTCATTAAGAGGCGACGCGAGTACCTGCACCTGATGCGTTCCTGCACCCTGGAGCGCGGCTTTTTTACCGTGACAGACATCCAGGAGGGTGCATCGGTCCCCCGGAGCACGGCCCAGGACTGGATCAACCGCCTGCTGGACGAGGGCTGCGTGATGGTCAGGGAGCGCAAGCAGGGGAGGAATCCTGCCCATTATGCAGCCATCAGCGCCATACCGTCCAGCACCTGCCGCCGCATCTTCACCACCATCGACGGAGAGGAGGTCGAGATCCACCACGAGTGCCTCTCGGGGGCCTGCGCAGCCTTCTGCCAGCACCACCATGCCCTGGCAGGGGGGGTGCTCCGCGATGTCCGGAGGGACGGAACGCTCCTGCGCGAGTGGGCACGCCTCGGCAGGGAGCAGGTTGAGATCGGCCTTCACCCTTCCCCGGCGGTCGGCGTCGCGGGAGTCGAGCGCGAGGGGAACGAGATCGTCCAGTATATCCGGAGCATCGGCGGGCCGGCCTTCTCCCTCACCGACATGATGGCCCGGGCCGAGGGTGTCTGCCAGGTTTCGGTCACCAGGACCGGCGACGTGGTGGAGGGATGCGTGCGGACCCGGGCCCTCACGCACCTGATCATCGGCATCGATGACACGGATACCCGGGAGGAGGGGGCCACCTTCGCCCTGGCGCTGGCCCTCCTCCAGCAGCTCGGGACGCTGAAGGGAGTGCTCCCCATCGACCACCAGGTAGCCATGCTCTATCCCCGGGTGCCCGGCCGGACGGCGGGGAACTCGTGCAGCTATATCGAGGTCGCTGCAGCACCCGAGGCCTGCCGGAAGGTAAAGGACCGCGCCCTCCTCTTCATGGGGGACGAGGCCCTCTCCCACGAGTGGGGGATGGCCATCAAGCGGGGTTTCCGCATCGGGCAGGACCTCCGGGACTATGGGCGGCTGGTCCGGCGGGCAGTCATCGAGGAGTGGCAGGCCCGGGAGACAGCGCGGCAGAACGATGTGTCTCTCTACGGAGGGAGAGGGGTGATCGGGGCCCTCGGGGCTATTGCCCTCTCCGGTCTCCCCATCGAAACCCTCCTCGACCCCGAGCAGGATATCCCCTGAATGGGGAGTTTTGGGACGCCGACTCCTTCCCATAGACCAGGAAAACAACAGGAGGATTACCCTGGTCTGGCGGAATGAGAACAAGGTTCATGCCATGGAAGAACCAGTATCCCTGGAATGCCGGATAAGGAAGAAGAACCGGTCGCGGTCCCGCCAGGTTTTTCCCGCACAGCCGCTGCCTTCCAGGTGGATGAGATAACCGAGCACCATATTTACCGCTCCCTTGCGGCCGTTGAAAAAAACGCGCATAACAAGGAGATCCTCGAGCGGATGGCCGGCGAGGAGCTGGGGCATTACCGGGTATGGAAACAGTACACAGGGAGGGATGTCGGGCCGGACCGGGTCAGGGCCTGGGCGTACTCCATGCTGGCACGGGTGCTGGGAATCACCTTTGCGCTGAAACTCATGGAGAAGAAGGAGAAGGGGGCTGTCTCCCTGTACCGGTCCCTGGGCGGAACGGTTCCGGAAGCGGCGGAAGTCATTGCCCAGGAGGAGCACCATGAAATGGAGGTCCTGGCCCTCCTCGACGAAGAGCGGCTGCGGTACGCAGGATCGATTGTCCTCGGCCTCAACGACGCCCTCGTGGAGTTTACGGGGAGCCTTGCCGGGTTCACGTTCGCCCTCCAGGATACCCGGATCATTGCCGCGGTGGGGTTCATTACCGGCATCGCCGCATCCCTCTCCATGGCCTCTTCCGAGTACCTCTCGCAGAAATCAGACAGGACCAGGGAGGATCCCCTTCGGGCGGCGTTCTATACCGGCATTGCCTACATCATCACCGTCATTCTCCTGGTGTCCCCCTTCCTGCTGGTCCCCCAGCCCTTTGCTGCGCTCATGGTAACCCTGGGAGCTGCGCTCGCGGTCATCGTTTTCTTCACCTACTATACCTCGGTGGCCGGCGACCTCCCTTTCCTGAAGCGGTGCGCCGAGATGGCGGTGCTGTCCCTCGGCATTGCCGGGATCTCTTTCCTCATCGGACTGGCGGTCCGGGTTGCATTCCAGGTGTCAGTTTAAAAAAAAATTCTTCGGGTGGATCCCGCCTCCGGCGCGGGAAAAGGGATAGCCGGGGCCTTCCGGTGTTTTATGTGCCGGCAGGTTTCCCATTCACTTTCTTGTCCACTTATTAAAACGACCCATGATTGCACCCAGGGATACTCGTGTTTGCTTCAATGAGGCCATCCTGCGATAGATCATGAGGTCATGGGGCAGAATCGGAAAAAAAACAGGTAATCGATGAATCCTGGGGGGGGAAACGGCTGGCATACACCGTTTCCCGGCATGCAAACCCGGCGTTCACGCGGTCTTTACCTGGTAGAGGGGTTTTCGTGCGTCTCTGAAGTTGAACTTGGCCACGATGAGCCCGTTCTGGCGCAGGCGATGCAGCGCGTTCCGTATGGTGCGCGGAGAGAATGACACCATGCCGATGATCTCATTCAGGGTGCGGGGCTTTCCATCCCCCAGCACGGAAAATACTGCCTGCGCCGACGAGGGGAGGCAGTCAGGGGATGTCCCGGCCGGGTGGCCCGGCCGTATGGCGGTCTGGGGCTGTGCTGCCATGGTCATGTTCATCACGTTATCCCGGGGTCCAGCCCCGGTATATTGTTCGATCATATACGAACATTCTATGTTATACGAACTATACTTATATATACTTTTTGCCGTACACCATGTACCTGTATCATGAAGCCCCCCTCCCGTCCCGGTGAACCACTTCCCTTTATCCAAATCTTTGCCTCAGACAGGGGGATCAGGTCCATTGACAGCCCCCTGAAGGTCAGGATCCTCGAGATGCTCGCAGGGGGGGAGATGGACTTCGAGACGATCGTCTCCGGCTCGGGCAGGGCCAAGTCCACCATCTCCGCGCACCTCAAGGCTCTTGCCGATGCCGGTGTGGTCACGTCCCGGCCGGACCCTGCCGATGCCAGGAGGAGGCTGGTATGCCTGAACGGCAGGTTCCTGGTAAAGGCCGACCTGTCCGGGGACGATGCAGCCCTGACCGAACGGTACCTCCCCCTGTCGGTCCGGCCTGAAGCCGAGACCCCGGATTTCTACCGCTTCATCCTGACGACCATACGGATAAGCCTCCTTGTCGAGGGGATAAGTATTGACCCCATCCTTGCTCGGGCGGGGGAGAGGGCGGGGAGTTCCCTGTACTCCGCGATCAGGGACCCCGATCTCGATGTGATGCTGGACAATGTCCAGGCGTACTGGTCCCGGTACCGCCTGGGGAGCATGGAGGTGGAGCGCCTGGACCCGCCCACCCTCGTCATCCGGGACTGCTTCGAGTGCATGGACCTCCCCATCCTGGGAAAACCGGTCTGCGCCTTTGATTCCGGGATCCTTTCCTCGATCTTTTCAAACCACTTCGGCGAACGCCATCTCGCCGTGGAGACACGCTGCTACGCGATGGGCAGCAACCTCTGCCGGTTCGAGATCCTCCAGGCTTCATAATCGGGCGCTGACATTTGTCCTGGGTAGGAAGGAGATCGCGGTGATACGGTTTCCTGGCGACGCCTGGCCCATATGAAGGACTCGATACCTGACAGATCGGGCAAAGCGCAGGCTTTACGGAAATCTCGGGCCGGGAGCGCCAGCTCATGCGGATGAAAAAGGAATTACTGGACTGCCGGGTGCTGCACCTGCCGTCGCTTTTTTCCCTCATGCGGGGGAAGGGATTCGAACCCTTGAACTCCTGCGAGATGGGACCCTAAATCCCACTCCTTTGGCCTGGCTCGGAAACCCCCGCGCTATTACACGTGTTGTGACCGCCCGGTATAAAATCCCCGGCATCGGGATGCATGAATGCCGCGATAAGGGGCCCGCGGGAGGGTACTCGAGGCCGGTAAACCCGGAGACTTCTGTGTCTAAGACCTCACCAACTTTTTGCGCTTTTAGTTCTCAAAGGAGATCCTGTCAATACCGTGATCGGCAGTTGATGCGCCGGAGTCCCCGATCATATCTCGCAAAATGGTTATTTTGCGCAATTTTTATATACGTGGAGATTGAATAGAAATGTGCCATATATGAAGGCCTGGGATACGCAAGGGCCCTGACCTTGCATCTCAGCACCAGCAAGGTATGGCATCCCAATGTCGTAAGTAAACTCGCGTGAGGTACATGGTGAGTAGAAAGATCACGAAAAAACCCGGGCGCAGGGAAGAACCCGGCTGTTCGCCACCTTTCAGCCGGGACTGGCCCGCGTGTGATTATTCCCTCCTACGAGCGAAAATACTTGCCAGGCTGGATGATGAGGACATAAGGGATGCGCTGCCCGATCTTGGCACCAGGCCTTTATAGCTTCATATATGGTACCCTTTTCTGCTTTTTATAGGCAGAAAAGAAGGACAGGTCCGGCTGCATGCAGCCCGCAGCCGGTGTCCGGAATATTGTTAACCCTCCAAAAAAACTCCCCTTTTGGAATTCCCTCCGGGAAAACCGTAGCTACTATTCTTTTAAAAACGCCCTCGCAGGCGGGGTCGTGCTACCTGCCATGCAGGCCGGCATCGATCTTTGCAGGCAGTGCCGGACGGGGCAGTCAAATATGACCGGTGCAAAAAGTATTGCTTTATAAGATATATCAACCCGGCAGGGAGGATTAACCGGCATTGCAGCATCGACAGGAGCAGGCGGGAACGACCTGGGCATGCAGTCTCAACCAGCGGGCGGTATTGATCGTGGCGGCAGTTTTGACCGGGAATAAGCATCATCGACACATACAGACAGCGTCAACCTGTATAAGCAGCATTGCCCCAGCCAGATATATCGATCCGGGCCACTGTTTCGGCCTGCTACCAGAAGCGTTAACCTATGCGGGCGGCATTGACCGGTGCATGCAACGGCCAGGCCGGGCGATATCCACCTGGAACCTGGAAGATAATGGTCCTGCATTCATGACCTGGCATGTGATGGCCAGGAACGGACAGAATCAAAGATAACATTCCCCTGCAATAGTCATGAGCATGAAGCGGCGTGAGCACCTTGCCGTCATCGCCCATGACATGGGGCTCATCTTCGAGTTCCTGGGAGTGATCACCCTGGTGCCCTTCATTGTGCTCCTGGTCTTCCGGGAGTGGCACATGGTCATTCCCATGGCCTCGGTCCCGCTCACGTTCGTGGTAACGGGATTCCTCATCTCCCGCATGCCCCGCAGGGAGCATGCGCCCAACCTCTCAGTGGCCCTCGTGGCCGTGGCCCTCACCTGGCTGGCCATCGCGGTGGTCGGGGCATTCCCCTTTGTCCTTGGGTTGAAGATGTCCTGGACGGACAGCATCTTCGAGGCGATGTCGGGATGGACCGGGACCGGGTTCTCCATGGTAGCCCCCCTGGACACCATCCCGCGGACACTCATCTTCTGGCGGTCCTTCATGCAGTGGATTGGCGGGATCGGGGTGATTGCATTTGGCATTGCCATGCTCTCCCGCTCGGGCCTGGCCCGGCACCACCTCTACCGATCCGAGGGGAGGTCCGAAGACCTGATGCCCAACGTGGTCTCGACCGGAAGGAGGATGTGGGTCATCTACCTCTTCCTCACTATCGCCTTTACCGGGATGGTGATGATCTCGGGGATCCCCCTCTGGGACTCGCTCAACCTCGTAATGGTCAGCCTTGCCACCGGGGGGTTCAACCTCCATGACGGCGGGATGGCCTACTATGATAACGTCGTCCTGGAAATGCTGCTCATCCCCGTGATGCTCGCCGGCGCACTCCCCTTCAAGCTTTATTTTCTCATCTACCAGGGGAGGATACGGCCGTTCTTCCAGGACCGGGTGGTGCAGCTCATCCTGGCCCTGGCGTTCTTCGGCTCCCTTGCTGTCTCGCTGGATCTCTACATATTCAACAATGTCCCCCTGGCTACCGCGTTCCGGCAGGGCTATTTCTGCACGGTATCCGGCCTCACCTGCTGCGGCCTCCAGAACTCTGACCTGAGATGGGTCGCCGCTCCGCTCATCGTCATCACCCTCCTCATGATGATCGGGGGTGCAGCCGGGAGCACGGCGGGGGGGATCAAGGCCAACCGGGTCATCCTCGGCTACGAGGGGCTGGTATGGTGGTTTAAGCGGTACTTTGTCCGCGGCAACGTGATGGTGCCGTTCCGCCACGAGGGCAAAGTAATCCCCCGGAAGATCTCCGAGGTCGAGCTCTCGAAGAATATGCTGATCATTGTCCTCTATGTCCTCACCATCTTTATCGCCACCATCGCGGCACTCCACCTGGCACAGACGGATTTCAGGACCCACGAGGTGGTCTTCGAGGAGGTATCGGCGATGAGCAACGTGGGCCTCGGGGTTGGGTATATGGTTCCTGCAAGCCCGGTTTCCGTCAAGTGGATCTTCATCATGCTCATGTGGGTGGGGAGGCTCGAGATCGTGCCGGTGCTCATCCTCGTGATGGGCCTCGTCCGCGGGTTCGAGAGCAGGGTCCCGCGTGCATGAAGCCCGTTTGGCGCTGGCGACCGGGAGGCATGCAATGGACCTTTCCAGCACAAGGAACCTTGCGCCATCCCGGGCCAAAAAACCCATTTTGAACCTCTTTGATGAAAACAAAATATTATTCACTTCAAAAATCCCATCGTATTGCACCGACTGCCCATGGATGGCGATATTTTCATTCTGGTGCGTATCCTGGTGGCTGCTGCCGTCTGCTGGCTCAATTTTATCATCATAGACGTTTTTTTCAAGCTCCCGGAGAAGGGCGGCGTGGTGGGAGCCACTGCCATTGGGGAAGAGGTTGAACGGGGAGGCGGGGCCCTTCACGGGGGTTTCATGATGGGCAATATCGTCTCTTCTCCCGATGCATCGGCAGGGACCCTCCTGGCCTCCTGCGGGGTATACGCCGCCGGCATCCCCGGGGGGCTCTTTGCAGCCCTGCTCGTCTATATCGGGAACCGCATCTGCTACGACCCGGGGTATGCCGGAACAACCGGCTGCATCACCGCGACCTTCATCGTCTACGGGTTCACCCGCATCGGGTTTTCAGCGGCCGAGTTCGTCGCCGGCATGGTCATTGCCATCCTTACCATCCAGGGACTCTCCCATGTCCACTCGAGCAGGGTCCTGGCAGCCCTGTGGAAGGTGAGGAACCGGTGAACCCCCAGGAGATCGCCCTCGCACTCTGCGGCGCCATCGCCCTGTACGCCTCGGTCCGGGTTGTGACCGAGAAGAGCACCATGCGCAAGCTGCCGTTCCTCAACGTGGTCTCCTTTGCAATTTCCGGGTCCATTGTCCTCATAGTCCCCCATCCCCTGGGCATCCTCGCTGCAGCGGCATATTTCGTCGGCTCGACCCTTGAATCGAATGCAATTGCCAGCACCTGGGCAGGGGGTGTGAAGGATGAATGAGCTTCTCGTGCCCCTTTTCGGGGCTATGCTCCTCCTCGGGACCCTTGCGACCATCTTCTCCCGGGACCCGTTCAACAAGCTCATCTCGCTCGGCGTCCTGGTCGCGGGGATCATGCCGTTCCTGGCAGACCGGGGATATCTCGATATCCTGGCCGCGACCGCCCTGATCGCACCCCTTTCTACCATCTTCATCCTGATGGTCACGAGGAGGAACGCACCGTGAGCCCGGAGTTCGTCCTCGGCCTAATCCTCATCCTGGCAGGGACGGCGGCCTCGGCGTTCCCGAGGCCGAAGGACTACCTGACCCGGCTGATCAACCTGGAAATCCCCTCGTGGGGCCTGCTCCTGGTGATGCTCTCCTACGACGAGGCCCTGGCCCTCTTCACCTTCGGGGGAGTCTCAGCCCTCTCCACCTACATCTACGTACGCGTCATGCAGAAGCGGGAGGCCGCATGATCATCCCGAAGATCTCGCGGATCATCTCCAACTACGAGGTTATCATGCCCCTCTTCGCCGCGGCAGTCATCGTGCTGATGGTGATGGCAATCCTCTCACTCCCCCTCCCGTACCACGAGGACCAGCTCTATCCAAAGACCATCAACCGATCCAGCACCCTGGACCCGTATGACCGCGGAGGGCCGCCGTTTACCCGGGCAGTGATACACGCGCAGTATCCTGAAAACTCTCCCACTGCCGGGTTCGTGACCACGTACCTCACTCCCGTCTCATGGACGATGGCCCGGACAACCCACCACCTGGGGACCACCATCGTCGCCCACCCCGGGGGTATCCTGGACGAGATCCTGTACAACACGAGGGGCCTGGACACGGTGGTCGAGCCTACCATCCTCCTGGTTGCCTTTGCCATCGCGTCGTACCTCTTCAGGAAGGGATAGCACATGTGGCCGCAGCACTCCATCGGGCTCCTCCTGGTCCTCGTATCCGGGATCGTGGCCTTTTACGCGCTGGTCGTCGAGCGGGACGACCTGCACCGCCTGCTCCTGCTCGACCTCGTGGAGATCCCGGCGCTCGGGATCATAGCGCTCCTCGGGACAGACCTTGCCGAGGCCCTCATCCTCCCCGGCCTGGTGGTGGGGATCGCGGAACTCCTGGCCCTCTCGCAGATATACCTCATGAAAGAAGAGATCTCGGACCGGCGCGTGAAGGGGCTCCCCATCGAGGTGGTCAGGGCAGATGCGCCCCTCATCATCTCGGTCATCCTGGTTATCTACGGCATCGTGCTCTCGGGGTTTACCGGAGGAGGAATTGCAGGGCTCGGCGTGGTATTCTACTTCATGTCCCGCGGGCACCGGGAGCATTTCGAGATGCTGGAGATGGCAAGCGGCATCTCATGGGCGGTGTGGATCCTGGGTTTCTTCATCTTCATGTTCCTGCCCCAGTACTGGGTCCTTGCCCTGTACCTCGCGGCCATAGGTATCCTTATCAAAGTGATCGTGAAGATGTCCCTTGTCGGCACCATGTGGGGTGACGCCCCGTGAGCGGCATTGCCGGGATCCCTTACTATATCCTCGAGTTTGGTGACGAGCTGGTCTACCTGACGCCCTACACGGTGACCCTGCTGCTGATGGCCCTCGCGTTCACGGTCCTGGTCATCCTGAGCCGGCCGGAGCGGCAGGTCGATATCATCTTCGGGACCGATGCCTGCTATGCCAAGGAGACCGGAAAGGACGAACTCCGGTTCCGCCGCTTCATGGCCATCGCCTGCGGGCTGGCCTGCATGGGGGCCATGGTGACCGGTGACATGTTCAACTTCACCCTCTTTGTATCCCTGGTGGGAATCTGCAACGTGGGTATCGTCGCCGCGGTCAGGATCCGCCATGTCCAGGAGGCCACGTTCCAGTATGGCATCGTGGCCCTCGCAGCGACGGTCCCGCTCTTCGGCGCGGCGGCCCTGGTCGCAGCCTCTACCGGGACCCTCTCCATGGTCGAGCTCTGGAAGGAGGCCACTCCTGCGGTCCCCCTCGCGGTGAAGGCACTCCTGGTGCTGGGCGTGATGGGCGAGGGGATGGCCCCGTTCTATGCGGCGAAGGCCGAGATGTTCCGGGCCCCCGGCGCCCCGTACGTGATCATGTGCTCTCTCTCCTCCCTGCTCATCTTCCTGCGGGTGATCGAGATAGTCCTGGCGGTGTAAAACTGTGAAGAAGATGACCCTCCTTGCTGCAGTGGTGGCAACCGGGCTGGCCATGGTCCTGGCAGGACTCCTCGAGCAGGCCGGCCTGGTCCCGCTATGGGTATACCAGGGGGTCCTGGTGGCCATGTTCCCGGTATTTGCCCTCACGCTCGGGCTCTGGTGGATGGCGCCGGAAGGCGAGGAGGACATCCCGTTCCTGGGGTACTAGAACCATGATAGCCTATCTCCTCTTTGCCGTCTTCTTCGGGCTCCTGCTCCTGGGCCTCCACCGGAAGGTGATCGCCCGGGTCCAGCGCCGCCCGGGCCCGCCGGTCTGGCAGGAGATCCTTCACATGCTCAAGTTCTCCTTCAAGAGCACCTGGGTGCCGGCGACCGCGAGCGAGACCCTCTTCGTGGGTATCGTCCTGGTGGCCATCGGCATCTGGAGCGCCGCACTCTTCGTGGCCCTGGCCGGGGGGAGCCTGCTGATCCTCTTCGGGATCTACATGCTCCACAAGATCGTCGAACACGGTTTCGGCCTCTCTTCCGGGTCCCCGTACGGCAAGTTCGGGGGCGTCCGGTCGGTCATCTCCGCGGCATCGGAGATCCCCCTGTTTGCCAGCGTCGCCGTGGTATCCATGGTGACAGGGTCGCTGGAGATCTCGGACATCATACAATACCAGGCGGTGCACGGCCCCCTCATCGCAGCCCTCCCGCTGGCAGCCCTGGCCATGTACCTGGTCCTCCTCTCCAAGATGCCCTTCGGCCCGTTCTCCATCGTCGAGAGCAAGGAGCTGGTGAGCGGGTATAAGACCGAGCACTTCGGCGTCTGGCGTGCCGGCCTCGAGGTGGCCAACGGGCTCAAGACGTATGTCCTCTTCCTCGTATTCCTCACGGTCTTCTTTGGCCAGCTTCCCTTTGCCTGGACCCTTGCCGGGATGGTGATCCTCATCATCTCCCTCTCGTTCGTCTGCGCGACGACGCCCATGCTCTCTCCCTTTGACAGCGTGACGGTGCAGACTATAATCACCGGCGTCATGCTGGCCTATGCAGCAGTCCTGGGGGCATTTGCATGATCAGGGAGGTTATTCTCACCGGGGGGCTCATATACATCGGTATCATGGTTATCCAGGCAGCAGACCAGCCCTCGGTGGCGGCAGAATGCCTGGCCGCAGGGAGCATCCTGGCAGCAGCGGTCGCTTTTTATTATTATGACAGCCACGGAGGCATGCACCGGGCGGAGACAGCCGCCTTCTGGGCCGCGGTCTTCCTCTTCGTGATCTACTGGGGGCTGAAGTACGGGGGGCTGGTATGAAGGAGATCCTCTATGAAAAAGACCTCACGGCCATGAAGTATGCCATCCTGGTCTCGAAGAGGCATGACCGGCTGGTCAGGCAGATAGCAGAAGACCTCTCCATCAGCCCCCAGAAGCTGCGGAAATCGCTCATCCGCCGGATGGACATGATCCTCCTTGAGAACCTCCCCGCCCGGTACGAGATGGGAACTCGGGAGAGTGACCGTGACGCTCCTCTGGCCCGGGCCATGGGGAGGGCCCTCTACACGCGGTTTGTTCCCCTCGTCGACCGGGAGGAGATGAACCGGATCATCGGGGAGGTCCGGGCACGTATCAACGGCGGAATGCCGCAGCCTGAAGCTGTTGCCGCCGGGAAGCGGATGCTCGGGGAGGCGATCGCCGGATGAGCATCCTGCAGAAGGTCAAGAACGCGGTTCGGTCGCGGTCGATCCATGTCTCCTACGTGGACGTCGGCTCCTGCAACGGGTGCGATATTGAGGTGCTGGCGTGCCTGGCGCCCCGGTACGACATCGAGCAGTACGGGATCTTCGTGCACAACAACCCCCGGGAGGCAGACGTCCTCCTGGTCATCGGGGCCTACACGCCGGGCTGGGAGGAGAAGCTCGCTCCCCTCTGGGAGAAGATCCCTGATCCCAAGGCAGCCATAGCCATCGGGAACTGCCCCATCTCGGGATGCGTCTTTGCCAGGCCGCATAGCTACGTGGATGCTCCCGTCGCAAAGCACATCCCCATTGCGGCCGAGGTCCCCGGTTGCCCGCCGCGACCGACCGAGATCCTCACGGCCATCCTCTCGCTGGCCCCGGGGGTCTTCCACGACTACGAGGTGAAGGGCAGGTGAAGCGGACCGTTGATGTCTCCATCCCCCTCGGGCCTGTCCATCCCTGCTTCAAGGAACCCGCCCGGGTCAAGTGCGAGACGCGGGGGGAGTACGTGATCTCTGCCGAGGTGGAGCTCGGGTACATGAAGAAGGGGATCGAGCGGATCATGCGGGGGAGGCCCTGGCAGGAAGTGATGTTCCTGGCCGAGCGGGTCTGCGGGATCTGCTCGGTCATCCACAACATGGTCTTCATCGAGGCGCTCGAGGAGATCAGCGGGATCACCGTGCCCGAACGGGCGGCTCTCCTGCGGGTCGCGGTCAACGAGCTGGACCGGATGCAGAGCCACCTCCTGGCCAACTTCTCCTACTGCTACACCATCGAGCACGAGACCCTCGCGATGTACCTCCTGGACGTGCGGGAGCGGGTTCTGGACCAGCTGGAGCGGATCACCGGCGCCCGGGTCACGTGTGCCTACATCGTGCCGGGCGGGGTGCGGTTCGACCTCCGCGGAGAGGACGCGGCCCGGCTCCGCGCCGGCCTGGCGGGCATCGAGGAGGAAGTCGCCCGGTACACCGGCATGTTCGAGGGCGGCCCGCTCATTGCCACCCGCAGCAGGGGAATCGGGATCCTCAGCCGCGAGGCAGCCATCGAGTCCTACGTGGTGGGGCCTGTCGCACGGGCAAGCGGCATGCCCGAGATAGACAGGAGGCTGGAGCACCCCACCTACCGGAAACTGGGGTTCTCCCCGGTCTCCCGGCCGGAAGGGGACAACCATGCCCGCGTGATGGTCCGGTTCCAGGAGGTCATGGCGAGCATCGGGATCATCCGCGCCTGCCTGGACCGGCTGCCGCCGGGCCCCGTACGGGGCGGGGGAATACCGGGGGCGGGGGAGATCGCCTACCACGGTGAGGCTCCCCGTGGGGAGCTCTCCTATTACCTGAAGACCGACGAGGCAGGGAGGGTCGTGGACATCTCCATCCAGACCCCCTCCATCATGAACATCGAGGCAGCATGCCATTACCTCATCAGGGGTGTCACCTCGCTTGCGGACGTCACCTCCACGTTCGTGAGCGTCGACCCGTGCATAGCCTGCACGGAGAGGTAGCCTATGGTCGTTCCGCTCCTGTACTATGCAAGGGAATTCGCCCGGCTGGAATGGATAACGAAGTTCTTCACGGTGAGGACCGCCCCCCTGGTCACCCCTCCCCACTTCCGGGACTTTCCGGAGCCCACCGGCGTCAAGTGCCGCCACGCCCTCTTCTGCATGATGGCCTGCCCGGCCCCGGGGGCCATCGAGGTGGTGAAGGTGGAAGGGGGCTGGGAGCCCCGCATCCACAAGGGGCACTGCATCCGCTGCGGCCTGTGCGTGGAGGCCTGCCCGAACGGCGTCCTGCGCAGCGGCAGGGTGCTCGAGGCAATCCACGAGGACCGATCCGCGCTCTCCTTCTCGTTCCGGATCGATGTCAACCTTGAGACGTGCATGGGCTGCGGGAACTGTGCCGTTGCCTGCCCGGTGAACAAGACCATCGATGCCCAGATGTCGTATGGCGGCAAGGCAGGGACCGACCAGCTCCTGCTGATGGTGAGCGAGGGCAAGTCCCGCGTCCTGCACGTGGAAAAGTGCACCGGCTGCAAGACCTGCGAGCAGCACTGCCCGAACGAGGCCATCCGGGTCGCCCGGCTCCTCGAGGCAGTGCAGCAGCCGCAGGGGGAGGACCCATGCAGTTCGTGATGATTACCGGGAGGACCATCCCCCAGGGGTCTGCGGTTGAGCGAAAACACTCAGAGGAGTACCGGAAGGAGGCCTCGACCTGCCACATGCACCCGGTTGACATGATGGATCTCGAGCTCGAGGACGGGTCCCGTGTGCGGGTAAGGGGAAAGGACCAGGCGGTCGTGATGCAGGTGTCCGCGGCCCCCTGGCTCAACCGGGGGCATATCTTTGTCTGCCTGGGGCCGTATGCAAACCACCTCGTTACCGGGGAGACCCGCAGCACCGGGATGCCGGATTTCAAGAACACACCAGTCATTGTGGAACCGACGGATGACACGGTCCCCACGGTGGCAGCGCTGATGCGGGCCTGCGGGGGGTGCCCCTATGAGGGTTGAGGACGTGGTCTGCCCCTTCTGCGGCTGCCTGTGCGATGACCTGGTGGTCACGGTGGAAGGGGAGCAGGTGGTCTCGGTGGAGAACGGGTGCACCCTGGCGAACGAGAAGTTCATGGGGGGGAAACGCCTCGGGCACCCCATCCGCAGGGACGGGGATTCCTGGAAGGAGACGACCTACCAGGAAGCCATCGAGGCAACGGCCGGCATCCTCATGGACGCCGACCGGCCCCTGCTCTATGGCTGGAGCGGGACGCACGGTGAAGCCCAGAGCATCGGCGTGCACCTGGCCGAGCTGCTGGGCGGGGTGGTCGACAACACCTCCACCGTCTGCCACGGCCCCTCCATCCTTGCGATCCAGGAGGTTGGCCACCCGGGCTGCACCCTCGGGCAGGTGAAGAACCGGGCCGACCTGATCCTCTACTGGGGCGCAAATCCCATCGAGGCCCACCCCCGGCACATGAGCCGGTACACCACCTACGCGGACGGATTCTTTGTCACGAATGCATTCCGTGATCGGAAGGTCATCGTGGTGGATGTCCGCAGGACCGAGTCCGCCAACATTGCCGACGAATTCGTGCTGCTGGAGCCCGGGGGCGACTATGCCGTCCTTTCCGCCCTCCGGGCCATCGTCCGGGGCAGGGGGGACGTGGTCCCCCCGCAGGTTGCCGGCGTGTCGCGGGAGCAGCTCTTCCGGGTGGCCGACCTGTGCAAGAACGCCCGTTTCGGAGCGATGTTCTTTGGCCTGGGCCTGACCATGACCCCGGGAAAGTCCAAGAACATCAGGAATGCCATCGAGCTCACCTCGGAGCTGAACCGGCACACCAAGTTCACCATCTCGCCCATGCGTGGTCACTGGAACGTGTACGGGTCCAACGAAGTCTTCACGTGGCTGACCGGGTATCCCTTTGCCGTCGACTTCGCACGGGGGATTGCCTTCTACAACCCCGGCGAAACCTCGAGTATCGACATCCTGCACCGCGGGGAGGCAGATGCCTGCCTCGTCGTGGCAAGCGATCCCGGGGCCCATTTTCCCAGGGCCTGCTGTGACCACCTGGCCCGCATCCCCACCGTCCTGGTCGACCCCCACGTGAATGCCACCACCCACCTCTCCCGGCTGCAGATCCCGGTCGCGGTGACCGGCATCGACGCGGAGGGGACCGCCTACCGCATGGACGGGGTGCCCATCCGGACGAGGATGCTCTACCAGAGCCGGTTCCCGAGCGATGCCGAGGTCCTGTCGCGGATCTATGACGTTGTACAGAGGGAGAAGAGGAAATGACCGGGCTGCTCATCAAAAACGCGGTGGTCTTTGACCCTGTCAATGGCATAAGGGGCGAACGGATGGATATTGCCATACGGGATGGCCGGATCGTGGAGGATGCGGGGCCGGGCGCCCGGGAGATCGATGCAGGGGGCCTCCTCACCATGCCCGGGGGCATTGATTCCCATTCCCATGTCTGCGGGACCAAGGTGAACTTCGGCCGGTACATGAGCCCCGAGGACATGCGTGCAGGCCGCACCGCCCGGCGCGGGAGCATGCACGTGACCTCTGGGTACAGCGTACCCACGACGTTCGGGAATTCCTACCGGTACAGCGCCATGGGTTATACCATGGTGCTCGAGGGGGCCATGGCCCCCCTGGAGGCCCGTCATACCCACGAGGAGTTCACGGCCACCCCCCACCAGGACATGCTGGCAAATACGCTCTTTGACGGGAACTGGGCAATCATGGAGGCTGTCAGGGAAGGAGATATAAAAAGGGCCGCTGCCGTGGTTGCCTGGACCCTGTCCGCGGTCAAGGGGTTTGCCATCAAGCTGACCAACCCCGGCGGGACCGAGGCCTGGGGCTGGGGGGAGGACCTGCGGGGTATCCATGACCCGGTCCCCAACTTCGGAGTAACGCCGGCCGATATCATCAGCACCCTGATCCAGGCCAACGAGATGCTGCAGCTCCCCCATTCCGTACACCTGCACTGCAATGACCTGGGGATGCCGGGCAACTACCGCACCACACTGGAGACCATGGATCTGGCGCCCGGCCTCAATCCCGCCCGGCAGAGCCTGTACCTCACCCATGTCCAGTTCCATGCCTACGGGGGCACCACCTGGCGGGATATCTGCTCGAAGTCCGAGCAGATCGCCGCCTCGCTCAACCGGAAGCCGCAGATCACGATGGACATGGGGCAGATTATGTTCGGCCGCACCACCACCATGACCGCGGACGGGCCCATGGAGTTCCGGCTCTACCTGCTGCACCATAACAAGTGGAGCAACCATGACGTCGAGCTGGAGACCGCATCAGGCATCATACCGGTTTACTACACGAGGAAGAGCCTGGTCAACTGCGTCATGTGGGCCATCGGGCTGGAGCTGGCCCTCCTGGCAAAGAACCCCTGGCAATGCCTCCTCGCCACCGACAACCCGAACGGCGCCCCGTTCGTGAAATACCCCGAGATTATCGGCCTCCTGATGAGCAAGCGGTTCCGGGACCAGGAATGCGCCCTCCTGGACCCCCGCACCGAGCGGTACGTCCCCCTCTTTGCCCTGGACCGCGAGATGGACTGGAACGAGATCGTGATCATGACGAGGGCCGGGCAGGCCCGGGCCCTGGGCCTGACCGCGATGGGAAGGGGGCACCTGGCCCCCGGGGCAGAGGCCGACATCGCAATCTACCCCCTGAAGGTTGACGAGGTCGACCCTGCGACCCAGTTCCAGCAGGTAATAGCCGGGTTATCCCGGACCCGGTATACCATCAAGCGGGGCCGGGTGGTGTGCCGCGACGGGGAAGTCGTTGTCGACGGTGCCAACAGCACCATCTGGACGAACCCGAAGGTGCCGCCGGCCTATGACCTCTCCCAGGATCGTGAGTTCGCCCGGAAATTCGAGCAGTACTACACGGTACGCATGAGCAACTACCCGGTGCAGCATATCTACCTGCCGAGGGGACTCTGCATCCGGCCGGAGGCGGTGATGTGAGAGTCGTCCTGGAGACCAGGCAGCGCCGGAACCCCCGGATCCCTATAGAGGCCGAGTCCATCATCCCCCACAACTTCCTGAAGGGGGCAGCCGGTATCACCGTTTTCGAGGGGAACAAGATGCGCGGCCTCGAGGAGATATTCTACGTGACCGTGGAGGGCCCGGCCGTCTCCCCCGACCAGGTAGAGGTGGTCCTGCGGGGGGATACCGGCCGCATCAAGCGTGTGGGGGAGTACATGAACGCCGGTCGGATCGTGGTGGAGGGGGACATCGGCATGCACTGCGGCAATTTTATGAGCGCCGGCGAGATCCTGGTCCATGGCGACGCGGACTCCTGGCTCGGGAGGGAGATGCGCGGCGGGCATGTCCTCTGCCTGGGCAATGCCGGCCACTACTGTGCCGCGGGGTACCGCGGGGAGAAGCGTGGCATGCGTGGCGGCCTGGTGGAAGTGAAGGGGGATGCCGGGGACTTTGCCGCCGAGTACCTCTCGGGAGGCGAGGTCCGCGTCCACGGCTCGGCAGGCGACCTCCCCGGGGTCGAGATGCGGGGCGGCACCCTTGTCATCGGGGGAAGCTGCACCAGGCCCTGCGGGAACATGACGGGGGGAACCTGCATGATCCTTGGTGAAGCCCGGCAGATCCTCCCCACCTTTACGCTGGCCGGAACGATTGATCTCGATTACCAGGGTACCCGGTACCGGATGCGGAAATACCAGGGAGACGTCGCGAACCGGGGCAAAGGGACCCTCCTGGTCAGGCAGGAGACGGGCGTTGTACCGGGGGCTGTTTTTTAGCGGGGGGCATTGCCGGATCGGAAATATCTTTTCATCCTTCAACCCTTTTTTGTATAGTACTCCGGATAGCCCGTGAAACCGCTATGATATCCGTACTCCTGGTGGATGACGAGCCAGCAATCCTTGACATTGCCCAGATCTTTTTGGAAAAAGACGGCAGGATGAAGGTTACCCTCTCTGAATCCGCCTATGATGCCCTGCAAAAGCTGGAATATGGGCGGTACGACATCATTATCTCGGATTACGAGATGCCGGGCATGAACGGGATAGAGCTCCTGAAGACGGTAAAGGGCCGGTCCATCGATACTCCCTTCATCATCTTTACCGGGAGGGGCCGGGAGCACGTCGCGATCGAAGCCCTCAACCTGGGTGCTTCCTTCTACCTCCAGAAAGGGGGCGACCCGAAGTCGCAGTTCGCCGAACTCCGCAACATGATCGTCCAGGCGATTCAGCGCAAGTACGCCGAGGAGGAGGTAAAGCTCAACGAGACCAGGCTCGAGGCCCTCATCGCCCTGCACCAGATGACCAGCGCCAGCACGGCCGAGATCGTCAACTATGCCCTTGAACAGGTAATAACGCTGACGCGGAGCAGGTACGGGTACCTCGCATTCCTCAACGATGATGAGACCGTCCTGTCCATGTTTGCCTGGTCCCGTAAGGCAATGGATGAATGCCAGGTCACGGAAAAGCCCGTTGAGTTCCCGGTGGAGAAGACCGGGCTGTGGGGGGAGTCGGTCCGCCAGCGCCGCCCCATCATCACGAACGATTACGCGGCCCCTGGCCCCCTGAAGAAAGGCCTCCCGGCAGGGCATATCCCCCTCACCCGGCAGATGAGCGTCCCCATCTTTGATGGTTCGCGTATCACCATGGTGGCCGGTGTTGCGAACAAGCCGGGTGACTACGAAGAGACCGATGCGACCCAGGTCACCCTCCTGATGGGCGGTGTCTGGCAGATCCTGAAGAGAAAACGTGCCGAGGAGGAGCTAAAGAAAAGCGAGAGGTGGCTTCGCTCCTATTTCGATGTCCCCCTCGTGGGGATAGCCATCACGTCGCCGGACATGCACTGGCTCTCTGTCAATGACAAGCTCTGCGAGATCCTCGGGTACAGCCGTGAAGAGCTGATGGGCCTTACCTGGGCGGATATCACGCCTCCCGGGGATCTGCCGGCCGAGCTCAGGAAGTACCAGGCGGTTATTGCAGGGGAGAAGGGATCAAAGGAATTCGAAAAGAGATACCGCACGAAGGACGGCCGGCTGGTGAATGTTGCCGTCTCAGCCATGCCGGTACGGAACGAGAGCGGTGAAGTGGACTACTTTGTGGCCATCCTTCAGGATGTCTCTCCCCTCAAGCGGGCGAAGGAGGACCTCCAGTCCTCAAACGAGCAGATGGCCGCTGCACTCGAGGAGCTCCAGGCCACCCAGGATTCGCTGAAAGACTATATCCGCAGGCTGGAGCAGGAAGAGCAGGCGCTCCGGGAATCGGAGGAGAAGTTCCGGAACGTGGTTGAGTCATCGCCATGGGGGATGTATTTCTACAAGTTGGAGGCGGACGGCAGGCTCGTCCTGACCGGTTGCAACCCGGGGGCTGACCGGATACTGGGTATCGATTCCCGGGGGCTGGTGGGAAAATCATTCGAGGAGATATTCCCCGACCTCATGGAAACCCGGGCACCGGAAATATACCGGAGGATTGCCGGGTCCGGAGGGACATGGTCTTCCGGGAACGTCCGCTACTCCATCGGCGGCACATGCAGGACATTTGATATAGAGGCATTCCAGACATCCCCTGGCCGGATGGTCGTCTCGTTCCAGGAGATATCGGAGCGGTTGAAGGCAATAGAAGCCCTGCAGACCTCCGAAGAGAAATACCGCGACCTGGTGGAGAACATCAGCGACGTGATCTATGCAACCGATGCGCAGGGGGTCATCACCTATGCCAGCCCGGTGATCACAGGGGTGGCAGGGTACACTCCCGGGGAGGTGACAGGGCAGCCGATCTTCTCGTTCCTGCGCGACGAGGATGTGCCGGTCATCCGGGAGAATTTTGAGAAACTGGCATGGGAAGCTACTGCATTCAATCCCTTTGATGTACCCATCAGGGTGAAATCGGGCGAGTTCCGGTGGTTCCGCATTGTCGGCAGGCCTTTTTTAGTGGGGGGGATGTTCCAGGGCGTGAAAGGTACGTTCACCTGCATCCATGAACAGAAGAAGGCCAAGAAGGGGCTCGAAGAACGGGAGGCCCTCCTGCAGAGCATCTTCCGCGCCGCACCCATCGGGATCGGGCTGGTGAAGGACCGGGTCATCCAGTGGATGAACGAGCAGGTGCCGGTTATATCCGGGTATGCCCGCGACGAGCTTACCGGGCAGAGTGCCAGGATGCTCTATCCTGATGAAGGCGAGTTTGAACGGGTGGGGCGGGAAAAATATCCCCATGTATGGGAGGAAGGAGTCGGGACAGTCGAGAGCTGCTGGAAGCGGAAAGACGGGAACGTAATCGACGTGCTCATCAGGTCATCCCCTCTCAACCCCGCAGATCCCTCGCTGGGCGTGGTCTTCACGGTCCTGGACATCACGGCAAAAAAGCGGGCAGAATCCGCCCTGGAAGCGATGGAGAAGAAGTACCGCGAGCTGGTGGACAGCATCCCCGATATCATCTACATGGCAGACACGCATGGAAATATCACTTTTATAAACGCGGCTGGCTTTGCAGCCCTGGAGGTGACTGCCGGGGAGGTGATCGGCAAGCCACTTGTTTACAGCCTGCACCCCGAAGATGCAGCCCGGGGGCAAAGGATCTATGAGGACCTCATTATCACCGGGAGCCCCGTGCTGAACTTCGAGTGCAGGTTCGTGGCCCGCCTGGGTAAGGGACGAATAATCCCCGTCATCACGAATGTCAGGGCCGTCTACGATCCCGCAGGGTGCGTCACCGGAACCCTCGGGGTGGCCGTGGACATCACCGAGCGGAAAAGGAGCGAGGATGAGCTGCGGTATTCTGAAACCCGCCTCCGCACTATTGCCGAGCAGATCCCGGGGTCACTGTGGACGACGGACCGGGACCTGGTCTTTACCACGTCCTATGGATTGGGTTTGAGCGGCATCGGGCTTGTGACAAACCAGGTAGTAGGGCTGGGGCTCGCCGAGTTTTACGGGGACCAGCCTGGTGCCTCCATAGCAATTGATGCTCACCACCAGGCCCTCAATGGAGAATCCGTGAGTTATACCACGACCTATCGCGAGCGAATCTTCTCGTGCCATGTCGAGCCGCTCAGGGACGCTGACGGGGCGATCATCGGTATGCTGGGCGTGGCTTTTGACGTGACGGAACAGCAGGAGGCAGAGTCCGCCCTCAAGGAGAGTGAGCTGCTCCTCCGCACCTTCATAAACGCCATCCCTGACCCCGCCTACCTGATCGACGCCGTCGGCCGGATCGTCGGGGCGAATGCCTCGTTTGCCCGGACCCATGGAGAAACGGAACAGGGCATCCTGGGAAAGGATGTATTCGGCCTGGGGGACGGGCTGGAACAGGATATCAGGAGCCACGTACAGGAAGCGATCAGGACAGGGACGTCCCGGCGGTTCGAGGCAATGCGCCAGGGGCATCCCTACCTGACCGTGGTCGCCCCGATCAAGGACGCCGGAGGGCATGTGTCCGGGGCTGCGGTTTTTTCCACCGATATCACCGAACAGAAAAAAGCCGGGGAGGCGCTGGCCCTCCTCAACAGAAAACTCAAGCTCCTTTCCCGCATCACCCGCCACGATACCTCCAACCGGCTCAACGTACTCCTTGGCTACCTGGACCTTGCCGCGGAACAGACGAATGACCCGCTCATCCTCACGTACCTGCGGAAGGGGGAGCGGACCGCGCAGGCGATGCAGAGTCTCCTCTCTTTCACCGATACATACCAGGAAGTGGGAATGGAAGCTCCCTCGTGGCAGGTCGTGGCCGATGCCATCCGCAGGTCGGCATCCATGGTCGAGCTCAGGGGAGTTACCATTTACCTGGACATTTCCGGCCTGGAAGTCCTTGCCGACCCCCTGCTGGAGAAAGTCTTTTACAATTTGATCGAAAATGCACTCCGCTACGGGGAAAGCATTACAAGCATCCTCTTTTCAACGCGGGAACACGGTGATGGGCTGGTCGTGGTCTGCGAGGATAATGGGGTAGGGATCCCGGTGGAGGACAAGGAGCGGATCTTTGAACTGGGATTCGGCAAGAACACGGGGTACGGCCTGTTCCTTGTCCGGGAAGTCCTCTCTATCACAGGGTTCTCCATCAGGGAAACCGGCGAGGAAGGGAAGGGGGCACGCTTCGAGATCTCAATCCCGCCAGGTATGTACCGGTACCGTGGACCCGAAACGACAACAGCCGATCAGCCAGTGGAAGATCACCCGGCCCCCGCACCGACAGATGATAGCCTCTCCAGCGCCGGCCATAAGGAAAAACAATAACCCGTGCGAGGCTCCCCCGATACAATTTCCCTGGCCCCTGCTACCATGCCGCAGGACTGATAGATATCCACAGTGGTAAGGTATCTCCATCTCCAGCATGAGAGGAAATCGTCAATTAATCCGTGCGAGGCTCGCGATATAATTTCACCGGCTCCGTGAAACTCCCTGCACTGAAAAAGCGGTTATTCCTGGAAAAAGAAGAAAAGGAGGTTAATCAGGCCCGGAACTCGAGAACCTGGTCGAAAACGCGGTATACGTTTCCATTCTTCATCCTGGCGGTCACCTCGACCCGGTCTCTGGCCGTGCTCCCGACCAGCTCCAGGATATCCCCGATCTTAGGTTCACGGAGGCTGCCGGTCACGATGGTGCCGTCAGGACGGGTTACCTTCGCATCGATCGTGGATAGGAGGACCATCCCTGGACCGCCGCGGAACTCCACCTGTATCACCGGGTTGAAGGAGAGAGTCCCCCGGCTCACGGAGACCACCACCCGCTGGTCGGGGGGCATAACGTCGGTAGGTATCGGGGAGAGGTCAGGGCTGGTAACAGTCGGCGTCGGAGTGGAAGTCTCCGTCGCCGGTGGTGTAGCCGGCTGCGTGCAACCGGCCAGGAGGAGAAATACGGCCAGCACAACGGTAAAAAGAATGACAGTCGGTTTCATAACCCAACAATTAGGCTCCACTCTTTTAATACCATTCTGGAAGGCCTCTGCCATAGCCTGGACGCATCGCTGCGCCCGGTGGCCTGTTTCAGAGGCAGGGCAAGTGTATTGAACCTTTTAACCAGGATTAAAGAAATCCCGGTGAGACTCATAAGATTACATGATTCCCTCCGGGACAGAAGTAAACAGGATGAAACTGCCTGGGCACTCTCACATAAAAAAGGATTGATAGCGATTGATGCCGGCTTTAGCCGCTTTGAATGGATCGATTGCTTGAAAAAGGTAATGTCAGTGATATTTCCGGGTTACGGCCTGTTTCCTGGTCCATGAGGAGTTTCTCCCTGAAGATCGGTGACAGAGAAAGGACGGGCATTTCCTTGCATCGTACCCCACGGTTTGGATTCAAAAACAACTCCCGCCCCCCCGACTTCATCCATGCATCTTCCGCGCTTCTGGTAGTTCAACCGCCCTGTGCATGGGAGTTACCAAAAGATACTTGCAGATAAATGAATTTTCCCTATGTATGAATGATGCCGAAAAGATCGTCGTCGAGCTGTGCCGCAGGAAAAGGGATGCTGCGGCAGGGGCTGAACTCCAAAAATGGACCCGGCTTTCAAAGGACAGAATTATCCAGGTGCTTACCGGCAACGAGGGAACACTCTTTACATTGCTGATCGTCCAGGAAGATCCGATAGGGTATCATGCAGGTTTGATCCATGGTCCGGCATTACATCACATTGTTGAAAAATACCAAGAGATCATGCAATATTGCGACACGAACCAGGGGGACACCCAGGAGTCCCCTGCCGGGCGGTAGCAGTGTTTTTAACAATGCGGTACAGGGAAAGGGAGGTCCTGAATTGGAGAAAAATGCGGCCCCTGGGGAACATGGATTAACCAATACTTCTGTTCATTGCCGGGAGCAGGCCGACAATGCATCAGGAATGCCCCGTTCCGTTTGACACCGCCCTGTCCTCTTTCCTCTAGCTGCCTGCACCAATCGCATTTGACGTCCGATCAGGGGAATATTTTGAACCCTTCAGATCATTCGGCCCATACTTTACAGCAAACCAGACCGTATCGTCGTATTGCAGGCTGATCAGGGAAAATATTGAATTCTGGTGATCATTCGGCCCACCAGGAACAATTCCAGGTCAGACCCCTGGTTCTGCCCGGAGGTATTGGCGCACAGCATTCTCAAACGATGACACGACAATCAAACCAAAAAAGGTGGAACGTATGGGTATCCTACTCTTCGACCACGTCCTCTGACTGGCAGGATGGACACATGGGCCTGCGGCCGACCCCTTTGAAACGCTCTCCGCACTCTTTACACCGGTAGTTCTTGCCCTTCACCCGTTCGGGCGGGACTTCCAGGTCTACCGGTCCGCCAACTGTGCACATGGCTTGCTGGTCACCTCCATAGGATGGATGGGAAAGGGAGCATATAAGCTTATCCCGATGCCCCTGCAGCCCATAAAAATAAGGATTTACCGCGAGTGCAGCATGCGGCCCCCGTGGTCATGGGCGCAGGTTACTCCTCCTCCATGCAGCTGCCCAGGCAAAGGCAAGTGCCGCGGGGGCGAGGGTGCTGGCGAGGGGGACACGGGTCGTGGCCGGCGTAACAGGCACCACCATTCCGGTTACGGTCTGCTCTGGCATGGTAACGGATGCAGAAGGAGTAGTGGTTCGGCCTGCCACGGGAAGGAGAACCGGGGCATACCGGGCCTGCTCCCCGGCAGCCACGGCGAGGGTGGTATTCGCCGTGAAATAGCCTTCTTTCTCCACGCTGACCGTATAGTTGCCAGGCGCCACGTCCTGCAGGGTGAGCGGGGTCAGGCCTGAAAACTTCCCGTTGACCAAGACCTCGGCCCCCGGAGGGGTGGACCCGATGGTCATGCACCCCGTTGTTATCGGCCGGGTGAGCCGCACCTCCTGCTCTGCGTACTTCACGCCGGAGAGGGCATCGGCAGCGGCCGGGGAGGTCGAGACATAGACCGTATAGGCTCCTTCGGCCAGTCCGCCCGAGACCCGCCCGGTGTTCCAGGTATACGACCACCGGTCGTCCTGCACCAGGACCTGGGTGAAGGTCTCCGGCTCCCCGGTCACGACCGCGGCATTGCTGTTGTCCATGCGGGCCCCGTTGCGGGGCATCCCCGGGCCGGTCACGAAGAGGTAGACCATCTCGGCCAGGGGGACGGTCCCGTTGAGTTCGATCTTGTCCCCGATGTGGGCGTAGATTGGATCAGCCCTGCAGGTTCCGGGGCCCATGGTTGCAGGAAGGAGACTTACGGCAAGCACGGCAAGAATGACCGTGCCGGCAATGCGTATCGGAACACCAGCCATACCGAGTCCTTTCATGAGGTGATGATATGAACTGTTCGGTCCTCCGGCTGCCGGATGGAAATGCTTTCACGGGGAAAGCCTCCTTAAAAAGGATGGATTTCTTAAAAGGATGGATTCTTAAAAAGGATGGGGCCGACTGGTCTTCATGATTTGCGGTAGCACTTTTCGGCGGTCCGGGCGGAGAAGGTCCAGCGGTTCCGGGCAATGGCCTCCTGCCAGTCTTTCCGCGCCCGCGCGAAGGTCCCCCTGATGCGGGGTTTATTCTTCCATTCGGAAAGCAGGAAAGCAGCGCGGGGATGCAGGGTCATGGGCAGCTCCAGTAAATTGGTGGGGAGGAGAAAGATCGGTTAAAATATTGTGTGGCTTGAAAGAAAAGGGTTTTTTACCGGGTGATGCTGCTCACCAGATCACCCTGGGGGTTGTAGAGGTAGGCAGTGTCGCCGGCATCGTTCCAGAGTTCCTCGGGCCAGTAGAGGGACAGGCTGGTGGGGGTTCCCTCCTTTGCCGAGTAGACGGTCACCGTGGAATGGGGCATGAGGGTAAAGGTGTAAAACGTGCCGTCACCGGTCGGGAAGTCGATGAATTCGATGCTCTGCCCTGCGCTGTTGCTGAGCTTCCACCCGGTCATGGGGACCGGGGTCGAACCACCATTGATAATCTTCACGTATTCACCAGTCAGGGACAGGTCGGAGAGGTATACCTGCCCGGTATGGTTTGTGGTGTTGTCGATGATGACCGGTCCGGGGCCTGAGGGGAAGAGCGGGATGGAGGGAACCGGCATAGGCCGATCCGGGACTACCGGGGGGGTTGGGATGCGGGATTTCCATTGCGTCCAGTCAACATCTCCAAATCTCCCGCTAAAATTCCCGATCTGCATGCCGCTGGCACCAGGGGTTGGGAACCTGCTTTTCCAGTCGAAAGTAAACCTGGATAAAGCGGACCCTGCATCTCCGGCATGCAGCTGGGCACCTGGGATCCCACCCGGGACCGGGGCTGCAATTACGAGCTGGATCATGGGCACACAGGCAAAAAGCGCGATGGCAACCATCATAAGAAAACGCTCTCTCATCATTGGACTCACTCTCACCGCTACTTCGGCACCCTCCCCTTAAAAATTAGCATGATACCTGCAGTTCATGTGCGGTGCCCGTGGGAACCCTCCTGCGCCGGTCGGGAAGGGCCTACCAGAACAGCGAGAAGATGAGTATAAGGGCGCTGGATGCTGCACCGGCACAGGCGACAGCCTTCCGCAGCGCGCCTTGCACCCGCAGGGCAGCAGCCGCGCAGAAACCGATGTATGGTACCAGGGTTGCAGCAACCGAGAGGACCGCCAGGGTGGCGAACTGGTTGGACAAGAGGAGGGTGGCGGCTGAAGCAGAACCAATGAGAACGATGGCCAGGGCCGGTGTGCCCCGCCGGTTCAGGTCCCTGAACCTTGGCACATGATAGGCTGACGCCAGGTGGTGCAGGACGCGGGAAGATCCCAGGAGGTAGGCGTTTATGGCCGAGAGCATAGCGATAATTCCGATGACCGCAACCAGCGTGCCGGCATTTCCCATGAGAAGGGCCACGGCGGATGCGATTGGTGCAGGCGATGAAGCCAGGGCGCTGCTGCCTGCGGCACCGATGAGGCTCAGGTTCAGGAGGAGGTAGAGTGCCGAGACCAGGGCCATCACCAGGATCAGGGACCGGGACACCAGGGCAGGGTCCCGTACCTCGTCCACGGGGATGGCGCTTATCTCGAACCCGGTAAAGGGCCAATAGACGATCAGGATAGTGGACAGGAGCCCTGCAGCCGTGACCGGGATGGTCGGGGCCAGGTTCCCGGGCCTGATGGCAGGGACCAGCACCAGGGCTATGATGACCAGGGGGATGACCTTGAGGGCGGTCAGAAGGTTCTCGGCAGTCCCGGAGAGCGAAACGCCGGCGATGTTGATCCCGCAGAAGGCGGCGATAATTACCAATTCGGCAGCGAGGAGAGCACCCACCCCGAAATAGGAGAGGTACTGGCCAATACCGGCAGCGATGGTAGCGGTCCCGAATATCCCGGCAGCCAGGTAGAGCATAACCAGGAAAGAGGAGGCCTTTCCTCCGAATACCGATGAAAATATCCTGTAAAATGTCCCCCGGCCTCCGAAAAGGGGGCCGAGCCATGCCAGGGACAGCATGACGCAGGTAGCGGAGGCGGCCACGATGACCCAGGCAATGAGCGATAACGGGCCCATGATGCCTGCAGCAATGCCCGGCACGACGAAAATCCCCGAGCCGATGGTGCCCCCTACACCCAGGCTGACCAGTTCGGGGAGACCGAGCCGGCGCCGGTACCTCCACAGTTTAGTGCCTGGTCCATCCGGAGGAATCGTCCCGGGCGGCCCTGATTCTGCAGGATTACCGGGCTGCTCCATCCTGTCCCGCCCCATCATCCCGGTCGGATGCCTCCCACCGGAGGATCCTGTGGAGGAGCGATCCAGCCGGGCCCCGGCCCAGGCGTATGGCTCCTCCTGAGCACATCTCGTGGCAGCAGTAGCAGCGGATGCACCGGCTGAGATCGATGCGCGCACGCCGCCCCTGGAGGGTAATGGCCCTTCCCGGGCATATGGTCGCGCATCGTCCGCAGCCGGTGCAGGAACCGGGGACCACCGAAGGACGGAGTGCATAGACCCGTCCCAGCCGGTGGACCGCCCTGAAAAGCGGCTTCACCCGCATGCCGCGTCCCGGGCCCTGGTACGTGGATGGTTTGCGGAAGTCATGGAGCACGAAGGGTTCAAGGGGGTCACCGAGGAGGTCGATATCCCGTCCATCACACCTGCACAGGCCGGCCGAGACGGCATAGGCCAGGATGGGGACGTCCAGGGGGTCCAGGGACATGAGCCGGCAGAGTACCATGTCCACGGCAAGGGGGTCTGCACCGGCCAGGATGACCCCGAGGCTCCTGGGCGACCCCCCTGTGGGGCCGTCCCCTTCCATGGCAACGACCGCGTCCACCACCTGGAGAGACGGCTGGAGCATGAGGTTCAAGTCAACCAGCATCCCTGCAAAGCGCCGCGGCTCCTGGAACCGGGAGTGGAAGAGTGGTTTTTCGAGGCCGGGAATGAGGCCGAAGAGGTTCTTGGTCCCGCCGGTGAGCAGGGTCAGGACATGGGTCTTGGCCTTGGAGACTACAACAATATGGTCTGAGGCACGGGCCGGCGCTATCAGGGGAAACCGTGTGCAGACGTTCCCGCCGGGATAGGGGACTACCTCCGAACCTGTGTCCAGGTTGAGGGTAAACCCGTTTTCCCGGGCCAGCGCTTCGTATCCTGCCTCCTGGTAGGCACGCTTCAGGTTGGGTCCCGTGTACCGGATCCCGCCGCCTGGGCTGTCTGCAAGGGTGACCGTGCACCCATGGGCCAGGAGGAGCCTTGCCATCGCTCCCACCACGGCGGGGTGAGTGGATACCGATCGCTCCGGGGGGAGCCCCTGCAGGAGGTTGGGCTTCAGGAGGACCCGGGTGCCGGGCGTGACGAACCGGTCCAGGCCGCCAAGGAGCCTGACGACCTGCCGGACGGCTCCGTCCACCCGTTCCGTGGTATAATCGGTACACGAGGCGACTGCGACCGTGGCCCGGCCGTCGTCCCCTCTCCAGGGATTTTTCCCTGTCCGGTCATGCACGATGTTCCTCCTCCCTGGGAGATGTTTCCCGCCGGCGGCCCGGGTGGACCAGGCAGCCTCCCAGGAACCAGGCGAGGGGGACCGCCCAGAGAGGGTTGGCTACCAGGAAGTAGATCTTTGACAGGGCCAGGACCGCCCTGGCACCGGAAGAATCGTTTCCCAGGGCGGTCATGAAGGCGATGAAGAATACCGCTGCCGTAACCATGAGGTAGATGATGACACCGGTGAGCCCTCCACGGATGTTCCGGAGCGCCAGGGAGACCTTTGGTTCCATGTCCTATGCATCCCCGGGTTCGTCCCCCCCGCGAGGCATCCTCCCGTTGACCGCCTCCAGGTATACTTCCAGGTCCTTTTCAAGGTCACCCATGCTCCGGTACCGGTCCTTCGGGTCGCGGGCCAGGCAGCGGAGGACGATGCCGTCCAGCGGCGCCGCCTGCGGGGAATGGGATGAGGGGGGGAGGATGTCCCCGGAGAGGATCCCGCGGGTGACCTCTGCCAGGCTCTCCCCCGGGAATGGCAGCCGCCCGGTGAGGAGCCGGTAAAAGATGACCCCCAGCTGGTAGATGTCGGTCTGCATGGTGGTCCTGCCGAAGCGTTCCGGGTCGAGCTGTTCGGGGGCGGCATAGGCCAGCGAGAACCCGACAAGGGTATTGCCGTCCATTACCCCTTCGTCCCGGGATAGACCCCAGTCGGCAATCCTGGGCTCCCCGCCAGCCGTCAGCAGGATATTGGCCGGTTTTAAGTCACGGTGGATAACGCCCCGGGAATGGGCAAAGGAGAGGCCCCTGGCAACCGAGGCCATGAGCCGCGCTGCATTGGCCGGGTCGAGGGGAGTCTTCTGACCCTCAAGGGAGCCCGGGAGGTACTCCATCTCCACGTACGGTACGGGGAGGATGTTCGCAGCAGTGACCCGGACGATGGAAGGATGGTCCAGGCCCTGCCATACGCTCATCTCACGGAGGAGGGATTTTCCCGTCTGCTCGTCGGCCTGGATGGGGATCTTTACGGCTACCCTGGCCCCGTCACCCCTCCTCCTGGCCGAGTATACCCTCGCGATGCCGCCCTGGCTGATGAACTTCGGGTCATAGTAGCGCGTCCGGAGTTCAGGAGGGAATGGCGGGGACTGGAGGGGAACGTCCCGGTCCTCGAAGAGCATGGTGTCGGTGAAGGCCGCAGGGCCAGGGATGGGGACAATGGACGCCTTCCTGGGACGGTACTGGAAGGCGGCCAGGAAACCGGTTGCAGGGAAGATGAGCAGGGCAGGCGGGGGAAAGGATGTAGTGTCCAGGACCACGGCAGCCAGGAAGACCAGGAACCCTGCCACTGCCATCCCCAGGTGAACATTTCCGGCGAGAGAAAAACTCCGGCCGGTAAATACGCCATATCCCAGCCCGGCGGATGAGACAGAGAGGTATACCAGGAGGAAACCTCCCAGGAGGGCCCATGGGAGGCCAGTGCCGGAAATGACCGACCGGAGGACCATGTCCTGGACAAAGGTCAGGGCCGCGGCCAGGAAAACCAGGGCGAGCAGGGCGTGGAACAGGGTCATCGGCAGGCGCAGCCGGCGGAACCGGTCAGCCGCAGGGCGGTTCAGGTCGTGGTAAACCAGGGAGCCGCAGAGTGCGCTCCCTACGAGGATGAGGCCCACCAGGATGAGGGTCCCGGAAAAGATGCTTCCCAGCAGCTGGTCCCGGAGTAAGAGAAGAGGATCGACGGGGGCAGGCGCGGGAAGAGTGGGGGTCGTGGGCACAGTGATGGCAGGCGTCGGTTCCCTGGTCCTGGTAGGTGTGGGTGTCTTTGTCGGCAGGGGGGTGGGGATCGTGGTCGGGGGCGGAGCAGGGGTTGGCGGTACAGTGACCGTTGCGGTGACCGGTATGGGAAAGATCCTTTTATCTCCCAGCTCTTTCTGGACCCTCTCCAGGACTTTCTGGCGGATATCGGACTCATTCCTGGCTACCGGGACCAGGGCCGCCGCTGCGGAAGATACCAGGAGTGCAGCCAGCAGGATGAGTCCCACGCCCCGAAATATCGGCTTGCAGGCATTAACCATGGTTCTGCTCCCCGCTTTCCCCGGGTTCGAGGAAGAGGAGTTTGGCACCGAAAGCGCCCATGGACAGGTCGACCACGTCGCCATCGCGGAGTGGGGAACGCCGATGGGACTCGAGGCGTTTTCCATTCACATAGGTCCCACCTGTACTATCGCAGTCCTCGATGAAGGCCCTTCCCCCGGTCCGGGTTACACGGCCATGGCACCTGGATATGCGGGTGATCGATCGGTAGGACTCGGGGAATGCCACGGTTTCGCAACCTTCATGGGGGGCGGAGGCACCCGGTTCATTGCGCCCGATGGCCAGGCATGTTTCCCGGACAGGGATTACCCTGCCGTCCCATTCTCCGCCCAGCACCACCAGCATGGCAGACTCTCCGCCGTATTCGCGAAACACCTGGCCCCGGGCCGCCCGTATACGCTCATCCATGAGCGTTCCGGAGAGCTGCCGGTGCATTGCCGAGAAGATGCCGAGGTCCCGCTGGACACCCTCGAGGGCCCCGGGGACCTGGAAGTACTCCCAGGCCGGGTGAACTCCCTTGGAGGTCTCCGGCCCTGTTCCCGGCCTCCTGCTGACCAGGCCTGCATGGAGCAGCCGCTCGAGGTGCTTCTTGGTATTTTCATAGCTGGTCTCGACGGCCATGGATATCGACCGGGCATCAAGCGCCTTCTTCTCCAGCAGCTTGAGTATGCGCAGGCGCGTGCTGTTGCTCAGTATCTCGAGATATTCGGAGAGCTCCTCGAGAAATTCCGGGTCATCTGCATGCAGCACCGTCGCTGACCGCTCATCCATGGGTACTGACATCCCCGCTTTCCCGTTAACTGGTATTCCTGCCTGCATCATGAATGTGGTGATGCCTCTGGTTCAAGGCAGGAGTTGCCATTTGCCTCCTGGTTGCCCGGCAAATAAATCCGGTACAGGTGTACCTGGCAGCCGCTAAACCCCGGGATGCCGGCACACATGTCCTGGAAGGGCTATCCTGCTAAGAAAATGTCAGCGAGGCCGAATTCATGCAGTAGCGCTTCCCCGTGGGAGGTGGACCGTCGTCAAAGACGTGGCCGAGGTGGGCGCCGCACCGGGCGCAGAGGACCTCGGTCCGGTGCATCCCTTGGCTCTCATCAGGCTGGGTCGTGATGTTGTGGGCATCGACCGGGGCCCAGAAGCTGGGCCACCCGGTTCCTGATTCGAACTTTGTTCCCGAGGAGAAGATGTCAGTCCCGCAGCAGGCGCAATGGTAAGTTCCATTCCCGTGGAAGTCATGATATCTGCCGGAAAAGGCCGGCTCGGTTCCTTTCATCCGGGCAACGCGGAACTGCTGCGGGGTGAGGATCCTGCGCCATTCATCATCGCTCTTCTCCACCCGCTCCACCTGTTCCAGCCTTCCTTTTGCGACCGAGTAAATGAGCACCTTTGCAGGTCGGGACTGCTCGTATGAATTCATGCAGACGAGGATGGTTTTGTTCGTGTATAAAAGAGCGTATGATGCTGCCGGACCGGTTCGGGAAGCATCCCAGGGGATGCCCCCGGGTCCCCGGAGTCTCATAAAAAAGCACTGGATTAAGCGAAAAAAGGTATTAACGATATTTTTTCATAATTAGGAGGATTCCAAGTGCTCCCATCAGGGGAATGATCGAGAAACTCACCCTGGTTGCCGCCGGCGACGGGGTACTTCGGGCCAGTGAAGCATTTACATCGGCCGTTTCTCCCCGGGCAACATCAACCGATGCGACGAAGTCCTGGTATCCATTTTCTTTCACCATTACCTGATGGCTCCCCTGGGGAATATTGGGGAGGGTCAGGGGGGTAACTCCCTGGTAAACACTATCAAGGAAAACCTGCGCTCCTGTCGGGACCGATGTGACGAAGATGGAGCCATACTGCACCGGCTGGAGCGTGATGGAAACCCTGGCCTCGTCGTTGACCGGGACGTAGACGCTCTGGGTCACTGGCAGGTACCCGGGTTTTTCGATGGTGACCGTGTGCCCGCCCGGCTGCACTCCATAGAGGAGGAAGACCCCCGACACGGAGACGAGTCCGGACGGGACCCCGTCCACGGTGACATTTGCCAGGCCGGGACTGACCAGTAGGTGGATGGCCCCCGTTGGCTGAACGTACTCAGCGCGCATTGTCACATAGATATTCACGACCTTGTTTTTGCCGGGCACCGAGTTTATCGCCCCGCTATACGGGTAATACCCGTCTTTCTTTATTTCGTAGGTCCGGTATGGAGTTCCGGTCACGTATACCGGCACATCAAGGATTCCATCCTTGATGGTGCCCATGAGCTGGCCATCGAAATAGACCGACGCACCCTCCACGTTCACGTGCACTCGGTACGTCCCCATGTCACCGCCGATGGGAGTTGCATTCTGAGTTGCATTCTGAGTTGCGTTCTGGGCTGCAACCACTCCGGCGCCGATCCAGATCACCAGGAAAAGGACGAAGTAACGAATAGAGGAAAAATGCATGCGTTTCACCATTCCGCTCTTATAAGAGGGTGTGAGTGTGCATATTTAAATCTATCAGTCCTTTTGGCGATTTTCACCGGTTAAAACTGGAATGGTCCGGGATCCGCCCGGAGTGTCGCCTGGCATTGGAAAGGTCCACCACCGCGATATAATTATCCCGGCGTCGCAACAGCTAAATACGATGGCCGGGCCAGTGAACATAGAGATGGAGTTATCCTGGCTGAACCCCGGCCGCATGCCCGGGGACCTCTTCCCTGCCGCGATGATTGCGGCAGGAACCTCTGGTCAGAACCTGGCGGCAGCCCAGGGCCCCCTTCCATTCCATGAACGTCATGTTCCAAATCTTCCGGCGAGTGGTTTTTGCCGGGATTCCGTCCAGGCATGGGCATGGAAACCGGTCCAACCCGCCAGCCTGCCTTTCCCGGCCGTGGTCGTCCCTGCAGGAGGGTTGCCTGGAGAGCACAATAGCACCACCGGGGTGGGCAGCTGATGGTGACAGGGGCGCGGGCCGAGTGGCACCCCCTGAAACGGGTGGCGATGCACCGGCCGGGCATGGAGATGTTCTTTGGCCTCCTCGAGCCCTATGCCTCCCTGTATGAACGGGCGTTCTCCCGGTTCAAGGCCCGTTACGAACATGAAAACCTGGAATACACGCTGCGCCGCGACTTCGGGGTCCAGGTGACCCTCCTCAAGCCTGCCCTCCTCGATGCAGCCGATGCAGTCCCGGAGGTCCGCATAAAACTGCAGGAAATGGCCGGGGAGACCATTGACTTCTCCGGGGATCCCCGGTCGGCAGCCCTGGCCAGGGAGGACTTCGTCGCCCACGAGGATCGGCTGGACAGCGGGCATTTTTTCAATATCCTCATAATGAACCCTGGGATCGAGCTGGCGCCCGGGACCGGGGCCAGGTCCATTCATTTGCATGTCACCGAGCGCCAGCCCCTCTCAAACCTCTATTTCATGAGGGACCAGCAGGTGGTCACCGACAGGGGGCTCCTGCTTTCCCGGATGGCCAAGCCCCAGCGGGCCAGGGAGCCTGCTATAACCGGTTTTTTCTGGGAAGTCACCGGGGAGCGGGTGCTCGGCGCTGTCGAGGCCCCGGGGACCCTGGAGGGGGGGGACTTCATCCCCTTCGGGAACTTTGCCCTCGTGGGGATCGGGGACCGGACCAACCGCGAAGGTGCCGCCCAGCTGATGGCCTCGGGGATTGACTTTGATGAAGTCGGGCTGGTGCTCCAGCCCGAGCACCCGCTCCTGCCCGGAGGCCGGGGGGATCCCATGCTCCATATCCACCTGGACACCTTCTGCAATGTGGCAGGCGAGGGGCTGGTCATCGGGGAACGGGCCCTCCTCGAGAGGGCCCCGGTGGAGACGTACCACCGGGAGGGTAGAGGGGACTACCGACCGTCAGGAAATGCCACCAGCCTGGCTGCATATTTCGGGGAGAAGGGTTTTGAGATCATTGATATCACCACCCTGGAGCAGATGGCCTACGCCAGTAACATCCTTTGCATCCGGGACCGGACGATCCTTTCGGTCGAGTCCGATCGCATCATCCCTGATGTTCTGGCTAACCTGCAGCAGAAGGCGGCCCGCGACCCTGGGCGCTATGGGAAGCTCCTGGCAAAGGCTGAGGAGGACTACCGGAAGTTGCGGAACGAAGGGCAGTTCTTCCCGCACAAGAAGGAGATCTACCAGCAGGGCGTGGACGCCTGCCCTATCAGCCTCGTGAACCTGACCGGCGGATATGGCGGGGCCCACTGCATGACCTGCGCCCTGCAGCGAGGGTGAAGGTTCATGAGAAGGTTTTCACCATTGATGCCAGAGAATCTCCATGCCTGGAAATGACGGAAAGGATGAACGTTCCGGGCTAGGCGGCAATGTGTCGCCGCCCCGGTCCTGCACCTGCCCCCGCTGCGGGTACCGGATGGAGCGGCCACCGGCCGTGCCCTGTTACGCGCTCTGCTGCCCGCGCTGCGAATCGGTCATGACCGATGACGGGTGACCAGGAGGGCCCGGGAGAAAGAACCCGGAATGTAAACGAAGTGGATGAAGAGGGATGGGACCTGTCTTTTTCCCCATCCCCGGGTGACATGCCGGCGGGTCGTTTGATCGCGAGGGGTGAAAACCGCCGGCGCAGGAGAATCGATGCATTCAGGGTCACCAGGTTTCATCATTTTTGACTGGAAAAAACCTCTCCGAGAATAGTTTCCATGACCTGTTTTTTCAAGAAAAACCCGTAGCAGATTCATTCCTGCAAACCTGGCTGAAATCCCGTGTTTGATAATTCCTGGATTGCCAAAAATTATTTCAACGATAAGGATCGACAGTCATTCATATTAGGAGCAGAATTATGGCGATTGAACTAACGCTGCCATTTACCGTGATTGTTTTCATCATTGGTATCGCATATGGATTTCTCCGCCCCGGGAAGGAGAACAAGTGGGGCCTCCTCAAATGGGGTGTGATCATCGGCATCATCCTGGCGATAGTTTTCTGGCTGATATCATTCTTCATCTCAGGCATCGGGGGCTTTGGTTTCTGGGCGTTTATCATTTACCTGATTGTCTTTATCATCGGGGTTTTTATCGGTGACGCGCTCGAAGGACTGAAGAAGAAGTGACCGGCTGGCGGCCGCTGTTGCGGCTTCCCTGCTCTTTTTTATGAAAATGCCTCCAGGCATTTTCATCCTGTATGCTTGAGTCCCGAAGGAAATCAAGTATTTTTTTATGGCTCATGGCGGGTGTGGGGGAAATTCTTTTGCTTGGATGCGAACGCGAACAGCCCGGCCAGGAACAGGAAGAAGGATGTAAGAATCAGGAAGGCCAGGGCCGAGACTCGAACCCGGGTCGGGGGATCCACAGTCCCCTAGGATGACCAACTACCCCACCCTGGCAGGATATACCCTCTTAATTTGTAATTGGCAGTCTTTAAGATATCTCCCACCGCATGGTTCTCAATTCAGGCCACGGGTGATGTTAATAATGCCGGGGACCTATTACATTGCACGACGGGAGGTATAAGGTCCCTGATATCCACGGGCACCTTATCCCTCCCCCACCGGGGCGCCCGGGGGAAAGCGGCAGGGAGCGTGAGGCAGAATGACGGATGCAAAAGCAATCAGGACACCCATTGTCTGTGTGCTCGGCCATGTGGACCACGGGAAGACCTCCCTCCTGGACCGTATCCGGGGATCCTCGGTGGTGAGCACCGAGGACGGGGCTATCACCCAGCATATCGGGGCTACCGTGGTCCCGATCGAGGCCATCAGGAGGATGAGCGGGAGCATGGAGAAGCTCCCCCTCAACGTCCCGGGCCTCCTCTTCATCGACACACCCGGCCACCATGCATTCACCACGCTGCGTGCCCGCGGTGGTGCCCTTGCCGATATGGCCATCCTCGTGGTGGACATAAGCCAGGGGTTCCAGCCCCAGACTCTCGAGGCCCTCCATATCCTCCGAACGTACCGGACTCCCTTCGTGGTGGCCGCAACCAAGATAGACCGCGTCCATGGGTGGAGGGTGCATCCGGACGAGCCATTCCTCCAAAACTTCGCCCGCCAGAACGACCGGGTAAAGCAGGTCATGGAGACGAAGATCTACGAGATCGTAGGGGCGCTCTCGGAACTCGAGTTCTCGGCCGATCGGTTTGACCGGGTCAGCGATTTTCGCCGGAACCTTGCCATCGTCCCGGTAAGCGCCCATACCGGGGAAGGCATCCCTGAGCTGCTGATGGTGATGATCGGCCTGGCCCAGCGGTACATGGAGCAGGACCTGGCCCTGCGCGTGGACGGGCCTGGCATGGGGACCATCCTCGAGGTGAAGGAGGAGCGGGGGCTGGGCCCGACCCTTGACCTCATCCTGTTCGATGGCACCCTCTCCGTGGGAGACGAGATCGCCGTTGCCCGGCAGGTCGGGATCACCACCACCAGGGTGCGGGCCCTCCTCAAGCCGCGGCCGCTCAAGGAGATCCTGGTTGAGGACCGGTTTGAACGGGTCAGGACCGTGCATGCGGCATCGGGCATCAAGGTGAGCGCACCCGGGCTCGAGGGGGCAATCGCAGGGTCCCCGGTCCAGGTCGTGCAGGGCAATGCAGAGGAGGTCGTGGAGCGGATACGGAAGGAGATGGAGGAGATCAACGTGCACCTCTCCCCGGAAGGGCTTATCATCAAGGCCGATACCATCGGCGCCCTGGAGGCATTGTGCAAGGAGCTTGAAGAAAAGGAGATCGCGGTAATGCGGGCTATGGTTGGCCCGGTGAGCCGGCATGACCTCATCGAGGCGGAAACGGTTAAGAATCCTTATTCACGGGTCCTGATCGCATTTTCCACGCCGCTCCTTCCCGATGCCGCGGATATGGCCAAAGACCCTTCATTCCCCGTGAAGATCTTCGAGGGGAGGGTGATTTACCAGCTGGTGGATGATTACGTCCAGTGGCGCGACGAACTGAAGCGCAGGACCGAACAGCAGAAATTCGAGCAGATCGTACTCCCAGCGAAGATCCGGGTTCTTCCCCACTGCATCTTCCGGCAGAGCAATCCGGCGGTGGTTGGGGTGAGGGTGCTCGGGGGCACCCTGCGGACCGATGTAAACCTCATCCACCGGGACGGGAGGAAGGTGGGGCACCTGAAGACCATGCAGCTCAACCAGGAGAACATCAGGGAAGCTCAGGCCGGGGCCGAGGTAGCCATCTCAATCCAGGGTGCCACGGTCGGACGCCAGGTCAGCGTGGAGGATGACCTCCTGGTGGACATACCCGAGCGGCACGTCAAAGTCCTTGAAAAGGAGATGCTCCCGCACCTCCCCCAGAGCACGAGGGACGTGCTCGAGGAGTTTGTCACCCTGAAGCGGAAGGCAGACCCGTTCTGGGGAAAGTAGTCTTTATCATATCGCTTGCGCAAATATATGGATACTTCATGGAGGCCGGGCCAGGTCCGGCGTTGCAGGCCCTCCGCCGGATGCATGGGCGGGGGAGTATGAACCGGAGCCTGACCATGAATACCGGCATCTACCGGATTTAGGAAGAAAGGAGCATAGAGACCATGGTGGAGTTCAAGGTTGTCCTGTCAGACCAGAAGACAGGGCGTTCATATAAGGTGGACGTGACAGGGGGCGCGACCGGCGCCCTGATCGGCCGCCGCATCGGGGACGAGATCGAGGCCGGGGCGCTGGGGCTCCCTGGCTACCGGATGGAGATCACCGGAGGATCGGACCGGAATGGCACCCCGGCCCGGCGGAACCTTCCTATCTCCGGGCGGAAAAAGGTCCTCCTCGCAGGGGGCACCGGTTTCATACCTGCAAGGAAAGGCCAGCGCCGGAGGAAGACCATCCGGGGAAACGAGATCACCAGCGATTTTGTGCAGATCAATGCACGTGTCACCACGTATGGGGACAAACCCCTGGATGAATATTTCGCGAGGCCTCCTGCCGAAGAGCAGAAGAAATAAACGCTATTTTTTCAGCATGTGCTCCCGGAGCCCCGGGAGAAGGTCCTCACAGGGCACGCCGTACCGCCGGGCCAGCACCACTGCGGCGGCCTCCGGCAGCAGGTTGCCGTCAAAGTGCCCGGTGATGAGCTGGTTCATCTCCGAAACCAGGTGGGCATGGTCCATCCCCCGCTCCCCGGAGATCCTCCTGATGAGCTCCTGGACCGGGTCCGCCCGCTCGAAGATCGCTGATGACGGCTTGAACCCGAGGGGGACCTCGACGGCGGCGATATTAAAGAGCGGGCTTACCATGTCTCCCTCCACGGCGACCAGTCCTTCCTCTTCGGCCCGGTCGAGGAGGAGCCTGGCCTGTTCGATGGTCATCCACCTGCGGTCAAAGACCAGGAAATAGACAAGTTCATTCTTTTTCAGCTGGTCCTTCCGTGCATGGCGGAATGGGGCGGCTACGGTTATGGACAGGCTCAATCGTATTCCCTCCCGACCCGGCCCTGATGGCCGTTACAGCATCGGTGACCCGATATAATGAATTCATCGACGGGGCGCCTGAAATGACCCTGGCCGGGATTTTTGGGAAAGAGCATCCCGGGTGATGCGGGCGGGTTTTCCTGGAAGTTGCTCATGGCATTCCGGGCGCCTGGAGTGCAGAATATTGTTCCCATGAAAATGGCTCCTGCCTATTTCCAACCTGCATACCATGCCAAAAGGAATACAGTCGTCTTTAGAATGAGGCTGATCGTTCCCCTATCATTTTTACCGAGCGGGTGCCATGGGGATATATGTCCAGATCGCAGGAGTATGCGGACAGGGTGAAAGCGCAGATCGATGATATGGCAGGAGAGATCGAACGCCTCTCGGCAAAGGCAGAGAAGACCGGGGGCAGGGTAAAGGCGGATATTGATCGCCAGGTCGCCGACCTTAAGGAACAGCAGGAGAGAGCCATGGATAAACTTAAGAAACTCTCCCTGGCCGGCGGCGGGGCTGCAGAGGAACTCAAGGCTGGCATGGACCTGGCCATCGCGGATATGGCCAACGCCCTGGCAAGGGCAAGGGAAAAGTTCAGGGACCTGTAAGAAGTCTGGCTAATCACTTTTTGTCGATGTCATGGAATGCGTTTTAATGCAGGGATTCCACCATATTAAGGCGGTCTGAACCATTTGTCACCATCAAAATCTATATGAGATCGTGAAATGCACATGGTATTCGACAAAAGTCGTATCCACCGAAAAATCCTCCTCCTACACCTGTTCACTTCCGGGATACGACTTTTGATACGAGTCTGAAGGTGCCTGGACCTGGTAAAAAATGCGCGATGATTGATTTAAACGGCTCTGTTGAAACCCCTCAAAGGGATGTAATCGACCGTAAGATCTAAGAGCTGGTGGCCCCTTTAAGTTTTTATGCAGAAACAAACAAAGGGGCCATATTCCTATTCAAGCCCCAGATATATCAGTTTTCTCACCATCACCTTGAACACAATCCGGACATCGGGAATACCGTTATATTCATCCGAGTATTCGCGAAGAGACTATACGCAGCATCAACTCCTGGCCATTCTCCTTCTTAAAACATACATCAAGGCAGGATATCGGGACATTCTGGATAAAATTGAAGCAATGGATGCCATCAGATCACAAATGAAGCTGACGCGAATACCGCATCATACCACACTTTACCGGTTTTTCACCAGGTTCGACTCAAAATCATTCCATCGAGTATTTCGGACAGTTCTGTCCTTATTTTATCGATCTAGAGAAAGAATCCCGGTTGTTGCTATCGATTCAACAGGATTTAGAACATCCCATTTCAGCCTCTATTATTCAATACGAACAGGGAACGTGAGAAAAGACTTCCTTAAGGTTTCATTAGCGGTTGATACGAACAAGAAAACCATACTCCATTTCAAAATCTCAAAGAGCAGGCATCATGATTCGGCACATGCAAAGCATCTTCTGCGCGGTTCCTATCGAATAAAACGGGCACAATGGTACGTAATGGATCGTGCCTATGATGCAGAATCGATTCATCAACATGTCCGGCAAGACCTCCATGCGTCTTCTTTGATACCTTTACGCGATTGGGGTGCGGATTACGTCTCTGGCAGATATCGGAGCTTGATGAAAACATCGTTTGATCAGACCTTGTATCATCAGCGGAACCTTGTAGAAACAGTATTTTCCGTCTTGAAACGGAGATTCGGAGATGAGGTGAGGGCATTCAAATATGTGAATCAGGTAAGGGAATTGAAATTAAAATGCCTCGTTTATTCGATTGATAGATTTCTGAAATCTCAAAGAATTTTTTTGGAGGGTTAGGATTTCAACAAGGCCGATATATCCTGAGACCGGGTTTTTTCATTTCCTGATATACCCGATATCGACAGAATGCCCCGCAGGTCCCCGAGAATCCCAAAAATTCTGGAGGTGGATTTCTCCGGTCCGGGAAGTGAAGGAGACCGTCCCGAAAGAATGCCCTCCCGGAGATCCCGGTATTGCAGGGAGAAAATGAATTTTTTATTTCCGGACGGCACCGGCAACAAGGCCGCCCAGGAACGCGAAGAGCGCAAGGTAGAGCGTGATGGTTATGAACAGGAAGTAACCGGTGACCAGCCCGGGAATGTACCCGGCAATCGGAGGCATGACCGTGCCGGCAAGGATGATGATACCGATGACGATGGTTGCTGCAATCCCGGCAAAGAACCCGGCCTTTCCGCCATTCATGGCGCCTCCCCGTGCGATGAGCCCGGCCGCGAATCCCCCGAGAAGCGGGCCCATGAAGGGGACGGCCAGGTCGATGATGACAATAATGGCCGCCCCGATCCCAACTCCTGCCCAGAAATTTTTCTTCAATTCACCCATACCGTTCACCGTGTCAGAGATGGAACGATACCTGATATAAAGATGAGGCTTTTGGCTCCGCGAGCAGTCCCGCATGGCAGATATCCATACCACACGAATACCTGGGAACGATTCTGAATTCTGCCATGGCGGATGAACGCAGAACCGGGAAATCCGGACGATCCGGATTTTTCTGATTCAGGCCGTACCAGAAAAATGCAGGTTTGAACCGCCGAAGCCGGCCCCCTCCCTCAATCGAATCAGAATTTCCACCCAGCCACCCTTTCCGCCAGGCACGTTCACCTTCGGGAACAGGCATGATGGAAGGATGAGAGCCGTGAAGCGCCGACCCGCCCACGGGATTTACTCACAAGCCGAATGAGCAATGCTTAATAACGGGAACTCTCTTTTATTTTTTTTAGTGTGCGCCAATGATCCGCGAGGGAATGCTCTTTGCCGTTTGCCACTGGACGGTAAAACCGGGCAAGGAAGAAATATTCCTGGAGAAGTGGCAGGAATTCGCGCAGTGGACGATGAACAACCTCAGGGGCAGCCGGTGGATGTTCATGGTCAGGGACCAGGAACAGGAAAACAGGTTTATATCTTTCGGCCCCTGGGAATCTTTCGAGAGCATCACTGAATGGCAGCAGTCCTCGAGGTTCAAATCCGCATTCACCGCCTTCATGGAACTCTGCGATGAAGTTTCACCCGGTGTCATGAGAGAGGTCATCCATATCAAGCGGTAGTCCTGCGCCCGTTCTCTCTCTTTTCAACAAAAAAATCATCCAAATGCTTTTCTGGGACGGGGCCACCCGTGAAAAGTGCTGCTATGGGGATTCGAACCCCAGTCGCGGGCGTGAGAGGCCCGCATGATTGGCCGGACTACACTATAGCAGCAACTGCTCTATGCTATGCGCTGTATGGTTACTTAAGATTGTTGATAAAGCACCGCAAACCATGGTCCGGGTCCCGATGGTGCTGACAGGCCAGGCTGCAATTACGTTTTGCTCCTGGTCACGTCACTGCATGTCCTTCCCGGGGGATGAAGCGGAAGAAGGAGCCCTGGGGGACGGTGATATCGAACCGCGCCTCCATCGGGGGGTCACCCGTCTCTTCGATGGCTATCCCGGTGATTGCCAGGATCTCCCGGGCCAGGAACAGCCCGAGACCGGTATTCTTCCCATGGCCGGGCTCAAAAATTTTTTCTTTATCGGCCTGGGGGATCCCACCCCCATCATTTTCGCAGATGATGTGGAGCCTCTCCTGCTCGTCTTCCCGCGTGAAAAAGCGGATGGATTTCAGGTCATTCGCATGGCGGAGCGCATTGTCGATAAGATTTCCGATGACCTTATACAGGAGCGGATCGGCAAATATCATGACTCCCCGGCAGCGGTTCTCGAAACCGATGCCATCCATAGGGAATGCTCTCCGGACTTTTGCTATGATTTCACCGAGGTCCTGCCATTCGGGCGAATGGGCACCGATCTCCTGGTAATCCCGGGAGAACTCGAGCTGGGAGACGATAGCATGCACGATTGCCTCCTGTTTTTCCAGGTATCCATGGATCTTCCGGTCGTCGTGGAGGGTTTTTGCGATATCGATGTACCCGAGCAGGGCGGTCAGCTGGTTCCGGATATCGTGGCGGGTGATGCTGACGAGGAGGTTTAATTTTTTATTGGCATCGAGGAGAGCGAGTTCTGCCTGCTTTCTCCTGGATACATCCCGTATTGTACCGCATATGAGTTTCCTCCCGGCGTCCGGGAGGGCAAAAAACTGGGCCTCCAGGTGCCGGGATATGGCCCCCGGATCTTCCATGTCAAATTCAAGCGGTACAGTGAAAGGGAATTTCGCGCCAATAAAAGAATCAGGCTCTCCCCGTTCCTCTTCCGGCAGGCCCTGCTCTTGCTTCCGGTTCCTGCCATGGGGGAAGAGCTGGGGGAGCAGGTCGTGAATAAGTTGCTCTCCGGCTTTCTCGCAGGAAATACCCGTGATCTTTGCAATGGCAGGGTTCCATTCGACAACCGCACCCCGCTCGTCAAGCAGGAACATCCCGCCGGAAAACTGCTCGGTTATTGACCGGAATTTTGATTCATTCTCCAGGAAAGCTTTATTTTTGCGTTTCCCCCTGCTGATGTCTGCAACGATGCCAACAATTCCATTGACCGTTCCAGCACACTGCAGGGGAAGGGAAATCGTTCTTATCCAGTGGGTATGCCCGTTTGCGTCAAGAATCCGGCAGTTGGAGGGAAATGATTTCCCAGAGAGAACCTCCCTGAACCTCTCCAAGGTTACGCCCCGGTCGCCCGGCGCCACGACAGAGAGCATATTTTTGCCCATGAGATCTTCCGGGAGATATCCAAAGATGTCCTGGCAATGGGGACTGACATACGTGAAGTTCCCCTCGAGGTCGAGGGTAAACACCGCGTGGTCCGATTCGTCGGGGGTTTCCCGGTTGCCGAGTTCCTCGCAGCCTGCAGACATCGTGTTCACGTTTTCACAAATGAAAAGTATGCCTCTTTTGATTTGATACATAAATATTGGGTATACTATAAATCTTTTGAAATCCTCCTGGCGGTCATCCCCGGGGAACGTCCTGTCCTCCCGGGAAAGGAACGGAAAAGATTCCCGTGTATAAGGCGCTGCCCGCAATGGCACCGGTGATGGAGGGCAATACCGGTCCGGAATATCCACCCACAACTATATCTCCGGAATCCGGCCATTCATATAGGAAAAGGACATGGCGGGCCTTGATGAGCAGATCCGGGAGCTGGAAGAGGAACTGCAGCGGACGCCCTACAACAAGGCCACGTCCAAGCACATCGGCCGGTTGAAGGCCAAGATAGCCCGGCTGCGGGATGAAGCGGTCAACCGGGCCATGAAATCCGGGGGAGGGGGCGAGGGCTACACCGTAAAGAAATCCGGGGATGCGACCGTTGTCCTGGTCGGGTTCCCCTCGACCGGGAAGAGCACCCTCCTGAACACCCTCACCGGCACCAAAAGCGAAGTGGCGGCATATGCCTTCACCACGGTCAGCGTTGTCCCCGGTGCCCTGGAATACAAGGGAGCGAAGATCCAGATCCTCGATATCCCCGGGCTGATAGCTGGTGCGGCAATGGGCAAGGGGCGGGGCAAGGAGGTGATCGGGGTAGTCAGGAGTGCCGACCTCATCGTCATACTGGTTGACGTCTTCAATGCAAACCACGTTGAAGTCCTGATGAAGGAGCTGTACGATGCCGGCATCCGTATCAACCGCCGCCGCCCCGACATCACTATCAGGAAGACGGCAATGGGGGGGATCCGCATGAACCACGTGGGGGCCCTTGACCTGGATATCGAGGAGATACGGGCAATACTCTCCGAGAACAAGGTGATGAACGCCGATGTCCTGATCAGGGGCAATGCCACCCAGGAAGACATCATCGACGCCATGCTCGGCAGCCGTGTCTTTATCCCGGCATTCATCGCGGTGAACAAGGTCGACCTGGTCGACGAGGTCGCCCGGAAGGCCATCACCGAGGACCTCGTCCGCCGGTTCAATACCAGCCCTATCCTTATTTCGGCGCAGACAGGGTTCCACATGGAGGAATTAAAAGACAGGATATTTGATGCACTGGGGTTCATGCGTGTATATTTAAAGCCCCAGAACGAGGCTGCCGACCTGGAAGAGCCCCTCATCGTCCGGTCGGGGAGCACGGTCGAGGACGTCTGCCGCAGGCTGCACCGGGATTTCGTGGACCGGTTCAGGTACTCACGGGTGTGGGGAAGCTCGGTGAAGCACCCGGGCCAGCGGGTAGGGCTCTCCCACCGCCTGAGGGAGGGGGACCTTCTCTCCATCATCATCCAGCACTAGCCGGTGCCGGGAAAGACGCAGGAGTTATTCCGCTCCAGGCGCCAGAGGTGAGGCATTCCATGCGTACATGGCCTCCTGTTCGCGCCGGAAACATCTCCCTGGCTGCGAACTATACAGGCCACCTTAAGTCAACGATTTTTTTTGAAGATTTCCCCCAGACAGGAGAGCGGGGCATCGGTCTTGAGGGCCGTGCCCGAGTAATGGGCCCTGCTCGCAGCATACCCCGCACTTCTCAGAGAGTCCAGGACCTGTTCCAGGGGGGGAGGGGATGTGCGGAAATACTTTGCCAGGGCATGGTAGTCATAATGCCAGGAGAGGGGGAGTTCCAGGGAGCAGGCCGCCACCAGGCTCTGGAGGTCCTTTTTCTTTCCAAGGACCATTCCCGGCATGGCCCCTTCCATCCGGGCGAGGAGGCTTGTATCCTGAATTTCTCCGGTCCAGAGCGGCCCGTTGGGCTGGAGGGCCGAGCCGCACGCGGGGCACCGGGACGGGACCGGTGCGATACCCTCCTGCTCCGCCCGGAACGGGCAGACCGGGCACTGCATCACGTACCCGACGCGGGAAAGCGACCTGTCTGCTGCCCCTGCCCCCGGGACCAGCCGGAGGTGCAGGCGGATGAAGTGCTCCCGCGCGAAACAGAAGAGCGGCACCACGCCCCGGTCGTACTTGACCGCCTCGCGGACCACGGCACCCAGGAGGACCCGAAGGCCTGTCTCGGCATGGTACTCGTTGTTGATGGGCGTAGCAAAATACCGGCGCATGCCCGCCCGCCGGTGAGCGCCACAGAGGGGGGCGGTATCGGTGGCGGTGATGAAGAGATAACGTTCAGATCCCCGTATTGCCGAATCGATGAACGGCGCAGGGGTTCCGAAGGGATCCAGGTCCACTGCGGCGAACCGGGACGATGAGAGGAGGGCATTCACATCCAGGCAGGAGACGCGGACCGGAAGGCCGGTGAAAGCCGCATTGTGTCGGATCACCTCCACGGCCACCGGGTCCCGGTCATTGATGGTCACCCCGATACCGCACTCGTTGGCAATGCGGAGCCCCCTGGCCCCCGTGGCACCCATGGCATCCAGGTAATGGTCCGGCCGGAGCAGGGAGGCCAGCACCACCGTGGCATCCCGGGAGATCTCCATCCGGGGGTTGAAGAAAACCGGGGCAGACCGGGGGGGGAACGGGTGGGCCTGGTCCTGGAGAGGCACCAGGAATCGGGTCTTTCCCTCTTCGGCCTCATTAAAATCCATGGCATCACAACGTGGCTGTTCGTTAACCTTATACCTTCTCCTAAAGCAATGATATAGGCAGGGCGTGTGGCCTAGTCAGGACAGGGCGGTAGCCTCCTAAGCTATAGGTCGGGGGTTCAAATCCCTCCACGCCCGTTTTCGATGTCTGTTTTCAGGCAGTGTTTTCAGGGCCAGGTTCATGAGCAGGGGCGACCAACATACGAAAATGCCAGAGCAGGGAAGGAGAGTCCGCCACGTGGAAATGCCAGCCTATATCCAGCTTCTCCGGCCGTCCAATGCCCTGGTTGCAGGGATCGCGGCAATCGTCGGGTACCTGATGGCAACAGGGACGGTTGTCCCGGGGACGCTCCTCCTTCTTGCCATTGTCTTCCTGGTCACGGGAGCGGGAAATGCCATCAACGATTACTATGACGCCGCGATCGACCGGGTGAACCGGCCGGACAGGCCCATCCCTTCCGGAAGGGTCAGGAAAGGGGGTGCCATGACCTTCTCCCTTGTCCTGTTCGGTGCAGGCATCCTGCTTTCCCTTGCCACGACCATCCTCTGCACGGTGATCGCGGTCTTGAATTCTGCTCTGCTCATCGCCTATGCTGCGTCCCTGAAAGGAAGGCCTGGGATCGGGAACCTGGCTATATCGTACCTCACCGCATCTATTTTCATCTTCGGCGGCGCCTATTCCGGGACCCCCGGGGTCCTGCAGGTACTCCCCATCGCCCTGGTCACCTTCCTGGCCATGCTGTCACGGGAGCTCTGGAAGGATGCAGAAGACGTGGCAGGGGATATTGCCGGAGGGGCTGTCACCGTACCCATCAGGATCGGGGTGAGGAAGACCATTCTCCTCGGTTTCGGATTCCTGGCAGGGGCTGTCCTGGCAAGTTTCATCCCGGCCTTCTGGTGGGGCCCCTGGTACCTGGGGGGGATTGGCCTGGTGGACCTTTTCATCCTGGCAACCGGGGTGCGTGCCCTCTCGTGCAGGAATGCGGCATGCCTGAAGGGGAGCCGCGTCACCACGCTGGTGAAGTATTCCATGTTCGCCTCGCTCGCCGTCTTCACCCTGGCAGCAGTATTGCTTTAAATGAGATAAGCGCCGCCAGCCACAAACCCGGCAAACAGCAGGGTCCAGCCCGAAAGCAGCGACCGGTTGCATAACAAACCGGGGTATTCCCCCCAGGCCCTTCACGTCCAAATCACCAATCTTTTTACCGCTTCACGTGACATTCCTACCACGGTGATCGTCCTTCTGGTTCATCGTCCGGGATGCAAAAATCTCCCGTACTGATTAAGATTTGCGATGATGCTGCATGCCGCGTGATATGGCATGAATGGGGTGGGGTTTTTCTATGGCCGAAGAGATCAGGGATTTGATCGAAAAAATTAACCAGGACGGAATTAAGGCCGCGGAGGAAAAAGCTCAAAAGATAGAGGCTGAAGGAAAACAAAGAGCCGATGAGATGCTTGCCCGGGCAGGGCGCGAGTCGGAGGAGCTTGTTGCTGCCGCCCTCGCGAGGATTAGGCGCGAAGAAGAGAGCGGGAAGGCCCTGCTCGCCCAGGCAGCGCGGGACATGCTCCTTTCCTTAAGGCACGAAATTCTTGCCATGCTCGATCGCATCATGGTTTCGGAAACCCGGCAGGCCCTGGCACCCGTTGCACTGGGCAACTTGTTGTCCGGCGCAATCAGGCTCGGTCACGAGGGGGCGGGCGGCGATATCGAGATAGCGCTCAGGAAAGAGGACCTGGATATCATCGAGAAGGACTTTCTCAGGAAGCTTCAGGAAGAGATGAAGAAGAACATCATCCTGAAACCATCTGAGGAAATTTCCGGGGGTTTCATCATAAGCTTCGACCACGGGAAGTCCTGCTATGATTTTACCGACATGGCCCTTGCAGAATATATCGGCACGCATCTCAAGCCGAAATTAAACGGGGTTCTCCGGGAAGCAATAAAGGAGTGATGCAGGATGGCAGATTATTACCCCTACGTGATCGCAAGCCTGCCCATGCTCCAGTTCGGCATGAAGCCGCCATTTTCCTTCGGGCGTTTCCTGGAACTCTGCCACGGGTTTATTCCGGAAAAAGACTTCCGGCTGCTGTGTGCCCTGCCCCAGCCTGAACACTACCAGGTGGAAGGAGATAGGCCCGGGATCATCCGGAAATGGATAAAATTCGATACCGCCCTGAGAAACGAACTCGTCAGGGTGCGTGCCGGCAGAAAGCACCGCGAAGCGGCGGAGTACCTCCGCCCGGGGGGTTCCATCGCTCCCGCCGATGTGGCAGCGGGCATGCATGCATCTCTTCTTGAAGCGGAAATGGCGATTGACCGGATGCGCTGGAATGCCCTGGAAGGACTGGCTGCCGGTCACTATTTTGACCTGGACTCACTGGTAACATACGCCTACAGGCTGCTGATCCTCCACCGCTGGGAAAACGTGCGAAATGCTGTTCCGAGAGCCCTGCTGGAACAGGCCCTGCAGCATTCACGGTGATACATGGCAGCGCCGAGGAAAGGCCGCATAGAAAAAATCAGCGGCAACATGGTTGCGGTCAGGATCGATTCCCCCGTCATGCAGAATGAAGTCGCCTATATCCTGCACGGGGCAGAACGCCTGAAATCGGAGATTATCCGCGTGCGGGGCAGCCTTGCGGAGATGCAGGTTTATGAAGCGACCGGCGGCCTGGCGGTCGGTGAAGAAGTCGAATTTACCGGGGAGCTCCTCTCGGTCCAGCTGGGTCCGGGGATGCTGGGCCAGATTTTCGACGGCCTGCAGAACCCCCTGCCCGAGCTTGCCAGGCAGTGCGGCTTTTTCCTGAAGCGAGGTGTTTATATCGAAGCGCTCTCCGGTTCGCAGACCTGGGATTTCACACCCCTGGTAAAGGTCGGGGACATCGTACGTGCCGGAGACAGGGTGGGCTACGTCGAGGAGAAGACAATAAGGCACTACTGCATGGTCCCCTTCTCCTGGAGAGGAAATTTCGAGGTTGTATCGATTGAAAATGGCGGAAAGTTCACCATACGCCAGCCGGTCGCCCGGGTGCAGGACCCGTCCGGAAAGGTCCATCCCCTGCACCTGAGCCAGTACTGGCCGGTCAAGGTCCCCATCAGGGCGTATGCCGGGAAGCTGAAGCCCGGCGAACCGCTCGTTACCAAGATGCGCATCATCGATTCGCTCTTTCCCGTCGCCCGCGGAGGGACATATTGCATACCCGGGCCCTTCGGGGCAGGAAAAACGGTACTGCAGCAGTTGACCAGCCGGCATGCCGACGTCGACGTTGTCGTTATCGCCGCCTGCGGCGAGCGTGCCGGGGAGGTGGTGGAGACGATAAAGACATTCCCCTCCCTGATCGACCCCAGGACCGGACGACCCCTGAGCGATCGCACCGTCATCATCTGCAATACCAGCTCCATGCCGGTTGCAGCGAGGGAATCGAGCGTCTACACCGCGGTGACCATCGCAGAATACTACCGCCAGATGGGCCTTCACGTGCTCCTGCTTGCAGATTCGACATCCCGCTGGGCGCAGGCCATGCGGGAGATGTCGGGCAGGCTCGAAGAGATCCCCGGGGACGAGGCGTTCCCCGCATATCTGGAATCCCGCATCGCCTCTTTTTATGAAAGGGCAGGCGTGGTGCGGTTGCATGACGGCTCGATCGGTTCGGTCACGATAGGCGGAGCAGTGAGTCCTGCGGGCGGCAACTTTGACGAACCGGTGACCCAGGCGACGCTGAAAGTTGTAGGTGCATTCCACGGGCTTTCCCGCAGCCGTTCGGATGCCCGCAAGTACCCGGCCATAGACCCGCTGATCAGCTGGAGCAAGTACAGGAGTTTCATCGACGGGGACCAGAAAGAGCGGGGCCACAGGATCCTGCGCAAGGGCAACGACGTGGCGCAGATGATGAAAGTTATCGGTGAAGAGGGGACATCCCTGCCCGATTACGTTGATTATCTGAAGGCGGAATTTTTTGATTCCGTTTACCTCCAGCAGAATGCCTATGATCCCGTCGACGAGGCCACCCCGAAAGAACGCCAGGTCTATATCTTTAATTTTATATACCGGATTTTAGAATCGGAACTCATATTTGAAGATAAAAATGTGGCCTTACACTTTTTCCAGCGGCTTCGGCAGGTCATGAAGGGGTGGAATTCTGCTCCGTGGCAGAGCGAAGAGTTTGGGCATATCGAAGAGGAGATCAGGGCGCTGTTGCACGAGCGCGTGAGGAAAGGATAGCATGGCGAAATTTTATTCCGGTATAACGCGGATTGTGGGGGACGTCATTACCGTCGAGGCAGATGACGTGGGCAACATGGAGCTGGCCCAGGTGACGACGGGAAGCGGGACATCCCTGGCGCAGGTGATCCGCCTCGACGGGAATTCCGTATTTCTCCAGGTCTTTGCCGGGAGCCGCGGGATCTCGACAGGGGACAGGGTCCGGTTCCTGGGCCACCCGATGCGCATTGCATCAGGCGATGCGCTCCTTGGCCGCATCTTCAACGGGAGCGGCCGGCCCCTTGACAACGGCCCGGACCTCACCGATGACCTCATCGATATCGGTGGGCCGCCGGTCAACCCGGTGAAGAGAATCATACCGGACAAGATGATCCGCACTGGCATACCCATGATCGATGTCTTCAATTCCCTGGTCGAATCACAGAAGCTCCCGGTTTTTTCTATCGCCGGCGAGCCGTACAACGAGCTCCTGGCCAGGATCGCGACCCAGGCGGAAGTCGATGTCATCGTCCTGGGCGGCATGGGCTTAAAATACGATGATTATCTCTTCTTCAGGGACACCCTGGAGGAGCACGGCGCACTTCCCCGTTCGATCGTTTTCATGCATACCGCGGCAGACCCGATTGTCGAGTGCCTGCTTGTCCCGGATATCAGCCTCGCGGTCGCAGAAAATTTCGCCCTGGAGGGAAAAAGGGTCCTGGTGCTCCTGACGGACATGAGCAATTTCTGCGATGCACTGAAGGTGATCTCCATCACCATGGAGCAGATCCCGTCCAACCGGGGGTACCCGGGCGACCTGTACAGCCAGATGGCGGCGCGCTACGAGAAGGCGGTCGATTTCGATATTGCGGGTTCAATTACCATCCTTGCGGCAACCACGATGCCCGGGGATGATGTGACGCACCCGATCCCGGACAACACCGGCTACATCACCGAGGGGCAGTTTTACCTTAAAAACGGTGTGATCGAACCATTCGGCTCCCTGAGTCGCCTGAAACAGCAGGTCAACGCCAGGACCCGCGATGACCACAGGACTATCATGGATACCATGATCCAGCTTTTTGCGGAGTACCGCGAAACGCTGGAAAAGCAGGCCATGGGGTTCCAGATGAGTGCCTGGGACAACAAGCTGCTCCGGTACGGGGCGCTCTTCGAAGATGAAATGATGTCTTTAAAGGTGAATATCCCGCTGGAGAAGGCATTGGACCTGGGGTGGGAGATCCTGCATGATTGTTTCTCTCCGGAGGAGACCGGGATCAAAAAATCCATGATAGACGCTTACTGGCCAGGAAAGCATGAAAATTAAACTCACGCAGGGCGAACTGAAAAGGCAGAGGGATGCCTTGCGGCAGTACGAGAGGTACATGCCGACCCTCCAGTTGAAGAAGCAGCAGCTCCAGCTCGAGATCCAGGTCCAGAACGGCGCCCTGCGGGAGAGAAGGGATGCATTGTCCCTCCAGGAGAAGTCAGCGGAAGAATGGCTGGCCCTCCTGGTCGAGGCCCCTTCCATCGGGCAATGGCTTCGCCCCGAAAGGATCATCACCGCCAGGAAAAATGTCGCCGGGGTCGATGTGCCGGTCTTCGTCCGTGCCGAATTCAGCCCGGCAGAGTACGACCTGTTCCTGGCCCCCCTCTGGCTGGACGCCGGCATCGATGCGCTGAGGGATATGGTCTCCCTGCAGGAAGAGATACGGGTCATTGAAAAGGGGATGGAAGTGCTGCGCCATGAATTGCGTATTACCACGCAGCGCGTCAACCTGTTTGAAAAGGTAAAGATCCCCGGGGCAAAAGATGCGATCCGGCTGATCAAGATCGCCCTTGGCGACCAGATGACCAGCGCCGTCGGCCGGAGTAAAATTGCCAAGTACAAGATCGTGCAGGCCGAGTCATGGGGGGCGGCGCCGTGATCGTCCCGATGAGAAAAGCCACCATCCTTTTTGAAACCGGAGAAGAGGATGCAGCAGTACGGTCCCTGCGCAGGCTGGAGGTCATGCACATTGAACACCAGAACCCGCCCGCGGGCCGGGATGTTACCGCGCTCCAGGAAAAGGTCGCGCTGATCGATGCCTCGTTGGATGTTTTCAACCAGGTGATGGCGCAGGAGAAACAGAAACCGCGGCAGGATACGATCAGCGGTGACTGGACGGCAATCGCGGACCATATCATCGAACAGGGGAAGCGCCTGGAACAGCTGGAGTCCTCCTCACGGAATATACTCGGCCTGATCCATGAATGGGAGCGCTGGGGGGATGTCGATCTCGGCATGGTCCGGCAATTGAGCCGGCACGGTGTTTATTTCAGGCTTTACCAGGTGCCGGCAGGAGAAATGCACCGCCTCCCCGCTGATGCCGTTGTGAAAACGGTCTTCACCGAGGGCGATATTGCCTGCTGCGCCGTGGTATCGCGCAGGCAGTTCGCATGCGATTTCAAGGAAATTATCCCGCCTGAACATGGTCTTTCCGCCCTCAAAGCACAGCTTGCAGGCAACATCGAGGCCCGTGAGGAGGTTATAAGCGGGATCATGGAATATGCCCGCTTCCATGCGGACCTTTCGGGAAGAAAGGGGCAACTGGAGAAAGAGATCGAGTTCCAGCAGGTGATAAGCGGGGCGGGCAGGGAGGGAGCAATCAGGTATGTAACAGGATACATCCCTTCTGACATGGAAGAGCGCCTCGTTTCCGAGGCCAGGAGCATGAAATGGGGGATCATGGTCACCGATCCAACAGAAGCGGACGATGTCCCGACACTCATACGAAATCCCGGGTGGGTCAACCTGATCAGGCCGGTGCTCGGCCTCCTGGGCCTCACGCCCGGGTACCGCGAACTGGACGTAAGCTCCCTGTTCCTGATCTTCTTCAGCATCTTTTTCGGCATCCTCATCGGTGATGCCGGCTATGGGCTGGTCTATATCCTGATAACCGTGGTATTGCAGACAAAGGTGATGCCGGGCCCGGAGATGAAGACAACCTACTCGCTCTTTTACCTGCTGGGTTCCTGCGCGATAGTATGGGGCATCCTGACCGGCACGTTTTTCGGCCAGGAATGGCTGCTCAATGCCGGATACACGCCTCTCCTTCCGCAGTTGAATGATCCGGGCTCCATGCAGACGCTCTGCTTCTTTTTAGGCGCGCTGCATTTGTCCCTTGCCCATACCTGGCGTGCGGCCCTGAAATTCCCGTCGCCGAAAGCACTTGCCGATGCCGGGTGGATATGCGTGCTCTGGAGCGCGTTTTTTGTAGCCAGGACGTTAATCCTGGGAGAGGCATTCCCGCCCTGGGGGATATGGCTGGTTGGAGCAGGGGTCGTGCTCGTTATCGTATTTACCAACCCCCAGGCAAATATCGCCAGGGGCATCGGGGAAGGGCTGATGACGGTGGCATTGAGCTTTATGAACAATATCACCGACGTGATCTCGTATGTACGCCTTTTTGCAGTCGGCCTTGCCGGCCTTGCGATAGCAGAGACCTTTAATTCCCTGGCGTCCGGGTTCGGTCAGGGGATCGCAGCAATCGTCGCTGGTGCGGCAATCCTTGTCATCGGCCATGGGTTGAACGTTATTCTGGGACCCATGTCGGTGCTCGTGCACGGCGTCAGGTTAAACGTGCTTGAATTTTCAGGGCACGCGAACGTAACGTGGAGCGGGGTGGCATTCGATCCGTTCAAGGAGTAGCAGGGAGGATAGTATCATATGATACAGTTTACCGACGTGGGAATGGGCCTGGTGCTGGGCTTATCGGCCTGCGGTTCCGGTGCCGGGGCAGGGGTCGCCGGAATGGCTGCGATAGGAGCATGGAAGAAGAAGTACAGCCAGAACAAGCCGGCAGCATTCATGCTCCTTGCCTTTGTCGGTGCGCCGCTGACCCAGACGATCTATGGCATGATCGTCATGAACAGGATGTATGAACTCGCTGCCCAGGGCCAGTACCTCATCGGTATCGGGGCATTTTGCGGCCTGGCCATAGGCCTCTCTGCATACTTCCAGGGAAAATGCGCGGCATGCGCCTGCGACGCCATGGAAGAGACCGGCAAGGGGTTTGGCAACTACATGATCATCCTTGGTATGACCGAGACCGTGGCATTGCTCGTGATGGCGTTCACCCTGGGTATCCTGGGCAGGCTTGCCGGGGCATGAGATCCCGGGGTGAGAACAAACCGGTCCTTCACTGTCCGGTCTTTCCAGGACTATCTGCGCATGAAAGATGTGCCTCCCAGAAAAACCCGCGTTGAAATGGAACTTTATAACCTTTCTCCCGGTTCCGGAGCGTTATTCTCCCCCGTGCCGCATCGGTGTTATGCTCGTCCGGGTGGCCCTGGTCCGTCCAATCCTTAGCCGGTCCCCGCCGGGACTTGGCCACGGATGATGATGACCGGCCGGGTTGCGTTCACTGCCACGGTATCCGCCGTGCTGCCGAGCAGGAGTTCGGCAAACCAGCCTTTTCCATGAGAGCTCATCCAGATGACCGATACTTCCTCTTCCTCGGCAGCCTTTACGATCTCGGTGGAGGGGTTGCCGGTCCTGACCAGGGTCCTGGCCCTGACGCCTTGCGCAGCAAGGTCCCTGCGGATTTTCCCTATCTGCCTCTCCGCTTCCCTGACAGCCTCCTCGATCTCTATTTCGGTCTCGCCCCGGGAGACGACATGGAGCAGGATGACCTCTCCCATCCCCCGTGTCGCACCGGCGATGGCCACCGCATGATCAGAATACCGGGAGAAATCAACCGGGCAGAGGACCCTCGAGAGTATCATCGGGCAGAACATTTCATAGGCCATGCCCTTCAGCGCCCCGACGATTTTATACCGCATGATCAGGACGCTGGTCCGGCTGCGGCGAAGGACCGCCCTCGATACGCTGCCAAGCAGGACCCCTCCCACGAGGCTCTTCCCGTGTGCACCGACAACGATCAGGGAAACGCCATGTTCCTCTGCCGCCAGAAGGATAGCCCCGGCAGTGTCTGATGATGACTTTACCGCCGTGGTCACCCGCAGATCCTGCCCGAGTGCTTCAAGATAGCGTTTCTCCTCCCTGAGGAAATTCTTCCCGTTGCGGAACAGTGCGCCTCCTATCTCGCCGCCACCCCGCGGAGACCGTGCCTCCTCGATGACATGGAGCAGGATGACATCGCGGGCCCCGGGAAAACCGGCGATGCAGTCAAGTGTTTTCTTTGCATATTCCGAAAAATCTGTTGCGAACAGGACCTTTTCGAACATATCTCACCAGCTGCATCCCGTTCCTGCCCTGCCCCGGATGAGAGCAAAAACCGGAAAGGACGTTAATTCGAACAATAGACTGTTACCCAATAAAATTGTTTCCCCTATTCAGGTGCGCCGGGTGGGGGGCGGATTTCATGTTCCGGCGGATCCTGGAGTCTTTTGTCAGGGGAACGGAAACATGTTACATCAATTGGAGGTATTACGGAGGACACGTTTGGTACGCAAAGGCGAAAGTACATTATCGCCTGGATATTCGCAGGACTTATAACGGCTTTTCAAGGATAACATCCAATTCAGGGAACCGCAACCTCTTCCGGGATGAGCGAGGGGTCCACGCCGAGCGCGGCCACCTCCATCACCTGGTCCCAGCTGACAGCGGTCTCCACGCACCCCTCCTTCAGGGTCACCACCCCCATGGATACGAGGCCCATCTTATCGGCCATCTCCAGGCCATCCTTGACCTCGCTTAAGCACCCCACCCCGATGATGGCGCGCGGCCGGTATTTCTTTACCATGCGCTTGATGAATGATGACCCCGGGACGACGAAGATGCGGTATCCCATCTGCTCCAGGATGCCCCTCCAGAACCCGATCGTGCACAGCCCGCAGCCCCGGCACCTGAGACCCTCGGGGGAGAGGTGGGCGGGGCACCGGGATGACCGGAGGCACTGCGGGAGGAAGACAGCCCTTTCCGTCACCGGGACGTCGGAGAAGGCCTTCTTGTTCATGGTGTTGTGGAGGTTGATGAAGAACGCCAGGACTTCGCTGTCTTCGGTCCCGAACAGGCGGAAGAGCGCCTTTGTTGAACCCTCCATGAGCATCATACCTGCCTTGAGGAACCGGGGGAAGTACACCCTTCCCCTGCCGATGGAGTAGATCGATATGGCCACGAGGACCAGCGCCACGAGAAAACCGGTGGCGACCAGGATAACGGTGATCTCCCCTACGAGGAAGATAAAATCTCCAAAAACCCATGAAACCGGGTCCATGAGCGTTACCCGGGCGGGGCGGTTCCCACCGTTCCCGGGAGCGCCTGCCAGTCGAGCGGGGGACGCAGAACCCCGATCTCCGTGATGAAAGCGCTGACCAGGGAATGCGGTGTCCGGTCAAAGGCCGGGTTCCGGACCGGGACCCCGTCGGGGACCGTTTTTCTATTCCCGAAACAGGACAGCTCGTCCCTTCCCCGTTCCTCGATTGCTATATCGTCTGCCTGGTGGACCATGTCGAAGGTCGAGAGCGGGGCGGCAACGTAGAACGGGATGCCATGGGAGCGGGCGCAGACCGCGTGCATGTAGGTCCCTACCTTGTTGAAGACGGCATCGGGGGTGACCCGGTCCGCCCCGACAATGGCAAGGTCGATCTCCCCCTGCTGCATCAGCTGCGCTGCGGCAGAGTCGGGAATGACCGTGACCGGGATGCCATCGCGCTGGAGCTCCCAGGCGGTAAGGCGTGCTCCCTGGAGCAGGGGGCGGGTCTCGCAGGCCATCACCGTTATATCCTTCCCGGAGAGGACAGCCGACCGGATGACCCCGAGGGCGGTCCCCCACTCGCTGCAGGCCAGTGCCCCGGCATTGCAGTGGGTGAGGGCCGTGCACGGGTCCGGCAGGAGTGCAGCACCAAAATCGCCGAGGGCGTGGCAGGCACGCGCATCATCCTCCGCCACCCTTTGCGCCGCACGGAGGGTGACCTCCCTGGCCTCGGGGACAGACGTTGTGCCCTCGACTGCGGCGAGGACCTGGCAGACTCCCCAGGAGAGGTTTATCGCGGTCGGCCGGGCACCGGCAATGCAGACTGCTTCGTCCCGCAATTTCTGCACAAAACGGGGATAATCACTTTCCCCGATCCGGCGGGCGGCCAGGGCTACCCCGTAGGCGCCGGCCACCCCCAGGGCGGGGGCTCCCCGCACCTCGAGCCGGCGGATGGCGGTGATGAGGCGGTCTACGGTCCGGCACCGCACCAGGCGGTATTCCGCGGGTAGCCTGGTCTGGTCGATCAGGGAGATGAAACCCCCGTCATCCCACCTGATGGTCTCGACAGCCTTCATTCCGGGGGCCCGCCCACGGCGTCGATGAAGGCTCTCATGGCTGCAGCACCCGCGTGCGCCACACAGTCGGGGATGTCCCTCGGGGCGATTGCCGTCCCGGCAAGGTAGATTCCCGGCCGGGTGGTGGCGATGGTATCGAGCTTATCATCGAGCGGCTTGAAGAACCCCGACTTCTCCCGCGGGATACCAAACCGGGCTGCCACCGCTTCTGCGTCCAGGCAGGGCTCAAAGCCCACCGAAAGGATCACCAGTTCCGGCTCCAGCCTCTCCATCTTCCCGGTCTCGGTATTCTCGACGCGGATTACCATCCGGCCGCCGTCACCCTCTATCTGGGCCGGCATGCCGCGCAGGAAGGTAACCCCCGCCTCCTTCGCCCGTTCAAAGTACTCCTCATAGCCCTTGCCATATGCCCTGATGTCCATGTAAAGGACGGTAACCGTGATCCCTGGGTATTTCTCCCGGAGCAGCATGGCATTCTTGATGGCATACATGCAGCAGACCCCCGAGCAATAGGAGCGTTCGCAGGACGTGTCCCTTGATCCCACGCACTGCACGAACACGACCGACCGGGGCTGGTGGCCATCCGAGAGGCGCCGTATTGAACCCCCGGTAGGCCCGCTGGCATTCATCATGCGCTCGAACTCGAGGCTGGTGATGACGTCCGGGAGGAGGAGGTACTGGAACTGCTCCTTCCTGCGTGCGTCAAAGACTTCGTACCCGCAGGCGATGATGATGCTCCCTGCTTCCACCCGGGACTCACGTACCTGGTCCTCCTTCCGTATGGCGCCCGTGCCGCATATGTCGTTGCACAGCCCGCACTCGATGCAGTGTTCGGCATCCTTTACGACGATGTCGGGGACTGCCTGCTGGTGGGGCTTGTAGATGGCCTTCCGAACGCCCACTCCTGCATCGAACCGGTTGTACACTTCAACCGGGCAGATCTCGATGCAGTCGCCGCACCCGTTGCAGAGCGAGGCATCGATATACCGGGGTTGCTCCCTGATGGTCACGGTGAAATGGCCTGCCTCGCCATCTATCCCGGTAACCTCGGCGCAGGTATGGATGTGGATCTTCGGGTTGCGGGCCACGTCCATCATCTTTGGCGAGAGGATGCACATCGAGCAGTCGTTCGTGGGAAAAGTCTTGTCCAGCTGGGCCATGTGTCCGCCGATCGAGGGCTCCCGCTCCACCAGGTCCACGTCGATCCCATGCCCTGCAAGGTCGAGGGCTGCCTGTATACCGCTCACTCCCCCGCCGATAACCACGACCCTAGGCATCCCGGTAGCTCCCTGCCAGGTCCCAGTAATTTTTTGCGTTCTGGACGATATGGCGTCTCTGGTCGTTGTTGACCGGCTTGATGACCTTTCCCGGGACCCCGACCACAACCGACCCGGGGGGGACCGCCGTCCCCTCGGTGACCACAGCACCCGCCCCGATCAGGCAGTCTTCCCCGACGGTAGCGCCATTGAGCACGATGGCCCCCATGCCGACCAGGACCCGGCTGGCGATCGTGCACCCGTGCAGGATGGCGCCGTGGCCGATGGAGACATCGTCCCCGATGAGCACCGGAAACCCCTTGCTGGTATGGACCACCACGTTGTCCTGCACGTTGGACCGGTCCCCGATCACGATCCGGTCCTTGTCGGCCCGCACTACCGCCCCGAACCAGATGCTCACCTGGCTCCCAAGGGCTACATCGCCGAGGACGGTAGCGTTCCCCGCGACAAAAATATCCTCTTTGCGCGTGCCACCAACAGCCATAATAGCATTAGAAATTACATATCAGGAACGATGAAGGTTATGGTCGGGGGAACCTTCGATCCCCTGCATGACGGGCACCGCCGGCTGATTTCACGATCCTTCGAGCTTGCGGGGAGGGGAGGATCGGTTACCATCGGGCTGACCACGGATGCCTTTGCCTCCCGCAAAGTCCATCCAGTCCGGTGCTACGAGGACCGGAAAGCTTCGCTTGAGAGTTTCATCCGCGATATGCGGTTCCCTGTGTCGTGGTCGATCGTACCGCTCAGCGATCGCTACGGGTCAGCGCTGGACGCGGACTTTGACGCCCTTGTGGTATCGGAGGAGACCCTCCCCACGGCCCACGAGATCAATGCCCTCAGGAGGCAGCGTGGGCATCCCAAGGTGGATATTCACCAGATCACCTGCGTCCTGGCAGATGACGGGCGCTGGATCTCGAGCACCCGCATCTATCGCGGCGAGATCGATGCCCATGGGAAGATCCTCCCGGCAGGAAAAGAGGAGACATGAGGACCTGGCACCAGGCCGGGTCCATCGAACCGGTCGCATCATGGGTTGAACCGCTGGTATCAACCCATTTTATATAACGACAGGCGGGATTCTTTATCTGATACTCACAGCACCTCTTTTTCGTATATTATTACATAATCTGGGGTCTTCTTATCAGGATGGAAAAAAAGTATCAGGCTCTCTTCATCCGCAGGATGAAAGCCAGTGCGAGCAGCCCGCCGACCGGTGCAGCCCAGGTGATCGGGGCCCGGGTGGCAGCCGGCGTCGGGGATGGTGAGGGCGATGCCGTGGCCGGGGCCGTTCCACCGATGAGGAACCCCGCCATCTGCAGGGATTCGTTCGCCTCGTCCATCCGGCCAAGGTTGGAGAGAGCGGTTGCCCGGTCGATCCAGGCCTCCGAGAGGCGGGGGTCGATCTCGATGGCCCTGTTCGCTGATTCCAGCCCCTCCTCGTCCCTCCCCAGGTTTATGAGAGCGGACGCCCGGTTGGTCCAGGCCTCGGACTGGTTGGGCGAGAGGGAGATGGCCCTGTCTGCAGCCACCAGGGACTCGTTGAAGTTCCCCATGGCATTGGAGATGCCCGACCGGGTGGTCCAGGCCAGGGAAAAGTTGCTGTCAATGGCAAGCGCCGTGTCGATGGCTGCCAGCGCCTCCGGGAATTTACCCTCGACTGCAAGGTCGACACCCTTGTTGTAGGCATCGATCGCTTCCAGGGGTGTTGCCGCCAGGGCAAGGGGAATTGCCACGAGGCACAGGAGCATCCCGACTGCTGCGGCCGTATGTATCAATGTCATCGCTCTGATACATAGGATGCCCGGGGGGAAAATCCTTGCCGGAAGGCCGGCCCTGGTCCCGCGGTTCAGATGATGTAGCTGGTCAGGTCCTTTGCGATGAGCCAGTCGCAGTAGATGCAGCGGAGGCCTGCAGGGACGACCTTGAACCGCGAACAGATGGGTTCATTTGCATTTGAGATGCAGCCGGGGTTGGGGCACCTCACGATCCCCATCACCTGGTCGGGGATCTCTACCCCTTTCTTCTCGTAAACACGGTAATTGCGGATAATATTGATGGAGGCCCGGGGAGCGATAAGGGCGATGCGGTCCACCTCCTCCTTGCGGAGCTCGCGGTTCTTGATCTTCACGATGTCCTTGCAACCCATCTTTCCGCTGGAGACGTTGGTGGCAACGGATATGGACTCCTGGGTGGCACCGGTAATCCCGATGATCCGGAGGACGTTGAGGGCTTCCCCGGCGGTGATATGGTCGATGACGGTGCCGTTCTCAATGGGGCTGATGAGCAGTCCCGACCGTGCGTCTTTCTTTTTTCCAGTCACTGCATCACCTTCTGGAGCATGGCCATCCGCACGGGGATGCCGTTCCTGGACTGCTCGAAGTACCGGGCATAGGGGAGCTGGTCGACCCGGGGGTCGATCTCGTCCAGCCTCGGCAGCGGGTGGAGCACCACCAGGTGGGGCTTTGCGCCGGCAAGGAGCTCCGGTGTCACCCGGTAGCTGGAAGCGACTGCAAAGTATGATGAGGAATCAGGGAACCGCTCCCGCTGGATACGGGTCACGTAGAGGACGTCCAGGTCATCGATCACATCGGCCACATCATGGTGCTCAATGACCTTCGTTCCCTCGGAACGGAGTTCATTGAACAGCGCCCCGGGAAGTTCGAGGCCCTTTGGCGAGATGGTATGGAGAGTGGCATGGTAGAGGGAAAGCGCATAGGCGAGTGAATGCGCGGTCCTCCCGTACCGGAGGTCGCCAAGCAGCCCAACGTTGACCCCGTCAAGGGGCATGGACTGGCGGATGGTGTAGAGGTCGAGGAGGGTCTGGGACGGGTGCTGGCCTGCCCCGTCACCGGCATTTATCACCGGGACGGTGGCAAATTCACCGGCAAGGCGGGCAGCCCCCTCCTTGGGGTGGCGGAGGACGATGGTGTCGACATACCCGCTGACCACGCGGATGGTATCTGCCAGGGTCTCGCCCTTGGACATGGAACTGGCCTCCACGCTGTCCACTCCGACGGAGGTGCCGCCGAGCCGGGCCATGGCCACCTCGAAGGACATGCGGGTGCGGGTGCTGGGCTCAAAGAAAAGCAGCGCCAGGATCTTCCCCTCCAGGGCCCGTGGGGAGAAGCCCCGGGTGCGGATCCTTCCCGCCTGTTCCAGGATCGCATCGATCTCTCCCCGGTCCAGGTCACGGATGGAGATGATATGCTTGATCAACCCGAAACCTCCCTGTTTTTCCAAGTATTCATATGCGGGAGGAGGAATAAAGCGTATGCATACAACTGCCTGCTCCCGGATTCCACCGAAGGCAGGGAAGACTGCCGGTCCGGGGGGCCGGCAACCGGGAGGAATCCTCCTGCCCGGAGCCCGGGAAACACGCGTGAGAAAAATTTTCACGCGATCCCTTCCCTGCTGACCCATTCCGGACGTCTCGGAGGTTGCGGGCCGGCAATGGCCCGGGATGTCCTGTTATCCGGTCCTTAAAGGCAATTTCCCCTCTTTTTCTTTTTCCCTCCGTTTGCGCCTCCCCATTCCCGGACCCCGCTCTCCCTGGTCACGAGCAGGTTGTATGCGTCATGGGCGGGGTTGTACCGCACCAGCACCGAGGAGAACCGGGCGGCCTGCCCATAGGCGAGCGCGGAGAGGGCAATGCTCTGCGGTCCCCGGTGGTAGGCGGGCAGGACTGCATACACCGGTTTCTGCGTTGTGCCATCGCAGAGGAGGTACACCGAAGCCTTCCGGTCTCCAAGGTTACCGGACATCACGGCAGCTGCTACGTTGATCCGGCGGTTGACGTGCCGGGAGAGCGCCGAGAGCCGGACGTACTCGCGGGGGGAGAGCGGTATACCCGGCATTCCCGGGGCAGGCGTTTTCCTGAGGATGGCATAACTGAACTTGATGTCGGTATTCCGGTAGCGGTAGCCACCGGGGCCTTCTGAGAGGGCCTCCATCAGCCGGGTAGGGGCAATGCCCGGCCTTGCTAAGAAACTCCAGCAGCGTTCCGGCCGGCAGGTGCTCCCCCAGAGGAACCGGCAGGGCCCATGGAGGGAGAGCCCGCCTTTTGCCGCCTCCATGGCAGTCTTTCTCAATTCGGTTGAATTGACCAGGTCGGCGGGCTCGATGAGCAGGATGCTCCCGCACCGGGACAGGGCCCGGGAATATTCGCACACGAGCGAGGCGCGGTCTCCTGCAGCCGCACCCGGCAGCTCGTTGAGCACGTTCTGGAAGATGATCAGGTCAAGCGAGGGGGGGAGGTCGGCGGCGGTTGTCTCGCGGAGATCGCGCTGCAGGGGAGGGTGCACGCGGATGGACCCGTCACGGGGCGCCAGGGGAGGCACCAGTGTGCGGAAAGCCTCCAGGAATTCCTCCGACTGTTCAATTACAAAAAGATCGGCGGTGAATTTCCCCAGGCGACGGTGGAGGTCGATGAGCGCCATGGGCACGACCCCCGGACCGGTGCCGACGTCCAGGACCCGCATGTGCTTCAGGAAGAGCCCCTGGAGTGCCAGGGAATAGAGCAGGTACTCTCCCTGGACCAGGTAGACCGGCGACTGGTATGCCAGGTATGCGAGCACCCGGTAGGCCTTGCGGTAGGAGATGCGCCGGGACTCCCCCTCCTTCCAGTACTCGCCTTTCTGGAAGGCCACTGCCGCACGGATCCGCTCGAGGACTTTCCATTCGTTCCAGGGCTTTCCGGTCTTCCGGGAGATGTACTCCAGGACGGCCGCTTCCATATCCGGCGGGACAGCCGGCCTCTGGAAAAACGCTTCGAGCAGCGTACGTTCCCGCGGGTCCGGGACCCGGGGCTCTGAAGTTTGTTTGCGGGAGACGGTGAGGGCACCACCCTCATACCCGGTGACGAGGTCAAGCTCGGTGAACAGCGGCCAGAGAGCCCGGCGGATCAGGGGTTGGTCCGCACCGGGTGCAACGGACTCCAGGAAGCGGGAGAGCGGGAAACACTCGTGCTCATGAAGATATTCTACCAGTCCGGACCGCAGGCGCTCCACCGCGGGCATAGCATGTAGTTGGAAACGGTCAGGATAATCTTTGCCAGGGACGCACCGGCCGATATCCTCTTAAGTGTCCCTGATCCATGGGGTGTGGTAAAGGAGGAGCCAGGGCATTGAGATCGCCAGAAGGTGCAAAAAGTGAAGGCTACACCCTCCTCCCCGAAGGAGAAGCGTTCAGCCTCCTTACAGGGGAGGGGATCCCGGTGCCGCGGTACAGGGTCGTATCATCGCCGGAAGAAGCAGCAGAAGCCGCCAGTGCGCTGGGGTTTCCCGTCGTGGCCAAAATCGTATCCCCCCAGGTCGTCCACAAGACCGATGCCGGGGGGGTCATTCGCGGCATCCGCACCCCCGGGGAGGCCGCGGATGCCTACCGGGCCATCGTGTCCCGGGTCCGGGAGCGTGTGCCCGGGGCAGACATCAGGGGAGTCATCGTGGAAGAGGAGCACCCTCCAGGACTGGAGCTCCTGATCGGCGGGCGTACAGATCCCGCATTCGGTAAGATCCTCACGTTTGGTATGGGGGGGACCCTGGTGGAGCTCCTCCGCGACGTTTCCATACGGGTGCTTCCCGTGGAGAGGCCGGCCCTCGAGCGGATGGTGCGGGAGATTCGGGGCTATCCTCTGATCGGGGACTTCCGGGGCCAGGCGCCCCGCGACGAGGAGGCGCTCATCGAGGTGCTCTCCGATGCGGCCCGCATGTTCGAGGGCCACCCCGATGTGCACGAGTTTGACCTCAACCCCCTGATCCTCTACGAACAGGGCTGCATGGTCGTGGATGCCCGGATTTATACCGGGCCGTTCGATCCTGCCGGCGGGGCCCCCGTTGCCGGGCCGGTGGACACGTCCCTCTTTTACCCCGGCTCCATTGCCGTGGTGGGGGCATCGGCAGATCCGCGCAAGGTCGGGTATGCGGTCATGCGGAACCTGCTCCCGTTTCCGGGGGACCTCTACCCCATCAACCCTCGGGAGGAGGAGATCCTGGGCAAGAAGGTGTACCGGTCTGTCGGGGATGTCCCCGGCGAGATCGACGCCGTGGTGATTGCCATTCCCGCGGCTGGCGTACCGGCTCTCATGGAGGAGCTTGCCGAAAAAGGCGCCAGGCTGGCTATCATACTTTCCTCGGGATTCCGGGAAAGCGGACCGGAGGGTGCACTCCTGGAAAACGAGGTCCTGGCTATCGCCCGGAGATCGGGCATCCGGGTCGTGGGCCCCAACTGCCTGGGCATCATCCTGCCGCATTCCGGGATCAATACCACCTTTGACCCCATTACCCCCCACGCGGGCCGCATCGGGTTCATATCCCAGAGCGGCGCGGTGATTACCACCATCGTGGACTGGAGCATACCCGAAGGAGTAGGGTTTTCGGTGGTCATCAGCGTCGGCAACCAGACTGACCTGGGATTCATCGATTACCTCCGGGTTGTAGCCGGCGACAGGAATACGCGGGCCATTATCCTCTATATCGAGGAGATCAGGCGTGGGCGGGAATTTCTCGCCGCCGTGGGGGAGATAACCCGGCACACGCCGGTCGTTGCCCTGAAGGCAGGGGCCTCGGCGATCGGTCAGAAAGCCGCTGCTTCGCATACCGGTTCCCTGGCGGGAAGCTTTTCAGTATACCAGGCCGCCTTCCGCCAGGCAGGGATCATCCCGGTGTACTCGATCCAGGAAGCCTTTGATGTTGCCGGGCTCCTGGCTTCGGAGGGCTATCCACGGGGCAGGCGTGCGGTGGTAATCACTGCCGCAGGGGGTTTTGCCGTCATGGCTTCCGATTACGCCGAGTGGTACGGGATCGAGCTCCCGCCCCTCTCGCCCGGGCTTGAAAGCGCCCTGGATGCCATCCTCCCCCCCATGTGGAACCGTGAGAACCCGCTTGACATCATCGGTGATGGCGGCGCCGACCGCTATGCCAGGGTCTTCAACATCATGGAAAAGTTCCAGGACGAGTGGGACATCGCGGTGGTCATTGCCGTTCCCTCCGCCGTCCTGGACCCGAAGCAGCTGGGCCAGGAGATTGCCAGGTTTTCCCGCATCACCCGGAAGATGACCGTTGGCTGCCTCCTCGGGGGAGACAGCATGGTGAGCGGGATCCGGGTGCTGCAGGACCACCGGATCCCCAACTACCCCGAGATCGAGATGGCATTCCGGGCAGTGGGCAGGAGCCTGAAGGCCCTTGAGCGTGATTGAGCATTCCCTGCGCAGAAATGTGCCCGGGAGCGCTCTAACGGGGATGTACCCTGTCCTGCCACCCGATTGCCAGGAAACAGGGATCCCTGCTGCCCGGGCCCGATAGCGCCTCGAGGACAAAGCTGCACCTCGATGGCTCGGTGAAAGGTCCCGGGACGAACGTCAGCTCAACAATTTCGCATCCCGGCTCGCGGCCCGCCTGCATGCCGGGCGGCTGGGTAAGTTTTACCAGCGCGTCTGCAAGGAGGAGCCGGGAACTCGGGGCGAGGTAGGGGAGGATGGGCCCCCGGGGGAGACTGGATGCAGGAAAACCCAGTAGCCCGGCGCCGGGTCCGTTTGTATACAGGATGGTGAGATCTGAATCCAGGATGAGAACCAGCTCCCGGCCGTCAAGGGGCCCGGCAGATCCCCGCTGTTTTCCGGGGCGCCCGGCATCTCTTCCCCTCTCTGCCGCCTGAAAGACGAATTCGCGGAGGACACGGAACACCTGCTGGGGGGGGCCGGCTTTTGTCAGGTAGAAGTCCGCACCTGCGTTGCAGGCCTCCATGGCAACCTCCTCGCTCCCCCTGCCAGTGAAGAGGATGAAGGGTGTGGCATCCCCGGCGCTCCGCAGGCGCTTGAGAAGGTGAATCCCGTTCTCGCCCGGCATCTCGTAATCGGATACAATAACCTGGAAATGGTCGTTCCGCATCATTTCACTGGCAATATCAGCAGATTCACAGAGATGGACCTCGATTTGCCCCTCCCGCTCCAGCAGGAGCTTGGTCACATTGAAGAGGGCCGGATCATCATCGACGAGGAGCACGCGGATCATGAAAATCGTTCCCGGATTAGTGCTGTACCCTATATGTCCCTGCGGTCGACTTCAAATTTCGGCTTCGCACCGGTGGACCAGGGCGCAGGTATCCATAACCTCCCGCCGGCCGGGCGGACACCACCCGCCCCTCTCAAATTTCGAGGAGAGGTTGAACTCCGCGGTTCTATCATGGCACCAGGAGGTCCGGGGCTGCAACCTCAACCATTCTGGGATTTTATACTGGCTGCCGGGGAGCATCTTGCGGTGAAGCATGAGCATACGGCCCCTGGCGCGTCCCTGCCCACCCGGGTGGACCGAGGCCCGGATACGGAGTGGCGGTGATAGGAATCATGTTCATCCCGGACGCCGGTCCATGCACCAAACATGTCCCCGGGTGACCCCGGAGACGGGCAGTGGCGACCGGGGCCGGGCCTTCCATGACAGCATGGAAAGGCCTTGCATGCAACACCATGTAGTTAGTGTCCTCGTCAACACCTTTGTCTGGGAGAGATCCTTCTCCCACCCTTCCTCAAGGAACCTGTCCAATCCTCCCTCACAACCGCATGCCAGATCACGAATGCACACACCTTTCCCGTCAGCCTGGTTTTTCGGGTTGATGGGGCCATGCGCCACCCTTTCCCCTGGCATTGAGCCATAGGACCATACCCTGCCCCCACTCCGGCTTTTTTTGACGGTGCCCCTGCGTACCCTGGAGATTAATACCGTTTCCCGGCTCTCATCCCGGTCTCCTGTTACCCGCCCTGGAGCGCCTTTGCCAGCCTTCGTTCTCCTGGAAAAGGGGGCTCATCCCCCAGGGCAGGCGCCTGCCGCCTGCAGGCGCACCCTGGAGAACCGCTCAATCCTCAAAGATGTTATAGCCGTTCTCTCCAGGTTTGAGGAATGTCTCCAGTTCGCGTATCAGGTCATCGGCATGCTGGAACCGCATCCGGGGGTCTTTTTCCAGGCACTTCATAATCACGGGGTCAAGCGGGAGGGCCAGGGGGTTTAAGATGGATGGAGGGATGGGCCGGTCGCTGGCGATGCGGGTGCTCACCTGGATGAGGTCATCCCCCGGGAAAGGCACCTTGCCGGTCACCATCTCGTAGAGGACAGTTCCCAGCTGGTAGAGGTCGGTCCTCTGGTCGGTCTCGCCGTAGGTCTGCGGGGCAACCTGTTCCGGAGCGGCATACGCGAGCGAGAAGCCGTTCAGGGTCGGCATCAGGGCAACCCCCATCAGCTTGCTCATCCCCCAGTCGGTAATCTTGGGCTCCCCGCTTTCAGTCATGAGGATGTTCTGGGGCTTGATATCGCGGTGAATAATGCCCTTTGCATGGGCGAACGCAAGGCCCCTGGCTATGCCGAGAGCAATCCGGGCTGCGCTTTTCACGTCCACGGGCCGGGGGAGATCGGCCAGCGTCCTGGGGAGGAACTCCATCTCCACGTAGGGGATGGGCAGGATGTTCACCTCGTAGATGCGGACGATATTCGGGTGCTGGAGGGCCTCCCACCCCAGTATCTCCTTCATGAAGCTCTTGCCGGTAGTCTCATCCGCCTGGATGGGGATCTTGAGGGCCACCTCGTTGCCGGTCATGATGTTGCGGGCCCGGAAAACCCTTGCCAGGCCCCCGGAGCCGATGAACCGGATGTCGGCATACTTTCCACCCAGGTCTCCGGGGAAGAGGTCGGGGCCTGCGGGGGGAAAGATGCTGGTCCCGTGCTGGGAGGTGGTCAGGGCAGGATCCAGTGCCGCGGGGGGAGCGCCGGTTTCCACACCGGGAGCGCGGATAACGCCAGGGTCCTGCCACCGGGCCACCAGGACCATGAGAAGCCCCGCTGCCACCGCGAGGCCGAGCGGAAACCGTTCCCCTGGACCCGAGTTGATCAGGGCAAAGAGGGCCGCGAATATGAGCAGGATGCTGGCCACGGTGTGCACCCGGGTGGTCGCCCGCAGCGGCCAGGACAGGACCGCTCCCAGCATGAGGGCAAACGAGGATACGATGAGGTAAAAGGCAATGAGGATCGTGACGGTAAGGGCTTCCAGGCCTGGGGCGGTGGGAGTTCTCCCTGCAGGCGAGGAGAGGTACCACCCCAGCACGGCAAGGAGGGCGGTGCAGGGTATTGCGCAGAGGGCCAGGGCCATTGCCTTTCGTCCCGCGGTGACACCCCTGGTACGACCGGAATTCAGTACATCACGGGAAAAGACGATGGCCGCGATGCTGACCGCTGCCAGGATGACAGCTGAGCCAGGGTCGGGAAGGGGTAACTGCGGGGGTCCGCCGTCCTGTCCTCCAACCGGGGTTATGTTCTCGTATGCCTGGGGCGTTTCCGACGCGGTGGCAACCGGGGAGGTGGTCCCAGCAGTCACCGTGGTCACGGTCGTGGTTGGGACGGTGGTCGTGGCGGTGGTGGTTGGGGGAACGGTCGTGGTTGGGACGGTGGTCGTGGCGGTGGTGGTTGGGGGAACGGTCGTGGTTGGGACGGTGGTCGTGGCGGTGG
>JAPXRZ010000004.1:0-184519 GCA_033813295.1 Methanolinea sp.
GCCAGGTACCATTCCGGAAGACCCCTATCTCGTCCCTCCCATCCCCGTTCCAGTCGCCGACAACCGGGAGGTCTCCCGGGGCCCCATACACGGCTGCCAGGTCATTGTCATCCGGTATCCAATCCCTGTTGCTGTCGAGGCGCCAGGTACCATTCCGGAAGACCCCTATCTCGTCCCTCCCATCCCCGTTCCAGTCGCCGACAACCGGGAGGTCTCCCTCAGTCCCGAATGTGGTGCTCATATCCCCCGTATCCCAGGTCCTGTCACCTGATATATCCAGGTACCATACTCCCTCGCGAAAGACACCCAGAACATATTTCAAGTCTTTCCCTGCCTCGTTTGTATTCGTTATACCCTCTGCCAGGGCGCTCCCTTTCAGGAAATACACATTTTTCAAAATGGGGTCACCGGGGTCCACGCGAATATAGTTCATGGACATGTACTGGTCCACAGCAACCCCGTATATTTTGATGCTGCTCACGCCATTGTGAATAGTGTCTGCATCACGGTCAAAGATGACGAGTGCAGGACGGTTCCTCTGCAAATCGTTGATGATTTCCTGGTTTATATTTTTGGATTGTGCCTGCCACGGGAGATAAAAAGTATAGCGAGATGCAGGTTCCCGGTTATTCCTGAAATACAGGGCGGGATCCAGGGGTGCAACCCAGATTTTCTCCCCCGGGCGTGTCAGGGTTTGAATGATGGCATCATATGGGCTTATATCGGCATCTCTTGCCCCCGTTCCTGACCCATTCGAAAAATAGGCAAAGGTCAGCATACCCAGGAACAAGATTGTGCCGAGAATGTAGAGCGCTATGAGAATACCCCCAATAAATTTCTTAATTTTTGCGTTCCCGGAATTCATTACCTTTGCCTGCAGGAAGTGAGCGGAGTCTGCAATAACCAGGCCAATACAGAAAAAAGAGACGAGAAAATACGGGACGGCATGAAAATGATAGAATCCCCGGTATCCCAGATATAGTATGAATACTAAAAATGCGACTGAAAACAAGGAGCTCCGCCGTTTCCACAGGAAAGCCGCAGCTACTAAATTACTGGTTATTAAAAAAAATCCCATGAAAAAAGGATTATTGTCATATGCTGATGGATTTATATACGACCCGGCCTGGAAGAGGCGGTCTCCATGGACCAGGTAAGGAACAATATAATCGCATAAGTTATACAAGGGGGCCAGAGAGAACACTTGTGCCCCACCGACATAGTCTACATTGAATAAAATAGCCTGACTGAAAAAATCCTTCAGAATTCCCAGATAAATGAACAACCCGAGCAGGATAACGTAGGGAATGGCTATAATCCCTGCAAATTTGATTTCCTCAAGGAGAAAAGGCTTCAGGGACCCTCCTGATTGACGGGACATGCGCCTGATCTTTATAATACAATAATAAACGCCGAGAACTGCAAGGGGAAAAATGCTCACAACAGATGATGTTAAACAAATAAAAACCATTGCAGAAATGATGAGGCTGTCAAAAAAACTGAAATTCAATTCGGGTTTTCCATAGAAATAAAGAAAGATGACAAGGATTGCATATGCAAAGAAACTATCGGCCAGGAGCATGTGCCCCCAGAACAGAGGGTGCGCAAGGGCGGACAGAAATATTACCGTGCATAGGATTTTATAATCAATGGTATCCCTGAAAAGGATGATAATGAGTATCCAAAAACCCAGGATGGCCAGGCTCATCCCCAATCTGAGGCCGTTCACACCGGTAAATCCTAATTTCAGCAGCAGGCTTGCATAGTAATAGGGAAATGGCATATGGTGGGAAAAAATATCTTTATATAATATATAACCCTTCGAAATCAGCCAGCCGGATGTAAAATTGTCTCCTTCATCGACGAAACCCAGCCATAGCCTGTTCCTGGCGAGGATGGCATAACTGACGATAATCGTGATTCCATAAATAATGGAAGATTTTTGAATACCTTGAACAATTGATATTTTCTCCCCCTCACTCCATATTTTCTGGAAAATTTAAAAAAGTATCCGATCAGCTCAGTTCCAATAACCTGCTCCCGGGAGGGCCCCGCCAAATCCAAAAGGCCCTTTCATCTGATCGTGTGCCGGATTCCAGATTAGATTGTTATCACAATCGAGGAAATAGTATCCGTTCCGGAACACCCCGATCTCATCGCCATCCCTGGTTATGTTCCAGTGACCAGTTACCGGGAGATCTCCTGCAACACCGAAGTATGTGGAACGGTCATCCGCGGGATTCCAGCCCAGGTTCCCGTTGCAGTCAATGTACCAATCCCCACTGCTGAAAACACCAATTTCATCCTTTCCATCACCATTCCAGTCACCCGATACGGGCATCCACCCGGGGATGCCAAATGACCCGGTCAGGTCACCGGGTCCCCAGTAGCCATTGCCGCTTGCATCGAGGTAAAAGGTCGTGCCGCGATAAACCCCAATTTCATCCTTTCCATCACCGTTCCATTCACCCACAACAGGCTGGTCACCCGTTGCACCGAATGTCGTTGAAATATCCCCCGTGCCCCAGTAACCATTGCCGCTGGCATCCAGGTACCAAGTACCATTCCGGAATACCCCTATCTCCTCTCTGCCATCTCCATTCCAGTCGCCGACAACTGGCTGGTCTCCTGCTGCCCCAAATATGCTGAAAAAGTCTGAAGCATCCCAGAGCCCGTTGTTATTTGCATCAAGGTACCAGTAACCATTGTAGTATATCCCGATTTTCGTTGGCCTGACATCGATGGTATTCTGGTAAATCGGCTTGGCCGCGGTGTCCGGCCATCCATGGCCAGAAATCCATGTTGGCAGGAATGATGAGAAATAGGAGGTCCTGTTATGGATCATTATGGTGGAGATATTGGAGAGGCCGTATTCGAGCTGATCAGCTCCATCATTCTGTAAATCATAGATATCGTTCAGTGCCCCGGCTACTCTCCCCTCGACGCACAGGCCCTTGTCGAAATACGGAGTAATCCAGGTTGGCGTCTCCAGATCCTGCGTAGCACCGCTGGGCCAGGTGAAAACTGCATCATAGTTTACCGCAAGCGGGAGGAAATCTGCCCAGCCCTCAGTCCAGGCGCATGAGCAGTCCTCTGCCTTGACAAGGTAGTGCGGGTTCGGACAATGCTCCTCGGGCGGCCACCAGTTGCCATAGACCCGGTACATGACATTGTGCCCGTACTCATGTACCGAGGTATCGGCACTTTTTGCATCTTCGCCCTTCAGATGGATCTGGCCCCCCAAATCGTAGTAGGTCCCATCCGTGCTCGTGTTGTACCATACGATGGTACCCTGCCCCGGGTTTGGCATCCCGGCCCAGTATAAACTGGTAAGCGCCCGGTTGAGATCTTCCAGGAGCCACAGGGCACCCAGGTCGGGGTCGTCATAGTACGGATACCATGTCCCTATGTCAAAGTTGCTGCCCAGTTTATAGCCCGTCAGGGCAGTAGAGCCCCAGATGTACGAGTAGTCCGATACTCCTGAAATCCCGCCCGCAGGATCAGAAATCACCCGCATTTCCGGGTTTCCACCGCTCAGGCCGAATTTTGCATAGGTATACCAGGCCACTCCAAGGCTGGAACCGTTCGGATTAAATTCTCCGGTCTGGAAATGGCCTGAACTGTTGGCCCACGCGAATTCAAGAGAATTTCCCGTGTCATAATCATAAATTTCCACCAGGAGCCATGTCCCATGGGTAGTATCGAGCGAGTCCCTGTAATCGCTGTCCGTTGTATCATAATTGAATGCCCCGGACACGGTAATGTTGGATGATCCAATCGCTGCCGGAGGACCTGTCGCCGTTGCCCGGGAAAAACCTTTTTCGAGGGTTATCGGTTCTAAAGGAACAGATTTCGCGGTAATCGAAAAGTTCGGGATACTTCCGGAGGTCCCCGGTAAAGCCTGGCTGGTATTGGCCGCAACGCTGCTCTCCCCCTTGTGCCTCTGGGTGGCCATGTGGAGGTAATTGGTTTGAGCTGGAGTATACCTCGATGCGCTGGCGCCGATAGTAAGATATAATGTTTTAACGTCCCCCCATGAATTTGAAGCATCCACCGCATGCAGGGCTGATACCCCTATGCGGTAGTCCCCTGGTTTTGTGAATTTTATCGTTGTCTTTATCGTGCGGGGGGAATTGGCCGCCAGGTCAATGGTACCGGCCGCCACGCCGCTCACCAGTTCGGCTCCTTCAGGGAGCTTTATAGAGAATGACGTGCCCGGGGCGTCGAAGATGCTGGTCAATGTAACAGCTATCACCGCTTCCTCGCCCACAACCGGTATTCTGGAGATGCTGGCAACAAGGGTTATGGGGGTTGCCAGCTCGCTGGTTTGACCCCGGGTTACCGTCCCCACCTTGTTCTGGCATACGTTGCATTCAGCCCCCGCCAAGGCAATGATCGATGAAAATGCCAGGATTAATGCGAAAAATCCAATGATTTTGCGCCACATTACAAACAACCTTCCCGAATTCCCATTTGCTATTTTCAAATTTAATTGTTGGTCCTATATAAATTATCTCATTGACTGAGGGATATGTATCACTTAATAAAAACTACCCGTTTTGCATTGAAAAAATATCATGGTGAAAACAAGGTGTATCTCCTGGAGCTTATCAATTCCAGAATTGGTGATTGGTGTTACCAGAGTTCATGAAAAATTTGAAAATGGAGGTTTGGTAATTTAGTTCCAGTATCCTACTGCGGGTAGCCACCCTCCATATCCAAAGGGACCTTTCGTGGCATCGAACTCGCTCCAGTACTTCGTGTTGTCCCAGTCGAGGTAGAAGTAACCATTCCTGAAGACGCCTATTTCGTCGGTGTCCCAGTATATATTCCAGTGACCGGTTACTGGTTGATCTCCGGCGATACCGAATGAACTCGACGAATCTCCGGAATCCCAGTACCCGTTGCCATTCATGTCCAGATACCAATAACCGTTACGGAAGACCCCTATCTCGTCCTTCTGATCTCCCCGGTTGGTCGATGTCGTTGACCAGTCACCTGCAACGGGGATATCACCGGCAACACCGAATGAATAGCTCGTATCTCCTGAGCCCCATACCCCGTTGCCGCTGGTATCAAGATACCACGTGCCGGCACGGAAAACACCTATCTTGTCTTTTCCATTGGCATTCCAGTCTCCGACCACGGCTTTGTCACCGGCGATGCCGAATGAATATGTAGCGTCCCCGGCATTCCAGTACCCGTTGCCATTCATGTCCAGGTACCACGTTCCGCTGCGGAAGACCCCTATCTCCTGCCTGCCGTCACCGTTCCAGTCACCGGCAACCGGCTGGTCACCGGCAATGCCAAATGATGAGGCAAAGTCAGAACTATCCCAGACACCGTTGTTATTGGCATCACGGAACCAGGACCCGCCGACGAAGACACCATTCTTGCTCGGCCTGAAGTCCATGGTGTTCTGGTAGATGCACTTGGTTGCAGTGTCGGGCCATCCATGGTTGAAAATCCACAATGCAGGGAACGACCGGAAGTATGAAATCTTGTGGCTTTTCATGATCGTGGCAATTTCATCGAGACCGAACGAGAGCTGATCTGCCCCGTCGTTGTTTGAGTCGTCGATATCATACATCGCCCCGGCTACTCTGCCCTCAACACACTCCCCCTTATCGTAACCCGTCCATGTGGGGGTTTCCAGGCTCTGGGTCGAACCACTGCCCCACGTATAACTCCCGTCCCTGTTCACCGCAAGCGGGAGGAAATCTGCCCAGCCCTCGGTCCATGCGCATGAACAGTCCTCGTTACTCAGGAGGTAATGTGGACTGGGGCAGTGTTCTTCAGGCGGCCACCAATTTCCATATACCCGATACATCACGTTGTGGCCATACTCATGCACCCCGGGGTCTGCAGAGTTTGCATCAGTGCCAGCCAGGTGAACCTGGCCGCCAAGGTTGTAGTAGGTGCCGTCGGTGCTGGTCGGGTACCAGACCATCGTCCCCTGTCCCGGGTTGGGCATTCCAGCCCAGACCAGGTTGACAAACGCCCGGTTCAGGTCCTCCTGGAGCCACAGGGCGGGAAGGTTCGGATCGGTTGAATAGGGATACCATGTCCCGATCTCGAAGTTGCCACCTGAATACCCACTCAATGGACCAGTCCACCAACTGTATGTGTATGGTATCCCGGAGAGCCCTCCTGCTGAATCATAAACCACCCGGCATTCTGCTCCGCTTGGAGGTACATTCCAGTTCACCCAGGTGTAATAATGGACTCCCAGGGTAATTGGAAATTCAATATCCCCTGTGGGGAATGATCCCGTCTGCCAGTGCCCTGTGTAGTAATCAGCCCACGCGTATGCAACGGGAGTGCCCGTGTCCCAGTTATACACCTCTACCAGGAGGGTCGTCGTATGGGCAGTCGAGAACGGTGCTACCCTGTAATCACTATCGTCCGTACTATAGGCAAACGTCCCGGACATCGTAATGTAACCGGTGCTTGCCGCGGAGGGGCCAGCGATTATTCCCGATGCAGAGCCTTTTTGAGGAAGGACAGCGGCTGGAATGGCCGCAACACCGGGCGACGGAGCTGCAGCCGAAAAGTTGCCGGCTTTCCCGTCCCAGGGCTTATCAACGGCACTAATGGCACCCTGCGGGTTTTGGGTTGTTCCGTGCATGGCGCTCTGCGGGGCCGGCGTATACATCGAACTGGAAACACCGACGGTCAGGTAAAGGGCCTTGAGGTCTCCCCACACATTTGCTGCATCAACGACCTTCTTTGCTGAAACCGCAACCGCATACTCCCCAGGTTTCGTAAACTTGATTGTAGTTTCGATTGTCCGGGGAGTGTTGGCAGCCAGGTCAACTGACCCGGTCAGTGCACCGCTCACCAGTTCAGCCCCGTCCGGGAGCTTAATGGAATATGTTGTGCCGGGAGCATCGTAGATGCAGTTGAGCTTCGTTGTTATAACCGCTTGCTCGCCGACGATCGGTACTTTGGAGATGCTGACTTCGAGAGTAATGGGTGTTACCAGGTCGCTTGTGCGACCAAGGGCTACCGTCCCCGCACCACTCTGACATGCTGAACACTCTGCGCCTGCTGCCGTCACAAAAACTGCAAGAAGCAACAGGATTGCTAAAATACCAAGGGTTTTACGCCACATTGCCGAAATGCCCCCTCGTGAATTCACATCAACCAGACTCAATTGCTTGACAGTAACTATATGTTGTTACTGAACATGCCTAGCTTCGCTGCTGGACATAAAAATATTACGATTTGATGAATTTATAAAAAGACGACGAATCATAGTCCCGGGGATTTACCGGGATATCCGGACTGCTATTATTAAACCCTGGAATCAAGCGTATATGGCAAACCGAGTATTTTTTAAGGCCTATCCGAACTGAAGTGCCTGACCCGGGGGACCATTTGATTGGATAAGACCTTCTTGCAGGAGGGGTTTTTCCCAAAAATTACCCATATAGATTCTGATAAAGTCATATTTCCGATATTCAAATAGAATAAGGGATTGGGTGATACTTTCACCCCAGATTTTAAGTTTACCGGCGTTTTAAAGCATTTGCCAAAACTATCGGCCGGGACGGACACCTGGCAGCCCGCAGAAGCGATATCTCAGGTACGATCGTTTTTTATAGGAAGGCAAGCATGTTTACGGCGTGAACAGGAGTCTTCGCATTCTTTCCCCCGGTGGAAGGCATGGAGAGGAAGGTTCTTCGGGGCGAAAAACACATGCCAGGATCTCATTGTTCTGCATGGACGTAACCGGGTGGGAACCGCCAGGCAACAAATAAAGCGCCCATGATGCCAGCCTGTCACCCCCTAGATAAAATCCCGGACACGGTTTCCATGGCAAAATTATTGGTGTGTGCAGATGAATCCTGGAAATTCCAGAGGGAGGTACCCACCAACCGCTATTCCTTTGATATGATTGGACCGGCCCGTGGTTTATTCATGCTGTTAGTGGAATTGCTGGTATGCAGGACCTGGTATCAACTCGCTGCATTCATGGATACCTTTGCCCCTGACCTGACAGGGTCAGCGTCTTAGAGGATGTCCGCCACGCCGGGGTGCCAGCCTTCCCGGTCTGGTTCCAGCATGAACCCGGAAACATATTATCCGAACTGAAAATAAGCTTGTCAGGGTAAGGTCCCATGCGAAACCAAGTGTTATTCGCAATCCTCATCGTATCATTGGCACTCAACGTCCTTTTCGGATCGGTGATCATCCAAAATTTCCGGTACGGTGGGAATGCACCGCTTAACACGGCCGTCCCCGGAGTGACGGGGAACAATATCTCCTGCAATTGTTCGGCGGTTATCGAATATTACCGCTCGAGGCTGAACAGTTCCTGCGTGTATTCAACCACAGGAACCGAACAATCAAGGAAGTCAGCAGTTCTCCAGGGGCCTGCTGTTTTGACATCGGTCAATTATATCCGGCGTGGGCCGTTCGTCTTCGGACAGACCAACCAGACGGGGACCATGATGAATATCTCCGCGGAAATCCTTCCCGGCGAAGGAAGGGTTCTCGTCCAGACGACGCCGCTCATGGGTATAGTTTTCCAGGACGCAGCAAATACCGCCGTGGGCGTTGCGGTGAACCGGACCGGCGCTGATCTCAGTGGGACGGATGTCATAATTTCTATCGAATCGGGGGGGATAATCCCGGCCGTCGACGGGCCGAGTGCAGGAGCACTGATGACGATCCTCGTCGAATCTGCCATCAGCCAGAGGGCGCTGGACCATTCGGTCACGCTCACCGGCACCATCAGCCCGGATGGGAAAGTCGGCGCAATCGGTGGAGTCATCGAAAAGGCCCAGGCCGCAAAGGATGCTGGAAAAACCCTCCTCCTCCTGCCGCAGGAAAATGCCGTCCTGGTGACCGTAACTGAGCAGGAGCGGGACCTGGGCGCCCTGCACATCACCGAACAGGTGCCTCAAAACACGGATGCGAAGGACACTATTGAAAAATCCATAGGTATCCGGGTAGAATATGTTAACACCATCGGTGACGTGGAGCGCTATATGTTCAGGTGAGCCGGCTCAACTCCTGGCACCTATGATTTGGACAGGAGGGGCAATCTCATCCGAGGGCCGGGCCCCGCGATGATGAACCCTGGCATCATGCACGCGGGTGAGGGTATCGCTGGACGCAGGTTCCGGCCTGTATTCTCCCGGGACTTCCAGGACCCCGGACAGGGCGGGATGGATCCGGTGCTGCGGTTCAGGATGACCCGGATTTTTAGGGTGACCAGAAAATTCGTCATATACTATCAGCCAACCTGGGGCCCCTGCTGTGCCTGCTGATGGATACTTTCCTATTCTCAATCCCTGATTAGAATCATCCCGGGTGCACCACCCAAGTGATAAAGTTCCGTCTTCCTTAAACACAAAACCGTGCCAGGAGAAACTTTTTAAGATCAGATGCCACTGTGAGTGTTTGAGGGATCACCATGACTGCACCGAAATATCCAGGTACTGGGTTCCCGAGCATACTTGACCGTGCTTACATGGAATACAAGCGGCATATGAAGGTGGAAGACATCATGACACGGGATGTTGTTACAACGACCCCCGAGGAATCCATGTCTGAAGGAGCAAGGGTCATGGGAGAAAAGCATATCGGAAGCCTTATCGTGGTAAAGTACGGGACTCCCATCGCCATCGTGACTGAACGGGACCTTTTCTCCCGGGTAATCGCGGGAGGGCTTTCCCTTGAAGGGATCCCCGTCGAGCAGGTGATGTCCTACCCGCTTATCAAGATCTGCCCTGACATGGAGATCCGAGAGGCTGCCAGGACCATGATCAGGAAAAAAGGGAGGCTGGCCGTTTTCGGTTGCGGCGACATTACCGGGGTCATCACGGCATCAGACCTGATACGGGAGCTGCCCGAAGCACCTGAAACAACCCTTGTCGTTGACGACTTCATGTCCCGGAAAGTCATTACCCTGGATGAGTCGCAATCCATTGCGAATGCAGCCCGTATCATGGGAGAGAAACGGATCGGGAGTGTTATCGTGACTATGGACGGCATCCCCGGGGGCATCTTCACCGAGCGGGACCTGCTCTCTTCCTACCTTGCCACCGGGAGGCCCCTCGAGGTGCCTGTTGGTGAGGCCTGTTCCTCGCCGCTGGTGACCGCCCCGGTGGGCATCAGCATCCATAAAGCGGCAAAGACCATGGCCGCGAAACATATCAGGAGGCTTCTCCTGAAGAAAAAGGACAAAATAGCAGGGATCATAACCGCGAGAGACCTGGTGGAAGCCTACGCGAAATAGGGGGGTGCTGCCTGTGCCCATGCTGTATCTCGACGAACCGGTTTTCCAGCCGACGCGGCATATTTAATTTTTATTACGGAGGGAAACATTCATTGCGGTGTGTCACCCCGATGGTCCGGGCATTGATGGCGATGGACCAGGAGAATAGTCAGGTATATATTCCATACCACGTTTTCGGGATCTGTGCAGGTCATCAAGCCCGGCACAGGGATCCCCGGGAGGTCAATGATGCACTGCCTGGTTGATACCGGCTGCTCCGGGAGAAAAATTCGGTTTTGATGGATATCGTCTCCCACGCGGGTCCCCTTGCGAACTCCACGTACGGATAACCTGTCGGAGCGGAAAACGTTCCCGGACCCTATTCCATTGATGCCTCCCTGCACCTTTCCCGCCGGACCCCAAAAAAGACGACTTAAATGGGCAGTATCCGGTGGTAGAGGTAATAAACGGGACCCTGGCCGCGGTTATGGATTCCCCGCCTGTTCACGGGCCTGGGATGCAGGACCCGTCCTGAATTTACCGGGCGGGACCCTGATCTCAAAACGGGCACCCTCTCTAAAAGTGCCACGTTCATGGATCTCCATCCCGGTGATGGCCAGTACATCCCGTGCAATGGAGAGCCCATAACCCGTATGTTTCCCGAACCCGGGCTGAAATATCCGTTCCTTGTCTGTATCCGGGATGCCGATGCCGTTATCTTCATAGACCAGGACTATGCCAGCCCCCTGGAACTGCCATGAGACCCGGATTGTTGACGCGTGCTCACCATGGCGGAGGGTATTCTCCAGGAGATTGTAAAAAACCCGTTCGATAAGCGGATCGGCCAGGACTTCAAGATCCCCGAGCTCGGTGACCAGGGCTACCTGCGACAGGTCAAGGGTCTTAGCCGCGCTCTTCAGGGAACTGGCAACAGGTATCCATTCAGGAGCGCGGTTTCCAATTTCGCGATACAACCTTGCAGACTGCACCTGGACCTGGATTGCCCTGGCCGCGTCCTCTGCCTTTTCCAGGAGCATCTTCTCCGTGGGGGCGCTGATAGACTCCCGGACAAGGTCCAGGTAACCGAACAATGGCGTGAGCGAATTGGTAATATCATGGAACGTGATCCCGGTCACGAGGTCCAGCTTGGTGTGCATCTCCTGCAGTCTCTCTTCCTTTTCCTTAAGTTCAGTTATATCGTAGAGCGTCCCGATAGTGGCCGGGGCATTTTCATACTTGAGTGTCCCCACGCTCAGGGCGATCCAGCGCTTCTCTCCGTCCTTGCGGAGGACCTGCATCTCGTACCGCGTAGGGCCTTCCTTCCCTGCCTCGCGGGCAATATTCCGCTCGCGGACGGGCTCCTGCCAACCCGGCGGAAGGAAGTCCCAGAACCGGCGCCCGACCATCTCATCGCCGGTGTAACCCAGGATGACCGACATGGCAGGGTTCGTATACCGGATGATGCCTTTCTGGATCAGGAATATTCCAGCTATACTCGATTCCGCGAGACTCCTGAACTTCTGCTCGCTAACCTGGATCTGTCGTTCTGCACAGCTCCGCACATTTTCAGCCCAGAGGATTCCGACTGCCACCATGAATATGGAGATCAGGATCAGGAGATAGAACCCCCAGTTTATGTAATTCTGGCGGTCAAGGACTTTCTGGCGGTCCATGTCGACACCGACCAGTCCCACCACGCTGCCGCTCCTGTTGCGGACTGGATAATATCCGGAAAGGACAGTCCCCCATTGATCGGTAGTGAAAATCGTGTCAGCCGAGGCGGTTTCAAACCCTTTTAGCATCTCGTTATTTACATACGGGTATACCTGGCCGATGACAGCTGCGTTCGCAGCATATCCGTAGTCCCCGTCGACGATAAACTCAACCGCGTCACCGTTCCGGCGCATGGTATAGACATACCGGATATCGGTATTGGCTGCCTGGACGCGGTGCAGCGTGTCCCTGACAGCCTGGAATTCCGTGGTATTCTCATCACCGGGCCGAAGCCCGGTGAGGGTGTCTCCATCGACCTGGACCGCAATGGCAATGGCCACGGACTTGAGCTCGTCCCTGACTGCGTCCTTCAAGGCATCCCTGGTCTGGAAGGCAAGGTAAGTGATAGCCAGTCCACACACGATCAGCAGGACAAATACCAGGACCAGGGTCTTTCGGTCAGCAGAACCGAAGTCCATTGTTAATGACCTTTTCCCTTCGGGCATATAAGCACTCACCCTGCGAGGTGCATCCGGAGATGGAATGCCTCCCTGAACCATATTTTCCGGTTATTTATTAGCCAGGGCCTTTTTCCCGCGTCGTGGCAGAAAATGCCCGCCCGGGCGCCTGCCGGCTGATGCCCGCTTATCTCAATACCAGTGACTAAAAATCCCGGTTCTGCGCAGTAGCCATGGGAGTATTCATGTATATTCAACCGGTGTATTGTAACCTGGTGGATGCGCCCCGGAAGTCAACCGCGTTGTGCATTTTTCAGTCCCAGCAGAAGACCCCCTGTGGCTGGCATAGTCCTGCAGTAAGCATTCCGGTGGGAAATTATGGGTGGGGGTTGCCCGATCGATTCTAGGCGTATTCCCAAAAGGACCCGGGCAGAACCTGTCATCGACGGCTCCTTCACACACGGAGGAGCAACTATTGCACATGTGGCCATCGTCATCATCAATATCACCCCTGCCCGACGTTTCCCCGAACGAATCAAAAAACCGGTGTGGAAACCTCATGGGAAAAACGGCTATTCCAGGTGTCGCGAACCACACCTGTGCCCCGGACGCGGGAATGAATACCTGCGGCATCATGGCCAGGCAGAGGCATGTTGTATAACCATTGGTCATTTTTTTGGTCCTCGCGCTGATACTTAATATCGAACTTGCATGGCTGGACCAGAAAACCGCAGGCAAATCATCCGGTCACCCTGGAAGCTGCTTGCTTCTATCGTGATCTGCCTGATCCCGGGCATAGTTGGCTCGCTTTTCACGGTGACCGGCCCGGGCTCATGGTATGGGGCCTTGAGAAGCCGGCTTTCAACCCCCCGTCATTCCTCTTCGGGCCGGTCTGGACCGCGCTGTATATCCTGATGGGCATCTCCCTTTACCACGTCTGGATGGAAGGCTGGGAACGAGGCGACGTGAGGGTGGCAGCAGCCCTTTTTTGCATGCAGCTTGTTATGAACGCGGGCTGGACCTTCTTCTTCTTCGGGCTGGAGTCTCCTTTTCTCGGCTTTGTAGAGATCATTGCGCTCTGGTGTGCAATCGTCATCTCCATGGTCTTCTTCTTCCGTATTCGGAAGAATGCCGGCATCCTCCTGATACCCTACCTCCTGTGGGTATCGTTTGCAATGGCGCTCACGTTCACCATCTGGACACTGAATCCATGAATGTCCCGGGTGGTTTTAAAAAGGAGGTCATCCCGGTACGGGCACAGCCCTGGAATGAGTCAGATGATGCCAGTCTTCCACCCCGGATGATTATACCATTATTTCGTGAAATGTGCCCCCTGGCGCTCCCTGGCCAGCTCCCAGGCGCAGGAGCTGATGCCCTTGGGTACAAATATGCGGGTTGGACCGCTCCTAAAAAAGTATGTGTTTACCGAAGGACCCAGGGCAGGGGGAACTTGAGGGGGATCTTCTTCTGTCCTGACAGGAATATGAGGCCGAAAATCTGGTCCTCTCCGGTCGCCGGCATCCACGGCTGCCTGTACACTGCAGAAAATTCCAGCACTCCTTTTCCACGCACCAGGTAATTCCAGGTATGGATACCTCCCGCACCTGCGACCCCCGGCCTCGATGACTTGTAGCGATCGCTTAGGAGGAAAAGCCCGGGGGAGGTATTGACAACCCACCGATAGCCGGTAGTGGGATTCTCTGCGAGGGTGACAGTAACCTGGTCCCCCATCGTGACATTGGTGGTTTTACCATTATCCGTCGATGTAAATGAATATCTGGCGGCCATGCCCGGGCTGACCACGGCAGCCGCCAGGAGGAGCACCATAACCGTGAGTAAGTATCTCCTGGCCTGCATGAAATTCATTGCAATCAATAAAATCGTCCACTCCTGAACCTATAAAAATATATTCGATGGTTTTTGTTCAAATTTGACCTTTCCTGGGCGCCTGGGGGCAAGGGTCTGTACTGCTGGTCGCACCTGCCGGCAGCACCGGTCCTACCCTGCAGCCAGACCCGGGGGAGCGAATGCACTCCACGAAACCCCTCCATCAGGGAGCCCGGCACGGACCCTCTGCCAGCGGTACAAGGGCCAGGTGTTCCCAACTTCCTCTGGCCGCAGGCCCGGATGGGCCAGAAATACCAGGAGGGGATGAATACCTTGTCCCGCCAGCCGCAGCCTGAACGGGTGAAATATGAAACGACTCGCGCGGGGAAAAGCAGTGAAGACATAGCCGTGCAGAACCTGGAACCTTGGCATCACCAGGCAGCATGGCGCCACGGGCATTGACAAAAAAATTCCTGCAAGCCCGGTTGCGGAATGAAGTAGTGCTGCTGTTCCTCAAAGATATGCCTGGTATACGATATCAGATGAATCCGCTCTGAACCGCGAGGTCCCACCTGATGGACCCTTCGGGCGGGAACGGTCACTCTCCATGGAGAGGGGCGCTCCCGGGAAAGATTATGTCCAGCGGTACAACCACGGCAGGATCATCTCGAAGATGAGGGTAGCAATGATATAGAAGACCGCCGCTGTCCCCATGGCATAGACGAAGAGGGCTACAGGGATGAAGGATTCATCAATGGCCCGGAAATTCACGGAAAGGAGAATACCCAGGGAAATAAAGAATACCAGGAGTGCATAGGCCATCGTGGTCAGGATAATCCTGCGGATCCTGGCTGCCCGGCTGATGAGCACGAGCAATGACGAGAAAATGACAATTCCCAGGCAGAAACCGACAATGGAGAATATAATGATAACCACATGGGGAAAAATTGCGGAAGTCCAGATGGCCAGGGCAATGACCAGCATAAAGAGCGGTACAATGAGGAGGAGCCGTTTAAAAGACTCCATCCCGATAAAATAATAGAAGATTGGTTTATCCCTCGGCGCTGCAAAGGCCTCCCAGAGCACTGCCAGGGATCCAAGAAAGGCTATTAATATGCAGGTAGCGATGCTAATTTCCTGCATGTTGAAGTCGATCCCGAGAAAGGCGACAACACCCGGGTGGACGGCATATGGTGAAAACGAGAGGGTCAGGTACCCGGAAAGCACTGAAAAAATTGCGATGATGAGGAAGAGGGACCAATTTAAACGGAGAAATTTACTCAGGTGGAATTCGGTATCCTCTATAGCGATAACAGGCACCGAAGACATGAACTGGCAAAAATTCAATCTGGCATCACTTATACCTTTCTTCATGCATCCTGCAAAAATTTCCTGTTGCCACAGCTTTTCCCTTCTCTGTCAGCGGGAAAATATATCCGGCAATTCCGCCGGTTTTAAGTAGTCATCCGAAAACCTTATGTATGATTTTCCTGGAGCATCCATGATTTCCATACTGCTGGTCGACGACGAACTAAACTTCCTGGAGGTGACCAGGATGTTCCTGGAGAAGGGGAGGGGAATCCGGGTGACACCGGTTACATCCGCAGAAGTTGCCCTGGAAATGCTGAAGACCAGCACCTTCGATGCCATCATCTCAGATTATGCCATGCCCGGAATCAACGGCATTGACTTCATGAAACAGGTCCGGGCCATGGGTGATGATACCCCGTTCATCATTATCACCGGCAGGGGGCGGGAAGACGTGGTGATTGATGCTCTCAACTTCGGGGCAGACCTGTACCTGCAGAAAAGTGCCGACCCCCGGTCACAGTTCTCAGACCTCGTATCCCGCATCCGGAACATGGTCTCGCTCAGGGCTGGTCACCGTGAGGAACAGGGGCGACTCGCGCTCCTCTCGCAAGCCATGGATATGATCCCGGGCATTGTTTTTGGGATCGAGCAGGGGAGGGAAGATGTGTTCTGCTGCGTGAGTGGAGGGGCCCTTCCCCTTACCGGGACTGGCCCGGATGGTCTCATGAAGAGAGGGGGCAAGGCATTCCAGGACCTTATCGTGCAGGAGGACCGGGACAGGGTCCATGACACCCGCCGCGATGCGCTTGCCTCGGGGGAAGGTTACTGTATCCGTTACCAGATCCGGACCGCGGACGGAAAGGTAAAAGAGGTGCTGGAAGAAGGCCATGTCGTCTCTGGTGCGTCCAGGGAATGGGACCTGGAAGGATACATCCTGGATTCCGGAAGGCTCTGCGCCGGCCGGCACCAGGCCCGGTGACGGAATAGCCGCATGATGGCCGGCACGATCCGCTACGATGGGCAGCCCGCGACTTACCTCAACCGGACATTGAGTTTTCATCCTTCGGAAAACATTTCTTCATTCGTTTCCCGGAAACAGTGGTGCGGAACCCGTATCTCGAACCGCGCTCCCTTGCCGTACGTGCCCGTCTCCTTTATGGAGAGGTTGGTGATGGCCAGGATCTCCCGCGCCAGGAACAGTCCAAAACCCGTGTTTTTACCATACCCCCGCTTGAATATCTCCTCTTTCTCCCGGGACGGAATGCCCTTGCCATTGTCCTCGTAGACTATCTTGAGGCCATTTTCATCCCGGAGCGAAGTGAGCCACGCAGATGTGACCCCCCCTCCATGGCGGAGAGAGTTGTCGATAAGGTTATGGAAGACGTTCTCCAGGAGCGGATCTGCATATACCTCCAGTCCTGCAATGTCGCTCTTGACCAGTAACCCCCTCAGACCGGCCTGGTCCGCCTCGCGGCCGATGATCCGGGAGATCGATTGCCACTGCGGGGACTGGATACCGATATCCTGGTACAGTTTGGTGAACTCGATCTGCCTCCGGATGGTCTGGGCAAGGAGCTCGACCTTGCCCAGCATCTCCTTTTGCGCATCATCCCGGGGATCCTCCTTCAGGAGTTCCACGTAGAGGAGCAGGGCGGTAACGGTGTTGAGGATGTCATGCCGGGTGATGATATTGAGCAGGGTCATCTTCGCGTTTACCCTGCGCAGAGATTCCTCCACCTGCTTCCGCCTGGTGACATCATGGGCTGAACCAAGGACCAGTGCCCGGTCCCCCATCGTGATCGGGAGGTTCCTGATTTCAACCACAACCTGGGAACCGTCCTTACCATTGATGATAAATTCTTCAGGGCCGGTCGCTTCCCCTTCGACGTGCCTGGCAAGGAGCGCGATTGCCTTTGGCACCTGATCGGGGGGGAGAAGCCCGGTCTCGAGAAAATTCCTGCCCAGTAACTCTTCCCTTGCATATCCCACCAGGACCTCCGCCGCACGGTTGCCGTCAACAAAATTACCCTTAAGATCGGTGAGGAAATATGCATAGGGCGCATGTTCGAAGAGCGTCTTGAAACGGCCTTCAGATAATGCCATCTCACGCTCCATGCGTTCCCGCTCGGTGATGTCCTCACCGATGGATGATATGCCGCAATATTTCCCTCCCGAATCAAATAATGCCGTATTGGAGAGGGCAACGCGCCTGGTCTGATCGACCCTGGCATTGATGGTGCAGGAAAAATACGAACCCGTCCTCCCGGCGGATATGACGGTTGAAAACATCTGCCTGACTGCTTCCCGCTCAGGGCGCGGAACGAAGGTCTCTATCCAGTCGGTTCCCAGCACCATAGACCGTTCATACCCGGTCAGGTCCAGGAAGAAATCATTGCAGAATGTTACTTTCCCGTTTTCATCCTGCTGGAATGCGATGAGATGGGCATTTTCCAGCGATTCCCTGAACCTGCGCTCGCTCTCGTTCAGCTCCTGGCGGGCATGGTGCCTGCGGACCGCTTCCCTGATCATGTACAGGAGCTCGAGGAAGTTCAGCCTCGGGTCTCCCCGTTTCTGGAGGTAGTAGTCAGCCCCGAGGTTCAGGGCCTTGATAACCACCTCTTCCCTGCCTTTGCCGGTGAAGATGATGATCGGTGTCTCATCGCCCCTCGCCTTCACCATCTTGAGAAATTCGATCCCGTTCATTCCGGGAAGCTCGTAATCGAGCACGATGGCATCGTACCGCCCGGCCATGAGCTTGTCCATGGCATTTGCGCCGGATGTGCTGGTATCGATGTGCATCTCCTCCTCCCGCTTCAGGAACCGCTGGACAAGATCCAGGAGGTTGGAGTCGTCATCCACCAGGAGGATGTTCATCATGATACACGACCACCCGATTTTCTCGCGTCCCAATTAGTGCTTGCACCGGGAGAGGGAAGGCTCTTTTGAATTATACAACTCCCGTATTTTTATCCTTCCGCTATTTCCCGGGGCAGAAAATCAGGTACGGCGGATGTCGGTTTATCAGCAGGCTCTTTCAGGCGTTCGAGGAATGCCCGGAATGCCCTGCATACTCGCGTACTGGAACTTTCTCCCTGCCCCCCGCAATAAGCCCCTGCATGTCCCGGACGGTCACGACGAAGAGGCGATCCTGTATCAGCACGGTCAGGTCGCGTTTCCGCCTGCCCAGCACAGGGGAGAGCCAGGCGGTACCCTCCTGTTCGCCCACCTCGTTCACCACCTCTGCGCTCTTATCCGAGAAGAGGCGGACAACCCCCTCGGGCATGATATAGTACGGGCGCCCGTGAATCAGCATGGACATGCCCCTCCCTGAACGCCGGGCCATGCCGGCCCTGGCATATGTCGCACTGGATACCTGTTTCATGGTTGCCACCTGACCATATATCCTTGGTCCCCGGCCCTCCTAAACCTGGCGTCAGACATCAAATCATTGAGATAATGCAAAAATTCCCTGTTTATTTATGAATTTATTCCTGCATGGAAAATGTGCATAGGGAGGTGCTGCAGGTGCTGCCGGCCCGGTACTTCCCCCAATTCCAGGGGTTTGTCTGACAGAGGGCAGACGCCATGCGCTGTTCTACCCAATATCTCCGGAGGATTGAAGAACGGCAAAAATTGCCGAGATCGTCAGAGATTATCAGAAAACTTTATAAACTGATCAATACAACCACAATGTGAAACCAGCATGGCACCGGGCGGGGTTTCTGCATACCAATGCTGATACTCCAATTGATCCGTAATGCCTGATACTCTCACGCATCAAAATGGTACCCCTCTGGTCCATGCTGGTCTTTTCCTCTGAAAAATGAACATGATCCCCTTCGTGGCATATCCATGCTGCCGGAGGCATTTTCATATCAAAAGCTTCGATCCCGCACGCATTTCACTTTTGAAACGCCCGGAGTTCCTTCTCACCCGATGGCCAGGTACAGCAGGATGGATAGGAGGAACGCAAATAGCAGGATACCTGCACTGAGCAGCGGTATAAAAAGCAGAACCGTGTTCACCGTGCTCGCGACCTGGGAGATACGGTGCGAACCGAAGATCACCACGTCCTCGCACCAGGCCATGCTGCCGGAGACCTCCGCCGGCCGCATGTCCTGGAGTGCCATCACCACCGCTTCTTCCACAAACGGCAGGATCTCCCCGACCGGGACGTTGAGGCCGACGGGGTTCCGGCCGCTGATCGTATTCACGACATGGGAATCGGTGGACATCACTTCAGCCTCGTCAACCCACCGGAGGAGGAAGTCACGCGTTGTCTCCCGGGCCCCGGGTGATATGTTGTTCCCATCAAAGAGGAGGTAGGCCGTGGCCTGCTTTCCGGCCCGGATCACGGCCAGCTGGAGTCCCTGGTCACCAAATCCCTGTTCACGGGTGAATGGGACGCTCACATGGGCCATGCCCATCTGGAGCATCTCCTGGGGCTGCCGCGGGAGTTCGTCAAAAGCCTGGTTACAGGCCTGCATGTACTCCATGGCCTGCCTTGTGGCCGGGTGAACATACGTGATTTCTCCGGCAAGGCAGTTGTGGGCGTCAATAAAGGCGACCTGACGGTATACACGATGCCCCTCGGCCATGATGGTCATCCCTATATTGAAGTCGAGGTCCTCGGTCCGCTCCGGTGACCGCGTGGTTACAAGGAGGAGTGTATCGCCAAACGCCTGGGCGAGGACCGAGACCGTTCCCGATGAGAAACGCCTGGACTGGCTTGCTTTCTGAGTATACCGCAATCCTTCACGGGATGCCTGCACGGCCCCGGTCAGCTTTCTGATCTCCTGTTCAGATACAAGGTTGAAGTCATGCGTTGCAGCCCCGTGGGGGACCATCACCATTTCTTCGAAAGCCTCCTGCATGCACCTGGGGAGGTTGCCGCCTCCAATCTCACCCATGGGGCCGGGATGAACCATGGGAACGGTGAAGACCAGCCCGCGGCCCCCTTCCCTCCGGAAAAAGAGTGTTACCTGGGGGACCGTGACCTCCTCGCCGATAGCCCGGAAGAAATCCTCCAGCCCCCGGGACCCGTCGGTGAGGTGGGCAAGGAACGCATTCAGGAATTCAAGGCCCCTGATATGGAAAGCCCGGTAAAGGGGCCGGTCTATGGCCCAGATGAAGAGGTATGCCCCGGCTCCGAAGACCAGGAGAAGGGCAATGGCCAGCAGTGGAAAAAACGGGGGGAACAGGAGGGTGCCAAGAGCTGCACCAGCCAGGCTCTGCAGGCCTGCCGGTACCAGCATGCGGGAAGGCCGGTAATCAGCAATGGCAACCAGGACCACCAGCCGCAGGGAAAAAATCAGGCCCAGGGCAATGGCATAAAAGAGCGGGAGCAGCGCGGGAGAGAAGACCACGCCGGTGAGGGTGAGGATCACCCCGAAGAGCGTGCAGGAGAGGGCCAGGAGGGCGGACCGGTTCCAGGTCATCGGCCGGCCCTGGAGCGCGATAAGCGGCCTGGTGAGTATAAACGCAGCGATGGCCGGGAGGGTGAATGCAACCGTACCAAGGAACCGGAGCTCCCCGAGCTTCAGGCCGGCCGCATCGATCGCCAGCCCCAGGACGACGAGGATGATGATGGACGCCGGCCAGGAAGGCGCATTAAAGAGGAACCGGGTGAGGCGCTCGATCCGGACCTCGCTACCCATTATCGCCATGCTACGGTCACTACCCCGCAAGCTTCCCGCCGATCAACATTTCCTCCCTGGATCCGCAACCGGGGCCCCGAAATGTCGTTTGTACCGTGCAGCCACGTCCGCCCAGCGCGGGAGATTGGTCTGGCACCCTGCCGCCTCCACGACAAACGAAGCCATGACCGTCCCCAGGCGGCAGCATTCCAGGGGTTCAAAGCCCCGGCAATGGGCTGCCAGGAATCCTGCCCGGTAGGCGTCCCCTGCCCCTGTCGGGTCGGCCATCCGCACCGGCACTGCCGGGATGGAAACCTCCCCGGAGTCAGAATAGAGCGTGCTCCCTTCCGCTCCCCTGGTGAAGACCGCCATGGGGACCATGGCAACCAGTTCTTCCTGCCCGATATTCATGATCCTGCACATGCCCTCCACCTCGTGCCGGTTTGCAAAGAGGACGTCGATGCAGGAGAGGATCGTGCGCAGCTGATTCTCTTGGTACCGGTGCAGGTCCTGGCCCGGGTCAAACGATGCCCATCCTGCCTTCCTGGCAACGCGGACATTGAAATCCGGGTCTGCGGTGGCCATGTGCACAAAGGGAACCTCCGGGGCCTCGGCACGGGCAAAGACAGCAGATGCCCCCCACTCAAAGAAGGTCATCTGGTCGCCCCTGCCGTCCGTGAACATAAACGCGGTTGGGGTATTGGCCTCGGGCACGACGAAGAACTGCTGCACAACGCCGGCCTCTTTCATCCAGCGGTCATACTCCCCTCCGGTAAAGTCCCCTCCAACAGCGCTGACAAGCGTGCACGGCTCACCCAGCCGGGAGATGCCTACTGCGATGTTCGCTGCACCTCCCCCGAAATAGACCCTGCGATCAAGGATGGTTGCAGAACCGTTCGGGGGCGGAAATGAGGAAACCCTGCAGATATGATCGAAGGCCGTGTGGCCGACTACGTAGATCACAGCGGGACGACCTCCTTCTCCAGGAGGGGGATGTCCCTGAGCGCTTTTCCGATGACCGACCTGGCGATGCGGGAGGCATGCTCAGGGGATTCGGCCCGGAAGACCTTCATTTCCAGGAGCAGCCCTACCAGGGCGGTATTTGCAACGACCAGGGCGCTGTTTAATTCACCGTCGCAGAAGGGGCACGCCAGCATGCCAACCTCAACCTCTACATAGGCTGCTACCGGGTTCAAGCGCTTCCCCGCCTCGCTGATTGCAATACTCACCGCATCTTCGAGAGACGAGACATCCCGGACCAACCAGGCGCATTCGAGCACCACCCGGTAATCTGGCATGGTACCGCCCCCTCACCATGATTCCTGGTGGACATGCCCGGCCACCGGCATCCGTTCGGTCTGGCTGGCGGGGGAGGATCCTCTCCCGATGCAGAGGATGGAGACCGGGCGCACATGGGGGGGCAGCGAGAGCATCGCGCGGACTTCGTCTTCATCGAATGCCCCTACCCAGCAGGACTGGAGTCTCAACGCATGGGCCGCGAGCATCATGTAGGTGCATGCAATGGTGGCATCTTCCAGGGCATAGAGAATTCCACGCTCCCCGTACCGGGACATGGAACGTACGTAATTGGCACAGACCACCATCAGGAGGGGGGCGTCGCGGACGTGGGGCTGGTCGTAGGCTGCCAGTGAAAGCGATTCCCGGAGCTCATCTGCTTCAACGATAACGACATCCCAGGCCTCCAGGTTGCCGGCACTGGGTGCGGCGCTGGCGCAGTCGAGGATATACGAGCGCTCGTCACCGGTGACTTTCCGCGGGGTGTACTCCCGAACGGAAGAGCGGGAGACCAGGAACTCGTAGAACTCAGAGGAGTCCATGCTCGGTCAGCACCTGGAAAGCGCCCTGGGCCGCTGTCGTCACGGCGCTGATGGCCTCCCCGATACGGAGCACAGCCATCCCGAACTGCCCGCTCTCGGTTGCACTGATCGCCCCGGAGAGAAGCTCCATGCCCTTCCGGAATTCTCCCTGCTCGGTCCCCCGCCAGCCGAACTCGAGTTCCGCCCGCACGGCTCCCTGGAGCAGGAGGAGCATCCTCTTACCCCCGGCTGCTTCCTCAGCCGGGAAGCCTGCCAGCGCCGTGGCAAGCTGCGAACAGATGATCAGTTCGCTCTTGGCCCGCTCGGCGAACTGGTAAATCTTCACCGCAGTCTTCAGATCCATATTCTCACTGTACACCGGAAATACAAATTACTTCTGGAAACTGCGGAATTTGAAAAAAGGAGTGGGTGCAGAAAGATGCGATTACTTGCCCTTGGCCTTGGACCCAAGGATCGAGGCCTTGGCCCGCCGCATGGCCTTTCTTACCATGGGGTTGGCCGTCGGGCCGGGTTCTGCTCCCCTTCCCCTGCCGCGGGCACCGCCCCGGCCGCCGCGCCGGCCTCCCCGCCCGCCGGGCCCGCCGCGAGCCCCTTCGGTCAGCGCTTCCAGTTTCCTGACCGACGCCCCGGCTTTAAAACGCTGGTTCGGCCCAGGCTTCTTCAGCTCGCCTTCTGCTCTCGGGACAAGGCGGATCTGGCCCTTGACTCCCTTCACCTGCACCCACTGCACGGTTCCTGTCTTTCCCATAGATAAACTCCTCTAATATTACGACGAGTATTCTATTAAATCTTATTACCGGCCCCTCTTTTCCGTCCTGCCTGTCCGGGCATCCCCGAGAGCATGTGCTATCTCCTCCCTGAGCACCTCTGAGACCAGTTTCCCGTCGACCGTTCCCCTGATCTCTTTCATGACCACTCCCATCAGCGGGCCCATGGCCCCGGGGCCCCGCTCTTTGACAAAGTCCATGCGTTCCTGGACGATACCCCGCACGAGGGCTGCCAGGTCATCCCGGCTGAGGGAGGAGGAGAAACGGCTCACGGCCTCGCTGACAGGGACACCCCCGATAAGCGCCCTCAACACGTCCGGGACAGCCTCCTTGGCCAGCGCCCCGTCACGCACCCCTTCCAGTACCTGGATGATGGGTGGGCATGCCGGCCCCCCGGGGGCATCCCGGACCTCCAGGAGGACGGCTGTATCCTGTCCTTCGCGGGAGAGTTCCTTTATCGTCGCGGTAATCGTTCGGGCTGCCAGGGCCGGGGCAATGCCCCTGGCCACAGCATCCTCGAAGAGCGGGAGGGATTCGGAATACGCTACCTGCCGTGCAACGGCCGGGTCGAGGCCAAGCGCGGTGACAAAACGGTCAGCCCTGGCGGTCAGGAGTTCGGGGATTGCAATTGCGTCCCATGCTTCCCGGCTGATGGCAACAGGCAGGACATCTGTCTCGGGATACATGCGGGCGGCCCCGGGGAGGGGACGCATATATGCGGTGCTGCCTCCTTCGAGCATGCGCCTAGTCTCTTCAGGTACCCCCTCCAGGGCCTGTGATGCCCGCCGGGTCACCTGCTGAACCGCACAGGACGCCCGGGAGCGGTTCCCTGCCACCAGGACCACGCAGTCCTGTTCATAAGCGCCCACGGCTTCCCGGAGCCCACCGACCTCTTCAGCGGTCACCCCGTAGGCAGGGAGTTCGTCGGTATGGAAGATCCCGCCGACACCGCATTTCCTGGCATAGTCCGAGAGCTCGCTCCCCAGGCGCCTCCCCTCCTGTATTTCCTTCCCTACGAGGCCCCCGAAACCGCGGAGCTTCAGGGCCATGATGCACGGGGCCTTCTTCAGGATCGACGAGGCCGTGCGGGCAAAGAGCCGGGTCACCTCCAGCGGCCCGGGGTCAACTGAAGCCCCCCTCGCAAGAAGTGCTTCCCTGAGTGCCAGCAGGTTCTGCTGCCGCTCCACCTCGCGGCGCACGACCTCGGGGATGAGGTCGAGGTCCTGCACCCCCTTGATCTCTACCCGGGCGCCTTCCCTGATGGAGATATTAATGTCCTGCCGTATAGTCCCGAGGCCGCGTTTCACCTTCCCCGTAGAGCGGAGGACCATCCCCAGGTATTCTGCCATCTCCTTCACCTCCTCCGGTGTATTCATACAGGGAGACGTGGTGATCTCCACGAGGGGAATGCCCAGCCGGTCCAGCGAGAACGTGTCTCCCTCCACCCGCTGGGCTGCCTCTTCCTCGAGGCAGATGGTCTCTATGGCGCCGCCGTTTGGAAGGGTGCCGTTCACGGCAATCAGGGCGGTCCGCTGGAACCCGCTGGTGTTGGATCCATCGATCACCAGCTTGCGCATAGTGTGGACCTGGGGGATGGGGGTCATCGAGAAGATACGGGCAATCTGCATGCAGATCTCCAGGGCTTCCCGGTTGAGGGGCGTCGGCGGCTCGTCGTCGTTCTCCACCAGGCAGGTGGAATCATAGGTATAGTAGCAAAACCTCCGGAATTCCTTCATCTCTTCCTGCGCTGCCTGATCGATCTCCCCGAGTTCGCTCTCGGTGGCACGCAGGTAGCGATGAAGCTCCCCGTCATGCTCTTCGAAACGGCGGAGAAGCGTGGGGCACCGGCAGAAGAGCTTATGCCGGGTGTTGAGCTGCTGGTGGATCTCGATACCGGCCCTGAGGCCGAGTGCCTTATAATCCATGGGCCGACCTCCCGCTGCACTCCCCTTTCAGCTCCCCGCGCATCAATTCCCTCGCTTTCTCCGGGTCAGGCTCGTTCCCGAGGACCCACATGAGCTTCACGAGGGCGGTCTCGGGGAGCATGTCCTCCCCCTCCACCACCCCGATGCGCAGCAGATCCCGGCCGGTATCATAGACACGGTCGCAGACCCTTCCGTGCAGGCACTGGGATGTCATCACCACCAGGGTCCCCTGGTCGATCAGGTCCCGGATGGCAGGGATCAGGGAGGTGCTAACATGACCGAGCCCGGTTCCGGCGATGACCAGCCCTTTCCAGCCTGCAAACTGCTCGATGGCCGAAGCCGGCATCCCGGGATAGAACGTGACCAGCCCGCAGCGCTCCTCCATCGAGTCCCTGAGCACGGGTTCCCGTTCATTCCGAAGGATGGCGTCCCGCGACAGGGTCACTTCAAGGGAGGGGTAGTCAACATACCCGATGGGCCCCGGGTCCAGGCTGCGGAAAGCGTCCCGCCGCGACGTGTGCATCTTCCGCACCCGGGTCCCCCGGTGAATGGCGCAGCGGTCATCGCTCTCGGTATCGTGCATAATCACCACCACCTCGCCGAGCCTGCTCACCGCGGCGCTGGCGCTGCAGAGTGCGTTCATCACGTTGTCGCTGCTCGGGCGATCGGCAGAACGCTGGGACCCCACGAAAACCACCGGGACAGGACTATCCAGCATGAAGCTGACGGCGGCGGACGAATAAGCCATGGTATCGGTCCCATGGGTCACGATGACACCCTGGGCTCCCCCGCGTATCTCCCCGTATATCGCACGGGCCATCTCCTGCCACAGGGGAGGGGTCATGTTCTCGGAGAGTATGCCGGCGAGCACCCGCGTGCGGAAGCAGCCGATCTCCTGCAGCCCGGGTATGGCCCGGATAATATCGGCGGCATCGAACTGGGTGGTCACCGCCCCGGACCGGTAATCGATCCTGCTGGCGATTGTCCCCCCGGTAGAGACGATAGAGAGGAGGGGGAGCGACTCGTCCTGCTCGATGGAAACGGAAGGGGCGTGGAGAGGCTCCTGCCGTTCTAGCAGCGTGCAATCCCCGAATTCCACCCCGATGTTATACCCGTTGTCAAGTTTCACGACAGCCATGCCGTCCCTCCTGGTGATGTAGGTTCCCTGGAGAGAAGCCACACCGCCCCGGCACACGACCCTGTCCCCGGGAACAAACCCCGTCATTCCCGGGACACCTTCCGCGCGTCCGCAATGAGCCGCTGGATGGCCCCGGAATAGGCCGATACAAGGGCGTCGACCATCTCCTGGTCGGTTTTGAGAGCGTTTCTCCGTTCACCAATGGAGATCTTCACGGCAAACTCCGAGGGGCCGCCCCGGGCCCGCCGGCGGTCAACGCTCCGTTCCACATCGAGAGCCTCGGCGATGTCGGCTGATGTCAGCCCCAACCGCGACAGGGGCTTCTGGCCGGCCTCTTCCGCTGCCGTGTCCAGGGTTGCGATATCCACGCTTCCCTTCTGGACCGCAAGCCCTACTATGGTATGGGCGGTCCGGAAGGGGAGGTCCAGCTTCCGGACCAGGAGGTCCGCAAGGTCGGTCACGGTCGAGAAACCCCTCCCTGCTTCCTCCCGCATGCGCACGGTGTCCCATGCCGCGGTATCGAGCAGGTCCACGAGCAGGCGCGTGCTATGCTTTGCGTCCCGGACACCGCGCCAGAGCGAGGGGGTGAGTTCCTGAAGATCCCTGTTATAACTTTGGGGAAGGGCCTTCATGGTGGCGAACGCGCTCGTGCACGATCCCAGCACCGAAGCTGCCTTTGCCCGCATGACCTCGGCAGTGTCAGGGTTCTTCTTCTGGGGCATGATGGAACTCGTGGAGCAGAAGGCGTCATCAAGCTCGACGAACCGGATAAACCAGGAACTCCAGGCAACCAGATCCTCGCAGAGCCGGCTGACCCCCGCCATCATGACGGCCAGATCGGAGAGCACTTCCAGGGCAAAGTCCCTCGAAGACACCGCGTCCATGGTATTGTCAAGGACTGCGTCAAAACCGAGCAGCCGGGCGGTCAGCTCCCGGTCGATAGGATAGCAGGTGGAGGCAAAGGCGGCCGCGCCGAGGGGGCAGCAGTTCACCCGGGACAGGGCCTCGCGCAGCCGCTGGAAGTCGCGGGAGAACGCAGCCTCGTACGCAAGCAGGTAATGGGCGAGCGTGGTCGGCTGGGCATGCTGGGTATGGGTGAACCCCGGCATGACCGATGTTGTATGCGCTGCTGCCAGGCCGATGAGCACTTCGCGGAGCCGTACCAGGATATGGAGCTGCCGGGTGAGGTCCTCCCGCAGCCGCAGCCGGATGCAGGCTGCCACTTCATCGTTCCTGGACCTCCCGATATGCAGCCGGCCTCCCGCCTCCTCCCCGAGGGCCGCGATAAGATGGGACTCGATCCCGGCATGGATGTCCTCGAAACGGTCATCAAATGCTGCCTCGGGGACCCCGCTGTCATACATCTCCAGGAGTGCGGAGAGCAGCTGCTGCGCGGGTTCCCCGGCCAGGATCTTCTGCTTATGGAGCATGAGAACATGCGCCATATCAACCAGTACATCTGCATCGGCTATACAGCGGTCCGCCCGCATGGAGGAGAGGAACTGCATCATCTCCCCGGTCCGGTCTCCGGCAAGGCGGCCCCTCCGCACCACGTCGCGCTCCATCTTATCCATGGATCTCGAGAACAGGTTGGGGTTGCGCGAAGATTAAGGCCACGCTTTCCGGGAAGCCAGCTCGATGGCACGCTGGACCGACTCCCGGGGGATGATGGTTGCAACCGGTATGTGCACGAGCTGCTCGATGATGCTGCTCACGATGGGGGCGCAGACGATGGCCATCGCTCCCTCCCGCTCCGCCCTCACTGCCGCAACGATCGCATCCTCCATGGTGTGCACCGGGTACTCCCGTATCCTCACTTTTCTCCCGTCCACATCGGAATGCCGCTCCTGGACCGTGTCAAGGACTGGGCGGGCGGCGATAAGGCCGATGAACTCCCCCTCCTCCATCCGGGAGGCGCGGCGGAGGCCGTTTACCAGGGCACGGAGGGTCGAGAGGTTGGGGGACCTGCCGCCATTCAGGATTTTGTACAGCGAGCTCTGGGCGATCCCGCTCTTCTGCGAGAGCTCCCGGACGCTGATCCGCAGGTCATGGCGCATGACGTCCCCGAGGGCCCGGACAAACTCCTCGTCAGAGACGAGCGCTGCGCGCAGGAGACGTTCTACCGGTTCGAGGCGTACCAAATAAATCCCTACGGAATGATCTTCCGGGAGGGGCGATAATATTTTTGTCCAATCCGGTCCCGCTAATTATATTTTTATATAACTTTCTTCTACAATAATATTAAAATCTCTAATTAATTGTCCTCAAAATAGAGATTAATTATAGGATAAGAGAATTATTATGTAGTGAACAGGAAACATTCCTACTATGGTATCCACGCGTATCCTTGCAGTGGCGGGGCTGGTGATCTGCGCTGCGCTCATCGCAGGCTGCTTCACCCCGTCCCCTGCAAAATCCATGGTAACCCTCGTCCTCGCCAAGGGCACGGGGCCTATGCCAACACTCCTTGGCACCGGGCAGATTGACGGGTATATCGCCTGGCAGCCGTTCGTCGAAGTCGCCCCGCTGGCAGGCATAGGCAAAGTGGTGGTATATTCCCAGGACCTGCCGCCTGCAGGCCGCTGGGTGAACCATCCCTGCTGCGTCTTCACAGCCAGGGATGATGTGCTTGCCGGGAACCCCGACCTGGTCAATGCCCTTGCGGCTGTCACCATCCTCTCCACCGACTATGTCAATGCGCACCCCGACGAAAGTGCAGAGATCGTTGCCGACTGGCTGGCCGGGAAAGGCAATTTCACGTATGGAAACATCTCGGTCTCCTCGGTGAAGGTGTTACAGCAGGCTATCCCGACGGTCAGGTTCACGAATGAACCCACTGAGAAATGGATGGATGGCAACCTCGAGTTTGTGTATGCCCTCAGGGAGCTCGGGGCCATCACCGGCAGCCTTACCAACACCACAGATGACCAGACCAGGGCATTGCTCTTCTCCACGGCGCCATACTACAAGGCCCGGTCCATGATTGACAACCACTCCTTTGTCGTACCGGCAACGGCTGATAAGGAGATGGGGATTGGCTATCTGAACTCAGACCATGACGCCGCCCTGTTCGTGGCCGTGAAGAAATGGCAGTATTTCAACAATACCTACGGGATCGCGCTTGTGCCCCGGGATACTTCCGCCTCCAGGCCGGAGCTCGCTGACCTGGTGGTCAATGGCAAGAAGGTTGCAACGTTCCGCCTGATACCGGGAGATGCCGGCCCGCAGCTGATGCAGATGATAGCGACCGATACCGCCAAGTTTGCCTATGTCGGCAATCCGCCTACCATAGCAGCTGTCGACAAGAATACCCCGGTGAAGATCATCATGGCCCTGAATACCGAGGGCTCCGGCCTGGTAGTCTCAAACGACTCGCCGGCAACCAACTGGACCGGTTTTGTCCAGTGGGCGAAAGATCGGTCGGCCCAGGGGCGGCCCATCAAGATCGCGGACCCGGGAAAAGGATCCATCCAGGACATCATGATCAGGTACGCCCTCGAGGAGAGCGGTTTATCATTCAGCGAGGGATAATAACTGGGATCAGATGAGACCACTCCGGATCCTCCTTCCCATCCTTTTAGTTGTCGGGTGGGAGGTGGCGGCTGCCCTTATCAACAACCCTTTCATCCTCCCCTCGCTTACGACGGTCATCCCGGTCCTGGCACACCCCTTCAGCACGGAATATACCCTTGGTTCCGGAAGCCTGGTGGAGAATGCCGCTATAAGCCTCGGGCGCGTTACCATCGGTTTTTTCATGGCGGCAATTGTAGCAATCCCCCTCGGTATCGTGATGGGCCGCTCCCCCTGGCTCCGGGACTTCCTTGATTCCACGGTCGAACTCCTGCGCCCCATACCGCCCCTTGCATGGGTGCCCCTGTCCCTTGCGTGGTTCAAGATCGGGATGGCATCCATGGCCTTCATCATTTTCATCGGGGCTTTCTTTCCCATCCTCCTGAACACCATCGATGGGGTGAAGTCCATCAAGCTTACCTGGATAGAAGTGGCCACGACCCTTGGCGCCAGGGAACGGCAGGTCCTCTCGAAGGTGATCCTCCCCGGTTCCCTGCCTACCATCTGGACTGGACTTCGGGTTGGATTCGGCATAGCCTGGATGTGCGTGGTGGCGGCCGAGTGGATGCCCGGTACCACAAGGGGGCTCGGGTACCTCATCCTGTATGCCTACAACTTCGGCCAGACCAACGTCATCATCGCCGGGATGGTGGTCATAGGGGTCATCGGCATCCTCATTGATTTTCTCTTCAAGTCCATTGAGTCCCGGTGGTTCTTCTGGAGGGGGCTGGAGCGATGACAATCCCGGTGCTGCGCCGTCAGGGGGGTGACCCGGGGTGACGTTGATCATCAGGGACCTGGCCAAGTCGTTTGCCACGGAGGGGAAGCCGCCGGTGGAGGCGCTGGCCTCCCTGAACCTCGAGGTCCTCGACCACGAATTCGTATCAGTGCTCGGTCCTTCGGGTTGCGGTAAGACGACGCTCCTCCGCATCGTGGCCGGCCTCGAGACAGCGACCAGCGGCACCGTGGAGCTGGACGGCGGAGCAGTCACCAGGCCATGCCCCCGGATGGCCATGATCTTCCAGGAATATTCGCTTTACCCCTGGCGGAATGTCCTGGATAACATAGCGTTCGGGCTCGAGGTGAAAGGAGAGCCTGCTGCGGAGAGGAGGAAGGTCGCCGCACAATACCTCGACCTGGTCAGTCTTGCCGATTTCGCGTATCACTACCCGTATGAGCTCTCCGGCGGCATGCGGCAACGCGTGGCAGTGGCGCGGGCCCTGGCCATAGAACCGCAGATCCTCCTCATGGACGAGCCGTTCGGGGCCCTCGACGCCCAGACCAGGAACATGCTCCAGAAGGAACTGCTTGCAATATGGGAGAAAACCAGGAAGACGATACTCTTTGTCACCCACAGCGTGGACGAGGCGGTATACCTGTCAGATCGCATCGTCGTGCTCTCCGCGCGGCCTGGACGAGTCCGCGACGTGGTCAGTATCGATCTCCCCCGGCCGAGGGACCGGACCAGCCCCGGGTTTGCCGCGATTCGCCGTTACGTGCTGGATCTCATCGAGGACGCGGCGAAAGGCCAGTAACTTTTAATAGTGCCTCCCTCCATTTTATAAAGCACGAACAGGGACCAGGAGTTGTAAGTTATGGTAAGAAAACCGGGCAAGATGTACAGGAACATCGCTAAAAAAGCATATACTCGCAGGGAATACATGGGCGGGGTCCCGGGGAGCAAAGTGGTCCAGTTCGAAATGGGCAACCTCAACCAGGAATTCCCCACCGAGGTCGGCCTCCTGGTGGAGGAAGCCTGCCAGATACGCCATACCGCACTCGAAGCGGCCCGCATCAGCATCAACCGAAAGCTGATGAAAGACGTCGGGAGGATGAACTTCCGCCTGAAACTCCGCGTATATCCCCACCATGTCCTGCGCGAGAACAAGCAGGCAACCGGGGCCGGCGCCGACCGTGTCTCTGAGGGGATGCGCATGGCCTTCGGAAAGGCGGTAGGAACCGCTGCGCGGGTCTCCCCGGGCCAGGAGATCTTCACCGTCTACACCACGCCCCAATATGTAACGCTGGCCAAGGCGGCTCTCAAGTCAGGAGGCCACAAGCTCCCCTCCCCCTCCTCTCTGGTCATCACCGAGAAGCGCGGCGATCAGGCTTCCCAGCCCCAGCATGCCTGATCCCCGGGCCATCCCCTATTTTTGGGATTGTCCCCTTCAAGCCTCGTTCAATCGCGCATTTCCTTCTTTCCTGCCTTTCACGTGAATTTTCCGTCCTTTCCAGGACGCCCGGACCCGGGTTTTTCCACAATGTATATTCACGCTCACTGCCCATCTTGTCATGCATGACCCCTGCCATGGACCGTGTCCTCCTCGCCCTTGAACAGGCAACCTGCGAGGCGTTCCGGACCGCAGAGACCACCCTCCCTGCCGACGTGGTTGCAGCCCTCGAACAGGCGCTCCTGCGGGAGAAGAATGATATCGCCAGGGGTGAACTGGGGAATATTCTTGCCAACATCGCTATGGCCGGCGAGCGCTGCCTCCCTATCTGCCAGGATACCGGGGTCCCGGTGGTTTACCTGACCATTCCTCCTGATATCCCGCTCACCGCCTCGCTGTACAGTGCCGTTGCAGAAGGGGTGCGTGAAGCAACAAGGACGGTGCCTCTCCGGCCCAACGTGGTTGACCCGCTCACCAGGGGGAACACCGGGGACAATACCGGCCAGGGGATGCCGGCAATCCATGTCCGGCCAGGGGATGCCCTGAAAGTGACCGTCCTCCCCAAGGGGGCCGGGGCCGAAAACATGTCACGCATCACCATGCTCCTCCCCATGGAACGGGACCAGATCCCCCGCTTCGTGGCAGAGACCGTGCTCATTGCCGGGGGGAGGCCATGCCCGCCGGTCGTGCTCGGAGTGGGCATCGGGAGCACCTTTGACGGGGCCGCGGCGATGGCCAAGGAAGCCCTCCTCGAGTCGATCGACACCATGACGCCCTACGAGGAGGAGATCCTTGCAGCGGTAAATTCCCTGGGCATCGGCCCCATGGGCCTCGGCGGGAGCACGACTGCCCTTGCCGTGAAGGTGAAGATGGCCGGATGCCATACCGCCTCCCTTCCGGTGGCCGTGAACGTCCAGTGCTGGGCCAACCGGCGTGCGGCGGTGGAGGTGGCCCGGTGAACGTCACCGACCTCTGCACACCTCTCTCCCACGAGGTGCTGATGCTCCGGGCAGGGGACAGGGTCACCCTCTCGGGTATGGTCTATACCGCCAGGGACGAAGCTCACCTCCGCATGATGGAGGAAGGGATCCCTTTTGACCCCTGCGGGTCGGCCGTGTACCATTGCGGGCCCGTAATCAGGGATGACCAAGTCATCGCCGCGGGGCCTACCACCTCGTCGCGGATGAACACCCTGGCCGGGTTCCTCCTAGACAGCGGCGTGCGTGCCCTGGTCGGGAAAGGTGGCATGAGCAGGCAGGTAGCCGGGCAGCTGAAAGGCCGCGGCATTTACCTGGCCTTCACCGGCGGGTGCGCCGCCCTCGCTGCCGCCAGGATGACGCTCCGCGGGGGCTGGTTCCAGGACCTGGGCATGGCCGAGGCCGTCTGGGCCATCGAGCTTGACCGGCTCCCCCTCGTCGTTGGGATCGATGCCCATGGAAACGATCTCTTCGACGCAGTCATGCGAAATGCCCGGCGGCAGTTCGCGAAGCGGTTCAGGGAAGAGCGCGAGGTGCCGTCATGAGGCTGGTCATCGACGAGCGGCGCTGCAAGGGCTGCAACCTCTGCACGATGGTCTGCCCCTACCATATCTTCAAGCCGGGAAAAAGGCCCAATGACCGGGGGATCGTGGTCCCCGAGCTTGACAGGCCGGAACGGTGCACCAACTGCAGGCTCCGGAAGCTCTATGGCCGCACGCTCTGCGGCACCTGCCAGTTGATCTGCCCGGACCAGGCCATCTCCTGGGAAGAGGAGAAACCGGGAGAATTGCAGAAGGTGGCGATCGAGTATTGACAAGAATTGATTTTATGCAGGGAAATACGGCCTGTGCCGAAGGTGCGCTGGCTGCGGGATGCCGGTTCTTCGGGGGTTACCCGATCACCCCCTCCACCGAAGTGGCCGAACACATGGCCGCAAAGCTCCCAAAGGCGGACGGGGTCTTTGTCCAGATGGAGGACGAGATTGCCAGCATCGCCGCCGTGATCGGGGCCTCCTGGACCGGGATGCGGGCCATGACCGCCACGAGCGGCCCCGGGTTCTCCCTGATGATGGAGAACATCGGGTACGCGGTCATGACCGAGACCCCCTGCGTCGTGGTGAATATCCAGAGGGGAGGGCCGTCCACCGGCCAGCCTACCATGTCTGCGCAGGGGGACATGATGCAGTGCCGGTTCGGCTCACACGGCGATTACAGCGTGATTGCCCTGTCCCCGGCAAGCGTGCAGGAGATGTTCGAACTGACGGTCAAGGCATTCAACCTCGCCGACCGGTTCCGGATCCCGGTGTTCCTGATGGCAGACGAGATCATCGGCCACATGCGGGAGCGGATCGAAATACCGGACCAGGTCTCCCGGGAGGAGCGTAAGCCCCTCGTGCCGGGAGTACTCCCGTTCCGTGCCGGAGGGGACCTGGTCCCCGGCTTCCCCCAGTTCGGGCAGGGTTACGGGGTGCATGTTACCGGCCTGACCCATGACGAGCGGGGCTACCCGTGTACCACCAGCCCGAGCGTGCACGAAGACCTGGTAAAGCGGCTGGTTGCCAAGGTGGAGTCGGCCCGCCGCGGAATCGCCGACTATGAAGTGATATGCCCCGAAGCCCAGGTCGTATTCATCTCCTACGGCGCCCCCGCGCGATCGGTGCAGCAGCTGCTCCATGACCGGAAGGGGGAGCCTGTCGGTCACCTCCGCCTGAGAATGGTCTGGCCATTCCCGGAGCATGCGCTGCAGGAATTCCCGGAAGTAAAGGTCTTCCTCTTCCCCGAGCAGAACATGGGCCAGATAGCCCGCGAGGTGGCGCGCCATACCCGCGTTCCGGTCATATCCCTTCCCCTGCTCGGGGGGGCACTGCATGCGCCGGGCGACCTGGCAAAGGCACTGGAGGAAAACCGGTGACATTCACCGACTGGCTGCGACAGGACCGGCTTCCCCACATCTATTGTGCAGGCTGCGGGAACGGCACAGTCATCAACTGCACGCTTGTCGCCGTGGACCAGGTGGGCTGGCGCAAGGAGGACACGGTCTTCATCTCGGGGATCGGCTGCTCGTCTCGGGCTCCTGGCTATATCGTGACCGACTCCCTGCATACTACCCATGGACGTGCTCTTGCCTTTGCCACCGGGGTCAAGCTGGCCAACCCTGCACTCCACGTGGTCATCTTTACGGGTGACGGGGACCTTGCAGCAATCGGGGGGAACCACTTCATTCATGCCTGCCGGCGGAACATTGACATCACCGTGGTATGCATGAACAACCTTATCTATGGTATGACGGGGGGCCAGGGGAGCCCGACCACGCCCCGGGGCGCCCTTTCCACCACAACCCCGTACGGGTCCACGGAGCCGGCCTTCGACCTCTGCGAGCTGGCCATGGCTGCAGGGGCAAACTTCGTCGCACGCTGGACATCCTACCACGTGAAAGAACTGACGCGGTCCGTCCTGGCAGGCCTGCAGACCCCGGGGCTCTCGTTCATCGAGGCTATGACCCAGTGCCCAACCAACTACGGCCGGCGGAACAAGTTCAAGCAGGTCATGGACCAGATCGAGTACACGAAGAGCCGGGCGGTCCTCCTCCCGAGGCTGCAGCGGATGAGGGAGCAGGGGGAGCCCATCCCCCCGGACATCATCCCGGTCGGGGAATTCGTCCGGAGGGACCGCCCGGCCATGGGGGTAAAGCCATGAGACACGAGGTGCGGTTTTCAGGCTTCGGGGGCCAGGGGATCATCCTCGCTGCAGTGATCCTGGGCCGTGCCGCGGTGATGTACGATAACAAGCACGCGGTCCAGACACAGGTCTATGGACCCGAGGCCCGGGGCGGGGCCTCCATGAGTGCCGTGATCATCGATGATTCCCCCATCCTCTACCCAAAGGTCACCTACCCGGACATCTACGTGATCATGTCCCAGGAGGGATTCGAGAAGTACGGCAGCAGGCCGCGGCCGGACGCGGTGATGATCCTCGATTCCAGCCTGGTGCATTCCCGCCCGGAGTGCAGGTTCTACGAGGTTCCGGCCACCAGGGATGCGAAGGAGACCCTGGGGCGGGATATCGTGGCAAATATCGTGATGCTCGGCGCCCTGGTCCGGGCTACCGGCATTGTAGGCGAGGCGGCGATCGAGAAGGCGATCCTGGACTCGGTTCCGAGGGGCACCGAAGGGCTCAACCAGAAGGCCCTGAGACGGGGGTTTGAACTGATAAACACGGAGAAAACGGCATGAAAATCCTGGAACATGAGGCAAAAGCGGTATTTTTTACCTATGGGATACCGGTCCCGAAAAGGGTTCTCCTGCGAAACCCCGGAGAACTGAGCGGGCGGATGGGAGAACTCGGGGATGAGTTCGTGCTGAAGGCGCAGGTTGACGTTGGGGGCCGCGGGAAAGCCGGCGGCATCCTCATGGCCGACCGCGCCACCGGGTTGCAGCTCGCGGGAGAACTTTTCACGAAGACCATCAAGGGCGTGCCGGTCAGGGAGGTCCTGGCAGAGGAGCGGCTGGAAATCATGAAGGAGTACTACCTCTCCATCTCCGTGGACAGGTCAACGCGCCATGCCCTCATCCTCTTTTCCGAGGCCGGCGGGATTGATATCGAGGCCCTGGCCAGGGACCAGCCAGGGGCCGTCCGGCGGGCCTCGATCCCCGTCCTGATGCACGACGTCCCCCCATTCATGCTGCGGGACCTCGTAGGGGCCGCCCCGAAAGAGGTGGGCGGCATCATCAACGGGCTCTTCCACGCGTTCTGCGAAAAGGATGCCCTGCTTGCAGAGATTAATCCCCTGGTGAACACGCCGTCCGGGCTCTATGCAGCTGACGCCAAGCTCATCATCGATGACAATGCCCTCGCCCGGCAGGGTATCACCCAGAACCGGGACCTGACCGACCGGGAGCGCGAAGCCGGCCGGCACGGTTTCTCCTACGTCGAGCTGTCAGGGGACATAGGGGTCATCGGGAACGGTGCCGGGCTGACCATGGCCACCCTTGACCTCATCGAGTACTATGACGGCCGGGCCGCCAACTTTCTCGACGTGGGCGGAGGGGCCGACCAGGAGAGGGTTATGCATGCCGTCCGCCTCGTTGCCCGCGACCCGTCGGTGAAGGTCATCGTGGTGAACCTCCTTGGAGGGATCACCCGGTGCGACGAGGTGGCGAGGGGCATCATCAGCGCCGCCGTAAGCCAGCCGGTCATCGTGCGGCTTGCCGGTACAAACGAGGAGGAAGGGCGGGACATCCTGGCAGGAAGCGGGTACCGGATGATGGACAGCATGGAGGAGGCCGTCAAGGCGGCCGTGGGGTCGGTACAATGATCTATGCAGACCGGCATACCGGGATCATCGTAACCGGGGCAACCGGAAAGCAGGGGGTTTTTCACATCCCCCTCATGAACGAGTACGCACGCCAGTGCGGCGGCAGGGGCGTGGTGGCCGGTGTGACGCCGGGCAAGGCAGGGCAGGAGGTGGATGGCGTCCCGGTGTACAGCTCGGTCCGCGATGCCCTCCGCGAGCATGACGCCGGGGTCTCGGTCATCTTCGTACCGTCATCTGCCGCCGCAGACTCCATCATGGAGTCGGCGAGCGCCGGCCTCTCCCTGGCAGTGGCCATCACCGAGCATATCCCGGTTCATGACAGCATGAAGGCTATCGCGTTTGCCAGGCTGCATGACTGCGCCGTTATCGGACCTAACTGCCCGGGCCTCCTTTCTCCCGGGGAGATCAAGCTGGGGATCATGCCGGTCCACCTCTCCTGCCGGGGGAACATCGGGGTCATCTCAAGGAGCGGCACCCTGACCTACGAGATCGTGGACCAGCTTACCCGGGCCGGGCTCGGCCAGAGCACGGTCGTTGGGATCGGGGGCGACCCCGTGATCGGGCAGACTTTTACCGATGTACTCTCCCGCTTCGAGGATGACCCGCAGACCAGGGCAGTGGTCATTATAGGGGAGGTGGGGGGAGCGCTGGAAGAGGAAGCCGCAAAGGCCACTGACCTTCCCATTGCCGCCTATATCGCCGGGGTCTCCGCCCCTCCCGAGAAGCGGATGGGACATGCAGGAGCGATCGTCGAGGGGGGAGAAGGCGATGCCCGTTCGAAGATCGCGCGGCTCAAAAATATGGGTGTACCGGTGGCATCCCGGCCATCGGAGGTGCCGCGCCTGATCAGGGAGCTGCTCTGAGGTCCTCTAAAACAATTTAAGCAAGCAAGTAAAAAAATGAGATAAACGCGCGAGAACTGAGGCACGATGAGCGATTTCCAGAACCCGGGGACCGGCCCGGAAGAGGATGAGGAGCTCCAGGGGCCGGCACGATACCTCCAGCCCGGCGAAGAGCTGCGTACCTGTACCCCCGATATCCAGATCAAGAAGTTCCGGTTCGATGCTTACCTCACTGACCGGCGCCTTTTCCTGGTTGACCAGAACGAACGAAAGCCCGGGATCACCGCAAAGGAGATTCCCATCGACTCCGTCGTCGATGCATTCCTCGAGCACTCAACAGCACAGGAGCCGATCCTGGTCCTTTCCATCCGCACTTCGGATGATGATGTCAGGACCATGAAGATGACCTTCGTCCATACCGGTACCGACCGGGCTGCAGAGTCCGAGGAGTGGCTGCACCTGGTGAGGGAGGGGTACCGGACCGGCAAGGTCGCGGGGGAAGCCATTGCAGAGGACTCCGTGGTAACCCGCGCGAGCACCCCGCCGGTCCAGCCGGCTGCGGCTCCCGCCACGGCTCCCGGTGTCCGGTCCCTCTCCGAGACCATGATCTTTCCCCCGCGCCACATCCCTGAACCGGAGGCTGCCCCTGAAACCCCCTTGCAGAGGCTTGCCGAGGACTCCCGCCCGCCATCCCGGTCCGGTGCCCCCGGTGTCCGGGTGCCTCCCGAGCCGCCTGGCGCATCAACGACAACACCGATACAGTTCTGTTTCCATTGCGGCCACCGGGTCCCGCCCAATGCAAATTTCTGCCCCTACTGCGGGACGCATCTTGGCCATGACTCCCATGCAGTGATGGAAGCACCTGTTCGCGATTCCGGTAGGGACCGCGGGCAGCCCCAGCATCAGGCCGTGCGGGATGAGCAGAAAAAGAAAAAGAAGGGTTGGGGCTGGATATTCCGCCGCGGCTGATGCAGGATCCCCCCACGCCTCGCATTCAGGTGGCGAAGCCTGCAATTCCTCCTTTTTGCGCTGTCGCGCAACCATGATCAGGAAGGTTTTGCGTGGATTCGATCAAAGGGACGCACGTCGAAACACGCGGGGGTTGCGCCACCGCTATAAGGAATGTTTTCTCAGACATCCCGCCGGGAAGGATGTGCGGTATATCCCAGCCTGTTCAGATCATCTGTTCCAGTGGCGGATTCATGCCGTATTGTGCCACTTCCTGGCAATGACCATTCGTACCTGGGAATTGCGGTGATAATCGTCCTTGATGTCTTTTTCCCGGATTATGTCAAGGCCCGCTGCAGCCAGGGCCTCGCGGTACGCAGGGGTGAGAAAGGGCTGCTCGCGGGTACGGCGCTCCCCGGTCTTCTCATTTCCCTCCAGGCTCCAGAGCTGCCACTCCAGTTGCTGGTATGGATCCTGGGGGGTTGCCCCCATGGATTGCACGTTCACGAAAAATCCGCCGGGGTTCAATGCATCGGCGATCCGGGGGACCATGGGGATACTCTTGCCGCTGGGATTGGACGAGGAAAATACGAGGTCGTACCTACTCCCAAAGTCATCGGTCAGGAAGTTTCCGGGAAAGGTATGGACCCTCTCTGCCCGGTATTGCCTGATGAACCGCGCCGCCAGGCGGGTCACGTAGGGAAAGTCAAAGACCCAGGCGGTGAGGTGGAGGTTTGCCCTGGCCAGGGCTATGGCATAGAGCCCGTGCCCTCCGCCAAGGTCGATCATGCGGCGGAAACCGGGAAATTCCGGCAGACTGGCAATCTCCCGGACCGTCCGCTGGAGCCTGCCGCAGAGCGCGTTCTCGGCCATGGCCGGCAGGCTCATCTCCCCGAAAAACTGCTCCACGGGGTACGTGACCGGCCCATCCCGCAGGATCCGCGGGGCCTGCATCCACAGGTCGCGGGTATGGCGCCCGATCTTCTCAACGTATGCTGTCTGGCGGTAGGGCGATGACCGGGAGAGGTAGAGGAAGGCCATGGGTGTGCCCCGGTACCGATCCCCCTGCCTGTCCACGAGGCCCATGTCGACCAGCGAATCGCAGAGCGGTGTAAGTATCTCTGGTTTCGCGCCTGTCTCCACGGACAGGTCCTGCACCAAGGAAGCGTGCGCCAGGTGATAAAAGATATCCAGTTCGACGGCCGCCTGCAGGACGGCTATCCGGGCCAAACCTTTCATGCTCTCGTCGATAAGTTCAAAAAGCGCTTCAGGCGGAATTTCCGGTTCTTCCAGGAGTTCCCCTCCCGGGTCGACTGCCATTGCCCTCTCACTCCAGACCTTCTCCTGCCGATCTCCGTGCCGTGGTGCCGGGCCGGCAGTAAAGGAATGATTATGTGGCCTCCGGTCATTTATATAATGATTACGCGTCTCTGACCGAGGGATTTGATGAAGAGGAACATCACGATCGAAGCGCTGCACCAGGTCCCGCTGGAGCAACAGCAGATTGAACTGGTGGAGAGAAAGTGCATCGGCCACCCTGACAGCCTTGCGGACGGGATTGCCGAGTCCATAAGCCGGGCTCTCTCCCTTGCATACCTGGAGGAATGTGGGGTGATCCTCCACCACAACACCGACCAGGGGGAGATCGTTGCTGGAGAGTCCAGGCCACGGTACGGAGGGGGAAAGGTTATCAAGCCCGTCTATATCCTTCTCGATGGGCGCGCTACCAGGCACTTCGACGGGATTGACATACCCACCGATGCAATCGCTATCGAGACGGCCAGGAATTACCTGCGGACAACGCTTACCAATCTGAACCTCGAGCGGGATGTCATCATCGACTGCAGGCTCGGGATCGGGTCGACCGACCTTCGCGATGTCTTCAAGCCGTGCCAGGATATCGCCCCCCGCGCCAATGATACGTCCTTCGGCGTGGGGCATGCCCCCTTCTCTGAAGTTGAGACCATCATAAGGTCGGTGAGCGACTACATCGATGACCAGTTCAGGCCCAAGCACCCTGCTATCGGCCAGGACATCAAGATCATGGGGCTTCGGGACGGAAACACGATTACCCTCACCCTCGCCTGCGCAATGGTGGACCGGTACTGCGCAGGGCTTGCCGAGTATATCGAGACTAAGGAGCTGCTGCACGACCACGTACTTGCCGTTGCCCGGAAGCACACCAGCCGGAACGTTGAAGTGGCTGTCAATACCGCCGATGATATCGACACCGGGAGCGTCTTCCTGACGGTCACCGGCACCTCTGCAGAGATGGGCGATGATGGATCCGTCGGGCGGGGGAACCGGTGCAACGGGCTCATCACCCCCAACCGACCGATGAGCATGGAGGCAACAAGCGGGAAGAACCCTATCAACCATATCGGCAAGATCTACAATATCCTCTCAACCCAGCTGGCGCAGGACTGTGTGCGCAAGGTTGACGGCATCGAGGAGATCTATGTCAGGCTGCTCTCCCAGATCGGAAAGCCCATCGACAGGCCATTGATTGCGAGCATCCAGGTCCTCCCCAGGCCGGGTATCGAGGTGAAAGCCATCAGCCCCGAGATCGAGGAGATCGTAAATGATGGACTGGCTGGTATCACCTGCATCACCGAGAAGATCATCCGTGGCGAGATCAAGACGTTCTGAACCCAGGAGGAGCAGCCGCGCGCCTGGAACCCGCATTCTCAGGATGGCCATCCCCAGCAAGGGGCGCATTGCCGGCCCGGTTTTGGAGCTGATGGAGAAGAGCGGGCTGCACCTGCTCGACAACGGGGACCGGCGGCTCATCTCCCGCACTCCTGACCCCATGGTCGAGGTTCTCTTCGCCCGCCCGGTGGACATCCCCGGATACGTGGCCAACGGTGCTGCCGACCTGGGGATAACCGGACATGACATGGTGCTCGAGCGGGAGGCCGAGGTGGAGGAGATCCTGGATCTCCGGCTGGGCAGGGCGGTCCTGGTGCTCGCTGTCCGCGAAGAGTCCTCTGTCCAGTCCCCTGGCGACCTGCGCAACGCCAGGGTGGCCACCGAGTTCCCGGTCATATCCCGCAAATACTTCGAGCGGCAGGGCGTCCCCGTGACCATGGTGCCGGTTGGGGGGGCCTGCGAGGCGACACCCTACCTGGGTATCGCAGATGCCATCATCGACCTGACCAGCTCGGGGACCACCCTGCGTTCGAACCGTTTGCGGGTCGTTGCCGAAGTTGCCTCCACCAGTACCATGCTGATAGCCAATCCCCGCTCGAAGAGAGCCCTGGGGCCCAAGATCGAGGAGGTCACCCTCGCCCTTGAGAGCGTCATCCGGGCCAGGGGCCAGTGCTACCTCATGATGAACGTGCCGCGTCCCTGCCTTGAGGGGGTCAAGGGAATCCTTCCCGGCCTCTCGGGGCCGACGGTGATGGAGGTCGCCTCCCGTGAGGACATGGTCGCGGTCCACGCGGTGGTGGCCGAGGAGCGCGTCTACCAGTTGATCCACCTTCTCAAGCAGGCAGGGGCGCGGGATATCCTGGTGATGGCCATCGAGCGGATGATACCCTGACATGAAAGTTTTTCCTGCGGTTGACATATTGCATGGGCAATGCGTGCAGCTGGTACAGGGCCGGCGGGAGACTGCCACCCGCTTCGGAGACCCCCTGTCATGTGCAAGGAGGTGGATTGCTGAGGGTGCCGATGCCCTCCACGTGGTAAACCTGGACGGCGCCTTTGGGGAATCAGGAGCGAATGCCGGGCTGATCCGATCCCTTATCCGGGAAACGGGGGTAGAGGTCCAGCTCGGGGGAGGCATCCGCACCCCTGCGGATGCCGCCGCCTGGCTCGAACACGGCGTGGAACGGGTGATCCTGGGGACCCTGGCCATCCGCAATCCCGGGGCTCTCGGCAGGCTCTGCAGCGAGTATGGCGGGCGGCGCATCATGGCCGGGGTGGATGCCCGGGGCGGGGCGGTGGCTATCGAGGGCTGGTCGCAGCCCGGGGGGGACTACCTGGAATGGGCAGCCCGGTTCGAATCGCTGGGAGCCGGGTCGCTCCTTTATACCAACGTCGATGTCGAGGGGCTGCAGCAGGGGGTGGCCGTCGAACCGGTGGACCGTCTCCTCTCCCATACCCGGTTGCCGGTCGTTGTTGCCGGCGGGATCTCCACCCTCGATGATCTCAGGGCATTAAAGCAGCTTGGGGCCTGCGGTGCGGTGCTGGGGTCTGCGCTCTACAGCGGCAGGCTCCCGCTCGCCGATGCAGTGGAGGTTAGCAGATGAGAGTTTCAGAAAAGGAACGGAAGACCCGGGAGACCTGCATCAGGGTCCGCCTGGATATGGACACCCCCGGTGAGCCGGAAGTCGACACCGGGATCCCCTTCTTTGATCACATGCTCCAGAGCATGGCCCGGCACGGGCGTTTCAGCCTCGCCTGCCATGCCAGGGGCGATCTCGGGGTCGATACGCACCATACCATCGAGGACGCCGGTATCCTCCTCGGGGAGGCGATACGGGATGCCATAGGGGAAGGGCGCGGTATACGGAGGTTTGCCCATGCCATCGTCCCCATGGACGAGGCGCTGGCCACGGTAGCCCTTGACTGCGGAGGCCGGGGATACCTTGTATACGAAGGATGCTTCGTACACCCCCGTATAGGGGGAATCGAACGGGAGACATTCGAGCACTTCTTTTACAGCATGTGCATCCGGGGAGGGCTGACCGTTCACATTCTCTTCCATGGCAAGAACGACCATCACCTGTGCGAAGCAGTTTTCAAGGCGTTTGGTATCGCCCTGGGCGAGGCAGCTCAGGTAATTCCCGGTTCACGGGAGGTCCCCAGCACCAAAGGGACATTCTGATAAAGGGTTATCCCGTTCTATACCGGGAGATGCGGAGCGTTCATTATGCCTGTATCGTACACGGAATCAGGCATTGAATAGGAGATAGGCTCCGGTATATCTCATCCTGCGTGCAGGTGCCATCGAGGAATCGTGTCATTTTTTATGAAAAAGGGCGGGATAAGTAACTTTGCCGTACATTACCGAAGCGGTGATCATTCCGTCAGCCTGGTGATCGCCTCCCTGCCCGCGATCCGGACGAAGCAGTTTTCATCCATGCAAATGCGCTCGAGCGGCTCGATCGCCCGACGATCCCCCAGTTGGCCCAGGGCTGCAGCTCCGGCAAAACGAACTGCATTGTCAGGATCAGACAGCATTTCCACCAGGACCTCGTAACTTCGAGTATCCCCGATCTCTCCAAGCGCATGAGCCGCTGCTACCTTTACCCGTTTGTCATTGTCTTTGAGGGCGAGGAGAAGAAAGTCAGCTGCCGGTTGACCCATTCTTTCCATATCCCTTATTGACTGGATGATACCCGGCCTGGTTTTTTCCGACATCTCCGGCAGATGCCCGGTCATCAATATCCCCCTACCCCTCTTTCGAGGGTAAAAAATGCGTGGAACATTCTCCTAAAAATTTCTACGCCATACAGCACTGCATGGCATACCATTATATAAGAAGTCGTAGCGCAGGATGAAGAGACAAGGCTCGAATGAACCACCGCCAAAAGAGTTTGATGCCACCTTGATTGCGGTGCAGCTGCACCGTGAGACCAGACCCTCGTCAGGGAAAAGGTGAGGTTTTATGCGGACTTCGCCGCAAGTTCCACGTCCTCTTCCTTGATCGTCTTTCTTCCGGCGTGCAGAGCCAGCCTGTTGGCCTCCTTGGTAAGGTTTGCGATGTAGTCCTCCGCCTTGGCTACAAGGGCAGCAGCGGCATCGCTTCCTACTCTCTCAGCACCATTCTTCTTGGCAATTCTCACAACTGCAGCGATAGGTAAATCTGCCATGTATTTTACCTCAATTCAAAAAATGTATCAGGAAATATTTAAACATTTCGTGATTTCGGTCTAAATTTCACCCTTTTACCCCATCCGGGAACACTCTGCAGCTATTGGGAGAGAGAGGCCTCTCAGGGGACCAGGGATATCGAATTCCGGTGAAAAATTGTCTTTTCTTTTAAATAACATGATTTTAAGTTTTATTATTCTTTTTGCAGGGATTCCGCGAGTTGAATGGCATTCACGTAACCGGGCGAGGCGCGCGAGGTATCCACAAAGATTCTATCGATATTTAGCACGGGTGCGCCATGTCCGTGACCCGATCCCAGAAAGGTCAGCGTACGAAAGATCAAATTCCCGCTGATGCCGTCCGGGGCGATGATAACCCCGCACTCTTGTACAGCGTCCTCGATGAGGATCTCAAAATGGCGTGAACCTGTCAGGCGGGCGACCAGTTCAGCCTGGGCCATGCTCTGGTCCACGGCCGGGTGGCGGCCCGCATCTCCCAGCCTCCCCCCCGACAGGACTGCCACCCCGGTGGAGAGACCGAACCGCCTGGCAATCTGCCGGGTCCTCGCAATCAGGGCGACCTTCTGGGCCACGGTCCACCCCTCGTCCACCCCGACCGGCGCCAGGAAGAACTTCCGCCCCCCTGCAGTCTCCAGGAGTGCCGCCCGCTCGAGGTGGTCGACGCCTGCAGCCTTCCGGAGTGCAGAGAGCGTTGGGTTTGCAGGGAGAGTCCCCCTGACAGCGGCTGCGAGGCGGCCGCTGCAGAGGTCAGCGGCCAGGTCGTGTTCCGGCTGTTCTGTTTCCCTGACACTCCACCCTTCTCCGGTCTCCTGCACCAGGCCCGGGCGGCAGTAGCAGACCAGGCGAGGGGCGAGGCCGCTCTGCATGATGCTTGCGAGGACTTTTTGCCGATCCTCTCCGATCCCGATGCCTATCAGTGAGGCGGGCATGACTCCCCGTCAGAAAAGAGCCGCATGATTCCATTGCTGGAAAAATCAAAGACCAGGGAGTTTTCCCGCGCAAGGGTGACATTGAGCTCCCGGCTCCCGTCCACCGTGCCGATCTCCCGGGCGGTCATCCCGACGGCTCCGAAACGCCTTATAAGCTCTGGAAGATTGTGCTCCGGAGCAGTGAGGATGAAACCCATGCCCGGATAGATCCGGACCCATTGTTCAAAACTCAGGTGGTTCTCCCCGAGGTCCGGGACGGGGAGAGCATCAAGGGCTATGGTGGCGCCTTTCCCGCTCACTTCGAGGAGCATCCCCAGCGTCCCTATCACCCCCGGGTTGCTGATATCCTTACCCGCCGTTACAAGACCATCCTGTCCGATACTCTCCATCACCTGTATCTGGGCCCTGACATGTGCAGCGCTCTTCATGGTCACCGAGTCCCAGTTGAGCATGCACGACGGATGGACCCTGCCGTCCAGGTCGACAGCCACAATCACCTTGTCACCCTCACGGGCGGTATGGGAATATATCACCGCCTCCTTCCGGGCGATGCCCAGGATGGCGACATCAATGACGCTATACGGGGTGTCGGGATGCAGGTGCCCTCCCACGATGGGGACCCCGAACTGGAGCGATGCATCCCGCATCCCGGCGATGACCTGCTTCTCGATCCGGGGATCAGATATGGAAAATACGTCCACCATGGCGATGGGCCTGCCGCCCATAGCGGCAATGTCGTGGATATTCACAAGGACCGAACAGTAACCAGCCCAGTACGGGTCTGCTTCCATCAACCGGCTCCAGATACCATCCGCGGCAAGGAGAAGGGCTTCATCCCCGTGTTCGATAACCGCCGCATCCTCCCCGAACGATGCCAAGACCCCGGGGGCGTCGATCCTGATGACCTTGACCATCTCACCGATGGCATGCTTTCTCCGGACACCCTCGTATTCCCTGACCACCGTGGCGATTTGAGCCGTGGAAACGCCGTTCAGTCGCATGAAATCCACAATACCGGTTATACTAACAATAGGAGCATCATCAGTGATAATTTATTTGATACAGGGCCAATGTCTGGATACATGGACTGGGGTGAAAAATACCGTCCTGTACATCTCGACGAGGTGGTGGGCAATAGCACAGCGCTTCGCCAGATGCTCGAATGGGCGAAATCCTGGACCCGGGAGAGCCAGCCGCTGATCCTCTACGGCAAAGCAGGTACCGGAAAGACATCGAGCGCCTGGGCATTGGCCCATGATATGCGCTGGGAGGTGGTCGAGCTGAATGCGAGCGACCAGCGCACCGGGGCTGTCATCGACCGCGTGGCCGGGGGCGGCAGCACCACGGCGAGCCTCACCGGCGCCACGCGAAAGCTCATCCTCCTGGACGAGGCTGACAACCTCCAGGGTACCGCTGACCGGGGCGGTGCCAGGGCAATCGTGGACATGATCCGCTCCTCCCGCCAGCCGGTCATCCTCATCGCAAACGATCTCTATGCCGTAGCAGGCGAGATCCGCAGCCGCTGCGTACCGGTGCAGTTCAAGGCCCTGCAGGCCCGATCTATCGTCCCCCGCCTGCGGTTCATCTGCGCTGCGGAGCGGGTGGCCTGCGACGAAGGGGCGCTGCAGCGAATCGCAGAGGCCGCGAGAGGGGATATGCGGGCAGCCGTGACCATGCTGTACGCTTCTGCCGCAGGCAGGGAGAAGCTCCTGGAAGACGGGGTCCTGGTCTCGCGAAAGGACCGGAGATCGAGCGTATTTGACCTGGTGACCGCCGTCTATGGTTCCCGCGGGTCATCAGATCTCCTTCGCCTGGCCTTCGAAGTGGAGGAGACCCCGGATACCCTGATCCAGTGGGTGGAGGGGAATCTTGCCGGCCTCCAGACAGTCACCGAATACCAGGAGTCATACCGGGCCATCTCCCGCGCCGATGAATACCTTGGATATACGTACCGGCAGCAATACCACACGCTCTGGCGGTATGCCACCTCCCTGGCCCTCCTGGGGGTCTCCCGCGTCGCCGCGGGAAGAGGGATCCATGCACGTATCTCCCCTCCCGAGCGGTGGAAGCGCATGGGGTCGTCGCAGAAGTCGAAAGCCATCCGGTCCAGCATGCTCCGCAAGGTCTCTTCTTCGCTGCACATGCCCCGGGGCACCCTGATGGATGGCTACCTCCCCCTCCTGGGCGTCCTCATTGATGCAGATCCTCTCCCGTACGCCCGGGAATTTTCCCTGGATGCGGATGAGGTGAACCTCTTTCTGCATGACCGCACCCGCTCCCAGCAGGTGGCCAGGACCATTGCTGCAGAAGAGCGCGAAATGGAGGTAAAAAAAGAGAGAGAAAAGAGTAGCGGGGGAAAAAAGAAACCAGCGCCTGGAGCGGACCCCACCCCGGAGCCGCCGCCCGGCGAAGAGATCGCCCCTGACGGGCCCAGGGAAGACAAGGTCCCGGTACGCGATCAAAAAACGCTTTTCAACGGGTTCTGACGGCGGTGATAGCAGTGGAGGACCACTCCGCAATCGATCAGCTCGCTTCCCTTTCCATACCCCTCAAACCCCAGGTGGTAGACCAGGAGGTCGCTGTCAACCGCCCTGGCGAGCGTGATAAGGGCCGGCACCATCTCTTCGTGCGGGCGGATAGAATAGACCAGGTCAAGGCCCCGGTAGAGGGACAGGTCCGGGTTGAATATATCATCGTGCACGATGTTCAGCCCCGCGACAGGGGGCACCGGCCGGACGTCCGTGCAGAATACCCGTGTCCCTGAATTGCAGAGGGCCAGGGCGGTGGCAGGGTTCCCGCCAACGCCCACTTCTGCCGCGGTACGATAATGCCTGGCAATATAAGCCCCAATACACCGTTCAATATGTTTATGCCCGCCCATGACCACACGTAGTGTAGCTCATGTCCCTCCTTATCTTTTGGGATGCCGATGCCCCCGAGGGGTTCCAGGCCCCCCTCACCCGGGCGTTATCCGGGCTCCTGCCCTGCAGGATTTCTCTCTGCGACAGCCCGGTCATCCTGAACGGATACATCGGTTCGCGGAGACAGACGGATGCTGCAGCGCTGCTCGACTCGCTGGACCTGCACAAGCGGCGCAACCACGTCCGCGCCCCTGTCCTCCTGGTCGTCTCCCAGGACCTCTGCCGGGACGGAGATGAGTTCCTCTTCGGCCTGGCCCGGCCATCCACCGGGACAGCCGTGGTATCCACGGCACGGCTGGAAAACGCGTTCTATGACCTTCCGGATGACAATGAAATGCTGACTGACAGGCTAATCAAGGAATCTGCCCACGAGGTCGGCCATCTCCTCGGGCTCCCCCATTGCCCTGACGAGGAGTGCATCATGCACAACCCCCTCACCCTCCAGGATCTCAACCGCAAGCGGCAGTGGTTCTGTGACCGGTGCCGGGAGGTGCTCTCGCAGGGAGCAGAAGACTAGAAAAATTATTCCAGCACGGGGTATGCCGATAGCCGGTTATTCCGGGAATATCCTCCGGCCCCGCGAGCGATACTCTTTCAAGTCCGGATGTGCTCCTGGGCAGGATTGTCGATTGAAAACCACGTTTTGATTGTAAATATGCGGGGTAAAAGAGCCCGGTCCAGAGCAATGATACTTGTTAAAAAATGAAAATGCCGTATGGCATTTTTGCACATACACGAAGATTTAGCCGAACAGGGCCCCGAGCCCTGCCATGCCGCTTTCTTCTTCCTCTTTCTTCTCTTCCTTCTTGGTCTCAGGCGTTGCTGCTGCTGCATGGGCGGGTGCACTGGCAGCGGCAGCGGGGGCGGCGGCCACGGCAACCGGGGCGGCTGCAGCCTTGCTGATGGCTTCCTCGATGTTGACTCCCTCGAGAGCGGCGACCAGGGCCTTGACCCGGGCGTCGTCAGCGGCGATACCGGCAGCAGTCAGGACTGCCTTGATGCTGTCTTCCTTAACGGGTTTTCCTGCCTTGTGCAGGAGAAGGGCTGCATAGATATACTCCATCTCATTCACCTCGACTTTTCCAGTTCATCCATTATTTTCCGCCGACCGCACTCTGGAGGGCGGCGCATTCCCTGTAGGCTTTACCAATAATCGCATCGATGACATCCTTTTCAAAGATGTCGGCCCCGATAGCCAGGCCCCGGGCCTCGCGCACAGCCTTCTCCAGGATGGGCGCTGCCGTGTCCCGCGTCAGGATGACGGCATTAACTGACAGGTTGAAGGCCTGCATCGCGGCCTGGGTGATCTGGCTGCGTATAATGTCTTCATCGATGGCCAGAACGGACGGTTCGAACACGTCACCCTCGAAGAAAGCGACCTGGAGGATCAGGCCTACATCCATGGGCTTGATGCCGAGCTTGGACAGGACGTCAGCCATCTTGGGGCTGATGACCTCCCCTTTCCTGACCACGGTACGTGTCTCCCGGATCTTCACTTTCCCGGCTTCGATGGCGGCAGGGATACCAACCTGCTGGAGCTCACCCACGATAGGGCCCGGTTTGAAACTGGTAGGGCCCTTCTCGACCACGATGTCTTCAGGTGCGACCTCGCCAGGCTTGGCGGCCATCTTGGTCTTGGTCTTCTCCAGCCTCTTGAAAAGCCGGAACGGGTCCTCGTTGGTGAAGATGAGCGCTGAATGTCCGGAAATGTACCCCGAAAGATTGATCAGCGGGGCGCCCAGCTCGTCGAGGGCATGCCTAATCAGGGTATTCCGGGTCATCTTAATCTTGACGTTCCCCCGCAGGTTCCTGCGAATTTGCTGGAGCTGGCTGGCGGGGATCCCATACATGTCCACGAGCCCGATGAGGGTGTAGTTCCGGGTGTCAGCCTTGATCTCCTCTACCTCCTTCCGCTTCCACGCGGGGAGATGATGGGTATAGAGGGCCATTCGCTACACCAGCCTCTGCGCCGGCCCCATGGTGGTCTTTACGTAGACCGAGCGGATGTTCAAGGCTCCCTGATCAAGGACAGACTCCACCCTGCGCAGCACCACATCGATGTTCTCGGCTATCTGCTCAGGAGTCATCGCGGTGGTGCCCACCTTCACGTGGAAGGTCTTCTTGTCCTTGGTCCGGATCTTCACCGAGTTGCGCAGGCGCTCCACCATGGGGCGGATGTCGGTCCCTGCAGGAATGGGGGTGGGCATCCTGCCGCGGGGCCCGAGCCGTGGACCGAGGAACCGGCCCACCTGGGGCATGACCGCGGTATCTGCCAGGAAGAACCGGTAGGTGCTGGCGATGCTCCGAGCTTCCCTCGGTGCCTCGCCAAGGCGTTCAATCTCTTCAGGCCCGATGATCAGGTCCACGCCCGCCTCCCTGGCGCGGGTGGTGATGTCCCCCTTGCCAAGGACCGCGATGCCGACCTTCCTGCCTGTCCCGTTCGGGAGGAGAATAGTCTCGTCGATACGATTTTTGGGCTGCGCCATGTCGATATTCTTGAGATTGACGGTAATATCCACGCTCTCAGAGAACTTGCGTTCTGGCGCTTTTTCGATGGCCGCCTTCACGGCCTCGACAATTTTTGCCCTTTCAACCATTGCTTAACCTCCATAGTCTGCGACCATGCTTGATCTCCTATGGTTCTTTTCTCGTCATTCTGCGAGGAGCTTGTCGTACGTGCCAGCGTCGATTGCAGCGAGGACCTCACGCGGCCTCTTTCCATCGACGTTGACGCCCATACTCACGCAGGTGCCGACGACCTCCTTGACCCTGTGCTTGAGGTCATATGAGATCATATCTTCCTGTTTCATACGGGCAATCCTGACAGCGGCCTCGATAGGCAAGTCCCCGACGACTTTGGTCCCGGGTTCGGATGAACCCTTCTCGGCATTCACCTCTTTCTTGATGAGGGCCGTGGTGGGGGGGACCCCCACGGCGATAGTGAAGTTCTTCTTGTCATCAACTTCGATCTTCACCGGGACCGACATGCCATTGAAGCTGCTGGTCTTTTTGTTGATCTCGTCAACGACTGCCTTCACATTGATGCCGAGCGGTCCGAGCGCCGGCCCGAGGGGTGGACCCGCGGTTGCCTTGCCTCCAGGTACTAATACCTCGACCACTTCTGCCATGTTCGTACCACCATGCCGTCCCCTAGGGGTATCTGGCGTGGGTTAGGAAAGGTGGTTGGGAGCAGTCTTAAAGGTATAGCAGGAACGCCGGAGATGCAAAATAACTGTTTTATTTTCCCTCGCCCTTGTCTACGACCCGGACGTTGTCCCCCCTGACGGTGATGGGGATCGGGAGGACACTCTCGTATAGCTCGACGGTTATCTCTTCTTTTCCGGCATCGATACGTTTTACAACCGCTTTCTCCCCCTTGAAGGGGCCCGCGATCAGCTCGACGATGGTGCCTTCCGAGATCCCGCTGACCACTGGTTTTGGCACCAGGAAGTGGGCTACCTCAGAGAGGGTCGTCTCGCCCCGCACCACCGTGCGCGCATGGGCGACCTTCTCTGCCAGCTGCTCGATCCGGGGGAGGGTCTCGGGGGTCTCGACAAGAACATAGCCCTTCAGCTCGTCGGGGACGATGATGGCCACGACCTTGACATCGGTCGCCCCCGAGTCGATAGCCTTCTTTATGTTGTCCGCAACCGTCCGCTCCTGCTTGGAGGTGGTCTTGATGGCAAAAATACGGTTGTGGTGCTCTTCCATATTCATCAATGCAGGAGCAGCATACACTCGTAGATCAGAAATCCGATGAGGCCCACGATGAGTACGCCTGCGGCCGCCACCAGGGCGATCTTCTGGAACTCCTCCCGCTTGGGGGTACGGGCCAGCTTGAGGATGCGCCAGTACTTGCGGAAGAGTTCCTCGTTGATATTGAACTTGATATCGGGTTTACCTATTTCCATGCACCATCACTTCAGAAAATCTATCTCGAACTGTTTCTGAACTTTCGGGGTAATTTTTTCATTCCTACCATATATTTGTGGCGACCGTACACCGGTGACGACAAGCATGGTCCGCATCTTGTTCTGCATCGCGGAGTCGATCTGTGCACCCCATATAATGCGGGCTTCGGGGGCAATCCGGTTGTAAACTTCCTGTATGACTCCCTCGGCCTCTTCCATGGTCATGTCCGGCCCGCCGATCACGTTGACCAGCGCGGCGGTGGCACCCGAAATATCAACGTCCAGGAGCGGGGAGCGGATGGCCTTCTTGACCGAGTCGGCTGCCTTCTCCTCACTATCGCTTTCACCGACGCCAATCATGGCCACCCCGCCCCGCTCCATGACGGTGCGGACATCGGCAAAGTCGAGGTTCACGAGGCCGGGCATGGTGATCAGCTCGGTGATGCCCTTGACCGCCCGCATCAGGACCTCGTCGGCGACCTTGAAGGCTGCGTACAGGGGCAGCTTGGGGACTACCTCGAGCAGCCGGTCGTTTGGCACCACGATGACCGTATCGGCAACGTCGCGGAGCCGCTCAAGCCCGGCCTCGGCGTTCTCCATGCGGATGGCACCCTCGGCGGTGAAGGGAAGGGTGACTACGGCGATGGTGAGCGCCCCCTCGTCCCTGGCGGCCTTGGCCACGATGGGAGCAGCCCCGGTGCCTGTCCCTCCGCCCAGGCCCACGGTGACAAAGACCATGTCGCAACTGGTCACCACCCTCTTGATGTCCTGTTCGTTCTCGAGCGCTGCTTCCTCCCCGATCTGGGGAATGGACCCGGCCCCGAGGCCTCGCGTCCTCTGCCGGCCGATGAGGAGGCGCTGGTCCGCTATGGTCCGGGACAGGTGCTGGGCATCGGTATTGAGGGCGATTAACCTCGCCCCGTGGATACCTTCCTCCTTCATCCGCGTGATAGTGTTGGAACCGCTGCCCCCGCAGCCAATCACGGCAATTTCAGTGCGTAATTCCTTGAGGATCTGGTCAAGATCCTCGTTGTTCTTGGAGACATCCTGGGGTTCTTCCTTTACCCTGGTCAGCGCCTCTTCAACAATGGACCTCATAAATACTTCTCCAGTCCGGGGATGTGGATTCGTGTCTCGGTACAGGTCTGGACCATCTCCGGGGTGATCACCTGCCCTCCTGCCTGCACCGGGCTCCCACTCATCAGCATCCCGAAGAGCGGGCCCTGCGGTACCCCCAGTTCCCGCGCCCTGTCGGGATCGAATTTACGCCTGCGTACGATGAGATGTTCGCCTGCAATGGCCGTGTTATTTCCTCTACGTAGGATGTATACGCATAAGCTTATTAAATCATGCCGCAACCGGGTGCAATTTTCCCTGATGGTAATAAAAACCGGGTATACGGCCTTTTTTGGGCCCGAGATCCATATGATGGGAAGTCCGTCCAGGCCTTTTACCAGTTCTTTTGGTCCCGTCTTCCAGGCCTCCTCCAGGAGAACCGGGTCGATCTCCATGGTAAACGGCTCACCGCCCGGGACCTCCCGGCCGAGGTGCACGGTTCCCCCTGGCACCTTTTCCCTGGCCAGGGCAACGACCGACAGGTACTGCGGCCATAAAAGCGCCCCGAGGCAGAGGAGATCCCCCTCGGATACCACCGGCGTACCGGTCGAGGCGAGCATTTCTTCCAGGGCTGAAACGCTGGTCCCGGGGAGGGATTTCCGGTCAATATAAGCGGCCACTGCCCCGGTCTTCTCTTTCATCCGGGTAATCATCGCAGTATCAAGAGAAGGCACCTCCCTTGAATGGGCGATATGGCCGAAAGCTGCCCGCGAGGAGAGGGCGATATGGGTCTGCCGGGCGGCGTAGTGGGTGCCTCCAAACCCGATCAGGGGTATCTCGTTGTTCCGGGGCGCTGCATGGAGCACGCTCAATGCCGCGCTCTGCCCCGCCGCCCCATCCCTCCATTCGCGCTCCGTGCTTCCCACCTCCACGAAAAGGGAAGGGATCGAAAGCTCGGTGGGCCCATGGTGGGTGACCTCGTATGCCACCCGGTAACCAGGCGGGGCCCGCACCTTCAGCTGCCTTAAAACAGCGTGCATCCACGCCGGCGCCGCGGGGGCAAGGGACCCTGGCCTTCCGCCAAATGCAGCTTCGCCCAGGTTTCCTGTAACATGGACCGTCAAAACCGGGAGGGGATTCACCGAGGAGTGGCGGGAGAGAAAGATGACGAGATCCGCGTCCAGTGACCGGTCCAGGTTGTCCTGGAATATGAGGCGGTCCTCTACCTGCACGACCTCCAGCGCGTGGCTTTCCAGGGGATAGGGCCGGTCCACATCCTGGGAAAGGAGAGCGGTAACGGCTTCGTGAATGGTGCAGCCGCCGGGGTCCTGCCGCGAACTGACCAGGGCGATCTTCATAGGCGGAAACAGACAGGTATTATTCGGATTTTCTACGGCTTAGATTGATCGACTGAAAAGATGTAGTCTTCGACTGGCGGTCCTGTATGTGCGGGTTTGAGAAACCATTCAAGCGATTCCATGCCGAGAGTATGATAATGAAAAATTTTTTAATATAGAAATAATTCTATCTCAAATAATTTATAAAAAAACAGAGGTCATGAATGAGGTTAAAAAACAATTACCATATATATATATGGATTTTGTATTCCTAGGCAAGTCCCATCATATAAACTAATGACACATGCAAATCATTCAACAACAACATTTATATAGTATATGGTTAATCATTTTCGTAACTAGGAACCTAGGTCCTAGTGAGAGAGGTGAAAGGAAAAAATGAAGTTTAAGCTAGTACTGGCCATATGTCTCATTCTTCTGCTTGCGCCGTCCGTGATGGCGTGGGGGGCCAGTAATAATATTGCCTGCGTCGACGATGAGTCGGGAAGTTCAGCGACTTCCGTGTACTCTTCAGATATGGGGTATGTCTATTACTCAGATTACACCCCGAGCGGGCTGACCATGACTACTGTGGAGCCAGGTAATGTCAACGCTGCAACGCTTGCCAATTACGACACCCTGTTCCTCTTTGCCGTCAACCCAAGTGTTTTCTCTGCGGCACAAAAAACCGACATTGTCAACTTTGTGAAAGGCGGTGGGAAGCTTGTCATCTGGGATTCTGAAGACCCGTACCCCGGCTCATGGAGCTATTCCTGGTTGCCGAGCGGATGGACGTCATCGGTCCCAGGGCCCCAGGGAGCCAGTGGCACGTTGACTATTGTTGAGGAAAACACCCTGTCAAGCGCTAATTCTGCTTCTCCCTATTATATCAATGCAGGATATCTCGGATCTTCGACCGATGCTGTTGGTGACGCGAATGTATTCACGTCCTTTATCCCGTCGGACTGGTGTGTTGACTGTACGGCCCGGAACACCCTCGGAATTACCGGTCCGACTCATGTCTACACGAACAGCGCCTCGGGTAAGTTCGGATCTGGGATAATCATATACATGGGGCTGGACTGGGATTATGCAGGATCTTACTCAGGGATGAACCCCGCCTCATCGGGATATTACCTCAAGAAGTTCCTGCTCCAGGAATTCACGACGAGCAGCCTCCCCTGCGGAACCCCGCCGCCGACCACCCTGGATGTCGACAAAGTTGCTGACAAGTCGGTATACAATGTCGGCGACACGGTTATCTTCACCATCACCGTCCACAACCCATCGACCATCTACACTGCCTATAACGTGGAACTCGTCGACTACCCGCCGCCCGAGGTGTCTCTCAGCCAGACAACCTACAACCTCGGGGATATCGCCCCAGGCCAGACGGTCACCCAGGAAATCAGGGGAACTGCAGTCGCGAACGGCTGCGATGTTGACAACAGTGCCGTGGCAACCGGGTACTATAACGGAGTTCCGTACTTCACCGGCGGAGACACGGTAACGTTCGACATCGGGACATGCGTTCCGACTCCGGAATTCCCGTCCTTCGTCGTCCCGGCAACGATGATCGTGGGACTGCTGGCTATTGCAAGCTACCTGAGAAGGAAGAATTAACTGATACTCCATATTTTTCCTATATTTTTCCAGAAGAATTTTCCAGAAGAATAATCAACTCCCCCGGGCCAGATACCGTGCATTGGAACTGGTTAACTTAAACGTCTTTTTATTACTGAATTAATTTATTTTTCAAGGGATTTGTGTCATTTGAACCTCGAAATGTGCAAATCAGGGGATCCTGCCGGCCAACTGCAATGAGTTTATTATTCTGCCCTGCCTACCATTGCCTGCTATGAACGAAGAGAAGATACGGAAAGCATTCGAAGCCGAGGGGATCGATGCAGCAATTCAGTGCCCACAGGCCTTTGCCATCTCCGAAAAATACGGTATTTCCAAGATGGACATAGCCCGGTACTGCAACACTCACGGGGTCAAGATCCGGGCCTGCCAGCTGGGCTGCTTCAAATGAGCCTCTTTCTGCGGACGGTCCCGGTTGACGAGGCCATCAGGGTGGCGCGGGGGATCGCCTGCCCGCCGCCCGCGCAGGAGACGGTGCCGCTCGCAGAGGCTTACGGGAGGGTGCTGGCGGTTGATATAACCGCCGACGTGGACATCCCCGGCTTCGACCGGTCGGTGGTCGACGGGTATGCCGTCCGGGCGGCGGACACGACCGGGGCGGGAGAGGCCATCCCATCGATCCTCCGCCTTTCAGGGGAAGTGCTGATGGGACAGCCCCCCGCTTTTTCGCTGGCCCCGGGAGAGGCTGCTTATGTTCCCACGGGGGCACCCATCCCCGGAGGTGCCGATGCGATGGTCATGGTCGAACATGCCGAGTCCCTGGGGGACCAGGTGCTGATCAAGCGGCCTGCAGCGGCGGGGGAGAACGTGATCAGGAGAGGCGAAGACTTTTCCAGGAACAGCCCGGCGCTTACCCGCGGCAGGAGGCTGCACCCTCAGGACATCGGTGTGCTTGCAGCGGTGGGCTGTGAACGGGTGCCGGTCTTCACAAGGCCGCGTATTGGGGTGATTTCGACGGGTAACGAGCTGGTGCCCGTTTCCTCCGTCCCTACAGGGAGCCAGGTCCGGGACTGCAACAGCGTGATGCTGGGGGCCTTCATCCGGGAGTCCGGCTGCATACCGCGCCTCTATGGTGTTGTCCGCGATGACTGGGAGACCCTCCGGGAGATATTGATCACCGCGGCCCGGGAAAACGACGCCATTGTTCTCTCGGGCGGGAGCTCCAAGGACGAGCGGGACCTTGCGGCCTCCCTGATTCATGATCTGGGGGAAGTTCTGGTCCACGGGGTAGCCATCGCCCCGGGCAAACCGACGATCATTGGCAGATGCAGGGGAAAACCGGTATTGGGGCTCCCCGGGCACCCTGCCTCGGCTTTCGTGGTGCTGGACGTCATTGGTGCTCCCTTCCTCATGGTGATGACCGGCGAGAGTACCCGGAAGGTCTGCACCCGCAGGTTCACCCTGGCCCAGAACGTGCCGTCGCAGCGCGGGAGGGAGGACTACGTGCGGATACGGATTGAAGAAGGAAAGGCTGTCCCCCTCTTTGGCAAGTCGGGCCTCCTGAACACCCTGGTGAAGAGCGATGGCATGATCCGCATCCCGGCCGGGAGCGAGGGGCTCGAGAAGGACGAACAGGTCGAGGTGATCCTGTGGTGAGGAGGTACCTCTCGGTCGTGTCGCTTGATGCGGCACTGGAAATAGTCGACCGGGAGTTTATCGCCACTCCCGGGGTCGAGACTGTCCCCCTCGGCGAATCTGCCGGGAGGATCACGGCTGCCCCCATCTTTGCCACGTATTCCGTACCCGGGCTGCACCTGGCAGCCATGGACGGGATCGCCGTCCGGAGCGGGGATACCGTGGGGGCGCATGAGCAACACCCTGTCACCCTGCCAACTGCTGTTCGTGTGAACACCGGGAACGTGGTCCCCCCGGGGTATGACTCGGTGATCATGATCGAGGACGTATGGGCCGAGGGGGACCGGTTCACCATCCGGAAACCGGCCGCTGCCTGGCAGCACGTGCGCCCGGCGGGTGAGGACATCGCCGAATCGGAGATGGCCCTCCCGTCGCGGCACCGCATCCGCCCCCAGGATATCGGGGCACTCGCGGCCTATGGCATCACCCGCGTGCAGGTGCTTGCCCTTCAAGCAGGGCTCATCCCCACGGGGAGCGAACTCGTCCCCCCGGGGACCCGCCCCGGTCCCGGGCAGGTCGTGGAGAGCAATACCCTGATGGCCGGGGCGTGGCTCCAGTCGCTCGGCGCGGGGTACACCCGGTATCCCCTCACACCGGACAGGCCGGAGGAGATTCGCTCGGTAGTGGAGACTGCTGTCCGCGAGAATGACCTGGTGATCGTCTCGGCCGGTTCGTCCGCCGGCACCCGGGATTATACCGCGGACGTCATCGCTGAACTGGGGGAGGTGCTGGTCCACGGCGTTGCCATCAAGCCGGGAAAACCCGTGATAATCGGGAGGATCCAGGGGAAGCCGGTTATCGGGATGCCGGGATACCCGCTATCCGCCCTCACCGTGCTCCGCGAGATCGTCAACCCTCTTGTCAGGAACTATGGTTTTTCTGTTCCTGAACCGCTGGTTCTACCCGCACGGCTGACCGCGACAATCCATTCTGATGCAGGGACCGAGGAATTTGTCCTGGCGGCAGCCGGCCGGATCGGGTCAGCCTGGGTAGCCACCCCGCTCTCCCGGGGCGCAGGCGTCCAGATGAGCGCCGTGCGGGCCAATGCCCTGGTTCGCATACCCGCAGCGCTGGAGGGATACGAAGCAGGCGAAGAGGTGCCGCTGCAGTTGAGCGTGCCCCCATCTCAGGCCGATACATCGATCCTGGTGACCGGGAGCCACGACCCGGTCCTTGACCACCTGGCAGAACTGGTAAAACCCCGGGACGTGGAGATCCACTCCAGCCACGTGGGGAGCATGGGCGGCATCATTGCTCTTCGGAAGAGGGACTGCCACGCTGCCCCGATGCACCTCCTCTCGCCCGACGGGGATTACAACATCGCGTACCTCGAACGGTACCTCCCTGGAGAGGCCGTCTCCCTGTTCTGCGTGGCAGAGCGCGAGCAGGGCATCGTCTCGAGGAGCGGCATCGGGTTCGAGGACCTGCCCGGGAAGTCGTTTATCAACCGGCAGAAGGGATCCGGTACCCGGATGCTCCTCGATCACGAGCTGCGAAAGAGGAGGATCTCCCCGGACCGGGTTCCCGGGTACGAACGCGAAGCGACCACGCACATTGCAGTCGCCCTCGCGGTGAAGACCGGGGAGGTAGAGGCAGGGATGTGCGTCTACAGTGCAGCAAAAGCACTCGGGCTCCCGTTTGTCCCGGTGGCCACCGAACGCTACGAGCTTGCCATGCGAAGGGAGACCCTGGAGGACCCGCGGGTCCAGGTCCTGGTCCAGGCCATCCGGTCTCCGGAGTTCCGGGAGATCCTGGACCGGCTTGGAGGCTACCGGACAGCCCTTACCGGGACGGAGCGGCGCACGCCCTGATGACCGCCTCGCCGGGATCCGTGCAGGCCTGCACACCGGGGATGTCCCAGGTCCGGAACCCGAAGACAGGCTTTCCCAGTTTCAGAGCGATGGCAATCTCCGAGAGCGTCCCGTAGGCCCCGCCGACGGCGATGACAGTATCCGCGCTCTGCACCACGACGATGTTCCTGGCATGGGACAGCCCGGTCCGTATTGTCACCCTGACAAACGGGTTCCCCTCTCCCGTGTGCGGAATAATCCCGACGGTGAGGCCGCCTGCCTGTACCGCCCCCCTGCAGGCAGCCTCCATCACCCCTCCCAGGCCGCCGCATACGAGGATCGCGCCCCTCCGGGCAAGAAGCGCCCCGATGGTTTCTGCCGCAGAACTTTCCTCGGGTGAACTCTCACCGGGGCCGATAACCGCGACCTGGAGCGCCATGGCCCCTCAATCCACCCCTCCGGCGGGGTTGAGCCCCAGGAGCCGCATTTCAGTCATTTCCTCGATGGCGTACCGGGGCCCCTCCCGGCCAAGCCCTGACCCTTTCATCCCTCCATACGGCATGTGGTCCGCCCGGAACGTGGGAATGTCGTTGACCTGCACCCCGCCGACCTCCGCCTCGGAGAAGGCTTTCATGATCCGCCGGATGTTCTGGGTGAAAATACCAAGCTGCAACCCGTAATCGCTTGCATTGGCCATTGCCAATGCTTCTTCAAACCGGTCATAGGGAGTAAGTGTTATGACCGGCGCAAAGACCTCCTCCCGGTTCACCCGCATCGCCGGTTTTGTCCCAGTAAGGACCGTGGGAGCCAGGACGGGGCCCTCAATCGTCCCTCCCGTAAGGACTTCAGCGCCGTCCCGCACCGCCTCGCGGATCTTTTCATGCGCACGGGAAGCTGCATCGCTGCTGATCATCGGGCCGATATCGATGGGCTCCTCCCTCGGGTCGCCCACCTTCAGGGCCGCCGCCCCGGCGGTAATGAGCCTGGCAGCATCATCGTAGATGCCCCGGTGAAGGAACACCCGCTGGACCGAGATGCAGACCTGCCCGGCGTTGGTGAACCCCCCCGTGACGATCCGCGAAGCAGCATAGGCGATATTGGCATCTTCATGCACAATCACAGCCGCGTTGCCGCCAAGCTCCAGGGCTACCTTCTTCCGGCCTGCGACAGATTTCAGGTGCCACCCGACCGCAGGGCTCCCCGTGAACGAGAGGAAGGCGATGCGGGGGTCCCTGGCCAGCCGTTCCGCCCGTTTCCCCGTGCAGGGGACCACGCTGAGAGCTTCCCCCGGGAACCCTGCTTCCAGCAGCATGGAGCCGAGGACGAGGGATGAGAGGGGCGTGGCCGAGGCAGGCTTCAGGACCAGGGAATTACCAGCCGCAACCGCCGGGCCCAGCTTGTGGCAGGCGAGGTTGAGGGGGAAGTTGAATGGAACGATCCCCAGCACAGGGCCGACTGGCACCCGCCGGGTCACCGCCAGGCGGCCGTGGTTCCCGGGAGTCCAGTCCAGCGGCAGCACCCCGCCGCCGATGCGGCCGGCCTCCTCTGCCGAAACGCGGAGGGTCTCAACCGCCCGGCTCACTTCTGCCCGTGCAAATGCCCGGGTCTTCCCGCCCTCCATGACGAGGAGCTCAGCCATCTCCCCCGCCCTCTCCTGCACCATGAAAGATAATTGGGAGAGGATGTTCCTCCTCTCCCCGCTGGAAAGATCCCTGGTCTTTCGAAAACCCCGCACTGCACTGGAAACTGCGTCATCCAGGTCGTTCTCCGATGCCTGGTTCACCAGTGCAACCTGCTCCCCCGTGTAGGGGAAGCAGACCGGGCGGATATCATTTCCCTCCCGGAGGTCCCCCCCGATAATCATGGGGTATCGCGGCACCGGTCCTGTCCTGTCTGGCAACATGCTTGACTGCCTCACACATGGTGGAACACGGTGGCATAACGCTCTTTCTCCACCGCGAAAGAACCATCCAGCCCGCATGAACGCATCGGCCGTCATGGCCTTCCCCGGTCACACCCATGTCCGGGGAATCACGTGATTTTTATAGGCCGCGCCCCAACCTTTACTCTCGTGGTGGATGATTCCATGACGGATCGCTTTATTCTCTGATGATTACTGCGTCCTTTTTCTGTACGGGGTAAGCGGCAATCGTGCAGGCCCGCCAGCCCGTGCATCCCGGCACCAGCACGGGTCCCGGGAGCCGCCCGTCCTGGCGGCAGACGGTACATATCAAAAGCTGGGGGACGCGGAATTTCAGTTCCCTTTCCGGGCATACATATTGGTTTCGGGGGATTTCAGGTGAAGGGAGTTGCCAGCAGCTACCAGGCGCAGGAGATCGAGCAGTCGGTCCAGGATGCCTGGAAGGAAGAATCGACCTATGAACTGGTGAAGGAGCAGCACCGGAGCGACCGGGACTTCTTCTTTGTCGACGGCCCCCCCTATACCACCGGGCACATCCACCTGGGCACGGCGTGGAACAAGATCCTGAAGGACAGCCTGCTCCGCTATCACCGCATGCGGGGGAGGAACGTGATTGCCCGGGCAGGGTACGACATGCACGGGCTTCCCATCGAAGTGCGGGTGGAGCAGGAGATGGGCTTCTCCTCGAAAAAGGAGATCGAGCGCTTCGGGATAGGGCCGTTCATCGAGCAGTGCCGGCAGTTCGCCAATACCAACATGGGCATCATGAGCGGGCAGTTCATGCGACTCGGGGTCTGGATGGACTTCGACGACCCCTACCAGACCATCAACCCGGGGTACATTGAGGCGGCCTGGTGGACTCTCAAACGGGCAGAGGAGGAGGGTATGCTCGAGCGTGGCTACCGGGTGGTGAACTGGTGCCCCCGATGCGCCACCGCCATCGCCGATGCCGAGGTGGAGTACTGGGACGAGCAGGACCCCTCCATATTCGTGAAGTTCCCCCTGGACGGCAGAACCGGGGAATACCTGGTAATCTGGACCACCACCCCCTGGACGCTCCCGGCTAACGTGGCTGTCGCCGTCCATCCCGATTTCACCTATGCCCGGGTGGAGGTCATGAAAGGGGGAAAAAAGGAAGTCCTCTGGATGGCTGAAGACATGGTCGAGCCTGTCCTGAGAAAAGGGCGCTACCAGGACTATACCATCCTGGAGCGTCGGCCTGGGCGGGACCTGGAAGGGCTGCTCTTCCGCTCACCCCTCGAGGACCAGGTGCCGCTGCAGAAGGAGATCTCCCACCGGGTCGTGACCGCAGACTTTGTTGTGCTGGAGAACACCGGGCTTGTTCACATCGCCCCCGGCCATGGCTGGGACGACTACCTGCTGGGGTGCAGGGAGCACCTCCCCATCGTCTGTCCCGTGGATATCCATGGCCGCTTTACCGACGAGGCAGGCACGCTCTCCGGGATGTTCATCAAGGAGGCCGATGCAGTCGTGATGGAGGAGCTGGGCGGGCACCTCATGGCAAGTGACACGGTTGTGCACCGGTACGGCCACTGCTGGCGGTGCAAGACACCGATCATCTTCAGGGCCACCGAGCAGTGGTTCCTGAAGGCCTCCGCGCTGAAGGACGCCATGCTCGCCGAGGTGGGGAACGTCACCTGGTATCCCGAATGGGCCGGGAGCGCCCGGTTCCATGACTGGATCAAGGAGGCCCGGGACTGGTGCATCTCCCGCCAGCGCTACTGGGGCATCCCCATCCCCATCTGGCAGTGCAGCACCTGCGGGAAGTACCGGGTGATCGGGACCATCTCAGAGCTCGAACGTGGCAGCGGCGAAAAGGTCCCGGACCCTCACCGGCCCTACGTGGACGAGGTGTGTATCCCCTGTTCCTGCGGTGGGACCATGCGCCGGGTGGAGGACATATTCGACGTATGGTTTGACTCGGCGGTGGCCTCATGGGCGACGCTCGGGTTTCCCGGGGAGCGGGATGCATTTGACCGGCTATGGCCGGCGGAGTTCATCGCCGAGGGCCAGGACCAGACCCGGGGGTGGTTCTATTCGCAACTCGGGGCCAGCACCATTGCATTCGGCCGCGCCCCATACCGGAGCGTGCTGATGCACGGCTTCGCCCTCGATGCCGAGGGCCGGAAGATGAGCAAGAGCCTGGGGAACGTGGTAACCCCCGACGAAGTGATCAGCCGGCAGGGTGTGGATGTGCTCCGGCTTTACGTGCTCTCCCAGAACGCCCCCTGGGACGACCTCCGGTTCAACTGGGAGGGGGTGAAGAACGTCAACCGGGTATTGAACATCTTATGGAACGTCTACCGGTTCCCCATCCCGTACATGCTCCTCGATTCCTTCACCCCGGTTTCCCGGTCCGGTACCTGGGATAGCACGTTCAGCAGGGACAATCTCCCGGTGCTCCTCCCCGAGGACCGCTGGATAATCTCGCGGGTCAACACGCTCGCGGGAACGATGGATGAGGCCATGAACGGATGCGAGCTCCACAAGGCCACCAGGGCCCTCATGTCCTTCATCCTGGAAGACCTGTCCCGGTGGTACGTCCAGCTGGTCCGCCGAAGGATGTGGCTCGAAGGCGCCTCCCCTGAAAAGACCCGGGCGTACGAGACCCTGTACTATGTCATGAGGCGCCTGCTGGTCCTGGCCTCGCCCTTCATCCCCCATCTCACCGAGGCCATGTACAGGAACCTTCGCCTGGACGGGGACCCCGCAAGCGTCCATATGCTCGACTGGACCGGGTGCGACCAGACCCTTACCGACAGGGCCCTTGAGGAGGCCATGGAGGTGGTCCGGTCCTTTGACGAGGCCCAGGCAAACGCCCGCCAGGCCGGGAAACGAAAGCTGCGCTGGCCGGTCCGCGAATGCGTAGTGGTCACCGAAGACGCGGGGGTAGCCGCTGCCATCAGGGACCTCAATGCCATCTGCCTTGAACGGGCTAACGCCCGGGCAGTCCGTGCCGTCATGGGGAGATGGGACCGCATCGGGTGGAAAGCCGAGCCGGTGATGAAATCGCTTGGCCCGGCATTTGGGCGGAATGCCCCCCTGGTAAAAGAACTTGTCCTTGCCGCGGATGGAAACGTGCTCAAAGCTTCCCTCGAGGCCGGGAGAGAAATAAAACTCGCGGGGGGAGGTCACGAGTTCCGCATACTTCCCGGGCAGGTTACCTTTGTCCAGAAGCTCCCGGGTTCCGTTTTCCCGGCACCCATGCAGAACGGGACCGTGTATGTGGACGTCGACCTCACCCCTGAACTGGAGGCTGAAGGGTACGCCCGGGAGATCATCCGCCGGATCCAGGAGATGCGGCGGCAGCTGGACCTCCGTGTCGAAGACCATATACGGGCCAGCGCCTCCATCGGCGATTCCCGGGTACGGGCGATGGTTGAATCAGGCTGGCGGAGCGGGATCATGGAGGAGGTCCGGGCCCTTGACCTCGTCTTCCCGGAAGATGGAGCCCCCCCCACCGAGGCTGCCGGCTGGGACATGGCCGCGGACTGGGACGTGGAAGGGGTAGCAATCACCCTTTCTATTTCACGGGTTCCGGATCACGAGGGCAAGCAGGGCCAGCCCGGCCGGTGATGAGAAGACCGGGAGCTCCCTGTCGACCACCACCTCGCTCCGCATGCTCTCCTGCATCGCACCGGTTGCCGGGTTGAACCCCTGGACAGGATAGACCCGCTTGTAGACCATGGTCCCCCGGCGCTCCCAGGTGGGGGTATGGGAAAGGTTAAATCCCCGGGAATGGGCCAGTTCGTGCAGCGCCTGGGAAGGCAGCCCCCTGAGATGGGCAGCAGCTTCCCTGCGGCTCATCCCTCCTTCGATCAGGAGGTGCTGGCAGTAAGCATTCAGGTGGTTTCGCCAGGCCTCTCCCTGGCGCTGGATGAGGTACTGTACGGCAAGGGCAGGTGTGACATGGATGGTACGGGCGTCGAAGGAAATCGGCTCGCTGCTCTGCATCTCGATCGTCAGGGCGCTCGCGGCGAAGGACGCTGTCACCGAGTCCACCTTTTCCACCCGCCCGTTGAACGGCAGGCAGGAGAAGTAGAGGTTGATCTCGTCGGAAAAGGTGAATGCCAGGTCGGGGGCGAGACCGCTCGCGCTGACAAGCAGGACGGAGACAGCGGTCATGGCCTCGGCGAAACGGGTGTCAAAGGGGCGGTCCAGATTCCATCGCTCGGCATTGCGGTGAAAGTTGCGGCCGTCCAGCCGGATAAAGACAGGGGGAAGCGCTGCCAGCCTGCTGTAAAGTTCGCGGTCTTTCATGGAAAAAGATATGAATGGTCCCGGTTGTTGCTCCGGGGGACCGGGCCGGGGAATCTCCGATCCTTATCAGACCTCGTCAAAATTGCCTGACTTGAATGCGCCGGGAAGGTGCCGGATGATGACGATGTCCCCGATGCTCCGGATGATGCGGAACGGGATCTTCAACCCCTTGTAATTCTTGATATCCACGAGTTCCTGGTTGAGTTTTCCCACGACCAGGGACTCCATCTTCTTTCCCTCGATATCGAGGATGACGTCCTCGACCTCTCCGACAAAGACGCTCTTTTCAGTGTAGATATTCAGTCCAAACAGCTCTGTTATCTGCGTTCTCATCCTGATCAGGGAAGATATATACTATGATGGTTAAAAAGATACTCCTTTCATGGACGGGTCATTCAAAATCGGGTCAATATTCGGAATTCCAATCCTGCTCCACTGGACCTTCCTTATAATCATTCCCCTCTTTGCCTGGATCATCGGGAGCCAGATCTCCCTGACGGTGGAACTGCTCTCGGGCCTGTTCAGGGTCCCGATCGATATGACTCTCATCACCGGCGGGTGGATGCCCTATATCCTCGGTGCCGTTGTCGCCCTGGGTCTTTTTGCAGGGGTGCTGGTGCATGAGGTCGCACATTCCGTGGTGGCCATGCGAAGGGGAATCAGGATTCACAGTATCACCCTTCTCATCTTTGGAGGCATATCCTCCATGGAGGAGCGGATGCCGGACCCGGCCACGGAGCTCCCCATGGCGCTCGTCGGGCCACTCACCAGCCTTGCTGTCGGGTTGGCCTGCACCGGCCTGGTATACACCGTTTCATCGCTCGTCCCCGATCCAGCCACTGCAGGGGTGCTGGTCTTCCTCTTCGGATACCTGGGGCTGTTGAATATCTTCCTCTTTGCATTCAACCTCCTCCCGGCGTTCCCGATGGACGGGGGGAGGGTGCTGCGGGCCTGGCTGGCCAGGCGGATGCCCCTCCCTCAGGCTACCCGCATCGCCGCCAACGTGGGGAAGGCCTTTGCCGTGGTCTTCGGGATCTTCGGGCTCCTCGTCCTCAACCCCATCCTTATACTGATAGCGTTCTTCATCTGGATGGGGGCAGGGCAGGAGTCTGCCGCCGTCCGGTACAACTACCTCCTCCAGGACGTGAACGTCGGCCAGATCATGGCCCGGAATATCATCTCGATCGCCCCCACGACCCCGGTGCGGGAGGTTATCGATCTCATGTATACCACCAAGCACCTCGGTTTTCCGGTCATGGACCACGGGTACCTGGTCGGGATGGTCACGCTCGCCGACGTGCACAAGATACCTCCCCTCGACCGGGAGGCTATGCAGACCAGGGACATTATGACAAAGGAAGTGATCACGCTCCCTCCCCAGGCCCCGGTCATGGACGCGCTGCGCCTGATGTCGGTCAGGAATATCGGCAGGGTCCCAGTGACGGACGGTGACCAGATGGTCGGGATAGTCACCAAGACCGATATTCTCAAGGTCATCGAGCTGCGGGAGATCTAAAACGAGATGTAGGCATCCACCGGTGTACTGCCGACGACCTTCCGGAACTCGTCGATGCCCGCAAAGGGCCTCCGGGATGCTACCAAACCGGCTTTTTTCTTTCCCAGACCCGGTATCCATGCCAGGGCCGCGGGCGGGAGCCTGTTCACTTCAACGGGGACTGGGAGTGCCGTGATCGAGCGCATACCATGGTCAACCACCACGGCATCGGTGACCGTTCCCGGGGGCAGAGGGAGGGGGACCCCAACGAGGACCGGGTAGGAGCCCATCTGCCGGCCGAAGGAGGGGGTCCCCTCCTGTTCGATGATCACCTCGCGAAGCTGCGTACCTGCGGGGAAGACCCGTGAGATCATGGGCAGGTCAAACTCCCTCCGCACCCGTTCCTTGAAGGAGCGAAAAAGCCCCGGGTAGCGGCCCAGGCTGTTTTCCGTGTAGGCACGCGTTCCTTCGAAGGGCATCAGCTGACGGATATTTACCCTCCTCACCAGCATGCCCGAATCCCGTATGTCCCCGAGGAACCGGAGGTTCAGGCTATAGGTCTCAGGCGTCTCCCCCGCGAGCCCCGTCACGAAGTTAAGGCCGGGAAGGAGGTGCGGGATGCCCGCCTCCCGCCGTCCGCCCACTTCGTTGACCAGCCGGATGGCGGCCATGACCTCCCCGGGCCCTGCTTTTAAGTTGTTCGCCCGGACCACGGCAGGGTCCGCTGTCTCCATGCCGAATGCCGCAACATCCCCGGGGGTGTGGAACAATACCACGAAACGGAGCGCCTCGCGGCTGGCATCCGGGTGCCTGGCAATGGTGCCGGGGTTTACATTGTCGATATGCAGGCATCGGAGCGCCGGTGCTGCACCGCGGACCTCCGAGAAGAGTTCTTCGATCCGTTCAGGCCGCGGAGAAGGATACTCCTCTGCCGGGGACGCACCGTACGTAAGGACATCCGGCTGGCGGCCCAGGCGGTAATAGAACCCTCCCTCCCTGGAAAGAGCCTCGACCTCCTCCCGGATCCCGTCGACGGGCCGGTACCGGGGCGGGCCGTAAAACGGCTCGGTGCAGAACGAGCACCCCCCGGAGTGGAACCGTGAACACCCCCGGGCAGTCTCGAGCTCGCACATGACGTACGGGAAACGGGGGTGGAAGCGAATAATCGGGCTCCCGGCCGCAGCCCAGGGGTCCTCGTGGCGATAGTCGAACCCCGCGTGCGTCCTGCCCTCGTGGAGGAACGCATCGAGTGCACCTGCCGGCGAGCCGGTGAGGAGGTGGTCGAACCCGGAGGCAATCGCTCTCACTGCCTTCTGCCCGCCCTGCGGCGAGTAACCAAATCCGATGGGCCCGGCGAGCAGGGTCACCGGGGCTCTTAACTGGGCACCGATCTGGCGGATCTCCAGGAGGGTGGCCGGGGTCCCCCCCAGGTATTTCCCTGGCACGGTGATCCCGGCCACCATGACCACGACGGCAGCCTCCCGCAGCCCGGGGAGCAGGGAGGGATCGTCCCGCAGCTGGTCGATGGTGACATACCGGACCGCATACCCGTGATCATCAAAGACCCCTGCAATGGTGCGGACATAGGGGGATATATAGGGAGGCACACCCAGGCAGGCCGGTTCGTCCACGTACCCGTCGATCAGGACTGCAGCTTTCGTATTCATAGGCCGATCAGGGCCAGCAGCCGCCTGGCCCAGCGAAGCTTGGCTCTCTTGACCGGGTCAACGGACATGTCATCCAGGTCAAACCCTGCGAGGGTAATGGCCCCTGCACCCAGGGAACGGGCGGCAAAAGCTGCCCGGTCGCCGTCGGTGAATCCACCAAAGTTATGGACATTGGGGAGCGGCCGGCTCTGGGTGGTGCCTACCAGTGGCCCGGGAAACCGCGGCACCCAGTACTCCAGGAGCGGGATATTGTCCCCGTGGGCATGAACGATCATGATGCTCCCCTCCCGGTTCATGGCAATGAATTCATCGGTTGCCCCATCCAGGTCCGTAAAAACCGCCGATGGGCGTATCCCATGCTGATAGAGCACCGTGGCAGCTGCATCGGCTGCAAATACCGCTCCCCTGACCCGGCCCAGGTCCCGGGCCAGGCCGGGTGCGTTCCCGCAGACGGTCACCGGTCTCCCCCGGCACGACGCCTCCAGGAGGGGGAGATCGTCACGCGGGAGGAGGCGTGACAGGATCCCGGCCGCCTCCTCGTCGAGGGACCGGTCAAAACAGAAAAACTCCAGGATCTCCCGGTACCAGGGCTCCCATTCCTCAAACTTCATTCCGGGCCTCGTCCTCCAGCCCGACCAGCCTGGTGAACTTCTTGAGCAGGGGCTCGATGATAAGGGCGAGGAGCGCCTCCTTGTCTTTCACTCTCCTGAAATAGGCGAGGGGGATAGTGGCAGCAGCCATGCTCGGGTGCCCTCCGGCGTCCCCGATGTCCCCGAAGGCCTCCTCGAGGACGTTTCCGATGTGCAGCCGCACGTCCCGGTTCCGGGCGGATACAATGATTGCATCATCGGAGATGCCGTAAACCACGGCGGTATTGACCCCCTCCAGGGTTATGAGCAGGTCCGCTGCCTGGGGCAGGGCATCGCGGTTCCGGATATACCCGACGCTGGCAAAGAGGTACCCGCTGGCAAGGTGCCGGTTCCTGATGGCATTTCCCACGACGTCCAGGGTTTCCTGGGAGAGGGACGGCGACATGATCTGCTCGAGCAGGTCGGCGTCGGTCAGCGGGAGGAGGAACGCAGCGTTGATTAAGTCCTGGGGGGTGAGGTTTCTCCGGAATTCCCTGGTATCGGAGCGTATGCCGTACAGGAGCCCGGTCGCGACTTTCCTGTCAACCGGGATATCCAGCTCCTGCAGGTACTGTGAGAAGATGCTTGCCGTGGCCCCAAGGCCGGGGCGGATATCCACGAACGTGGCCGCCGGGTCATAACCCTGGCCATCCCGGTGGTGGTCGATGATAATATGGACCCGGGTGCGCGGGGAGAGGGAGTTGTTTACCCCCGGGCCGGCGCAGTCTACCAGGGCCAGGTAGGTGCAGTCCTGCAGGGCCTGGGGTTCGGCCTTCTCCATGCGGATCTCCAGGAGGTTGACCATGGTGCGGTTCTCCTGGTGCCCGATGACACCGTCATAGAAGATGCGACACTTCAGTTTCTGGGTGTTGGCACTCCGGGCGATGGCTGCCAGGGCCATGGCGCTCGAGATGGCATCCGGGTCGGGGTTACTATGGGTGAGGATCCCCAGGGTCCCCTCCCACCCGGCGAGGAGTGCCACCAGCCGCTGGGAGAGGCGGCTCGTGTGATACTTGGTGATCTGCCTGATGGCCGCGTGAGCCACCACCTGCTGGGGGTGGATGATGTAATCCGCCCCGGCGGCCTCAAGGGGGGCTGACCCGAGCGGGTCAATGGCCCTGGCCACGATATGGACGCCCGGCGACTTCTGCCGCAGCGTCCTGACCGCTGCAAGGTTGGCCGCAGGGTCCCCCGTCAGGACAAAGGCAATATCAAAAGCTGGAAGTCCGGAGAGAAACCCGGGATCGGATACGTCCCGGGCCATGGCGTCAATGGCCTGCTCGCGGAGCTCCTTCACCCGCATCTCGTTGCGGTCCAGCACCAGGACGGTCTCCTTCTCTTTCTGAAGTTCCTGTGCCACATGGTACCCGGTACTCCCGCAGCCGAGCACCGCAAACTTCACTCTCCCGCCGGGCCGGCCGCCCTCCGCTGCCTCTGGCATGCGTACAACTGCACGTTGGCAGGTAATTAAGGTTCACAACCCGGGCCGGGCCGTCATATCGTGCCTTTCCGCCGCCGAGGCATAATTTGCGCAGATTCGAAAGATTTATTTCGGGGACAGGGACATAAGTATAGGTCACAACAGCCAGGTGGGCTTGTAGCTTAGTTCGGAAGAGCGACGGACTCTTAATCCGTAGGTCAAGGGTTCAAATCCCTTCAGGCCCGCTATTTTTTCGATTTTACCCATATTCCTGAACAGCATATGATCCCGTGACTTCCAGGAATTCCTTTTTTAGATAAAACCCGTATAACAAAATTGTGGTTGCTTAGGAAAATTTTTCCATTTATGTTGAATGAATGAAGAATGATTCCTGCGGATAGTTTCAATACCTGATTTACCGTTCAATTTCAGATAATTATGGTAAAATTCAGAATCCCCCCAACAAACTATTTATCCACGGAGGAATGAATGACGCGTAAAGACAATGAGAGACTATTCCCGGACGGTGCAGGAACTGCGGGTAACGGCTGTTGAGCGATGCAAGGGGAGGCTCGCAAAGGCGGTGCCAAAAACCGAATACAGCCCCGTAACCGGATCGCTCAAAAAGAAGTGGATTTAATCTGAATTGGCATTTTTTACCTTTACATTGCCCAATAATTATAATAGACCTTTCCATAAAAGTTCAATAAATGGTGCAAGTGGACCGGTACTTTAGGAATCCACAGGTTATCAAAAAATTCGGTGGGGTTCCTTTCAGTCCTGCCGCGTCACGCCCCGATCTTTACCAGCATCTCTTCCAGGCTCGGGTAATGGGATTCAATCCGCTCCACGTTCCCTCCCGCCTTCGCTATCAGGGCAGTGATGGCATTCATCTCCTCGATGCTCCCTGCCCTTGCACGGTAATACCCGCTGTCAGTCTCGACTCCGGAGATCTCCTGCACCGCTGTGATAACATCACCGGTGAAGCAGATGCTGTAGCTGACCGAGCCAAATATTTCCCGGAGCTCGTGCATGCTTCCCCAGGCAACCCGCTGCCCTCTCCGGAGGATGAGAATGCGGTCGCAGATTGCCTCGACCTGGTAAAGGTTGTGGGCCGAGATGACGATGGTCTTACCCTCCCTGCGCAGGCCGCCGAGAAATTCAACGATGTGCCGGGAGGTCATGGGGTCCAGCCCGGACGTGGCCTCATCGTAGATAAGGATGGACGGGTCGTGGATGAGCGAGCGGGCGATGGCCGCCTTGCGCTTCATGCCCTTGGAGAACTCGCCCAGCTTCTTCCCGTCCGGCTCCAGGTCAAGCCAGGAGAGGAGCTCCCTGCTCCGGGACCGGATAGCTTCTCGCGGGAGCCCGTAGATCTCCCCGAAAAAGGTGAGGTACTCGTCCACCTTCATGGTCTCGTAGAGCCGGGATTCCTCGGGAAGGTAGCCGATATGCTGCTTGATCCCTTCCGGGTCGCCGGTGACTGCGTGACCGTCGATGAAGAGCTCCCCGGAACTCGGCTGGATAAGCCCTGCCAGGATCTTCAGGAGCGTCGTCTTCCCGGCGCCGTTGTGCCCGATCACGCCAAGGATCCGGCCCTGGCCGAATTCAAAGCTGACCCGATCCAGCGCCGGAACCGGCCCATAGAACTTGGAAAGGTCCCTTCCGGTTATCATGAAGGCCCCTGATTTACAAATAATCTCTCGACCTGCAATATATTATACGTGCTGAACATCCCATTTTTTATAACGGTATTTCGTTCTCTATCGGGGAGTTGTCCTGTTGCGCTTCTGGTCCTCCGTCGCTACCCTCGCCCGCTGGGAGGTACGCCGCTCTTTCGGCGCCATGGGGAGGAATGTCCTCCCCGTGGCAGCTGTCCTCCTGGTGCTCCTCGTCGCAGTTACCGGGTTTGCCGCCGAGCGGGGCCTCCACCTCCAGGACGGCTTATACAGGGCCGGGGTGGACGACCCCGCAGTGGCGGATATCATCGCCGGCGACCCGCGGTTCGCGGTCTCCACGGGAAGCTCGGGCGAACTCTACCAGGACCGGGGCTCATATGACGTCCTGATCATTTCCAGGGAGGTGAACGTTCAGGAGAGCGACCGGGGACGGGCTGCCGGGAGGGCACTACAGCGCGATTACCAGTGGTACCTTGACAGCGTGTACAGCCGGGAAAAGGACCTCTTTGCAGCATATCCCCTCTGGATCGATGTCCAGAACGTGCGGAGCGAGCTGGACTTCTCGGCGACCCAGGCAGGGCGGCAGCTGACCGCTGCGCCGGGCAGTCCGGCCCCGCCAGTCCCGGAAGGACCGGTGGAGGAGGTACCTGCCCCCCCGGCTGGGATCTCAATTTCCACCGATGAACTCAGGAAGGGCCTGGCCGAAGCCCAGGGGAAGAATGCCCAGGTAGCGCGCTACACCGAGGTCCTGGGGGCGGAAAGCCCCTTCGGCTCCTTCAGGACGCCTTCCCAGCTCTCGCCCCCGCTCCCCTTTGACACCATCATCCTGGTCTTCCTCTTCATCTTCCCCCTGTACTTCACCTCCCAGTTCTACATGATGAGCATCATGCAGGAGCGGCTGGAGCGGCGCGGGGAGGTGCTCCTCTCCACCCCCGCCAGCCCTGCGGCGATCGTGGCTGGAAAGGCGCTCCCGTATTTTGCGGGGATGGTTGCGATCTCTGCCGGGATCGCCCTGTGGCTGAAGGCCTCACTGGCCGTCCTCCTCCCCCTCTTCCCGGTCATCCTCTTCTTCCTGGCAAGCGCCCTCATCATCGGGATGGTCTCCCGGTCCTTCAAGGAGCTTTCCTTTATTTCCATCTTCTTCTCCACGGTGGCCACCTCCTATCTCTTCTTCCCGACCATCTTTGCAAACGTCCACGTGATCAGCCTCGTCTCACCGCTGACCCTCGTCGTGCTCACGCTCCAGGGGGAGGCGTATACCCTGGACCAGTACCTCTTTTCGACCTCCCTCTTCTTTCTGACCAGCGCCGCGCTCTTCTATGCAGGCATCGCCAATTTCCGGGAGGAGCGCCTTTTCTCCTTCTCAGGCATCGCCGCACGGGTCCGCGACTTTGTGGCCACCAGCCTCTCAGACCGGCATCCCTGGGCGTCCCTCTTCGCGGTAAATGCCATCGCGGTTCCCTTCGTCTTCATGGTCCAGATGATGCTCCTGGTTCTTTTCTTCAACCTGCCCATGCCCCTCTCCCTGGTCCTGCTCCTGGTATCTGCTGCCTTTGTCGAGGAGATCGCCAAGTCGGTGGGGATAACCACGCTCCTTTTGGAGACTCCCCGGCGGTTCCCATGGCCGGCTGTCGCTGCCGGCGCGGCAGTCACTGCTGCTGCCTTCCTCTTTGCCGAGAAATTCCTCCTCCTGGTAACTCTTGCCCAGATCACCGAGTCGGTCTTTGGGAGCCTCCTCTTTCTCTCACTGGGAGCCCTGGCCCTGCCGTTCCTCCTGCACTTTACCGGGGTCTTTGTCACGGGGGCGTTCGTGAAATGGCAGGGGCTCCGCGGCTATGTCCCGGGCATTATCATTGCCGCCCTGGTGCACTGCCTCTATAATGCCTATTTCATCCTGGGGTGGCTCACATGAGGGGACGGAACGTGGCCCTGATCATGAAAAAAGACCTCCGGGGGCTGGGAAAGGAGCGTACCATCATGCTCGCCATCCTGCTCCAGCTTTTCGTGGCCATGTTCTCATCGTTCCTCATGGTCGGGCTCACCTCTATGTATGACCCGTCCTCCCTGGCCCGTTTCCAGGGTGCAAAGTACCCCATCGGGTACAGCGGGTCGGATTCCCCCTTCAGGGAACTCCTGGAGAGGAGCGGCAGGTTCACCGTCTATAATATGGACCTCTCCCCGGCCGTGGCCGCCTTGAAGGAGCGGAAGCTCGTCGCGGTGATATATATACCTGATACCCCGCCGGGGACCGGAGACCCGGTCAAGATCACCCTCTACACCCTGCAGAACGACATCCAGGCCGCTGTCATCAATGTCCAGCTGAAAGAAACTTTCCTGGCTTACGAAAAGGAGCTCCGGACCATCCGGGGAGGGCGCCTGGACATCCTGCCCATCACCCTCGACTTTCCCGGCAGCAGCCGGGGCTCCGACTTCTACGAGTTTATCTACGGGCTGCTCATCCCATTGCTGCTCTTCATGCCTGCCATCATCTCGGGAGCGCTGATCATCGACCTGATCACCGAGGAATACCAGCACCGCACCCTCGAGACCCTCCTCTCCACCCCCATGTCCATGGCCGAGGTGGTATGGGGCAAAGTGCTGGCCTGCCTGGTGCTGGTCCCGGCCCAGGCCGGTGCATGGCTCTTCCTCCTCTCCCTGAACCGCATTTCCATCGCGAATATACCGGAGATACTCCTGCAGGCTGCAGCCTTCTCCCTGGTCCTCATCCTGGTGGGGGCCCTCACTTCGCTGTATTACCGGGAGCGGACCGCGGCGCAGTTCATCTTTTCAACCGCCATCGTCGTCCTTATGCTGCTCGTGCTGGCATTTCCCGGCAATCCTCTCAACGTAATCGCTCTCCTTGCCGCCGGTGCGGCCGGACTCGGACAGTGGTTCGTTCTCGGAGAGGTAATCCTCCTCTGCATCCTCCTGGGAGCCGCAACACAGTGGGCTGCCGGTTGGGCAGCCTCCCGCAGCCTGACAGAATAGCAGTACCGCGCCTGGCCATCACTGCAATGCTTCAAGTGACTGGAAAAACCCGGGAAAACAGGCAATTTTGCGGTTGAAACCTTAACAGGACTGAAATGGGCCCGATGAGAGAAATAGCGAATTTTCAAAGCGCAAAATTTCGATAGATTGAAGTTGTCACCGTTGATTATTAGTCAGGATAGAGGGTGAGCCAAGGATGTATTGCCCCAGGTGTGGAAAGGAGACGGAGAACGAAGGGAGATACTGCCAGTGGTGCGGTGCGGACACCCGGGTTGCACCACCCGCGGCGGTTCTCCGCAAAAAGGTCGGGGATATCAGCACTGAAAAATTTGCCGGGCTGGGGAGGAGGATAGGCTCGGGGATAATCGACATCATCTTCCTCGTACTTTTTGACCTGATCATCGTGGGTGCCATCACCAGCATCTCATGGCTCCTGCAGCGGCCGAGCCCTGTCAGCGAGGCCGTACTGATGCTGAACCAGTATTACCGCCACGTTCCCCGCACCGATGCCTACGGGAACGTGGTCAATGCCGCAGTACCGCCCCAGATCCTCTTCTCTGCCGGGCTCCTCCTGCTCATCGTCCCATGGTTCTATTTTGCCTACCTGGAGAGTTCAAGGAACCAGGCAACCCTGGGGAAGATGGTGACGCGCATCGCAGTAACCGATACCCAGGGAAACCGAATCACCTTCGCCCGTGCCACGTTGCGGTTCTTTGCCATGTTTCTCTCCTGGATTACTTTCTGCATCGGCTTTCTCATCCCGGCCTTCACCCGGAACCGGCAGGGTCTCCACGACATCATTGCCGGGACCCTCATGTTCCTCCAGACCAGTTAGAGGGCCGTCAGTTATTTTTTGGCCTGTCTGCAAGACCCGGGAGCCGGGCGCATGGAGCTCCTGGCAAAAAGACAGCATCAACCGGTTTTCAGTCGAACCAGCCCTGGAATAAACGCTATTAATCGTCGTATTTCCCCTTCAGGCCGCACCAGCCGGTGAACCCGCAATAGATGCAGCCGTCCCCTTCACAGTGCGGGCACCGCCTGGCTGGTTTCCGGACGAGCACGGAACCTGTACGGTCGCAGTACGTGCATCCCTCCCCTTCGCAATGGGTGCACTGGACCCTTTCGTATTCCTTCACTGGTGATTCGCCCATGAATATTCCGTACCTACTCTGGTCGGCCGACAGGCTTTAAGCAAGCGGATTGGACAGCGGTGCAAGCTGGACAGGGAATCGCCTGTAAACCCCTATTCCTGGTACCCCGATGAATTCGCAGAATTTCCGTCCCGCGGCGGGAAATCCCTGGTCCCGGGCCTTCCGCCACAGGCCGCCGGCTTTGCTGACCGTGGAGTCCCGGGGTGCATCCACCTGGGTAACTTCGTATACAGGCAGCGGAACATTGGCCGCGATCCGGGTTCACCGCCGTTCTAAGACGGCCCCACGGTCAGCCTGCCCTACGAGCATGGCGTAACGGGCCAGCACTCCTGAAAGGGGGCGCTCCACGGGATGCCATTCTTCCCGCCGCTTTTTGAGATCGGCCGGGTCGACCATGAGATCCAGCTTCCGGCCGTGAAGGTCGATGGATATCCGGTCCCCGTCCCGGACCAGGGCGATCGGGCCGCCTTCCGTGGCCTCCGGGACCACGTGGCCGATGCAGGGGCCCCTTGTCCCGCCCGAGAACCTCCCGTCGGTGACCAGCGCCACCCGGCTGTACCCCAGGCCAACGATGGCCGACGTGGGGGAGAGCATCTCGGGCATTCCCGGGGCCCCCCTGGGTCCCTCGTACCGTATTACCACGACGTCCCCTTCGCGTATCCTGCGGCCAAGGATCGCCTCCATGGCCTCTTTCTCTCCGTCAAAGACCCGGGCAGGCCCCTCGTGTCGCCACATCGCTTTCGGTACGGCTGCAGACTTCACCACCGCGCCGCCCGGTGCAAGCGTCCCGGAAAGGATGCGGAGCCCCCCCTCGCTGCTGACCGGGTCCGAGAGCGGCCTGATGATCCCGGGTTCAGCTACCCTGGCCCGCCCTGCAATGGAGAGGATGCTCATCCCCGAGACCGTGGGCGCATCGGCCAGCTTCCCGGCTAATGTATGGAGTATGGCCGGTATACCCCCCGACCGATGCAGGGCAAGCATGGAATAAGGCCCGGCCGGCTGCATGTCGCAGATGTGGGGAATTTCGCGCCCTATGCGGCTGAAGACCTCCAGGTCAAGGGGGATGCCCGCCTCGGCAGCGATGGCCAGGAGGTGGAGCACGGTATTGGTTGACCCGCCGAGGGCCATGTCCACCCTGATCGCGTTCTCTATGCTGGCCATGGAGACGATCTGGCGGGGGAGGATAGCCTCCCTGACCAGCCCCACTGCCCGCTCCCCGGACTCCCGGGCAATCCGCAGCTTGGCGGCATCAACGGCCGGGGCAGCGGCACACCCTGGGAGGGAAAGCCCCAGTGCCTCGGTGACGCAGGCCATCGTGTTGGCCGTGTACAGGCCCTGGCAGCTCCCGCAGCCCGGCATGGCGCTGCACTCCAGGCAGCCGAGTTCCTCCTCGCTCATGGTTCCTGCCGCCACCTCCCCGACCCCCTCGAAGATATCAATAAGGGAGAGCTCTTTTCCTCCCTGGTATCCCGGGAGCATGGGCCCCCCGGTGACCACGATGGAGGGGATATTGCACCGGACCGCTGCCATGATCATGCCCGGCACGATCTTGTCGCACGTGCCGAGCAGCACCATACCGTCAAACCGGTGGGCCTGCACCATCAGTTCTACGGAATCAGCGATGTTTTCGCGGGAGGGAAGCGAATAGCGCATGCCCTCATGGCCCATTGCTATCCCGTCGCAGATACCGATGACCCCGAATTCGAAAGGTACGCCCCCGGCTGCGGCAATACCTTCCCGGATCTTCCCTGCAAGGGTGCGCAGGTGGACATGGCCGGGAACGATATCGTTCCAGGCATTGGCGATGCCGATGTAGGGGAGGCCTATCTCCCGGTCGGTGACGCCGAGCGAGCGCAGCAGCGCCCTGTTCGGAGCCCGCTGGTACCCGGCCTTGACTTCGTCGCTCCGCATCTGAGAACAACCCTCGTTACAGAGCATTCTCCATCCGAGGTTATCAAATACCCGCCCTCAGCCATTGTTGGTCCACCCGCGATATACCGCTCCTGCGATGTGCAATTCCCCGGGCTGACACCCTGCACACAGGTCCGATACACCTGGTTTCCGGGGATATTACCTCCCGGTATCGGGCAAATCACGTGGATCCCCATGACGGTTCCGAGGTGCCTGGTTGCCAGGAAAAGGTGCAGTTCAAGGGGAAAACGAACAAAGGTTTCTACCATCACCGGGGACCAGACCAGGATCCGGGGAGTTTTCCCATCCGTCCTCATGCACATGGCCGTCGCGATCATTTCCTCACCAGAAATCAGACCAGAGTCCCACGGCGATACCATCCAGTTTTCGTGACCCGGCTGTGGAGGAAGAATGCGCTTCGCCGCGGAAGGCAGAGCCACTGAGCAAGCACGCGTTTGATTCCCCCATTTATCAGGAGAATTTCCTCTGCCCCAGATCCTGAGAGGCTCGCTGTTCTGGTGCACCTGGTTACAGGAGATTCCTTTCCAGAATTGGACCAGAGTCTAAAGGTGCTGTTCTGGTGCACCTGGTTACAGGAGATTCCTTTCCGGAATTGGACCAGGGTCTAAAGACGCCGTTCTGGTGCACCAGATCCGTGAGAATACCGCTCTTGTTGGTTGAAAGCCAGAGCCATAAAACTGGAACCCGTTTGGCTCGCCGGTTGCATGGGAAACGAGGAGGCCCGACGGAAATTGCGGGTCCCCCTTCAGCACTTCCGGTATCCCGCCGCTGCTCTTACGAAGCTGTCCGCGAATTCAGGAGAGAAGTAGGAGTGCGTATAGGTGGCGACCGCTTCCCTCTCCCAGATCCCATCCTTTCCATCCAGTATCCCTTTCCCCCGGCTGAGCCGTATGGCAAACCGCGCATCCGGGTCGCACTCGATGCGCGAATAATGGAACTCGTGCCCCCGGATCACTCTTCCCGGGATTGCCAGCCTCGGGCCCTTTTCCCAGCTGCCATCCGAGTATCCCAACCCCTGGATTGTCCCGGTCATCTCTCCCCGTGCAGGGATTATCCCTGCCATGCGGTGATAGGCAGGCGTGAAGAGGGCCTCGCAGAGGTAGAGGAGGCCCCCGCACTCCGCGAAGACCGGCATGCCATCATCGGCCGCCGCCCTGAATCTCTCCCGGCAGGGCGATGACGACAGTTCCTGCGCGTGCAGTTCGGGATAGCCGCCTCCCAGGTAGACTGCATCCACGTCCGGGAACGGATCTTCCATGGGGGAGAAGAAACAGAGCGCAGCCCCGCCGGCTGCCAGGCGGTCCAGGTTGTCCTGGTAATAGAAACAGAAGGCCGGGTCCTGCGCCACCCCGATGCGGACATGCTCCCCCGGATACTCTGTTGTACCTGGCAGTTCCGGGAGTTCCGGCGCTCTTTCTGCTGATTCCAGCACCCCGGCAATGTCGCAGCAGGCCTCCATGAGCCCGCCGAGCCCGGGATCCCGCCCTGTCTCCCGGGCCATCTGCAGCCCCAGGTGACGGCTGCCCACCTCCAGGCCGCTGCTGCGGGGGATGTAGCCGAAGGCCCGGACCTCACGCCTTGACTCGATCAGGGCCCTGTGCCGGTCGCTTCCCACCCGGTTATAGATCACTCCTGCCAGCCGGACTACCGGGTCATAGCTGACATACCCCCGGACCAGGGCATGGGCGCTGCGGGACATGCCCTTTACGTCCACGACAAGGATGCCCGGTGCAGAGAGGAGCCGCATGACCTGGGCGGTGCTCGAGACATCCCCCCCGTCCATGCCGTCGTACATTCCCATCACGCCTTCGATGACCGCGATATCGGCGCCACGGGACGCCCGGACGAAGGTCTCCACCGTCCCTTCCTCTCCCATCATGAAGGGGTCGAGGTTGCGGGAGACCCGGCCGCATATGGCGCTGTGATGGGTGGGGTCAATGAAATCCGGTCCGACCTTGAACGGCTGCACGGTCATCCCCCGGTGCACCAGGGCTTCCATGAGCCCGCGGGCCACGGTGGTCTTGCCGCAGCCGCTATGGGTCCCGGCGATCACTATCCTGGGGATGCGGGGCATTTACCTCCTCCTGGTACAAGGTACTTTTCCTGCAAGGGATAATTAGGTAGGTGTCCCGGAGATGCCCGTTATGCAGCCGGGAACACGAAAGCCCTGGCAAAATATAGAGTGTCAGGGAGCAACTTCTTCACCTGATGGCCCACTGCAATATGGGGTGGCATCCTGCACCAGGGGAGATACCATGTTAACTTGCGTTCACCCGATGCCCCATTGCGAGAGTGTGGTCCGTGAAGGGTCGATATCCGCCCACTCCCATCCCAGGGCTTCGATGATCCGGGAGATAGGCTGTTTCACCGTCTTGTCCAGCATGGTCTCCCAGTCGACCTGGAACTCGGGGGGGACCTGGTCGCCGTACTCGAAGCAGAGCACGTCGGTCTTCCGGTACCGGGACGTGACCGCCCTGATATAGACCCGCTTGGGCTTGCTCCCCTTGGCAAATTCCATCCCGAGGTGCTCGTTCGCATATTTCGCCCCCCGGACATGGGCATCGTCGGTCTGGTAATCGCCAAGGTCCTTCCCGATCCCGCCGGGTATCCCAATCTCGTCCAGGGAGTATTTCCCGGCCCTGAAATTGCGGATAACCTCGCCCAGGTAGCGCTTGACCGCCTCGTACCCCTCCCCCCGCAGGATGAGCTCTATCACCCGCAGCTGGACCGCCTTTGTTATCTGGGGGTAATCGCTGCGCCGGATCTCGAAACCCACGATATCGATCTCGTCAACCCTGGCACCCTCTTTCCAGACAAGGTTTCCTGCGTACCGTTTCTTCTTCCCTGCCTGGAAGAACCGGGCATAGACCTTCTCGAACTTTATGGAGAAGTAGTGGGTATCGGCAGAGAGCTCCTCCCTGGCGAACCCCGCATAGCTGGCATTCACCTCCTTCTCCACTTTCCGGGCGTCTGCGATGGTCTCCTCCAGGCTTTCCCCCGGCAGGTGGACCATGCAGGAATCGGTATCCCCGTAGATGACATGGTAACCCATACCCTCGATGACCTTCCGGGTATGCTCGATGATGGCCCTTCCAACCGACGTTATAGCCGCCCCGATATCGCGGTCATAGAGCCGGAACCGGGTGTAGCCGCTGACCCCGTAGTAGGTGTTCATGATGACCTTAAGCACGTTCTGCTGGAGGTCATAGACCACGAACTCCGGGGACCCGAACGGATAGGAGTTCCGCCTCTTCTTCTTCTCATCCCGCTCTGCCAAGAGGTCGCTGATGATGCTTCGCGTGAGGCCGTCAGGCTCCTTCCTGAAGCGGATCCCGTTCGGGGCCTTGAGCTGGCCTGCAGGGTCCTTGGTCTCGGGCGAGGCATTGATGGTCATCATTGCCATGGGGTAGAGGGACTTCAAGTCAAGGACCACCACGTTCTCCTTCACCCCCTTGCTCGGGTCAAAGACCGTCGCACCCTCGAACTCCTCGGCCGGGGCATATCCCTTGGAGGGGAGGACGTACCGCCCGCTTGCCTTGCGCAGCACGAAGATATCAATGACATTGGAGGAATTCAGGGTCTTTTCCAGCGGGCATCCAACGTACCGGGCTATCTCCCGGTAAAACTCGATGATCCGGTTCTTCTCGTTGATGGCAACGCAGAGCTGGACATCCTTATGGTTGTATTCAACCAGGAGGCAGGGGTCATCGCGCCAGAGCGCGCTGATAGTGCCGCGGTACCTGACCTTTGTGTCGCCAAGCTCTGTTTCGGCCACCGCATCGAGGCGGTAGGACTCTTTCTGCGTGGCATGCATCTTCCGGTATGCCGCCAGGAGGTCGAAGGCCGCCCTGCCGCGCATGGCCGTTCGCTCCGTCTGTCCCTCCATGCGGGAATAGGATACCGGGGAGAGTCCCAGCGCCTCGGTCCTCCGGACCAGGTAAGGGAGATCAAACTCAAGGAAGTTCCACCCCGAGATGATATCGGGGTCCTTCTCCTGCAGGTAACCGGCAAAGCAGGTGAGCATATCCTTTTCGTCCCTGCAGGTGCGGATGATATGCTTATCAGGGTTAAAACAGCCGTTTTCCCTGGGACGCTGCCCTGCAAGAACTCCCAGGTCGCACAACCCCTTCCCGGATGGAAAGAGGAAGCTGGTATACTGGTCATCAAAAGAGTCCCAGCAGGTAATGCAGATGATGGCATCCCTCCCCGGCTCGGGAAACCCCCGTTCGTCCTCGCACTCGATATCCATGAGGCATACGCGGGCCGGTGCGTCCACCTCTGCCGGTGCAAGGTCCCGGAACCCTGCGGAGGCGCCTGGTGCAGATACCCCGCCGGTGAGTCCGCGATCGATCATGAAGCGGGTGGTAAAGGGAATGTCGGCCTCGTAATGCCGGTATCGATCGCGCACGTCCCGGACATCGGTCGGCCGTATGGTATAGAGCCGCCGGAGCCGTTCGCCGCGGATAGATGCATAGATTGCTCCCTCCTCTACGGTCACCTGGACCGGGTGGTCCGCTCCATCGACCTGGTCCGCAGGCGCATAGAAATACGGGCGGAACCCGGTCACCCGGAGGTGCCATGCTGTCCTGGCGGCATCCCTGCCAAAAATATGGATTACCGGTCCCTGCGGTGTATTGGAGTATTCCACCTGGTTGACGGAGAGATCCAGCCTGCCGCCGGGTGCATCCGCGGTAGTGGGATCGTGTGGCATGTTCATGGTCCGGACGTTTTCGGCACCTCGAAGGTGCTGCAGAGGTCTTTTACAAACAGCCCCGCCGTATGGAGGTGCTCTGCCTCCCACGGGTCCAGGTCCCACTCGTGGATTCGCAGGATCCCTTCCCTCCCTACGGCTGCCGGGACGCCCAGGGAGCACCTGTCCAGCCCGTACTCCCCCTGAAGCACGCAGGAACAGGAAAGATCGGTTTTCCGGTCCGCAAGTATGGTGCTGACGAGCGAGGCTACATGGTATGCCGGCCCGAAGACCGTTCCGCCCTTGCCCCTGATGATCTCCATGCTCGCACCCCGCAGGAGCGCAAGAATCTCATCACGCTGGCCCACCTCCACCGGCCGGCCCAGGCGGGAGAAGAGCGGTACCTGGTGCTCTCCATGCTCCCCGATGACCCAGGATGCCCCGGGAATTCCTCTTTCCGCCAGGATTAGCCCGAATCGCGCACTATCGAGCTGCCCCCCGAACCCGATGCAGCGTGAAGGATCGAGGCCGGTTGTCCGGCAGAGATAGTAATTATTGGCGTCCATCGGGTTGGTCACCGTGATCAGCACCCCGGAGAAACCGCGCAGGGCCCTGCTGCACTCGGAGGCTACGGGCAGGTTGGCCATAAGCAGGTCGGCCCGGGTCTTTATGCCCGGGTTCCGCGGAGTTCCTGCTGAAAATATGCATATATCGCTTTTCTTCACCTGCCTCCAGTCGGTGCTCACCGGGATATCCAGCCCGGTGTGACGCAGGTCCGCGACCTGGGACCGGAGGAACGGCTGCGCCGAGTCATACATGATCAGCTCATCGGCCAGCCCAAGGACCGAAGTAAGGTATGCCACCTCCCCACCAATCCTCCCCACCCCCAGCACCGCTACAGTCGCCATCAGTTCTTAACATTCACCACTCCGGAGAATAAATAATTACAATCAGACCGAACCATTGGGTGCATGCTGAAGCTGGCCCCGGGTCCGGTTGAGGTCGGCGGCGTTCACCTCAGGAACCACCTGCTCCTGGCCGCCGGAGTCCTTGGGACCACCGGTTCATCGCTCCTGCGGATCCTCAAAAGCGGGGCCGGCGGGGTGGTGACCAAGTCCATCGGCCCGCTGCCCCAGGAAGGCCACCCCGGGCCCTGCCTGGTCCAGGTGGGGGGGGGGCTCCTGAATGCGATGGGACTTCCCAACCCTTCCGTGGAGTTCCTGGACGAACTCCTGCCGCTGGCAGGCCAGCCCGTCGTTGCAAGCATTTTTGGGGGAAGCCCTGAAGAGTTTGCCGCGGTTGCGAGCTGGTTTGCCGGAAAGGTCGCGGGCGTGGAGCTGAACCTCTCATGCCCCCATGCCAGGGGTTACGGGGCGGCTCTCGGGAGCGACCCTGCGGTCGTGGAGGAGTGCACCCGGGCGGTGGCCCGCACCGGGATGCCGGTATGGGTAAAACTCACCCCCAATGTGACTGATATCACCCTTATAGGCCAGGCGGCGGAGCGCGGGGGAGCAGGCGCGCTGGTGGCAATCAACACGGTCAAAGCCATGCGCATATCCACCGGTCTCCGGAGGCCCGTCCTCGGGAACGCGGTAGGCGGACTCTCGGGAAAGGCCATCTTCCCTGTAGCCGTCCGCTGCGTATACGAACTCTACGAGGCCTGTTCGATACCCATAATCGGCTGCGGGGGGGTCTCAACCGGAAACGACGTGCTGGAGATGGTGATGGCCGGCGCTTCCGCGGTGGAGGTCGGGAGTGCAATCCTTGAGGATCAGGATATCTTCGCGACTATTGCCGGGGAGTTATACGCAGATGACGGAACACCCGCCCCCGAGATCGTGGGGTGCGCCCATGGTTGACCGTTTCCCCCGGACCATCGCCATTACAGGCGTCCAGGACGAGACCCCGTTGACCCGGACGATATTCTTTGACCACGCTTTTCACTTCACCCCCGGACAGTTCGTCATGGTCTGGGTCCCCGGGGTGGACGAGATCCCCATGGCCCTTTCCTCCGCATCCTCCATCACGGTCCAGCGGGTGGGAGATGCCACCGCGGCGCTGACCAGCCTGGGGCGGGGAGACCTCCTGGGGATGCGCGGTCCTTTTGGAAATGGCTTTCCCGACACGGGGCGCGCCCTTGCCGTGGCAGGTGGGGCGGGGGCTGCCCCGCTCCTTCCCCTGGCCGGCCGGGGAGGGGTGGAGATGTTCCTTCTGGGGGCGCGGTCCGCACCTGAACTACTTTTCCGCCATGTCCTGGAGGGGTATACCCGCCTCGCGGTTGCCACCGACGACGGGAGCGAGGGGTACCATGGACTGATCACAGACCTCCTGGAAAAGCTGGTGCCCGGCGATTTTGACCGTGTCTGCGTGTGCGGGCCGGAGCGCATGATGGAGGGTGTTCTTTCGTGGCTGACTGCATCTGGCTGCCCGGAAAAGGGTTTTTTCAGCCTGCACCGGTACATGAAATGCGGTATGGGGGTCTGCGGTTCGTGCTGCCTTGACCCTGAAGGTCTGAGAGTCTGCCATGAAGGGCCTGTCTTCAGGGGAGACCAGCTCATCGGAAGCGAATTCGGGCGTTATTCAAGGGATGGAAGTGGCAGAAGGTTCCGCTTATGATCGGCATGCTGACCTTTATGGACAGGGCTTCTGTCGATGAATAATCAAGGGTTATTATCCTGTTTTAAACGATTAAAAGGCCCAATCTATCCGCATACAATTAGAAAGTTATTAATAACACCAGAAAAGATTTTAATCTTGAACCTATACGCGAAGTGAGTTCTTGAACATAGGTATAGGTAGGACATTCGAGAGAGGTGTGTAAGAAATGGTGTTTCATCCCCCAGTGGCAATCGTCGCCAAGGCGGGCGATGCCGGGAAGTACAAGGTAGGACTTCCTGCCTGGAACATGATCCTTCGGGGATTCATGTCCGGCGCCTTCATCGCCATGGGTGGCGGTCTGGCCACGGTGTGCAGTACGGGTATCCTGGCATCCGACGCAGCCCTCAGGTACGGGGTTCAGTCTGCAGGGTTCGCCCAGCTCATCCTGGGAGCTACTTTCCCTGTTGGGCTTATTATCACCGTGCTCACCGGTGCAGAACTGTTCACCGGCGACGCTATGCTTGCCCCGATGGCAGCATTCGTCCACAAGGTCAGCTGGGCCCAGGTCGCAAACCTGTGGCTCTGGGTGTACATTGGCAACTTGATCGGTTCGGTGGTATACGCCTATATCATGGCCAATGGGCCGTTCGTGGCGTTTGATGCGGCGGGGGTCGGTACCGTTACCGCATTCGGAACAAGAGCTATAGCCATCGCATCCGCAAAAGTGAGTTATGTCGGCACGATGGGCATGTGGTCAGCGTTCCTCAAAGGGATAGGCTGCAACTGGCTGGTGAACCTGGCAATCCTGCTCGGGATCTGTGCAGATGATCTCATAGGGAAGTTCTTCGGAATCTGGTTCCCGATCATGTGCTTCGTTTCCACCGGGTTCGAACACTCCATCGCCAACATGTACTTCATCTCTGCGGGAATCCTCACCCAGGGCTTCATCACTGATCCCACCAAGATCAACGCCGGCCTCAACTGGGTGACCTTCTGGACAAACAACATGATCATTGTCACCATTGGAAACATCGTGGGCGGCATGATCTTTGTTGCAGTCATCTACTGGGTAGCCTTCCGCAAGGAGATCGCGGCCCTCAAGTAGAGTAACTGAATGAAGATAGGAAAGGTACAACCGAAGATTTCCATCGTCGCGATCGCGGTGGTGGCAATCTTCACCATTATTTTGGGAATTACCTATTACGTCACAAGGGGCATGATGTACCTCATCTGGGGCATCCCTACCCTGGTGCTCATGGCAGCCATTCCCCTGGCCCTCAATTACATGAGCCAGAGCCAGTATGCCGACCTCGAACCGGTATACCGGAAAGAAGCCCGGAACGTCAGGGTCAAGATGATCAACCCCAACATGATCGGGGATGTAGTCCGGATCGAGGCGGTCGTGGAACGGGTATACTTCCAGTTTCTCAACCGGCCCCAGTTCCTGGTTGCCGACCGGAGCGGGGAGGTCTCGGTGAAGATGTTCACCAACCCCCAGGAAAAGATCCGGAAGGGGGACGTTGTCGAGGTGCTGGGGATGGTCATGAAACGGTACATCCTCGGCGGTGACCCGGTCATTAACTGCGTTTCCATCAAAAAGATCGGGAAACCGGTCGAAGCCCGGCCGAAAAAAGAGTAAAAGCCCTCCCTTTTCGTGGAACGTGAAGTCCAGCCCCTCGGCGAGGGGCTTCTCGCGTTCATGTGCTGGTATCACGTATGATATCTGGCTCCTGGCAACAACTATCCGGCCGGAAAATTGCGTGAATGGACGCTGGGGCGCTCGTTAAAATTTCGCATTATATCATGACGTCATCCTTGAGCATCCCGCTACGATGAAAAAACTACTTTCACCCCATCCCCCCTCCCCCTTATATCCCTGCCATCCCAAATAAAAATCAACAAGAATGAAGCTCCTCCACATCGCCGATACTCATCTCGGACTCTCGCAGTTCAACCGGCTCGACCCCGAATCAGGGATGAACCTCCGCGAGAAACAGATCTATGACAATTTTCTATCGGCGGTGGATAGGATTGTTGCAGAGAAGCCTGACGTGCTGGTCCATGCCGGCGACCTCTTCGACCAGGTAAAGCCCAAGACACGGGCATACACGACGGTCATGGAAGCGCTCGAGCAGCTCCACGCCGCCGGCATTCCCTTCGTGGTCATCGCGGGAAACCACAGCATGGTAAAGACCCGGTATGCGACATCCCCCTTCGAGGTGCTGGTTTACCATCCGGGAGATATCTTCGCGGCCTACTCGTTCCGTTACGAGCACGTGGAGATTGGTGATACCGTCTTCCATCTGATCCCGAACATGCTCAGTCCCGGGGATTACCGGAGTGCATTCGACGAGGTGGAGCTGTCGCGGGACCATCACAACGTCCTGGTAACCCACGGGCTTGCGACAGCGATAAGGGACATGCGGCTTGCAACGGTGGCTGAGCACGAGCTGGATAACACGATCCTCTCCGATGGGTTCGACTACATAGCCCTTGGGCATTACCACCGGCAGTCCCAGATTACCGGCAACGCCTGGTACTCGGGGTCGCTCGAATACCTTACGTATGGCGAGATCTCCGACCCCAAGGGAGGGCTCATCGTGGATCTCGGCCATTCAAACGGAGATGGTGCCCCCACCGTCCAGCCGTTCGCACTTCCCAGGACACCGATGATCGATCTGGGGACGATTTCCTGCGAAGGCCTCCACGCCAAGGATATAGCCGGCCGAATCGTATCCCTGGTCGCAGAGAAGGGAGTCCCCCCCTCCTCGATGGCACAGGTGACCCTCGACGGGCTCTCCCGGGAACACGGGAAGGGTCCGGATATGCGGGATCTCGCCTCCGTGCGGGAGAATCTACTGGACCTGAAGATCCGGGTCAGGTCAGGCGAAGATGAGCGGGCAGTCCCGCTCCAGCAGGACGTGAGGGCAATCGATTACCTCCAGGAATTCACCTCCTTCCTTGCCAGGCAATCACTGAATGTAAAGCAGAAGGAATATATCGCGAAATGCGGCCTCGATGTCCTGCGAACCGTGATGGACCAGCACCGGGAGGATGCAGGATGATCACGCGGCTGCAGAACGATTACCCTGCAGGATACTCCAGACTTTATAAACGAAACCATCGGGGGCTGAGGATGACCTTCCATCGAAGTACCCCAAAGGACCAGGGGATGAATGGCGGGTATTCCAGGAGGAGGGACCGGGGAGGCTGCACATGATCATCGACCGGATTATCCTGAGAAATTTCAAACGCTTCAGCTCCCAGGAGATCCGGTTCAGGGACGGGATCACCGGCATACTCGGCAACAACGGGACAGGGAAGAGCAGCATCGTGGAGGCGATCTTCTTTGCCCTGTACGGTGTGCAGGCAACGGGAATATCATCGGATTACATCGTGTCCTCGTTTGCATCTCCAAAGGAGAAATGCGAAGTGCGCCTGGACTTCCGGGTAGGGGGGGATGAATTTCAGGTCCGTCGTTGTTTCAAAAAGGGAAAGACCGTCCAGCATGACGCAAGGTTCTACAGGGGCGGAAAACTCCGGGCAACCGGGGTAAGCCAAGTGGAAACGGAGGTGCGGAGGGTTCTTGGTATGGGCCCGGTCGATTTCCGGAACACGGTCTACGCGGCCCAGAAAGACCTCCTCACCCTGCTGGAGAATACGCCGGGAAAAAGAAAGGAATGGTTCCTCCGAGCGCTCGGAATCGATTACCTGAAGACCGAGAGCGATCGGCTCCTGAAAGAACGGGTAGACGCAAGAGAGCGGGAGTTGCAATTGCTGGAAGGTGAGCTGAAAGGTCTCGCCGCGAGACTGGACCTGCAGGAAATGGAGAACCTCCGGGAGTCGGAGACCCGGCTGAGGACCAGCATCCAGGACCTGGAGCGGCAGGTCAAGAGCCATGCCGGGAAGAAGCAGGAGGTCGCGCTCGAACTGCAACAGTTCTCTGAGAGAAAAACGGAGCACACCCGGCTTGTAGAACGGTATAACGCACTTACCGGTGAGTCCATGGGACTCGTTCGGCAGAAAGACCTGATCATGAAACAACTGGCGGACCTTGCCGGGCTGGAAAGGGAATACCGGCAAATTGAACGCCAGGTATCCGGGTACGACGCAAAAAAGCGCACCCTCGACGGGCTGCGGGAGCTGAAATCGAATTTCGAGCGGTTGGGCGCCGAGCAACGGTTCGCGGCACTGGAGATCGCGGCACTGGAGGGGAGAGCGGCGAAGGAGAAGGCGAAGGTCGAGTCCCTCGACAGGGATGCAGCACGGCTGGCCTCGCTGATGAAGGGAGTTCGGGAGTTGCTGCACCTGGGACCCGGAATCACCGATCAGGACCTTGAACACGCAATACAGTCGAGGGAGTCCAGGGTCCTCCATGCCATCGGGACCCTCGCGGCCAGGCTGGACCTGCTCGTGAAGGAAAGGAAAAAACTGGTCTCCGACTGGAATACCATCCAGAATGCAGGCTCCGACGGGGTCTGTCCGCTCTGCCGGCAGACTCTCGGCAGCCACTATGCGGAGATCGAGCAGGAATTTTCCACACAGTTCGAACGGATCGAGCAGGATGCATACCAGGTCTGCCACGAACAGGAGTTGATGATCGCAGAAAAGGACCTGATCAGCCGCCAGAAACCTGCACTCATCGAGATACGGAGCCTCTCGGAGAGACTCAGAGACCGGGCCCTCCTGGAGAAAGAACTCCGGGACCTGCTTTTGCAGCTGCATGCAAAAGAGGCGGGGCAGGCAGACCTCGTAGCGCGGGTACAGGCTCTCGGATATGACGGAAATGCCTATTTGAACGCTGAGAGGGAGGTCGCGGATCTGGAAAAAACTCAGGTGCGGTTCATCGACATCGGGAAAAGAATCGCCCATGGCGAGGCGCTCAAGACCCAGGCGGCAGAAATTGGTGTCCGTATCCAGCAAAAAGAAAGCGAGCTTGCCCAGCTCAAGGCAAAGATCGACCAGTCAGCTTTCGATCCGGGGTCCGGTGCCAGGCTTGAACAGGCGCTTGCCGCTATCGATTCATCTCTCCGGGCTGCGGAGGCGGAAATAGCACGGATAACGGAGCGCCTCCGGAATACGGAAGAGAAGATTGAGATGTACAAAAGGGACGAGGCAGCGATCGCCGGGCTGAAAATGCGTATCACGGCACTCGGGGAAGAGATCGGCCTCCTCCGCCTGACCCGCTCGCTGATCGGTGAGTACGTGCTGTACCTCATGCAGGTCGTCCGGAGCCGGATCGAGGGGGAAGTCAGCCGGATCCTGAGCGAGATCACCGGGGGCCGGTACGAACAGGTGCTCCTTGATGAGGATTTCAACCTCCTCGTGCGGGACATCGACAACGATTACCCGATCGACCGGTTCAGCGGAGGAGAGCAGGACGATATCGCGGTGGCACTGCGGATCGCCCTCTCGCGGTACCTCGCGGAGCTTCATCATGTGCACGAGAGCACCCTCCTGATCTTCGACGAAATCTTCGGGAGCCAGGACGAGGAGAGGAGGACAAGCCTCCTGACCGCGCTCAGGACGCAGGAGTCCCGGTTCCCCCAGATCATCCTGATCTCGCATATACCGGACATCCAGGGAGAGTTTTCCAATACTCTCATGGTGGAGATGGGGACCGGCGCCTCCAGCAATGTGCGGGAGGTGATATAATGGCCTGCGATCCTGATTACGAGAGTGCAGCGGCTGCCACGGCGGAACGCATCCGGGGGATCGTCCCTCCCGACCTTGCAAAAAAATTCCGGGAGTCGGGAGGGATATCACCCGACGATTTCCGGCCCTGCACGCCAGTGCCCTGCAAAGAGATCTGTGCGGTGGACGGGAGCAATGCCCTCGTCCTGGAATCGGGGAGTATGGGGATCGCAGTTTTTCGGGCAGCCCAGAGCACGTTCCGTAACCGGGAAAAACTGGAGAGAAGCCTGAGATCTGTCTCCCCGCTGCAATTCGCGGTCATCGGTCCCGGTGAAGAGAACGTAGATTTTCCCAGGGTCTACCGGGAATGCTTCGGCCGGTCTCCCGGGACCCCGCTTGGAAACGAGGACCGGGCGCGGGCCGCGGGAATCCTGCGCGACACCCTGGAATTCTGGGTCACCGAACGGATGGCGGACAACCTTGACTCCGGAGCCCTCCTCCTCCGTGATGGCCCGCTCCGGGTCTCCCATGCGAGCCATGACCCGGTCCTTACCAGGATTGGAAAGACGTGCAGGTCCAGGGCGATTGATCTTGCCGGGGTGAGCAAGCGGACTTCTGCCACATGGGGAGGGGGCTACCCCCTCATTCCTTCCATCCAGGGCCTTGCAGAAGTAATCAGGATACAAGCCCCGTGGTGGATCCGTATCGACCCGGCCATCCTCGACCATGCCCAGTTCCCCCAGTGGCAGCACGGGCAGATGTATGTCGCGTTCCTGCATCGCCGGGCGCGGTCCCCCCTGAAGATAGAACTCGCGAGGGATATCCCCGATGTACAGGTGCAGGAAATCATGGACCGCCTCGTGGCCTGTTCCGGTGACGGGCGGGTTCCGGGTTATCCCTATCCCCTGTTCGATGCCCATCGGACCGTGGTGCTCACCGAGGAGATCGTGGAGCAGGCGAGGTCAGACCTGATGCGCCATATCGCCGCGACCGGTGTCGCACGACAGACCTTTGAGACCCTGTTTGGAGATTACCATGATGAATTTGCGCGATATTAACACGACGGATCCTTCAAAATACCGGCTTATCGGGCGGAGCGTCCTTTCATACCGGTTCATCGCACCCTATGACACGGCCCTCTATATCGGAGAGATAAAAAAGATCACGGACAATACCAAGGGAATCACGTTTTTTGCAAAGATCACGGACCTCTCCCATGACAGCAACTTTGCTGATACCCGGTGGGACACCCGGGTATATGCGGAGCAGTTCTATGGCCTCGGGGAGGACGTCTTTCTCACCGTCGATGCCGTGCCCCTCGGATTCGTGGCCGACGGGAAATTCCATAAACCCCGGACGATCCCTTCAAAATTCTCCACCGTAGGAGACCCGGATGCAGGGGACTTCCGGTTCCTGACCGAGCAGATGGGGGAGATCGAGGTCGGCCTGATGCGGAGCGGCCAGGACGTGATCCGCGACGTTGCCGTTTGCATCCCCAGCCGGGTCCTCCCCCAGCACATGGGCGTGTTTGCAACAACCGGGATGGGCAAGAGCAACTTCATGAAGACCTTCTGCGCCTCCTGCATGAAGGAAAAGAAGTTCGGGCTGCTGATCGTCGATCCCCACGGGGAATACGTAAGCGGCGGCAGATCCTCCATAGGGGAGCCGACGAAGGGGCTCATCCACTACACGGAGGGCAGGGATGGCCTTGCCATCTTCACGATCCGGCCTGAATCCGATCGGAAGAAGTATGCGATGAACCGGCTCTCGATCGAGTATGACGACTTCCGGATCGGGGACCTCTCCATCCTCTACGACCTCTCCGCGGCCCAGGCTGAGATCGTGGAGGCATTCTCCGGCGTGGATGGAAAGGACATCATCGAGTTCTTCGGGACGATCGATCCCGAGATCTTCCCCATCCGGGACCCCGCAACGGCCGGGGTCACGGAAGGGAGCCTGGCCTGGAAGATCCGCAACTCCATGGGCGGGCCGGTCCGGGTAATCAAGAGCCATCTCGAAAATATCGTTCGCGGCAACAGGGCGTTTTTCAAGGCCAGGGGCTCCTCCATCCCCGAGATCATCAAGAACCTCCACGAGGACCGAGTGGTCCTGATCGATATACCGGACATGAGCGAACGGAGCGAACTCTTCGTCCTCTCTATCATCACCCGCATGATCATGGAGCGGCACCGGTCCGAGGCAAGGGGCTTTGGAATCGACGAACGGCAGGAGTCCTCCCACCAGGTGCTCATCACCATCGAGGAGGCGCAAAGGGTCCTTGCAAGCGGTGGTTCCTCCACGCAGGTATTCAGGGAATGCGCCATGGAGGGCCGGAAGTTCGGCGTCGGCCTCTGTGTCATTACCCAGCAGCCCAAGAACGTTGATCCCAAGGTTCTTGCCCAGATCAACACGTTCGTGGTCATGGGCCTCGGGGACCGCGGGGACCGTGATATCATCATGGGAAGCGCAAAACAGGACCTCTCGAAGATGGAGATCGAGATCCAGACGCTTGACCGGGGCGAGGCTATCATCAGCACTATCGGGATCCCGTTCCCGGTCAGCACCAGGATTCACAAATATGAGGATTACATCGGGGAACTGAACAAAGTGAAAAGATCTTCTCTCACGGACGGGCTGGAGAGGGGATTTTGAGCTGATAGCACCGCCTCCCTATAGATTTCGCCGAAAATGGCCTCTTATCCATCCTGGAGGCAACGTCCTGTGCCTGGTGAAGGTCCATCAGGTATCTTATACTGTGGTTTGCCATATGAGTATGGTGATCCGGTGTCAAAACGAGCCATAGACGCGGTATTCGAGTCCATGTTTATCCTCACCGACCTGCGGGTGCTGCTCCGGGAGACCGCCCCCCTGCACCGCCTGGACCAGCAACAGCGGGAGGCCGCGGAAGCCCTGATCACGGGCTTGCAGCAGCAGGTCAATGCGCTCCGGGAGGAGTTGCTGCTATGAAGTGCGCAGAGCTCATCGATGTCCGGGACGTCGACGAGTCCTCCATCAACATCGATCCCATCCAGGTCGGGGGCCGGCTCACCCCCGAGGCCATGAAGGCGGTCATTTCCTATGGCGACGGGTACTCGGTCTGCGACCACTGCCGCAAGCCATTCCGGCTCGACTCAATCAAGACCCCGCCCATCGACGCGTTCCACCGCGACCTTGCGGCGTTCGTAAACATGGACGTGGCCAGGGTGGTCCCCGGGGCCCGCAGGGGTTTCCAGGCGGTGGCAGGCACGTACGTGTCGAAGGGGGACCCGGTATTGATAACCGCGCTATCCCATTACACCGAGATCCTCGCCATAGAGGTGTGCGGAGGCGTTCTCCGGGAGGTTCCGAAGAACGAGGAGAACATGATCACGCCTGGTGCCGCCGCTGAGAAGATTGAAGCGGTGAGCCGCGAATTCGGGCGCCCGCCAGCCCTCTTTTTCCTGGACCACGTGGACTACCAGTACGGCAACCTGCACCCGGCAAAGGAGATTATCCGTGTCGCCCGCCAGTACGATGTACCGCTCCTCTATAACGGCGCCTACACGGTCGGGATCATGGAGGTCGATGGGAAAGACCTCGGCGCCGACTTTGTAGTCGGCTCCGGCCACAAGAGCATGGCCGCGCCTGCGCCCTCGGGAGTGCTGGCGACAACGGCCGAGCGGGCAAAAGAGATATTCCGCACCACTGCAGCCAAAACTGATGTAACAGGCCGCACCTTCGGTGTAAAAGAGGTCGAAATGATGGGCTGCACCCTGATGGGGGTCACTCTTATCGGGATGATGGCCTCCTTTCCCCGGGTCCGTGAGCGGGTGAAGCGCTGGGAGCAGGAACTGGAGAAGAGCCGGCTTGTCGTCGAGGCCCTCCGCTCCATCGAGGGCACGGCCATCAGGAGTGAGTGCCCGCGCCGCCATACCCTGACCCGGGTTGACACTACCGGCTCGTTCGACCAGGTGGCCAGGACGCACAAAAAGCGTGGTTTCTTCCTCTCGAGCTCGCTGAAGGCGAGGGGAATTGCCGGTACCATCCCCGGGGCGACCAAGGTCTGGAAGTTCAACACCTATGGCATGACGCCGGACCAGGCGGAATACGTGGCACGGGCATTCCGGGAGATAGCTATTGAGAACGGCCTGGTCGTCCACTGAGGATATTACATCTCTTTTCCTGCCCCATCCAGGAACCGCTTCACCACCCGCTCGTTCCTGACCTCGGGGTGGAACATCACCCCGTACAGCGGGCGCAAAGGGTGGCGCATAGCCTGTATCCCTCCGGGAGACCGGGCCAGGACCACCCAGTCCGGCGGCGGCTCGCAGGAGAGCGAATGAAGCTCGTATGCCGAGAAGACCGGCCCGGCCGGCAGGATGGGGTCTGGCACGGTGACCGTGATTTCTGCCATGCCAATTTCGCAGCCGGGCATGACCCTGCCGCCGAAGCAGATCGAGAGGACCTGCATGCCGGCACAGATGCCGAACACGGGAACGCTGCATTCCCGCAGCCAGGAGAACTCCCCTGCCCTCTCCAGGTAGTTGCTGTCCTTCAGGGCGGTGCCGCAGAGAATGACGCCGGCTGCGAGCGAGATGTCCCTTCCGCTTAATTCCGAAGAATGCCGCTCTGAAACCGTGTATCCGCATGATTCAGCGATCCGTGTGATCGGGGCCACGAACTCGTCCCGGGAGAGGGACCCCTTCCGGTAGCAGAGGTCGACGACGAGGATCATTTCTCCACCAGCCCGGCCTTCCGGACCCGAAGGACCCCGCGATAGTTCCTGTATTCAGCCGAGGCCTCGCCGATCTCTATCCTTGCCGAAAAGAACGGCGCATCCAGGACCAGGGACTCGTATTCGCCGCCTTCTCCGGTGAGGGAAATACGATACCTGCGGGCGTATGCTTTCAGGTCGGACAGGGCCTGGCGATCGATCTCCCTTCCCAGCCATTCCTCACCGAACGGTTCCGCGAAGACGCCGGATACCACGACATGGAAACCCCTGGTGATCAGCTGTTCCATGTATGCCTCCTGGTCGGTGTGCCAGAGCGGGTTGAAGCACCAGAGATCCAGGACCCTGCAGATCCGCTGGACCCGCGACGCCTGGTAGACCGAGAGTATCGCCCCGCTCACCACCCCTTCGATCCCGTGAACGTCGACTGCCATGCGGATGGCCCGTTCCAGGTCCCACAGTTCATCCTCCTCCCGACCAGCCGTCTTCGCAGTGACCAGCTGCAGGCCAGCGGCACGGGCCTGCAGCTCTACCAGGTGGGTATTCGGGGTATGGAACATGTAGCTCTCTTCGTTTCCTGACCGGACCGCGATCAGGCAGGCTACCTCTTCGGCCTGCATGGCACGGTAGCAGGCATAGATGGAGTCCTTTCCCCCCGAGCAGAGTACTCCCAGCCTCATGGGAATCGTGTCACGCGCTCCTTATCACATCTCCTGGGTCCCGATGCATGATGAACCTCTCGGGCAGCCGGGAAATGCTTATTAACGCCTGGCACCCTTATGCCCAGATCAGGAGGGTCCTGCAATGGCTTTCCGGACAGCTTTCGCGGATTACCAGGGGCCTTTCATGAACAACAGGAGGAAAACAGCCTTGACCACGTTCACGGTCACGACCGATGCATTCGCACCAGGGGGCCCCATCCCCCCGGAGTATACCTGCAGCGGCAGGAACGAGTCGCCAGCCCTGCAATGGACAGGAGTACCGGCCGGTGCACGAAGCCTGGCAGTCATCTGCGAGGACCCCGACGCCCCATCGGGCACCTTCACCCACTGGATCCTGTACAACATCATGCCCGAGCGCACCGGTCTCCCCCGCGGCATCCCGAAAAAGCCGGTGCTGGATACAGGGAGCCGCCACGGGCAGAACAGTTTCGGGCGCATGGAGTACGGCGGCCCGTGCCCGCCACCGGGCAAGCCGCACCGCTACTACTTCCGTGTCCATGCACTGGATACCTGGCTCACCCTGCGGGCGCCTGCCAACCGGGCTGTCATAGACCAGGCGATGAAGGACCACGTCCTTGCCACAGCCGAGGTGATGGGGACCTTTTCGCGATAGTATCAGGGGGAAAGACCTGTTCACAATGAAGAGGACAGTCCCCGGAACCCGGGCCATGAAAACCGCAGCCCGGGGTGCCGCCTTTTTGTTACCATAGTCTTCAGGCGGCGGGGCCGTTTACTGTGAAAGTTAACCATTACCGCACTGTCTCGCGCCCTGTCCAGATAGTCTTCAGGCGGCGGGGCCGTTTACTGTGAAAGGGGTAGACCCCATGAGATTAGGGCCACAAAAATTACAAATGACCGGTGCTGCGCCGGCTAAAACGGCGTTGAAGATATACTCCGGACCGCGAGGGAATGGTCTCCTCCCAAAAGCGGAATGCACATGGCTTATCGCGTGAATCATCGCAGTTCATGTTGCTGGCCCACCATTCGCAGGTATTCGTCCACGACCTGGGACGTTTCCCCGAGCATCGCCACCTTTCCTCCGCTTAAAAGCATGGAACGGTTGCAGAGCTGGCGTACGGTGTCAAGGGCATGTGAAACCAGCAGGATTGTCGTCCCTTTCTTCTGTATCTCCGCGATCTTTTCACTGCATTTTCTCTGGAACGCTTCATCCCCCACAGAGAGAACCTCGTCGACGAGCATGATGTCAGGGTTGTTCTGTATCGAGGTGGAAAAAGCGAGGCGCACGTACATGCCTGAAGAAAAGTTCTTCAGTTTCATGCTTTCGAACCGTTTGAGTTCGGCGAATTCCATTATTTCTTCGTATCTCTCTCCGATTTCCTTCCGGGTGAGGCCCATGATGGCCCCATAGAGGAACACGTTTTCCTTTGCCGTAAGGTCCGGCTGAAAACCAACGCCAAGTTCAAGAAATGGTGCGACGCGCCCGTTGGTTTTTACCGCTCCGGCATCGGGGTACAGGACCCCCGCGATGATTTTAAGCAGGGTACTTTTCCCGCATCCGTTGGGGCCGATAATTCCAAACGTCTCCCCCCGTTTTACCGAGAAGCTGATGTCCTGCAGGGCATGGAACTGCTCGTAGGTATAATCGCCGCCCCGGAGCAGGCCGATAAGATGCTGGTACACCGTGTACTTCCTCTCGTGGGGGATCCTGAAGACCTTGGTAACGTTCTCGACAACGACGGCAGGTTGTTCTGAAATGGGGGCAAGGTACTCTGATTTGTTTTTCCGTAGGCTTATCATCAGATCTCCTCGGCAAACCGGCGCTCCAGCCTCTTAAAGACCATAGATCCAGCTTTGAGCAGGACTGCTGCTGCAACGATGATGGTAGCCATTGCTGGAACTGTGGGCAACTGGTTATCGAGGAGAATACCCCGGAAGATCTGGATCATGGCCGTCATGGGGTTCAGCATGTAATAGGGATAATATGCTGCAGGTATCCTGGAGATAGGATAGATGATTGGAGAGACAAAAAACCCTATCTGGAGAATTACATCCCAAATCTGGTTTAGGTCCCTGTAATAGACATAGAGGGCACCCAGTATCAGGCCTAACCCATACACCATCCCGAGATACACGATGAAGACTGCCGGAATGAGCACTGCATCCATGGAGAAATTGATCCCGAACAGGAGAAGGAGGAGAGATAAAACAATAAATTCGAGTATGAAACAGATGAAGCACGAAAGGACGGTGCTCAAGACCAGGACCTGCCTGGGAATGTATATCTTCGTTACCAGGCTTGATTTGCCCACGATTGCTGACATCGCCGCAGTGCTCCCATTGGCAAGAAATCTCCAGCCGATAATCCCGGTGAGCAGGTAGAAGGCGAACTGCTTTTGGGTTATCTGGAATACCGAGCTGAACACGGCGTAGAGGACCAGCATCATCAGCAGGGGATTTAACAGCGACCAGGCGAACCCAAGGATGGAGTTTTGATACTTCACCCGGAGATCACTGATGGTAAGGATATGGATGAGTTCACGATAGTCGTAGATCCACATTGAGATCCTCTTCATTCGCAAAATATGACGTTGAATGCATGGAAATTACTGCAACAGCCGGTAACCCAGGTATTCTTATATTATTCTTCCAGTCATCCATATTAAACCGTTGCCGATGGCGCTTACCCTTTGCGAAAGAGCAAATATAATGAACCGGCCTTAATAAAATGGATGTAAAAGCGACCCTGCTGAAGGGATTTGACCGCTGGAAAATCCTGCTTTTCAGCCGAAAAATTCCTGGTAATGCGAGTCCCTGACGTTTCACCGGCGGAGGCAGCACGTGAGAGGAAGAATTTATCCGGGTCTTGCAGCATCCAACTTTTATCTCATTCCGCTCATCGGGAGCCGGCTGGCGAAGGACCTGTACGAAAACATCGATTTTCGTTGAAATTCTCCATGTGATTGCTGTTTCCGGGGATCCGCCCATGACATTCCCCATGCCCCAAAAAAACCGATCTTTACGACAGGGAAATCCGGATCTCCAACCACCCCGATTTTGGTATAAAAACCGTGTTCCACGTTTTTCAACCGGGGGTCATGCGACCGATTGGTCCTGTGGGTATTTCGGGCAGGGTTACCCATTTTTTCTCTCCTCTTTTTCCAGCTCCTCTTTTTTCAGTATCCGGAGCTCGCAGGTCCTGTCTCCCGTGCACATGCTTCGCACGTAGCGCATGGTGAATGCGGGATTCAGCTCTTCAATAGCTGCGATAGAAAACGCGAGGCACCGTGAAAGGAGGTGTTCGTTACCCGCGGCGCGCATCTCCATCTCCCGCACGGCAAAGGGGCAGCGCCTGATGACCAGCACGGCCCGGTCCACCGTGATGGGGACCTCTTCAGTCCGCATCTCCGGGCCGAAGAAGACCAGCTGGATGAGCTGCAGGGTGGACATCAGCTCTTCGGCGTTCCCTGTCGGAAGCCTGAAGGAGTCGGCAACGGACCTGGCTTCCCTGGCCAGGTTCACCCAGATCTGCTGCTCCAGCCTCTCGTAGTTCTCCCCCACCAGGTCCCGGAAGGTAATTTCGTACATCACCGGGAGTGCGGATACCAGGTGCGAAGCCACCTGCCATTTCATGGTATCAGGGATCGGGTCCCGGCCTGACATGCAAGAGGTGTCTGACCACATGGGGAAAAAATGTTTTCAGTCCCCCGTGATGGATGCCGGGTATCTCCCCTTCCGCACAAACTCCTGGTGCCGGGTAAAGGCTGAACGGACACGATCCTGCGAGGTATTGGCATAACAGTATGAGCAAAGGTGGGGGCAGGTGCCATACTGCCCGATATCCTTGCTGGCGATACACCCACAGAACCGCCGCTGCCCCGGATCCTTGAGCCGTCGCAGGAGGGCGTCTTCATCCCCGGGGAGCGGCTGCTGCCCGGCAGGATAGAGGAATTGCTGCAAGCCCGTGTCGCCGGGGAACTCTTCCGCCAGGAGAGATGGGCTTATGCATCCCCCCCGGTGAATGCCGTAGAGAAGGAGGTCGGCCCCTTCCCCGCATGCTGATATGTGCATTCCCCATTCCTTATTCTTCTCCTGCAGCCCGGTGCAGAAATCCCGTACCTCGTGCGAGGTGAACTCCCTGGCGCCACTGCATCCCGCGGCCTCCAGGTTCCTCCGGACTCGCGGGTACCGGGCAATATCAACGAAACTGAACACAAGCCGTCGTGTAAAGGGGGAGATGCGATCTCCGAGTTCGCACACCCGATCGAGCAGGTTCCTGACCGTGAGCGTATCCGATACAATCAAAGGATCAAAACGCCATACCACCCGTCCCGGTCCAACCAGTTCCGACAGCCGGGTGAATGTCATCACCCGGTCTGCAAGCCGCGGGATCCCTGGCTCCAGTCCCTCGGCATCATAGTCGTTGAGGGTAAAGAGGAAATAGGTGGAGAAGCCGGCTGCATCAATGGTGGGGATATGGGGGAGGAATGGTGCAGGGTTCTTGGACCAGAAGGCAATGGCACGCGTCCTGGCAAAGGAGACGCAGGTGCCCTGTCGGTTCCAGGGGTTGACCCAGCGGACGTAGCCCCGGTTCAGGCGGTGCATGAACCATTCGCCATAAAAGGCGGGGATATCCGTGCTTCGGCTGGCAGAGACGATAACCGGGGCGATGGCTGGTACCCTGTTCACCATCTGCCCACCCTGGCCTTCGATGGGTGTGTCCAGGGTAATGGTCACCCGTTCCCAGCCGGAAAACCGCATGGCTCGCTTTCACCCGGTGTATCCACTATGGATCACCCCCAGATATGGCATTATGCCTGCAGGCAGGACGAAAAAAATATCCGGTCGATCCAGTTGCCATGCATCCATTCTCCGTGCCGGAAGCTCACAAACTCAATGCGAAATAGTCAGTGATCCGGATATACCCTGTATCACCTTACCCAAGTCTCGAAGGGCGAAGCCCGCCCCTGATTCGGCCGGATAACTATATCAAAGGCGAAATCACATATTCTCAAGCCGGGTAGAGCACCGGGGACGGGTATGGGGATTCGTTTTTTCCGTGGACAGAAGACCAGGTTCGAGCACGAATACCGGCAGCTGCGGGAGATCGTGGAGCTACTCCGCCGTGAATACCCGCGCGAACCGGTATACCTCCTCACCAGCGTCCTTGTGGCAAACGGCCAGATCGATTGCATAATCCTCACCAGGAAAGGCCCCCTGATTTTGGAGCTCAAGGCTTTCCGTGGAGAGGTCCACGGGCTGGAGAACGGCACATGGGAGGTCATCACCGGTGACGGGGCAATCCCGCTCCCGAATTTCTTCCTCCAGGCCAAAATCCACCGCCAGGACTTTATCGACAGGCTCATTCCAATCTGCAGGGAGCATTTCCCACACATCCGGGAGTCGAACCTGCGAAGGACCGGTTCGTGGCTCTACTTCTGCCGGGGAAGCACGTACCCGGAGGGACAGGTCGATTTCCGCAAGGTCAAATGGTTCAGGATTGCCACGGCCGATACACTTATACAGCAGATGCGGTTCCTGGACTCCGGGTACACCCTGCGGATCCAGGACATGGACGCAATCGCCGGCGGGCTGCGCCTCCAGGAGTATTCCTTCGAGACAGACCATCCGCTCGTCCCTGCCGAACGAAAACGGGCGCGCCCGCTCGTATCCCGATCTGCGCTCATAACCATTCTCATCATCTTCGTGGTCTTCTTCGCGGCGACAGCGTTCGTTCTTATCGTGCCCGGGGCAAGGATTGCCGTTGCCAACATGATACAGGGAGGGGCAGCTCTCGCAGGGGGATTTGTGCAGTCGGTGGCAAAAGACACCTTCAAAGCCAATACAACATCCGATGATTCCCAGCAGGCCATGATATACTTAAACCGCATACGCCTCTCCGGTGGAGAACCTCCCATTGCGTACGATCCGAGGGCCTACCAGCTGGCCCTTGCCAGGGCCCGGGATATGGAGCAATATGGCTATCTGAATTATACCAACCCGGTTACCAATGTTTCCGTATCCACGCTCAAGGAGCGGTTCGGTTTCTCCGGGGATGAGATGGTCCTGGAGAATGCGTATGGACAGTGGAACGGCTATACCCTGGGGATCGAGCGCCAGGCCATCGACTCATGGGTCTCGGACCAGGGCAACCGGCAGCGGCTCTTCTTCAACCACACAGCCGGCGCAGTGGCTTGTTCCGGGGGTTACTGCTCGTTCATCGGGGTGTGGTCGCCCGGGGTATCCGGCGGTTTACCCGGCTCCGCTCCCATCCCGGTGATGAACAGCACTGATCCTGATTAAAAGGATTTTTGATCTTCGGGGTTTACATCGCCATTCTCCACAGTAAAGACGCGTGAATGCGCGATGGCACCTGCAATAAAGGTATCGACATCGAGGCGCCCCTCCCTGGCATGCAGTATATCCAGGCGTGAAGTGGTCGCCGGCCGACGGGGCACCGCTGCACAGGATAGGTCCCCCTGTGCCTGCTCAAAAGTCCCGATCTCCCGGGCCAGGGCTATCGTTTCCTCTTTGTCAAAGGCTACCAGCGGCCGGAGGATCGGCACAGCGGATGCCTCAGATACTACGGCCAGGTTTACCAGGGTCTGCGAAGCTACCTGGCCGAGGCTGTCTCCCATGCAGATGGCCAGGTACCCATCCCGGAGTGCCATGGCACTAGCCGCTTTCACCATGAAACGCTTGCAGAGGACGCACCGAAGGCGAGGCTCTGCATCCTGCACGATGGCTTCGTAAAAGTCCCCGGCATCGATCATGTGCAGCCGCAAGGGTGAACCGGCACACCAGCGGGAGAGGGCCGCGAGGTGGCGGAGCGCTGTCTCCAGGGTATCCCTCCCTGCGAAACGGCCGGTGTGGACATGCAGGGCCTCCACGGCACAACCGCGTTTCATCATCAGCCAGGCTGCCACCGGTGAGTCAATGCCTGCAGACAGGAGAGCGAGGACTTTTCCCTGGGTTCCCAGGGGGAGCCCGCCGGGTGCGGGGACGCGGGTGTCGTATACCAGGCCTCCGAACTGGCGCAATTCCACGAATATTTCGTAATCTGGGGATTCCAGGTCCACGACGACGCCCGGGACCGCCTGCATGACTGCTTCACCCACCCGGGCCGCAAGCTGCTGGCTGTTCACCCCTTCCACGCCCTGCCTGCGGGCCCGGATCGCAAAACGTCCCTCTGCCCGGAGGTGAGTCGCGGCAAGGGCGACAGCCGCCCTGGTAACAGCGGCAGGGTCGGGTGCAGTCACTATTGAAACGGCAACATCCACCAGTCCAAAGACCCGCGAGGTCACCCGCGCAATCTCACCAGGATGGTCTCCGTAGACGAGGATGCGTCCCCGGTGGACCTCGAACCGATAATCGAGCCCTGCTGCATCCAGGGCGTTGCCCACGTTCCGGAGAAGCGCAGTAATGAACTGGCGTTTCACCGGCTCGCTCTTGAGGAACAACTCGCCGTACCGGAGTAGGACCGCTTCCCCCAGAGCACTTTTCCGCAGGCTTTCCTGGGTCATTTCACTCATAATCTGACCGGTGCAGGGATAAAAGAGATTCCTTCTCCCATGCCGGCAGTATGAAGGACTGCCATGCCACGGCGCCCCGCATTCCCCCCTTGAATACAATAAATTCTATGTCGCATGTCATGAAAATAAAAAATCTTTAAGATCCCGGAGTTCCATGAGTATACTAATGGCCAAGAAAAAGGAGAAGGCGGTGAAAGAGGAGGAGCCGCTTAAATTGTTCTATATCTTCTACAATCAGGAGCGGTGGGACAACTGGATAAAGACACTCCGGGAATCGAGTTTTGAGGCTGCCCCGGGGAGCGAAGAGATGCCTGACGGCTACCGCACCCTCTATAACTTTTCTATGGACATCACGCTCTCGGTCCTGAAGATTATCAAGCTCTACCAGAACGGGCGATACTCCAGGGAGGATGCCCTGGAAAAGCTCTCGCAGGTGGAGGCAATCGTGATGAGCGAAGCGCCGGCGGATGATCTCGAGGAATACGTGGAATCGCTCCAGCTTTCGCTGCTCGTGCTCTTTGCAGGGTGCCGGAGGTTCCTCGACGGATCCTATTCGACCGATATCAAGGCGCTGGTCCGGGATGGCCGCAAGGCTATCGAGGGCGACATGGAGAGCACCCTCGATATTGCCGCCCAACTCGGTGCCAGCGTGATCAATGGCGCGTCCTGCTGCGGCAAATACATCAAAGACGACCTTGAGCAGCCCAGCCTTTTTGATGAATGGCTCATCGAGGTGGAGAGCATGGGAGAGGCCATGTCTTCCCTGAAGAACTTTGATGAAGAACCCGGGGAAAGTTTGTGATCGCGGGAAAGGCAAGGTTCCGGCATGCCCGGAGGCTTGAGCGGCTCGCCGGATACCGCCTGCCGGACCAGGCCTTTCATGGTGCCACCCTCGAGGCGATATCGTCCAGGCTCAATTTCAATCACCTTGACCACACGCTTCAGGATCAGATCATAAACTTCGTCAACACTTTTCTCAAGTGCCGGTGTCGCCAGGCGCCCCTGTGCGGGTGCCCGGAACGGAAATTCGCCCGCGAGTTGATCGAGCTCCGGGAAAATGGCCTTAATCACCGGCAGATCTCGGGATTTCTCCTGGACGAGTATGGAATCGATATCTACCCTGCCGATATCCTCTCCTACCTCGAGGACTCGGTCCACGTACTGGAGGCCATCAGGGACATCGCCTCCCTTCAGGAGCGGCAGGAACTGGCAGGGCAGGCCAACCGCCATATCGGTTTGATCGAGCGGTAGAAGGGACCCCTCTATCATGGTAATGAGGAGATTTCGATGTGTTAAGCCGCTTCCCTGCCGAAGTGGCTGAACTTTCTCTCCTGGCCATACCAGATCGATGAGTGGTAACAGATTCCGCCCGGTCCCTGGATAGCGGGATCCGGAAAGATTCCGGTGATATATCAAACCAACGGCGCCCTGAACTCCCGGAAAATTTATCGCGTGGAGTATCCATCACTCCAACGAAATGCCCCAACGGGACGAAGCCAGGAAACCGCCCACTCCCGGGGACCACCCAGAGGAACCGGCGCCTGATCCTTCTGCAGGAGGGAAGGCCGATCAGGGGAGGCAGCTTCAGGTCTCCTGGAAACACCGGCCTGGCGATGCCGGGTCCTGTGCCATGGCCTCGGATACCGGCCGGACGTTCCAGGAGATTCTTGCCCTGGTCAGCCCCCTCCTCGAGGCAGACGGTATCACCGTGTCCTACGAGGATGTCACGCTCCCCCCGGGCGCCTCTCCCGGTGACGAAGGGGTTTTCTTAAACGGCCGCCCCCTCTCCCTGCTCCTCTCGGGCGCGGACGTTGCCCAGTTTATCTGCCATGCTTCACGGTGCCAGCCTTACGAGGGGAACGTGACACCGGCTGTCACCGGGACAGGCTCCATCTGCCTGCAGGCGCCCGAGATCCTCTTCCGGAAAGCATTTCTCATGGCTATAGAAGGCGACTGATTCGCTCTCCCCGGGAACAGAAGCGAAAATTACATCCTATCGGCCCGCCTCCTAACAGTACCAGGCTGGTGGAAGCGTTGTTTTTGGACATCTGGGAGTTTCCTCTCATCCTTATTATCAACATATTTCTGGCCATCGGGCTGGTATTTTTTGAGAGGAGGAACCCTACCGCGGCACTCGGCTGGCTGCTGATCCTTTTTGTCATACCCATCCTCGGGTTCGCCCTCTACCTCATCTTCGGGCAGAACTTTTACAAGCGCCGCCTCTTTCGCATCAAGGCCGGGGACGACCTGTACCTGCACCGGCTCATCTCCGAGCAGAAGCGCGAGCTGTCAAGCCGCGAACTGGTCCTGCCCTACCCCGACCTGGAACCGTACCGGGGGATGATGGGAATGTTCCTCTCCAATAGCATGGCCTACCTCTCCCGTGGAAACCGGGTTTTCATCCATATCGATGGCCGTGCCAAGTTCGATGCCCTTTTTACTGCAATACGGTCGGCAAAAGACCACGTGCACCTGGAGTACTATATCATACGGGACGACCGGCTGGGGAACGAGCTCCTCTCGCTTCTCATGGAGAAAGCAAGGGAAGGGGTAAAGGTGCGGCTCCTCTATGATGCGGTGGGGACCCACCTCCCGCGCCGGACACTCCGCGAACTGCGGGATGCCGGCGTCCTGGTATCCGCTTTCTTCCCCTCGATGATCCGGGTGATTAATTTCCGGATCAATTACCGGAATCACCGTAAAATTGCGATAATTGACGGTAGTGCAGGATTCATCGGCGGGTTCAACGTGGGAGTGGAGTATTTGGGTGAAGGTCCGCTCGGGTACTGGCGGGATACCGCGATACAGGTCAGCGGCGAAGCCATCTGGGCGCTCCAGATCCGCTTCTTCATGGACTGGAGTTATGCCTCGGGGGAAGTCATGGCAATCGAGCCGCGCTATTTTCCTGAGCAGGGGTATCCGGGCATGTCCCCCATCCAGGTCGTATCCAGCGGTCCCGATGCACGGTGGAACCAGATCAAGGAAGGGTATCTCAAGATGATCAACTCGGCCCGGGAGACCCTCCTCATCCAGACACCGTACTTCATCCCCGACGAGAGCGTAAGCGACGCATTGCGCATCGCCGCGCTCTCGGGGGTGGATGTGCGCATCATATTTCCTGCCAGGCCCGACCACCCCTTCGTCTACTGGTCCACCTATTCCTATATCGGTGACCTCCTGGAGGCGGGGGTACGCGCCTACACCTACGAGAGGGGGTTCATCCATGCAAAGACCATCGTAGTCGACGGGCTGGTAGCCTCGGTGGGGAGCGCAAACTGGGACGTGAGAAGTTTCCGGCTGAATTTCGAGGCGAATGCCTTCATCTATGACCGCGAGGTGGCAGGGCTGCTGGAGGAGGCATTTATGGGAGACCTTCCCTACTGCCAGGAGATCACCCTGGCGGAATACCGCCTCCGGCCCATCCGGATCCGATTCAAAGAGTCTGTATCCCGCCTCTTCTCGCCCGTCCTATAGCAGCCCCAAAGTCGACAGTAATCCTATCCAGCGCAGGCCGGATTGCTTTGTTCTGGCGCCCCGCAGGAGAATTCAGGGACCCGGTCCAGACGCCGGGGAGACCGCACCAGGATGAAAAAGTTACAGCATGGAACGCACCATGACATCACCGGCCGGGCTGGCTCAATATCCCCGCGAACGGTTCCGACCCGGCATCCGCAAGGTCCCAGGGAGCCTGTTTTGGTAGCATTCGAGCAGCTTTTGACAGAAAATCCCTTAAAGCGCCCCGGCCATGGGATCTTTCTCTTCCACCCCTGGCTTCTTTTCCCCTTGCGGACTATCCTGCACTTGCTTTTCCGCGCCTGCCGAGTTGGCGGCAGCACGGTCCGCAGCCATCCGGGAGAGGGCAATAACTCCCGAGGTATCCCCCAGGGTCATAGTGTCCAGGACCGTGGCCGGGACGATCACCAGGGTCGCTTTCTCCTTCAATCCCTCGTACAGCATGTTCATGGCCCGGAGGTGCAGTGCCGTCGGATTATTCTGGTAGGTGCGGGCCGCATCTTCGAACTTTGCAGCCACCTGGCGTTCCGAGTCTCCCAGGATGACCCGGGCCTGGCGTTCCCGTTCCGCCTGGGCCTGCATGGACATGGCGTCCTGCAGTTCACGGGGGATGAGCACGTCCCGGATCTCCACAGAGGAGATGTGGATCCCCCAGTGGGCTGCCCTTTCCTCTATGATGCGTTGCAACTCCAGATCCAGCTTTTCCCTCCCTTCGAGCATCTCGGCCAGGTTGGACCTCCCGATGACTTCCCGGAGTGCGGTCTGGGCTGCCCAGCTCACCGCTGAACGGTAGTCCTCCACCTCCAGGGCGGCACGCTTTGGGTCTACCACCTTCCAGAAAAGGACCGCCTCGACATCGACAGGGACGGTGTCGCGGGTGAGAGTCTTTTCAGCGGTAAACGAGGTGGTGATTATCCGGGTATCGATCCAGTACGCCACCGATTCCAGGACCGGGGTGATAAAGAAAACCCCGGGGCCGAAAAGCCCTTTGAACCTTCCCACTCTCAGGACCACCGCCTTCTCCCACTGGTTGGCCACCTGAACGGCAGCTGAGACATAGAGAGCGATTATCACCATCACCAGCACGGACAGGAGGTAGGTTTCCTGCCCCGTCATCGCATAGGCGGAGTAGGCTACCCAGAGTCCCGCCACGAAGAGCAGGAGGAATATCACGGCCTGCAGCGGGTTCGGCTGTTTCATACTTGTGCCTTCCCACTGTACTCTGATAAGGATATGCATCCCGGAACTGGGAAAGGGGAGATTCCCGGGGTCCGATCCAAAAAAACCAGGATCGGAACAGTGGCCTTGCATGGTCCGGGAAGCGGGATGCTCACTGGAAATGATAAAACCCCATCACGGGGGACTGGTTACACCTGCAATACCAGGAGGATGGAAGGGATAGGAGATCCAGGCCATGCTGGTTTCCCTGTTAGCAGGAGATCCCTTGACAAGTGGGCAAAAGGAATACACCCCCCCGAGAAACAGTAGTTTTCTGCCCGCTGCATGTAAGAAAGGCCTGCTTCAGACTCTATCCGCCCGGTGGCGCGCACGCCTGGCTGCATGAAATTACCGGGCTAAAGGAATCACATGATTCCTTCGGAACACAAGCATGAATGATGAAAATGCTTCCGGCATCATCATATGAAAAAAGACACGAGGGGTGAATGGATTTCAAACCTGGCCGGTCCGGCGGGGAATCGGTTGCAGCTCAACAAAGCCTCCTTCTATGGGCTCATTTTTCTGGGATGATGAGTTTTCTCCCAGCCGGACCATGAACTGGTACGTTGGTGAGGTAAATTTTACTACGACATCCCCGGCCTCCCGAATCATGGCGGTGATCAGGCCCTGGGAATAAACCCTGGCGAACTTATTACCAACGCCCCTCTGGAAGTCAAGAACAAAGGTACCGATAATGACCTCGTCCCGGCCCATGAAATTCTTTTCAATGATATGAATCTCGATCTCGTGCACTGCTATCCCATAGAGGGAGAGGGACTTGGTGATGGAATCTGAAGTAGCATTTCCTTCATCAAGGGAAAGGAACCTTGCTGCAAGGTACGATTGGAGCAGGAGCTCTCCAATCCGGGACTGCCAGCTGTCAGTGACCACTGGATACCCCCCATATCCCGGATTCACCACATGGTGCGAGGGAGAGCCGGGAGAAAGAATAATGCCTCTCATCGACTGATACCTGATAGGGGTTACACGGTGCAGGGGGCATACATCTCTCCGATGACTACCTGTCTCCACCGATGAACTTGTAACTCCAGTCCCATATTTATCACGGGGGTGCACATTCATCGCGGCGATGAACATTCATCATAGCGATGAATATTCATCAACACAATGAATGTTAACCACCTGAACAATCATTTTCTGCATGGAATATATCAGGTGTCATGACATACATGGAGACCGGCTCCCATATCCGGTTCTTTTTCTGTATTCCTGGAAAATTCTCCGTAATACAGGAAATTTTCTCCTGTACAGCTCGCTCTACCTCGCGGCGGCTGCGGTGGGGATGGCGTATGTATCCTGTTTCATCCAGGGTTTTGCCCCTACCATCCCGGTGGTAGCTGTCCTTGGCATGGTCGTTTTCTCTGTCTACAATCTGAACCGCAAGACCGATGAGACAGAGGACGCACTCAACCATGCCGAGCGGTTTGCTTTCACCCAGCGATACGAACGCTACCTATTTTATGCTGCCGTGGCTGCGTATGGTATCGCATTGGTAATCGCGCTTGTCCATTCCATCCCGGCGTTTTTGGTGGCGTGGGTCCCTATCCTCTCCGGCGTAGTGTACAGTGTCCCGCTTCTCCCGAAAACCTGGGGATACCGCAGGCTCAAGGAGATCCCCCTGGGAAAGAACCTGGTGGTTTCTTTTGCCTGGGCAACCTCGTTCTCGCTCATCCCTGTATACATGACCGGTATCGCACCTGGTTATCCGGCATTGACGATATTTTTCTTCCTCTTTGCCTGGACCTTTATTGCATCGGTCCTTCCTGACATCCGGGACAGGACAGGAGATGCAGCCACCGGGGTAATCACCATCCCGGTCCTCCTGGGAGTCCGCAAGACCCGCATACTCCTTACCCTGGTGAACGCCTTTGCGCTGGCAGTAGTCCTTGCACTGCGCGTCGGATCACTGAATCAGGTTGCCTCCATCGTTATGCTCGGATCCATGGCCTATTCACAGGCATGTATCCTGGGAATCGATCACCAGTACGATAATATTCTCTGCGATATGATATCTGACGGGCAATTCCTGGTAATCGGAATGAGTTGCGCCATCTTTTCCATTCTGGTACCAGCCCTATGGTAATCTAATCAATTCATTCCGGATTTTTCCCAATTTTCATACTATCTCTCAGTAACGAATAACATATGATGGGGTGAGTGTAGTATGTTATCAGTATGGATCCTCTGGCTTGTTATGACCGGCACCACGAGTTGATCCATTCGGTTTTCAACTCCCGGCTCAAGATCCAGATCCTGCTTACCCTGGCACAGGGCGATGCTCCCCTGTCCCGCTTGCGCGAGGTTACGGGCAGCACGTCCCAGGCGCTGATCCCCAAGATCAGGAGGCTGGAGGCAGAAGCCATTATCGAGCCATTCTCCTATCAATACCGCCTTACCCCACTCGGCCAGGTGGTTGCAGACGAACTGCAGAGGTACATCCTTCTTATGAGCGGTATCGGTCAGCACCAGCTCTTCTGGGCCACGCATGACCTCTCCGGTATTCCCCCAAAATTCCTGGCCCGCCTCGGGGACCTCATGGAAGCCGAGGTGAAATATGAAACGACCGTGGATATGTTCGCGGTATATACCCACTACCTGGAAATCCTGAAGGATGCCACACAGATCCATGGCCTGTCATCAGTAGCCAGCCCGGGCCTCGCAGCCTACCTGGCCGAACGGGTGATGGCCGGGACACCGGTGGAACTCGTGGTGAGCACAGAGACGATCAGCCTCCTCCAGCAGGAACCGTATGTTACCAACCTAAAAGGCCTTGCCGAGTCCGATGCCTTCATGCTCTTCGTGATCCGCGAACCTCTCCGGATTGGTCTTACCGTCACGGACAGCTACCTTTCGCTCGGTTTATTCAAGAAAGACACCAACCTGTATGACAGCTCCTCGGATATCTTCTCCCGGAACCCGAATGCAGTAGCCTGGGGCGAAGAGGTCTTCCTGCACTATCGCAAGCTCTCCTCACCCGTTACTATTTCTGATATTGTATGAAGAACGGAAAAGCCCTGCAATTTTCTCTGACTCGGATCAGGAAAACGAAACACCCCTCGCAGCCGATGCCAGGTACACGAGACCGAAGACTATGAGAAAGATCCCGCATGCAGCCAGGACCAGGGTGTAGGTCCGCTGGTCCATGACTTTCCTTCCCTGGTGGACACTCGTTGAGACCAGGGTATACCATCCGAAGTCCGCCGTCCAGTGTCCCAGGATGAATGCCACGGGGAGCAGGGGCGCCTTCTCGTATGCGGTGATAAGGAGTGCGCTCCCCACCGTCAGCCACCAGAGCCAGAAATAGGGGTTTGCTGCACTGGTGAGAGCCCCTGCCATGAATGGAGCGCTGCCCCCCGGCGCGGAGCCCTCCCCGAAGCGGGCAAAGCGGCTTTCATGGATGGTGAGGATCCCGAAAAATATCAGTGCAGCACCACCGGCAACGGCGATGATGCTCCCAAAAGAACCCGTATTCGTAATCGTTCCGAGGCCTGCAATGACAAGGAGCATAACCGCCGATTCCACAGCAGCATGGCCAAGGGTGATGCGCGGGCCCATACTCCATCCGCCCCGTGCCGAGGCGTCGATAGTGGCCACGAGCGTAGGCCCGGGGGCAAGGGCTCCGGTTAGCCCAACAAGGAGCCCGATGGTAAAGGTCTCAATCATAGCAGGAAACGTTCCGGCACTGCCAGGTAATTCTTTAAAAGTATTCGCGCCAGCTGATAAGCCCTTCCCGGGAGGGAGACCCGGCCCGGAGATGCAGCGGACCTGCAGGAGGTTTCCGGGACCAGGAACCATGTCAGCCTGCAGCCCTGAAACAATCTTCCCGCGCCGGATACTTTCCGAAGCATCCATACCATCAGGTGCCCAACCGGTATTGCATGCCGGCTGATCCTGTTGTTCATCCTCCCCCCGGCGGCAGGTGCCATGATATAGAGGAACGAAATGCCTGGAGAGCCTGACGCCCGCAGCGCAATGAGCGTCCTCGATCGGACCATACGGGCATGCAGGCGCTGCCCGCTGTCTCAACACAGGACGCATGCCGTGCCGGGCGAAGGGCCCGTCCCCTGCCGGGTCCTCTTCATCGGAGAGGCCCCAGGCAGGCGGGAGGATCAGACCGGCAGGCCTTTCATGGGCAGGGCCGGAAATATCCTCTCCGGGCTCCTTGTTTCTGCAGGCCTCTCGAGGGAGGTGGTGTTTATCACCAGCGTGGTCAAGTGCCGGCCGCCTTCAAACCGGGTTCCCGGGAAATTGGAAATTGCCGCCTGCAGACCCTACCTCGAGGAGCAGATCGCCCTCCTGGGCCCGGAATGTATTGCCCCCATGGGAAGGGTGGCGACCGCGTCGATCTTTTCCCTGTATGATCTGCCATTCCCGTCGCTCCAGGAGGTGCGGCAGAGGGAATTCATGGTCCGGGAAACCATGGCCGGGAATGAGGTGATTATCCACCCGGTGTATCACCCGGCGGTGGCCACCCATGACCCCCGGAAACGTGGGGAACTCCAGGGAGACTTCCGTGCCCTTGGGGAATGCCTCCGCCGCAGGAGTTGAACCGGGACCTGCACAGCAAAGCCCCCGGCACGGACGCCTGTCCGGGAACTCCACGACGATCCTGCGAGTTGTTGGATTCCTGGGCGCAGGCCTTCCTATCCGAGAATAGTCTACCGGATGGTGCCATCTTCGGGGGCTGTATTCCATGGCCTGACCCCTTGCGGTGCACCGCTCCCATTGTACCAATGGAATGGAACCAGGAGAAAGAGTTTTATAGCACTTCTATCGTCGTTTCATGCGCGAACCGTGGCGGGAACCGGCAACATATTGGTCCCCTCCCGCAACCATGCTGCTGGCAGGAATCCCCTATAGAACGCACTGTTTGCAGTCCTGGCCCCCGCATTTTATGTTCTCGATCTTCCATTTCAGGGCCCATCTCTTGATGTCACGGATGATCTCGATGATTTCGAGGCCGCTCCGGGTCAGGGTATATTCCGACCGCACCGGGAACGAAGCGGCATACAGCCTTCTCTCGACAAGCCCCTCCTCTTCGAGTTCTTTCAGCCGCTCAGAAAGAACCTTCGGGGTGATCCCGGCAAGCGAGTCCTTCAGGTCCGAGAACCGCCTGGTATGCCCCTCCCCCTTGTAGAGTTCGAGGATGATCAGGAGCGCCCATTTCCTCGTCAGGTACCGCACGGTCCGGCTGACCGTGCATGAATCCTGCATGGTATTGTTTTTGATACTCATACCTATTTATAATTTAGTATACAAAAGAAACCTGATAGTAGAAATATACCAAAAGCGAGGTGGACCCTGCCATATTCTGTTTCCAGTGCGAAGAAACCGCGAAAGGTACCGGCTGCACCATTAAAGGCGTCTGTGGAAAAGAAGATGAAACCGCAGCGCTCATGGATGTCCTTGTCTACCTGTGCAAGGGTATTTCGGCAAGGAATCTTGGAGCTATGAAGAAGGGGAATGGTGACCAGGCATCGGGATTGTTTGTTGCCGATGCCCTCTTCTCGACCCTGACCAATGTGAACTTTGACAATACTCGTTTCAGGGAACAGATCAGACATGCAATCATAATCCGCGATGCACTCCCGCGGGGTGAGGGGCCAGAGCATGATGCCTGTACCTGGAAACCGGAAAATGATGCGGAGATAATGAAAAAGGCGCTGGAGACGGGTGTGCTTTCGACGACAGACGAAGACATCCGGTCCCTTCGTGAACTCCTGGTCTACGGCCTGAAAGGAGCCGCCGCCTATTACCACCATGCAGCAATCCTCGGATACACGAACGATTCGTTCACGGAATTCATCCAGAGAGGCCTTGCATCGACGCTTGTGGAGCAATCAGTCCCGGAGTTAATCACACTCGTCCTCGAGTGCGGAGCTACAGGGGTAAAAATACTCTCCCTGCTGGATACAGCCCATACGAAGACCTTCGGCATCCCCGGGATCACAACGGTAAAGACCACCGTCAGGGATCGCCCGGGAATCCTCGTCACCGGGCATGACCTCAAGGACTTGAAGGAGCTCCTCGACCAGACCCGGGGCACAAGCCTTGATGTATATACCCATGGCGAGATGCTCCCTGCCCATGCCTATCCTGCCTTCAAAGGATATGACCACCTCGCAGGCAACTACGGGAGCTCCTGGTGGCACCAGAAGGAGGAGTTCGACATATTCAACGGCCCCATCCTCGTCACGACCAACTGCATCGTCCCTCCGAAAGACTCGTACATCGGGCGGATCTACACCACCGGCCCGACCGGATACCCCGGGACGACGCACATTCCTTCCCCGGACCAGGGAGCCAAGGATTTCTCAGTCATAATCCGGCATGCAAAGACCTGCATGCCTCCGCAACCCCCGGAGGGGAGCGGGCAGGACCTCGTCACCGGTTGCGCCCATGACGCAGTCCTCTCGCTCGCCGGACCCGTGATCGATGCAATCCGGAGGGGTGATATCAAGCGATTCGTCGTCATGGCAGGCTGTAACGGCCGCCAAAGGGAGCGGGAATACTATACCGCCTTCGCCAGGGCACTCCCGGAGAATACGGTCATACTGACCGCCGGGTGTGCAAAATACCGGTACAATAGCCTTGATCTCGGCACTATCGACAGCATCCCCCGGGTCCTGGATGCCGGGCAGTGCAATGACAGTTATTCGCTGGTGATCATCGCACAGGCACTTGCAGGGGCGTTCGATGTCGGGATCAACGATTTACCCATCTCATACAATATCGCGTGGTACGAACAAAAAGCCGTACTGGTCCTCCTGGCCCTGCTCCACCTCAGGATCAGGGACATCACGCTGGGACCGAAACTCCCTGCATTCGTGTCCCCGGCTGTCCTCAATGTGCTGGTAAAAAAATTCGGGATCCGGAAGAACGGTACCGTGGAGGAAGACCTATCATACATGATCACCGGCCGGGAACCACAATGATTAATCCCCCCGCACAATACTGTGCAGGAAGGAATCACATGGCTGAATTCAACATGGAAAAGATCGAGAAACCTGACGCCAAACGGGCCGAGCTCCTGGGGAAGGTCCTTACCCTGAAGGACCTGGTGCAGTACCAGGACGGCACGGTCGCGAGCCGCATGATCGTGAACAGGAAAGCGGGGAGCATCACCCTCTTCTCCTTCGACGAAGACGAGGGACTCTCCGAGCATACCGCCCCGTTCGATGCCGTGGTCACGATCCTCGATGGAGAATGCGAGGTCTGGGTCGCCGGCACGACCCACCAGATGAAAGGGGGCGAGACGATTATTTTCCCGGCGAACGCCCCGCATGCCCTTTCGGCGATCACCCCGTTTAAGATGATGCTGATCATGATAAGGGAGTAACTATGGCCGGCGATGAGAAGGACGGGTATTACTGCTCTATCTGCGGCGGGATCCCCCCGGACAAAGTTAATACAAAACGAATCCTGGTAGATGGCAAAGAGACCGGCATCGATCACTTGGACTTCATCCTCGAGAACGTGAGAGAGCTGCGCCTGACCGACGATGCTGAAATAACCAGGGAGATCATGAGACGGGTCAGGGAGTTCAACTACGTGCCGACAAAGAAGGAGGCGCTCTATGCAGAGGCGCTCCTGAAAGAATACCGGCGGAAGGAGACGCCGTAATGCTTGACCGCTGCCCGGGAGCGGCGAACATCCGCATGCCGACCCTGACAATCAAAAAGTGTCCCCGCTGCGGCGAAGAGATCGAGATCTTTTCAAACGATGTCTCGGTGAATTGCAGCAGGTGCGGCTTTACTGTTTACAACGACATCCTGTCCTGCGTCCAGTGGTGCAAGTACGCCAGGGAATGCGTGGGGGAGGAGGCCTATCGAAAGCTGACGGCGAATGGACCGGGACAACATCAATGAACAGGAGGACAAACCATGCCAGCATGCAAAGACTGCATGAACTATTCATCAATTTCTGCCGAATCAGGAGAATGCCAGATCAACGGGCCGACGTTCCCTGACCGTGACAGCGAACGCTGCCCGGCAAAGACGTTCCGTCTGCGGGTCGGAGAACCGGGGAAGAATACCGGGATAAAGAGGAGATAGAAAGCGCTGGGTATCAGGGCAGGTTTTTTCCCGGGAACAATCGCACCCCCACAGAGAAAACGCAGGAAATCGAAATGAGTTCGTTTCCTAAAAAATTGGTGAGAAAGGAAATGAAACGAAAAATAATCGACATTAATGAAGGCAAGTGCACCGGGTGCGGTCAATGCATCCCCGATTGCCCCGAAGGGGCGCTCCAGCTGATTGATGGGAAAGCTCGCCTCGTGAGCGACCTGTTCTGCGACGGGCTCGGTGCCTGCATCGGGACATGCCCGGAGGGGGCAATCACCGTCATCGAGCGGGAGGCAGGGATCTACGATGAGAAGGCGGTCATGGACAATATCGTGCGCCAGGGACCAGGGGTCATCACGGCCCACCTTGAGCACCTCCTTACGCATGGAGAGAAGGCCCTCTACAATCAGGCGATCGACTACCTCGAGGAACATCACGTCCCCATCCCCCCGCACCGCGGCAGAGGAGGATCCCGCCTGGATACCACACCTGGAGCTTTCGAAGCCCCTGAAGCCCGCGGGCCGGCAACTGGCAGGATCCAGCACCGCCTTCCCGGCAGGTCCCCGGAGCAGGCTTCCAGCGGCCACCTCCCCTTTGCAGCGTGCCCGGGGTCCGCAGCACGCAGCATCCTTCGGGCCCCCCATGCCGGCTGCCAGCCCGGGGATCAGCAGATACCAGGGAAAACGCGCTCGGAGCTCAGGCAATGGCCGATACAGCTGGCACTCCTTGACCCGCACGCCTCCTACTTCGATGATGCCGATCTCCTCATTGCCGCGGACTGCATCCCCTTTGCTTTCGCGGACTTTCACCGCGATTTTCTGGAGGGCAGGATCGTGATCATATTCTGCCCGAAACTGGATGCAGACATCGAGAGGTACATCACGAAAATGGCCGACATATTCTCCCTTCACCGCATCAACTCAATCACCATCCTCCACATGGAAGTCCCATGCTGCAGCGGGGTAGTGTATATAGTCAGCAAGGCCCTGGAACGCTCCCAAAAAGACTTCCCGGTGCGTGAGTTCACGGTAACGATTGACGGGCGTATCTTGCCTGGGCGTTGAATTGTTTAGATTTCAACGGGAAACGATCGACTAATTTTTTACATTTTTTTTAAGTAATTGGAGAAAAGAAAAAAAATCAGATAATGCTCGATCATGGAAAAAGATTCATACCTGGACCTTTTTCGTTTTTCATGCATACGGTGCATCACCTGTATCATCCCATTTTCCTGTATTACATCGCATACGTGGATTGGTGAGCATCCCTCTTCCCTGCACCAGTTGAAGCGGGCTCCTCATTTACCCTGAATGGATAGTCGTGCCATGGATGCTCCCCTTCAGGATGGATGGTGAACCCTGGTTTTCGCCAGGCCTGTTCGCGAGAGACCGCAAAATTGACCTGCCCAACGGGATAACAAAGCGGCATGGCGGGGGCGTCAACAAAAGCATCTTTACCCTTCACCAAGCCCGAATCCCTATTGCAAAAGATCATAGCAAACGCTAATAAAAGAAACGAGAATAAGGAGGAGATGTTTATGCGGACTTTGCCGCGAGATTAACGTCCTCTTCCTTGATAGTCTTGCGCCCTGCATGCCGTGCGAGCTTGTTTGATTCCCTGACAAGGTTTGCAATGTAGTCTTCTGACTTTGCAACAAGAGCAGCGGCGGCATCGCTGCCGACCCGCTCTGCTCCGCTGTGCTTAGCAATCCTAACAACTGCTGCAATAGGTAAATCTGCCACCTTGATTACCTCAATGAGATAACTGTTTAAATAGTATTTATAAATTCCCCTGAACCTGTCCCTCCCGAGAGCAAAATTCCCTGCCAAAGGGCAAGCAGGCAAGGGGATACTGCATTACTTCAAATAATATCAGGGGCTACCAGCTCTCCTCTTCTTCCTCGTCATCCCTGCGCTTCCTTTCTCCGCCGGGAGATGAGGGTTCCCGGCTGGTAATATTCAGCAGATTTTTCACCCATTGGATGACCCATGGAGTTCCCCCGCCGGGATCATGTCCTTGAGGTCTCTGAATGATATTTTTTTGGACTTTCAATGCCAATTGGAAACCGAACAGCCTTAGGAACAACAGTCCTACTCCGGTGGGTGTTTAGAATAACACATGCGAGGGGTGGGATTCGAACCCACGGACTCCTTCGAGAACGGATCTTAAGCCTAATACATTCACTTGGCGCCGGATCAGGTTAAATCCGGGTCTTGTGGAGGTATGGGCAATGTATGATCTCAACGTCTTTCCCGAGCTCGATCCGGTAAACCGGGTCCATTTTGAGCAGTATGTGCGATACCTCGATTTGAAGCAGGTAAAATACAACACGGTCCGAACCAAGTTGTGGCGAATTTATCCATTTCTGAAGTGGTATCAATTCCAGGATGCAAAGACCATCACCCAACCGGTCCTCGAGGATTACTTCATCAAGCGGAGGACATTGGTCAGCCCTTTCACCCTCCAGGGAGATATCCTTGAAGTCAAACTCTTCTACAGGTTTTTACTGCCAAGAAAAGAGAAGCAGTTGTTCAAAAATATCACCATTAAGCGGCCACGACGACACCTTCCCGTCGATCAGCTCATCACTCGTGATGATATTTCGAAGATTATCGATGTCTGTGAGAAACCACGGGACCGGGCCCTCTTTATGCTCATGTGGGACTCGGGAGGACGTATCAACGAACTTCTCACCCTCAACATCGGGCAGGTACAGTTTGATCGCTATGGGGCTATCGTCATCGTCCATGGGAAGACGGGAATGCGCAGGCTCCGCCTGATAAGCTCAGTCCCACATCTCCAGACATGGATCAATATGCATCCCCTCAAAAAAGACTCGCAAGCCCCGCTCTTTGTGACCACTCGTTGCTACGGCGGCAGCCCCCGACGCCTTGACATGCGAACCGTGGAAAACAAACTCACTCATGCCGCAAAATCTGCTCAAATCAAGAAGCCGGTCCATCCTCACGCAGTCCGGCATGCCCGCCTTACGGATCTCGCACGGGGGAACGGCAGCCGACCAGGTCTCAACGAGATGGAGCTCCGCCTCGTTGCAGGTTGGGAGCGGAATAGTGCAATGCCTGAAGTATACGTGCACCTTTCAGGTGCTGATGTAGAACGCAAAATCCTGGCAAACGCAGGGATTATAGAGGTTGAAACCCCGCAATCCGAGATAAAACTGGAGCCCATATTGTGCCCAAGATGCAAGACCATGAACGCCCATTATTCAACATATTGTTCACAGTGTTCTCTCGTACTTACTGAGAAAGCAGCATTGAGTATTGAGGAATCGGTTGAGGTTGCGAAGGGAAGTTCGGATTATCAGAAGTTGTTGAATCGACTAAAATCAGATCTTGGGATGAAAATGTAATTTATTTTAAAAAAAGTTGTTCAAATATATCGCATCAAATCAATTTTTTCCTTCTGTGCCTTCAGAACCATCCATATCCAGATGGTAACAAAGCCACCGAGGATAACGAGCGATATAAGAACCTGTTCTGTTGTCATCTGAGGCAGATTTATTGATATCACAACCATCACCTCCTATTTTTAATTTTAAGGGCAATTATTGTTTAAATAGTCTCGTTGTCTCATGCATTTGTCCGATCGAAGGGGAGTTGATTTTCTACTTCAAATCCCCCCTCCTCCCTTTCACCAAGTGGGGCTCCCGCTTATCTTTCTTTTCCTGCAATTCTGGGGCATGCAGGTCACCATGACTATCTGGTGCACCCTGCAGAGGAGTACGCCCAATGAAAGAAATCTCACAGGAGATCCTCGAACATCTCCCCGACCCCATCGCACGGTTGGTCTGGGAGAAATGGATCGCAGAAGGTACAGCCAGATTAATACCTGCAGACCGCGAGGTGCAGAGATGCAGCATATAAGAGATGGCAGCCCCCTCATGGAGTTATACGCTAACACAAATTCACGCGGGACTGCCATCTACTCTTCTGCACGGCCTGTATTAAGACCAGCGACCCTGGTTTGCGCGAAGGGGTTCCCGCGATGACCCAGGATGAATGTACCACCAATCCAGTCCCTCTCTATCTCATCCCCCAAGCCCTCTCCCACGAGATCCACCGTTTTGGTGATACAATCGCGGAGGTACACATCCGGAGAACGACGGGTCACTTCTATATTCTGCACGTCCAGCACGACCAGGAGGATCCGAATGCCGAATGAACCGGGAACCCTTTCCTCCGGAGAAGGGGGCAGGGTTCTCATTAGCGTTGAGGATGAGCGTTATGAACTCGAACCGAAAGAAGTCAAATCCCTCATCCAATATGGGAGGGTCGTGCCAATCACTGCATCGCGTTCCAGGATTGGCGGGCCAGCCGATGAGAAATCGAAGTCTTCCATCTCGATCGAAGGACACGCGGCAGTGAACAGGGGAGGGAAGGCAGTCGTCCTTTACACCCGTGTGGGCCACTACATCATCCCCCTGGTAAGTTTCCAGCGGGTAGCCCGGGGAGAGGCAGTATCAGCTCCCCTCTTCCCGCTCATTCCTGAGAGCCCGGGCGTGCAGTCATGAACGATGAAATCCTGCGGGCCATCAGGCTTCTCTCACCGCAACCTGGAGTAGTGGAGCTTCGGGCGATCACCGACCAACACATCCACAGCGGATACTTTGACGACCTGAACCTGCTGGTGAATGCGGCCGAGACCCTCGATGCAATCCCGGACGTCCAGGGGATCTACCTCACCCTGAACGACGTGGACCCTGCACTCCTTTCCCGCCGGGCGAATCGCGTGAAGATGAAACTTGGAAGGAAGGACGCGACGACTGCTGATGGTGACATTCTTCGCCGCCGATGGTTCCCAATCGATATCGATCCGGTGCGTCCTTCCGGCGTGTCCTCGACCGATGAAGAGCACCAGGCAGCCCAGGTAAGGGCAGCAGAGATCGCCGCATTTCTCGGGAGGGAGCACGGGTGGCCTGCCCCGGTCATGGCCGACTCGGGGAATGGTGCCCACCTCCTCTATCGGATCGATCTGCCAAACGATGACGAAAGCCGGGACCTGGTGAAGCGGTGCCTTGAGGTGCTGGATACCATCTTTTCGGACTGCGCGTGCACTGTGGATACCGCGAACTTCAACGCAGCCCGTATCTGGAAGATGTACGGAACCACCTCGCGAAAGGGAGACCATACTGAGGACCGCCCGCACCGGAAATCTCTCATTGTATCAGGTGCTGACCAGGTGGATCTGGTTGATAAATCGGTATTATCTCAATTGGCCGCATTATTGCCGTGCGCTCCACCGGAAACAAAGGGGTATAAAAACATTCTTGATCTCCGGGGATGGCTGGTTCATCATGGTCTCGGAATCGCCCATGAGAAGCCCTACCAGGGCGGGACACTCTATGTCCTTGACGAGTGCCCGTTCTCGGGAGCCCATCACGACGGGGCGTTTGCGATCCAGTTCCCGAACGGGGCCATCCACGCCGGATGCCACCATGCGTCCTGTGGTGGCGGATCACAGCGATGGCAGGAGCTTCGGAAGCGGTGTGAAGAACCTGGAAAGAGAAGAGAGCCGAAGAAACCAGTGGCATCATCTCCATCACCACCACCAGCGCCACCACCACAAAGAGTTGCGACTGAACATCGGCAGCGTGCGTCCGGCATCCTGCAGCATGAAGACCCTCTCTCGTTTCTCCTCGACACGTTCCACCGCGAGCATGTCGGGGACCGGATCGTTGCCGAGTGCCTGATCATGTCGGTTGCGTCCCAATCGGTGGCCAACACCCGGGGCCTGCATGTCGCAATCTCAGGGAACTCGGGGAAGGGGAAGACCCATGCCTGCAACACTATGCTCTCGCTCCTGCCCGGCGAATTCCGGATGAAGGGCACCGTCTCGAACAAGGCCCTTTACTACCACGACCAGCTGCGGCCCGGGTCGGTGCTTCTCTTCGATGATGTCTCGCTCTCCGACGACTTGCAGGAGATCCTGAAGGCAGCCACGGCAAGCTTCCGCGAGCCGATCGAGCACCGGACTGTGACCACCGATCGCCAGATGCGGGTCTGTTCCATCCCCGCCCGGTGCGTCTGGTGGCTCGCGAAGGTGGAGAGCGTGGGCGATGACCAGGTCATGAATCGGACGCTGACGGTCTGGATCGACGACTCGGCCGGCCAGGACCGGGCGGTGCTCGAGCATATGAAAGAACGGGAGGCCCAGCCCCCGGGCGATATGGACCTGGACCCGGATGTCCCTACCTGCCGGGCGATCTGGGAGGTCCTCAAGGAGCAAGTGGTCCATGTCAGGATTCCGTTTGCCACCAGGATCAACTTCTCTGCGACCCAGAACCGGAGGAACCCAGGGATGCTCTTTGACCTGATCAAGTGCCATGCCCTGCTCTTCATCCACCAGCGGGAGAGGGACGAAAAGGGAAGCCTGGTGGCCACCCGCGAAGATTTCGCATACGCCCGGCAGCTCTTTCTCGCAATTACCTGTGAGTCCGGGGGGCAGGAGACCAAGCAGACCCGGAACGAATCCGCAGCGCTTGCGACCATTGCGAAGATGGGGGTCGAGATCTTCACCATCAAGCAGCTCCAGGACGCGCTAGGGCTGTCGTATCACCAGACCTACCGGCTCCTTCACGGCTACTCGAACAGCCGGGCGAGCTATACCGGCATCCTGGATAAGTGCCCCGCGATCAGCTTCATCGATGCCACGGTTGCCGAAGATCTCTACGGGGTCTCCCTGAAACGGCGTGAGCACTACTTCTCCTTTGATGCCGAACTCTATCGTTCGTGGTCCGCAAGGGCGCAGATCTGGCTTGACGAGGAAGAGCACGATCGGGACGATCACGACGATGATCCGGAGAACCCGGATCCTTCCACTTTTTCACCGGGTTTCCACCAGGATCGCGGAGAAAGTGCAAGGAAAGAAAATGATGAGATTGGTGTCCAATCCTGCAACCATCAGAGATCCAGAGAGATGCATGTGTACGATCATGGATATTTGCACACATTCCAGGAACCACACAGTGCGGATTTGTGCGAGACCTCCGAGCCTGCATGTGCCAGCACTCTCCCCCATGGTGCAAACGATTCTGTAAATCTCCAAAACGGTTCGCAATGGAAGAATCAATGGCAGGAATCCCTTCCCGATCCATGCACTCCCGAGTGCAAACCGGTGCAATCACCCGGAAAGATTCCTCCCACATCGGGCAGAGCCACTCCCATTCCCGGCATCCTGGACCACCGGGAGTTTACCCGGACGACTGTGCAGATCGGGCGGTGCGATATCTGTGACCGGGCCGCTGCAGCCTACCGCTGCATCGAGAAGCAGGTGAATATCTGTACCGGGTGCTATGCCCGGCTGGTGAGAGGGTGGAACAGAGAGAATGGGATACAGTGATATCTTTTTAAATACAAGGAGGATTTGAACCACACCCAGGTCTGAACTCATCACGACTGCACACGAGGAACCTGCGGGATCCGGATTCGCGTGGGGTGTAGTACCTGATTATTCCGAGCCTTTTTTCTTCCGGGCCGATTGATTCCAGAGATTCGACTTCTCATTGAAGAGGTACAGGTATTCCCTCCCCCGTTTCTCCTGGATGATGTATCCCAGGGACGCGAGGTGCATGAGATCGGTCCGCGCCGTCTGGTAGACCGTGTTATACGTCTGCATGACCTGGCGGATGGTGAAGTATTCGTCCGAGTGCTCCATCATCTCCCGGAGGATGTTCGCCTGCCTCGGATTGATCTCCCTAATCTTCCTGATAAGTGCCTTTGTTGTGCCCTGCACTTCCTGCTGCTTCTCAAGGAACTTCAGGAGATCTGCCAGGGCCTCGGTGATGCATGACAGGTTGTACTGCAGGAAATAGGTCACATCAGACCCATCATATTCCGTGTGGAGATATGCCAGCGCATACTTCTTCTTCGATCGCAGGATGATCCGGGAGATGGGCATGTACTCGAAGAGCCAGTAGCCCCGCGAGAGCACGTACCAGTAGAAAATGCTCCGGGCCGTCCGACCATTGCCGTCGTTGAACGGGTGGATATACCCGATGAGATAGTGCAGGATGATGCCCTTGATGACCGGGTGGATGAAGGTATCAGCGCCTGGTTCACTCACCGAATCCTCGCGGTTCGCGAATACACAGAGATCCGCGATATATCCTTCAATCTCGGAGAAATCCGGTGGTGTGTGATAGACCACGCCGGTCGCTGAATCGGCAACGACGATCTCGTTCGTGGTCCTGAAGTGCCCGACATGCTCCTCGTCGAGTGTTCCCTTCGTGACGATCCGGTGCACATCGAGGATCAATTCAGGGGTGAGGGGTTCGTCCTTCTTTTCACGAATGAACCGCATCGCATCGTAGTTGTTGAGGACCATGCGCTCGGAGTCATTTTTCGGCTTCTTTCCCTTCCGCAGCATCTCCTTTGCTGCCTTGCGGGTGGTGGCAGCCCCTTCCAGGATACTCGAGGCTATGGCTTCTTCCATGAGCGAATTGACGATGTAGGATTCTTCAAGCGTAATTGCCTTGTTGTGAATGCGCAATGTCCCGGAGAGGTATCTGTCAATGGTATGGAGGCTTTTCACGATCTCGGGGATGAAGGAGTAGGTCAGCGGAAGCGTGTGAATGGAACATGTTCGTACCGTAATATCCGGAGAAGTTTCATCATCGCCCAGGCGATCTTTCTTCGTTCCGGATCGGGGATCCGGTACTTCAGTTCATCCCAGGACAAATAGCGGCGGTTGTATTCAGCTACTTCCTTCTGGAGCTCCGGGTCTCTAGCGAACCAGGCATTCTTCGAAAGAAGCACCTGATTCCAATCAGAAGGAGGCCTTTCCGGAAGTTTCCGCATAGAATGTTCCTTACCAAATACTAATTTAGCACATTTTAGTAGTTATTAGTTTTGATGGTTGTTTGGTGTTTTTGCGCGATGAACTACTAAATTGAACTACTTTAGTAATTTTTAGTAGTTGAAAAAGAGACAGAGAAAGCCGGGGATCCACGTTCCCTCGATATAGTTCTTGCAACAAATATGATCAGTGTCGGCGTGGATATCCCCCGTTTAGGCCTGATGCTCATTAACGGACAGCCCAAAGGGATATCGGAATATATTCAGGCGACAAGTCGTGTGGGACGAGGAAAAATCCCCGGGCTAATCGTTGCGGTTCTGAACAATGCAAAAGCCCGTGACAGATCTCACTATGAATCCTTTGAAACATGGCACTCTACGTTATATCGTGATGTTGAAGCAACGAGTGTTACACCCTTTGCCTCCCGTGCAAGAGATCGTGCTCTTCACGCAGTGCTTGTCGCGCTGATCAGACATCTTAATCCTTCAATGCTGGATAAACCCGATCTGAATGGACTGGGATTACCTGAAACAAAAGAAATTACTGATTATATCATTCAACAGGCTGAACATATCGATCCTGATGAAAAAACCGTGAGCGTGGAGTTAAAAAGATTACTGGCATCATGGGAGAGTCGTGGACCACGAGATTACTGGACCTATTACCGCTCACGGACATCCTTACTACAGGATGCTGAAAAAGTTGCAATATTACGGGCATTGGGCAGGGAACCTGGTGAAGCATGGTCAACGATGAATAATATGAGAAGTGTTGAACCATCTACCCGTTTCCGCCTGAGGGAGCGTCTGAAAGACTTTTCTGTTGAGGAGGGTCAGAATGGTCGATAATAATCTTGGTAAAATACGGCGCAGTATGGTTGTAATGACATCCGCACCCGGGGCGATTACTGATTTCAGGGCAGATGGTGCTCCGGTATCTGCTGTGATTTCCGGGCTTGAGGAATGGGATGCCTCATTTAAACCTGAAGGATTACGAAATCCCCAGAAAATCTCTGAACCACGTCTTGAACGTGATCTCAGGGTTCGCGGATTCCGGCTTCCTCCTGTTGTTGATGAAGATGTGCCTACCTTTATCACCATCATCCTTCCCCTCGTGAAAACGGGCCTGATTGCGGGAGCCATCATGTCATTTGCGCGGGCTCTCGGAGAGTTCGGGGCAACCATCATGTTTGCAGGAAATTTCCAGGGCAGAACCCAGACAATGCCCCTTGCGATCTACACCGCGATGCAGGGTGATCTCATTGCGTCAATCACGCTCTCCGTGATCCTCATCATCATCTCGTTCGTCGTGATTGCGATCGTAAAACTGAGGCTCAAGGGGGATGCATGATGCTTGATGTGGCACTCCACCGGAACCTGCGGGAATTCCCTCTTGGAGTGGAATTTCGTGTTGGAAAAGGGGAGACCCTGGTGCTGATAGGCGAGAATGGTTCCGGGAAATCGAGTCTCCTTCTCCTTCTTTCAGGCCTCCTGCCCCCGGATTCCGGGAGGATTGTCCTGAACGGACAGGTCCTTTTTGACAGTCTCAATACCGTCCAGGTGCCCGTAGAAGAACGGAATATCGGTATAGTATTCCAGAACTATGCCATCTTTCCCCACATGACGGTGTTTGAGAACGTGGCGTTCGGACTCCGGCGAAGAAAAGTGCCTGCATCCGGAATCAGGTCGCGGGTTTTAGAATACCTCTCCCTCCTCTCGCTTGAAAGTCTCTCGGATGTCCGGGCAAACCAGCTCTCCGGGGGAGAACGACAGAGGACTGCCCTTGCACGGGCCCTTGTGATCGATCCGGAACTCCTGCTTCTTGATGAGCCGGTCAGTGCCCTTGATGCAGTTGCCCAGGAACGGATGAGATCGGAGCTTCGCTCCTATATCCGGAGATCCAACATCCCGTGTATTGCAGTGACCCACTCGTTCCGCGATGCCCTTGCGCTTGGAGATCGGGTTGGTGTCATGGAACGGGGCCGTATCGTCCAGACCGGGACCCCGCAGGAGTTGATGGAGACTAGAAGCGAATTCCTCCACCATTTCTTCAACGGATCGAGCCACGCCTGATCCCACCGTACCGAAAACCCCCTGCCGAACGTGAATATTCTCAGGAGATTCAATAATTGGTATTATCCTGACCAGGGAACAGTAGAAAGTCCCTGAAACATTTTCGAATTGGCAATGAGAACCATGACCACACCTGTTCCCCTTCACGCAATTCATGGCACGCTCCTTCCTCCCTTAATAAGCCCAGGGACTCGCATGTGAGAAACCTTTTGACTGTTCCATCCCTGACACCATACCATAGAAAAGGGATACCCGCATGTTCCACGGACCGGATCGGTTGAAGAGAGGAATCATCCCCCTTGCAGGAATTGCTCTCGGAGCCGGTCTTCTCCTGGTTCCGTTATATCTGAACATACTCGGCTTTTTTTTTATCCATGAGACGATTCTCATCTTCCTTGCAGTTCTCGGAGGTGGTATCGCAGGTATTCTTTCGGGAGGGGACGACAGGATAGGCGAAAGGGGGTTGATCGCAGGACTCCTTTCAGGACTAGTCGTATGTTCTATCCTTTTTATCCAGGTATTTGTGTTCCCGAGGAGCGTTGTTGATAAGACCGGGCTGGTTCTCATCGGTCTTCTCGCCTGGGGTTTCTTATCAATCATCCTGTATCCCTTCGGCGGACTCCTGGGGATCATCCTCAAGAAGATAGTGAAGAGAACAATTTCCCGTGGTTGAACAATCCTCCCGGGTATCAGAGATCGGAATATTTTCATGCGGGTATGGGAACCAGGAGAGAGAAAACCCATCGCCATAGAAAATCATGCGTCCGACGTATTCAGACGTCCCGACACCCATGAGAGCTGGTTCCCCACCGCCCTGCCGGTCTTCCTGCTCTCTCCGTCATGTATGCGAGTCTCCTTCCCCTGTTCACCCTCCCTCGAGAAATGTCCGGGCAATGCGGATCATATTCCTGAATTCGGTCTCCTCAGGAGTGGCCTTTGCAAACCCTACCGCCCTTGATCGTTCCAGCACCCACCGGGTCCGTTCATCCATGCCAGTAGAGGAATCGAGGAGCAACTCCAGTTCGCCACTCGTTATCTCCTGGTCGATCCCGGCTTCATGCGAGAGGATGATCCGGAGCGCTCTTCCGGTCTTCCGGTAGGCTTCAGGGTAGGCACCGGCCTCAGCGTCCGCTTCAGCACTCTCCAGGAGTCGCCCGGCAGCCTCCCGGGGACCCTCCGGGGATTCCGCTGCCGGTGGAGAGTCCTCAAGAGTTGTTTCCACCGGACGTCGGTGCCGGGCGAGGAACAGGATTCCCGCTGAGAGAAGGATGACACAGAGAAGCGCGAGGTAGGGTGCTGCGATCGAGAGAAGGTCCTCCGGATCATCCCCTGCAATCGATGTGACCGTCCCGTTCACGATCGCTCCGCGAAGATGGAGGATACGGGTTCCTACGCCCGAGTACGTGAGATCCACGGACGTCCTGCCCGGCGTAAAGTTCAGGACATGCTGATCGACAAAGAATCCAATCCCCGAAACCTGGTCCTCGTACTCCCGGTATGTCTCGTTCTCCCGCAGCGCTGGGGGCAGGGGCACCTGACTCTTCGACGAGAGTTCGGCGAACAGGACCCGGGTATCCTCCATGTATCCCCGGACATCCGCATCCATCCGCCCCGACCGGTACGAAAGCAGGAATCTTCCGGATACGTCGGAATCCGGGATGACATCGGTCTTTTCAAGCATGTATCCCGCATCGGACAGGGAACGATTGAGCGGAACGATAAGGGGATCGGAAAGGATGAAGTCGGCCAGTGCAGCCTCCTTTTCCCGGGAAAGGTTCCTCTCCTGCAGCATCTGCTCCTTCAACGCCGAGGAATCCTGGGGCATCTGCCCGCTCTGCAGCTCTGCATCGGGGCTCTCTCCTCCAGGGTTCTTTGTCGCGGATGACCCTGCAGGAGAGGTCGCGGAAGGGTCCGCCGTATCGGTCCCGACCAGCGGCCGGGGGGTCGTATCGGGCTCCTCGAGGACGGTGACGAAATGAATTGCAATTCCTTCAATCTTCGCAACCCTGCCTCCGTCTTCTGGATACCCGAACGAGACGGAAAGGAGATAGTCTGCGGGGATGTCGGATCTCCCGAGAGGGATTGAGACCGTGCGAGCCTCCGTGAATGCAGACATCTCCCGGATCCGAACGCTTGCATCGCCGGGCCCCGGAATCCCCGGATTCACGGGGACCATCACCAGTTTCAGGGTGCCGGGAATGTCCCGTCCAGTCATGCTGCCAAGGGTGATGGGGATGGATGCCTCATTCCCGGCCAGAAAAAAGTACTCGTGCCCGGAAGTGGAGAGAGCCACTTCCGATGCAGCGACGGCAGCAGGACAGGAGCAGGCGAGAAGACAGAACAGTACGACTACGTATCGCCTCCAGGCCATAGTCCCTTCTCGGCAATGTACCGGGATCTCTCTCTCGGAATTCATTCGAATCACACAGTTCTTCAAGATACCCATGCGGGGGCAGTCCTTTCCGACCATTCTGTTGTGGCCATAATCGCATTCGGAAGGATGGAGGAACAGGTCTTGCAGGCAGGAAGATCCCGGTGCCGGATTGACGGATCGCCGATCTTGAATGTCGATAGTCCCCCAGGGTTGTGCCTTCCCGGGAACGCACACCTCATGGAGCCCAACAGTCCTGCTCTTTCCGGAGAATACACCTGTCGATGAAGGATCTCTGACTGGAACCATAAAAAAACTACTTAACTCTTCTGAGCGGTAATCTACAGATTGGTCATTTACACTGGAATTTCCGGAGCCTCACATGAACGACAGGAATCATCGCACGAAGGATCCTCTCCCAGTTGCCACCATCACCATCCTTCCCGGGAAGGCGAGGGATGGTACGCGGGAGAATTTTGACGAGATCACGATCCGGGCCGGGGACACAATCTCGATTGTCGGGCCGACGGGCTCCGGGAAGACTGCGTTCATCAACGATATCGAGGTTTTTGCCTGCCATGACACCGTGACCGGGAGGAGCATCCTTGTCAACGCGCAGGTTCCCCCGGACGAGATGGTGCGCGACCCGGCCAGGAAACCTATCGCGCTGATCACCCAGAACACCAAGTGTCTCGCCGACCTCACAGTGCAGGAATTCCTCGAGATGCACGTCAAGGCCCGCAGGATCCCCGACACCCATCGCACGGCAGAGACAATTGCGCTCGCAAACGAGTTCACCGGTGAGAAGATTACCGGTGAAATGCGGATGACGGCACTGTCCGGAGGGCAGACCCGGGCACTCCTTATTGCAGACGCGGTCTCCGTCAGCAACACCCCCCTCATCCTCCTCGATGAAGTCGAGAGCGGCGGGATCTTCAAGGAGAACGTCATCGCATCCCTGAAGCGCAACAACAAGGCGGTGCTCTTCGTGACGCATGACCCGCTCCTCGCACTCCTCTCCGACCGGCGTATCGTGATGAAAAACGGCGCCGTGGAGAAGATCCTGGAACCGAAAGAGCGGGAGAAGGAGACCCTCGCGAGGATCTCCGAGATGGACGGGTTCCTCTCGCTCATGAGAGAGAAGATACGGGCAGGGGATCTGCTCGACCGGGAGGTGCCGGTACCGTGAAGCTCCTGATCTTTGCCGGGCCTCCGAGCGCTGGGAAGACTGCGGTCATCCGCCAGATCCTGCGGCAGCTTGCGGGAGCCTCTACGATTGCCTTCCTGAAGATCGATGTCGTGCGGGCCTTCGAGGACGAGGAGCTGTCGAAGGAGTTCGGGATCCCGGCCCGGAAAGTCTACTCGGGAGATGTCTGTCCCGACCATACCGGGATCCTGGTCCTCCGCGACGCGATCTCGTGGGCGGACGACCTCGGTGCCGATATCCTGATCGTCGAGAGTGCAGGGCTCTGTCTCCGCTGCACTCCCTATACCTCCCAGTCCCTCGGGATTGTCGTGCTCTCGGCGGTCGGTGGGACGAACAGCCCGCTCAAGATGGCGCCGATGATCGCGCTCGCCGATATCGCGGTCGTCACCAAGGTCGACCTGGTCTCTCAGGCCGAAAAGGAGGTCTTCCGGGAACGGGTCCGGGAGGTGGCGCCGCGGGTCGATATCATCGAGACGAACGCGGTGCACGGGACGGGGCTCCGGTTCCTGATGAAAGCCATCCAGTCTGTCCCGGAGATTTCCTCCCCCGACGAGATCGTCCTCCGGGGTATGCCGCCCCTCGCGGTCTGCACGATCTGTGCGGGAAAGAAGGAGATTGGGTGGCAACACCACTTCGGGATCCTGAAAACCCTTGACGGCGCCGACGATCTTTACCGGGGGGAGTGAGGAGCCGATGGCGTGGGAGCCACCCGGGAAGGACTGCGGGGCCTGCGGGTCTGCTACGTGCAGCGAGTTCGTTGCACTCGCCCGGACCGGGAAGAAGGATCTTGCAGACTGCCCGTACTACCGATCCCCATCCTGGACCGGGAAGATCCTCCCACCACCCGTCTTTTCCGGCAGGGACATCCTCGGGTTCGACTATGACTTCGTGGTCCGGCCGTTCCCGGGGGAACCTTCCGCCCGGAGGTATATCCAGCCGTTCCGGCCGGACCTGATCGAGCGGTGGGGGATCGGGCCGGGAGAGATCATCCGGGGTCGCCCCGTCGCACCCAGCTGCCCCATCCAGCATGTGCTCCGGGTCATCTCGCCCGATCCGGTGTCCGGGATTCTCGCCTGCCACACGGTCGGGCCTGCTGCTGCCCGGAACTCCGGAAAGGTCCATGATATCAGGGCATACCACGAGATAGGGTTCGAAGGGGTGGCAGAGACGGTCCGACACGAACCGGTGGTCGGGTACCGGCAGCGGTTCCTCCCCGCGGGCTGTATGCGGCAGATGGTCCATTCGGGAGTCGTCCAGATGGTGCTGAACAAGTCGTTCGGGACGCACGTCCGCATCGAGGATCTCCAGATGCACGGCAAGCGGGAAAAACTAAAGGATGTCACCATCCGGCCGGGCGATGCCGTCTCCATCCAGGACGCGTCAGGTGCCCGGAAGACCGTCCTCATCGACGGGATACGGGTCCACAACACGGATGGAACGGTCGTGGAGCGGAACCTGGAAGAGGGTTCCCGCGGCCTCGGGCAGGGGGGCGGGGGCCGGCATCACCACCACGACAGGGCCGGGCACCGTCACGATGACGATGATGACTGAGTTCCACTGAACAGACCATTCGAGGAACACATGAAACAGCAGGGGCGGCATTACGGGTTCATCATCCCTTCCGGTATCCTGATCGGACTTGGCGCGGGACTGTTCGCAGGATACCCGGGTTCCGGTGTCCTGATCGGGCTCGGGTCCGGGTTTCTCGCAGTGGGACTGATCCCCCTCGTGAAGAGACCCCGGAAATCTGAAGGATCGTCGCCGGAAGGAAAGAACGTGGCGTTGCTTCTTCTTGGAGCCTTCACGGTGTTCACCGGGATCGGCATTGCCTGGTCGCCGATTGCACTCTGGCCGTACGCCATCGCCGGGTTCCTTGTTTTCCTGGGCATCTGGTTCCTGGTACGGGGTTTTTACCGGATCTCCTGAGCTCAGGATGAGGAAAGCGGGAGTATCTCCGGATGTATGCAGGAATGCTCGTATTCCCAGGTGGACGCAGGGGAGGTGAGGAGCACTCGTGAGGGGTGGCACATAAGAGGTTCCAGGTCCCACCCAACCTGCATGGAGAAACGGACCCTCTCCCCGGAGTTCCCACCCGCCGGTTCACCCGGGTCGTCCGACCACCCCGTCAGGTACCCGGATCTTGAGGACTCCCTCCCCGAGAGCCGGAGGATAAGGGTGAGAAGTTATGAGTATCTCGATCTGAAGGAAGGGGATAGTGTCCTCGATGCCGGGTGCGGGCCGGGTTACGATGCCCTCCGGATGGCGGCGATTGTCGGCAGTACCGGCAAGGTCACAGGCATCGATCCGGTCACGCGGATGATCGAGATCGCGAGGGAGAATGCGGCAAGGAGCACGTACCCGGTGTCGTTCCAGGCAGGGGATGTCTGGCGGCTCGATTTCCCCGATGCCTGGTTCAATGCCGTCAGGATCGATCGCATCCTCCAGATCCACGAGAACCCCGGAGAGATCCTCGACGAGCTTATCCGTGTCCTCCGCCCGGGCGGGAAGATCCTTGCAATCGAACCTGACTGGGAGACCTTCGTATGCGACCCGGGAGACCGGGATACCGCCCGCACCTTCTTCCGGTTCTGCGCCGACCAGTTCCCGGACGGATCCGCCGGTCGCACGCTCTTTCGGTGTTTCCGGGAACGGAGCCTGTCCGACGTGGTGGTCCATCCCGAACCGCTCGTCATGCACCGCCTCGCCCTCGCATCGAAGATGTTGCACATGGAGCAGTTCCTTGGAACCGCCCGGGAGCACAATGTGCTGACGCAGAATGAGATCGATACGTGGCTGCAGGAACTCGCGGCAGCGGATAAGAAAGGGCGGTTTACCTTCGCAGGGATGATGTTCGCAGTGACGGGAAAGAAATGATGCCGGCTTCTCTCATTGCAGGAGCGGGCATCAGGGACCGGGACCAGGACTGATCGCGATCCCCCTGGACCTTCGTCCGCCGCAGGATTTTCCCTCTCCAGGAGCGCGGTGCTATCCGGCATTCCCGGAGTGATAGGCAATCCCCTCGGGAGTCATGACCACCGTATTGCTGATCTCTTCCCGGGTCTCCCCCGCATTTTCAATCAGGCCATAGCGTACCAGGACACGGAGGTCTGCGACGAGATCGCGGACGTCAAGGTGGAAGTAAGTGCCATGGAGTGCGCCGATGGTAGCGGGATTCGTGGTGGTCCCCTGGCTCAGGTCGTAGATGCGGCTGAGGAGCAGGGCCTGTTCGGGATTCAGCATCATTGGAAGTCACATCCGTCCGGAGGCTCTTCAAGATGTCGTATGGAACCGCCTCATACATGCGGTCGCAGAGCCTTTTCCCCTGGCAAATGTGCAGTTAATTACAGTATTGAACATGGGCCCTTTTGGATCTCGGGCTGAATCAACCTCCGATTGGCAAACGGGGCTTCCCAGAAAGACATTAATTTAACCTGACTAATACAAAAGCAAATGTTTATATTTTATTAGTTGCCCTTGACAAACTCATGTTAGAGAGTATATATCGTTGACTCTGGAGTCATCCGATCAACAATGCTGCGTCAGGCAGTTTCAAGGTGGTGGACAGACTATGAAATCATTTCTTTTCACGTTCATGGCGCTTGCTGCGCTGGTGATGCTCGTCGCCACAGCATCCGCAACCGTTCTCTCTATCGAAAGCGGTGACGTAACCGCGATCGGGGATACCGCATCCGTACACCTCATCCTGGACGAGGCTCCTTCCGGCCTTGCAGGATTCAGCATCAACGTCACCTTCGAAGACCCGGCCATCGGGACCATCTCTGGTGTGTCATACCCGTCGTGGGCATCACTGTCCGAGACCTCAGCGCTCCCGTCGCCCGATTGCAGGGTGAGGGCTCTCGATTTGGAAGAGCAGGTGCAGTCAGGCGCAACGAACATCACGCTTGCGACATTGACGCTCTCTGCGACAGGGGGCGGGTCTACTCTTGTGAACCTCACTGTAAACATGATGGAAGACGATCTGGAGAACCTCATGGCTCCCGTGATCGTGCCAGGGACATTCTCTGTCAATATCCCGGGTGCCCCTCATGCCGGATTTACGTCCGATATCCAGTCAGGCCCGGCTCCGCTCTCCGTCCAGTTCACCGATCAGTCCACGGGCAATCCTCCATTGACCTATGCCTGGGACTTTGACGGGGACGGGACTATCGACAGCACCGACCAGAATCCCTCCTTCACCTATCCGATACGGGGCACGTACCGGGTTGCCCTGACGGTTTCGAACGGTATCGGGACCAGCACGATGGCAAAACCAGGGTATATCGATGTGACAGGTGCGAGAGCGTGGACCGTGGGTGCAGAGGGGTGCGATTTTACGACAATCCACGAGGCGATCGAAAACCCGGACATGGCTCCAGGCGATTCCATCTTCGTGTACAACGGGACGTATACGACGGATGGAAGTGAGTCGATGACCCAGGATGTCTCGTTTACCCTCGAGGGAGAAGACCGCGATTCGGTCGCCTGGACCAGGCTTGGGCAGGTCGCGCTGAATGGCCCCGGGACGGTGGTCGAAGGGATCACCTTCATCGTCCCCCCCGAATCCGCGAACGATCCCCTCACACTCGCGGGATCCGGCAGCACGGTCCGTGACTGCATCTTCGAGGGCGGGAGCGGGACCCTTGTTGCAGTCTCTGCACCGGATGTCACGATCGAACAGACCATCTTCCGTGATGCATTGCTCGGGACATCGTCAAAAGCGGTGTACCTTGATTCTGCCTCGGGATGCACGATCCGCAGCAACGCGTTCTCGGACCTGGGCATGGGCGATGCCATCCGGGTCAACAAGGCCGGTTCGAACACGATCGAGAATAACACCTTTACGTCGGTGTGGTACGGTGTCCGCATCAACCAACAGGCATCAGCCGGGACGCGTATCCTGCGGAACACGTTTACGGCCGGCAATGCGTCCGGTGCGGCGATCCTGTTCAATTCCGCCGGACCGGACACGACGATCTTCCTGAATACGTTCATCGGGAACGGGCAGGACATCAAGTATTCCGGGACGGCCCCGTCAGGGACCACGTTCATCTCGCCGGATCCGATCACGTATACCTACCAGGGCGTCGTCCGTACCGCACCGCTTGGAAATTACTGGGATACGTATTCCGGGATCGACGCAGATGGCGATGGGATCGGGGATACCATAAAGGAGATCCGGACGACGGCACCCCTTGATTCCGACACCGCCCCCCTGATGGACGAGGTGCGATACTATTTCGGGGAGAATCCCCCGACCCAGGCACCGGTCGCCGCATTCTCGGCTTCCCCGACCTCCGGCACCGCTCCTCTCTCCGTCCAGTTCACGGACCAGTCGACCAATACCCCAACCTCGTGGGCATGGACCTTTGGCGACGGCGGGACATCCGCAGTCCAGAACCCCTCGCATACGTTCACCTCACCGGGGACTTTTACGGTCACCCTGACCGCAACCAACTCCGCCGGGAATGATACCGAGGAGAAGACGGGATACATTACGGCAACAGGCAGCACCATCCCGCCGGTTGCAAACTTCGCCAAGAACACCTCCGGGGGGCAGGCCCCGCTTGCTGTCAAGTTCACCGACACCTCCACGGGAGGGGACCCGACCTCGTGGGCATGGGACTTCCAGAACGATGGTACAATTGACAGCAACGAGGAGAATCCGGTCTTCATCTATACCGTCCCCGGGACCTACTCGATCAACCTCACGGTCGCAAATCCCGGAGGGCCCAGCAGCAAGCTGAAGGAGAACCAGATCACCGTCACTGCTCCATCGGTCGCACCGGTCGCCGCATTTTCCGCCTCACCCACTTCCGGCACCGCCCCTCTCTCCGTCCAGTTCACGGACCAGTCGACCAACACGCCGACCTCCTGGTCCTGGACCTTTGGCGACGGTACGACTTCCACCGAAAAGAACCCCTCGCATACGTTCACCTCACCGGGAAGCTACACGGTCACCCTGACCGCGACAAACTCCGCCGGGAATGATACCGAGGAGAAGACGGGATTCATCACGGTGACGAGTGGCACTGTCGCTCCGGTCGCTGCATTCTCGGCTTCTCCGACCTCGGGCACCGCCCCTCTCTCTGTCCAGTTCACCGACCAGTCGACGAACACGCCGACCTCCTGGTCCTGGACCTTCGGTGACGGCAATACATCCGCAGTGCAGAATCCCTCGCATACGTTCACCTCACCAGGGACTTACACGGTCACCCTTACGGCCACAAACAACGCCGGGAATGACGCCGAAGAGAAGACGGGATTCATCACGGTGACGAGCGGCACTGTTGCACCGGTTGCCGCATTTTCAGCCTCCCCGATCTCAGGCACCGCTCCTCTCTCCGTCCAGTTCACAGACCAGTCCACCAACACGCCAACCTCCTGGTCATGGACCTTTGGTGACGGCAATACATCCGCAGTGCGGAATCCCTCGCATACGTTCACCTCACCGGGAAGCTACACCGTCACCCTGACCGCGACCAACTCCGAGGGAAGTAATTCCGAAGAGAAGACCGGGTACATTACGATTACGAGCGGCACTGTTGCACCGGTTGCCGCATTCACCGCCTCCCCGACCTCAGGCACCGCTCCTCTCTCCGTCCAGTTCACCGACCAGTCCACCAACACGCCGACCTCCTGGTCCTGGACCTTTGGTGACGGCGGTACGTCCGCAGTGCAGAACCCCTTGCATACGTTCACCTCACCAGGGACTTACACCGTCACCCTGACGGCAACAAACTCCGCCGGGAATGATACCGAGGAGAGGACCGGGTATATCACGGTCTCCGGTTCGCAGCCCGACTCACTTCACGCGGACTTCAGCGCAACACACCTTGAAGGATTCCCTCCCCTTCTCGTCAGGTTCACGGATCTCTCTTCAGGAACTATTACTTCCCGGGCCTGGGACTTCCTGGATGACGGGACGATCGACAGCAGGGAGAAAGATCCCTTCACTCTCTACAAAAAACCCGGGGTTTATACGGTCCGGCTCGAGGTGACCGGCCCGGATGGCACCGACAGTGAGATCAAAGAGGCCTATATCACCGTGAAGGAGGGGACACCGCTCCCTGCGATTGCACGGTTCACCCAGGACAAGAGAAAGGGGAACTCCCCTCTCACCGTCACCTTCACGGACCGGTCGTTCAACAGCCCCGATACCTACACCTGGAGTTTCGGGGATGGCACCACCTCGCCGGAGAAGGATCCTGAACATACGTACACGTCTCCCGGGATCTACCATGTGACCCTCAAGGTCTCGAATGAATACGGCGGGTCTTCGGCACAAGGGTACGTGCTTGTGTGGGAGAGAGAAGAGTCGCGGCTGAATCCCAGGGGACTGGAATGATCTATATCAGCATTGACGATACCGACACTCTCACAGGCCCCCGGGGAACCGGGAAACTTGCCCGGATGATTGCAGACGCCGCTGCGAAGGAATACCCGGTCTTCGCGGTGACCCGCCACCAGCTCTTCGTGCACCCGGAGATCCCCTACACCTCCCACAACAGTAATGCCGTCATCCACGTTGAGGGGAATGGCGACGATGCGATGGAGCACCTCGCCGAGATTGCAGAGGAGGTGATGCTCGGCGATTTCCTGGAAGGAAGCGATCCGGGCCTTGCCGTCGCGTCCGACCGGCAGATCACCCCGGCGCTGATCGTGTACGGGCAGGATGCAAAATGCAGCGTGCTTACCCAGGACAGGGCACGCACGCTTGCGAGGAACCTCGGCATCCGCTTAAAGGGCCTCGGGGGAACCGAGGATGGCGTGATCGGAGCCATGGCAGGGCTTTCCCTCGCGTTCGTCAGGAACGACGGGCGGTACCTCAAGAAAGGGGATATCCGCGACACCATCACATCGTGTTCCGTCGAAGGGCTCCATGCGCTTGGGATCGATGAGATCTGTTCCCGGGACGGCACAGTGTTTTCGCACGGCACGGTGTATTTCCGCGAAGGGAAACCCTGCAGGCCCTGCCCAATCTACGGGAAGACCGTCCTCTTCGTCCGGGAAGACGGGGACCGGCTCGTGGAAGACAAGCGGGATTGACATGAAATTACTCTCCCGGGTAGTCCTTGCATGTCTCCTGTTCGGGTGTTTCCTTGTGGGGATGGGGGCGCTGGAGATGTTCGGGCCGGCACTCTTTCCTCAGCCAGTCCGCGACGAGACGCCGGGAGCACTCCTTGACGAGGTGTTCACGAAGGCAGGGTTCCTGTACGGCCCGCAGTCATGGCGCCCGGGTTACGATCCCATCGGAATCTCCCCGGGAAAGGAAGTGGCAGAAGGCGATGCCTGGTACCTGATGTTTATCGACCTGAACACGACCCCCGTGAGCGGGAACCCGAACGTGAAGCAGCTCGGGTCCGTGCGAATCAGGTACAACTTTACCGAACTGTCGGGGAGGGCCGCCTTCCACGTGTACGGTCTCACCACCGGCACCACCGCGACGAGGACGAACCGGCAGATCGGCACCAAGAACTGCGGGTTCATGGTGACCGGGACTGCCCCGGAAGGAGGGGTCATGCCCGCGGCGACCCCGCTCACCTTCCCGAGCTCCCACCAGTACCGGATCACCCTCTCCAACAGCCTGTTTTCGGATACTGACAACCTCACCGCCGGGACCTGCAGTTTCCGTTTCATCCAGCCCGGAGCCGGCCAGGGAGCGCTCCACCTGACGCCGAACCTCTCCCAGCCGATGGGGGGGATCACGGAGACGACCGACCAGGGCGGGATCTTCTATGTCACCGCCACCGGTGCCAATGCCGGGAACAACCTTATCCTCCTTGCCGCCGTGGACCGGCCCCAGCCGGACGGGTTTGCCTTGAGAGTCCGGAGCGAATTTGTAAGGACGACGTAGATGGCTGCCAGAACACCGTACTTCTCGCTGCACGAGATCGCACTTCTCTCGCTCTGCGGGGCCCTGATCGTCGTCCTGAACACCACGTTCTCGCTCCCGCTCAAGATCCCGGGGCATTCGGGGATTTACTGGGTGGTCCCGGTGATCGTCGGGGTGGGGATCGTGAAAAAGCCCGGGGCAGGGACCTACATCGGCCTCATCTCGGGGATCCTCGCCACCTTCTTCGGGTTGAATACCCTCCACCTCTTCAATCTCCTCATCTACCTTGCCCTTGGGGGAGTGGTCGACCTCGCCGGCCTCCTCTTCCTGTACCGGCTGGACAACCCGGCTGCCGGATTCGTGGCGGGAGCGGCGGGGAACCTCGCGAAGATGGTGGTAAACTACCTCCTCCAGACGTTCCTCGGGATCCCTGCGGCCTTCATCGTGATCGGGATCGGCATCGCGTCCGTCACCCACCTCGTCTTCGGGGGACTCGGGGGCGTGATCGCGGCGCTTGTCCTCCGCAGCCTCCTGAAGGCAGGGGTGATCACCCGTGACAGGGCCTGAACCGGTGCTCGAGATCAGGGGCCTCTCGTTCCGGTACCCGGAGACGGTGTCCGGGAGGATTGCACACGCCCTCTCCCATGTCAGCCTCGCGGTCAGGCAGGGGGAATGTGTCCTTGTGTCGGGGCCGAGCGGATCCGGGAAATCGACGCTTGCCCGGTGCACGAACGGCCTGATCCCCCATGCGACCCCGGGCGCCTTCGAGGGAACCGTCCTCGTCCGGGGGATGGATACGAGGGATCATGACGTGACCGAATTCGCTCCGCACGTCGGAATGGTCTTCCAGGACCCCGGGCACCAGCTGGTGACCGGCGACGTGGAGAGCGAGATCGCGTTCGGGCTCGAGACCCGGAACGTTCCGGAACGGGAGATCCGGGAGCGGTTGTCCGGGGTCGCGGACCTCGTCGGCATCCGCCACCTCATGGGCCGGAGGACCGAGAGCCTCTCCTGGGGGGAGCGGCAGCGGGTCGCGATCGCCTCGGTGCTCGTCCTGCAACCATCGATCCTCGTCATGGACGAACCGCTTTCAGGGATCGATGCGTCCGCCGCCCGGAACCTCTCATCACTCCTCTCTGACCTGAAATCGCGGTCCAGGACCACCATCATGGTGTTCGAGCACCGTATCACCCCGCTCCTCCCTGTCGCTGACAGGCTGGTGGCAATGCGGGACGGTGCGATCGTCTCGGACGAACGGGTGGTCTCTCCAGGCCTCCTGTCATGGACAACCCCAAAATCCCTTTCCAGGCTGCCCTGTCCCCCGGACTGTTCCGCCGGAACACCTCCTCTCTCGCCCAGGGGGGAAGCTGCAGCCCCTTCGCTCTCGTTCCGCGATGTCTTCTTCCGGTACCCGGGGACGAACGCCGCAGCCCTCGACGGGATCACCCTGGATTTTTTTCCGGGCGAGCTCGCCGTGCTCACCGGCCCGAACGGTTCGGGGAAGACGACGCTTCTCAAGCACTGCAACGGCCTGCTCGTACCGGATCGCGGGTCCGTCTTCATCGGCACCGATCCGCTGGCCGGGAGGACTGTTGCATCCGCGGCCCGTTCGGTCGGCCTCCTCAACCAGCACGCGGATTATCAGCTCTTTGAGAGCACGATCGCGGACGAAATGGCCTTCGGTCCCAGGAACCTGGGGAGGACGGAGAACGAGATCGGGCTGGCGGTCCGGGAGGCGATTCGCAAATGTTCGCTCGACCATCTCGGTTCCGCGACCCCGCCACTCGGGCTCTCGGGAGGGGAGAAGCAGCGGGTCGCGATCGCGGGCATCCTCGCGATGGACACCCCGATTCTCATCCTCGACGAACCCACGTTCGGCCTGGATCCGGGTCTGAAGGATGCGTTTTGCCGCCTGCTCCGGGATCTGCGCCGGGCCGGGAGGACCGTGATTGTCGCGACCCACGACGCGGAGTTCGCGGGATGCTGCGGGGACCGGTTCATCGGGATCTCGACAGGGCGGATCGAGTCCGACACCCGGATATCCCGGCAGCACGATGGGTGCAGCCTGCACGACGCGACAACATCGGAACCCGGGGGATGCCGGTGACCCCAGGAGTTGAGGTCCCGGCCGGGAGAGGGAAGCGGAAGAAGTTCCGGCGGATGATGCTCCTCCGGTTCGTCCCCGGCGACTCGTTCCTGCACCGGCTCGACCCGAGGACGAAGCTCCTGACGGTGGTCCTCGTGAGCGCCGCATCGCTGCTTGTCAGTTCCCTCGCAGTCATGGTGCTGCTCTTCCTCTTCGAGGCTGCGCTCGCCGCGACATCGGGCCTCATGAGGAAGTTCCTGCGGGCGCTTACGCTGGTCTCACCGCTTTTCATCATGGTGATCGTGCTGGACAGCATGTTCTCGAAGGCGTCTTCAGGGCCGGTGCTCTTCTCCGCGCAGGCCGGCTTTCTCCACCTGGAAGTGACGCCGGGAAGCATGGTCTTCGCGGCCGCGATGGGCTTTCGGCTTCTCTGCCTCGCGGGGATCTCGTTCCTCTTCCTCATGACCACCTCGCAGGACGAATTCGTCCGGAGCCTGAAGACCATGAAGGTCCCTCCCACGCTCACGTTCTCTCTCGGATATGCCATGCAGTCCACGACGACGCTGGCCGAGGACACCCGGCAGATCATGGATGCCCAGCGATCCCGGGGGCTCGAACTGGACCGGGGGAATTTCCTGCGGAACTGGAGAAAACTCACCGCACTCTTCGTGCCGGTGAGCGTCTCCCTGCTGAAGCGATCGAAGCAGACCGCGGATGCCATGCAGGCACGGGGGTTCTGCCAGTCCGCGCCCCAGTCGTGCTACCGGGCACGGGTGTTCGGCCGCCCCGACTTCATGATGGTTGGCGTGCTTCTCCTCCTGGTTCTCGGGATCCTGGCGATAAGGCTGGGGGGGATCTCATGAGCCTGGACGACGGGGGGAGTGATCCGGCCGGAAGGCCGGTCCTGCATGAGAACCACGCGATTGCGGGCGGTACAAGAGTGGTGCCGTATTCCCGGGAGAGACCGTAATGCACCGGACACCGTGCGGATCCCTGGTGATGCAGGACGGGCACCCGGGAGGGGCATTGTCCCCGTCGCACGAATTGAACAGGTTGGGGTTGTGATACCATGAACGAAGAGATTGCGAAACTGACGAAAGAGGCAGAGGCGCACGCTGCCACGCTGCGTGCGATACGGGACGAGATGAAACACGTGATCGTGGGACAGGACGGAGTCATCGACCGGCTGCTCCTGGCGCTCTGCGCCGGAGGCCACGTCCTTCTGGAAGGCGTGCCCGGGATCGCGAAGACCCTGACGATCAGGACGCTCTCGCAGTGCGTGGACTGCAGGTTCACCCGGATCCAGTTCACCCCTGACCTGCTCCCGGCCGACATCATGGGGACCAGGATCTACAACCACAAGGACTCCGGGTTCTCCACAGTACGGGGGCCGATCTTCTCCCACTTCATCCTCGCCGACGAGATCAACCGTGCGCCGCCGAAGGTCCAGTCCGCCCTCCTGGAAGCGATGCAGGAACGCCAGGTCACCATCCAGGGGGACACCCATCCGCTCCCCCGCCCGTTCTTCGTGCTGGCGACACAGAACCCGATCGAGTCCGAGGGGACCTACCCGCTGCCGGAAGCACAGGTCGACCGGTTCATGTTCAAGGTGATGATGACCTACCCGGGCAAGACGGACGAGATCGCCATCCTCGACCGGTACACGGAGGGGATCTCCCGTATCCCGCGGACGGTGGTCTTCGCGGAGGATATCCTCGCAATCCAGGCATTTACGTGGAAGGTGTACGCCGACCCCGCACTCAAGAAGTACGTCTGTGAGATCGTGGATGCGACAAGGGATCCAGATGCCTACGGGCTCGAAGACTCCCGTTACATCGCGCTCGGGGCGTCCCCGAGGGCGTCGATCAACCTTGTCCTCGGAGGCAAGGCACGGGCGATTCAGGCCGGGCGGGGCTACGTGATCCCCGAGGATATCAGGGCAGTGGCGCACGATGTCCTGCGGCACCGAATCCTGCTCACGTACGAGGGAGAGGCGGACGGCATTACGGCGGATGCGATCATCGACCGCATCACAGAGACGGTGAAAGTCCCATGAACGGAGGAGCCCGGGTCGGGCACCGGGGGGTACTCCCGGGCTGCCGGATGCAGGATACGAGGCAGAGGAGATGGACGATCGCGAAGAACTGATCCGGCAGGTCGCGAGGATCGAGCTTGCGACCGGCATCCCTGCCGGGGGGCTGTTGTCCGGGCTCCACCGCTCGGTATTCCGGGGGCAGGGGATCGAGTTTGCGGAGATCCGTGAGTACGTGCCCGGCGACGATGTCCGCTCGATCGACTGGAAGGTGACCGCCCGGTACAACCGGCCGTTCGTCAAGGAGTTTGCAGAGGAATGCGACCAGACGTTCTACTTCCTGGTGGATGTCTCGGCGTCGGGGACGTTCGGGTCGGAGAGAACCAAGCAGAGGAGGATCCTCGAGCTGGTCGCAAGCCTCGGGTTCGCCGCCCTCCACAACAACGACCGCACGGGGCTCTGCCTCTTCTCGGACCGGGTGGAGAAGTTCGTCCCGGCCCGCCGGGGGAGGTCGCACCTCGTCGCGGTCCTGAACACCGTGATCGACCACCGGCCGGCCTCTGCGAAGACGGATCTTGGAACCGCGGCAGCGTTCCTCTCGCGGGCGCTCCCCCGCCGGAGTTCGGTGATCGTTGTCTCGGATTTCCTCTCGCCGCCCTTCCTCCGTCCGCTTGCGATCCTCGCCCGGAGGCACGAGGTGATCGCCCTCCGGATCCTCGACGAAAGGGAACGCGAGATCCCGGACGTCGGGCTCGTCAACCTGGAGGACCCCGAGACCGGCGAGCAATTGCCCGTGGATACGTCCGATGCGGAATTCCGGGAGCGGTACTGGCGCCTGGTCCGGGAATCGGAGGAGGACCTCCACCGCGACCTGGGGCGTCTTCGCATCCGCGACCTTGCGGTGACGACCGGGGAACCATACGGGGTCCCGTTGAGAGCGTTCTTCTCGCGGTCGCCAGGAAGGAGGTCCGATGCCAGGGTTCAATGAGCCGGCCTGGCTCCTTCTCCTGCTCCTCGTTCCCGCACTCGGTGCCCTGTATTTTTGGCTCCTTCGAAAGAGGAAGAGGGAGGCCATCCTCTTCTCCCGGCTTTCGTTCGCCAGGTCGGCACTGGGCGATACGAAGAAGTCCCGGCGGATGCACCTTCTCTTCACGATCGGGCTTGCCGCGATCGCGCTGATCGTCATCGGGCTCGCCGACCCGCACCTCCCGCTCGAACAGACCCGGGAGGGCGTGAACGTGGTCCTCGTCATCGACGACTCGGGCAGCATGCAGGCCGCGGACTACACACCCTCCCGGATCGAGGCGGCGAAGGGTGCCGGCGACATCCTCTTAAGAAGCCTCGACCCGAAGGATTATGCCGGTATCGTGGTCTTCGAGTCGGGTGCGACCACCGCGGCCTACTTAAGCCCCGACAAGGACCGGGTCCGCGACAAGCTCGCGGCGGTTGCCCCGAGGGACGGGCAGACCGCGATGGGGGATGGCCTCGCGCTTGCTATCGACATGGTGAAGTCGATCCCCAACAAGAAGAGTGTCGTGATCCTCCTCTCCGACGGGGTGAACAACGCCGGGGTGATCTCGCCTGCCGAGGCAGTCGGGTTTGCGAAGGCGGCCAGGGTCCAGGTCTTTTCGGTCGGTATGGGGTCGTCAGAGCGGGTCGTGGCGGGATACGACTGGCTGGGCAACCCCCAGTACGCCGAGCTCGACGAAGAGACACTCCGATCGATCGCGGCCGAGACGGGGGGGAAGTACTTCCGGTCTGTGGACGAGCAGACGCTGAAGGAGATTTATGCCGACCTGAACCAGGAGATCGTCCGGGAGAAGGAGGAGACATCGATCGCATATCTCTTCTTTGCGGGCGCTCTTGTCCTCCTGTGTATAGAATTCTCTCTCCGGTACGGAAAGGGGCGGATCCTCCCGTAAGACCTCCTTGAAAGAACGGCAGGAGAGTCGGGAAATGGATCCTGGTTGACCTGCTCCAATAATTTTATAGGTGCGTTAATCCATTACTGCACGGTGATACGTATGAAGCTTAGCGCACGAAACCAGCTCAAGGGAACTGTCAAGGATGATGAAGAAGGGCCCGGTCAACACCGAGGTCGTCATAACCCTCCAGGGAGGTGCCGAGGTCGTCTCGGTCATCACGACCCATTCGGCAGAGCACCTGAAGCTTGCGGAAGGAAAGCCGGTCTACGCGGTCATGAAGGCCACGGAAGTCCTGATCGGGATCGACTGATCCCACCTTTTTAGTCATTCCACCCTGTTGTTCACAGCCTTCGATAAGCCTCTCCTGTCCCAATCCCACCACGACAGGCCGGGAACCGGTGATTCTGTGCGACCGGCCTGTCGTGTTCTTTCCCGGTCCCGTGCGATGACGAGTACGGCGGGACATCCGTCGAGCGTGCATGATCCCGCCCGCTAGAACCGCGTGGCCAGCAGGGCATCGAGGTACTCGGAGACCCACGCGGCGTGATCCGGGCTGAACCAGACTTCTATCTCCCGTTCCCCCGGAATTGCATGGATCTCGAGGACTCCCCACTTGTGAATGATGTTCACAGGCGAGTGTCCGGTTTCCCGGATGTAGAGTTCCTGGTCTTTCAGGAAGGCATCGATGTCATCCTGAACGACCGGGCGGGAGAGATGGTAGGTGCTTCTCTTCCAGCCGGGAAAAGGAGCGACGGGTTCCGGGAACGGGGAGCGGCGGGATTTCCCTGTCGCTGGGGATCCCTCACGAAGGTATATTGATGTACTGGTACACCCCTGCGTTTTTAATCTCTCTCATTTCGAATGAGGAGATTCGGCCGGGACGGACCGCGGGTCCGCATCCAGCAATCCGATACTCCCTGCCCGTCTCCATCATTATCCCGGATCTCCTTGTGAACTTGGCCCTGGTCCGGGGTTTAGAGTTTTCCTCTCACTGCAAGCCAGAGCACGACGAGTGCTGCGATGACCGGGATTGCCATTCCCCCAATCAACAGGGGGCTGGTGAGGGGTGGCGGGAAACCCGGAGGGGGTGCCGTGAGCGGCAGGGCGTCGGGGATATCCTCCGTCACTGCCGGTGCTTCACCCCTTCTCTGCTCTCCGGTGTCCACGGGTGACACGGTGGGAGGACTCGTGGTCGTGGCGGTGTTCATGCCCGATCCCGCAGCGGGAGTGCGCTTCGATCCCGAAGCACCGGAAGGTGCCTGGGTTGCCGGTGTTGTGATCGCCTTGGTGGTCGCGAGGGAAGTGGCCGGTGACGGTCCGGGGTAGTATTCCTCCGGTTCGTATGCCGCCGCGGATGCCGTGACAGAGAGTGTCCCGGGCTCGAGAACGGGACTGATATTCCCGTCGGTGTCGTCGTTCATCATGGACACGTTCAGCGTGACGGTCGTCGCACCCGCGGAAAGACCCTGGATAGTCATGGTCGCAAGCGTGATGTCCTTCGCACCGGCCTGCATATGCTCCGAGAGATCGGACGCCTTGATCCGGCAGTCCGGAGACGGGAGGGTAGATGTCTCATTCAGGGAAGCCCAGGAAGGAAACGAGACGGCAGAGACCATTGCGACGGACGAGTCTTCTATCGTGACGTTGATGCTGTAGCCCGAGAGGCCGCCCGGGGCCTCGTCGAGCACGATATCCACCGACGCGGTGCTCCCGGCCGTCAGGTCGCAGTTTTGGACGGAGAGTACGCTTCCGGTCGCCGACGCGACGAGCAGGATGAGGGCGGTCAGTACCAGGAATGAGCGTGGAACAGGAATCATCGTGTCAATCTTCGTGATGCCGCGTGAACGGGGAAAGGGTCCCGGCGGGAGGGACGGCAGGCCGTGCCGCCCGGCTCCGTTGCCCGCCGGGGAGTCCCCTGATCAGAGTTTCTTTGTTATCGCCAGGTAGAGCAGCGTGACCGCCGCAATGACGGCAATCGCAAGCCCGATGATCAGCGGCAGGGGGAGGGGCAGGGACGAGCCGGCACTCGCTGCAGCAGCCGGCGTGATAGCCGCAGACGTGGTCTCTGTCGCAACGGGCTCCTCGCCAGCATGCTGCGCCTGTGTCCCGGCAGGCTGAACGCCCGTCGCCGTGCTGGTCGGGGCTGTCGTGGCTGCCGAGGTCGTCGGCTTGGTGGTGGCGTTCGTGGTCGCAACCGTGGTTGTCGTGGTACTGTAATACGATCCGCCTCCACCACCGCCACCACCGCCGCCTCCTCCGCCTCCCGAGGATGTGCTCGCAACCGTGATGGTCGCGGAACCTATTGTTGCCTCCACAATGCCTCCTGCATCGTCATCGACCTGGATATTTCCGAAATTGAGCGTTGCGGTCCCCGTGTTCTTCGCCTTCACGGTGATCGTTCCAAGGACGATATTCGTCGCATCGGGCTCAACGGCATCCGACATATCCACCCCGCTGATCCTGACCGAAGAGGAGGGGATTGCTGTGGTGTTGGAGAGCGATGCCCATCCCGGGAACGCGACTGCAGAGATCTCGGCAACCGCGGGGTTGGAGATCGTTCCAGTAAGCTTGTACCCGGTGAAGCCCTGCGGGAGTTCATCGATAGTAAGGATGAACTCGTCGGTTGCTCCAGTATACATCGACGAGGAGGTCTTGGAGAGCGAGATAGTAGCTGCCGATACCGTGAGGGGTACCGCGATACAGAGAATACAGAGCGCAATTGCGAGGGGGAAGATACGATATTCTTTCATGGCTGGTACCTGTTCCTGGATGAATGTGGACTCCTGATCTGAGTGTATGGCCCGATCGTAAATATCCTTGATCTCTTTCATGGTTGATTGATTCCTTGCCTTCCTCATGGGGAGAGCACCTCCCAGTAGAGGAGTGTGACATCGCCCGAATCGACTCCGCCGTTCCCGTTGAAGTCGAACGGATAGGGCCCAACGCCCGTATTGTCACGGGCCCAGGCGAGGTTTCGCGAGAAGGTCACGACATCGTGGAAGTCGAGCCGGGAATTCCCGTTGATGTCCTCGTACCGGCCATCATGGTCGGGGTCGAGGGGGACTTTCGAGAGGTCCGGCAAGGAGACCACGTTCCCGGTCACGATGATGTAATCCGTCTCCGTCTTTGTCGTGGTGATTCCCTGGTTGTTGGCGTCGGTCAGGGAGACCGTGTACACCCCCGGGTCCTGGTACACGTGGACGGGGTTTTCCTCCTCCGAGGTCTCCCCGTCGCCGAAGTCCCAGGAATGGGCGCTGGTCGACTGGGCGGTCGTGTCCGTGAACTGGACCGAGAGCGGGGCGGTCCCGGATGTGGGTGTTGCGGTGAAGTTTGTCTGCGGCCCGTGGTAGACCGGGACTTCGCCCCCGGCGGTGGGGAACTCGGAGGCACGGTTCGCGTACTCTGCGCCGAGGACCGTGTACCCGCTGGACCCTGCCCCGTAGACCCGGTTGGACCAGGAGATGCCCTGTCCCTGGGTCGTGTTGTAGCTCCAGGCGTACGCGTTGAAGACGACGACAGTGTCGAGGTCCGTGATGGTGTAGTCGACTTTCACTGCCCCGTAGTCGATGAGGTCGTAGACATCGATCGCATCCTCCCGGTCGTACTTGGAGTTCGGTCCGAGGTTCCCAAGCTTCAGGTCCACGAACATCAGCTTGAACAGGTTAGAGGTATCCGACGTATCCTGGCCGTAGTAGAGGGGATAATCGGGTGGTTCGGCGTAATAGCCGACGGGTTTCCAGGTCTGCGGGCCGTACACGAAATCGGTCTTCGTGAAGGTATCGTCGACCGCACCGGACACGTAGGTGATCTCGGAGAGAGACGGGGCCTCCTGTGCCTGCCCTTGTGGCTCCCAGGTGTACCCGCTCGCTTTGATGTGGATCTCGAAGTCTTCGGGGATCTCCCCTTTCACCCCGACGAGGAGGATATTCCTGTCCTCGTAACCCCTGCCTCCCGTATCAGTGATGTAGAAGGTCCCGGACTGGGACGTGGTGGTCGTGACATCCCCGTAGTTGGGAGGCAGCGTGCTGCTGGACGCGATGTGGTGGGAGTTGAGACCGCCCTCCCAGGTCTGGGTAAACTTGAAATAATAGTACCCCACAGGGGCGTTCGCGAACGCAAGGTTGGAGATGTCGCTTTTCGACGGGAGGACTCCGAGCATGGTGGGGGTGGTGGGTGTATCGCCTGCCGTGGAGGGAAAGACTGATATCGCCAACAGGAGCAGTGCGACCATCACCATCCACCTAGTTTCTGCCCCGGGACGGGCGCCTCTGCCGTTCAAGTCATCCTTCCAGGGCATCATGGTGCAAATCCGGCCTGATCATTTGTTTCACCTTTTCATTTTCAATTATTTTCCGCTTAGTGCAGGATGCGGAAAAAAATTTGTGAATCCGGGGCCCGGCGAACGGGTGTTGGATCCTGTGTTCGGGGTATCCCCTCAATCCGCGAGCACCTCGTAGTAGAGGAGGACGACATCGTCATAGTCGAGCCGGCCATTCCCGTTGAAGTCGAATGGGTCGGTCCCGACCTCGGTGTTGTCGCGGACCCACTGCATGTTCTGGTACAGGGTCACGACATCGTGGAAGTCGAGCCGTCCGTTCCCGTTGATGTCCTCGTACCGGCCGTCATGGTCCGGGTCGAGCGGTTCGTTCACGCATCCCGGAAACTGGACGACATGGCGCATCACGGTGATGTATCCCGCTTTCGTGATCGAGTCCTGACCGTTGACGTTTGCCACCGTCAGCGAGACATTGTACAGGCCGGGTTGGCTGTAAGTGTGGGTCGGGTTCCGTTCGGTCGATGTGGCGCCGTCACCGAAGTTCCAGCTCCAAGAGGACGGGACCGGCACACCGGTCGAGAGGTCGGTGAACTTAACGGTGAGCGGGAAGTATCCGGACGTGTTGTCAGCCGTGAAGTCCGCAACGACTGGCACCGGTTGGTAGACGTTCAGCACGGCTGGGACGACTGCCGGTGTGATGGCGCTGCCGCCGTCTGCGTCCATCTCGTGGACAACAACAACGACCGCAGTGCTTCCCAGGGTATCGCCGCGGACCATGACCGTCCCGAGCGGGACGTTCGTTGCTCCTGCTTCCACGTTCCGGTAGAGGTCAAGGCCGCTGAACCAGACCGAGTCGGCCGGCGTTGCAGAGGAACTGTTGAGCGATGCCCACGATGGGAGCGTGAGCGCCGTGATCTCGCCGATATTTGCATCGGCAAGGCTGACGCTCAGGTTGTAGCCTGCCAGGCCGGACGGGAGGGTGTTGATCGAGATTGCATAGACATTCGTCGCTCCCGGAGCCACTTCCATGGTCTGCGGGACGACGAGGACCGTCGGCTGCGAGGGGTCGAGGACCTGGATGAAGTTGGTCTTTTCCTCGGAATCGGAGCCGTCGGCGTTCGTCGCCGTCAGGCTCACCGTGTAGGTGCCGGGCGATGCGAAGATGTGGACCGGGTCCTGGTCTGCCGAACTGCCACCGTCGCCGAAACTCCATGACCACGAGGTTGGCAGGTTCGTCGACAGGTCAGAGAACTTGACCGATAACGGGGCTATCCCTGAGGTCGCGTTCGCGGTGAAGGCTGCAACCGGCGGGACAAGGGCCCTGGTTACAACGATGTACCCTGCCTTTGTCTCGGGATCAGATCCTGCGGTGTTCGTTGCCGTCATACTGACGTTGTAGATCCCGGCTGCAGCGTACTGGTGACTTGGATTCTGCTCTGTGGAGGTCGCACCATCGCCGAATACCCATGCCCAGGCGGTCGGGGTGTTGGTGGACTGGTCGGTAAAGTTGACGGTCAGCGGTGCTGTGCCGGACTGGACATCGGAGGTGAAGGCTGCGACGGGTGCGACAGCGTTGACGGTGATATAGTCGGTCTTAGTCTGTAGATTGCTTCCCGCGCTGTTCGCAGCGATCAGAGAGACATTGTAGGTGCCCGGCACAGAATATGTGTGCGAGGGGCTCTGCGCATAACTGTCGGGTTTTATGGCAATGCCCACGGTTGATTTGTCAAATATAGCCAGTGTTGAAATTGTCCCGTCGGGATGGATTAAGTTCGCACTGTGACTACCATAGTTTGCTTCATAGATATTGCCGGTGAAATCGTCAACAGCAATATTGTATGGTTGATTCAACCCAGTGGCCAGCGTCACCTGTGTCCCATTCGGATAGATCTTGAAAAGCTGCGTCCCGACTCCGATATAGAGGTTCCCATCATAATCAACAGCAATAGAGTACGGACTGAGGGATGCTAATGCGCCAGTGTAAATTGTTTCCTTTGTCCCGTCCGGGGCGACCTTATAGACCGCTTTATTCCCGTTGTCTCCTACATAGAGGTTGCCGGCATAATCGACAGCTACGCTGTAAGGTTTGTTATACCCGCTGGAAATCGTCGTCTTCGTCCCGTCCGGAGAGACCTTGATAATCGCCTTTGCAGTAACGTCTGCATAATATACGTAACCGTTATGATCGACAGCAATTGTCCGTGAAGCACCGCTGAAACCGCTGGCCAGCGTGGTGACGGTCCCGTCCGGGAGGATCTTGTAAATTAATTTCAATGAGGATACTGCGTACAGATTGCCCTGACCATCAAATGCGATGCCATAGGGACCTGTTATTGGGGAGCCGAGTGCCAGCGTCCCTACCGTCCCGTTTGGATAGATCACAAATATAGAAGCAGTGCTCGAGGTTGTTACGTAGACATTCCTGGGGTTGTCGCCAAAGTTCCAGCTCCACCACGTGGGAGTGTTGGTTGAGGTGTCGGTGAACTGGACCGGGAGCGGGATATCACCGGTGGTCGGGGTTGCCGTAAAATCGGTCACCGGTTCGGCTGCAGGCGCTGTTACCGTGATATACCCGGTCTTCTCTTCGCTATCCTGCCCGCCGGCATTGGTTGCCGTCAGGTTGACGGTGAAGGTCCCCCCAGTGGTATAGGTATGGAGCGGGTTCTGGTCGGTGCTGTTCGAACCGTCCCCAAAATCCCAGAACAAAGCGGTGGGTGCAGCCGTAACGGTCTGATTGGTGAAAGTGACCGTCAGGGGGGCGCTCCCGCTGAGAGGTGCCGCAGTGAATGCTGCGACCGGGGGTACCGTGCCGGTCGAATCGCTGGATAGCCTGATGTCGTCGTACCTGATCGTATGGTCATAAGGGTATCCCCTGACATTGCACCAAATCCCTGCCGGGACCTTCCCGACGGTTGCAGCCCGGGTGATCTGCCGGGATCCGAGGAGCGTGCCGTTCGTGTCATATGCGGCATGGTTGATCACCCCGGTCGCTTTATTCCATTCGACGAGGTGACGCACCCAGACCGCGGCAGGCCGGGAACATATGGTAGTGCCATCGGTATCTTGGATTGTATTGTCACCACCATTCATCCCGGCAATCATATTCCCGGCCGAATCGACGATGCTGATCCCTACACTTGTGTAGCCGTATCCGGTGTTTTCGGACCAGACCCAGTACTCCAGCTTGTAATTCGTCGCGTTGGAGGGATCCAGGACGATTGTCTTGCCATACCCCTGGGCATTGGTTGCATAACACTGGAGCGCGTACGATCCCGAGTATGCGGACGTAGAGACAGATAGCGTCACCGGGCTGCCAGTTCCGCTATAGGTTGTGACCGGTGTGAACCCTTCGACAGTGCCTGACTCAAATGTCCATTCCTTGAAGACTGTTCCCGGGATCGCGGTTATATAGTTCGTCTTCGTCTCTGTGCCTGACCCTGCTGCATTCGTTGCCGTAAGGTTGACGGTATAGGTACCGGCTGTAGTGTAGGTGTGGGTCGCGTTCTGATCAGTGGATGTGCCACCGTCGCCGAAGTCCCACAGCCAGGAGGTCGGAACATTGGTCGACTGGTCGGTGAACTGGATCGTCAGCGGTATCATGCCGGACTGGACATCAGAGGTGAAGGCTGCGACCGGTGCAGCGGGTGCCGTGACGATGATATTGTTCTCCTTCAGCCGGCTGTTGCTGCCGCCGGCATTCGAGGCGGTGAGGTTGATCGAGTACGACCCTGCTGCGGTGTAGACGAAGACCGGGTTCTGCTCGGTGCTGTCAATGGTGCCGTCGTTCTGGAAGTCCCATGCCCAGGCCGTGGGCGAGTTCGTCGACTGGTCGGTGAACTGGACCGAGAGCGGGGCCTGCCCGCCGGAGATGTTCTTGTTGAAGTTAGCGACCGGCGCGGGAGGAAGCACGGTGATGTAGTCCGTCTTCACTTCGGTATCGCTCCCTGCGGTGTTCGTCGCCGTGAGGGTGACCGTGTAGTTGCCGGCAGCCGTGTACTGGTGGCTCGGGCTCTGTGCGGTCGAAGTCCCGGTATCGCCAAAGTCCCATGCCCACGACGTGGGTGCATTCTCCGACTGGTCGGTGAAGGCGACCGTCAGCGGGACGGTACCGGTCTGGACGTCGGAGGTGAACGCTGCTTCAGGTGTGACAACCGGCACATTGACCGTGAAGGTCCCGGCCGAGATCGTGGGATTGATTATTTCGTCCTCATCGCCGCTCATCAGGTTGACGGTCAGGTTGACAGTCGTCGCACCGCCGGCAAGGCCCTGGAGGGTGATGGTCGCGAGCGTGGTGTTCATTGCACCGGACTGCACCACGTTACTCATGTCGGACGCCTTTACCCTGCAGTCCGCCGAGGGCAGCGTGGAGGTGTCGATCAGCGATGCCCAGGCGGGGTACGAGACCGCCGAGACCGTCGCGATGACCGGGTTCTCGACCGAGACGTTGATGCTGTAGCCCGAAAGGCCGGCCGGTGCTTCGTCGAGCACGATGTTCACGGTTGCGGTACTTCCGATAGCGGTCACTTCGCCGTTACCGATCGATAAAACGCTTGCCGATGCTCCTGTTACGAGAATCGCAAGCGCTGTCAGCACAATTAAGGAAAAAGTAATTGGTTTCATCTTTTTCAAAGTCTCCCGGTTCCGCCTCAACCCGCGAGCACCTCGTAGTAGAGGAGGACGATATCGTCATAGTCGAGCCGGCCATTCCCGTTGAAGTCGAATGGTTCGGTCCCGATCTCGGTGTTGTCCCGGACCCACTGCATGTTCTGGTACAGGGTTACGACGTCGTCGAAGTCGAGCCGGCTGTTCCCGTTGATGTCCTCGTACCGGCCGTCATGGTCCGGATCGAGGGGTTCGTTCACGCATCCCGGGAACGGGACGACATGGCGCATCACGGTGATGTATCCCGCTTTCGTGATCGAGTCCTGACCGTTGACGTTTGCCACCGTCAGCGAGACGTTGTACAGACCGGGTTGGCTGTAGGTGTGGGTCGGGTTCCGTTGGGTCGACGTGGCGCCGTCACCGAAGTTCCAGTTCCAGGAGGACGGGACCGGCACACCGGTCGAGAGGTCGGTGAACTTAACGGTGAGCGGGAAGTATCCGGACGTGTTGTCAGCCGTGAAGTCCGCAACGACCGGCACCGGCTGGTAGACGTTCAGCACGGCCGGGACAACTGCCGGGGTGATCAGCCCTCCGCCGTCTGCGTCCATCTCGGAGACAACAACAACGACCGCAGTGCTTCCCAGGGCATCACCGCGGAGCATGACCGTCCCGAGCGGGACGTTCGTGGCACCGGCTTCCACACTCCGTGCAAGGTCGAGTCCGCTGAACCAGACTGAGTCGGCCGGCGTTGCAGAGGAACTGTTGAGCGATGCCCACGATGGGAGCGTGAGCGCCATGATCTCGCCGATATTTGCATCGGCAAGGCTGACGCTCAGGTTGTAGCCTGCCAGGCCGGACGGGAGGGTGTTGATCGAGATTGCATAGACATTCGTCGACCCGGGTGCCACTTCCATGGTCTGCGGGACGACGAGGACCGTCGGCTGCGAGGGGTCGAGGACCTGGATGAAGTTGGTCTTTACCTCGGAATCGGATCCGTCGGCGTTCGTTGCCGTCAGGGTGACGGTGTAGGTGCCGGGCGATGCGAAGATGTAGACTGGGTCCTGGTCGGTGGAAGTTCCACCATCACTGAAACTCCATGACCACGAGGTTGGCAGGTTCGTCGACAGGTCAGAGAACTTGATTGCCAGCGGGGCTATCCCTGAGGTTGCGTTCACGGTGAAGGCCGCGACCGGCGGGGTCGGGGCCCGGTTGACCGTGATATACCCGGCCTTGGTCTCGGTGTCACTTCCTCCGGCATTGGTCGCCGTCAGGGTGACGTTGTAGATTCCGGCTGCAGCGTAGGTGTGAACCGGATTTTTAACGGTTGAATTCGTGGAATCGCCGTCGCCGAAGTCCCAGAGCCAGGAGGTCGGCGTGTTGGCGGAATCGTCGGCGAAATGAACCGTGAGCGGCGCTGTACCGGACTGGATATCGGAGAGGAAATCTGCGACCGGAGCTGCGGGATCGTGGAAGGCATAGAGTATACCCCCGGTCGTAGCAGCATATACCGTCCCGTCCGGGCCGATCGCGGGCGAACCCTGCATATCTGCCGCCATTGTATTCGTCCCGAGCGTGAATTTCCATTTCTCGGTCCCGTCAGGATTCAGTGCATAAAAATTCCTCGTAGGCGCCCGAGCTGACGAAAAAGTCCCGAAATAGATAGTGCCATCAGCGCCGATTGCAGGATTTGTATTTATCATTGCCGTTGTCGTGTAAGTCCACTTCTGCGTCCCATCCGGGTTCATCGCCCAGAGCTTCCCGTTCGCATAATTATTCCCGATGTAGATCGTGCCGTCCGGGCCGATTGAGGGGCCGCCAACGATTCTTTCTATGACTGAGCGGTTCCATTTCTCGGTCCCGTCCGGGTTCAGTGCCCAGAGTTTCTTGTCGTCATTTGATCCGGCATAGATGGTACCATCAGTGCCGATTGTAGGTTGAGACCAGATAGCTCCCCCGGTCGTGAAGCTCCATTTCTGGGTCCCTTCCGGATTGATGGCATAGACCTTCTTATCACTATATGTTCCGACATAGATCGTGCCATCAGTGCCGATCGCAGGCGATCCCATGAATATAGATCCAAGCGTGAGGTTCCATTTCTCGGTCCTGTCCGGGTTCAGTGCCCAGAGTTTGGAGGTGCTATATGTTCCGATATAGATCGTGCCATCAGTGCCGATTGCCGGTGAAGACCGTATGGATCCCCCGGCGGAGAAATTCCATCTCTCGGTCCCGTCAGGGTTCAGTGCGAATAATTTATTGTTCGTGGACTCACTGATATATAAAATACCGTCAGCGGCGATCGCAGGCGAACCACCATAACTGGAGCCATTGAGAGGATATGTCCATTTGACGGTTCCGTCCGGATTGAGAGCATAGAAATTCCTGTTCCCGTAATTCGCAATATAAATAGTTCCATCTGAACCGACAACCGGACTGTTTCTAGTAAAATTACCGGCTGAATAACTCCATTTTACCGTCGCAGTCTGGGCACCGACATACGGCGACCGGCCGGTATTTTGGAGATCATGGCCGAACTTCGGCCACGCGGTATTCGCAAGGCCGCCGCTCCCGCTGCCGGCCGTCACCGTGATGAGCCCGGTCTTCACGGTTGAGTTGCTCCCCGCCGTATTCGTCGCCGTCAGCGTGACGGTGTACGTCCCCTCTGCCATGTAGGTGTGCGTCGCATTCTGGTCGGTGGATGTCCCGCCGTCGCCGAAGTCCCAGGCCCACGAGGTTGGTTCGTTCGTCGAAAGGTCGGTGAACCGGACAAAGAGCGGGACTACCCCGTCCGTGGCACTGACGGTGAAGTCTGCAACCGGTGCGATGACAGGCGCTACAATGATGTAGTCAGTCTTCTCCTCGAAACCTGACCCTGCTGCGTTCGTTGCCGTCAGGTTGACGGTGTAATTCCCGCCCGCTGTGTACTGGTGCACCGGGTTCTGATCGGTAGAAGTCGCACCATCGCCAAAGGTCCATGCCCACGAGGTCGGGGTATTCGTCGACTGGTCCGTGAAGGTGACGGTCAACGGTGCTGTGCCGGACTGGACGTCGGAGGTGAACCCTGCAACCGGTGCGATCGTGGTGCTGGTAATGTAGCCTGTTTTCTCCTCCGAATCGCTGCCTGCGGGGTTCGTCACCGTCAGGTTGACGGTGTAGGTCCCGTCGACGGTATACTGGTGCACCGGGTTCTGTGCAGTTGAATTGCTGCCGTCACCAAAGGTCCAGAGCCAGAACGCGGGTGTATTCGTTGACTGGTCCGTGAAGTTGACCGTCAGCGGGACGATGCCGGACTGGACATCGGAGGTGAAGGCAGCGACTGGTGCTACCCACCCAACAGAATCGCTCGAAAACCTGATGTCATCGTACCGGATGGTATGGGCGACGGTTAAGCCCCTGACATGAGCCTGGACTTCGGCAGGGATCTTTCCTACGGTTGCGGCGCGGGTGATCTGACTGGAGCACAGGGCAGTACCATTTTCAGCGAACACATTGTGGTCGATTACCCCGGTGTCCTTATTCCACTGGACGAGATGACGCAACCAGACCCCGGCAGGCCGGTAAGCGAGCATGACGTTATGATCGGTGTCGCGGATATCGTTGTCACTCCCGTCAATCTTGGCGATCAGTGCCCCGGTCGAATCCACGACCTGGATTCCCACGTCGGTGTAGCCGTATCCCGCTGCAGAGGACCAGACCCAGTACTCCATCTTATAATTCGTGGAGTTGGGGGGATTCAGGACTGAGGTCCTGGCATACCCGATGCCGTTGTTGGCATCACACTGGAGCGCGTATGACCCTGTGTGCGCGGACGTGGATACTGACTGGGTCATCCCGCCACCCCAGGTACTTACCGGTGCGAACCCTTCCACGGTGCCTGATTCGAAGGTCCAGTCCCCGATGATGGTTGCCGGGCTGGCGGTGATATACCCCGCCTTCGTCTCCGTATCTGACCCTACTAAATTCGTCGCTGTCAGGCTGACGGTGTAGGTCCCGACAGCAGTGTAGGTATGGGTTGCATTCTGGTCCGTGGAGTTGCTACCGTCGCCGAAGTCCCAGAGCCATGATGTGGGTACGTTCGTGGACTGGTCGGTAAAGTGGACGGTGAGAGGTACCATACCATTCTGGAAATCGGACGTGAAACTGGCGACCGGTACACCGATTGGCGGAGCCGTCACATTGATGTAGTCCGTCTTCACTTCGGAATCTGATCCGTCAGCATTGGTTGCGGTCAGGTTGACGGTGTAGGTCCCGGCTGCTGCATAGGTGTGGATCGGGTTCTGATGAGTGGCGTTCGTGGCATCGCCGTCACCGAAGTCCCAGAGCCACGAGGTCGGCGTATTGGTGGATTGATCGGTGAACGTTACCATCAGTGGGGCAGTGCCTGACTGGACATCGGAGGTGAATGCTGCGACCGGTGCAACCGTTGCAGCGGAGACCGTGATGTAGCTGGTCTTCTCCTCACTGTCACTGCCAGCTGCATTCGTTGCCGTCAGGTTGACGGTGTAATTCCCGGTCGCTGTATACTGGTGCACCGGGTTCTGATCCGTTGAAGAACCTCCATCGCCGAAGGTCCATGCCCACGACGTGGGTGCATTCGTCGACTGGTCCGTGAAGTTGACCGTCAGCGGGGCTGTCCCGGATTGGACGTCCGATGTGAACGCTGCGACCGGAGGGCTGTCGGGATCGTGGAAGGCGAACAATGTATTCACAACAGTACCCTGTGCATATGTTCCCTGCCAAAGCCCTACGTAGAGAGTGCCATCCGGTGCGATTGCCGGACTCCCTAATATCCTCCCATTCGATGCCTGCAGCTGGTATGTCCACTTCTCAGCCCCGCTATCCGGATTCAGCGCATACAGCTTTGCATCGCCATAGTTGCCGATATAGATGGTGCCATCCCCCCCGATCACGGGCGAACCGCGGATAGCCCCGCCGGTTACGGTGACCCATTTCGGTGCCCCGCCCGGGGAAAATGCGTAGACCTTGGTATCCGTGGACCCGACATAGATGGATCCGTCAGGCCCGATTGCCGCGGATCCATAAATGGATCCGACGGTGGTATTCTGCCATTTTATCGTCCCGTCAGAGTTAAATGCTGTGAATTTGTACGTACTGCCCTGGTTGGCGACATAGATGGTGCCATCCGGGCCGATAACCGGGGAACCATAGATAGCACCATCTGTCGTACTTGACCATTTCACGCTTCCGTCACCGGGATTGAACGCGGTGAGATTCTTGTCGCCATTTCCTGCATAGATAGTGCCGTCAGTTCCGATCGCAGGGCTGAGATAATAATACGTTCCTGTCCTTGCTGCCGAACTCCATTTAATAGTCCCATCGGGATTGAATGCGTAGAGTTTTTTGTCATAACGGGTTACATAGATGGTGCCGTCGGTTCCGATTGCCGGGGAGCTATAAATTGCACCTCCCGTCGAATCACGCCATTTCTCAGTCCCGTCGGGATTCACAGCATAGAAATAACAGGTACCACTGGCATAATACTCTCCATAGTAAATTATTCCGTCGGAACCTATCGCAGGTGTACTATAAACAGCTCTATTTAGATTCTGGCCTACATGAACCCATCTTACGGTTCCGTTGGGATAGAGCGCAGTTAAATTCCCAGAAGACGTTGTAGTGGCCCCTATTCCAAAATAAATCGTTCCATCGGATCCGATCGCCGGACCACCATAACTCACTCCTTGATAGGGACTGGAAAATATCCATTTGATCGCATTTACCTGGGGACCGGTATAGGGGGACAGTCCGGTATTGTTGATATCATGGCCAGACTTCGGCCAGGGTGTATTCGCGAGCCCGCCGTTGCCGCTGCCGGCTGCAACCGTAACGAGGCCTGTCTTCACCATCGGGTTGCTGCCCGCGGCATTCGTTGCGGTCAGGTTCACCGTGTAGGTCCCGGCCGCCATGTAGGTGTGCGTCGCATTCTGGTCGGTGGATGTCCCGCCGTCGCCAAAGTCCCAGGCCCACGAGGTCGGTTCGTTCGTTGAAAGGTCAGTGAACCGGACGAAGAGCGGGACGGTGCCGGTGGTCGGTGTGTTCGGGCTGACGGTGAAGTCTGCAACCGGTGCGATGACAGGCGCTGCTGATACAATGATGTAATCAGTCTTCTCCTCGGAACCTGGCCCTGCTGCGTTCGTTGCCGTCAGGTTGACGGTGTAATTCCCGGCCGTTGTGTACTGGTGCACCGGGTTCTGGTCGGTAGAAGTCGCACCATCGCCAAAGGTCCATGCCCATGAGGTCGGCGTGTTGGTCGAGCTGTCAGTGAAGGTCACTGTAAGCGGGGCGGTCCCGGTGAGCGGCGTTGCCGTAAAGCCGGCGACCGGTGCAGGTGTATCGGTGACAACGATGTTGTTCTCCTTCAGCCGGTAGTTGCTGCCGCCGGCATTCGAGGCGGTGAGGTTGATCGAGTACGACCCGGCAGCGGTGTAGACGAAGACCGGGTTCTGCTCGGTGCTGTCAATGGTGCCGTTGTTCTGGAAGTCCCAGGCCCAGGATGTGGGGGAGTTTGTCGACTGGTCGGTGAACTGGACCGAGAGCGGGGCCTGCCCTCCGGAGACGTTCTTGTTGAAGTTCGCGACCGGCGGGAGAGGAAGTACGACAATGTAGCCGGTCTTCACTTCGGCATCGCTCCCTGCGATGTTCGTCGCCGTGAGGGTGACCGTGTAGGTCCCGGCAGCCGTGTACTGGTGGCTCGGGCTCTGTGCGGTCGAAGTCCCGGTATCACCAAAGTCCCATGCCCACGACGTGGGTACATTCTCCGACTGGTCGGTGAAGGCGACCGTCAGCGGGACGGTGCCGGTCTGGACGTCGGAGGTGAACGCTGCTTCAGGTGTAACAACCGGCACATTGACCGTGAAGGTCCCGGCCGCGATGGTCGGAACGATGACGGCGTCTGTGTCGTCGTTCATCATGTTAACGGCCAGGTTGACAGTCGTCGCACCGCCGGCAAGGCCCTGGAGGGTGATGGTCGCGAGCGTCGTGTTCAGGGCGCCGGACTGCACCGCCTCGCCCATGTCGGACGCCTTTACCCAGCAGTTCGCCGACGGGAGCGTGGAGGTCTGGGTTATCGATGCCCAGGACGGGTATGAGACCGCCGAGACCGTCGCGATGGCCGGGTTCTCGACCGAGACGTTGAAGCTGTAGCCCGCAAGCCCGGCCGGTGCCTCGTCGAGCACGATGTTCACGGATGCGGTACTTCCGATAGCGGTCACTTCGCCGTTACCGATCGATAAAACGCTTGCCGATGCTCCTGTTACGAGAATCGCAAGCGCTGTCAGCACAATTAAGGAAAAAGTAATTGGTTTCATGGCATTCACACAATTTAAACTCTTCTCTCTGGAAATTACGCTTGTACGGAACTCATGGGAGCTCCTTGAACAGCACGATGATGTCCTGGAACCCGATCCCGCCGTTCCCGGAGAAGTCAAAGAAGGCTACAGGTTCGTTCACGGCAATCCACTCGATGTTCTTGAAGAAGAGGACCACGTCGGCAAACCCGGCCGCGCCGTTCCCGCTGATGTCCTCGTATTTCCCGTCGCCGTCAGGGTCGGTCGGGGGGTTGGCCTGTCCCGGGATGGTGGCGACCCCGTTCGTAATCGTGATATAGCCCGCCTTCGTCTCTGTATCCGAGCCCTTGACGTTCGTTGCCGTGAGACTCACGGTAAAGGTGCCGAGACTGCCGTAGGTATGGACTGGGTTCTGCAGGGTCGAGGTAGTGCCGTCGCCGAAGTCCCATGCCCACGATGTCGGGACGCTGGTGGAGAGATCGGTGAACTGGATCGGCTTGTTGACAGTCCCGGTCGTCATGCTCGCAGAAAAGTCAGCGACCGGCGGACTGGTAACCCCGATGACCGTAAAACTGCTGCCTGAGTTGGTCATGATGATGCCGGTGCCGTGGTTGCTCTGCATGTACCAGCCATAGATGTTGAACGCGGCGAAGCTCTCCAGGTTCTCGAAACTGTACTCGACCTTCATCATGCCGTTGATGGGAAGGGTTGCGTCCTGGATGGTACCAGCACGGAGGTCCACGAACATGAGGTGGAACTGGTTATTCGGATCGGCCTGGTCTTCCCCGACATAGATCGGGTAACCGGCGGTGCTGTGGGGTTTCCAGCTCTGGAGGCCGTAGATGAAGTCGTCCTTGTCGAAGGTCTGGTTAATGGCCCCTTCCACGTACGTGGACTCGATCGGCAGGTACTGGTTGTAGGTCTGCGGAGTGCCAGGGCTGAATACCTGCCCGCTCGACCTGATGTGGACGCGGAAATTATCAGGGACGGTGCCGTTGACTGCGATCATCAGGACGCCCTCCGCCATGGTTGGCTGCCCGCCGGAATGGGTCACCCAGAAATACCCGGACTGGTTGGTCGTCGTCGTGACGTCGGCAGCGGACCAGGCATTGCTGTTCGACGAGATATGGAGCGGGTTCACCCCCCCTCCGGCGTTCCTGAACATGACCCAGTAGGTGTTGGGAACATAGGTGTAGGCGCCGTTATCGGCATACACGCCATCCGGGACATCGTACTTCACGCCCTCGTCGTTCCCCATGTAGATGTTGATGAAATGGAAATTGGAGAGCGGCTGCTTCGTCACCACCGCGATGTGACTGGACTTCGAAACGGTGTTCGATCCGTCGGCGTTGGTGGCTGTCAGGTTCACGGTGTAAGTCCCGACCAAGGAGTAGGTGTGGGACGGGTTCTTGAGGGTGGACGAGCTCCCGTCACCAAAGTCCCAGAGCCAGGCGGTCGGCGCATTCGTCGAGGTATCGGTGAACTGGACCTTGAAGGGTGCAAGGCCGGTCCTCTCCGACGCGGTAAACGATGCCACGGGTGTGGCTGCCGCAGCGACCGAGACCGTCAGTGCGGCTAGAATCAGGATTAAGACAAAAGTTGGTGGAGGTTTGTACATGGTATACACCAGAGTAATGTAGGTAAATAAATCTAGTAGTTTTTATTCGAGTAAAATTTGTTAAATTAACCATGCAGAAAAAACATATTTTGCTTATCGGACAATTATTTAACATTTTTTATTTTTTAATAAAATTAATCCTATATTGTTAACTTTTAAAAAATCCGATCGCGGGGAATCGATCAGACAAAAAAGGAAAAACCAGCCGGGAAGATCGGGGGATATATATCCGTTGTTCGCACCGGATGAACGTGTCGTAATGAAAATCAAACTCGTACTCCGTGACGGTCCCCGGCGCGATCTCGAATTCGACGGTCCGGACTTAGTTCCCGGATGTGACCTTCATGCTGTAGCTCCCGATAATCATGTGCAGGAGGAGCAGGGGGTGGTCTGCTGGAGGTTCTTCCTGTAGACCTGGACCGCGGCGCCGGGAGGGGTGCTGTTCACGGAGAGTTCGCCATACCCATAGGGAGCCAGTGTAGAGGTGGCTTCCCTATCGATCTCGCGCGTCAAAGGGAGAGCACTTCGTAGTAGAGGAGGGTGACATCGCCCGAATCGATCCCGCCGTTCCTGTTGAAGTCGAACGGAGAGGATCCAACGCCGGTGTTGTCACGGGCCCAGGCGAGGTTTCGCGAGAACGTGACAACATCGTGGAAGTCGAGCCGTGAATTCCCGTTAATGTCCTCGTAACGGCCGTCATGGTCGGGGTCGAGGGGGACGTTCGAGAGGTCCGGGAAGGAGACCACGTTCCCGGTGACGATGATGTAATCCGTCTCAGTCTTGGTCGTGGTGATCCCCTGGTTGCTTGCGTCCGTCAGGGAGACCGTGTAGGTCCCCGGGGCCTCGTACACGTGAACAGGGTTCGCTTCTTCCGATGTTCCCCCGTCCCCGAAGTCCCAGGACCGGGAACTGACCGATTTGGTAGTCGTGTCCGTGAACTGAACGGTAAGGGGCGCTGTTCCGGATACAGGCGTTGCAGTGAAATTCGTATCCGGTCCCCAATACTCCGGGACTTCGCTTTCCGCGGTGGGGAACTCGGACGCCCGATTCACGTACTCCGTCCCGAGGACAGTATACCCGCTGCATCCCGTTCCATACAGCCGGTTGGACCAGGAGATCCCCTGGCCCTGGTTCGTGTTGTCGTTCCAGGCGTACACATTGAAGACCACAACCGTGTCGAGCTTCGTGACGGTATACTCGACTTTCACCGCCCCTTTGTCGATGAGGGCGGATGCATCGATCGAGTCTTCCCGGTCATACTTGGAGTTCGGCCCGAGGGGTCCGGCCTTGAGGTCCACGAACATCAGCTTGAAGGGGTTGGTGGTATCGGATGTATCCTGCCCATAGTAGAGGGGGTAATCGTAGGGTTCGGCATACTCGCCTACCGGTTTCCATGTCTGAGGTCCGTACACGAAATCGGTCTTCGTGAAGGTGTCGTCCACCGCTCCTGTCCGGTACGTAATCTGCGAGAGGAGAGGAGGTGTCTGCAGTTCTCCGGACGGAGTCCAGTAGTACCCGCTCGATTGTATGTGGATCTCGAAATCGTCGGGGATCTCCCCCATCACACCGACAAGAAGAATGGCCCTGTCCTGGTATCCCCTGCCGCCCGTATCCGTGATATAAAAGGTGCCGGACTGGGACGTGGTGGTGGAGACGTCCCCGTAGTTCGGCAGGTCCGCGGAACTCGATGCGATATGGAGGGCGTTGAGGCCGCCCTCCCAGGTCTGGTTGAACTTGAAACAGTAGTACCCCACGGGCTGGTTCGCGAACGCCAGGTTGGCGATCTCACTCTTGGACGGGATTACCCCGAGGAGAGTCGGGGTGTCATCCGCAACGACAGGCAGGGCTGCCACCGCTACGATGAGCAGCGCGACCATTACCGTTCCCAGCACGCTCTTTCCCTCAGGACGGGGGTTCGTGCCGTTCATACCATCTCCCCCGTGGGTGCCATGGTACACAATACCCTGCATCTATTATCCACTTTTTGCTGGCCTCCGGGTTATGGATATGGCGTGTATTCCTCTCCATAAACCGTTCATGGCAGCTCCTTGAACAGCACGACGATGTCCTGGAAGCCAATCCCGCCGTTGCCGGAGAAGTCGAACGCGACTATCGGCTCGTTCGCGGCAATCCACTCGATGTGCTTGAAGAACAGGACCACGTCGGCGAACCCGGCTGCGCCGTTCCCGGAGAGGTCCTCATACTTCCCGTCGCCGTCCGGGTCGGTCGGCGCATTGACCTGCCCCGGGAGGGTGAGGACCCCGGGGGTGACCGTGATGTACCCTGTCTTCACCTCGTCATCGCTGCCTTCTGCGTTCGTTGCCGTGAGCGTGACCGTGTACGTCCCTGCCGCGGTATAGGTATGGGATGGGTTCTGCTCGGTGGAAGTCCCGCCGTCACCGAAAGTCCATGCCCACGAGATGGGCGCGTTGGTGGACAGGTCGGTGAAGTGGACGGTCAGCGGTACATCGCCGGATGTTGTATTGGCCGTGAAGTCCGCCATTAGGGATGACGCCTGGCAGGTGATCGAGTACCCGCTCGCCGTAGCGCCGCCGGGTTGGTTCGTCCAGGAGATACCCTGGCCCTGGTTGGCCGCGCTACACCAGCCGTACCCGTTGAACGAAGCATGGGTGGTCATGTTGGAAAACCAGAACTCGACCTTGACCGCGCCTTCGTCGATCAGGGTCGAGCCGGGGAATTTGGACGGGTAGATGTTCCCTGCATTGAGATCGATGAACATCAGGTATTCCTGGGTCGAGGCATTGCTGATGTCCTGGCCGTAGTAGAGCGGGAGGGAGGGGGTGACAAGGTCGCCGGGGCCGGGCTTCCAGGTCTGGGGCCCGTAGAGGAAGTCCTCCTTCGTGAAGACCTCGTCCAGGGCTCCGGCGAGGTAATCGATCTGGGAGATGTCGAGTGTCGGCTGGTAGGCACCTCCCGGAGCCGGGGTCCAGTTATACCCGCTCGACCGGATATGCAGGGCGAAGTTGTCGGGGATCGGGCCCTTCACCGACGCGAGGAGGATGATGTCGTTGTCGAAGCCCCGCCCCCCCGTGTTCGTGAAGTAGATGACGCCGGACGGTGAGGTGGTCGACGAAACGGTCGCTGTGACCTGTCCGGATGGGCTGGCCAGATCGTTCGTAACGTGGAGCTCGTTCAGTCCGCCGCCGTCGGCCTTCGTATAGTAAGTGTTCGCAGGTCCGTCGTAGGTCGCGCCGTCCCAGTCAAACTTGACCCCCGCGTCGTTCGAGACGTTGAGAAAGATATGACGCGGGGCCGGGAGGGGTGTAGCGGCCGACGCGGTCGAGATTGCCAGGATTGTGAGGATCATCACAATGAAAATGGTTGATATGGGTTTGTACATACTAAAACTCCATTCCTGAGTGTCCCTCACCCTACGAGCACCTCGTAGTAGAGGAGGGTGACATCACCCGAATCGATCCCGCCGTTCCCGTTGAAGTCGAACGGAGAGGACCCGACACCGGTGTTGTCACGGGCCCAGTCGAGGTTTCGCGAGAACGTGACGACATCGTGGAAGTCGAGCCGTGAATTCCCGTTAATATCCTCGTACCGGCCGTCATGGTCGGGGTCGAGGGGGACTTTCAAGAGGTCCGGGAAGGAGGCCACGTTCCCGGTCACGATGATGTAATCCGTCTCAGTCTTGGTCGTGGTGATCCCCTGATTGTTGGCATCGGTCAGAGAGACAGTGTAGACCCCCGGATTCTGGTACACGTGGAGGGGATTCTCTTCCTCGGATGTCTCCCCGTCCCCGAAGTCCCAGGAATGGGCGCTGGTCGACTGGGCGGTCATGTCCGTGAACTGGACAGAGAGCGGGGCGGTCCCGGACGTGGGTGCTGCGGTGAAGTTTGTCTGCGGGCCATGGTAGATCGGGACTTCGCCCTCGGCGGTGGGGAACTCGGATGCCCGGTCCGCATACTCTGCCCCGAGGACCGTGTACCCGCTGCACCCGGTCCCGACGACCCGGTTGGCCCAGGAGATGCCGTGCCCCTGGGTCGTATTGTCGTTCCAGGCGTACACGTTGAAGACTGCGACGGTGTCGAGGTTATTGAGGGAGTACTCGACCTTCACTGCGCCGTAATCGTTGAGGGTCGAGGCGTCGATCTCCCCTTCGCGGCCCCACTTGGAGTTCGGGCCGAGCGGCCCTGCTTTCAGGTCGACGAACATCAGCTTGAAGAGGTTGGTGGTATCCGAGGTATCCTGCCCATAGTAGAGGGGATACTCGGACGGTTCGTTGTTGCCGGCCGGTTTCCAGGTCTGTGAGCCGTACACGAAATCGGTCTTCGTGAAGGTGTCGTCGATTGCCCCGTCCACGTAGGTGACCTGCGAGAGGACCGGGGCGGTGTCCTGGACGCCGGTGGGCTCCCAGTAGTACCCGCTCGATCTGATGTGGATCTCGAAGTCATCGGGGATGGCCCCCTTGACCCCGACAAGGAGGATGGCCCGGTCCTGGTATCCCCTCCCTCCCGTATCGGTAATGAAGAAGGTCCCGGACTGGGACGTGGTGGTGGAGACATCCCCGTAGTTCGGCAGGTCCGAGGAACTCGACGCGATGTGGAGAGCGTTCAAGCCGCCGCCTCCCTCCTGGTTGAACTTGAAATAGTAGTACCCGGCCGGCCGGTTCGCGAACGCAAGGTTCCCGATATCGCTCACCGACGGGATCACCCCGAGGAGGGTCGAGGTGTCGTCTGCAACGGCGGGAAGGACGATCGCCGCAGCCAGGAACAGCCCGGCGATAATCGGGAGCACGGCCAGTCCGTACAGTGTTCTCCTGGTCGTCTCTTTCATCGCTGCATCTCCCGCGGTTCATCGAAAAAATCCTGCCGGTCCGTGTGAAATGACGGAATCCTCCTTATGTCCCCTTCCGGTGCTTCACCGGTATCCCGGAATTCATATCGATTCCTGATAGTCCCTGATCCGGAGACGTGGCTCCGGGTCCTGTGGTTTTGGTACCGTCTCACCCTCCGCACACCTCCCGATATGCGAGGGCGATCCCGCCCCTGGTGTTGTTGCAGACTATAAGGAAAATACCCACCTTTTGGTATTTGTGAACCGGATTTGAAAAATATATTGGTTTTCTTTTATATGAATTAAGTGAATTTAATGTCTTTTTGGGAAGCCCCGATTGTGAATCGGACGGTGTTTTTACCTCCTTTTCAAAAAAAGATGTGTTAAGCAATTTTGGTTGACAGCAGAATCCGGGAGACGATTCTCCTCGTGAGGTATCAGGAAAAGGGTGAAACCCAGGAACACCAGGTTTTCCCACGGATGAGAACCTCCGGCCCGGTGCGGGTGGCGGTGTCGAATCTGGCACGGGACATCGCCATGGTGCCGGAGCGTTCCTGTCCATGCTCACTCAGCCGGCTTTCTTCCAGCTTCATGAACGGCGGGTCTTTCACCATGCACGAACTGGAAAGAGCCGGAGGGGACCTTCATCTCGAACCGGACACCCTTTCCCGCTTCCCCGGTCTCGATGATCGAGATCCCGGTAACCTGGAGGAGCATCCGTACAAAAAACAGTCCCATACCTGTATTCTTCCCAAACCCCCTTGAAAAAATTTGTTCCTTGTCTTCTGCAGGGATTCCGGTCCCGTTGTCCTCGTAAAAGAGAGAGAGAGCCGCACCGTCTTTCCTGCAGTATACCCGGATCTCGTCCACAGTTCCCTCGTGCCTCTGCGAGTTCTCGATAAGGTTGGAGAAGACCTTCACCAGGAGGTGTTCGGCGTAGATTGCCAGGCCCTGCACGTCGAGTGCGAATGAAATCTCAGACGACGGCAGTTGTTCCCTCGCCCGGGAAATGACGTCTTCTACCTGCTGCCATCCAGAGTTGCAGACCCCCAGTTCCGTATAGTCTGTGGTAAAAAGGATCTGCTTCTCGATGGACCGGGCAGAGGCATCGATCTTATCCAGGAATTTTTTGAGGGCCGGGTCAGCGGCACAGTCCCGTGCGAGCCCCAGGTATCCTCTAATAATCGCGAGCTGGTTCCGGACGTCGTGCCGGGTGACAGTGTTCACCAGGCCGAGTGCCCTGTTTGCCCGGACCAGCGCCCGGACGGATCGCTCCATCTCCTCGATCTGCACGTGCAGATCATCCTCTCCCCCAGTTCTCCCCGGAACCTCTCTGAGCACGATCTGTGTCGCACTCCTGTTATGGTAGCAGACAGGAGCGGATGTCATCTCCATTGAAACAGGAGAGCCTCCCGGAGGCAGTACGACCACGTTCTGGTGCGCGAATTCCTCCTCCCTGTTCATGGTCTCGTGGTCCATTCCGGGATCACGATTCTCCCCTTCCCGGGAGATCAGCGCGTGGAACGGGACTTCACAGAGATGGCGCAACGATTCCTTTGCAAAGAGCCGGACGGCCGCAGGGTTCCCGAAGAGGATCTCATCACCGTCCCGGATGATGAATGGATCGGGGAGGGATTCCACGAGGAGCCGGTAGTTCTCTTTGCTCTCATGGAAGGAGCGATGGCTCTCCTGGAGTTCCCGGCGTTTCTTCCGTTCCAGATCCCTGATGCCAGTCATCTCGTCGCGGGTCGAACGAAGCTCTTCCTTTCTCCTTCGGAACATGGTGCTCGCTTCGATCAGCTGGCGGTTGTCGGCCGAGAGTTCTTCGATCTTCTTCAGGAAATCAACCCGATCCTGCCGCCTCTCCCGGACGACCCAGCACTCGTCGGTGAAGTCACGGATCGTCCCGGTCGTACCTGCATCATTCCGTTTTTCATCCTGCATGACGGCGGGATCCCCCTATCGTTTCTTTCCGGAGACGGTCCGGTGGAGGACCGCTGCCGCGGCACCGAGAATGGCCACAATCGCGATGACGCCGGGCAACGGAACGGGCAGCAGGGAGCTACCTCCGCCACCGGTTTTCTTCACGGTAATCGATCCGGGATTCGATGCCGGTTCAATGGCATCTCCCCCATCCGCATCGGCATGGACTTCCCCGACGCTGATCGTCGCGGACCCCGGGGCCTTCCCCCTGATCGTGACGGTGGCAAGCTCGACCCCGGTCTCACCGGACCCCACCTTCAGGTTGAGGTCCACCGCACTCACGTTCACCGAAACGGACGGGGCGCCGGTGACATCCGACAGGCTCGCCCATTCCGGGAACGAGACCGACGAGATCTCCGCGACCGCGGGATCGGAGATGGTAATGACCGCGTCGTACCCGGCAAGGCCTTCGGGGAGCGAATCGATCGTAAGCGTGAGGTTGGCAGTGCTCCCGGCATCCAGGGCAACGGACGAGGGAGCGAAGGAGATGGTGGCTGCAGAGACGGTGCTGGGGATCACGATGCAGAACGCAAGGATCGCGAGGATGAGACTCATACTGTATGCTGACATTTCCAATACCTTTTTTGATGGATATTCTCTCGTCATTGATGATTGACGTTGTCTTTCTTCGAACCACCGGAGTCCCGGACCCTGCAGGGGACGGCGGGGTTTTCCTTGAAAAACCGGGTGGGTTCCGGCCGGGAACCATTCCCCCCCGGTCCTCCGGTCCGGCTCCCGCTTCAACCCGCGAGCACCTCGTAGTAGAGGTGGACGACATCGTCATAGTCGAGCCGGCCGTTCCCGTTGAAGTCGAACGGTTCAACTCCTACCTCGGTGTTGTCGCGGACCCACTGCATGTTCTGGTACAGGGTCACGACATCGTGGAAGTCGAGCCGGCCGTTCCCGTTGATATCCTCGTACCGGCCGTCAAGGTCCGGATCGAGGGGTGGATTCGAACAGCCCGGGAACGTAACGACATGGCGTGTCACGGTGATGTAGTTCGCCTTCATGACAGTGACCTGTTCGAGGTCGTTGGATACTGTGAGGGTTACGGTATACTGTCCGGGCTGGTAGGTGTGGATCGGGTTCCGTGCCGTCGAGTTCGCCGAACCGTCGCCGAAGGACCAGGTCCATGCAGACGGCGCAGGAATACCGGTCGAGAGGTCGGTGAACCTGACTGTGAGCGGGAAGTACCCGGTCGTGTTGTCGGCAGAGAAGTCAGCTGAGAGCGGCACCGGCTGGTAGACGTTCAGCACTCCGCTCACTACGACCGGGGAGATGAGGCCCCCGCCGTCGGCATCCATCTCGTGGACCGTCACGACGAACGGGGAGCTGCCTATCACGTCACCACGGACCGTCACGGTCCCGAGCGGGACGTTCGTCGCTCCGGCTTCGACGTTACGTGCAAGGTCAAGGCCGCTGGCCCAGACCGAGTCCCCCGGAACCCCGGAGCTCAGGTTGAGGCTCGCCCAGGCGGGAAGCGTAATGGCCGTGATCTCACCGGCACCCGGGTCCGAGAGGCTGACACTCAGGTTGTACCCGGCGATTCCTGACGGCAGGGAGGTCATCGAGAGCGAGAAGTCACGGGTCGTCCCGATCGTCACATTCCTGACCTGAGGCGTGATGAGCACCGTCGGTTGCGACGGGTCGAGTGCCTGGATGTATCCGGTCTTCTCTTCCACGTCGGACCCGTCCGCGTTCGTTGCCGTGAGCTTGACCGTGTAGGTCCCGACCGCGGTATACTGGTGGCTCGGGTTCTGCTCGGTCGAGGTCGCACCGTCGCCGAAGTCCCATGCCCAGGCGGTCGGGGCGTTGGTCGACTGGTCGGAGAACTGGACGGTGAGGGGGGAGATTCCGGCCTGGATGTCGGAAGTGAAGGCCGCGACCGGCGGGGTCATGGCCCTGCTGAATGCGATATCGTCGTACTGGATCGTGTGTGCGACGGTGTAGCCCCGAACATTGCACCAGACCGCGGCCGGAACCTTCCCCACGGTCGCAGCCCGCGTGATCGTCCGGGAGCCCAGGAGCACCCCATTCGCGTCATACACGAAATGATCGATCACTCCGGTGTCCTTATTCCACGTGATCATGTGGCGCACCCAGACACCGGGAACGCGGGGGTTGATGAAGACCGTTCCGTCGGTATCGCGCCAGTCGTCGTTTCCACCTATCTCGGCGATCTTCCCCCCGCTCGCATCCACGACGGTCATGCCCACGCTGGTGTAGCCGTACCCGATGTTCGAGGACCGGATCCAGTATTCGATGAGGAAGTTCCTCGAATCGGGCGGGACCAGGAGGGGCGCCTTTGCGTAGCCAATCCCGTTGTTCGCGTAGCATTGGAGGGCATACGCTCCTCCGTGAGCGGACGGCGAGACCGAAAGCGTCATCCCGCTGCCCCATGTGCTGACTGGTGTGAATCCTTCTTCAGTGCCGGATTCAAATGTCCATTCCCTGACGATTGTTCCAAACGAAGGGCTTACAGTAACCAGGGCTGCTTTCTCCTCTAAGCCGGACCCGTAGGCATTCGTCGCCGTCAGGCTGACCGTGTAGGTCCCTGCCGTGGTGTAGACATGGACCGGGTTCTGCTCGGTGGACGTCCCGCCGTCCCCGAAGTCCCAGGACCAGCTCGTGGGGATTCCCGTGGACTGGTCGGTGAACTGGACGGCGAGGGGAGTAACTCCGGAGGAGATGTTAGCGGTGAATGCAACGGTTGGCGGGACCGGTACGTTGGTGAAAAAGGTGCCGCCTGTGGTGGCCGGGCTCATTATCGCGTCGTTGTCATCGTTCATCATGTTGACGACAAGATTTACGCTAGTCGTGCCCCCGGCGATACCCTCGATCGTGACCGTTGCGAGCGTGATATTCGCAGCACCGGCCTGAACCTGTTCTCCAGTATCGGTCGCTTTTACCCTGCAGTCCGAAGAGGGGAGTGCGGATGTATCGGTGAGCGCAGCCCAGCCCGGGTAAGACACCGCGGAAACTCTCGCGATATTCGGGTTTGCGAAACTGATATTGATGCTGTATCCGGCAAGACCTGCCGGTGCTTCATCAAGTACAAGGTCGACTGTGGCATTGGCCCCGATTGTGGTCACTTCGCCGTTCCCGATCGATACAACGCTCGCGGATGCTGCACAGACAAGCAGCGCAATGGTGCAGAGCGCAATAAGGAAAAATGGTATTCTCTTCATTGAATTCACACTCGTATAACGTGTTTTTCGTAATGCAGGGCTCATGGGAGCTCCTTGAACAGCACGACGATGTCCTGGAACCCGATCCCTCCGTTGCCTGAGAAGTCGAACGCGACCACAGGCTCGTTTGCGGCGATCCACTCGATATGCTTGAAGAACAGGACCACGTCGGCGAACCCGGCCGCGCCGTTCCCGCTGATGTCCTCGTACTTCCCGTCGCCGTCAGGGTCGGTCGGGGGGTTGGCCTGTCCCGGGAGGGCAAGGACATTGGAGGCGATTGTGAGGTAGTTCGTCTTCGTCTCGGTGTCCGAACCCCTCGCATTTGCTACTGTCAGAGTGACGGTATACGTGCCGACACTCGTGTAGGTGTGGGAGGGGTTCTGCTCGGTCGAGTTGGCAGTGCTGTCGCCAAAATTCCATGCCCACGAAGTCGGGACATTGGTGGAGGTGTCGGTGAACTGGATTGCATGGTCGACGTATCCGTTCGTCGTGCTTGCCGTAAAGTCAGCGACGGGCGGACCCGAGATTCCGACGACCTGGTAGCCGCTCAGATCGACATTGTTGGTCATGACAATCCCGGTGCCGTGGTTGCAGGCCGAATACCAGCCGTAGATGTTGAAGACCGCGAAACTCTCCAGGTTCTCGAAACTGTATTCGACCTTGATCATGCCGTTGTTGTTCAGGGCAGAGTTCTGGAGTGCCCCGACGTTGAGGTCGATGAACATCAGGCTGAACTGGTTGATTGGGTCGGCCTGGTCTTCTCCCCCGTAAATCGGGTACCCAGTACTGCTGCAGGGCTTCCAGCTCTGCGTGCCATAGATGAAGTCACCCTTATCGAAGGTCTGGTTCACTGCCCCATCAAGGAAGTATTGTTCGGATGGCAGGCCATAGTTACCAGTTCCCGGAGGGCCGGGATCGAACTCGTACCCCGTCGACCGGATGTGGACCCGGAAGTCGTCGGGGATGGTCCCATTGACGGCAAGCAGGAGCACGCCTTCAGGCATGGAAGGCTGTCCGCCTGAAAACGTAATCCAGAACGATCCGGACTGGTCGGTCGTCCGGGTGATGTCGGCACCGGAGAAGGAGTTGCTCGTCTTGGAGATGTGGATCGGATTCAATCCCCCTCCTGCCTGCCGGAACATGATCCAGTAAGTGTTGGGGACCCATGCGTAGGTGCCATCGGGGGCGGCAACACCATCCGGTCTCTCGTACTTCACGCCCTCGTCGTTCGCGACATAGACGTTGATGAAACGGTTGCTGGCGAGAGCCTGCTTCGTCACGACCGCGATGTGACTGGCCTTCGAGAGAGTGTTCGATCCGTCGGCGTTGGTGGCCGTCAGGTTCACAGTGTACGTCCCGACCGAGGAGTAGGTATGGGACGGGTTCCTCGCGGCCGACGTCTCACCGTCTCCGAACTCCCAGAGCCAGGAGGTCGGCGACTGGGTCGATGTGTCGGCGAACTGGACCTCGAAGGGTGCGAGGCCGGTCCTCTCCGATGCGGCAAACGATGCCACGGGCGCGGCTGCCGACACGATGGAGACCATCAGTGCCGCGAGAATGAGGATACTAATTGCTATTGAGGTGGCTTTTGACATATTCTGACCCCCACGCTAATCAAAATGATTACAGGTGTTAAGAGGTGGAAAAAGACCCTAATTAAATATATTGATTTTGAATTATATTAATCAGGTTAAATTAAGGTATTGTTTCGGGGCTCTATTTGCCAATCGGACAGCGATTTGGGTTCCGTTGAAAAAGAGGGCAGTTAAAACAGATATAATTAACCGCTCGTCACCGTCGGGGAATTCCTCCCGCGGATTCACATTCCGGAGGAAGAAAGCCGGGATATGAAAGAAGAGAAAAACAAACGCCGTTTTACCTCTAAAAAGGCTATTAAATAAGAGTGGTTAACCTCGTCAAAACGGGAGATGGACCCCTCGGAAAAGAAACCTATGGATCCCGGTTCCAGGTTCCCCTGTCAGATCCTGTATGGTGAAGATCCAGGAGGGCATTTCATTCCAATCTCCCAGTACCGCTCTGCGATCGGGCATAACGTATTAAGACCCCGAAGGCACATTCATTCGAAGAGAGCGATATCCTCTTTTGATACGGCAGACTAATGATGGTACCCATATGGACATCCAGTACTCGGATCGGCAGATTGTTGTATCGGAAAAAGTCCTGACAGACCTGGACCGGTTTGTCATGGATTTCACCCGGATACTGGAAAAAAGTACACCCTATGTTATTGTCAGCGGGTATGTCGCCATCCTTTTCGGGAGATCCCGCGGTACGGAGGATATCGATATCCTGATCCCTCCCCTGGAACAGGATACGTTCGTGCACCTGTACCGGGACCTGATCGCCGGCGGCTTCGAATTCCTGAATGCAGAGCATGACCATGGACTGTATGATATGCTTGTCCGGGGGATGGGTGTCCGGATCGCACAGCATACTCAGTTCATCCCCAACATCGAACTCAAATTGCTCAAGGATGATCTCGATCGTCATGTACTGGAGAACCGAATTGCAGTCACCATTCCGGATGCATCGCTCTTCATCTCTCCCGTTGATATCCAGATCGCCTACAAGCTCTACCTCGGTTCGGACAAGGACATCGAAGATGCAGTCTATCTTTGGGAGATCTTTAAGGATGACCTTGACTCTACCCGCATGAAAAAATGGATGAAAGAATTCGATATCTCCGGCGATGAGTATGGAATTTTCATGTGACAGGAAAACCCGCAGGATGGAACGCCTGGCATTTGTCCGCACCTATGCGGCATGGGTGAAAAAAACCCCCAACGCCGAGTGGAGCAGGGAACAGGCGGTGCTGATCAACAGCCTCATGGAGAATGCACGGAACATGCCTCTCTCCCGCCAGGTCTACCTTGAGCGGGTGGCGGGAAGGAGACGACCCCGTCGGCAAAGGGAACGATGACCGCCGGAGAGCGAGCCATCTGTACCTGGGAACCATGGAGATGACGTGGAAGGATCCGGATCATTGTGATCCTGCCTGCCGGAGTACCAAAAAAAATAATCCGCGTTCCCTATGAAAGGTCACGAGCGCTCCAGGGGCCTGATGAGAATTGAAGGGATGAAACACCGTTGTGGGAGATCGGAAATCCCCGGTTCCAGGCTCCCTTGTCAGATCCTGTACTGGCGCTGCCTGAACACATCCTTCTCGAAGTCGCACTCGTATTCCGTGACCATGCCAGGCGCGATCTCGAAATCGATCGTGGTATCCTCCTCCCCGGACGTCACTTTCATGCTGTAGCCTCCCATGGTCAGGTACGGAAAGGTGCAGGGGGTTTTCTGCGTGAGGCTGATCGAGTCGATCGCGACCGATGCGCCGGGAGGAGTGCTCTTCACACTGAGTTCCCCGGATCCATAGGGAGTCAGGTACAGCGTCACTTCACCGTCGAATTCGCGGGAGGGATCATGAAGGACCGTGATCTCTTTCTCATCGGGGAGAAACCCGGGCATCGAGACGGCGATCAGGTGACGCCCTTCGGAGAGGTTCTCCACGATACAGGGAGTCTTTTGTCCTGGCAGGAACCCGTCCACGAGGATATCCGCCCCGTCAGGATCTGACCGCACCTGGATCCTGCCGAATATGACCGGGGAAGACCAGATCTCGATCGCGTCTTTGGTTGCCAGGTAGTCGGAGATCTCCCTCGTGAGGTACGAGCCGTTATGGAGAATGGTGAGGTAGGACGCAGGTTTCCTGATCGTCACGCGGGAAGGGATACGAAAGGCCGGGTATTTTCCGTTCACCGTGAACATATCGCCCTTGTAGGTATCGGACCGTATCTCGACGGATTTCTTCATGGCCGGGCTGCAATCGAACATGACGCGGGAGATGATTCCCTTGGAGACCCAGACCTGCTGATCGGTGATGGAAAAAACCTTGTTCTCATTGGAGATCTTCACCGTGTGGGACCCTTCGCGAAGCCCGAAGACAACCTTGGGAGTGGCGGCATTGATCCGTTTCCCGTCGATGCTGATCGCGGCACCGCTCGGGAGAGAGTTGACGAAGATGCCCCCGTAGGACAGGGTGGGTGCCGGGGTAATTGGGATCTCCTGGCCGGAAGATGGGGTGACATCGGTGGAGTTCTCAGTCACCGGACCGGGTTCCATCCATTCGGTGGAGTCAGGTTCAGGGAGGGCGGACACCAGGGTATCTTCACCGGGCTCTTCAGAAAACGTCCCTTCTTCGGGAAGCACGTCAACGGGGGATGCAGTCTCCTCGTGGATTACCACTGCAGGTTCCTCCACTCCCCCGAGGGAGAACAGCAGCAGGAAGATGCCCGACATGAGGTCGTCAAGTGTGCCGGATACGAGGGAGAAGGCATCTCCCGGTGCAGGACCGGGTCCCGAGAGGTCCGGGGGAGAACCAGGGACTGCAGGGATCACGGGAGAGGGGGATGACGTGTGTGCCACTTCGGATGCAGATGCAAAAGATCCGGATCCGATTACGACGAGGATGACGAGTGCCAGGCCGACAACGTCCCTTCGACAGGAGCTTCTGATGAAGGATGCATCACGACTTGCCCTCACCGCCCGGTGCGAATGCTCCGTCATGGTACTCCCAAATGGATTTCACCGTATGAGATCATGATCCCCCTGCGATTCCCGGCACGCTCCTTCCTCCCGGACCCCCGTTGAGCGGGGACTATGGTGTCGGTTCTTTCACCGTCTTTTCCCTTATCATTTCCCGGCGCTTTATCCAGACAAGGTCGTTCCCGTAAAACCCGTAACTCCGGAGCGTTGCTACCTCGATCTCCGGTGGAAGACCGTTCACCTCCACTCCGTGGGGAACCATGAGGACCAGCCGGGATTTTATTATCCCCCGGAGAGGTGCTGCAGCAGCCATCTCTTTCAGGGCGTGTCCATCCTCCGCGGTCACGTGCCTGGTGAACCGGACGAGCACGTGTGCGCTTTCCTGGTGTCCCGGCTGTGTCTGGGAGACGAGGTATCCCGCACCCGCAGTGTTCGGGATGCTCCTGATCTGCCAGCCATCGATACTGGGAAAGAGCCGCCTGAGCTCTTTTGCGACGAAACTATGCATGATGCCTTCGATGGATACCATTGCGAATCACTTCATGTCATCAATGCAAAGGAGACCATATAAAATATATCGCTTTCGTTTTATATTAATTATGTTAACTTAATGCATTTCATGTGAGCCCGGATTTCCGATCAGGCGATAATCCTGACGTCGAATCCAAATGAGCCGAGTACAATACTATTGATTAACTGCGTAGACACGCCGTACCAATATGGAAAAAATCCCTGGGAGAGCGGAGATACTGCCCTGTGAAGTGCAGGATTCGCTGATGATCAGAGATTATTGTGAATTTGTCAGACGATCACCGCCAAGACGGGACAGATCAGCTGCAATCCTGGAGATTTGGTGGGGACCCAGAATGATGATACAGGATACAGTGACGAGCACGTTGCGAAGCATGGTGCGAGGAGCGGGTGGGGTGCAGCTGCCGGCGAGGAGTGAAAAGACGAGACCGGGAGCGTCATCATCGACAGTCATCCTTGAGAGAACAGGCCCATGGTGGGAGCAAAATGGAGCGGAGTGAGCACCGGCCGGAGCGCAACGAAGCGACATGGAGGCGAGCACGCTGGGCCGTCTTAGAATTCCGAGCAACCTGATTCTTATCGGGTAAATCAGGAGAAAAGACGAAATAAGAACTGAAAGTAAGGAGGGGAGAGGATTATACAGACCTTGCTGCGAGTGCTACATCCTCTTCCTTGATAGTCTTCCGTCCTGCGTGTATTGCAAGTTTATTTGCTTCTTTAACAAGACGTTCAATGTAGTCTTCTGCTTTTCCAACAAGCGCAACCGCGGCATCACTGCCGACACGTTCCGCTCCATTTTTCTTTGCAAGCCTAGCAACAGCTGCAAGAGGTAATTCTGCCACCTTAATTTCCTCAAATCAATAACGTGCGAGAGAGTATTTATATATTTCCTGAAATTGCTTTAGAGAATGAATAAATGCCTTTTTCCGAAAACAGAAACAGCATTATTTCGTATTATAATTGTCAAAACCATTTCGTCCGATTCATCATTCGCCACCAATTATCGAAAATCGTCGAACCCGAATACATTTTATTTTATAAGGATAATAGCACCAATTGAATGTCACTAAACGACCGGTGGATTGGTTCAGAATTGTCGGTTGTTGAAAGAGAACTTGCATGCAATGAAAAATATTCGAACGTTGGATTAGTTCAATATTATTCTAAAGATGGCTCGTACTTTTACCTCCATCCCTCCCCTTTTTTAAAAACAACTAAAAGAGAAGTTTATTTTACTGAATCACTACCACCACCGGAACATCAATTTGTTGAAGTACAGATAATCGATGAACAAACGGTAGTTACAGATAAAAACGCTGATAATTGGGTTAAATTCAAAAAAATTGATGAGTGGAAAATATTTGATCCTACTCCATTAGTACAAAGGAGAAAATTATTAGATTTCCTTGAAATAATTGAGTATTTTAAATTTACCTTCAGAGGTGAAGGAGATGACGTGGAGGAAATTGCAGGATGCTCGTCTCTATTTGCCTTCTCATCTCCTCCGATACGAGAAAACCTTGGGGGTATCAAATCCGCAATATATGGCAAAGATTATCAGTGGGATTTATTTCGAAAACCCCTTGGTATAATCCCTTCAGAATTCCAGAAGATAAAATCGGAATATTATTACTATATTTCTAAAAATGAACGTGATTTTTCAAAGTCAAACGGGGAATTAAATATTGCAATTCTGAAGCCGGAAAAGACTATTTCAGATATTCCTATTGTTGTTGAAAATGTATCGAGAAATGACATTTCAAAGGATCATCTCAATGATTTGCAAGTTGAATCAAACGTGATAACAGCGCATATGCTTGATGCTCTTCTCCTCAAACCCAAACCGAATAAAGCGGTGGAAGATCTGATGTATCAGGCGATCAATGATCTTCGAGAAGAATGTTATTCTGCTGGCCAAAGGCCATATGTTCAAAATATTGGTGATGCTATTCCCAAGTTAGCATCGGCCTATGCTCGATTGCAATCCAGCCCAAAAATCAAATCTGAAGATGTTCGATTTGTTGTTGATTTATGGTTTTCAATGAGAAGAAAAGCAGAAAAATTGCAATCCTATCCTATGAAATTATCTCATAGGTATGAATTAACGACCGAAGGACGTCAAATGTATTTTAAATGCTATGATGTTTTTGGAGCCGATTCAGATATCTTCATCAATGATGCATTAAAAGCCACCAGATTAGATCCTGTTGAATTTAAACTACAATTGGATTCTCTAATCGAGAAAGGCTATTGCATTCAAATCGGAAACCATATCCGACTTCTTGAGCCATATAAAAAATCAACCATTAATCAATGATTTTTTGAGATGAATGCGAGGGGTGGGATTCGAACCCACGAACACCTTCGTGACGGGATCTTAAGTCCCGCTCTTTTGGCCAGGCTCAGACACCCTCGCTCAGAAAACGATTCTGTAAATAATAATCGTAAAGAATCATAAGACAGTCGATCAAAAATTTTTACTCAAATGAGTAATATTCAGACGTGATCCGACGCCATTAAATGGCAGCAGGTCTTAAGTCCGCCGGTTTTGGCCGGGCTTGCCTACCCTCGCAAAAGAAAGCGGCTGCGATTAGCATATTGTCCTGCAACCTTTAAGAACCGTCGTTTTGGTTCCTCCTCCCGTTACCCGTTCCCTCATCCATGTATCTCTCTTCACAGTCTCCATACCTTTTGAGGTTACCTGCCACGTTTTTCTCCAATCCTAGATGCCACGCACGGTTTTTGGAAAAACCCGAAACATTTCAAAAAAATGCTGGTTTGTATCTGTGGAGTGAAGATTCCACTGGATTCCCATCGAAAAAGAGAAATTCATCCGGTCCCGGGCGGCAGGATCATCGGGGAGAATTCTGTCATATTGACAAATTCGCTGCGGGTTCCGGGAGGTGTCCCGTAAATGAAGACGCCGAGCTGGTAATATTTCCGCGCATCCGGCGGGACAGGGAGCGGGCTTTCGTAATCGTGCCACAGGGAGAGGAACTCGTCGCGGGGCACGGCAAGGCGGGACCCGAGCAGGGCTGGGTCTTCAAGATAGACATTTATGGAGTCTATCCCGATCACAACCATGTAATGCCCGGTGTCCCAGGTATCCTCCCACGTGAGGTTCGGGTCTGTGATCAGCCTCTGGGCATCGATGATGACCGGCACGCCCTGCCGGATGGATGACTCAAGGTCCGCGAGCGTGAGATTTTCTTTCCATTCCGCCTGGAATCCCAGTTCCCGGGCCACCCGCACCATGTCCCAGGGATAGGTCCCGTGTATCGCCGTTGTATTCAGCCGTTCCCGCAGGGTGGTCTCAAACGAGGTGAGGTCATAGTATCTCATCACCGCCTGGAACGATGATGCCCCGCAGGAATAGTATTCCGCCTGGATTACATCCGGAACACCCGATAATATTACAGGATGGGGGGATGTGGCTGATGCAGGTATTCTATTGCCGGTTATATCGCCGGGCGTTCCCGAGCCCGACAGGATAATGAAGGATGTACCGACCAGGACAACGATGACGATGACGGAGAACGCGAGATGGGTAAATTTTTTCATAAGGATCGTTTATATAACTCGCAAGCACATAAGACAATTTTGATTTAAACCTGTCTGGATATTATATATTCAACGGCAGTGTATCTAATCTGCTGTAAATTCCGCCCGAGTATCCTGACACACTATCACATCTGATCCAGATAAATACCTACGACTGGTGATCCACTCCTCATTAATGTCCATGAGGATGGTTCCTGCAAG
>JAPXRZ010000005.1:0-182349 GCA_033813295.1 Methanolinea sp.
GCGCGAACTTCTGCATCAGGTAGTTCTCCTCGTTCGAGACCCGCGCCGACGACAGGCACGCCATCTCGCCCGGCTTGTACTCCCTGAACTTCTTTGCCACCAGGTCCAGCGCCTCGTCCCAGCTCGCTTCCACGAACTTGCCGTCCTTCTTGATCAGCGGCTTTGTCAGGCGGTCGGGGTGGTGGATGAACTCGTGGGCATACGTCCCCTTGGGGCACACCTTCCCCTCGTTGACCGGCGAGCGGTGGTAGGGCGCAACCCCTACCGCCTTCCCGTCCCGGACAACCAGGTTAAATGTACATCCTGTCCCGCAGTACGGGCAGGTGGTCTGTACGTATTTCATGTCCATAACAAAATCTCCTATACGGATAGATTGAGATTGGTAGATTCAGAGACTATAATGATATCGAATTGAATTCGGGTTTTGCAGCGGGCATCAGGAAAATAATCGCAAATGCATAGGTATTTATGATGATGGCCAGCAATTTCCATCCATCTGATCATAAAAAGCGGAGGAAGCTGTTTTACCTGCCAAGGGCGAGGTCGACACCCTTGTTGATGCAGGAAAAGGCTTCTTTCTCTTTCCCGAGCTTCTTGAGCACGAGCCCCTTATTGAACCAGGTCTCAGCATTGTGTGGATCAAATTTGAGCGCCGTATCGTAGCTGGCGATCGCCTCCTCGCACCTGCCCAGCGTTTCGAGGCAGTTCCCCTTCTCATGCCAGGCGAGGGCGTACTGAGGATCGGCGGCAATTGACTGTTCCAGGTAGCCAAGTGCCTGCTCGACTGCCTGCATATGCTCCCCTTTTTGTGCAGTCTCGATGGCCTTCCGGTAGAAATATTCTCCATTGTGCGATACGGTCGTTACCTTTCGCAGAGTGTTCGATATCAAATCCATATTCTTTACCCCCCTATCTGTTCGCTCGCCAGGGTGGATACATCCACTCGTGGCACATCCTCCTTTCATAGGGGTTTAAATATATGTTTGCGAATAATGGATGCATGGCGCCGCCGAATGGCACTATTTCCGCGCGATGGCCTCGATGGAGGTAATTTTTCCGGATTTGTTCCAGCCTCGCTGATTTTCTGCGATGAAAAGTGAGGAGGGCATCTGGAATGCAGGGAAAGCGTGCTATGCAGGGCTGGTGTGCAAGGGCATCATGCCGTGCGCCATTTCACCGGAAATGCCCTGGTGCAGGGGTAATACCATTATTACCGGTCTTATACGAAGAAAAGGGGAGAATTCCTGGCGATCTGGAGACGCGTGCATGCCCGGAAAACTATGAATTCACCCAATTATATTAAAGTAAACTTTTATATTTTTCAAGAATCCCATGTCAATGAAATAAAGAAATTGATGACCGGCGGAATAATATCCCGGCGGGCTCACCATACCAGTGCGAGCTGAAAGAGAACCATGTATACCACAGAGAAACTCCGTGTAATCTGCGTGGCAGTCATCCTGTGCGCCTTCGCGGCCTCTGCAGGGGCGCTGACGATCTCCATCGAACCGGGGCAGGTCCACCCGGGGGACGTGGTCACCATTGCGGTGGAGGGACTCGATGACGGCCGTTCTTTTGGGCTCCAGCTGGAAGGGACGTTTGCCGTGGCGCCCGGGGGCGGGTTCACCTTCGAGACCCTTGACCTGGTCCTCCCCTTCACGCTGCAGAACGGGACTTTTGCAGCCACGCTCCGGAACACCGACCGGAATGTGCTTACCGTCCTCAAGGGCGACACCGAGGTAAAAAAGATGGGGGCTTCCCGGAACGGCGTCTTCTCTGCCGTTGATTCCGGGACCATACCCTCGGGGACGTATGACTACATCCGGTTCGAGGGGACTGCGGCCCCGGACGCGACCGTGGTCTCCGCGTCAGTCACGCTTCAGGGGACCAAGCAGGGGCCCCGTGACTCCCGGATCACCTTTTCGGTTGGCGGGGTGACCGGGGGGACCGTTCTTGCCAGGGTCTCTGCTGACGGGGCCGAGGTGATCTCCCGGACCATCAGTATTTCAGAAACTGCAACGCCAGCCCCGACTGCCACGGCCACGACCCTGCCTGCCTCCGGAGGGGGAGGGGGCGGAGGCGGAGGCGGCAGCGGAGGAATTGCCGGTGACGGGATATCCACCGGGGCGAAGGCCACCACCTCGCCGCCTGCAACCGCGGCGACTCCTGCAGACACGGTGCCGGCCGCAGAAAACCTCTCTCATCAGCCTGCCGCGACCGGGGTGGTGAATACCGCGGTCCCGGCAGAGACCCCGCCCGGAGAGACAGCTCCTGCACCCTCGCCGCAGCCGATCCTGGCGCCGCTTTTGCCGGCCCTGGCGGTGGCCGCCTGCGCCATTGCCGCTCTCGCCTCCTTCCGCAGGCGCTAGCCTCCCGATGCCCGAACCATCCCCGCTCCCCCTGCCCGGACGTATCCTGGCAGCCTTCTCGCCCGGCTGCACCCCCGCAGACCTGAAGGCCGTGTACCTGTGGGTCGTCCTGGCGGTGGCAGGGATTTATGTCCCGGTCCTCAACGAAAGCGCTTTCAGGGTCGCCGTGGCGCTCCCCATCATCCTCTTCTTCCCGGGATACGCCCTCATTGCCGCACTCTTCCCCGGGAACCGTGATATCGATGCCCTCGAACGGACAGCGCTCTCCTTCGGGCTCTCCATTGCAGTTGCGCCCCTGGTCGGCCTGGTCCTCAACTACACGCCCTGGGGTATCAGGCTCGACCCGGTTGTGATCTCCCTGGTCGCGTTCACCGCCTGCATGGCCATCATCGCCCAGTACCGGCGTGCGCTCCTCCCGGAAGGTGCCCGTTTCACCGTGCCGTTCCGGGAATGGGTGGAGGCCGCGGGGACGGCGCTCTTTCCCCCCGGCGGCTCCCGGGTGGAACGCCTGCTCTCGGCAGTCCTGGTGGTTGCCATCGCCGCTGCCGCTGTTACTACGGTATACGTGGTGGCAGCGCCCAGGGAAGGGGAGAAGTTCACCGAGTTCTACATCCTGGGGCCCGGCGGCAAGGCGGCCGGGTACCCGACCGACCTGGTGACCGGGAGGCCCGCGTCTATCGTTATCGGGATAGGGAACCACGAATACCGGGACGTAACCTACGAGGTCGAGATGGACCTGGCCAGCCAGGAGGCCGGCGCAGCATCCAACAGCTCGCGGATCGTGGCCATGGAGCGCATCGACTCGTACACGGTCACGATCCCGCACAATGCCACCTCCCTTGAGACCCGCACGTTCACCGCGAACTCAACCGGGTTCAACCAGCTGAGGCTCCTCCTCTTCCTGGATCATGCACCGCCGGCCGCGGTCACGGGGATGGACCGGGTCAATGCGAGCTACCGGGACCTCCACCTCTGGGTCAGCGTCCGGCAGCCCCCCGGAGCATGATCGTTATCCCCCGTGAACCTTCCTCCAGCCGCACCACATCGAGTCTCCATGGGGTATGGAGCCCCAGTGCCAGGAGGCACGCGACCAGGCTGCAGATCCCGCAGGGGTGCATGGTGCAGCACTTGGGGGATGCCCCGCTGACTACCCGGCACCCCGGGTAGAGGCGGTATCCCCGCACCGAGACCACCAGTGCGTCCCCCGCCCTCCTCCCCTCCACCTCCCCGGCCAGTTGCAGGACGTCGATGCAGATCCCGGGGAGAGCGGCAAGGAGTTCCGGCTCGGACTGCGGGAGCCTGAGGCCGGCGGTGCTCTCCAGGGAGGCGACCAGGGGCCATGCCGCAGGGACCACCAGGAGACCGGGTATATCACCCCCGGTCTGGAACGAGAAGTCCGTGACCGATGCAGGGATGCCTTCCCCGTCGGCAGGGATGAACTCCCGCACCGCACCGTTTTCCTCCTCGGGGGGCAGGAACCAGGCATCGCCGCGAAGCCCCAGGTCAGCGCCGATCCTGCAGACGTTCAGGGTCCCTGCTGCCGGGAACAGCGCCGCGGCATCCGCGTCCACCGGCTCTTCCCGGGAGAAGCTGATCATGAAGACGCCGGAGAGGAAGCAGGCTACGCCGCAGAGGAAAAGGGTGGCCGAGGTCAGGTCACCCCTGTTGGTGAAGCCCGCCACGAGGAGGAGCGCCAGGGCTCCGGCCAGGAGGGCAATGCCGGAGAGGGCATAGTCATTCAGGCGCGGCAGCCTCACGGGGCTTCCCCCCCGGCCGGGTTGGAGACCCGGTAGGCATACAGGAGCATTCCCGCCCCGAGGACCCCTGCTGCCAGGAGGGCAGCTCCAAGCGGCATGAGCACGTGCCGCGACAGGGCCGGTCCGGCGACCAGGACCGCGGCTGGAACGGTGAATGCTGCCCATTTCATTCTCAGGCCCCGCTCGCCAAGGAGGCCTGCGGCTTGCAGGACCGCGGTGAGGACCAGGAGTTCCACGAGGAGCGACAGGAGCGGTGCCGCCTGCCAGGCAAGGAACGCAAGGGGCTGGGAGAGGCAGACGAGGAAAAAGCCGGGTGAAGGGGCCCGGAGCGCCAGGAAGAAGGCGGAGGCGCAGGCAGCGGCGACCAGCGCCCCTCCGGCGGGGATGCCGGACCACCACGAGGCGGCCAGGGCCGCGCCGGCGGCAGCGGCCATGGCAATGGCAAGGGGGCGCTTCCCGGTCACCGGATTACCCCCACCGACGAGAAGCCCAGCCCCGCGAGCCGGCCCAGGTCCGATGGACCGGCAGCCGGGGCCGGTATTTCCAGGTACGACTCCATCCCGGCCCTCCTGGCCTGGATTGCCAGGGAGGAGAGGTGGCTTGCGTCCCCGAGGCCTGCGGAGAGCACGGTGAGGGTCTCTGAACGGCTTCTTCCCAGTGCGCGGGCGCACTGGACCTCGAACCGCGCCGGCTGAACCGCAGGGAGGAATGCCTGGTAGAGGCCGCCGAGCACCGCCGGATAGGAGGAGCGGTCCGCTGCATGCCCCTCCAGCCGCTTTCGGTAGACCTGGGCGATCCCCGGGTCAAGGCTGCGGAACCACTGGACCGCCCGGACCGGGGTGTGGTATTCCCTGATTGCACGCTCGATCCGGGATACAGACCGTTCCTCCGGGAGGAATGCAAGGAGGTTCGGGCCTGAAATGACCATCAGGCTGCACCCACCGGGTTCCCTGGCCATGGCGCGGGCCGCATCGAGGGCAGTCCCGGCCAGGGAGTCCCGGGTCTCCGGCGGGCACGGGACGGCGCTGTCCGGGAGGTCAACGACCAGCAGCGGGTGCTTCCCGGAAAGCCCGGCATATTCGCGGACAAAGAGCCGGCCGTGCTTGGCAGAGAGCTTCCAGTCGATGGCCCGGGGGTCGTCCCCGGTGGCGTAGTCCCGGAACGAGCGGACACTGAACCCCTTCAGGGGCGCGAGCAGCCCGGTTTCCTGCTCCCCGAAGCCCCCCGCTCCCCGGGCCCGCGGGGACCTTCCCGCCGGGTCGACCTGGAGCGCCGGCTCCGTGAAAGGCGCCCCGCGGATTGGGATGCAGAGCGAGAAGAAAGGGTCCCCGAGCCGGACTGCCATCCCCTGGAATGCCAGGGAACCGGTGGCGAGGCATGAAATGCCGTACCGGAGCTCCGGGATCTGCATGCCCGGTCCCAGCGGGGAGGACCAGGAGTTGCCCTGGACCACGACGGAGCCTGCAGGCGGGAGGTCCTCGAGGCTTGCGGTGAGGCCGGGGGGGACCCTGATCCGTGCCCTGGCGGTGACGGCAACCGTGGCCCCCTGGCGGAGGATGACCGGGGCGGCCTGCCGCTCCAGGCCGGCGCTCCCTGCTGCCTGCCGGGAGGCATGGAGAAAGAGGTAGCCCCGGTAGATGAGGAAGAAGAGGAGGACCAGCCCTCCCGCCAGTGCGGCCCGCTCATCCAGGACCAGGGCGAAGGCCAGGAGCCCCAGTGCCAGGGTGAGGAGGCCGAGGGTGCACCGGGTCGGCTGCACGGTTCACGGCACCTCGACCGTCTCCAGGATCTCTTCGATCACTGCTGCGGGGGTGATATCGCTAATCTCTGCCTCCCGGGTCAGGACAAGCCGGTGCCGGAGGACCCGGGGCGCCAGCCACTTGATATCGTCGGGTATGACATAGGTCCGCTCCCGGAGCGCCGCACAGGCCCTGCTTCCCCTGACCAGGGCGATGGAGGCCCGCGAGCTGGCCCCGGTGGAGACATCTCCATGCCTCCGCGTTGCCATGACAAGGTCGCGGATGTAGGAGAGGAGGTGCTGCTCCATGTAGACCTGCCGGGAAACCCGCATGAAATGGAGGACCAGCCGCCCGTTCATGACCGGGGAGAGGCTGGAATAGTAGGCATCCCAGTCCAGTGCGCCGGCATGTTCCCTCCTGACGATCTCGAGCTCGCCCTCGTCATCGAGCTGCGAAAGCGGCATCGAGAACATGAACCGGTCCTTCTGGGCCTCGATGAGGGGGAACGTGCCCTCCGATTCGAAGGGGTTCTGCGTCGCCAGCACGACGAACGGCGGATCGATGGAAATGGTGACCCCGTCAAGGGTGGCCTGGCGCTCGCTCATGGCCTCGATAAAGGCGCTCTGGGTCCTCGGGGCCAGCCGGTTGATCTCGTCGATCAGGAGAAAATTTGTAAAGACCGGGCCTTTCCTGAGGATGAACTCCCTGGATGCCTGGTCAAAGATGCGGACCCCCAGGATGTCGGCAGGCTGGCTGTCCACCGCGCACTGGAACCGGGAAAAATTGCAGCCGGTGAGCTTTGCCAGGGCCTTGACGATGGTAGTCTTGCCGGTACCCGGGGTCCCCTCCATCAGGAGGTGGCCCCCGGAGAGGAGCCCGACCATGCACAGCTCCAGGAGCGGTTCGTTCCCCACGATGAACTGCCCCATCTGCTCCTGTATCGCCCGGTAATGGCCGGCCAGGGCGGCCAGTTCGTCCCTCAATTCGGTCATCGCGATTGGCTCCGCTGCCAGAATATCAAGGCCAGTCCCATGACCAGGATGGTCAGGAGCGCCATTTTGATAGGTATTGAATCCTGGATGAAATGAATCACACGGATCACTCCGCCGGCAGAAGCGGTCCTGGAATGCCCCTGTTCTGCCAGGACCAGCGGCCCTGCCGAGAGGATGCGCTCCACGAGAAGGGCGTTCCCGGCAGTCGCGCCCGGGCTCTGCATCCCGTTGATGAAGATGCTCGGGTCCGCAATAACATAGAGTGTTCCATTGCCATGCGCTTCCCGCGCTGCAACCGTGAAATGTCCCATCTCCTCTCCGGACGAGTATTTGCCGTCGCCGTTGCTGTCCTCCCAGGAGAGGATCGAGGTGGAGAAGACCGGTATCCCTCCCTCCACCCAGGCGGGGCGGTTCAGGGCCAGCCGCTGTACCCCGGCATTCAGGGGGTCATCCCCCTCCGGGAAGGCGGTGACCGACGAGGGATCGGCATAGACCCGGTCCGCGCTGGTCAGGTTGCCGGTCCGGATGCGGATGCCGCTGTCCAGGCCGCTGAGCAGGCTGTTCCCGCTGCCCGCGTCATCGACCAGGACTACGGTGTTCCCGCGCCCGAGGAAGGCCCGAAGCTCCCCGGCCTCCCCGGGGCCGTAGTCGCCGGCCGGGACCATGATAAGGAGCAGCGCGCCCTCTGCCGGGAGGGGGGAATGAGCGGTATAATCCCGCGCTCCCCGGTCTTCCAGGGCCTGGAACAGGCGCGAGGTCCCGTTCCACTCCTGGTTGTACCGGCTGTATTCCATGGTGGTCGCCGAGAGGTGAATGGAGAGGGCAAGGACCCCTGCCAGGAGGATCAGGCCGGCTATCCAGCGCGGGTCAGGCATGCCGCCCCTCCTGGTCCCGGAGCGAAGCAGTATAGGACTTCACCAGCTCCTCCTGTTCAACCGGGCCCCCCGCTGCTCCCCCGTACCGGATAGCCTCGTAGGCGCGGGTGAACCGGCAGACCGGCGACTCTTTCCCGCTCCCGCGGATCCGTTCGCACAGCTCGCGGGGGGTGAGGGATGCAGGGTTTGCCAGGGACAGGCCTGCCCCGGCGACCGACCGCAGGTGGGAGAAGAGGAAGAAGACCGCTTCCCTGAGATCAGTGCCGGCCATTGCGAGGAACTCCGCGAGTGCTGTATCTTTTCCCGCCGCGGGGTGCTGGCCGCCAGGGCCAGGCGGCCCGGAAAGGGTTGCAGCCGGGCCCGCCCCTGCAGGACCCCGGGATGCTGCCCGGGGCCGGCGCGGGGCCCTCCGGTTCCTGCGGAGGTAAGCCCATGCACCAAGCGCGGCAAGACCTGCCGCGACCGCCATGATGCCGGCCTGGACGGGAGGGACCGGCCCCCACCACGGCCTGCCGGCCGCGGCGGCTGCTTCCGGAACGGTAACCTCCACCACCGGGCTCGTTGAGCCGGAGAGGGGCAGCCCCCTCTGGTCGAACCGGGCAGAGACCCGGTGAGTGCCCGGGGAGGCTTTCACGAGGGCGCGGTATTCCCCCCGGTCTCCGGTCACCGGTCTTGCGGCGCCGGCCCCGTCCACCAGGACCTGCACGGGCATACCAGGAACGGGCCGTCCCCCGGCGGTGAGGACCCCCTGGCAGAGCAGGGCGCCGCTTTCCCGGGGAGGGGGGATATCCAGGGTGATTTCGGTCCTGGTCTCATCCACCCGGAACTCCTGCAGTGGTGAAAAGACAGAGCCGGCATGGACCGCAAAAGCGGTATGGTCACCGGAAGGCAGGTCGTTCACTGTGTAGCGGAAAGAATAGGCCCCGTCCCCCCCGGTATTGACCGTGCCGGCCCGGCGGGAATCGATAAAGAGGTCGACGGGGACGTTGCCGTTTTGCGTGCCCCCGAGCCGGCCGGAAAGCGCGAGGGTGTCCTGGTAAGCGCCCGCCGCGGGGTCCACGGCCAGTGTCAGGACGGCCGGCATCCCGCCAGGTGCCCCAGGAAGTTCTCCCATGCGCTTCTCCTGGTCTGCACTGACATCATTTGCCAGGGACCGGAACTCCCGGGTGCCGGCCTCGTAACCGGTTGTGTTCAGTCCATAGTGCGCTGCGGCATTGAGCGCCGCCTGGTCCTGGGTGATGTATTCGCGGTAGAGGTCCTGGACATGGCGGCGCAGGCTCTCTCCTTCGTAGGTGATGCTTGTCAGGGTCTGCGGGTCTCCGGCATCCCGGTACCGTATCTCCAGGGTGCGCAGTTCGTCCCACCTCTCGGTGCTGTTCATGAGATCTCCCAGTATCAGGGCGTTCTTCCCGCTGGCCCTTCCGAACTCCGCGATATCGCTCTCCCCCAGGTCCAGGTCGATGACCAGGGTGTCCAGCGTCCGGGTGAGGTCCCGGTACTCCTGCAGGTCCCTGGCCGCGGAGGCAAAGTCCCTCCCCCGGATCTTCAGGACCAGGGTGGAGGGTTTATCGATGAGGTCGCTCACCAGCGGGAGGACCTGCCGGGCCCGGTCGCTGCCCAGGCCGGACATTCCGGCCTGGTCCACCTGGCCGGGGGTGGATGCACCATGCTGCGGGCTGAAGAGAACCGGTGACCCGGCATGGAGGGCGATGACCAGGATGCATCCAAGCGCCAGGGCCACAAGGGCAGGGAGGGCCGCGGTGCGGATCATTGCTGCAGGATCTCCAGGATTTTACGGGCCACGACCAGGGAAAAAAGCACAACTCCGGCAGCGATGACGAGGTGCAGGATGCGCTGGTACCGCGGCGTGGCCGCGATACCGGCCAGCAGTTCCACGGTGACCAGGATGCCGATCAGCCAGAGGACAAAATAGATTTCAAGGTCTAGGGTCCTGGCAAGGACCATGAAGGCAAGGATGAGAAAGAGCCACACGGCGAGGGCGCCGGCAGCCAGCCGCTTCTTCATCATCGTTTCATTTAGGGTAGTTATCCCTCCCCGGCAAAGAGCGTATCGGAGCCCCGTGACCGCATCAGGCCCGTTTCGGCCGGGCAAACCTTTATCGGGCAGACCGGGCATACGCTCCCTCATCAGGAGGAGAAGCGATTGAAGTGCCTGACAGCGGTTGGACTGGTCCTCGGGCTCCTGGTGCTCGCGGCAGCCCCTGCCTGCGCCATGACCGCAGAACACCTGGAAATCGACCTTGATGCCGGAGGCAATGCCATGATTACCTTCAATTACCAGCTCACCTGGTTCGAGTACATGGCTGTTTACCTCCGGCTGGTGGACCCGGCCCAGGAACTCAAGTCGGCGCTGGAGTCGAGTTTCGGCAAGCCCGTTGAAGTTCTCTCCTTCAGTCCCGGATCTGTTGACCTGCAGGTGCAGCACTTTGCTGCTCTCGTGCATAATGGAAACACGACTACCATGGTAACCCCCCAGGTCTCCTTCGCGGAGGGAGAGGCCCTGCTGAAGCAATACTGGTTTGCGCCGCTCATTTCACCGGATTTCTCCCCGTCAGAGACCGTTATCAGGTTCCCGGACGGCTACTCCGTGACATTCGGGGATGCCCTGGTGATCCCTGCGCAGAGGCATGCGATATAAGCCCGGCCGTTGAACCACGCCGGGTCTGCCGGCGGAGGACCGGGCAACCACCTTTTTTTTCCGTGAAAACCTGAACGAACCTTCGGAACACGCATAGCGACTGGAAATCCGGCACACCTCCATGCACCCCGGCATTTTGGCCGCCTCACACCAGTGCAAGCGCCGGGAACCATGCCGTTTTCTATTCCGGAAGCTCAATCATTCGGTATGGACGTGGAAGAGTTCGCCCGGAAGGCCCTCTCTTCGGGGAGATCCGATGCCCGGGTCGAGGCGGATCTGGAGAAGCGCATCCGTTCCTGCAAGCCCGGTGCCGACCCGGGCTGGGTGAAGGAGTTTGCCAGGGCAGTTATCCAGGAGGTGAAGAACACGTCAGGCCTCGCCGGGGACTTTTTCGTTGTACGGCCGTCGGGCGTCTCCATGGGAGAGTTCGGGGTGGGGTCGCGGGGGACCGGGGACTTCTTTGCCCACCGGCAGATCGCCCGCATCATCGGCCGCACCGGCGCCTCGGTGGGCGTGGAGGAGATGGACGACGCCGGTGCAGTCAGCATCCCCGGAGCAGCCGGCAGCGGGCTCCAGCTGGTCTGCACCGTGGATGGGATGCATTCCCGCCTCTCGGACTTTCCTTTCCTGGCCGGCTTCCACGTGACCAGGGCCACCCTGCGCGATGCCTATGTCATGGGCGCCCGCCCCCTCCTCGTCTTCTCCGACATACACGTGGCCGATGATGGAGACGTGGCAAAGATATTCGACTATACCGCGGGGATCTGCACGGTGGGGGAGGCCATGGGGGTTCCCCTGGTCACCGGTTCGACGCTCCGCATCGGGGGGGACATGGTGCTCGGTTCGCGCATGACCGGCTGCGTCGGGGCGGTTGGTGTCGCGGAGCGGCTCACCGCCCGGCGGGAGGCAAAACCGGGCGACGTGGTCCTGATGACCGAAGGGGCCGGTGGTGGTACTATCGCGACCGCTGCCCTGTACTCGGGATACCCCTGGATAGTGGAGCATACCATCAACCTCCACTTCCTGCGGGCAAGCGAGGCACTCCTGGCGAGCCCGGCCCTCGCAAAGGTCCATGCCATGACCGATGTCACCAATGGCGGGCTCCGCGGGGATGCCCACGAGCTTGCCGGTACTGCCCGGTGCCGGGTGGTGATCGAGGAGGAGAAGGTCGCCGGCCTGGTCCAGGAGGACGTCGGCGAGATGCTGGAGGCGCTGTCCATCGATTACCTGGGAGTTTCGCTGGACGCCCTGCTCCTCACCGCACCAGGGAGCGCTGTCCCCGAAATCTGCTCGGTGATCGAGGGGGCGGGGGTCCGGGTGGCAGAGGTCGGCAGGATCGAGGAGGGCAGCCCCGGGGCTGTGCTGGTCTCCGGGGGAACGGCCAGTGATTTCGTCCCCCGTTTCCGCGAGTCAGCCTATACCCCGGTCAAGAAGGTGGTCGACCGGAGGGAGCGGGACTTTGCGGAGATGAAGCAGGCTGTCGAAGAGGCCGCCGGGGCTGCCCTCGCCAAGAAGGCCCGGGTGCTGCAGCGCCTCCGGGGGCAGGGGAAAGCCTGACCACCCGGCCCCCCGGGTCCCGGGGGCGCCTCCGGGGCCCGCGCCGGGATGCGCCTGTTTTGCGCTCGCATGGGGGGTCGTGCCCGCTCCCCTCTATGGCGGCTTGGTGCCGCTGGCCAGGAGGTTATAGGCAAGGTACGGCATCTTCTCCTCGACGAAGGGCTCGATGCGCCGCGCCAGGAAAAAGAGCGGGTCAATCAGGTTGATGTGGGCAAAGGAGCACCGCTGGACGCGCACGTCAGAGAAGCCTGCCCCCGTGAAGAGGTCCTCCATCTCGCCGGCCGTATAGTACCGCTCCCCGAAGGAGCCCATCCCGATCTTGCGGAGGTGCATGGCTTCCCCCAGGGTGTAGACCGCGGGGAGCCCGGTGGTGAGCAGGTTCCGCCCCAGGGTGCAGATGGCAATCGTTCCTCCCGGCTTCAGGACGCGCCATGCCTCCGAAAGCATCTCCTGCGGCTCCCTGACATAGCTGAAAGCCAGGATGCTCGCCACCGAATCAAAGCAGCAGTCGCGGAAAGGAAGGGCCTCCACGGTGCCGACAGAAAATTCGCTCCCCGGGCAGCGGCGCCTCGCCCGCTCCACCATGCCCCTGGAGAGGTCCAGGCCGACCGCCGAACCCCTGCTCCTGGTATACCGCTGGACAAAGAGCCCTGTCCCGCACCCGAGGTCGAGGAGCTTCCCGCCCGGCCGGAGGCAGGCCATCACGTGCCGGCAGATGTGGGTGTAGTAGGAGCGGCCCCGCGCCTGGTCGTACCGGGAGTCATACATCCCGGCCACCTCGTCATAGTGGCGCTGGACCTTCTCGCGGGCTGCGTGCATGGGCGATCTCACCTGCCATCCTGGCCAGGAGTGCATTGACCTGGAGATATTCGTTGTTGCAGTGCCCCAGGATAAAATCGGTCTCTCCGAGTGCGTCCGCGAGCCGGGGGAGGTTGTACTCCCGTTTCACCACGGCCCGCAGCTCCTTCAGCACCTCCTGCCCGGAGAGCCCGTATTCCACCATCAGGGTCTCTGCCCGCCGGATGGCTGCCGGGACGTCCCCGGATGCCAGGGCCGAGAAGAGCGCCGAGGCCACCGCCCCCGCCTCGGTCCGGGCCAGGGAGGGGAGCTCCTCCTGGCCCCTGGCCCCGGCCGCCACCTGGAGGAGCATGATCGACCTGCGCAGGTCCCCTCCCCCTGCCGTGATGAGCAGGTCGAGGGTGTCCGGGGGGACCCTCACCCGGTCCCCGTATTCCCGGTCCAGGATGTCCAGCAGGTGGCGCTCCACCAGGGGGTGGGGGATCGGCGCAAAGAAGAAGGGGAAGCACCGGGACGATACGGCCGGGATGATGGCCGATGGCCGGCTGGTGCAGAAGATGAACCTGCAGGTCCGGGTGTACCGCTCCATGATGCGCCGCAGGGCCTGCTGGGCTTCCCGGGGGAGGGCTGCAGCACCCTCGAAGGCGATCAGCTTGAACCCGGCGCCGAAGGGCTGCAGGGAAGCCTGCCACCGTATGATGCGCTTGAAGTTGGAGAGCACACTCTCGTCTTTCCGGTAAAGCTGGGCATACCGCTCCTCCTCCTCGAGGTACCGCCGCCCCAGGGTGAAGAGGTCCGCGGCGTTGACCACGGCAAGGTTCTCCTCCTTCCGGTCCCCGTACAGGGCTGCAGCGAGGCACTCCACGCTCACGCTCTTTCCGGTCCCGGGCGGGCCGGAGAGGAGGAGGTGGGGGACCGAGCGGGCCTCCGCAAACTGGGCAAGCCGTGCCACCACCCGTTCCTGGCCCACCATCTCTCCAAACGTCCGGGGGCGGTACTGCTCAATCCAGAGCATGGGACAGGCGCTCCTTCATCTCTTCGAGGGCACCCCGGAGGAATGCCCGGTTGTCATACGACCGTGCGAGGGCCGCTGCTTCATCCATGCCAAGCTCCCGGCAGAACCGGGTTATGTGGGGAAGCGCCCGGGTGAGCTCGTCCACGATGGTGAGGCTGGCGGCCCTGGCAGTCCGCGAGAGGGGATTGATATCGATTGCGATCACCGTCTTTCCCATGTCCCGCAGGGCCTGGCAGCGGTCCCCGTCCTCCAGCGGCACTAGCACGACATCGGCGGCATAGATGCCCTGCCGCAGGCAGAGCCCCCGGTCATGGGAGAGGGGGAGGAGGCGCTCGGCCTCCCCCCGCTCCACCGTGGCCCCCTGCCTCTCGAGGAGGCAGGTGACCTTCTCCATCCGCTCCGGCGTGCGGTGAAAGAGGTTGACCTCAACGCGGGCCCGGCAGGCCTCCTGGAGCCGGGCTACCTGCTTTGCGCAGAGGGCGGCCGTATTGCCGTTCACCGAGATAACCGGCCTTCCTGCGGCCAGGAGAAGCGCCGCTGCGGCCTTCTCCGCCTCCAGTGCGCTCGCTGTGGTCTTCTCCCCCAGGAGGTAGTCAAAGGCCTCCCCCCGCCCGTGCGCGGTGAGCCCTTCCAGGCTGACCACCCCCTCTGCAGCGCACCGGGCCAGGCGCTCCCTCACCACGAGCGAGCGGAACCTGGGATGGTCCGGGGGTATCCTCCCACCCTGCCCCTGTTCCATGTCACGCCTCCTCCACAAGGAGCCTGACTCCGGCACAGTCGCCGTGGAGCCGGTAGGTGGGCCCCAGGGGGGCGAGGACCGGGAACGCCTCCTCGCCGTACGCAAATATCCCGTTTCCCAGCATGGTCATGGTCGCCGGCACCCCCGCCTGGTCGCAGGCCGAGAGGGCCTGCCTCACCCGGGGGGTGATGAGCCCGCTCTTCTCCGCAAACCCGCGGGAGAGCCGGAAGAAGTCTGCAGGGTCTTCCGGGCAGCGCCCGGGGAACGCCGCCGTCACGCGGGCCATGGCCTCCGCTGACCCGAGCACGCGGGGGGAGTGCATGGGGCCGAAGGCCACGGCGCAGATGGGCCGGTCGTCAGGGTCGCTGAACCGGGTGATCGGAGCGCCCACCCCGGCCCCCTTCCGGCAGTCCCACCCGCCTTCCTGGGAGGCGGCCACGTCCCCGAGCCCGGTCCGGTGCACGATCTCGGCCTCGTGGGCGAGCCCGCTGCACGCTCCGGGGGAGAGCGAGAGTTCGAAGCAGGCGTTGGCGGCGGCCGCGGTCGAGAGGAGGGCGGCTGCCGACAGCCCGAAGCCGGCCCCGATGGGGAGCCTGCAGCTGGTCTCTACCCGGGCACAGACACCCATCCTGTCGAGCAGGTACTTCACCGGCGGCGAGGTGCGCAGCTCGGCGAGAAGCCTTCCCGAGGAGGTTCTCTGCTCCACCCGGACCGTAGTCTCCGTCTCCTCCCAGACATGGGACGTCACCCCTTCCCTGATGACGATACCCGCTCCCAGGCTCCCGGTACTGGAGGGGTCCGGCCCGTAGACCGGCCTGAAATAACCGGAGAGGTGGCCGGGGCAGAAGGCAGCAGCATGGCGGGGCACGGGGATCACCTGGGGGTACTCAATGGTATTTTCCCTGTAAGGATTGCCCCCGGATTTATGTAAACTTGTCCTGTTGTGCGGATGGGCCCAAAACCCCGGAAGGGAGCTGCAGCTCGAGCACCGCGGCCCAGATTGCTGCAGCGACCTCCTCCTTGCTCCCTGCCGCTTCTTTCCGGAACCCGTCCCGGCCCACCAGGACCACGTGACTCTCCGGGGAGCCCATGGCCTCCGGGGGGTTGACGGCCACGAGCCCGATGCCCCTGGCCAGCATCTCCCCCGCAGGCCCCTCTCCTGCGGTCCCGACCTTGAAGGCGACGGCCGGGACGCCATACTCCCTGACCACCTCGTCGATCAGCTTGGGAAGGGGGCGCAGGGAGAGCGTGACCGGGCTGCCGCTCTGGATCTTCCCTGCGAACCGCTCCGGGGCAAAGTCCGAGACGGCCGCGGCTGAGAGGTAGCAGTCGACCTTCTCGCTCCTGCAGATGCGGTGGACTGCCTCGCGCATCTCCCCGGCGGTTGAAGCGTGCACGTTGCGGGCGAAGGGAAGGGATCCCTGGTGTACCATGGTGACCCTGGCCCCGAGCCGGAAGGCGTGGCGCGCCATTGCCTCGCCCATCATGCCGGTTGACCGGGTGGTGAGGATGCGTACGTCATCGACCGGCTCCCTGCAGGGCCCGCTGGTGATGAGGACATGCCTGCCTTCGAGGGGCTTTCCCATGAGATCGCGCTCGCACTGGAGCACGATATCGTCTATATCGGCTATCTTGGCCTTGCTTTCCTCGATGCGGGGGCCGACGACGGAAACGCCCCATGAAGCAAGGGTTGCCAGGCACCCGGCCACCCCGGGATGGCGGAGCATGGCCTCGTGCATGGCCGGCACCACCACCACCGGCATGCCCCGGCCGAGGGCCGTGGTGGCAAACGTGGTCACCGGGGTGTCGTCGATCCCGGCGGCCATCTTGCACAGGGTGTTTGCAGTCGCCGGGGCGATGAGGAGGAGGTCGGCGCACCCCCCGTCACCGCACCAGGCCACGTGCTCGACGAGGCCGGAGATCCCGGTGATTGCCGTCCTCCCGGTTGCATAGGTGAGGGCCTCGGGATGGATTATCCGGCAGGCCGCAGGGCTCATCACCGCCTGTACCCCGGCCCCCTTCCTCCGGAGCGCGTGGGCCAGCCGGACGGTCTCGACCGCGGCGATGCTCCCGGTGACCGCGAGAACGATCTCCTTTCCTCCAAGCGTCGGAAGCGGTTTCACGGGAGGGTCACGTCCTGCACATAGTGCCAGGTATGCGGCCCCAGTTTCTTTACTTTGCGGATCTCCAGGCCCGCCCTGATGCCAAGGGAACCGAGGCATCCCCTGATGCGGGCCCCGGCCTCCCCGGCAGAGTGGACATGGATGGTCGCACCGGGCGCGGCATGGGCGATCGCCGCCGGCAGGAACGCCGGGGAGTCGAAGTGGCCCATGAGGATACGGTTGTAGGGGCCCCTGAGCAGGTTGCGGCAGTCCCCGAGGGCCGGCTCAATCCGGTCCTCCAGGTGATTATCCCGGGCGTTCTGCCGGAGGTAAGCGAAAGCGTCCGGGTTGATCTCCATGGCGTGCACCCGTCCGCCGCTCCGGGCGACCGGCAGGGTGAAGTACCCGATGCCCGCAAACATATCCGCCACCGCCTCCCCGGGTTCTACCAGTGCCGCGACCCGATCCTTCTCCCGGCGGTTCCCGGCTGAGAACATGATACGGGCCGGGTCCAACCGGTAGGTGATACCGCATTCCCGGTGCACGACCTCGCCGGCGGACCCGGCCAGGACCTCCGCGTCAGGTATACGCCCGGCCCCCGTGCAGGACCTGACCCAGATCACCCCCGAGGGCTTTTTCCATGCAAGGAGTGCCCCGATCTCGTCCGCGTCCGGGCGCCGGCGGCCATGGAACACGGCGATGGGGCCGATCATGGAATATGCCCTGCCGTGGTAGGGCCTGCGGGGGGGGATGACCAGTGAACAGGGGTACCCGTCCCTGACAGGGACATAGGCCATGCCGCCCGACAGGTACGGCCTCCGGCCCCGGTCCACCCAATCCTCCTTTACGGTGCCTGCGAGCTGCGCCTCCGGCACCACGCGGACGCGCATCATGCAAACAGGAGGACGACTGCCTGCTCCCCGTCCATCAGCACCCGGACGCAAGTCCCCGGCGCGACCTGCCTCCCGGGGGCTATCCGGCATTCGCGGGTCACCCCGGACTCCGGGTCGACCACCCCCAGGACGTCCCTGTCCTGGAACGCTGCCAGCCATTCCCGGGCGTCCCGGACGTTCCCCACCCGCCTCCCGACCTGCGGCTCGGGCACCGAGCGGAGCGCACCGCTGGAGAGGTCCAGGAACCGGACCGTTTTTCCCTCGACCGAGAGCACCTCGCCGTAGCGACCGCCCACGACGATAACGTCGCCTCGCGTATACCGGGGGAGCCGGATGGAATAGGTTATGCGGAAGAGCCGGCGCCCGTCCTTCTCTCCGACCAGCTTGGGATGGGTGGTGTACCGCCCGCCCAGGCTCCGGGTGACCGCATCGACGATCTCGCGCCCCAGGCGCTGCGAACCGACCGTGATATCCAGCCCGTCATCCGTCTCGTCCATCTCTGCGATGAAGGCGAGGCGCTCTCCCGAGGCCTGCAGCGAATCAGCGATTTCCCTGGCGACGCGGGCGGCCGCTGCCACCTCTCCCGGGGCGGGCTTTCTCCCCGATGCCCGGACCTGCACCACCCCCTCGTGGTAGCTCCCTGATATGCGGGAGCAGCGGTCGCACTGCTCCTTCTGCCAGGCAATCTCGACCGTGCACCCACCTTCTACCGGGACTCCGAAAAGCGTCCCGCTCACCATAGCGTGCGCCCGTGTGCGGTTGATGCTTACGTCCTCGAGGGTGATGGAGATGGATGGCTGCTGCACCCGGGGGTCGACGCGGATGGCCCGCAGGGCTGCTTCCCGCGCCAGCGGCCCGGGACCGGAGACGGTGTCGGTCCATACGCCCGCCTCCTTCCTGGCCCCGCAGGTGGGGCAGCGCACCACGGGTACCCGGGGCCTGCAGGAGAGCCAGCTGGTCTGGCCGGCCCGGCAGCGCCCGCAGATCCCTCCCCCCGGAGATAAATCCCCGCAGAGCGGGCAGATAGCGTCCTGGATCCCCATGGGCCTAAATCCAGAAGACCTGTGCGTGGGGGACATCCCCGATCATGATGCACCCGGAGCGGTTGATGAGGCCCAGGCTCTCGGCCAGGGCGATGGTGCGCTCCCCGATCAGGTTGGCGTTCTCTGCGCTCACGAGAGCGGCCCGGACCTCGTCGGGGGTCGCCAGGGAGGTCCCGTAGAAGTCGCCGCTGATGCGGACCTCCAGGTCCCCGTGGGAGATGGTGGTGTTCAGCAGCTCGCGGTCGCACACAGCGACCACCTGGTCACCGGCTGCATTGCGGTGCACTTTCAGGTACATTTGCTCAGATATCCGCGGCCTTTCTTATTAATACCTGGAGAACCTGCAGTTCAGAGCACGATCTCCACCCCGTAGACCCGGGATGGCGTTGCAGTATGAATCCTGTAGACCGCTTCCTCGTCGAGGGCCCCCGACTCCAGGAGGTTCCTGGTCATGCGCGGGACGGACTTCGGCCCGATGACCGCTCCAGGCCGGGTATTTTCGTCCATGTAGTCGCTCTCCATGGTGAATGACCGGCCTTCGCGGGCAATTCGCGGGATATCGGGATGGGTTGCCAGGAACGAGGGGACGAGTGCGGTATCGGGGGTGGCGTAGTGCTTGACCACCTTTCCAGGGTCGAGGCCCGCGTCCCTGGCGAGGGCGGCCATGTCGGCGCAGGGGCCGCTCTCGGCGTGCACCTGCACGGCGCACCCCAGGTCCGCGGCCAGCCCGAAGGCGAAGGAGAGGACTTCCCGGGAAGCGTCCCACACCTCCCGGGAGACCTCGTAGTGCGGCCTGCCGCTCTTGAGGGCGACTGCCCGGCCCTCCCCGACGAGCCGTGCCGCGCATGCGATCCCCTCCTTCATGATCTCCACCGCATCGGCGAGCGGGACGTGCTCCTCCAGGCGGGAGATCTCGGCCGGGTGGACTCCCAGGACCGGGAAGACGGCGAGCCCCGTCTCCCTCGCCATCCCGGCGACCCGCAGGGTCTCTTCGTATACAGGGAGGAAATCCTCCCCGCGCCGGGGGAGAATGGAGAAGGAGCCCGCCGGCTTGCTGACCAGGAAGAGGTGCGTCCCGCCTGCACGCTGGAAGTCACGTGCCGCGAGGAGCCCGCGGCCGTTGCGCGGGTCCAGGTGGATATGGTCGTCGGTGATGGGGAATGCCGGGGCCTGCATCCTAATCCACGATCTCCATGAGGGGGTAGTTCTTCTCGCGCCGCATCCGGGCCCTGCAGGTAGCGTCCCCCACCCGGGTGGCGATCTCGACCCTCATCATCAGCCCGGCTATCTCGCTATACCCGAAGGGGTTGGGCCGCATCATCTCCCTGTCGAGATCCACGGCTATCCGCTCCACAAAGGGCTGGAGCCCGACACTCCTTGATATGGCCTCCTCGATGGTGCCGGCTGTTGCCGGCGAGACGGGGGTCCCCACCCACTGGTGGTAGAGGGCCCCAAGCTTGATCCCGGCCTCGAATATGGCCTTCTCCCGATCGGTGATCATCCTGATGGGATGGTTCGCGCCCGGCGGGCAAAAAGGGAATGATCAGATGAGCTTGATGAAGCCGGGCTTGGGCTCCATAGCCTCTCCCTCGCGGAGGAAGAAGTCGATCTGCCGCCTGATGTCATCGCGCGGGAATCCCTTCTGCGAGATGATGTCGAGCACGTCGCTTATCGGGACCCGGTCGTTCTCGGTCTCCCGGGCGAGCTCCCTGATCGTCTCCTTGATCATCCGGATGAGGTCCCGCCGGCCCTTGGGTATCCCGGTGGCCACCCGGTCGATATCCAGGGTGCCTGACCTGGCGTCGTAAGCCACCTGGCGCAGGCAGGCATCGACGATGTTCACGACCCTGGCCGCGTCTTCGGGCTCGATGGAGGGGGAGAGCCGGATCCTGGCGCTTGCCTCCGCAAGCCGGACGAGGGCTTCAAGCTGGCGGGCAGTCACCGGCACGGGCTTGTTCGAGTCGGAGGCCAGGTCACGGAGCTTCATGTAATAGCCGGAGAGCGCCTCGCGGGCGCCGTCGGTCAGGCGGGGAAAACACGTCCGCTTGGCATAGGCAACGTACTTGCGGAAGAAGAGCGGCTCGATCTCGGGAGTCACCGGCCGGAGCTGCTCGGTGATGTAATCGTCGTCCACTCCCGGGATGGGGGACCGCCGGTGCTGGGCGATGGTCTCCCCGATGCTGTGCGCCTTGAGGATGTGGTTGGCGATGGCGCTGTCGAGGGTGTGGTCCGGCTTGTCGCTCATCACGAAGATGAGGTCGAAACGGGAGAGGAGGGAAGCCGGCATGTTGATCTGCTCCCCGATGGGGAGGTAGTCGTCAAACCGGCCCAGCTTGGGGTTGGCCGCACCGAGGAGCGCGCACCGTGACTTGAGGGTCGCGGTGATCCCTGCCTTGGCCACGCTGATGGACTGCTGCTCCATGGCCTCGTGGAGGGCCGAGCGGTCCTCCTTCTGCATCTTGTCCATCTCGTCCACCGCGGCCACCCCCATGTCTGCCAGCACCAGGGCCCCGGCCTCCAGGGTCCACCTGCCGTCCCCGAACTCGTCTTTCACGGCCGTGGCGGTCAGGCCGGCCGAGGTCGAGGACTGCCCGCTGGTGTAGATGGCACGGGGGGAGAGCTTGACCACGTACCTGAGGAGCTGGCTCTTCGCGATCCCCGGGTCTCCGATGAGGAGGACGTGGACATCGCCCCGGAGGTGGCTCCCGTCTGGCATCTCTTTCGTGATGCCGCCAAAGAGCTGCAGGGCGATGGCTTCCTTCACGTCCTCGTTGCCATAGATGGTGGGCGCTATGGAGTGGACGATCTTGCGGTAGACATTGGGGTCCCGGGAGAGCGAGAGGATTGCATCCTCGTCAGTTTCATTGATCTCCACCTCTTCGAACTCCTTCTCAGCTATCTCGATGGAATTGCACTCCAGGTAGATGTCGAAGATGGTGTTCTTCTCCCCGCGGGTGATCCGCTGGACGGAGCGGAGGATGCCGTTTATTACCACCCGGTCCCCGGGGGCCACCCTGCCGGTCAGGTCGTCGGTGACATCCACGTCCAGGGTCTGGGGCTGCTCGCCCCCGCGGAGCCCTTCGGGGGACTCCTGGATGCGGAGTTTCTGCGAGTCGACGAAGCGGGACCTCCGGGGGACCAGATCGAGCTTCCGGAAGGTGCAGCCCTCCGTAGCGCAGCCGTCGGGTTCGCGGAACCTGCCGTACCCCTGGTCCCGGACGGTGAAATGGCCTCCCGGGCATCGGAAGACCGCGTGCACGATGCGGGGCCGGACCTCGGTCGTCTTCCTCAGGATCCCTTCCACGCTGATGAAGCGGTTGATGTGGTCCGAGCGGATCTGCCGGATGCCGATCTTTCGGGGGAGGTTAACGAACCGGATGTTCACCTCGTCCGCGGCCTTGCCGTCCCGTCCCTTCACCAGCTGGTGATTTTTGATGGCATTCCTGACGTCCTGGATTACCCTGCCCGGGTTGTCCAGGAGCTCATCGGCCATCCGCAGGCCGGGTCTCCCAAAGCTCTCCAGCTCGCGGTAGTCCACTGCGAGGGACCTGCGGTACGGGTATTCCCGGGAGAGCTCAGAGAGCTGCTTCCGGTACCGGTTCTTGAGGAACTTGCTCCAGTAGGCGTCCCAGTCAAGGGCCTCGATCTCGTCGTCCCCGGCCATGATCAGACCTGCCGGTGCCTGGTGGACTCCAGGACGAACCGGGCCACCAGGGCCTCCATCTGGATCTCGGTGCTCGCCCCCTCGGAGAGCCGGAAGTCGATGGTGCCCAGCTGGTCGATGAGGGCAACCTTGAGCGCTTCGTCCATGTCCCGGTTCACGATCGCCCGGTAGCACTGGTTGATCAGCTCGTTGGGAGCGATGCCCCGGTCATGGAGCAGCCGGTGGAGGACCGTTTCAGCGCCTTCGAAATCGCCTGCGAGGGCAGTGCCCAGGAGCTCCTCTATCTCATCGGGCCGCGCCGTGGCGGTGATGGCATACACCATGGAGCCATCGATCTCCGCTGCGAGGATGGCTGCCCCCTGCAGGGCGTTGATGGCCTTCCGCATATCTCCCTGGGCTATGTACACGATGGCCTCGACGGCGTTCCCGGTCACGGCAAGGCGCTCCGCGTCGGCGATGCGCCGGATCTCCGTGGCGATAGCCTGGGGACTGAGAGCCTTGAACCGGTAAATCGCGCACCTGCTCTGGATGGGGTCGATGATCTTGGACGAGTAGTTGCAGGAGAGGATGAACCGGCAGGTGGCAGCATAACTCTCCATGGTTCTGCGGAGGGCTGCCTGGGCGTCTGGGGTGAGGGCATCGGCCTCGTCCAGGAAGAGGACCTTGAACGAGGCACCGCCGAGGGGGGAGGTCCGGGCAAACTGCTTGATCTGGTTTCTCACCACGTCGATACCCCGCTCGTCCGAGGCGTTCAGCTCGCGGAAGTTCAGGTTCCAGGAATCGCCGAAGAGCTCCCGGGCCAGGGCCACGGCGGCGGTGGTCTTCCCGACCCCTGCGCTCCCTGTGAAGAGGAGGTGGGGGAGGTTCCCGGTCTTCACGTACGATTCCAGGCGGGAGATGATCTCGTCCTGGCCTACGATGTCCATGAGGCGCACCGGGCGGTATTTCTCAATCCAGATTGTATTCGTATCCTCCATCCGCTTCGCTCCCCTTTCTTCCACGAACCCCCAGGGCAATCCCTGACTGCACACTACCGGGGGCAGGAAGTGTAAATACATTTTGAATTTGTTCGCCTATAAATCGCCCTGATGTGAGGCGCGAAAGTGGAGTGAGGGCAGCGGTCCCCGGGTTACGGGCATTTCCGTTCTGTGTCCGGGTTGCAGCGGACGCGACGAAAATCCCGAAAACTTCGAGGGATTCCGTCCATGCCACTGGCCAGGGGCGGGAACATTCGGGGTGACCGGAGGGTTGGATGGAAACAACAAGAAATCTAAAGGACACCCCCCGGGACTTTCACCGGAGGGCTATTCCTCGTACAGGCTCTCCTGCTGCTTCTGCTTCCGATAATAGTAGTACGCTGCACCGGCCAGTACCAGGATGACAATCCCAAACGGTACAAGCCAAGTGAGCGGGAACCGGGTCCAGAACGGGCTGGCCGGTGGTATCGTCGTGGTGGCGGCAGCTGGCAGGGTCTCCTCGGTGGTCGGCATGGTAGGAATGGTCACGGTCGGCGTCACGTTCCTGGCCTCTCCCCCCTCGGGGGGAACCTCGGCTGCTTCGGTTGTCGGGACCGCCGTAGGCTGCGTGGTCGCCTGGGTCACCACGGCACCGCCTCCGCCTCCGCCCCCGCCACCGCCGCCACCGCCCCCCCCTCCGCCGCTGCTGTAGATGCCGAAAACCACGGATATCGTGTGATTGGATGTTACGTTCGAAAAGGTGTAGAGGGAGAGAGCTCCCTGTGAATTGCCGTCCACTATCACGTTCTTCACGTAGAACGAACCCTGGTTGGGGACCATGTGGAAGGTGATGGACTCCCCGGCAACCACGCTGATGAGCCCGGATGGGACGATTGCCCCGTTCTCACCCGTAGCAGCGTTGATATAATAGAGCACCACCACGGCCGGTTCGAAGGAGGCAGATATGGTGTGGTTGGCAGTCACGTTTGCGAATGTGTAACTGGAAGGCGTTCCGTTGACCTGGGATCCGTCCACCATGATACCGGCAATAACATACCCGGTGTCCGGCCGGATGGAGAAGGTCATGTTCCCCCCAGCCGGTACGTTCACTAACCCTGATGGCTCGATCAGGCCATGATCCCCTGCAGAAGCATCGATTGTATAGAGAACGGTCTCCTGCGGAGTGAAGGTGGCATAGACGGTATGGTTCGCGGTGATGTTTTCAAGCTCCAGTGTCGGTGCAGCGCCGATCCCGGCTCCATCAAGGTAAATGTTCTCTACCCGATACCCGGTATCGGGCAGCAGGGCGAACGAGAGGCCGCCGCCCGCCGCCACCATCAGCGTCCCGTTGGGGACGATGGTCCCGTGCTCCCCCGTATTCGCGTTGACGGAGTAAATCAGGGGGATTGGCTCGAGGGTTGCGAAGAGGTCGATGGTCTGGCCCCTGGCCGGGTAGGCAGTGATAGCCTGCGTTAGGGGGTAATACCCCTCTTTCGACACCGTGAAAGTACGGTAGGGCGTAGCAGTCAGGTAGACCTGGACCAGGAGACTCCCGTTTACGGTCACGCCCTTGTAGTCCTGGTCAAAGGAGACAGCCGACCCGTCGACATTGGAATGGACGCGGAAGTACCCGGTGTCGCCGCCAATCTTCATCGTGACGAGGATGTAGCCCTGCCGGGTGAGCGTGTCGCTGCCCCCGGCGTTCTCCACCGTGAGGCTGACCGTGTAGTTGCCGGGATCGGCATAGGTGTGGACCGGGTCCCGCAGGGTGGATGTTGTGTTATCGCCAAAGTCCCAGAACCACGAGGTGATGATGCCGGTGGACAGGTCGGTGAAGTTCACGGAGAGGGGGGCATACCCGGAGAGGGGTTCGGCGGAGAATGCTGCCGCAGGTGGAGCCGGCGGAGCGGGGGAGACCGTGATATAGTCGTCCCGGACACTGGTGTTGGACCCCCCGGAGTTGGAAACGGTGAGGCTGACGGTGAAGGTTCCGGGGCCAGCATAAGTATGTACGGGGTCCCGCAGGGTGGATGTTGTGTTGTCGCCAAAGTCCCAGAGCCACGAGGTGATGACACCGGTGGACAGGTCGGTGAAGTTCACGGAGAGGGGTGCATACCCGGAGAGGGGTTCGGCGGAGAATGCTGCCGCAGGTGGAGCCGGAGGAGCGGGGGAGACCGTGATATAGTTGTCCCGGACACTGGTGTTGGACCCCCCGGAGTTGGAAACGGTGAGGCTGACGGTGAAGGTTCCGGGCGATGCAAAGGTATGGACCGGTCTGGGGTCAGACGAGGAGTTGCCATCCCCGAACCCCCAGAGCCAGGAATCAATGGCCCCGGTGGAAAGGTCGGTGAAGTTCACGGAGAGGGGCGCATACCCGGAGAGGGGTTCGGCGGAGAATGCTGCCGCAGGTGGAGCCGGAGGAGCGGGGGAGACCGTGATATAGTCGTCCCGGACACTGGTGTTGGACCCCCCGGAGTTGGAAACGGTGAGGCTGACGGTGAAGGTTCCGGACGATGCAAAGGTATGCACCGGGTCCTTGACGCTGGACGTGGTATTGTCGCCAAAGTCCCAGGACCAGGAATCGATGGCACCGGTCGACAGGTCGGTGAAGTTCACGGCAAGGGGTGCGTAACCAGAGAGGGGTTCGGCAGAGAACGCTGCCACGGGCGGCTCCGGAGGAGCGGGGGAGACCGTTATGTATCCTTCCTGCGTGAGCGTATCAGATCCCATGGCATTGGAAACCGACAGGGACACGGAATAGGAGCCGGGGTTCGCGTAGGTGTGGCCTGGGTTTCTCGCGTTCGACGTGGTGTTATCGCCAAAGTCCCAGGACCAGGCTGAAGGATACCCCATCGACAGATCGGTGAACCGGACTGCCAGGGGTGCCCGGCCTGACCTGGGTTCAGCGCTGAAGCCGGCAACCGGGCGGACAGGGACACCGGTCACGGTGATGTAGTCCTGCCTCGAGGCGGTGTCAGCCCCCATGAAATTGGCAGCGGTGAGGTTCACGGTGTAAATGCCCGGTTCACGGTAGGTATAGGCTGGGTTCCTCATATTCGAGGAGTTCCCGTCCCCGAACTCCCAGTACCAGGAGGTGGGGTACCCGGTCGAGAGGTCCTTGAACTTCACCGCGAGCGGGGCTTTCCCGGATGTTTCATTGGCCTGGAAATCTGCGGTCGGCACCCGCGGGGGCTCAGCATGGTCGAGCAGGGCCGCAACGAACCCACCCTGGCCCCGGGCCCCGAAGACCGGCGGGTAGGGGTCGGTCGTGGGGAAATTCGCGGAATCGGTGATCCCGGTAACGTAGACCCCGCCGCGCCCGTCGGTGGCGGCCCCGGAAGCGATGTCCCTGCCGTTTCCACCCAGGTAGGTGACGTACTCGGGCACGGTGTCCCAGGGGACATATTTTGCTATGAATGCGTCATAGGCTCCCCCGCCATAGACCCGCTGGTAGGGGTCCGTCACCGGGAAGTTACGGGAGGATGTCATCCCGGCGACATACGCGATGCCGGCAGGGTCCATCGCTATTGCCCGGGCCTGGTCGACCATGGATCCGCCAAGGTACGTGGAATATTCAACTGTGCGGCCGTCCGGGGAAAGCCTGGTGTAAAAGGCATCATAGAGCCCCTTCGACCGCGGCTGGGCCGCGTCCCTGGTGGGGAAGTTGGCAGAAAGAGTGCTCCCTGCCACGTGTGCCCTGTTCTGGGAGTCTACACCAATGGCCCTCCCCGAATCAATGCCGGTCCCGCCCAGGTAGGTGGAGTAGACCAGGGCATCGGCATCGGGCGCGACCCTGGTGACAAAGGCGTCGCTCCACTGCTTTCCCGCAAGGGACGGGAACGTGGCGTTCCTGACCGGGAAGTTGGTGGAGAACGTCTCCCCGGTGATGTAGGAGTTCCCGGAGCCATCGACTGCGACTGCAAACCCCGAGTCCATGAGGGAGCCGCCGATATACTCTGAAAAGAACAGCTGCGACCCGGTGCCACCGATCTTCAGGATATATGCGTCCTGGTTGCCGGCGTAATAGGTGCGCTGGTACCGGCTGATGACCGGAAAGACGAGGGAGGTCGTGTTCCCGGTGATGTACGCGTCACCATTTCCGTCGAGTGCCAGGCCATTCCCGGAGTCTATGCCCTGGCCGCCGAGGTAGGTGGAGAACAGCAGCCTCGAGCCGTCCGAGTTGAGCTTCAGGGCAAACGCATCGGTCTGGCCTGCGTTGTAGTCCTGGAGGGCCCTGATTACCGGGAAGTCCGTGGAGGCGGTCGTCCCGGTGACGAACGCGTTCCCCGATGCGTCAGTGGTGATCCCGTTGCCGGTGTCATCGCCATTCCCTCCCAGGTATGTCACGTAGACCGGCACGGACCCGTCAGCATTGATCTTCACCACCACGACATCAGTGCCTGCCCCGGCAACGGCAGTGGCATCTTCGTGCATGATGTACGGGGCAGGGTATGACTGCCCGGTCACGAACACGTTCTGGCGGCTGTCAACCGCGACGGCCTGGCCGGATGCGATCCCGATCCCTTTCAGGTAGACCCCGTATTTCATCACCGGGTCAATCTCCAGGGGAACGGCCTGGTCGTAGGGGCCGATGGAAAAACCGATGCTGTGGTCGTCTTCCAGGATATAAGCGGCATCGATACGGTGCACCTCGCCCCCGACTGCCTGGGTGCATACCGGCGCATATTCTGTCAGGTATCCCGCCGGCGTGGGTATGACCAGGTCCCCGCCCGGGCCAAGGGACAGGGCGCCGGTCCCTTCGTACTGGATTTGTATCTGCGCGGGGTCTGCACCGGGTTCAATGATGAACGTGCTCTTCAGCCCTTCAGGCGTGCCCTCGTACCGGAGGTGTATTCCGGGGTAGAGATCCCGGTACTCGATGGCCCGGTAGGTGGGGACACCCGTGTGCCAGCTGCCGGGGGTATTCCCGATGAGGAAGTTAGCCCTGCACGCAAGGGGATCGATCCCGATGACAGCCGTGGCCGGCCCGGAACCGGCAAACCGGTACCCCATCGAGGTGGTGCTGACGACTTCGTCATCACCGGTCATGAGCCGGACTTGCAAGCCGTCCGGGGTGAAGAAAAGTGAGCCCCCGTCAGATATGACCATGAACCGGACCGGGTCCTCGCTCTGGCCGGCATTCGGGACGAATTGCAGGGGGATGGAAGCGAGCCACCCCTCAACGCCGGTCCCGCCGGGTCCATCGAACACCGACTGGAGTTCCGTGGAGCTGATATGCACGGAGGGCCCGGAACCGGGGAGGGCGATGTCACCATCGCCCTGGAGGGTGATCCCAGCTGCACCGGCCGGGAATGGAAGCACGAAAACGAGGGGTAAAATAAGTATGAATAGCCAGAATAGCCCTTTGGATCGCATGAAAACCCTATATGTGAGATGAAGTAAGTAATTTTATATAAATATATCGGTAAATCGGGATTATACGACCGTTATTTTTGATAATCCTTCATTATAAGCGGATGTTGGCAGAGAGCCAGGGGGCAAATCACTCCCACCCGGATCCACCTGCATTCATTCAGACCCATGGGCAGCGCTGGAAGGCAGGGCACCCCACATGCACCAGCAGGACTGTTGCAACCGGATCCCCTGGCACTTTCCGGGAACAGAATGGATATCACGCTTCCCGACCGATGGATAGTGTGAAAACGAGGGAGAACCTGGTCTTGTATCGCCTTTCCCTGCGAGGGACCATGACGTGAGACCCTATCAGAGAATATTTGCCCGGGAGTTCAACGCAGCGACGCTCAAGGTCGAAGATGCCGAAGGCCCTGGAGGATACAGCCTTATTACCCCCGGGGGGGCCATATGCGGCCAGCTCTACCTCTCAGGGGCGCTCCTCGAGGTGGGGGGAAAGCCGGGGGACGTGATGTATGCCCGGCTGGCGGACCCGACAGGGGCGTTCTCCCTGGTCGTCCCCCGGTACGAGACGGAGGCGGCCGATGCAATCTCCGGGATGAAACCGCCCTGTTTTGCGACGGTTGTCGGGGAGGCCAGGATGGCGGGATCAGGGGACCGGAGCGTGTGCACGGTCGCCGTCGGGGATGCCCGGGGCGTGGAGCGGCGGGTCCGGGACCTCTGGGTGGTCCGGACTGCTGCACTTACCTGCCGGAGGATACAGGCCATGGCTTCGGCACTCTCATCGGGGACGGGGCCGGAATCCCTGCTCCAGGCTATCCGGCACTACGGGACTGGCCGCGCTTCCCTGCAGGAGCTGGCCCGGATGGCACAGGAGTCCCTCAAAAGCGTGGACCTGCAGATCACCCCGCCAGCACCCGGGCCGGACCCGGTGCAGGTCGTGCTCGGGATCGTGGAGGAGCACGGCGGGAAGAAAGGCATACCGCTCGGGGAGATAATCAGCATCGCGGCAGGCTCGGGCATTTCCGCAGAACAGGCCCGCCAGGCAGTCGAGACACTGCTCCGGGAGGACGAGTGCTACCAGCCCCAGAAGGGTGTCATCAGGCGGCTATGAGGCTTGAATTTCTCGAGGCAGGCCCGGCCCTCCTGGCAGCCGGCAGCATGCGGGTCCTGGCGGTCGCCGACCTCCACCTCGGGATAGAGTCGGACCTCTCCCGCCGCGGGCTCCATTTCAGGAGCCGGACAGATGAGCGGAAAGAGCGCGTGATCGCCTGCATCCGCGAGTCTGACCCCGACCTGCTCGTGCTCCTCGGCGATGTCAAGCACAGCGTCCCCCTGGCCACGCGCCAGGAGTTCCGCGAGATCCCCGGGGTCCTGGATGCCTTCAGGAAGGAGGTCCCCCTGCGGGTCCTCCCCGGGAACCATGACCCCGGGATCGAGCGGTTTCTCGGGGATGGGGAACTGCTGCCCCGGGAAGGCGCCGCTATCGACGGGGTGGGCTACCTTCACGGGCATACCTACCCGGACCCGTCTCTGGAGGGTCTCCTGCTCCTCGCCGGCCACCACCACCCTACCGTGACCCTGACCGACGAGGTGGGGTGCTCGCTCCGGGCTCCTGCCTGCCTGCTTGCCGGGCTGGAGGGGGACTGCATCTTTCCCGGCCGGCAGGGGTGCAGCGGGGAAACCCGGGTTCTCTTTGTCCCGGCCTGCAACGAACTGGCCGGGTACGATATACAGAGGACGGTCGCAGAACCGTTCAGCCCGCTCTCCCGCTGCATGAGGACCGGGGATGCCGAGGTATTCCTGGCCGACGGGACTTTTATCGGGCCGCTCTCCGCCCTGGGGGAGCATGAAGGCGATTGAGCAGCTCGACCCCCGGGTGCAGGCCTGCGTCCGGTCCCGCGGCTTCTCGCGGCTCTCGGAAGTCCAGGAGCGGGCGATCCCCCTGGTGCGGGAGGGAAAGGACCTCCTGCTGATCGCCCCCACCGGGACGGGGAAGACCGAAAGCGCCATGATACCCGTCTTTGACGCCATGCTCTCCGGGGCGGGGGGTGGTTTTGCCACCCTCTACATCACGCCGCTTCGCTCTTTGAACCGGGACATGCTCCAGCGCCTCTCCTGGTGGTGCCGGGAGCTCGGGCTGTCGGTCGGCGTGCGCCACGGCGACACACCCCAGGCAGAGCGGAGGAAGCAGGCCCTCTCGCCCCCCGACCTCCTCATCACCACCCCCGAGACCCTCCAGGCGCTCTTCATGGGGAAAGTCCTGCGCAAACACCTGGCCGGGGTCAGGACCGTGGTCATCGACGAGATCCACGAACTGGCCGGGAGTAAGCGCGGGGCCCAGCTCTCCATCGCCCTGGAGCGGCTGGTGGAGTATGCGGGGGAGTTCCAGCGGATCGGGCTCTCGGCCACGGTGGGGAACCCGGAAGAAGTCGGCCGGTTCATGTGCGGCGCCCGGCCGTTCGCCGTGGTCGAGGTGCCGGTGGCCAAGCACCTGGACATCACGGTTGAATTCGCCGGGGACCGTTTTGAGCAGCAGGCGCAGTGGCTGTCGGGTACCATCGACCGCCACGCCTCCACCCTGGTCTTTACGAATACCCGGGTCACCGCCGAGGCCCTGGGCCACCAGCTCTTCCAGCGGGGCGACGTGGAGGTCCACCACGGCTCCCTCTCCCGGGACGTGCGCATCGAGGCCGAGGAGCGGTTCAAGTCCGGGGCGATAAAGGCCCTCATCTGCACCTCGTCCATGGAGCTCGGGATCGACATCGGGCGGATCGAGCACGTGGTCCAGTTCGGTTCACCCCGGGAGGTGGCCCGCCTGGTGCAGCGGGTCGGCCGGGCCGGCCACCAGCTGGACGCCACCTCGCGGGGCACCGTCCTCGCCACCGGGTTCGATGACCTCCTCGAGTCCCTGGTCATCGCCCGGAAGGCCAGGGCAGGGGAGGTGGAGGCCGTGGCCATCCACCGGAACGCCGCAGACGTCCTGGCAAACCAGGTCGCGGCCATGGTGGTGGAGTACCGGGAGATCCACCGGTCCCGCATCCGGGAGATTATCGGGCGGACCTACCCCTTTGGGAAACAGGGGCCCCTGCTCGATGAGGTCCTCCCCCAGATGGCCGAGCACCGGCTTATCCGGCTGGACGGGGACATGGTCCGCTCCAGCGGGCGCTCCCGCCGCTACCTTGCCGGGAACCTCTCCATGATCCACGACGAGCGGAAAGTGCTCGTCTATGACATGGTCTCCAGGAAGCCGGTGGGGACCCTGGACGAGTCATTCGTGGTCGGCTGGGTGCACACCGGTGCGGTGTTCATCACCAAGGGCCAGCTCTGGCGGGTGCTCGATATTGAGGAAGGGCGTATCATCGTCGAGCCTGCCCGGAAGGCTGCTGGGGAGCTGCCTTCCTGGGAAGGGGAGCAGATCCCGGTCCCATTCGCGGTGGCCCGCGAGGCCGGCGCCCTCCGCAGGACCAGGGATTTCGCCCCCTATAGCCACGGGAAACGCGGAGCGGCGGCATTCGCATTTGCCAGGCACTTCCTCGGGGAGATGGACCAGAACCGCTCCCCGGTCCCGGGGGACCGGCTGATCACCCTGGAGAACACCTCCGAGGGCGTTGTCTGCAACGTCTGCGCAGGGCACCGGGCCAACGAGGCCCTGGCGCGTGTCCTCTCCATCCTGCTCTCGGCCCGGTTCGGGACGACCGTGGGGATCGAGATCGATGCGTACCGGTTCTCCCTCCGCCTCCCGTCCCACGTGCGGGCAGGGGAGGTGCGGGAGGCGCTGGCCGGGCTTGAGCCTGGTTACCTGGAGAGCATCCTGCAGCTGGCCCTGAAGCGGACCGCCCTCTACCGGTGGAAGCTCGTGCAGGTGGCAAAGAAGTTCGGGGCGATCGACCCGGATGCGGATTACGAGCGCATCAGCATCCAGAAGCTTACGGATCTCTTTGACGGGAGCGTTGTCCAGAAGGAGACCTACCGGGAGCTCTTCGCGGTGTACATGGACGTCGCTGCCGCCGCACGGGTGGTCACCATGATCAGGGAAGGGAGCATCCAGCTGGCTGTTACGCACCTGAGCATCCTGGGTGCGGAAGGGTTCACCTCTTCCCGGGACCTGGTCCCCCCACCGACCGCGGACCAGGCGGTAATCAGCACGCTCAGGCGGAGGCTGGAGCAGCAGGAGGTGGTGCTGGCCTGCATGCACTGCCGGAAGTGGAAGAGCCGCACCACGGTCTCCCGCGTCCCGGAAAACCCCGTCTGCCCATCGTGCGGTGCAAGGCTCGTTGCCGTCCTCAAGCCCTGGGAGGAGCCGCTCCTGGCGGTTGCGGCAAAGAGCAGGAAAAGCGAGGAAGAGAAGGCCGTGGAATGGAGGCTGCTCCGGAATGCGAATATGGTGTTGTCCAGCGGAAGAAAGGCCGTCCTTGCGCTGGCTGCACGCGGGGTGGGCCCCGAGAACGCTTCCCGGATCATCTGCACGCTTGCCGAGGGTGATGCCTTCTACCGCGAGATACTCAAGGCAGAACGGAACTATATCCGGACCCACCGGTTCTGGCAGAGCTAAAGGATAGACTCGAGCTTCTGCTCCAGGAAGTCCAGGCCTTTCTTCACGTCGGCGAGGTTCTTGCCGCCGGTGAGGATGATTTTACCAGAAGAGAAGAGGAGGGCGACGATCTTGGGTTCTTTTATCCGGTAGACCAGGCCGGGGAACTGCTCCGGTTCGTACTCGATATTCTCCAGGTTGAGGGTGATGACGACCTTGTTTAAGTTGATGTATTTCCCGATATCGTAGGAGCAGACGATATTGGTGATGCCGACAAGGGGCTTTTCAAGGGTCTTCACCCCGGCGTCCTTCATGGAGCGGATGATCAGGGAAAGCCCCCGGTCCAGGGACTCCTGGTCGCGGATACCGGTCAGCACCACCTTTCCCGAGGAGAAGATAAGAGAGGCGATCTTGGGGTCGTCCATCCGGAGCACGGCGCCTGGGAACCGCTTCTGGTTCAGCTCACAGTTCTTGATCTTCCGGGATATCTCCCCGAGGTCGATGGCATCGGCAATCGCCCCGGAAGCGACGATATTTTCGATTTTTAGAGAATCGTACCTCTTATCTTCCATTCTTTAATACATCCTCCTTTCGAATCATAATACTAATGCGATACCTTTATGGTCACGCATTCGGCGGTTTTTTCCGGTAGAGAGGCAGGTTCAAATCGGGTGAGCATCAAATACTACTGATTTCTGATGGAGGCCAAGACCGGGGCTGCGGGGACCTGCGGTGATTTATGCAGGAATTTCACGATAAACATCCCCCGGCACTATAATTTCGGGTACGATGTCATCGACTCCTGGGCAGAGAAAGACCGGAACAAGCTGGCCATGATCTGGCTGGACCAGGAAGGCCTGGAGAAGAAATTTTCATTCCGGGACTTCAAAAATCTCTCCAACCAGGCCGCCAATATCCTGATCAAGTACGGGATACAGAAAGGGGACCGGGTCCTGCTGATGCTCCCGCGGGTCCCCGAGTGGTGGGTCTTTGTCATCGCCCTGATCAAGCTGGGCGCTGTGGTGTGCCCATGCCCAACGATGCTCACCGCACGGGACATCAGGTACCGGGTGGACACCGGGAAGTTCCGGATGATCATCACCGACCTCGGGAACGCGGCCAAGGTGAACGAGGTGGCCGAATCGTGCCCTTCACTTTCCTGCAGGCTCCTGGTCGACGGGGAGCTCCCCGGATGGATTAACTACCCAGAGGAGCTCCTCTATCCCGCACCCGTCTCGTTCCGGTCGGTGAGCATGCCGGTCGGGGGGAAGACCCTCTCCACCGACCCCATGCTCATCTACTTTACATCGGGGACAACGGGAGAGCCGAAGATGGTGCTCCACAACCAGGCGTATCCCCTGGGGCACCTGGTCACCGCTGCACTCTGGCAGGGGCTGACTGCGGACGATGTCCACTTCACCTACTCGGATACCGGGTGGGCCAAGTGCGCCTGGGGAAAGATCTTCGGGCAGTGGATCCAGGGTGCCTGCGTCTTCGTCTATGACGTCCGGGGAAAATTCAAGGCCACCGAGATCCTGCCTCTCCTGGAGAAATACGAGATCACCTCGTTCTGCGTGCCCCCGACCATCTACCGCATGCTCATCCTGGCAGACCTCGGGAAGTTCGACCTCCGCGAACTGCGGCACTGCACCAGCGCCGGGGAGCCCCTCAACCCCGAGGTGGTCAGGGTCTGGAAGGAGGGGACCGGCCTCCCCATCTGCGAGGGGTACGGCCAGACCGAGACGGTCTGCTGCATCGGCACCTTCCCGGGAGTGGAGCCAAGGCCCGGCTCGATGGGAAAACCGGCACCCGGGTGGCACATCGAGCTCCACGACGAGGATGGGAACCCGGTGGGGGTGAACGAGGAGGGCAGGATCGCCGTCCGGCTTGACCCCCGGCCGGTGGGGCTCTTCGTGGAGTACCTGGAGAACCCCGGGGCCAATGCCGAGTCGTTTGCAGACGGGTTCTACTATACCGGGGACAAGGCCACCATGGACAAGGACGGCTACTTCTGGTTCATGGGCCGCGGCGACGACATCATCAAGAGCTCGGGCTACCGTATCGGCCCGTTCGAGGTCGAGTCAGCGCTCCTTGAGCACCCCGCCGTCGCAGAATCGGCGGTGGTGGGGACTCCCGACCTGATCCGGGGGACTATCGTGAAGGCCTTCGTGGTGCTCAAGCCGGGGTACGAGCCTTCCGAGCGGCTGGTCCGGGACATCCAGTCCCATGTCCGCAGGACGACCGCCCCCTACAAGTACCCCCGCGCCATCGAGTTCGTCCACGAGCTCCCCAAGACCCTCTCGGGCAAGATAAAGCGGAACGAGCTGCGGGACGCTGAACAGGAGAAGTTTGCAGACCACGGGTAGTTGTCCAGGGGGCAACGATCCTCTTTTCGGTCCCTGGCATCACATGCGGCTCCAGCGATCAATCCAGCATTTGGGGGTATAAAACGCAACAAGCTGCTGGATTCCAAACGGGAGAACTTTGTTAGCCATGGGTGTTTGTTTCCGGGTGCAGCGACCCTCTTTGGTTCCTTGCCTAACTTGCAGCTCCGGCGATCCACCTCCCAATGGCGCTGAAGTGCACGGAAAGAACGCATGGAGCACAATGGGCTTTTTGCTATGTGGGATTTTTAGAATGAATGGATGTGAGGGCTGTTGCACCCGAACCCGGACATGATAAACGCGCCAGTCGAGGGGCACCCCGGCGAAGGTGCAATAATTCCAGTCACGCGGATTATTTATCCTGCCCCGGAGGATGAATGGTCGCAAAAAAGAATTTTTTATATCGTGGATACAGAATACCGGCATGGCGACACTCTGAATCTTCCCCTGGAATGAGTCGATGCTCCTAATCGTTATTTTCTTTCAACAACGATACCCTGGCCTGCATCCGGATACAAAGACAAAGTCAGCTGGAAGGCTTCGCCCGGGGGTTGAATTAGATGGGATGTGTGCATTTATCCACGATGGATTTGGTTCGGGGGGTATTTCAGGCGGATTCAGGTAGGTATTCAATAATCTTAAGGAAGGTGCCTGACTTGGAATCAGGATATTTGCATATGGTTTGACCTGGCTTGTTGAGAGTTGTGGAGCTGTTCTTGAAGGAGAATACTGTTGATAATTACCGAATAACGTCGCAAATCCGATCAACGCTACGAGGATGAATATAAACCCGAATGCTCTAACCATGAGACTCATAGAGATCGAATATATTCTGATTGATTATATACTTTCTGAAATAAAACAAAAAAACACATTTTTTCTCTTTTTTCATTTATATGGACATTCGGGGCACCCGGTATCTCTTCCCCGGTTGGAAAAGTCACCTTCAAGTGGATTCCGCTCCCATATTTCAGGTCATATGCCCCCTGCCGAGCACACTATGCAGGACTATGATGAGACGAATCGCAACTTCTCCCCGGATGTCCCGGAATACTATAACTTCGGGTTCGATGTCATCGATGCCCTGGCAGTGAAGGACAGGAACAAGCTGGCCATGATCTGGGTGGACCAGGGAGGGCGGGAGAAGGCCTTCACCTTCCGGCAGCTCGCGAACCTGTCCAACTCGGCAGCAAACATGCTGATCAAGTACGGGATCACGAAGGGTGACCGCGTGGCCATCATGCTCCACCGGGTCCCGGAGTGGTGGATCTTTGCCATCGGCTGCATCAAGCTCGGCGCGGTCTTCTGTCCCTTCCCCACCATGCTGACCGCGAAAGACCTCACGTACCGGATCAACGCCGCCAGGATACGGATGGTCATCACGGACCGCGAGAACGCCCCCAAGATCGATGAGATCTGCCCCGAATGTCCATCGGTCCAGTCGCGCTTCGTGGTGGACGCCGAGCTCCCGGGCTGGATCAGCTATCCCGTGGAGCAGGACTATCCGGCCCCCGTCTCCCGCAGGCTGGTCACGATAGCCGGGATGGAGAGGACCCGCTCGACGGATCCCCTCGTGATCTATTTCACATCCGGCACCACCGGCGAGCCGAGGATGGTCGTGCACAGCCACGCCCTCCCCCTGGGGCATGTTGTCACCGGGGCATTCTGGCTGGACTTAAAGGAAAACGACCTCCATTTCACCTTTGCCGATACCGGGTGGGCGAAGTCCTCCTGGGGCAAGTTCTTCGGGCCCTGGATCCAGGGGGCATGCATGCTGGTCTACGACATCCGGGGCAGGTTCAAGGCCACCGAGCTCCTTCCCATCCTTGAAAAGTACGAGGTGACGGTCTTCTGCGCCCCCCCGACGGTATACCGGATGCTGATCCTGGCCGACCTGGAGAAGTTCGACTTAACCGAACTGCGGCACTGCGTGAGCGCCGGCGAGCCCCTGAACCCCGAGGTCATCAGGGTCTGGAAGGAGGGCACCGGCCTCACCATCTACGAGGGGTACGGCCAGACCGAGCTGGTCCTGGTCATCGGCACCTTCCCCTGCATGGAGGCAAAGCCCGGCTCCATGGGGAGGCCGTCGCCCGGCTGGCACATCGAACTCCACGACGAGGAGGGAAAGCCGGTGCCGCAGGGGGAGACCGGCCGGATCGCTGTCCGGACAAGCCCGCGGCCGGCCGGGATGTTCCTCTGTTATCTCGACGACGCGGAGGCGAACAAGTCCGCCTACCGGGGCGATTTCTACTACACCGGCGACAAGGCGTACCAGGACGGGGACGGCTATTTCTGGTTCGTTGGCCGGGACGACGACGTGATCAAGAGCTCGGGCTACCGCATCGGCCCGTTCGAGGTGGAATCTGCCCTCCTGGAGCACCCGGCGGTCAGGGAGGCCGCGGTGGTCGGCTCCCCGGACGTGATACGCGGGATGATCGTCAAGGCCTTCGTGGTATTGAAGGATGGTTTCCAGCCGGGGGAGCAGCTGGTGAAAGAAATCCAGAAATTTGCCAAGAAGACCACCGCCCCCTACAAGTACCCCCGGGCCATCGAGTTCGTGGACGACCTGCCCAAGACCATCTCAGGCAAGATCCGGAGGAACGCCCTGCGGGAAAGGGAACTGCAGTCGTACGAGCGCAGGAAAAGCCAACGGTAACCGGTGGGAAAGACCGTTCCCGAACCGGCCGGGAAAACAGGGAATCCACATCTTTATTTTCCTCCAGATCCTACAGATAGGAGGAGCGAGGGTTGCCGAGCCAGGTCAAAGGCGCTAGATTCAGGGTCTAGTCTCATAGGAGTTCTTGGGTTCAAATCCCATCCCTCGCATTCTCTTCTATTGCAGGAAATGAGAAGAGTGGCAAAGAAAAAGGAGCACAGTTTTTTTTCCTGGAAACCGGTCTCATTTTGAACATGAATAAAAAGAAGGTTATCTTTTATTCGTTATGGTCGGGATAAGGATATCATGAAGCCATATTTCCTAATTACGGGGCTTTTCATTCTCATCTTCTTTGCATCCGCAGATGTGGCAGCAGACGGACAGGCATGGAAATTCCGGTCCGATCTCTCGAACTCGGGTGAATACGAGGACGGGGAGATCAAGCCGGATGGGACACTCCTCTGGAACTATACCACTGGGGACCGGATACAGTCTACTCCTGCCGTGGCAGGCGGGATTGTATATTTCGGCAGCCACGATGTCAACGTCTACGCACTGGACGCAGAGACAGGGGCACTCATCTGGAGTTATACCACGGAGGGCAACGTATGGCCGTCTCCTGCTGTGGCAGGCGGGGTTGTCTACACCGGGGACTATGCCAGTAAAGTATACGCGCTGGATGCAGAAACTGGGGCACTCGCCTGGAGTTACCGGGCAGGCGGAAGCATCACGTCAAGCCCGGCGGTGGCAGATGGTGTCGTCTATATCGGCAGCCACGATGGGAAGGTCTACGCGCTGGATGCAGAGACGGGGGAATTTCTCTGGAGCTACACGACGGGAGGCGTGGTTGATACCTGCCCGGCGGTCGTGGATGGATCGGTTTACGTCGGGAGCTACGACAACCGGGTCTATGCACTCAATGCGTCTTCGGGAGCGCATATCTGGAATATTACGACCGGAAAAGGGATTCGTTCGAGCCCGGCGGTCGTGGACAATGTGGTATATTTCGGGAGCTGGGACCATGACATCTATGCGCTGGATGCGTCCACGGGCGATATCATCTGGAACTTTACGACCGGTGATGAAGTGTTCTCCAGCGTTGCCGTCGCAGGCGGGATAGCGTATGTCGGGGGTACGGATGGCATCGTCTATGCCCTGGATGCAAAAAACGGCTCACAGGTATGGACCTACACGACAGGGGGCGAAATAAGTGCAAGCCCGGCGGTTGCAGACGGCGTCCTGTATATCAGGAGTCATGACAGGAATCTCTATGCTTTTGACGCGGTCACGGGCACCCTCCTCTGGAACTGCACGGTCGGGACCGGAGGCTTTTCAAGCCCCGTCGTCGCGAACGGGGTCGTGTATTTTGGGGATTTGGACGGAAACCTCTACGCAATCGGTGCGTCTCATGTGAGTCCCCCCGCGTTTGACGATTTCGATGACAAGGTATGCAATTCCACCATCTGGGAAGTCATCGAATATGGGGGCCCATATGGAAACGAAACGAACCGGCAGCTGGAAATTACCATACCCCCCGATTCATCCGCTGACACCTTTTATGCAGGATATGCCAGTAAATGTGCGTTGCGGGGCGACTTTGACATCCAGGTCGATTACCACCTCCTCACCTGGCCACCGAACAATGGCGTGAGAGTGGGCCTCTGGATCGAACGGCAACCCTATACCTGCACGGTAGAACGCGCCAGTTACAGCAGCGCGGATTATTTCACCCCGGGAGACCACTATGCGACGCATTTTGCAGACTCGATCCTTCTCTCCACTACAAACGACACCGACGGCCGGATCCGGCTGGTACGGACCGGCACCACGTTCGAGGGGTATTATTTCGATGATATTGCCGACGATTGGGTACTCTTGCAGAGCTTGCCAGGCGACGCCATGTCTTCCCGCGATGTCACCTGCAAGATCAGGGCGTGGGGCCATGACTATTCGTTTGGAAACAAGCTGGTAAAGGTTGCATTTGATAATTTCGTGATCAATAAGGGGGAGGTGATCTATCCTGGTCCCCCGGCAGGGGTCACCAATCTCCAGAATGCCACCTATCAGCCCAACCAGATTCGCTGGACCTGGAACGATCCCGGGAATATCGACTTTGACCACGTCATAGTGTACCTCGACGGGGAGTTTCAGGTGAACGTGACGGCAGGGACAGGGGCCTGGACCGCCACAGGGCTCACCCCGTCGACAACGTATACCATCGGGACAAGGACAGCCGGAACCGGGGGCCTCATCAGCGAGACATGGGTCAACCATACCGCGGTCACCAGTGCACTCTCGATCTCGCACCTCGATCCCCCCGCAGTAAATGCAGGGAGCCCTGGTTTTGCCCTCAAGGTCTCCGGCACGGGATATTCAGGAAGTAGCAGGGTCCTCTGGAATGGCGATGAGCAGCCGACGCAGTTCATTGACCCCGGCCGCCTCTCAATCGAAGTTTCTGCCGGGATGATCTCACACCCGGCTCTGGTAAACATCACGGTCCATGACAGCACCACAGGAGAATTCTCTAACCCCGTATTCTTCCCGGTCAGGGACAAAACCAGCGATGCAATGGCCTGGAAATTCCGGTCCGACTCCTCCAACTCAGGCGTATACGATGATGGCGGGACGAGGCCCGGGAACGAACTGCTCTGGAAGTACATGACGGAGAGCTATTACGGTTCCAGTCCTGCGGTAGTGGATGGAGTCGTCTATATCTGCGGGATCTACGATGTCAATGCCATTGATGCGCTCACCGGGAGACTCCTGTGGAACTCCCCGGACGGAGGGAGGATGTCCAGCCCCGCGGTCGCAGGAAATGTCGTCTACGTGGGAAGCGACGACTGGAACGTTTCCGCTCTTAACGCCTCCACCGGTGCCCTTCTCTGGAAGTTCCGGACGGGGGCGGTCGTGGATTCAAGCCCGGCCCTCTCCAACGGTATCGTGTATGCCGGGAGCAGGGATGGTAACCTTTACGCTCTCGATGCGGCCACCGGCACTCTTCTCTGGAATTATCCGACTGGTGGAATGGTGAGATCGAGCCCCGCAGTGGCATACGGCATCGTCTATTTCGGGAGCGACGATGACAAGGTCTACGCGCTTGATGCGGGCACGGGGGCACTCCTGTGGAATTACACGTTCGGCGACGAGTTTTTCAGTCCTTCGGTCTCAAACGGTGTCGTCTACGTTAAGGACTATGACAACCTCTACGCACTTGACTCGACAACGGGGGCTAAGATCTGGGACTATCCTGTCCGGGGATATGGAGACTCCTGCCCGGCAGTGGCTGACGGGGTGGTGTACATCGGCAGCGACAATGGCAACCTCTATGCCCTTGATGCAGCGACCGGGAATCTCCTCTGGAGCTATGCCGCAGGGAGCATGGTACGGTCGAGCCCTTCGGTTGCGAATGGTGTCGTGTATTTCGGAAGTGAGAACGGGGTCGTCCATGCCCTCGATGCAGGGACGGGAGACCTGCTCTGGACCTGTATTACGGGGGGAGAGGGATTTTCGAACCCTGCCATTGCGAACGGGGTCTTGTATATACAGGGAAGAGTCGGCTACCTCTATGCGCTCACCACTCTCCCTGAAGACCCTCCTGAGAGCGTGACCGGCCTGCACGCCACCACCGTGAATGGTGCAGAGATCATATGGGCCTGGGACGATCCCGCAACGACCGGGTTCTCCCATGTCATGGTCTACCTCGACGGGGTGTTCCAAAAGAACATAACCGCAGGAACAGAGACCTGGACCGCGACAGGACTTTCTCCCTCGATAGGCTACACCATCGGGACAAGGGCTGCCACCAGGAAAGGGGCAGTCAACTCGACCCTGGTGGCTGATACGGCAACAACGGGGGCACTCTCGATCTCGCACCTCGATCCCGGAGGCGTCGTGGAAGACAGCCCCGCATTCACGCTCAATGTGTACGGCACGGGATATACCCCCAGGTGTACCATTCTATGGAACGGCGAAGAGCGGGCGACGCAGTACTTGCAGCCGGACCACCTCAGCATGGAAGTCCCTGCTGAGTATATCGCACACTCGCGACGGGTGGATATCACCGTGCATGATCCTGCGTCCGGGGAATCGTCCAACTCTGTGATCCTGCATGTGACTGACAACCCGGCGACAGCAAAGGCCCGAAAGTTCCGGTCCGACCACAACAATACAGGCGTATATGACGATGGCGGGAGAAAGCCAGCACCCACGCTCCTCTGGACCTACAAGACCGGAGCCACGGTAACGTCGAGCCCCTCGGTCGTGGACGGCGTGGTCTATGTCGGGAGCCAGGACCGGAACCTCTACGGGTTGAACGCAACAACAGGAGCCCCCATCTGGAAGTATGATACCAGGGAGCGCAACGATATCGTGAGTTCGAGCCCTGCGGTCTCGAACGGGGTTGTCTACATAGGTGGCCTGAAACACAAGATCCACGCAGTCGACGCCTATTCCGGCGAAATCCTCTGGAAGTACAAACTGCCGATTCGCATGACATCCAGGTCCGGCATAAGCTCCAGTGCTGCTGTGGTAGATGGGATAATTTACATAGGGAACATGGATGGTACCGTCTACGCATTCAGCGAGGAGACAGGCGATCTCCTCTGGAGTTATGCGATCCCCCACGCGGAGTATGACGAACATACAATCTTTTCCAGCCCTGCGGTCGTTGATGGCGTCGTGTACATCCATACCGCAGGTGGGTACCTCTATGCCCTTGACGCATCTTCCGGCGCCCTTCTCTGGGACTACATCCCCGAAGGTGACTACTCGGCATATTCCAGTCCTGCGGTGGCAGACGGGGTTGTCTATGTCGGAAGTGGCACGAGTCATGTATTCCATGCATTCAATGCCCACACCGGGAGCCTGCTCTGGGAGTTCCCCACCGGAGGAAGCGTCGGTTCCAGCCCTGCGGTTGCAAACGGGGTCGCCTATTTCGGGTGCAATGACAATACAACGTATGCTCTCGATGCAGACACAGGTTCACAGCTCTGGAAGTTCACGACTGGGGATAGGGTAGGGTCCAGCCCTGCGGTTGCAAACGGGGCCGTGTATTTCGGCAGCTATGACAACCGCACCTATGCACTCGATGCAGCCACGGGAGACCTCCTCTGGACGTTCGATGTTGGGGGCAGAGTGATGTCCAGCCCTGCGGTAGTCGGTGGAGTCGTATATATTGGCAGCGGTGATGGCAACGTGTATGCGATCGGGTCGCTCCCTCTTGACCCGCCTGCGGCTGACTTTTCAGCCAATGTGACCTCTGGGGTTGCCCCGCTCGAAGTCGCGTTCACCGACAGGTCAAGCGGAGTTGTCACCACACGGTCCTGGGACTTCGGCGACGGTACGACGGCATGGTCAAACGAGACGCTCACAGTCCCACATACGTATACCTTTCCCGGGACTTTCACGGTCTCGCTGAAAGCTGCAAATCCCGATGCACAGGCCACCGCAACAAAGACAGGGTACATCCAGGTCAACCCTTCGGGCTGGCCCCCGGCGGCATGGTTCACCGCCTCGCCCATGTCGGGATACGGGCCCCTGGCGGTCCGGTTCACCGACCGATCGAAAGGGACACCCACGGCATGGCACTGGGACTTCGGGGATGGAAATACCTCGTCCGAACAGAACCCGACACACACGTACGCCATACCGGGGATCTATCCCCCGACTCTTACGGTCTTTAATTACGGCGGGAGCACCGTGTACTCATCGTTTGTCTGGGTAAGAACAAAACCCGTATTCCCAACGTTCAACCCCACCCCGACCATCACCCCGAAACCCACGATACCCCCAATTCCCGGGTTCCCCCCGATCGCGTTCTTTGCGATGAACAGGAGTATCGGACCTGCCCCGCTGACGGTCCAGTTCAATGACATGTCATTCCGCGGTCCGGCCACCTGGCAGTGGGATTTCGGGGATGGGAGTACCTCGATTGAACGGGATCCCGCTCACACCTTCGCGAACCCCGGCATCTACCCGGTCTCGCTCACAGTGACGAACGCCAACGGCAGGAGCACAACGTCCCGGAACGTGTACGTGCGGTAAAAGAGGGAAACAACTTTTTATCACAAAACCCGATTCCCTATTACTCTGTTCGGGAGAAATCAGCTCCAGATAAGTCCGGCCAGGGATGGACAGCCCGGCTCCGGTCCGGGAAATGACTGGAGGTTACTTCTCAGTCGGGGTCTCGGATCGGGTCCGAGGGCTCATCTTCGCTGTCAAGCATCCGGGTGGCCGTGCTTATCGACCCGGGCCTTCTTCAATCTCATCGGCTCGGGCTCCTCCTCCCGGATCCTCGCGGTATGGGGGTCACTGGGTGGTTTGTCGGGCATAGTTCTCACGTCCCTAATTTGCTTTTCCCCGGGGGGACGGGGGACCCTGGGCGATCTTTTCCCCGATCCATGCATGGATGACCCGCTTTAATTCATCGCGGGTCGTGGAGGGGCCTATTTTCTGTTTCAGGACCTTTTCGAGCTCATCGAGGTAGGGGTAGACAGCCTCCTCCCTCTCCCGGGGGTCGACAGGTTTCGGGTCGATGCAGGTGTTCATCATCTCGAGGAAGTGGTCCTCCTCCCCTGTCTTGTAAATGAGTTCAGAGACAAAATATTGTGATATTTTTTCTTCTTGTGATTCAGCATTTTTTATGGGGGAGGATTTTGCTGTATCCCTGGATTCTAAATATTTCTTCGTGAGGACGTCGATTCGTTTCATCACCTCGCGAGCCTGTTCATCCGGGATTTTATTGTAGTAATCCGCATCACTTGAAAGACCAAGCCATGTTTTGAGGCCCCCAATATCTTCTACCCATTTCCCCAATCCTTGATAACACTCAAAGACCATTTCATCCCAGTCACATCGAAGAATTGCGGCGCCGTCATCGTGAACCATATACTCCCACATTCTCCTCACGTCGTTTGTTACCTACTACTTACTACCACTTCGTTGTTTTCATGAGATTTTTTCCAGAACAGCCGTATAATCGTTGAAAAAGAGAATTAGTCAGTGACCGGAATCACGTGTATGTTGATGCTTTGAATGTCGCATGCGCCCTTTTTCCAGGTTCAAGTTCCAGGTCATGACAGCTTTCACGGGTGAAGGAGAGCCATGATCGGGAATAAGACATCAAGAATGACCAGCACCGCACTCCCAAATAGTATAATCTCCAGGACAGTTCCGGGCAGACAGCTTCGGGCGCTGAAGGCAAATGGTTCGTGGGAAACGATTACATCCCCGGGATGAAGCATTGCGACCACCTCCCCTTCGAGGTCTGATGCCGCAAAGAATTCCAGGCCGCCGGGGACTATAATTCGCGCCAGATTTCCGGACCTGATTGAAATTCCCCGGACGACATTCCTGATTCCAGGAAATTCTGCGACAAAAACATCGGAAAGATGCAGGAATACCGCCGAATCTCTGTTACCGGCACGATTTAACCCTCCTGCATGATCGCAATCCTGTCGGTGCAAGGGTAAAGGCGTCCGCGAAGTGGTGAGTGATACGAATGACTACCAGGGGCCGGGAGCTGTCCCATCCCCTTGTCATCTCCTCGCCGGCATCGTCTGCTCCCTTTTTACGCCTGAGGAGAGAAAACGAAGGGTGGATTATGCTTTAAGAGAGGCATACATGAGTGATCGGACCGCGTCGTTCGACCAGCTCAGATGAAAGTTACGATTCAACTCCCGAGGGAGCATTTTATGTATAGACCCTACGATAGATTCACACATTTGTTCCAGAAGATAATATCCTGGATACCGATCGATGTGCATGGGATGAATGATATAGCATGATCTCCCTGCTCCACCTGGATGAAGATGCCAGGGTCCTCGAGGAAACCAGAAAGCAGCTTGAGCGCAGCAGGACATTTGAAGTCTGGCCGGTCACCTCTCCCCGTGAAGCCCTTGAACTCCTCAAACAACAGGGTTTCGATGCCGTAATCTCCGGTTACCGCATGGGCAAATCAGACGGGCTCGGGTTTCTCAGGAAAATCCGCTCGGAGGGCAATGACATACCCTTCATCGTTTTCACGGCACAGGGAAGAGGGGGGGTGGTCATAGAAGCCTTAAACAGCGGCGCTGATTATTATTTTTTAAAACGGAGCGAATCAGAGTCAGAGTTCGCCCGCCTCCGGAAGATCATCGAGCAGGTGGTCCACCGTTCCCGGGCAGAGCGCGAACTCGTGCAGAACCACCGGCTGCTCGACAACATCTTCAGGGCTTCCCCGAACATCATCTATATTTTTGACATCCCCGGGCACCGCAACGTGTATTCCAACCAGGAGATCAGCCACCATCTCGGGTATACCCCCGAAGAGCTGCAACAGATGGGCCATCAGATTATTGCATCCATCGTCCACCCCGACGACCAGGAAAGGCTGCGTGGGTTCCACGACCGGTGTTCAAGGCTGGGAGAAAAGGAGTTCGCTGAAGTGGAATACCGTGTCCGGGACAAGACAGGAGCATGGCACTGGCTGCTCTCCCGGGGAGTCCCGTTCCTCCGGGCACCGGATGGCACCGTGTCACAGTACCTGGGGATCGCCATCGACATTACCGACCAGAAAAACGTGGAAAATGCGCTGAAGCAGGCGAGCGCCTACAACCGGAGCCTCATCGAGGCGAGCCTGGACCCCCTGGTGACGATCGATACAGGCGGTAGAATCCGGGACGTGAACAAGGCTACCATAGGCATTACCGGGTTTTCGCGGGAAGAGCTGATCGGGACCGACTTCTCCGAGTACTTCATGGACCCGGGACGGGCGAGGGCGGGATACGAGCAGGCGTTCCGGGAAGGTTCCGTGACAGACTACGAGCTGTGGATCAGGCACCGGGACGGGCATACGACCCCGGTCATCTACAACGCAGGTGTATACCGTGACGAGGCGGGAACGGTTGCCGGGGTCTTTGCCGCCGCCCGTGACGTTACCCGTCAGAAGGAAGATGAGCTCGCCATCAGGCAGGCGAATGCCTACAACCGGAGCCTCATCGAGGCGAGCCTGGACCCCCTCGTGACTATCGGTGCGGGAGGGAAAATACTGGACGTGAACGAGGCAACGGTGTCCATCACCGGATTTTCACGGGAAGAGCTGATCGGGACAGATTTTTCCGAGTACTCCACCGACCCGGGACGGGCGAGGGCGGGATACGAGCAGGCGTTCCGGGAAGGCTCGGTGAAAGACTACGAGCTGCAGATCCGGCACCGGGACGGGCACGACACACCGGTCGTCTACAATGCTGCGGTATACCGGGACGAGTCAGGATCCGTTGCAGGGGTCTTTGCCGCCGCCCGTGACGTTACCCGCCAGAAGAGAGCCGAGCTCGCCATCAGGCAGGCGAATGCCTACAACCGGAGCCTCATCGAGGCGAGCCTGGACCCCCTGGTGACTATCGGTGCGGGAGGGAAAATACTGGACGTGAACGAGGCAACGGTGTCCATCACCGGATTTTCACGCGAAGAGCTGATCGGGACCGACTTCTCCGAGTACTTCACCGACCCGGGACGGGCGAGGGCGGGATACGAGCAGGCGTTCCGGGAATGTTCCGTGACAGACTACGAGCTGTGGATCAGGCACCGGGACGGGCATACGACCCCGGTCATCTACAACGCAGGTGTATACCGTGACGAGTCAGGATCCGTTGCCGGGGTCTTTGCCGCCGCCCGTGACGTTACCCGTCAGAAGGAAGATGAGCTCGCCATCAGGCAGGCGAATGCCTACAACCGGAGCCTCATCGAGGCGAGCCTGGACCCCATGGTGACTATCGGTGCGGGAGGGAAAATTCTGGACGTGAACGAGGCAACGGTGTCCATCACCGGATTTTTACGGGAAGAGCTGATCGGGACAGATTTTTCCGAGTACTTCACCGACCCGGGACGGGCGAGGGCGGGATACGAGCAGGCGTTCCGGGAAGGCTCGGTGAAAGATTACGAGCTGCAGATCCGGCACCGGGACGGGCACGACACACCGGTCGTCTACAATGCTGCAGTATACCGGGACGAGTCAGGGTTCGTTGCAGGGGTCTTTGCTGCTGCCCGGGATATCACCAAGCGGAAGCGGGCAGAAGCAGCAATAACGACCATCAGCAATAACATGCAGGCAATCATCGACAACGCCCCGGTCATGATCTGGCACAAGGACACCCGGAATACCTTCGTATCCGTCAACCCGGCATTTGCAAAGTTCCATGGAAGGACGGCCGGGGAGGTAACCGGGCGCAGTGCGCATGATATCTACCCCGTGGACCTGGCAGAGCAGTACTACCATGACGACCTGAAGGTCATCGAAACCGGTATACCTTCGATCGGCATCATTGAACAGCGGTCTCCGGCCCTGGGCGAGAAGCGGTGGGTCAGGACCGACAAGGTCCCTCTCCACGGGGAAAATGGAGAGATAACCGGGGTCCTGGCCCTTGCCATTGACATCACGGAGCAGAAACAGGCAGAAGACGTGCTCCGGAAGTTCAATGAGGAACTGGAGAGAAGGATCACGGAGAGGACAGGAGAACTCGCGCGCCTGAACAGGGCGCTCACCAGCGAGATCGCCCAGCGCAGCAGCGCAGAAGAGACCGCCAGGCAGACGCTCTCGCTGCTCAATGCGGCCCTCGAATCCACCGCGGATGGAATCCTCATCGTGGACCCGTCAGGGAAGGTCACCGGGTACAACAGGAAATACGCGGCCATGTGGAATATGCCGGAAAACACCCTCAAATCCCGGACCCATGCTGAAATCGTGAAATATGTCGCGAAACAGGTGAAGAACCCTGAATACTACCGGAGGAGCGTCCGCGAGCTTATGGTCCACCTTGACAGGGAGAGCTATGACATGCTGGAGCTGGTTGACGGGCGGATCTTTGAACGGTATTCGCAACCGCAGAAGATCGGGCACGCTATCGTGGGGCGGGTCTGGAGTTTCCGCGATATTACCGACCGCAAGCGTGCCGAAGAGCAGATCGTCGCAGCACTCGATGAAAAAGTGGTGCTGCTCAGGGAGGTCCACCACCGGGTCAAGAACAACCTGCAACTCATTTCCAGTCTTCTTGACCTGACCAGGATGCGTACCGTTGATGCAGTAACCGAGGGGATCCTCACCGACGTGATGATGAAGATCCAGGCTATGGCCCAGATCCACACACGGCTGTACGAGAGCAAGCAATTCGACCGGGTCGATATAGCAGGCCAGATCAGGGAGCAAGTTGCAGCGCTTGAAAAAATTTATTACCGAAAGGATCGTGATATCCGGAGCACGGTCAAATCGCATGAGATATATCTTGCCGTTGACCAGGCCATCCCCTGCGCCCTGGTCGTCAACGAGATTCTTTCGAATGCGTTCAAGCATGGGTTCACGGGCCGCACCAAGGGCAGGATCCAGGTATCGGCCATGCAGGAGAACGGTTTTCTCCGTATCACGGTCTGCGATGACGGTATCGGGCTTCCCCAGGGGTTTGACCTCAACCGGATTACGAGCCTTGGAATCAAGCTTTCGAGGACCCTGGTGGAGCAACAGCTGAAAGGGTCCCTGTCTATGAAGAGTGCGAGTGGTACAGAAGTAATGATTGCATTTCCTATCCTGACCCAGGAAGATGAGCATGGCAAATATTCTCATAGTTGACGATGAAGCCATCATCTCGATGCAGCTGGAAGAACGGTTGAGCGCGCTAGGGTATACTATCTCAGGCATGGCGGCAACGGGAGAGGACGCCATCGAGAAGGCCAGGCGCATGAAGCCCGACTGTGTCCTGATGGATATCGTCATGCCGGGAAAGATGAATGGCATCGAGGCCGCGAAGGTCATCTCAGACGAGATGGATATCCCGGTAGTCTTCGTAACCTCCTACGCCGATGACGCTATTGTCGCACAGGCGAAGAGTGTCAGGCCGTACGGCTACATCGTCAAACCCTTCAATGAACTGGAGATAAAGGCGGCAATAGAGGTTGCCCTGTACAGGAAGACTGCTGAAAGGAGGGAACAGGTACAACGGGAAATGCCCGTGGGTTCACCTGGATCGACACGGGCCGACATACCGGATTCGGAAACGGTTGAACCAGGCGAGCTCCCTGAAATCAACGCACTCCTCTTGAAGGAGATGTTTTCGGATATTATCCTCTTCCTCTACACAGAGCAGGCCGAAAAGGAGCCCGTGTTCAAATTTGCCATCGATGAAGGCATAAAGAAAGGAGGCCGGAACCTGTATGCCTATTACCGCTCCATGCTGCCGAAGTTCTACCCGAAGGAGATACAGAGAAAAGACCTGGTCACGCAGCGCATAAAAAAGCATGAAATGCACAAGCTGGTGGAAACATTCGATCTGTGCTCCCAGGTGGCGCCCGATCCCTCCAACCCCCTGCATATATTCCTGGATTTTTCCGCTCCTGATGATTTTGAAGAGGTTCTCGCATTCAAGGAGAGCATCCTTGATAAGAAGAGGAAAGGATACCCGATTTCCGGGATGATCGCATTCGATGTCGGAAATATCGAACCCGCCCATATCGCCTCTATTTCTGCAGGGATATCCCGTATAATTCTCGCTACAGGGAAAGATACGACCATATCGTTTGCCAACCATTCGTTCCCTGCTGAATCGGTTTCTGTTGTCCCCCAGGCGACCATTGATGAAGTGGTCAAAAAATCCCTCGAGCCTGTTGTCCTGTCGCTCCTCGAGAAGCCGATGTCCGGATATGATATCGTGCGGGAAATAAACGACCGGTACAACGTGCTCATTCCCCAGGCGAGAATTTACACCATCCTGTATTCCCTCCAGGCTGAAGGGTACCTGGAGATGAAAGTATCAGGCAAGTCCAAGCTCTATTCGCCGACAGAAAAAGGCAGCAAATACATCAAACGCAAATTGAACGAGTTCAAGTTTGTTTTCCAGCACATCCTGGGGCCGGAGGCCCCGGCACGGTCCGAATAATAAGGCATAATTTCCTCCACAGGTCTGAGAAGCTGAAGGTATACCGCCGGGAATGGGTTATGCCCAACCATATCATTTTCAACCATTCATTCTTTTTCGGGATGAACCATGGCAGGCCGGGCGTTCGTGCGATCTTTCATTTTTTGAAACAGAAATTGAAAATTATCGGGCATTTATTGAGAATTCAGGTAGAAACATGTTTTGAGGCCAAAAGCCAAAAATAACATACTATCCACGAACCGTGGACAGGGCAGACGAAAAGGGCATAGCCGGCACAGAAACAGGGAACGGGTGAATCACATGGGAGCACATGGGAAAAAGGTAACATCTCCTTCAGAATATGTCGAACCGGAAACTGATTTCTTCGACGAAGTCGGGCAATTTCGCGTTGCGGTAAAGCTCCCCGGGGTGAGTGAAGAGAAGATCAGGATAGAACTCGAGGGGATAAACCTCACTGTCTTTGCCTCGGGCCTGGAAACGATATATAGAAAAGAGCTCCTTATTCCCGGTAAAACCCGGTTTGGAGGAAAAAAATTCCAGGACGGAAAACTGGAGATCATCCTTGATAAGGTCTTCTGAAATGACTTCCCCTGCCAGGATCTCCTGATTCTCGCAGATTTTGTCTCAAAATTTGAATTACAGGTAATGGTCTATAAAATCTCCGGGACATTTCATTCACGTGGATGGTGATAGTGGGCTTTCCGGGCCGGCCTGCAGATCCCGGCCGGAGATGGCAGGTATTCGCGACCGGCCCGGGATGCCGTTGATAATCCCTGGATTTCATGAAATTCCGAATCCTGCTGGTTGTTTCCCCCCGCGCAATGGTGCTGTGCAGCGGCCTTTCGCGGGTTTTTCGAACGTGAAAAGCAGGGGTTGCGAAACACCTGCGATTGAGAGCGACTGACACCGCATCCGAACCGGTGTCGGGAGGATCGGAACCCCGGTTGGACGATGAGGGGAAGGGAGGGTAACCAGGCTATGACAGGAAATAGCACGTTGATAATCGCCGCGGGTGCACCTGCGGCAAAAGTTCGTCGGGCGCAGAGGGAGGCACCCGGGCGGCATCGAAAAAACAGCCCCGCGCGCGTCCTCGAGCTGGCCGAATCACTCGACAGGTATCCTGCCGGGGTCGAGGCCCGCCTGATGGAAGCCATACGGGGTCTCGCCGACAGCTACGAGGACATGGAGAACCGGGTCCTCGCTGCTGAAAAAGAACGGCAGAAAGGGCTTCAACAGCTACATAAACTGGAGGACAAAGTCGAAAACCTGACTGCCCTGACCGGGGTCTTCTCATCGATCCTCGATGTGATTCCCGCCGGCATCCTGGTATACGACGACGAGAAGCGGATTTGTTACGTCAATCCCTTCATTGCCCGGGTAATTGGAAAGACCCGGGCCGAGATCATTGGGAAGACATCCGCGGAAACCGGGAGCGGGCACGGCCTCATGGCAGAAATCGAGGGGGGAATCGAATCGGTCTTCCAATCAGGAAAGGTGGTAAAAAAGGAGTTTCGGTGCAGCCGTCCCGGTGAAGGGGCGAGGATGCTTGATGCGACCATCGTTCCCCTGAAGAGAAAGGATAAAACGGTCCAGGAAGCAGCGGTCATCTGTTATGATGTGACACAGCAGAAAGAGCGCGAAAATGAATTAAAACGGCTCAATGACGAGATGGCAATCATCAACGAGACCATCCGCATGGTGAACTCCTCACTCGATCTCAACGAAATGCTCGGGAAGGTCATTTCTACGATCCTCACATCCCTGAAATTCGACGCCGGGTGGATATATTTAAAAAATACCGGGGGCAATTATGCCCAGCTTGTTGCCTCGCAGGGAGTCCCCGGCAGTTTCTTCATCGACCAGAAAACCGTGATAATGAGAGACCACCCCTACAATATCATCTTTTACGCCGGGGTCCCCCGGTTTGTCGAGAACAACCCTGATTCACAGCCCGGGATGTCGGATTGTAAAATCCTGGAGGCGGCGGACGCCATAGCCTATGCGGGGGTCCCCCTCATGGCAGACACCGTTGTGCTGGGAGTCCTCTACCTGGCGCGGCGTACCGTTGGAAAGATATCACGGAGCGAGAGGCAGATCCTCCAGAGTATAGGAAAAGAGATCGGAGGTACGATATTCCGGGGCATGCTCCAGCAGCACGTCGAGGACTCGTATGACCGGGTCATCAGGTACCTTGATTTCCTCTCCCATGATATTTCAGAGGCAAACCACGTGATTGGCGAACAGGCGCAGGCCATCCGGCAGATACTCGACGGCCCGGCCGTTCGGTTCGTGGACGTGCAGGTGACACAGGTCCACATTATCCGCGAGCTGATTGAAAACGTGACCCTCCTGCGCAGGCTCCCGGTAAAAGAGACCCCCGGGCCTGTCGACCTGGACTCGGTCGTAGCGCAGCTGAAGGAGAAGTTCCCCTCCGTCCGGATCGAGTACGAGGAGTCGGGCGTGACCGTCGTGGCAGACGAGTTCATCGGGGATATATTCACCAACCTCGTCGGTAACAGCGTCAAGTTTGGGGGGCCGGGCGTGGAGGTTCGTATCCAGGCCGAAGAACAGGGGGGTGAGGTGGATATCACCGTTGCTGACACGGGCCCGGGGATTTCGGACGAGAGGAAGGCGCAGCTCTTTTCGTCGCCCCAGTATCCACGGAAGAGCCCCTGCGGGAAGGGCATGGGGATGTACGTCATCCGCCGCCTTGTTGACAGGTATGGAGGACGGGTGAATGCGGAGGACCGGGTCCCGGGAACTCCCGCCGAGGGAGTGTGCATCCGGATAACGCTCCCGGCATTCACCGGCCCCGGTGAATCCTCAGCATGGCTCCGGCCGGAATGCCCGCAGGGTGCGATAGAAAACTGCACGGTGCGGCACGAAGACGAGACCCGGTCCTAGATGGTTCATTCCCGGGCCGTGCAGAAGAGGCCCGGGATGGGTCTGTTTCCTGAGAAACCTGGAAGGTCTGCCTCACCTCCCTCGTACCCCCACCGCCGGTGCCTGCCCTGATATCCCTGAATTCTCATGGCCGGGCTCCGGGTACCGATAGCTATATCGGGGCAGGTCTCCCCTCTTCGGTTGTGAACTGGTGATCTGGTCTATGAAAGTCCTTGGGTTGAATGCGAGCCCCCGCGGGAAGGAGAGCAAAACCCTGCAGCTGGTCAGCGCGGTCCTCGAAGGGGCGGGCAGTGCCGGAGCGGAGACCGAGTTGATCAATGTCTATGATCTGCATATCGAGTACTGCACAGCGTGCGGTGCCTGCTATGCGACAGGGGATTGCACCCTGTTCGACGATTTTCCGGAGCTTTTTGAGAAGATGATGAACGCGGACGGCATCGTTTTCGGGTCGCCGAATTACATTGATTCTATCACTGCAGCTCTCAAGGCTGTCTTTGACCGGATGGCGGACGCGATCCACTGCCAGATGTTCACCGGCAAGTACGGCTGCTCGGTGTGCACCGCGGGCGGGAGCAACCAGGACGAGATTGTGAAGTACATGAACCATGTCCTGACCTCCCTCGGGGGAACCGCCGTCGGCGGAATCGGCGTTGCTGTGGGCAGGGACCCTGGCGCTATCGAAAAGGCAAAGGTGAGCGCCTTTGAACTTGGGAAAAAGCTGGCCGGATCGATCCGCGGGGAGTATACCTATCCGGAACAGGAGGCAATTCACCAGCAGCGTCGCCAGTACTTCTGCGACCTGGTCAGGTACAATAAGGCCCAGTGGGTTCACGAGTATGATTGGTACGTCCAGATGGGGTGGTTGAAGGAGGGGGAATAGGCGGGTTTTTACGATCCGAACCACGGAAGGGAGGGTGGCAGAGGATATTCATGCCGGTCGCCGGGTTCTCTGCAGACAGGTACCCCCTGGCGGGGATGAAAAACAGGGCTCCCTCCCGCCGGCCTTCTGACCGTTTTACGGTTTTCGCCTGAAAAGAGCATTATTTACCAGTTTCAGGGGATATTCCTCTGGGATGAAGTGGACATATGCAAGGCGTCATCTGTACAATTTGCGTCCAGCCTCAAAACCTCTTGAGAAAAAGACGTTTCCAGCCACCATGGCTGCCTCCCTGGGAGGCCATGGCAGGCCGGAAACCTGTAAGTAGGGCATTGCAGGTTATCATCAGGCGAAAAACATTGTCGCAGCCCCGGGGAAGGATGATGCCTGCTCATGATAAAGCGCCAGGGGGGGGACAAAAATGAAAAACTATTAATTTTTGGGCTGATACCCGGTACTACGGAAGGAATTACCGGATGCTCTTCTGCTGCATCAACTCCCCCGGCGACAGGACTGCGGTGATCATCGAAAGCATCGCCAGTTCCGGATGGGAGATCCTGCACCGCGGAATTCCTGTTCTGCCGGTGAAAAAGCCTTGCACAAACAATCTTCCCAAATGGATGTGCCCGGCGAATGTCCATGATTACAGGGTCTCCGGGGACAAAGGATTCCGTATATGCCGGGGGGACAACTATTCCTCCAGAGAAGGATACCCAGGCGGTAGTACAGTATGCCGGCTCGTCTGAAAAACCGGGTCCTTTTCTGCCTCAACGAATGGAAATATCTTCTTGTTTACCTTCTCATTGGCGCATTGACCATTCCCTGCGGCATCATTCAACCCGTCCCGGGGCTGGATCCCTCGTGGCGTGCGGGAATCAGGGTTGCATTCGCGAATAGTCTCCAGTTTGGCAGGGATATTGTTTTTACAAACGGTTTGCTGGGATTTCTGAACAATTCCATCATTGTTGACTATACGACATGGAGACTTGGCTTTATCTTCATGATATTTTCAGGTTTTTTCATCCTCGTGGCATCCTGGCTCGTGTTCAAAAAATTGACCATGAGATGGTATATATATGTATTATTTATTATAATTTATTACTTATTTTCAACGAAAACACCAATCTGGAATGTTCTGCTTGCATGTTCTTTCCTGCTCTTCCTGCTGCTCATAGAGAGAGAATCGAAGGGAAAAACCCTTTTTGTCCTGGCATCCTGTGGTGTCCTCCTCGCTGCCATATCCCTCGCCAAGTTCGATATGCTCTGGAATTCGTTCGTCCTTATCGGAGTATTCCTGGTCATGGCGGCATTTCTTCATAAGGATTTAAAATATGTTTTTGTTCTCCCGATTGCCTATGTTTCATCGTTCATCTCGCTCTGGCTCCTTGCCGGGCAGGAAATTTTCCATATTGTTCCTTACCTGGTCGGTGGGTTTGAGTTGACGAGGGGGTATAGCGAGGCAATGGCCTACAATGGGCTGTTCTGGCAGGTACTCATTGGACTTGCGACCCTCTTCCTGTTCCTGGCACTCCTGGTATTCTGGCTCTTCACCAGGAAATGGTTGTATTCGCAATTCCTTGTCCTGAACCTTTTCATCATTTTTTCCCTCTTTAAATCCGGCTACGTCCGCCAGGACGCCCACGTCCAGCTGTTCTGCTGCTACGGGATGCTCATCCTGGTGTTCATGCTGGGATTCATGACCGCAAATTCCGCCCCGTTGCGGAAACGTGCGGGTTCATGGGCATGGATATCAATTATCCTGGTATTCATTGCCCTGAATGCCCTTTCCAACGCAGCTGTCGACAACCGGGCACCCGATGTGTTCGCTTCCCTCTCCGGAATACCCTGCGATGAAACAGCCTTCCGGATGGCAGGTGACCCTGCCCTCTTCAATACCATGGTCGCAGACCAGAAAAGAATCCTCCGGGAAAATTATGCTCTTAACCAGACATTCCTGGAGGAAATTGATGGACATTCTATCGATGTTATCCCATGGGAAGCACTGATACCCTGGGCATATGACATGAAATGGTCTCCGAGACCGGTTTTCCAGTCTTATAGCGCATACACTCCCTATCTCGATCATATCAACAGCCTTCACTACAGTAATGCAGGCTCAGCCCCGGAACGTGTCCTGTTCTCATATAATTCCATAGATCATCGCTACCCGCTCTTCGATGAACCGGAAACCTTCCGGACGATCCTCTACAATTACACCAGCCTTGGGCGCTCGGGGGAGTTCATCCTGCTGGAAAGATCGTCCCGCTCCTCTCTCCCCCCCGCGGAGGACCTGGGAACTGTCACCGTCGAAATGGGAGAACCGGTGGAAATACCCCGCTATGAAGGGGATGTCTACGCGAACGTGAAGATTCCGTACAGCAGTTACGGGGCATTCAGGAAATTTGCCTACAAGTCCTCCCCCGTTTCCATCACCTTTTACCTGGAAAATTCCCCTGATCCCCGGAGATATCACATCATTCCTGAAATTGCCCAGGATGGTTTATGGGTGGGGAGCTTTATCGGGAACACCCAGGACATGGAAGATGTCTTTCACGGTGTACGCCGGCACGATATCAGCAGGATATCCATCGATACCAATAACCCGGAACAATTTACCGGGAACCTGACGATACAGTTTACCGGGATAAGGATGTCCTGAACCGCCCTGTCCTGGTTCAACGGTGCTTTTCATTCACCAGCCCGGCATAGCACCCGAATATGCCATCCCGTCCATGGAGTATTCCATAAGGATGCCATGGGAAAACGCTGTTGTCCGCCATTACCCGGGTTTTGTATCTGACAGTAACTGCCATTGACGTCCAGAAGATAATCATCAGCCTTCGCACCTGCTGCTATCATGGCCTGGCCCTTCAGGATCATCGCCCGTTTCGGGTTGGTAACGGTGACCATGTGATTTTTCCGGTGATCTGCGCCCCTATCGGCAAACCTGCCGCCCTTATCCGGTCCCTGGGAAGCAGGAAGAGGACAGGGATGGCCCCCCGGGGAACACCCGCGCGGGCACGGCATCCGGCCCTCCGGTTGATTCCCGGGCGACCATACTATCATCATTTTCCCCGCCAATCATTTGAGCACGATGCCCCTGGAGAAGCGCTGCGACCTGGTTCTTTCAGGCGTCATTGTTCCTGGCGGGCGGGTTGCGGATATATCATGCCACGGTGGCAGGGTATGCCACGTGGGGGCCCCCCTTCCAGCGGACGAGAGGATCGAGTGCGGGGGAATGCTGGTGCTCCCGGGAGCAGTCGACATGCATGTTCACATGCGGGGCGGAAGCCAGAGGGCCAAGGAGGACTGGCGGACCGGGAGCGAAAGCGCGCTCGCCGGCGGGGTGACCGTGGTGGTGGACCAGCCCAACACCATCCCTCCCCTGGCGGACGCGGCCCGGTTTGCAGACCGGGTCACAGAGGCGCGGGCGCAGTCCCGGTGCAATTTTGCGATCAACGGGGGAGTTCTCCCGGGAACGGACATGCCCGGGCTCTGGAAGGCAGGGGCCATGGCATTCGGGGAGCTGTTCTGTGCTACCTCGAGCTACGCGGAGGCCCTGTCTCCGGGAGTCCTGGTCCGCGCGCTGGAGCAGGCTGCGAGGATCGCGGCCCTGGCCACCATTCATGCAGAAACGATCCTGGAGGGCAGGGATTGCGACCTGGCATCACACCATGCCCTTCGTTCTCCGGGAGGCGAAGCCCGGGCCGTGGGGGCTGTCCGGGCCAAAAACAGCGCCGGCTGCAGACTGCATTTCTGCCACCTGAGTACCGGTGCGGCAATCGATGCAGCCGGCGATTCAACCGTTGAAGTGACACCCCATCACCTCATCCTGTCCATGGAAGAGTTTGACGGTCCCGATCCCCGGGGAAAGGTGAACCCCCCCCTGCGCGCCGCATCAGACCGCGATACGCTCTGGGCACGGTGGGACCGGGTTGATGTCCTCGCATCGGACCATGCACCCCATACGGCGGCCGAGAAGTCCGTGGACTTTTCAGAAGCACCCTCGGGCATGCCAGGCGTGGAGACCATGGTCCCGCTCCTCCTTGCCGCATGCCGCGCCCGCCGCATCCCGCTCATTACCCTGATGGAGAAGTCCTCCTGGAAGCCCGCGACAATCCTTGGTATCCCCAGGGCTGGGTTTGCCGTGGGAGACCGCGCTGATTTTGCCGTCTACCCGGAACAGGAAGAGCGGGTCAGGGCAGAAAACCTCCATAGCAGGGCGGGATGGACACCGTTTGAGGGGAGGCCGGCCACCTTTCCCGAGCTCGTCGTGCAGGGCGGCCTGGTGGCCTTCAGGGGAGGAGAATATGCATATGCGGCACCGCGCTGGTTCCCGGGAAGGGGTTATATTCCTCCAGCGCAGATGGAAAATGGTGCCGACACAGCACGGCCATAGGTCCCCGGGCGATCACCTGGCGATGGCCTGGAGATGAACCACGGGACAACCCGGCCGTGCGACAGGCACCGCCCGGCAATGGGTAAGAACGGGTGAGGGACGGCGCCATGCCACCGATGAGCCGCAGTTGTTAGTGCCGGGCGACATTCCTATGCACCAGGAAGATGATTTCACCGGGGCCCTGAAAGGGACCTCAGAAGGGACGGTGATTACCCTCGAGGTCTCAGCAGGGAGCGGAAGGGACAGGTTCCCGTCCGGTTACAACCCCTGGAGAAAGAGCATCGGGTGCCAGGTGACCGCCCCACCGGTCGGGGGGAAGGCAAACCAGGCCGTAATCTCGCTTCTTTCCTCCATCTTTTCTTTACCCAGGAGCAGGTTTACCATCATTTCAGGGGCGACCGCGCCACTGAAAAAAGTACTGGTGCGGGCCGTACCACCCGGAGAGATCGCAGGGGCCCTGAAAAAAGCATGGGACAGCCGGTAAGGGCCCGTTGAAAATTTTTTGCCGTCCATGGCCGGCAGATCCCGGGGAACTCTTCCGGTGATACAAAAAATATGTTCATATTGTTATAAAATCAAGGTTATAATGGTCACATGACACATGCAGCTGGTAGGTATTGCATTGGTTGGGTGACAGTCATGATAACCAGGAGCAGCGGGTATGCACTCCACGGATACAACCAAGTACATGGTTCATCTTCACCTCGAGGCAGAGGGGGTGGTCGAGAAACCTGACGTTGTCGGGGCCATCTTTGGCCAGACCGAGGGTTTGCTCGGCGAAGAACTCGATTTGCGGGACTTGCAGAGAACAGGGCGGGTTGGACGCATTGATGTCCAGATCGCCAGCAGGAAAGGGGAGACGCGGGGGGATATCTACATAGCCTCGTCCCTCGACCGGGCAGAAACCGCAATCCTGGCGGCCTCTCTGGAAACAATCGATCGCGTGGGCCCCTGTGTGGCCAGGGTCAGGGTCGAGTCCATCGAGGATATCAGGGTGAGCAAGCGCCGCCATATCGTCGATCGTGCAAAACAGCTGCTGGTTGACTCCTTTGAAGAGGGGACCATCAACAGCAACGTCCTGATCGACGAGGTGCGGGAAACGATGCGAATGGAGAAGATCATCACGATCGGGGAAGACAAGGTGCCGGCCGGCCCCAATGTCCCCGATTCTGACGCCATAATCGTGGTGGAGGGGCGCGCCGATGTGCTCAACCTTCTCCGGTACGGCATCAAGAATGCAGTCGGGGTGGAGGGGACCAGCATTTCCCGGACCATCATCGACCTCTGCGAGAAAAAGACGACCACCGCGTTCCTGGACGGAGACCGCGGCGGCGACCTGATCCTGCGGGAGCTCCTGCAGCTGGCGGAGATCGATTACGTGGCCTATGCCCCCCGGGGGAAGAGTGTTGAAGACCTCTCCAGGAAGGAGATAACGAAGTCTCTGCGGAACAAGATACCAGTCGAGTACGTGAAGGAAGAACTCGCCATGGAGGCAGCGGAAGAGGCTGCACCCGATAAGAAAGGCGGGAAGCCTTCCGAACCCGGGGAGACCCCCCGCCCCGCGGACACTGCCGCGCGGCAGCCCCGCCGCAGGGGCCAGCAGCGGGCGCAACCCGCGCCCCGCGGCCCGATGACCCTTGCCGATCACCTCGAGGCCGTCCGGGGGAAGAAGATAGCGCGGTTCCTCTCTCCCGATTTCCAGGTCGTCGGCGAGGCGAGTGCAGAGGAGGTGGAAAAAGCACTGAAGGCGCTCAACGGGGAAGCGGCAGGCCTGGTCCTTGATGGCGATGTGAACCAGCGGCTCCTCGACACGCTGGTCGGGATGGGGTTCGAGTATGTTGCGGCAAGAAATTACCAGGGTCTTATAAAACGTCCTCTTTCCATACGGCTCCTTAAAATCACCTGAAAAGCTCCCCCGGAGCTATCTTTTTATTTTTGGATGGACCAATCCTATCTTCGGAAGTGAGGGGATGCACAAAGAGGAACTGATAAGCCTGCACCAGATGCTGTACGAGATCAAGGATTACTTTGAATCCACCAATGCCGATATCAAATTCTCCCAGTACTATTCTCTCAAGATAAACCCGTCCCAGCTTCACAAAAGCAAAATGGAACATAAATATGCGATATTCGTCCTGGGAAACGAACTTGCGGATGCCATGAAGGATGTCGAGTTCTCAGCTTCCGGGAGGATCTCTGCACGCATGAAGGAACTTGCGACAAAGACCCTCAAAGAAATGGAATACCTTCAATAACCCTCTCAAATGTTTTCCAGGCGTTCCCGCCGTTTTCCATGAAACCTATGGACCTCCGGAACACGCACCGGGAATGAAAATTCACAAAAAATTTCTCATAATGAATCGCATCCGCGATTTCCATGAAGTATACCTTTTTTTCAAGGTTACTGCACTTATCAGTTCATGCGATATGCCGCAATGTATTGCGCCGGTTTGTATCGTGCAGGGGCAGTTTCGTATATTTCAGGCCCGGAGGAGGCGTTCCTGTGCCAGCAGGTAGTCGGCAAGCCGCCCGGGAATATTTTCAGCCATGCAGTGCCAGTTCGGAGTCCCGTTCACCTCGAGGACGCAGTAGCCCGCTTCCTGGATGAGGAGGTCAACCCCCCCGTAATCCACTCCCACGGCCCTGGCAGCAGCTCCAGCAATCTCGGCCATCTGTGAATCGATAGCCATGGGGCGGCCGGTACCGCCCTGGTGAATATTGTGGGCCAGCGTATCGGAGACCCTGGTGATGGCCCCTACCGCCTCGCCATCGATCACAAAGACCCGGAAGTCCCGGTCGTTCGGGATATACTCCTGGAGGTAGTAGGGAGGTGTGCCGAGCTGGCCCGGGGAATCTATCAGGGCAATTCCATGGCCATCATAACCATACACCGGTTTTACGACCGCTTTTTCCATCCGGTCGATGAACCTTTCCGCCCGTTCCCGCGAGGAGGTGAAGAAGGTGAGCGGGGTCGGGATACCATTCTTCACGAGGAGGGTGCTGGTCAGTACCTTGCTCGCGCAGGTGAAGATGGCCTGGGGAGTGTTGATTACCCGGTTGCTCACCGCGAGGGCATTTGCTACCTCGAACTGGTGCTCGTCCTGGCGGAGGCCGCATATCCAGATGAGCTCATTGGAAAGCCCGGCAGAGAACGGGTCGATGCGGTCGAGGTCAAGGAGGGCGGAAATCCCGCCCTTCTCCCTGATCGCTGCTGCCACAGCAGCCGTGGAGTTGTCGTCAGGTGTATCGGTCGGTTTGGGGACAATGTAAATCATGACTAGACCCGATCGGATTATCTGTCCTGTATGTCATCTGTTGGCAGGAAGGATAAGGGTGTCATTCTAACCCTGGCGCCATGATGCACGCAATTCATCAGGTTCTTCTTCCCTGAGAGTCCACATCCTTCTTTATGCGCTACTATCCGGACCCGGACCGTGGACTCGACCTTCCCTCCCTCACTGCCGCTATCGAGGAAGCGTTTGCGGAACATGGCCGGGGAAACGTGCAGATGCCCCCCAAAATCTACATCACTTTTGAAAAGGGTGATTTCCGCACCATGCCCGCCTATGTTCCCTCTCTTGGGATAGCCGGGGTAAAGATCGTCAACGTGCACCCCGGCAACCCGGGCCTGTCCCTGCCAACGGTCATGGCTCTCACCCTCATCCTGGACGTGGAGACAGGCCTCCCGCGCGGTATCCTCAACGCAACCAACCTGACCGACCTCCGCACCGGCGCCGCAGGGGCCGTTGCGGCAAAATACCTTGCTCCACGCCGTTCCGTCACGCTCGGCCTTGTGGGGAGCGGGCGTCAGGCGCAGGCCCAGGTCCGGGCCATCTCTGGAGAACTGGCTGTCGAGGAGGTCCTTGTCTGGAGCCGGAGCGAGAAGAACGCAGACGCGCTCTGCAAAAGGTTCGATGACATCCCATGCCGTGCGGTGACGTCCATCGAGCGGGTGTGCGACTGCCAGGTTCTGGTCACCACCACCCCCTCGCTCGAGCCCCTCGTAAAATCCGCATGGGTCCACGAGGGCACCCACATCAACGCGATGGGCGCCGATGCCCCGGGCAAGGAAGAGCTGGAACCGGCCCTTCTTCAGAGGGCCCGTGTATTCGTGGATGATCCTGCCCAGGCCATTCATTCCGGGGAGATAAATGTCCCTGTCCGGAGGGGCCTCTTCAACCCGGGCCAGATTGCAGGCACGCTCGGCGAGGTGGTCCTTGGAAAGAAGCGTCGGGAGCGGCCCGATGAAATCACCATCTTTGACTCCACCGGTCTTGCCATCCAGGACCTGGCTATTGCCAGGATAGCGCTCCAGCACCAGGACGGGATTGAGCTGCGGTTCCCGTAATGGCAGAAATTAGCGGCGATACATTGCATGGGCGGCAAGATACCCTATTTGCAGTGACGATATTCCAGGGCGGCTGGGTATAAATCCTGGAAGCGAATGTTAATCCCCGGGTCATCACGTCGCTAAAGACACCGCAGCAACATAGGACGCGGCAGCTCCCAGAGCCTCTGAGTTTTTGGAGGCTTATCAAGTAATGACAGAACGGGAGTAGAAATCCTCTTGGGAACGTATGGATTGATTTTAGGCTGACCATCGATTGACGGGAGGGGGCCTGCTGCCCCCGGTCCCCACGGGACTACCGGGCGATGCGCCCTATCCAAAACCCTCCCCCGCGATGCGATAGTCTGTCAATGGTTCTATCTAGCCTCGCTCACACACTGCCTCAAACCCGGGTTATTGCGTCAAGGGGACGCTACAGCGGAGGGGGACGCGGAACAGCCCCCAGGAGCGTCTGAGTGTTTTGAGGTTTTTAGGCACTTATGGGATGGGGCTAACAGCCCCTTCATCCTCCCGGGATGCTCGGGCGATACGCCCTATCCCAACCCACCCCCGCAATGCGATGGTCTGTGAAGGGGGCTCTCTAATCCTCGCTCACATACACGGTCCCAAGCCCAGGGTCATCGTGTCTCGGGGACGCCGCAGCGGCGGGGGCTGCGACAGCAGCTCCCAGGAGCGTCTAAGTGTTTTGGGGCTTGTAATCACTTAGCGCCCTTTTCTAAGCGCTCCCCCAATGCGATGGTCTGCGAACGGTTTTTTCTAGCCTCGCTCACACACAGCTCTAAGCCCGGGGCCATCGCGCCATGGGGACGCCACAGCGGCGGGGGCTGCGACAGCAGCCCCCAGAAGCGTCTGAGCATTTTGGGGCTTGAATAGTCAGTTCAATTAAGAAGTCCCCAGGATAGCGGCCCTTCCTCATTCATTGAACCGGCGGTAGAGCCAGGCAGCGGTGTACTGGAAGAGGAGGCAGAAACCAACCAGCACTGCAAGGTCGAGAAAGATTGGGAAGTACCCGGTCCCGTGGAATCCGTACGAGATGAGGTCATAGCCGTAGGTGAGTGGAGAGCCGAAGGTGATTATCCGTGCCACGCCAGGGAGATCGGCGAGTGGAATAAAGACTCCAGAGATGAAGACGAGGGGGAGGCGTATAACATTGAGAATGGACATCACCTCGCCGACGTTCTCGGTGGGATACGAAGCAACCAGGGTTCCCATGGTCGAGAAGCAGAAAGCGCACAGGACCATTCCCACGAAAAGGATCAACGGATTGAGGATAGGGGTGGAGAAGGCCAGCAACCCGATCACGACAGGGAGGAGGGCAATACCCACGCTATAGATGAGGCCCGAGAGGCTCTCCCCGAATACAATCGCGGGGAATGTGACCGGGGCGCTGATCAGCCTCTCGAACGTGCCAACCCTCCGCTCTATGGGGATGGAGACCGGCTCGATGGTGGAAGCAGAGAAGAGGATGGTGATGGCGACGAGACCAGGGATGAGGGAGCCCGTCACGGTGGTTCTCCCGGCCGCGAACGCGAGGAACATGAAGAGCGGGAAGAGGAGGCCTGCCACGATAATGTTTGGCTTCAGGTAATAGGTCCGTATATCCTTCTTCGCGATGGCCCAGGCAGCGTTGAGGTCGCAAATGACCTGGGAGCACGAATCCTCCGTTTCTACCATGCGTCTTTCCCTTCTGCCGGGAGTTCTATCCCCGTGAGCCGGATAAAGACATCCTCAAGGGTTGGGCCCAGGGTGCACACCCGGATCACTGCCAGGCCATGCTGGTGCGCATAATCCATAACCTGCAGGAGCAGGGCAGGCGGATCGCTCGTGAGGAGGCGGAACTTATCGCCTTCCTTCCGGAGTTCATTCACCCCGGGAAGACCGGTGAGGTCGTCCTGCAGGGAAGGGATCACCCGGTCGAAAGCCACCTCCACCGACTGCACGCTCGAGATGGCCCTCTTCAGCCGTTCAGGCGTATCGATCGCGGCAATCTGCCCGTGGTTGATGATGGCGACACGTTCACAGGTGAGGTTCGCCTCTTCGATGTTGTGGGTGGTGAGGAAGATGGTCACCCCCTCCCGGTTCAGGTCACGGATCACCTGCCGGATGATCAGGTTGCTCTGGACATCGAGGCCTGACGTAGGCTCATCGAGGAAGAGGAGCCGGGGGGCGTTCACGAGGCCCATGGCAATGCAGAGCCTGCGCTTCATTCCCTTGGAATAGCCCTTCGCACGGTCGTGCTGCCTCTCCAGGAGTCCGAACTGCTCCAGGAGTTCGGTACCGCGTTTCTGGATCTCTGCGCGGGGAACATTGTAGAGTGAGCCGGCAAAGGCGACGTTCTGCCACCCGGTGAGGTCATCGTAGATATTGGAGACCTCGGTCACGATCCCCAGGTGCTTCTTTGCGGCGAGCGTTTCGTTCACCACGTCGTGCCCGAAGATCGCAGCTCTCCCTTTCGTCGGCCTGGCAACACCCGTCAGGATCCGTATGGTCGTGGTCTTGCCGGCGCCGTTTGGGCCCAGGAACCCGAACGTCTCGCCGTCCCTGACCGAAAAATCAATGCCCCCGATTGCCGTGATGGGCCCAAACCTTTTCTCCAGGCCGGAGACCTCTATTGCGTTCATATGGCGTCCCGTCAGGAACGATGGTCAATTATCGAGCGGGGAACTCCACTTCTTCCAGACCTGTTCACGGTAGACCGGCCCGCTATTATAGGTGCAAAATGGGATGAGGGTACCGTCTGGGGTGGTATAGTGAATGCAGCACCGTTGAACGCGGGCAAGGTCATAATTGTACCGGTCCATGAAGTGCATGGTCCCGATGAAGAGGGCATTCCAGTGGAAGTCGCGGAGGGCATCAAAGTTCTGCCTGCGGAGTGTCTTGAGCACCAGGTTCCAGAAGAAGGAGGAGTCCCCCTGCTCGCTGGCCTTGGCGGCCAGGCGGAGCCGGTTGACCCCGGATAACAGGGCCAGGTACCGCGAGATCTTCCCCTCGTTCTTCATCTTCTCTGCCATCTCTTCAACCGATTCAAAGAACGCGTCCACGTCGACCATCCTGTTGACCGGGACAAGCCCTTTTTCGGTGACAAAAACATAGGTTGCCGCCCCGCAGTGCTGGTGGGCGGTGAACCGGATCTGGGGCTTCCCGGTATAGGCCTCCACCAGGTCTGAGAAGGGGATCACGCAGGGTACCGGGTAAAAGTCAGACTTCCGGATAACCCGGTTGGTCTGGGCCTCGATCCTGTCGAGGAGCTCGGGGATGGTGATGCGCTCCCGCTGGACGTCCTCCTCGCTCGCGGCACCCGTAAAGGCGATCGGCTGGAAGTTAACCCCCCTGACTACCCCGATATGCCTGGCGGCAAACTCGATGATTGCCCCGGCTTCGTGATCGTTGCGCCCCCTGATGATGGTGGGGACCAGCACGAGGCCCACCTTTGCCTGCTCGCAGTTGCGGATGACCTTCTCATCACTTTTCAACTTGAAATTCGTCTCCCGCGTCACACCGTCAAAATGGAGATATATCGTGGACAGCCCGGCTTCCCGGAGCTCTTTGAGATAGTCCGGGTCATTGGCAAGTTTGATCCCGTTGGTGGCAATCTGGACCTGGGGAAAGCCGAGTTCCTTGGCGGTCTGCACGATTCTCGGAAGGTCTTCCCGCATCGTCGGCTCCCCCCCCGAGAACTGGACCGCCGGGCACGGGATTGGCTTTTCGTCCCGGAGGACCCTGAGCATGGCGACAACCTGATCGAAGGTCGGCTCATAGATGAATCCGCATGCCTGGGCATTGGCAAAACAGAAATCGCAGCGGAGGTTGCAACGGTTGGTGAGGTCCATGTTGGCCAGCAGGGTTGTCGACCGGTGATTGCTGCATATCCCGCAAAAGGCCGGGCAGCCGTCCGGAGGCGCCTCTTTCTGGGGATTTTCGAGCCCTTTTCCGATTGCCTCGTACCGTTCGAAGCGCTTCCACAGTTCGGCATCGGCCCAGTAGAGGTCACGAAACTGCCCATGTTCCGGGCATGTCCGTTCCATCCATATCCCGCCATTTTCCTCCTCGATTGAGGCCTCCAGGACGGCATTGCACACCGGGCAAAGGCTCCTCGTTTTTTTGATGATCATTTACGCCAATCCCCTACCAGTGGAACCTCGTTCGGTTAGAGTTTGGATAAGGAATGGGATATCTTAATGTTTAAATCTGCTCTTTACTACAGGTATTGGAGTTCACAGTTATTAGTCCCGAATCCTTGATAATAGCATTGGGTGCAGCGTTCTGGATCATGCTCCCGGGTTACGTTCCCAATCCTGTTGCTGCCGCCCTGGGCGGAGGGCGGCCCATCGACGGGGGGAGGAATTTTTGGGACGGGAGGCGTATCTTCGGGGACGGGAAGACCTGGCGCGGGTTTGCCTCCGGGGTGCTTGCCGGCATCCTTATCGGGGCTCTCCAGGTCATGGTGGTGCAGCCGGTTGCCCCTGACTGGCTTCCCCGGCATACCCTCCTGACCGTTGTGCTCTTCTCGGCCGGGGCACTGCTCGGGGACCTGGCAAAGAGCTTCTTCAAGCGGAGGATCGGGAAAGGCCAGGGGGAGCGGTGGCCGGTCGCTGACCAGTTCGACCTCGTGGCAGGGGCGTTCCTCCTGACCGCCCTCGTCGACCTTCCCTGGCTCATCTCAGTTATCACCCTGCCGGTCCTTTTCTGGGTCCTGGTGCTGACACCGATCCTGCATAAGACCGTAAACGTAATTGGCTATCTCGCCGGAATAAAAGATGTTCCATGGTGAATGAAATTGCCAGGTTGCTGAAAGAGCATGGCGCGGTCCGGTTCGGAGACTTCGTGCTGGCCTCGGGCGCAAGGAGCAGCTACTATATGGACATCAAGTCGGTGGTCACTGACCCGGCCGTGCTCTCGGCCATTGCCGCTGCGGTGGCCCGGAAGTTCTCCTTCGAGGTGGTGGCCGGGGTGGCCGTTGGAGGAGTCCCCCTGGCAGTTGCGGTCTCGCTTGCCAGCGGAAAGCCCTTTGCCATCGTCCGCAGCCAGGAAAAGTCCCATGGCAGGGAAGGGAAGGTCATCGGCCAGGTGAAGGGCAGGCAGGTATTGCTCGTCGAGGATGTCACCACCTCCGGGGACTCGGCGGTCCTTGGCGCCAGGGCGCTCCGGGACGAGGGAGCAGTGGTGGATACCGTGGTCACGGTCGTCGACCGCGGCGCTGGTGCGGAGGTATCACTGCGCCGCCACGCCCTGGAACTCGTTGCCCTTGCCACGGCCGCGGAAATTCTGGAAGCCTGACAGGGAAGAGGCAATTTTTTTACAGGGCGGTCCAAGTACATGACGATGAAGGTTCTCGTTGTAGGGGGCGGGGGAAGGGAGCATGCCATCGCCAGGGCGCTTTCCTGCAACAGAGACACGGAGATCTGCGCCGTTATGGCCCGGAGAAACCCCGGAATCGCCCGGCTCTCAGCGCTGGTGCTCCTGGAAAAGGAGACGCAGGTCCAGGCAATAACCCGTTTCGCCGCGAATTGCCGGGTCGACTGCGCCATCATCGGCCCTGAAGCACCGCTCGAGGCGGGGCTGGCTGACCGGCTGGAGGAGGCTGGCATCCCCTGCGTGGGGCCAACCCGGGCAGCAGCACGCCTGGAGACAGACAAGGCGTTCTGCAGGGAGATGATGGAGGCCCATGGCATCGCCGGGTGCCCCCGGTACCGGGTGTTCCGCGACCCGGGGGACGCGATCGAATTTCTCATGGCATACCCCGGGGAGCTGGCCATCAAGCCCATCGGCCTGACCGGAGGGAAGGGGGTGCGTATCATGGGCGAGCACCTGGACCGCCAGGGGGCCGTCGAATACATACGTTCCCTGGGAGGGCACGTGGTCCTCGAGGAAAGGCTCATCGGCGAGGAGTTCACCCTCCAGGCCTTTGTCGATGGGACGCACGTGGTTCCCATGCCCCTGGTCCAGGACCACAAGCGGGCCTTTGAGGGGGACCAGGGTCCCAACACCGGCGGAATGGGGTCGTATTCCATGCCGGACCACGGCCTGCCCTTCGTGACCGGGGCGGACAAAAAGAAAGCCCTGGCCATCATGCGCTCGGCTGTGAAGGCCATGGAAGAGCTCGGAAACCCTTACCGGGGCATCCTGTACGGGCAGTTCATGAACACCGCGGAGGGCCCGATGGTTATCGAGTTCAATGCCCGGTTCGGGGACCCCGAGGCCATGAACGTCCTGTCCCTGCTGGAGAGCGATTTTTCCGGAGTTGTGCAAAGCATTATCGAGGGGACCATCCCATCATCGGGCGTCAGGTTTGCAGGGAAGGCCACAGTCTGCAAGTACCTCGTCCCCGAGGGGTATCCCGATGCACCGGTCGCCGGCCAGCCGGTCGAGATCGCCGGTTACGAACCGGCTCTCCTGTACTATGCCAGCGTCGAGGAGCGGGAAGGCAGGCTCCGCACCATGAGTTCCCGGACGCTGGCATTCGTGGGCCTGGGAGAGACCCTCCCCGAAGCCGAGGTAGTGGCAGAGCGGGGCGCATCCTCGGTCCGCGGCAGGGTGAGGTACCGCAGGGATATCGGGACCATGGCGCTCCTTGAGAAACGATGCGCCCACATGAGGGAGCTGCGATGAAAAGGGACCTTCTGTCCATCCTGGATCTCGGCGCTGCCGAGCTCGATCTGCTGCTGAGCCGGGCCGGGGAGCTCAAGCAGCTCCGGCTGGAAGGCCGTGAGCACCACCTCCTTCCCGGCAGGTCACTGGCCATGATCTTTGAAAAGTCATCGACCCGGACCCGCATCTCCTTCGAAGTGGGGATGGCGGACCTCGGGGGCACCGCCCTCTTCCTGAATGCCCAGGACATGCAGATCGGCCGGGGGGAGGAGATCAGGGACACCGCCCGGGTAGCCTCCCGGTACGTGTCAGGGGTGATGATACGGGCCTACAAGCACAGCACTATCGAGGACTTTGCCGGGTATGCCACGATCCCGGTGATCAACGGGCTCTCCGACCTCGAGCACCCCTGCCAGCTCCTCGCCGATATCATGACCATGCGTGAACGGTTCGGCTCGACCCGCGGTATCCGGGCCGCCTGGGTCGGGGACGGGGACAATGTCTGCAATTCGCTGATCCTGTCCACGGTCCTGACGGGGATGGACCTCACCGTCGCCTCACCGCCGGGGTTCCGGCCTCCGCCTGCGGTTGTGGAGACAGCCATTTCCCGGGGCGGCAGGGTCAGGCTCGTGCAGGAGCCGGAAATGGCGGTCAGGGACGCCCACGTGGTGGTCACTGACACCTGGGTCTCCATGGGCGAGGAGAAGGAGCGGGAGGCCCGGCTCCGGGCATTCAAGGGCTACACGGTGGACAGCACGCTGATGCGGCTTGCCGATCCCGATGCCATCTTCATGCACTGCCTTCCCGCCCACCGCGGCCAGGAGGTCACCGACGAGGTTATCGAAGGCCCGCAGAGCGTGGTCTTTGACGAGGCTGAAAACCGCCTCCACGCCCAGAAAGCACTCCTGGTATTCCTGCTCGGCGGCAAATAGCCATTTTAATCGATTTTTTGGATTGCTCCCTGCATATCCCTAGTCTCATATCTGCGACTATGGCATGATACATAGTCCCCGGGCGAATCCCTCGTTGTTGCGATATAAGCGCTTTCTGATGCCCTGTTCCCGGCTCAACCGGGGGTCATGGATGGTGGGATTGTCCAAAATTATTGTCAGAATTTGAACATCCCGGCGTCCGCTCTCGTTCCCTGCCTGAACTGCTCGCAAGCTTTATTAGATATTGACCGGAGTATCTGATTAACGCCTGCAAGTACAGCGATGTCCATACAACACTTCGTAAACAGATGGGGGGGTCTGAAACTTCGCATGATATATCGGCTGTTTTTCTACAATTCCGTACGAAAGGCGTTTGAAAGGGAGAGGATTATTGCATGGTGAAAGGAAATCAAAGTCGGATTGAAACACTGGCCCTGACAGAAGTACCCTGTTCAGGCAGCTGCTCGCCTGCAGGCTGTACCGACCTTGGAAAGAGCGAAGGAGTGACATTCAAGGTGGATGATGCCGTGCAGGGCCCGGTCCCGGACTGCTCCCTGATCTCAGCGCTGGCATCGGTGGCGTGGGTGAAGCAGGCCTACCTGAACAGGTATCCAGTCTACCAGTTCAAGGATCCGGATACCGGGGTGATAACACCGATAACACTCACTTCCAAGAATATGCTCGTCGACTCCTCGGGCAACCCCGTGGGTGCTCAGGTGGGAATCAATGGCGTCGTATGGCCGCTACTCTACGAAAAAGCCTATGCAATGTGGAAAAATGTTCCCAACTGGAGCACTACCACCTGCCCCAATGTCTGCCAGATGCCCAGCATTTTCGGGCACAAGGGGTTGATAAGCGTCACCAGGAAGAACGCTCCAGCGCCATTCACCATCAATGCCAGCAGCCAGAATGACAACACAATCGCAAACCTGCTCAATGGCATTACCGACGTCTCGAAAAAAGCACTCTATCCAGCAGTTGGCTGGACACTTGAAAGGTCTGCCCCGGGAATCATAGCCAGCCACACCTATTCCTATCTCGGCTATTACAAGAGTTCATCGAATGTATACTACATCGTGCTGCGGAATCCCTGCCGGGCCGAACCCAGTTCCAACGTCCTGACGAGCGGCAAGTGGCCCAATACCGCCACGGGGCCGGTCGATTTTGCCAATGGAAGTGACGGTATCTTCGCCCTGAATTTCAGGGCAATAACGTGCAATTTGAACATCGGGTATGTACAAATTTGAGGGGGAGTGGGGCGATGGACACCGTGTGCAGAAGAAAATTGAAGGTTAAATCCTTCCGATTCCTGCTTCTTCTCCTCCTGTTCATTGCCATCGCCGCACCTCAGGTCAGGGGACTCACGGATATTGTCACCCTTACCTGCCTTTCTCCCGGTACCCCGGAAACGAACCAGAAAAACCCAGCCATATGGGAGGACAGGGTTGTATGGGAAGACCAGGATATGGCAAGCATCGTCCTCTATAATGTTACATCCGGCATTGAGACCCGGTTGACTGGACTGGAAAGTGCTGCGCGTATTCCTGCCATCTCCGGTAACCTGGTGGCCTGGGAGAACTGGACGGGGGATAACTTCGATATAGAACTCTTGAATCTTAATACAGGACAATATACATTCATAACGAAAGGACCAGCAGACCATGTGAATCCCGCTCTCTGGGGAGAAAACGTGGTGTATGAAGACCACTCCCTGGATAATACCAGTATCGGCTGGTACAACGCGAGGACCGGGGAAGAAAAATTGATCTCACCGGCAAATGCTTCATCGACAAATCCTGCTATCTGGGGGTATATCGTGGTCTGGCTGGAGGAACAGGGGGATACCCAGCAGATCATGGGATACAACCTGTCCAGCGGGAGCGGGTTCCGGGTCACCAATGGCACCACCAAGGTCCAGAAACCATCCGTGTATGCAGACATGGTCGTCTGGTCAGAATACCAGGGATACCTCCAGGTCCGCCTCGCCAATATCACCTCTGGACTGGTTACCAGCCTTACATCCGCCGCTTCGGACCACTATAACCCGGTAATATTTGGAGACCTCGTGGCATATGAAGAACAGGGCAATTACAACCGTATCACCCTCCTTGATATAGCTACGCGGAAAGAAATGGTAATCTCTCCCGCCAGGCCTGATACGGATCAAGATCAGCCTGCCGTCTGGGAAGACCGGGTGGTATGGAGGGAGAGCAGGGAAGGGTTTTATGACATTTACCTGGCAACCCTCGGGGTCTCCAAACCGCCCCTCCATGTGGACTTTTCTGTCAACACCAGTGAAGGGCATGCACCTTTGCCGGTGCTCTTTACCCCCAACACCACGGGAGAAGTGACCGGGTATACCTGGGACTTCGGAGATGGGGACAGGTCAAGCGAGCGGAGTCCCGTGCATACCTATGAAATCCCCGGGATATATTCTCCGGCCCTGACCGTCAATAACCCCTGCCAGAGAGAAAAATTGACGAAATCCGGGTTCATCACCATCGGGAGCCCGCCCGCGACCATGTTTTCCGCAAATGCCACGTATGGGCCCGCTCCCCTGGACGTGGCCTTCGTTGATTCCTCGTCAGGGAATCCCGACGCGTGGTCCTGGGACTTTGGGGACGGGAGCAATTCCACGCTGCAGAATCCCGTGCACCGCTACCCGGCCGGGAATTATTCGGTCAGCCTGACCGCGTCAAGCCGCTGGGGAACCACCACGGTAACCAGGGAAGATTACATCCATGCGCTGGAGGTTTCCCGGTATATGGGTCGGTTTCCGGGAGAGGGAATCACAATCAAGCCCCTGGGGGGAGGGCTGCACCTCCTCCTGGACACCGGTAAATTCCTCTCGTTCGCCATCTACCAGGTGGACAACACCACGGTGCTGGACGTGGTCCCTCCCATGGACACCGGGTTCTCTCGCATGGTATTTCACTCATCCGATGGGACCGGGTTCCGTGAAACGGGATATGGAACGGTTGAAGGAAACATTTCCGGCGTAGCCGCAATATCCTCCGACCAGGCGGGGGGGGTGGTTCCTGGACAGTTCCCGTGGTTCTACAACCTGACCCAGGTTATCCCTGGATATCCCTATGGAGGGAGCATCGGGGCAGTCCTTTGGCAGAACTGCACGCCCGGGGACCTGCAAAGGTTCGATGATACAGCGATGAGGAACGATTACGGCGTTGCACGGGTCGCGTATACCCTGGCCTGCACGGAGGAGGGCATCGAAAACGCCAGCCCTGCATCCCTGCAATTCGGCCTGGACCCCGACTGGATCGCCCGGAACGGGTGGCGCTGGCCGGTCTATGTCCAATCAGATCCCGCGGGGGCGGAGGCCTTTGTAGATTCCAGGTATGTCGGAGTCACCCCCCTGTACGTTGACGAAGGCCTGGCAACGGGTGAGCATAACCTCACGCTCAGGTATAACGGTTACAACAACGCTACGACCGTCTTCGTGGTGGGTGACCTGAAGGATAGTATCGCGGTGCTCCGGATCGCAGATGACGGGTCAGGCTCCCTCCTCCCTGACAACTACCTCGGATATGACGCAGCCCGTGGCCTTGAGATCTTCGAGGCCGAATCACCGGGAGGCCTTTCGCGGTTTGGTGTAGTTTCCCTGTATCAGACAGGCAACCCCATCCAGTTACTCTACCTTACCCTGCAAATGCTTACCAGGGGGAGCATAGTGAGCAGTGGATCCGTTTCCACCACCGGTGGCGGTGGAGGCGGCGGGGGTGGAGGTGGGAGCATTGGAGGAGCCGCAGTAAGTGCAACCCCGATCCCCGTGGCGACCGAAGTCCCCTCGCTTGAAGCAGTCCTGCCGGCAGCCACGACGGAGCAGCCGCTCCGGGAGAAAGTGCAGGCCCAGGCGGCACCGCCGGCACCGCAGGGTACAACCGGGCCGACAGCGGCTATTCCCCAGTCTGCGGCAGAATACGGGTCATATACCCTTGTGCTGGTCAAGAACCTGGCGGTCGTATTCGTCGCCGTCCTTGTGGCGGTCCTTCTCTACCTGCGGTGGAGGAAGGGAGGAAGCGGGGTTTGACCAGGGATGCAGCCGGGGGTAAACCATGATCGCCGGCGACTTCCTGGGCAGGAAAACTCCCGATATCAGCATCCTGGAGGGGAAAAACGATATAAAGGGCCTGGTCCGGCTTCTCTCCCACGCATCATTTAACGTCTCGTGGCGCGCGGCAGAGGCTCTGGGCCGGATTGGGGCCCCGGCAGTCGCCATGCTGCATGCCCGGGTGCGGTCGGGCGCTGTCCATACAAGGCTTGGCATCGTGGAAGCCCTGGCAGAGATCCGGGACCCTTCGAGCCTGCCGGTCCTGCTCGAGCTTCTGAGCGAAGAACCCAGCAACGAAGTGCGATGGGCAGCCGCGGTAGCCGTAGGGGACTTTGGGGATCCAGCGGCCGTCCCGCACCTTGTCGCAGCACTCAAAGACACCGATAAATACGTCCGTTACGGGGCGGCCGGGGCGCTGGCACTCCTGGACTGGGAACCGGGGACAGCCGAGGACCGGGCCAGGATGCACCTTGCCCTCCAGGACTGGGAAGAGCTCGCCCGCATGCGCGAAATCCCGGTGCCGGCCCTGGTCCCGTTCGTGAACGACAAGGATGCCGCCATACGGGCAAAGGTGGTGGAGATCATCGGGATGGCCGGCGACCCGGCGGCACGGAGCATATGCGACACCGTTCTGAAAGACCCGGACCCCCGGGTCCGGTGGACAGCAACCCTCGCATTTCCCCACTGCAATATCCCCATAATGCACCTGCCCCGCGGGCTCTCACGGCGCAAGCGTTCAAGGAAAAATCCTTATATAGCCTCGTTCCTCAATTTTCTCTTTCTCGGCCTTGGGTATAACTACCTGGGCAAGTGGTGGGGATTCCTGCTCTTCCAGATCAATATCACCTCGATCCTTATCCTCTCGATCGCGTATGGCCCGGTGATCCCCTACATCCTCTCGTATTCGGTTTCAGCACTCTCGGTGATCCATACATGGCACGTGGCAGGGACGATACCGGACATCTGACCCCTGGGCAGGGGTGCGTGCGGAGGCAGCCCTGGTGAACGGCGCCTGGCTTTTCTCCAGGAAAACCCCTTCGATAAGGGCATTAAAGGAAAAAAAAGACTTTCGGAGCCTCATATCGGCACTCCGACACCCGGACCTGGAGGTCCAGTGGGAGGCCGCGGAGGCGCTGGGCGCACTCGGGGAGGAGGGGATGGACCACCTCCTCTGGGCGCTCAATTCCCGTCACAAGGACATCCGGCTGGGGGTCATCGAGGCGCTGGGGGAAATTAAGGACCCCCGGGCCCTGTCCCCGCTGGCAGACCAGCTCGATGATAGCAGCAACGAGATCCGCTGGGAGGCGGCACTGGCCCTGGGGGAGATCGGCGACCCCGAAGCGATCTCTCACCTCGTGGAGGCACTCAGGGACGTGGACCGGTACGTGCGGTACGGTGCGGCCCTCTCCCTGCAGAAGCTTGGCTGGAGACCCGCGTCGGAAATTGAAGCCGGTTACTTATACACGGGGCTTCAGGACTGGGACAGGCTCATCGCGATCGGCGATTCTGCTGTGCCCGCCATCGAGAACACGATGAACGACCCTGACCGGAGCATCAGGCTCCTCGCAGTCCACTGCATGGGAGAAATCGGGAGTCAAAAGGCTATCCCTGCCCTGTACGGGGCTCTCCGGGACCCTGACGAGGAGGTCCGGTGGGAGGCAGCCCTCGCCGGGCCACGGTGCGGCATCCAGATGCGGTACCTGCCGAGGGGGCTCTCCCGCCGGCCCAGAATCCGGAAAAACCCGCTTGTCGCTGCATTCCTCAACTTCGTACTCCCGGGCATGGGATACCTGTACCTGGGTATGTGGTGGGGGGTGGTGGTCTTCCAGGTGGACGTCTATGCCACCCTGTGGCTCTTTGTCAACCAGGGGGCGCTGCTGACATACGATTTCCTCTTCCCGGTCTACCTGATCATCGCCCTGCACGCCTGGTACATCGCCAGGAGCATGCCGGACCTCTAATTGATAGATAAGGGAAAAGAGTAACCGGAGAGGAGGAAACGCTCTGGAATATATCGTTACTTCTTCTCCTCGTTTTCGCCGATGAACCTGCGGAGTTCGCTCATCATGTACTGCTGGACCTGCTCGGCAACCTCCCTTGTCCCGCGGAACGCCAGCAACTCGCGCTCATCCCCTTCCATATTCGCAAAGTAGAGCTTCTGTTTGCGCTCGACCACCTTCACGTTAAACTTTTTGATGATATCCATCAGCAGTTTCTGGGGAACACCCGGCGGTATGAGAACATCGTAGAGAGGTTCCTCCGCCGTTTCGGTTTTTCCCTCCTGTTTGTTATCTTCTGTCATTTACGCTCTCCTCACTTACCAGCTTTGATCCTCCGGGCCATAATGCAGGGCCCGCCCCTCACTCCCCCAATGGGGTTTTTGGGCTTTCCGAGCGAGTTCATGCACCTGCCCATCAGGGCAGCACCGCGTGCCAGGCCGTCATCCACGAAGACCAGGCGGTTATGAGGATCCGGGAAAAGGTTCCGCTCTGTAATCCCCTCCAGGATGTACTCGGGTTTTCGGCCGGATATCGCCGCCCGCCCGGTAAAACCGATGCTGGAGTTGGGAAAAACAAGTCCCTCCTCCCTTGCGACGTCCACCAGCCGGAGGGCCATGCGGGCGCATACCCGGTCGATAACCTCGTTGAGGAGCGAAAGGCTGTGGTCGCGGTATATTTCCGTCCCTATCTCCTTCAGGTCATGCAGGGTGCTCCCGTTCATCCCGGCATCGCACCCGATGAGGGCGACCCCGGATTCCTTGGCCACGTCGGCATAGACCGGCACACGCCCGAACCTCCGGCGGTCGGGCGGCACCAGCCTGATATCAACGAGCTCGTGGCACCGGTCCACGTATTCCTTCACCTTTCCGCTCTGGCCTTTCAAGCCAAAATCTGAAACGATACTGCGGTCACCGAAGATATCCAGGGCGGTCCCGGTCTGGTCATCCACCATGCCGGTCCCCTTGACGATGGCATCGGGGACAGCTCCTGCGAGCCCGCAAAAGTTACCGATGGTCTTGGCGAACGGGTTGGGGTCTGAACGGTCGACATCGCTCGTGATCCGACCATCCAGGGTCGTGCCGAAATCGATGGAGATGCAGGGGTTGCGGAAGTCGACCGGCGTCCACTTGGCGCCTTCCTTGATACCGGCCATGGCCAGTTCGCCTTCCATCTCGTTCGCAACCATCTCCACCCCCGTGCTGCCAACCGGGGGGATTACCCCGGCGACCGCCCCGACGAAGACCACCTTGTCGGCGTAGCTGTACGGCTGCAGCTTGAGGGCCTGGTTTGCCTTGGCCATCGGGGGTGTCATCTTCCTTGGCGGGACTCCGGCCAGCAGGCAGCCGTTGGCCAGGGCCAGTACAAATTCGCCGACCTGGTCAGGGGAGTCCATGGCCGCCACCACCCCGGTGCTCCTGACCACAAAGTCCAGGTCCTTCTGGATGTCCAGGTGCGCTTCCCGGTGGCACTGGATGAGCGTATCCCGGACAAGCTCGGTCACCGATTCCCGCGTGAGCTTGGTCCCGTCCAGGGTCTCGCCAAAGATAGCCTCCCCAGGTTTGGGCTTCCGCACGTCCCTGCTCATTTTAACCGTCTTGTTGATGACGTAGCTCATCCCTGTCTCCAGGTTTACCCCGGTCAGGATGCATTTGGTGGTGGTGTTCCCCATCTCCACGGAGGCGACGATAAAGTACGGCTTCACCTTGGTTTCAGGGACGTATACGCCCGCCCCGTGCGCAATGGAGGGCGGAGGCGGACTTTCCACGATATGAGGCCGCGGCTTGAAAAAACGATCAAAAAAGCGCGCACACATACTATCAATTGAGTTGCCGGAGCACTTTATATTTTTCTTTTCCGGTTGTAACAGGATTATTTGCCATTTTCTCCCTTGCTGGGCTGGTGCAGCGGTGAGGGGGTGGCCAACCCCCTACAGCGTGTGCTTCATGGGCTCGGCCAGGAGCGGCCTGCAGGCGGCAGCCGCGTAGATCAGCGCTCCAAAGCCAAGGCAGGCTGCCGCGGCAAGGATGACCAGCCCCAGGTATGGGACGCGGAAGAGAAGCTGGAGGATAACGAACCCGATAATGAAAACCTGCCATTCCCTGAGATTCCAGTTCATCCCCCCGGCCAGGGCCTGGCCAAGAGCTGCGGAAACGAAGAGGGTGGAGAGGAGCAGCCCGCAGCACCACCCGAATATACCAAGAAGGGCAATGGGGAGGCCGATAATAGTGACAGCCAGGAGGACGACCAGCACAATGCCGCCGAGGATTCCGGCGAGCCCGACAACACCCTTTACCAGCGGTTGTTCACGGACCATCTTGACCGTGGAAAAGAACGGTCCCGGGGCCACCCTGATCAGGACCAGGCCGAGGACCATCAGCCCGATAGAGAAGAACAGCAGGGCCAGTGAGAACATGCCGCCAAGCGTTCCCGGACGTTCGTGCGTGGGCACAAAGTGAACGGTACCCGCACCTCCCGTCCTGGAGAACTCCTGGCTCGAGACAGAGAGGGTGCCCCGGACCTCCCCGCGGTGGGTGACGGTCCCTCCGGATATGACCGCATCCCCACCGATTACCGATTCAGGGGTAATCTCCACGTTTCCAGCATAGACCAGGGCATTCCGCGCTATCGTTGCATTGATGACCACGGTGCCCCCGGCCAGGAACACCTTTCCCCCCACGGGGGCGTTGATATGAATGCTCCCGCCGGCGGCAACCACGTCGCCCCTGACGGGGGCATTCACGACGACGCTCCCTCCGGCAGCCATGAGGCTCCCAACCGGGGCATCAAGTTGCACCAGCCCTCCTGATACGACAACATCGTCATCGGTCTCCTCCCGTAGCACGACCTGGTCTCCGCTCCGGGTCACCAGCCCCTGGACACCCCAGGGGACCGCCACGAGAAGGAGGATGAAAAGAAGGATCCACCCTTTCTTCATACATACCTGCAGGACGGGTGCCAATATGAACATTTCCCGGCAAACCCCGCTGGCATACCGGACTTCCACCCGATTCCTCTTTTCCGACGGACATTTCCCGGGTTAGAATCGTCCGGCTCATCTGCGCATGGGGAGGGTTTATTTCCTCCTCCCAGGCGCTAGCCTTAAATTCCCTTCGTGCAATATCTGGACGTATATGGAGATGACGGACCCACGTGGATGGGTCTTTTACTACCTGATCTGTTTTGTCGCGCTCCTCTGGGTGGGCTTCCTTACTTCCCAGGGGGCGATGCTCTTTGTCAGCCTCTTTCTCACGCTGGTCGTCCTGGGGTTTTCGATCATCCTGTGCGTAATGCTGATAATCGATATACGGAAGCAGGACAAACAGGGCGAAGCGGAGAAACAGGCGGAATGAGACGATTCATACATGACCGGAGGGAGCGGGATGGTGCCGCCGCGTGCAGGGAGGCACCACCGGTAAACGGGATATGAGGTCCAGCTCGCTCACGATCCTGCTCATTGTCATCCTGATGATCATCATAGTCCTCGCCCTCATTGTTATTATCGGCCTGACCGTCATGGTGAGTACCGAAGGGGGCAAGCAGGCAGCATCGGGCCCCATCTTCCAGTTTGTCGACTGGGCCCAGGGCACCCTGTACAGCCTCTTTTCGAACCTGCAGGACTGGTTCAACTACCTTATGGGACAGATAGAAAAACTGAGCCGCACCCTTTAGGTCCGATTAACCGGCCCCCCAGGTCTTTGCCAGCTCCAGGACCAGGCCGGCCAGGCGGGTTATCTCCCGGCGTGCCGGCGCGCCCGGGGATAGAGTCACCAGGGGCCGGGCTTCAAGGTCTGCCTCTTCGACCGCGTGGTCCTCGGGAATGGCGGCAATCACCGGGGGAAGCCCGGGGACCAGGGCTTCCCCTTCCTGGCGGACGCGGTTCACCACCAGCCTCATGCGAGCCGGGGACATACCCGTGGCGGATGCGATCTGCACGATGCGGGCGGCAGTCCGCATGCCCCTGGCGCCCGGGTCGGTGACGATTACCAGGAGGTCCGGGTAACCGATGGTCCCCCGGCTGATATGCTCCATCCCTGCCTCGCTGTCGATGACAACGAACCGATAGTCCTTCTCCAGGAGGCGCATGCAGGTCCTGAGGAGGTCATTGGCAAAACAATAGCAGCCCGGCCCCTCGGGCCGCCCCATCGCAAGGAGGTCGAAGCCCTCCGATTCCACCAGGGCCCGGCGGAAGCGGTACCTGATGTACTCGGTCCGGGACATGCCGGGGGGGATGCTCTTCTGGAACGCCTCCTCGCGCATCTCACCCAGCGTCTCGCGCACCTCGAGCCCCAGGGCTTCGTGAAGGTTGGCATTGGGATCAGCGTCCACGGCCAGCACCGGGCCGGCGCCGGATTCGACCAGCGACTGCACGAGGAGAGCGCTCACCGTCGTCTTCCCGGTACCGCCCTTTCCAGACACGGCGATAAAGAACGGGTTCATCCAGACCGCTCCCCACGCACCTGCGCCGATATCCATGCCGCGGCCTCCATAATCTCCCGGGCACCGGCTTCGTCGGCAAACCGGATGCCGCAGGTGGGGGTGATGAGCGAGCGGCCGTCGAACAGGTCAGGAGGCACGTACTCAGTCACCTGTCGTCGTATCTCGCGGAACCTCACCAGGAGGCTTTCCCTTTGCTCCCCGGCAAAGACCCGGTAATCGGCCGGGACGATCCCCCAGGCCACAATCCCTCCTGACTCCAGGTACCCGGCCAGGGCTTCCGTGTAGAGAAGGAATTCGCGGGACCCGGTGTAGGCGTCAAAAGAGATGACCGCTGGTGAGAGGGACATCACGAACTCCCAGTCGGTGTTCGAACAGCAGTGGACCCCGAGCCCGCCTTCCAGGAGGGAGGCGATGTCCTGCCATCCCGAGACCACGGCGTCCCGCGAAATGGGGATGACCGAGGACCCCAGTGCGGCGAGGTACGGCTCGTTGAGCATGACCAGGGTCCGGGAGACGCCGGGGATGGCCCGCATGGCCTGCTCGCACCAGCGGGCGCGCAGACCGAGCATCTTCGGGAGGACATCGGCAAACTGCTCGTCGTAGAATATGGGCCGCCGGTCCTGGTCCACCACCTGCATCCCGAAGGTGACCGGGCCGGTCACCTGGCACTTCAGGACCATCGGGCCCGGCAGGTCTCTCCCCGTCATCTCCACGAACCCGGAGGCGTACCGGGCGGTCAGGGCATAGGGCCCGGTGCGCTGCTCCACGTAGTCGAGATAGATCTGCTCCATTTCTGCAGACAGGTCCCGGGAGCGGTCCACGGTTATCCTGTCACCGGCGATCACCCCGCCGGGGAGCCGGGAAGAATCGCAAAAAACGATCGACTCGAGGACTCCCCGTGCAGGAAGGGTGGGGATATACGGGACCCCGGGATAGATGGCCAGCACATCGTCGCATGCCTTCCGGGGGTCTGTATGGGGGAGGGCGCCAATACCGGTGGCCAGGCTGTCCATGGGAGGGAGCAGGGAGGACACGGTTGTCACCCCCTCCTGATCCGGCACTCGTCAAGGATTCGCTCGACTTCCGGGAAAAGGGCAAGGTCGGTATGGGGGAGGAAGCAGGCCCGTGTATACTCGTCCATGAAGGAGGGCTCGGCATTCAGCTCCACGTAGGCCATGGTCCGGGCAATCTCGTCGAGGACTTTCCTCTTGCGCCGGTTGAGCAAAGCGATGTTGGCACCTTCGATGGCGCCGTTCCCGATGTTGGCGATGCGGTCCAGGGGCACCTCGGGTATCAGGCCGACGATGATAGCATTCTCCTTGGAAAGATAGTTGCCGAAGGCCCCTGAAAAGGAGACATGGGCGATCTCCCTGCTGCTGATGCCGGCCTGGTTCATCAGGGTGATGCAGGCCGCAAGGATGGATGCCTTGCTCATGATCAGGTTCTTCACATCGCTCTCGGTTATGACGATGTCCTTGCCGATATCGGTCTCCTCCTTCCATGCAACAACGAACTCGGGGAAATGGGGGCCCAGCCGCACCCGGGGGTGGGCGATGGAGGTGTTGATCCTGCCCGTGCGGTCGATGATGCACGCCCTGAGCAGGTCGGCAAGCAGGTCGATGAGCCCTGACCCGCAGATCCCGCGCGGTTTCACACGGTTGATGGTCCTGTACGAGGGCTCGAGGGAGTGGAGGTCGAGGGAGACCTGCTCGATGGCGCCAGGGTTCGCCCGCATCCCGAAGAGCACTTCGCCGCCTTCCAGGGCAGGCCCCGCTGCGCCGGCGCAGGAGAACATCCATTCGCTGTTGCCCAGGACCACCTCGAAGTTGGTGCCGATATCGATGAGGAGCGAGACCTCGTCGCGCTCGGCCATGCCGGAAGCCAGCACGTCGGCCACGATGTCTCCGCCGATGAAATCGCTCACTGCCGGGAAGATGAAGAGGCCGGCATTCTCCTTGACCACGAGGCCCGCCCTCGTCGCAGCCGAGGTCAGGTACCGCCTGACCACCGGGACGTACGGCTCCTCGATCATGTAGGCCGGGTCGATGCCCATCAGGATATGGGTCATGATGGTGTTGCCTGCGACCACCACCTCGCAGATCTCCTCCCGGTCGATCCCTGCATTATTGGCTGCCTGGGTTATGGCCGCGTTGATGCTCTCGGCCGCGAGGGCCTGCAGCCGCTGGAGCCCTCCCTTCCGGGCATAGTTCACCCGGGACAGGATGTCCTCCCCGCAGCTGATCTGGCGGTTGTAGTTCGAGGCAATGCCGAGGACCCGGCCATCCACCAGGCTCCGGAGGTATGCGACGATGGTGGTGGTCCCAAGGTCTATTGCTGCCCCGTAGAGGGCCTCGGTGGTATCGCCCTTCTCCACGTCGATGAGCCGGTATCCCCCGGGGACCAGGGCTACGGTGGCGGTTATCTTCCACCCGCTGTCCCGCAGGACCCGGGGAATGCTCCTGATAACCTCCAGCGGGGCGTAGACCTTCCGGTCTTCGGGCCCGCCCTTCTTCTGGATCCCCCAGAGGAGGCGGGAGAGGTCCGGGGAAGGGTCGTTCAGCGTGGGCGGGGTGAGCTCGAGGTAGTACTTCCAGACTGATGGGGAGAACCCGGTCTCGATCCCCAGGCCCTCGATGAGGATCTTCTGCTCCTGGATGAGGGAGCTTTCGGGGACGAGGACCGAGACATTTTCGAGGACTGCAGTCTGGCATGCCAGGCAGGCCCCCTCGTCCAGTTCGGCCGCAGAAAAGAAGCGGATAAACTTATCCCGGTCGAACTCTGTTCGCCCGCTCTTGACAAACACCACGCATTTGCCGCACTTTCCCTGCCCGCCGCATACCACGTTCATGTTGAGGCCTGCCTTCTGGGCAGCCTCGAGGATGGTCCCCCCCTGGTCGACTTCTGCCTTGCGGAAGGTGGGGAGGAAGGTGACCGTGGGCATGATCAGTGCTTCCACTCCTTCTCGAGGTACTCTCCGATATCGGCTGCGTCGCGGGGCCCCACCATCGCCTTCCACCCGGTCGCTTCCTCGATCCTGCCCGAGAGCGGTGCCGCATACCCGGGGATAATCAGGGAGCGGTGCGAGACTTCACTCTCCATGCCGAATTTTTTGAGGGATTCGGCCACAAGGGCCTCGCTGAGCTTGCCCGCCGCCACGGCAGTCAGCACCGAGAGCCCCTCGGTGTCCACGATGACCATGAAGCAGGGGACCCGGGCCGCCTCCAGGTATCCCTGGAGGGTGAAGAAGGTGAGGGAGAAGTTGACCGTCAGGAGGACGGGGGCATCCGGCCCCGGGTTCCCCACCCGGTAGACGCCCGGTGTCATCTGGATGGGTTTCTGGGGATCGGTATAGATGTTCTGGCGGAGGGTGAGGAGCGCCAGGAGGCTTGCAGGGCCGGGGTCCTCCACCACGATGACCGATGCGAACCGCAGTATCCCGGTGACAATGGCCGCGTCCTGCATCCCGGTCGCGGCTGCATCGAGGAAGACCGGGTACCCGAGGGACGGGGTAGTCCTGGTGATGGCCTGCTGCCGGATCGCGGAAGAAACGTTCTGGAACCGGTGGAGGGAAGATGCGGCCGGGTCCAGCACCAGGTTCTTCACACCCCTGTCCGTGCAGCGCGCCACCAGGGCTTCGAGATCCCCGGGGCTGTCCGGTTTCACTGCCAGGGGGCAGCCGTAGTCCCTGGCCAGCCCGGCCATGGCCTCGTGGTTGAGCGGCGTGGCTGCATGGATGAGGGGCCGGAAATGGCCGCAGACCGCAAGCCCCTGGTCCATCACCGCCGGTTCGCCCGCCATCAGCACCTCCGGGAGGTCGGCAATATCCTCCACCGCCTCGACCGCTTTCCGGAACGTCGAAGGGTCTCCGCTCTGGCCTCGTATCGCCACCCCGTCCAGCCGCAGGTCGGTCCCGACCCGGACGATCACGGTATCGCGGACGCGTGCCACGACCTCCTGGACCTTTTCACTCGTCCAGAGGTCCGATACCGCGACCATGACGCCGGGGGGGTGGTAGAACGTCTTCTCGTGGCGGAACTGGACCAGTTCGTCCCCGACCGCAAAGGAGCGCTCCCCGACCCCCACTCGTACCAGCCGGATGGGCGGGCGGGTGGAGGAGCCCAGGATATTCCGTGTCTGTTCGTCCAGGTAGGGGCAGCGGTCGACCTCGCCCTTCCCGCTTGCCAGCTTCATGGCAAAGGTGAGGCAGGTGGGGTCCCCGCACTCCTTGCAGTTTTTCCGGGGGAGGAGCTTGTATATGTCAAGGGCCTTCAGCGGCATGGCCTTACCCCTCCCCTGCCCCGCCCCAGTGGGCGGAGATGGCTTCCCGGAGCGGGGCGATGGTCTGCGGGTGGCGGACGCAGACGATGGACGCGCCCGCCAGGGCCGAAGAAAGGGCCGTGTAAAGCTCCCATTTCATGGCCACGTCCTGCCGGATGGCCGGGCTGGCCTCCCGGACCTCCCTGATGGTCAGGGTATCGGGAGCCCCGCTGATCATCGGCATGGCCAGGTCAGCGTCCCCCTTCAGCGCGGAGGTCCGGATCCGCTCCATCACCGAGTAGGAGTACTCGAACCCGTAACCGAGGGCCCCGGTATAGGGGTCGATGACGATGCGGTCGGCCGGGACACCGGTCTCCCGGAGGAGGATATTTAACTGCTTGGCCAGGTTGATGTCGATCGGGGACTGGGCGATCACCGCATGGCCGTAGGCCATGGCGGCCGCCGCGACGCTGCGGTACCGCCCGGCTTCGGCGGTGCCCAGGAGGAGCCGCTCCCCCTCGCCGGCCTCGCCGCAGGCGGCAAAGACCTCGCTGTCCACGGCCTGGTCGGTACTCCCCTCGATGATGAGCGGGAGCGTTGCCTGCTGCAGCACCTCCTCGATGGTGCGGCGAAGGCCGGCATAGTCCTGGAAGTCCCGCTTCCGGGTGCTGGTAAGGAAAAGGCGCACCAGGTCGGGGCGATAGCTTCTTTCGGCCTCCCGGGCCCATGCGCCCGGGTCCCCGGCAAGGTCCCCCAGGAACTCCCGCACTACCGGAGGCCAGATTGCCGGGTCATCGCAGAGTTCGTAGGCCACCAGCGGGAGGTGGCCCGAAGGAGGGTCCCCCACGAAGGGCAGGTCCTGCTCACCCCCGATGGTGTAGCGGATGCTCCTGCTCCCGCCCTCGGACGGGGTGGCACCCAGGACCACCGTCCCGATCCGACCGCTCCAGGAAGATATCGTCTGCAGAGCCATGGTGCCTCCGCGCTAAAAGAGGGGCTTCATCTCCAGGGCCGGGTGGCCGGCCCGCACCAGGAATTCAGCAAGTTCCTGGATGGTCTTTGCCTTCTCTTCATCGGCAATCATGTCGTACAGCCAGGGTATGCCTTCCTTTTCCAGTTTCTCCCGGAGGCGTGGTCCAATCTCCTCCCGGAGCATTGCCGGCATCCATACCAGGCGCCGGATCCCCCCCTCCGCCTGGAGGAACCGGTCGCTGACGATGAAACCCTTGGATATGCCGGCAAATCCCGGGGTCTGGGCTCCTCCGCCGATGGTCCCTGCCAGGGTCGAAAAACTCATCCCCGAGGGGGTCTCCCCCTTGAACTCGCGGTTCACGACCAGGAACCCGTTCACCTCGGGGAGCATCACCACGATGCACTCGAAGCATCCGCAGCAGGTCATGGGGTATTCCATGACGCTGTAGAGGGAGCACCGGTCCACCTCCCCATGCGAGGCCCGCTTCACGAACCGGTTCACCCCCTCGAACTCGCCACGGACCGTGTCGATCTCCTTTCCCTTCTCAACCGGCTGGTTGGCGCCGGAAGGGGAGATCTCGTGGGCTATCCTCCCGTCCAGCCAGGTGATGGCCCCGCAGAGGGCAGGCCGCTCGGGGGTGATGATGCAGACATGGTTGGGGGCGAACGTCTGGCACAGGGTGCAGGAATAATACGTGTCAACGTCCGTGTCCCGCATGCCGCGGATGCGGGCATCCCGCTCCTCGTATACCTTCTCTGCCTCCGCCTTCATCTCGATCACCTTTTTTTCGTCGGTGACCAGGGTGACCTGGACCGCGTCCAGGAGGTCGGGGAAGTCCATGCGGAACTTGGCCGCGAGGAGGCGGCCCAGGTGCTCGATGCGGACCCCTCTGGCCACCGCCTCGCGGGAGAGCCGGACCCAGATGATGTCCCGCTGGGCGACATGCCAGGAACCTTCCCCGTAGTTGACGAAGTTGTGGATCCTCCGCTCCAGGACCGGTTCATACTCCTTCTTCATCGCCTTCCCGGCGACCTCCACGAGGATAGCCAGGGGGTATGCGCCCCCCTGCTTCATATCCCCGATCTCGGGGCCGATGACCCTGACAAAGCCATCCTTGACCTCGCCTACCGGCCGGGCCCGGAGCAGCTCGAATGCCGGGGACCGGCCTCCCCCGAACTCCACGTACATCTCCTCTTTCCGTATGCTCTTCCCCTCGAAGGCAGGGGAGCAGGCCATGGGGATAGGGATGGCGGTGACCGAGACCTTGATACCCTTCAGGTCCATGCCCCGCCGGACGGCCTCTTCCGGGGGGACGGGGATGAACGGGCCGCCCTCGTACCCGCCGACGGCCAGGATGGGTATGCCCAGGAGCTGGAACGCATCGACAAGGGCGACTTCCGCGTCGGTGAGGCCCGGGAACAGTATGACCATCGCCCGTGCCCGCTCCTTTGCATACCCGAGCAGGCGGTCCGCATCCCCGGGAGTGACCCCGCCGAACATCATGGCCACCCGGGCTATGATGTCCAGAAAGTGGATTGCCCGGGACGGTGACGACCCGAGGGGTATGAGCCGGTACTCGCCCCCGACCTTCACCCCGACGCCCGAGAGCGACGGCACCACGCCCCCGGCGAGGAACGTGAGCATGAGCTTCTCCTGGAGCTCCCGGCAGATGCCGGCCGCGGTATCGGGGGTATCGGGCGTCCCGCAGACGAGCGCGAGCCCGAGGATGCTCCCGTCAACAAGGGAATACCCGAGCCTCCGCAGCTCCGCGTCGGGGATGAACCCGGTATACGGCGGGTCTTCCTTTCCCCCGGTGGCGGTGGCGGAAGCGGTAATGCATTCAACCGCCACCAGAGGGCTGCCCCCCGTCTTTGAGAACGCCTCCCTGGCGGCATCGCCGGAATGCACCGGCATGCCGGTCAGGGCATAGGTGACCGGGAGGTGGTACGCTGTCTCATCATAGGAGAACTCTCCGGTGATCAGGGAAAGGGTGCTGGCCAGTTCCGAATTTCCCCTGCCGACGGCTTCTTCAACATGGATCATAGGGATAACGCCGGTCCTATCACAGGTATTGCCGTCCGACTCGTAAATGGGTTTGCATTGGGGATTATCGACCGATTTTATGAATGATGGAGGTTTTCCGGCTTTAGCAAAGATATAAAGCCGGACCGCCAACCATACAAGAGATAAGGATTTAGGCAGGCGTTGGAATGGTAACCCTTGAACACGTCCCTGGAAAGACGAAAGGCAGGGTAGTCCTGTATGCCCTGAGCACCTGCGGGTGGTGCGAGAAGACCAGGAAACTGCTGGAGGAACTGGGGATCGAATACTCGTATGTCTACGTGGACCTCCTCCCCCCATCCGAACTGGAGGAGACCCTGCACGAGGTGGAGCATCATAACCCGAAAGGGTCGTTTCCCACCCTGGTCGTCGGTAATTCCCGCGTTATCATCGGGTTCAGGGAACAGGAGATACGGGAGGCGCTGGGATGAGAGAGAAGGAGATCACACCCGGGGGAATCGAAGAGCGGTACCAGGTGCTCCTGCGGGAGGCAAAGGAAGGCGGCTACCTCCTCAATCCCGATGCGGCCTTTGTCAGGGGGCTGGTCAGGGGGATCCTGGTAAACGAGGCCAGGTATGGATACCCGTCCTGCCCCTGCCGCCTTGCCGGTGGAAAGAAGGAGGAGGACCTGGACATCATCTGCCCCTGCGACTACCGGGACCCCGACCTTGACCAGTACGGGGCCTGTTATTGTGCGCTCTACGTCTCCCCCCCGGTCTACGCCGGGGCAGCAGACGCCGGGCCCGTCCCGGAGCGCAGGCCCCCCCGCAGCGAACGCGCCCAGTTCCGGGCAGCGGCAGCAGGCCCGGGCCGGGGTTTCCAGGTCCCCCTGCCCGTATGGCGTTGCAGGGTTTGCGGGTACCTCTGCGCCCGCGATGCGCCCCCGCTCGTATGCCCGGTCTGCAAGGCCGGGAAGGACCGGTTCGAGAGGTTCCTGTAGGCAGCGGGCGTTGCCTCAAAGGGAACCATTCTAGATGCCCGGAAAGAAACGGTACATTTGATGAACACGATCGTCACCATCGAGGTGGTGGGGCTGAAGGATTCCTCATGCTCCCCGTTCCCGTGTGACATGACACGCAGCTGCGGACTTTACGACTGCTACCCCTCGGGAAAACTGGTCCCTGCATATGAATCGCTGCATTCCGAGATACGCAGGCAGTACGGCGAACGGGTGCGGATGGAGCTGGTGCTGATCGACGAGGAGATGCCGGACTATATCAGGGACGTGATTGCTGCCTCGTATCCCCCAATCCCTTTTGTGACGGTCAATGGAAACCTGGTTCCCATGGGAAGGATCTCCCTGCCCCAGGTGCAAAAAGAAATTGATAAAATCCTCAACGGCTAAGTGATCCGCGAGAGCTCCCCGGTGACGAGGTCATAGTAGAGACCGTGAATCTTTATCTTCTTCTCCTTATCAGCTTCTTTTACGATAGGGTACCGCCTGAGGTGCTCTATCTGCAGCCTGACGTTCTCCTGCTCGATCATCCGTGACCGCTCCTTCTGCTCTTCCGGTGTCTTTGGCACGTGGATCCTGCCATCTACACGGTTCTTGGCTTCAACGGCGTTGTTGAGCCAGAGCGGAATGTACACGTCGTTGGTCTCCTTGTCAAGGGCCTTGATGGCCCCGCAGTCCGAATGGCCGCAGATAACGATGTCCTTCACCTTCAGGTGCCGGATTGCATATTCCAGGACCGTGGCGAAGTTCCAGTCGTGGACCGGGGCCACGTTCCCGATATTCCGCTGGATGAAGAGGGTCCCGGGCATGGTCTGGGTGATATGGCCGGTCTGGATGCGCGAGTCAGAACAGCCTATCCAGAGCACCGACGGGCTCTGGCCCTTGGCAAGCTCCTGGTAGTGTGCCCGGTTTTCCTTGAAAAAGCCCTCTCTGAACTTTTTGTTTCCTTCGAGCAGTTCATCGATCATGCGTTGGTATGCACCTTCCTTGTTCCCTGAAATGCCTGCAACGGCTGTCCCGGTCATGAAGGCGCCGGCCGAAGAGGCACTCCATTAAACCATTCTGTATCTATCAGGCGTCAATTTAAGGTTGATCTTTTGTGGTATCCGCGAGAAACGTAAACTAGAGAGATCCGGCGTCCCCGCCTCCTGCCGGGTCAGCCGGTGCGGATAATACCATGGAGACCAGTCACGTCCCTGAACGGTTCCGGGAGATCGATTCTTTCCGCGGCCTGGCCATCGTGATGATGGTCACGTACCACGTGGCATTCGACCTCTCGTATTTTGGAATCGCGCCTCTACCGGTGACCACCGGGGCATGGAGGGTCCTGGCGATCGCAACAGCCTCCCTCTTCCTGGCGATAGCCGGGGTCTCGCTCGCAATCAGCGGCGCCCATGCCAGGGCACGGCTCGGCCGTGCAGATTTCATCCGAAAGTACCTGCTGCGCGGAGGATTTATTTTCCTGCTGGGGATGGGGATCACCCTCGTTACCTGGGTTCTCCTCCCCGGGGATGCCATCGTCTTTGGCATCCTCCACCTGATCGGTGTCTCGGTGATGCTGGCCCCGCTCTTCCTCGGGTTCCGCCGGGCGAACCTCGTGCTTGGAGCGCTCGTTATCCTTGCAGGCTTCTTCATGACATCCCTGGCCGGCCCTGCATGGCTGCTCTGGCTCGGCCTTCGCCCCCCGGGCTTTACCAGCCTGGACTACACTCCTCTGCTGCCATGGTTCGGAGTTGTCCTCCTGGGAATGTATGCAGGCCAGAGTCTCTATCCAGGGGGCAGGCGCGGGTTTTCACTGCCATGGAAGCAGGGCTCCCGGAAAGGCCTGCTGGCGTTTCTGGGGAGGCATTCGCTCCTGATCTACCTCGTTCACCAGCCGCTCATCCTCCTGGCCATCGCCATCGCCTGGTCACCGGCAGTCATCCAGGCTGCATAACCTGATCCGGCTCCACCATCGACGACTGTTTCAGGGTAAAGGAGAAGACCACGCCATAGTCATGGCGCCCACGGATGCGGTCGGCCACCGACACGCTTCCACCGTATCGCTCCACCAGGGTCTTGACAATATAGAGACCCAGCCCCTTTCCGCTTCCCCTCCGCTCCGTTTGGGAGAACCTCCGGAATATAACCTCCTTCAATTCATCGGGGATACCCGGTCCGTTGTCTGATACCGCGACCGTGACGATCCCCCCCTCCACACCCCCGACATCGATCTGTACTTCCGCGGTTCCCCCGCCGAACTTGATGCTGTTGCCGATCAGGTTGGAAAAGACCTCCCCGAGGAGATCATCGGCGATGACCATGGCCTCGCACCCGGGATAGGATATGCGGGCGTCCGGGAAATGCTGTATCTCCTTGCGGATCACCCTGTCCAGGTCCACTGCTCTCAGCTCTCCGGGCCGCTCCTGGATCTTCCGGATGGTTTCAAGGTTCCTGATGATCTCCCTGCTCTTCTGGATCCCTTCGATCATCTTGGCTGCCATGGTCCTGGACTCCCCCTGGAGCATCTCCATGAGCAGGTCGCCATACCAGAGCGAGGCAAGGTTGGCGTTGTTGATATCATGGACGAGGATATCCAGGTAGAGATTGGCCTGGGTATTGGCAAAACGGAGTTCCTCGGCAAGACGGAGCCGGGCAACCGCGGCCCCAATCTCGTTCGCGATGGACTCTACGAGCAGCTTGTCCTCCGTGGTGCACTTACTGCTCCGCCTGCTGGCAAGGTAGAGTGTGCCAATGGTCTGCTCCCCGCTCTGGATGGGAACTACCATACCCGCAACGGCAATGGCTCCCTGGGGCGCAGCATCGGCCTCCAGCGAGAAGTGGTACATGACCTGCCTGGCGAGCGCATCCCGCCACCCTTTTGCATGATCACCGGGTGAATCCGAAAGTTCCGAAAAAAGGGCAGTGTCACCCTGGTGTACTATCCGGGCCCCGGCACCGTCCTCCCGGCAGGATATCCCCCCAAAGTCGCACTGGTAGAGGTCTACGACATATCCAAGCGCATGCTCCAGGATACGGTCGGCAGACGGGGCAGATGCTGCTTCGGCAATGACCCTGTTCATAATGCCCAGCTGCCTGTTACGGGCGTTCAAGGCCAGTTCCTGCATCTTCCGGGTGCTGATATCAGTGAAGGTCAGGACCATCATGTGCCCGGGGAGGCGGGAGCCGCCGGTGAGCACCGGCACTTCCCTGCCATCTGGCCGGGTAATTGCCGATTCCCTCCCGTATATCGATCCACGGGAGCGCAGCTCCTCAAGGAACTGGTCTCTGACCGCATCGTCCCTCCAGAACCGGGTGAACTGGACCCCTGCCAGTTCTTCCGGCGCAGATCCCAGGATCAGGGCGCCGCGCTGGTTGACCTCCTCGATGAGAAGCCCCTGGTCGCTGTTGCGGGCGAGGATGATCCCGGTCTCCGAGTGGTCAAAAATGCCGCGATACCGCGCCTCCCGTTCACGGAGGTTGCCGGAGAGCGAGGAGATTATAATGGCGATGGCCACCAGCACATAAAAACTCGCCGTTGTAACCGCGTAGGTCATCTGGGGGATGTCCGGGTAGTTGAAGAGGTAGACCAGGAATACCTCAAGGATGCCAACGCTTACCGAGAAGAGGACACCCTGGCGTGGGAACCAGTACGCGGCAAGGACGATGGGGAGATAAAAGAGCAGGGGAGTGATAACCGAGAGGCCCAGGAACAGTCCTGCGATATTGGCAATAAACGCGAGGATAGTGACGACCGTAACCACCGCGATCTTCATGGCAGGGGTCCCGCTGAAAAAAGGCTTCTGGGTACCGTACATGGGTGGATCCCTCAAAATGAATTATGTACCAGGATGTTTTTAAAGCTGGGGGATCGAAATCCCATCACAGTAGCCCTTCCCTCACCGGACCGGGAGAAAGGCCCTGGTTCAGCGGGCCGCCCGGCCGCCCCCTGCAGCCAGGACCCGCCGGGCCTTTTCAAATGAATCCCTTGCTTCTTCCTCCATGCCCAGGTCTTCATAGCAAATGCCGCGATAGTTCCAGGCATTGACGCTCCCGGGGTCAAGCTCAAGGACCCTGTCGAAACATTCGATCGCCTGCCGGAAGAGGGAGTCATCGCAGGTCTCCTTTCCAAGCTTCTCCAGGGCTTCTCCCCTGCCATACCAGGCGGCATCGCTCCCGGGGCCGATCTCCAGGGCGCGGTCAAAGCATTCCAGGGATTCCCTGTACCTGCCGAGTTCCTTCTGGCAGACCCCCTTGTCACGCCAGGCCTCGAAATGGCCGGGCTCCATCTCGATGACGTGGTCGAAGCACGCAATGGCATCATCGAACCTGCCCTGCCGGTAACAGAGGTCCACTCCCCGCTTGTACCAGCTGGCCAGCGACTTGCCAAAGATGCGGTCAAAGATCCCGTTATCCGGTCTCCTCTCCTCCTGGTCCGCGTGCTCACCGGCAGCCTGCTGTATCTCGGTGATATCCCGGACCGACTCCAGGGCCCCCAGGAGGTTCCCTTTCCGGTCATAGATCAGGGTGGCCCTGGCCCAAAGGATGGCTGGCTTCCCTTTCCGGAGCGCATTGTGGGACTCTGCAGTCAGGGAACTGCCGTCCCTCCGGATATTTCCGTAGGAGAGCCCGCAGATCTCATCATCGGGCAGGGTGATCAGGTTTACCAGGGTTGGACGCCGGGCGCCGTACAGGGGGAGGGCGTATTCATAGTTCCCTTTCCCGATCATTTCAGCGGCCGGGACCCCGGTGAGTTCCTCCATAGCCTTGTTCCAGGAGATGATCCTCTCCTCCCGGTCGATGGCAAAGGTCGCGTCCGGGAGGTGGTTGATGATGTCCACCATCTGCCGGTCGGCGATCCGCAATGCCTCCTCGGCCGCCCGGCGGTTGATGACCTGGTGGATCATCCGGCCCAGCTCGGCGAACTGTTCCTTGGGGTCCTGCCCCTTGGAGAGATAAAAGTCGGCCCTGTTGTTGAGTGCCTCCACCACCACGTGCTCCCTGCCCTTGCCGGTGAAGATCAGGAACGGTGTCTGGTCCCCCTGGGCACGCAGGATCTTCAGGAAGACAATGCCATCCATCATGGGCATCTCGTAGTCCGAGACGATGGCATCGTACCTCGTGTTTTTGAGCATCTCCAGTGCCTCGAGAGCAGAACGGCAGGTATCAACCCTGATCTCCCCTGACCGTTCCAGGAAGAGGCGGGTTATCTCCAGGAGCGCCGGTTCATCATCCACGAAGAGGACCGAGATCATCAGAGCACCGGTTTTGGGCGGTTTTTGTGTGTAAAATTCCTCCTGTATTAACTTATAGGTTATCTGCCTGACAATTTAGGCCCTCCGCGCGAAGTGTTTGCGTGGCTGCCGGCTGCCCGTTTATTACAATCTCACGGGTGATTTCCTGGTTGCCGGTCTATGGCCATCTCCCGTGGGACGGATTTCCCGGCGCCGGTCACGGGGTGAAAAGGTCGACGCGCCCGGGCGCATCAACATCATAGAGACCCCGTGCTGTGAGCCGCAGGCAGGGGATCACCGGGAGCGCGAGGAAGGAGAGGTACATGAACGGGTCCCCGATGCTCCCGAGCCTGGCAGCCCGGCCGTTGAGGGAATCCAGCATGGCGGATACTTCGCCGGCAGGGAGCGCCGACATAAGACCTGCGCATTCCAGGGGGAGGGTCCCTGTGCCGTCCCGGTCCGCGACGGCCATCCCCCCGCCGGTTTTTACGACCGCTGCAATGGCTTCCCGGATGGCAGAGTCTGCAGCCCCCACCGCGACGATGTTGTGGGCGTCATGGGACACGCTGGTGGCGATGGCCCCGTCACGGAGACCGAACCCGTGGACCAGCCCGACGGCGGGCGGCAGCGGTTCGTACCGGCTGCAGGCGACTGCCTTGAGGATATCCCGGTCCAGGTCGGGGAGCTGCTGCCCGTCCACGCGATACTCGAGCGCGGACGTAAGGATCTGGCCAGGGACCAGCCCTATCACCCGGGCCGCCCCCGATCCCCTGATTGCCAGGCTGGAGACGTCCGGGACGGATGCCGCGATGGGGACCCGCAGGCAGGCAGGGGCCCTGGCAGGATATCTATCGGCCGGGAAGCCGCGCTTGAAGGTCCGGGAGACCGAAAAGGAGCCATCTTCGGAGAGCAGGCAGAAGTCGGCAAGCCTCCCCGGGGACAGCGCCCCGCGGTCGTAGAGGCGGAATCGTTCAGCGGGGGAGAGGGTGGCCATGCGGATGGCGAGCTCAGGCTCCAGGCCGGCCGAGATGCCCGCCCTGATGCAGTCATCGATATGCCCCTCCTTCCACAGCCGGTCGGCGTGCCGGTCGTCGGTTGCAAATGACATCCTGGATGCCCTGCACGGTGTTGCCAGGGGGGCGAGGGCCGCGAGGTTGCGCTCGGTCGAGCCCTCGCGGAGGAAGATGTACCATCCCAGCTCGAGCTTCTCCTTCGCCTCAGCGAGGCTCGTAGATTCGTGGTCGCTCTGGACACCTGCCGCTGCACAGGCATTGAGGGGGCGCCCGGAGACCAGCGGGGCATGCCCGTCGATGAGCTGGCAGAGGCCGAGCTTTTCCCAGACCTCCGGGTCGCCCTGCAGGAGCCCGGGGACGTTCATCATCTCCGCCAGGCCGAGGATGCCGCTTCGCCCCCGGTATGCGGCCAGGTCCCCGGCGGTGAGCACGGTGCCCCCCGGGTCGTCCGGGATGGACGGGACGCACGAGGGGAGCATGTAGAAGATGTCGACCGGCAGCCCCTCCCTTTCCGCGAGCATGTAGTCGAGACCGGCAGTGCCGCAGACGTTGGCGATCTCGTGCGGGTCGGCCACGACGGTGGTGGTGCCGTGGGCAGAGACGACCCGGGCATACCCAGCCGGGGTGAGCAGTGAGCTCTCGATATGCACGTGGGCGTCGATCAGGCCCGGTACCACCCGCTGCTCCTTCAGGTCGTGCGTTTCCCTTCCCGCGTAGTCCCCGAGACCCGCGATGTAGCCTTCAGAGACGGCAAAACCGGTTTCCATCCACTCGCAGGTGAAGGGGTTGAAGAGCCGGGCGTTCCGGAAGGCAATATCGGCAGGCTCGTCCCCGAGCGCAACGGCGAGGAGCCGGGGCGGCATGGGAACGTGCGGGTCCTCCATGAAAGAACGGTCGTCCCCCGTGCTACATAGCACTTCCCGTTGCGGACTTGCAGCAGTTTGAAGAGAACACAGGGTCATTTCGGCTTCCTTGCCTCCGGCAGACCCGCGAAAAACGATAGTCCTTCCCGGCTAATCCACAGGGCCTTTTTTCAAGGAGGCTCTTTCCCTCGCGGGAGATTTTATCCCCCGTACTGCTGCCAGGACCGCTCCAGGGCATCCACCGCCGGGAGCTTCTTCCCGCTGAGGAACTCGATGCAGGCGCCGCCGCCCGTCGAGATGTGGGTGAAGTCCCGGTCGATGCCCATTTTTTCCGCGACCGCGGCGGTGTGGCCTCCCCCGATGATGGAGAACTTGACCTGGGACGCGGTTTTCAGGAGCTCGTAGGTGCCGGTGGCGAAGTCCTCCTCCTCGAAGACCCCGGCGGGCCCGTTGAAGACCACGGTCCCGGATTCCCGGATGGCGGAGGCCAGGCTGGCAATTGCGTCCATGCCGGCGTCCAGGACGGGAGCGTCGGCCGGGATGGCGCTGACCGGGTATTCTGCCCTCCGGCCCTGCTCCTTGACCGCGACCCAGTCGGGGACCAGTATCTTCTCCCTGTGGATGGAAAGAAGGGCCCTGGCCCGCTCGATCTCCTTCTCGTACTTGAGATGGTGGATGAGCTGGGTCGAGGGCTTCCCGATATCGTACCCCATGGCCAGCAGGAAGATGTTGGCAACGACGCCTGTTGCAATGATCCGGTCGGCGATCCCGCTGGAGAGGACGTGCTCTGCCACCGAGATGGAGTCATCCGCCTTGGTCCCGCCGAGCACCATGGAGACCGGGCGGGGGGCGTTCTGGAAAACCCGGCTCAGCGTGAAGACTTCCTTTTCCATCAGCAGGCCGGCGACCGAGGGCATGGCCATCGGAAGCCCCACCATGGTCGGCTGGGAGCGGTGCGCTGTCCCGAAGGCGTCGTTGACAAAATAGTCTCCCATCCGGGCCAGGTTGCGGACGAGGTGGAGTTTAGCGGCTTCCTCCGGCTTCACCGTGAGGTTCTCCTCCGCATTGAACCGGACGTTCTCCAGCACCAGCACGTCCCCTGCCTTCAGCCCACGCACTGCTTCCCGTGCGCAGCGCCCGAAAATATCGTCCACGTACCGGACCGGCCGCTGCAGGAGGCGCTCCAGTTTCTCGGCATGGGCCTCGAGGGTGGTGAAGTCCTTCTTTCCCGGACGGCTCTGGTGGCTGATTACCACCACCCGGCTCCGGGAGAGGGCCTGGATGGTAGGGATATGCTCGCGGAACCGCTTGTCATCCAGGATCTGGTGGGTAGTCGGGTCTATGGGGGAGTTGAGGTCGAGGCGGAGGAGCACGGTCTTTCCCTCGGGCCTTATCCCGGACAGTGTTCCGACCGCCATTTTATCTCCTCCTGATCACGCGTTCCTGGCCTTGATCTTCTTTAACCGAAAGAGCTCTTCGCGCTCCATCTCGTCGAGGCGCATCTTGATGAAGTCCCTGGCCGCGGTCATCTCCGGGATGACCTTGAACTCCAGGGCGTTCACCCGCCGCTTGGTGGACTCTATCTCGTCCAGGAGCTTCTTCATGGTGGTCTCCACCTCGGCGCTGCGGATGATGGCCTCTACCAGCTCCTCGAAGGAGAGGGCGGTCTCGTCGATGACCGAGGTGGTCCCGAGGATCCCGTACCCCCGGTCCACGAGGCTCTTCTTCACCTTGGAGGCATCGATCTCAGGCACGACCACGCCCATGATGTTTTTGCTGGCCAGGTGAATATCCGGCACTTCCTGGACGGAGAACGCAGCGGATTTCACCCGGATGGCCCCCTCCACCGTGTTGGCCACGGCCATCATCTCGTGCGCCGAGGCATAGCGCTCCTGCAGCTCCCCGCGGGAGTCCTTGGCCTGCTCCAGGACCTTGAAGAACTCGAGGATGAGCCCGTCCCGTTTCATCTTGAGGATCTTGTACCCCCGCTCCGAGAGGGCGATCCGCTTCTTGAGGTTGATAAGTTCCGATCGGGTGGGCTTTACGTCACGGAGTGCCATGGGAGATTACCCCTCTGCCTTTGCTGCCTGCCTGAACTTGGGGTGGTACTTGTTGATAAGGTCGCGGTCGATGCGGACCAGCTGCTCCACCGGGAGCGAGGCGAGCAGGTTCCAGCCAAGGTCCAGGGTCTCCTGGATGGTGCGGTCCTCGGTATACCCCTGCCGGACGAACCGGTTCTCGAACATGTCGGCAAACTCGAGGAACATCCGGTCGCGCTCGGAGAGGGCGTCTTTTCCGACGATGGCCACCAGGCCCCGCAGGTCGTTGCCCTCGGCGTAGGCGGCGTAGAGCTGGTCCGAGACCTTCTTGTGGTCCTCGCGGGTGTGGCCCGTCCCGATGCCCAGGTTCATCAGCCGGGAGAGGGACGGCAGCACGTTGATGGGTGGATAAATACCCTTGCGGTGCAGTTCCCTGCTGACCACGATCTGCCCCTCGGTGATGTACCCGGTCAGGTCCGGGATGGGATGGGTGATATCGTCGCCAGGCATGGTGAGGATGGGGAACTGGGTGATGGAGCCCTTCTTGCCCTTGACGATGCCAGCCCGCTCGTAGATGCCCGCTAAATCGGTATACATGTACCCGGGGTATCCGCGTCTGCCGGGCACTTCTTCGCGGGCTGCGCCTATCTGGCGCAGGGCCTCGCAGTAGTTGGTCATATCCGTCAGGATGACCAGCACGTGCATCCCCAGGTCAAACGCCAGGTACTCCGCGGTGGTGAGGGCAAGCCGCGGGGTGATGATCCGCTCCACGGCCGGGTCATCGGCCAGGTTCAGGAAGACCACGGCCCGCTCGAGCGCCCCGGTCCGCTCGAAGTCCTGCATGAAGGAGTTGGCCTCCTCCTTGGTGATGCCCATCGCTGCGAAGACCACGGCAAAGCCCTCCTTTGACCCCGGCACCTTGGACTGGCGAGCGATCTGCAGGGCGATCTGGTTGTGCGGCAGACCGGCGCCGCTGAAGATGGGGAGCTTCTGTCCCCTGACGAGGGTATTGGTCCCGTCGATGGTCGAGATGCCCGTCTGGATGAAGTCCGAGGGGGAACCCCGGGCATAGGGGTTGATGGCCGCACCGGTGATGTCGAGCCTCTTTTCGGGAACGATCTCCGGGCCGCCGTCGATGGGTTTTCCACCGCCCGAGAGGATCCTGCCCAGCATCTCGCGGCCCACGGGCATCTTGATGGTTTCGCCGGTGAACCGGATGCCGCTGTCCCGTCCGATCCCGGCCGTAGTCTCGAAGACCTGGACCACCACAAGTTCGTCGCTGGTGTCCAGGACCTGGCCGCGCTTGATGGTCCCGTCAAAGAGGACGATGTTGACCAGTTCGCCGTATCCGACCGGCTCGGTCTTCTCTACGAAGACCAGGGGGCCGGCGATTTGGGTGACTGTCCGGTATTCCTTCATGCCGCCGACCTCAGTGCATTGAACTCTGCTTCCATGTCCTTCTGGATCTTGCCAAGCGGCTCGGTGTAGTCCCTGGTGAACTTGATCTGCGGGAGCTCGTTCTTGGACTTTATGGTGACGATCATCTGGGGCGGGACCCCGGCAGTCTGGGCGGCATAAGCCAGGTCAGAGTATTGCCGGATGGCCTTCATCATGTCGTACTGCTTTTTCATGTCGCAGAAGGTGTCTACCGCGTCGTAGGCGTTCTGCTGGAGGAAGATCTCCCGGATCATGCGGGCGACCTCGATGGTGATCTGCTCGGCCTCGGGCAGGGCATCGGACCCGACCAGCTGCACGATCTCCTGCAGTTCTGCCTCCTTCTGGAGGATCTCCATGGCCCAGGCCCGGAGGGTGTTCCACTCGGGGGAGACTTCCTTGTCGTACCAGTCATGGAGGCTGTCCAGGTAGAGGGAATAGGAGTTGAGCCAGTTAATCGCCGGAAAATGGCGGCGCTGGGAGAGCTTGGCGTCCAGTGCCCAGAATACCTTCACAATACGGAGGGTGTTCTGGGTGACCGGCTCGGAGAAGTCGCCTCCGGGAGGGGAGACCGCCCCGATGACGGAGACCGACCCCATGCTCCCGTTCTGGTTCCTGACCCTCCCGGCCCGCTCGTAGAACTCCGAGAGGCGTGCGGCCAGGTAGGCAGGATACCCCTCTTCCCCGGGCATCTCCTCCAGCCGGGATGATATCTCCCGCATGGCCTCGGCCCAGCGGGAGGTGGAATCTGCCATCAGGGATACATCATACCCCATGTCCCTGAAATATTCGGCAATCGTGATCCCGGTATACACCGAGGCCTCGCGTGCCGCTACCGGCATGTTGCTGGTGTTGGCGATGAGGACCGTCCGCTCCATGAGCGGCTTGCCGGTCTTCGGGTCCTCGAGCTCCGGGAACTCGGTCAGGACCTCGGTCATCTCGTTGCCGCGCTCGCCGCACCCGATGTAGACCACGATCTCGGCATCGGACCACTTGGCAAGCTGCTGCTGGGTGACGGTCTTTCCGCTCCCGAAGGGGCCGGGAATGGCTGCCGTGCCCCCCTTGGCGATGGGAAAGAGGCCGTCCAGGATCCGCTGCCCGGTGATAAGGGGCACGGTCGGGTTCATCTTCTCGCTGACCGGGCGAGGGACACGGACGGGCCATTTCTGCATCATGGAGAGCCCGGTGCCGTCATCCAGCACGCAGACGACCTCGTCAATGGTAAACGAGCCGCCCTTGATGCTCCTGACCGCACCTCCTTTTACGTTGGGCGGGACCATGACCCGGTGCACGATGTTGGTCTCCTGCACCTCCCCGATGATGCTCCCCGGGCCGACACTCGCTCCTTCCCTGACCAGGGGCAAAAACTCCCACTTCCTTGCATGGTCCAGCCCGGGGGCGGAAACCCCCCGCTGGATGAAGTCGCCCATTTTATCGACAAGGACCGAGAGCGGCCGCTGGATCCCGTCGTATATACTGGTCAGGAGGCCGGGGCCAAGCTCCACGGCCAGGGAGAGCCCGGTGTTGATGACCGGTTCCCCGGGTTTAATCCCTGAAGTGTCCTCGTACACCTGGATGATGATGTTCTCTCCCTGGATCTTGATGACCTCTCCCATGAGCTCTTCTTTGCCGACCTTCACCACGTCGTACATATGGGCGTCCACGCCCACCGCCGTGACGACAGGGCCGGCAATTCGTTTGAGAACTCCCCTGTTTTCCTGTCTGGTTTGCTGCGCTTTCACTTCCACAGATCAACACCCACTGAACGCTTTATTCTCTCCCGCATGGACATTCCGCCCTCCTCACCACCGATGGTGATGACCGTCGGCTTGACCGAATCCTCCAGGGTCGCCTGCAGGCGGCGCGGCACCCTGGCTATATCGCTGCTCTCCAGGACCAGGATGCCCACCTCAGGGTCTTCCAGGCACCGGTTGATATGCTGCACCAGCCGCTCATCGCTCTCGGCTGCATAGGTCATCCGGATGCCGGCAAGCCGGAACCCGAGGATGAACTCGCTGCTCCCTATCACTGCGATCTCCATGGTCAGATCACCAGGTATCCCCTGATTCGGTCGGGAGGAAGTCTGGACTCCTTGCCCCTTGCCAGGGCACGCAGGTTGAACACCTCGTACTTTTTCTTCTCAAGGTACGCGAGGATGGGATGAATAGAGAACGGATTCAGCTTGGACATGGTCTCCATCTCGGCCAGCTGGATCTTGATGAGATCGATCTCGATCTCTCTCATGGACCGCTCCTTCCGCAGGTTTTCCAGGAGATCCCGCAGTGCCTTTAACCGGACCCTCGGGACCAGGGCATCGATCAGCTCGTTCTGGTCATCGATAGCCATAATTTGCTGGATAACCTGCGGCGGGATGGTGCCGCCAGGGATGATAACGTCCCTGATGCTCTCCCGGAACCCGGCAGCCCTCACCCGGAAGATATTCCTGATGTTGGAGATGTCAATGTCAAGGGTGATATAGTCCAGGAATTCGCGTCCTCCCTTGATCCCGCTCATGGCCATCTTGATGAGGTCTGCATAGAACGCCTTGTACAGCTCGTTCTCGATCCGGGGCAGGCTCTCTTCCTTCACGCCGTCTTCCATGCCCCGGGAAAGGAGGGGAAAGATGCCTTTCGCCTTGAGGGCCTCGATAACCCGCTCCGGGGTCGGCTCGTCGATGAGACGGTCCAGAAAAGCCCGGTCCAGCTCACCTGCCGGGATGAGGATCTCCTTGATCTTCCCGGGCCTTTCACCGTGGAGCTTTCCCCGGATGATGGTGAGGACGTTCTGGATGTCCCACCGGTGGAGGTAGGCCCTGGTGAGGTCTTTCAGCGCCCCGGGGGTTATCTTCTGGATGTTCTGATACTCCTTGGCCAGGTTCCAGCTGAGTGCGGTCTCGACCAGGTCGATGCCGGCAAACGAGGTGGAAAGCTCATCTATTTCTTTCTTGTACTGTGTCTCCCCGATAAACCGCGTTATCTCCGAAAGGCCCATGTTCAGCAGCCGAAGGTACTCCTCCCTGAGGAGCAGCTTGGATTTGCGCACCCTCATCCTGGTGCAGACATAGATGTAGGGAACCGGCCCTGCCCTGATCTCGGCCATTTATTGCACCCCGTCAGCCAAAAAGTATGTCTGAAGCATCTTTGAGCCCCGACTCCCAGATGAGGTCCAGGATGGTGCGGTAACTGAGATCAAGCTGCAGCGTGCCATCACGGCTTTCCACCAGGATACCACCGTCGATTTCGGCAGGATCGCCCGCAGAAAAACCTTTGAGATCCGGCTTTTCCGCGAGGAGGCTCTCCAGGAGTTTCTGGTCGCGCTGGTTTGCGTGAACGATGCCCGAGGGGACCTGCGGTTTTGCTTCTGCAAGGAGCCTGGCAAGGGCCTGGCGGTGGAACGTATCAGGCTGGTTGCGGATGGCAAGGAGGGTGTCTCTGTAGACCTGGTCAAGCAGGTTCTTCTGGGTATTCAGCATCTCCCGCTTCACCAGGAGGTTTGCCGCAGAGACCTCCTGGCCCTGGATATTCATTGCCTGGCGCTCCACGTCGGCGTTTGCCGTCTGCTTGATCTTCCCCGCACGCTCCTGGGCAGCCGTGAGAATCCTCGTGACCTCCTGCTGGGTCTCGCTCCGGATCCGGCTCACTTCTGAAAGGCCTTTTGCGCGGATTTCCTCAAGGACTGCCTCCAATCCCATGATCTGCTCCATTCTAGAACAGCAGGAGGAGGCTGACCACGAGACCGAAGATGACGATGGTTTCCGGAATAACGGTCAGGAGGAGCACAAGCCCGAAGACATCCTTGTTCTCCGCCGTCGCACCCACTGCCGCGGAACCGATGGCCATCTCGGCAAAAGCGGTGGCGATACCGGTGGACCCGACGGCAATAGCTGCGCTGATTGCCTTCATTCCGATTTGCGATGCCTTGATCATTTCCACGGTCATTTCTGTTGTTGCTACTGCTGTTGCTGCGTCTGCCATTGTTTAATCCTCCGTAAATCTCTTTTTCATCCCGAATGGGTTGTATTTCTTGCCTCCACCCTTGTAGAACTTGGTGAAGAATTCGACATACTGCAATCTCAGCGATTGCAGGCCTCCTCCGAGCATGCCGAGGACCGTGTTGAGGAGATGTCCGATGACAAAGACAACGGCCCCTGCAATAATGATGATCACTCCAAAGGGAGTAAGCGCCCCAAGCTGGGGCTCGATGATCATGCCGATGGCGATGAAATTTATAACCATGGCGATGGCCACCGATGAGAGCCCCACGCCCACCAGACGGGCGTAGGACAGCGTGTGCGAGAGAATCGTGGGCAGTTCCACGATCTCGAGCGCTGAGTCCGATGCAATAAAGAGAACACCTGCGACAATCATGGCCAGCCCGGCGATGGATGGGACATTGAGCCCTGCGGCTACTGCCGGCATCCCTGAGAGATCGGGCATGGTGGGCATGGCGAAGGACCCCCACAGCATAAGCAGGATGCCCCATAACACCATGATCCAGCCCAGGTTGGCCATGACTGCCTTCACCCTGTGGACCCCGTGGTCCTGCCGGGCATGGTTGACAGCACCCAGGATACGGCCGAGGGTTATCTGCACAACCCCGATCCATATGGCCATGACCATCAGGGACGTGACTTCAGGGCCGTGGCCGCTGACTTCGGTCCCGATGTTGAGGTGCCTGGAAAACAGGATCGATTTCCAGGGAAGGGCGAACCCAAAGGCCTCGCTGAAAAGGAGGCCGAAAATGATGCTTGAAATGCTTGCATTCCGCAGAATTTTCAGGAGCTGGATTCCCTCCTCGTTCGTGAGGACCTTCCGGAGCCCGAGGCTCAGGGCGAGAAGAATGGCCCCGTACCCCACATCCCCGAGAATGATGCCAAAGAATATGGGGAAGATGATCGAGACCAGCAGGGTAGGGTCCACTTCGGAATACCGCGGCCTGGAGTAAACATCCATGAGCAGCTGGGTGGGTTTGGCAAATGAAATGTTGTCATACTCCGTTGGAGCCACATCGCGCTCATGGGAAGGCTCGACTTCGGTGACGAACACCTTTCCTCCTGTGGCATAGTGAATCCCGTTCCTGAATTCGTCCATCCTGTCGGATGGGACCCATCCTTCCACGATGAATGCTTCACCAGTAGTGGCGAACCGGAGCGGTGCCTCGGCCATCTCGACATCAGCAGAAAGGAGCTCGTCGCAGGCCAGGAAGAACTCTGCATGGTTCTTCTTGATTTCTTCCAGCTTGCGGTTGATTTCCTCCATTTCACCCTTGAGGGCCATGATCTGGCTCTCATAATACCCGATGCGGGTTGCCGCGGGCCCGTTCTCATCGGGCACCGCCACCGCCTGGAACTGGGCATTCACGAGCGCCTCCTCGACGGCGCTGCGGTCCTGGTTCCGGGCGAGAAGGACAATAAATTTTTCTTTCCTGCCGCTGGGAGAAAAGATCTCGTGGGGTAAGTCCAGGACCGGCTCCCGGGCGACATGCCCGCAGAACACCGAGAACATCCGGTAGCCGCGGAGAAGTTCGAGGTCGAAGGGGACACCGGCAAAAGGCTGCAAAGACTCTACCTTCTGTTCGAACTCGCGGATCCGGGTGTCCAGCTGCCCCCGCCTGGAGATGAGTTCCTCGGCCTCCTTTTCGATGGACGGGAGCTCTTCCTCGATCAGTCCAGTCAGCTTTGACTGGCGGTGCTTCTCTTTTGGAGTTATATCCTCTTTCCTGATGAGGAATGCGCTCGTGATCCCGCGGAGCTGGACCAGCTTCCCCGAGATCTCGTTTGCCTGGGGTAAAGGAGTACCGATCCGGAAGCCTTCGTACTCCTCGCTGCCCTGCTCGACAAACTCCTCCACGTGGAGCAGGTTCTGCCGGTAAAGTTCACGGATCACCGGCTCCATCTGCGTCCGGGGCGCTGCGATGAGGACACGGGTCATCTGTTCAGGATTAAACATGGAGCCGCTCCTTAAATCGCGACACCAGGAGATCCACCGCTCCTGCGAGGTTCCGACGTCCCCGCTCCTGCAGTTCTGCAGCGCGTTGGGTCCCTTCCTTCAGAATTTCCTCGTGTTTCCTTGCAGCACGCTGGCGTGCCTCGTTCAGCTGGCTTTTTTTATACTCCTCGGCATCGTGGGTTGCCTTCATGACCAGGTTGTCTGCCTCGAGCTCGGCGCTGGCCATGCTGCGCTTCTGCTCGGCCAGGGCATCGCTGATCATCTTTTCATACTCGGATTCAGTCGTTTTGATGTTCTTTAAAACCTCACTCTTCATCCAACCCTCCTCTCATTTTGGCACTGAAAATGTTAGACCGGAATTGTTCTTATATCTGTTGATATTATACTGCCGAACAGAAGAACTATAAGGGTACAATGGAGAATCCGGGCTCTATACCGGGATTAAACGGGTTAGGGCTGCCAGAGGCCTGCACCTGGAACAGAAAGCCTCACTGCTTGCCCCGTCTCAGGAAAGAACCTGCAGGCTCTGCGATGCCCTCGATCCCTGAAGATTCCAGGAAGGCAGAAACCGGGACAAGGGAAAGGGATACACCCCCGGGAATGCCCGTGACCAGTATACCCCCTGCTGTCCCCTCGAGGCTGATCCCGGCAAGTTCCCCCGAAGAGCACAGGAGGTGCTGCTCGGGATGGGTGCCACGCTCGATGGTGCAGGAGAGTGAGATGCACCCTCCGGCAGAGACCACATACCGCAGCCTCCGCGAACCGGGGTGTGACCGGGGGAGGACAACGAGCGGGGTATGGTACACCCGGATCAGCTCGAGGAGCATTGCGGCTGCACGACGGGAGCCCCCCTCCGGGGCAGAGACGGCCACCAGGTCACCTGCTTCGACAGCCTGGCAGTACTCGCCTGAAAATGTCTCGATGCAGAGCGGGAAACGGGAACCGGACTGGCGGACCAGGAGGAAAGACTCCGCCCCCGCAATCTCCAGGAGCTCGCCAGGACCTGGCCTTACTGTTTCCACCCCTCTATCATCCGGTTCATGGGTCATGTCGATCAGATCACGGAATTGAATACTGCGAGCGAGATGGCCAGCATGATGCAGGAGTGTTTCACCCCGGCCTTGAGGGAGCCCTCCCCCATCTGGCCTGCGACGAGGCCTGAACAGACCGCCTGTATGAGGACGGCATGGTACATCAGGCGCTCAACGGCGTAGAGCGAAACGGGGGTCATCCCGGAGAGGGCTGTACCCTGGGGGATCCCGGCGGTGTTGACCTTGTCCAGGATGGGGATGAACTGGCTCGTGATTACCCCCACCACGAATATGAAGACGATGAAGGCCAGGTAGATGATGGCCGTGTAAATGAACATGTCCGAGAGTCGTTCACGCTTCAGGATGTATGACATCCTGGCATCGCTTGCAGCAATGGCCAGCACGTCCCCGATGGACCCGCTCATCTGGCTGGCCCTCGTGATGAGGGCAACGGTGCGGGCAATGAGGGGCGTGCGGATGCGTTCCTCGAAGCGCATGAGGGCATCGGTAAAACTCGCGCCCCAGTCGATATCACGCTTGATGCGCCGGATCTCGTAGGAGAGGAGGCCGAGGTTGGTATTCACCATAATCCCGATGGCCTGGGCGATGGTCAGGCCGACCTGGTTTATTCCTGCCATCCTTTCCAGGAAGTCCGGGATGAGCGCTTCCATCCCCTCGATGTTTCTGCGCCATAGCTCGAAGAAGACCGCGTACGGCACCAGCACAATGAGAAGGGCGATGATCACGTGGTCGTCTATGACGTCGATGATAAGTTCCGGGTTGGTGTAGGCGGGAACGCTCAGAACCATAATCACCAGGTAGACGGCCGCGAGCGGGATGGTGAAAAGGAGGGTGTACTGGTAATTCTTCGTGAAGAACTGGACAGGGTGCCGGATGAACTCGCGGGTGTTGCGTATCCGGTCGTACTGCACCAGGCGGGCGAAAAAAGCCTCGTCCCCGCCTTTCCGGTAGACCGGGACTTCACCGTACTCGTGCAGCCACCTGGCACGGACGTAGCGCTCGACCGGTTCGGACTTGAGAGAGATCATGTCGATGAGCAGGATGAAGACCGCGGAGCCGATAGGGAGGACCAGGTAGGTGACCGCCGAGAGCTGAAGTACTGCCACACCGCCCATCAGCCCCATCACGACCATGATAATGATAAGGAAGAGGGGGCCCGCCACGAACAGGGTCACGTAGGATTCGGCAACCAGCGCCAGAAAATTCAGGAACTGTTTCTGTTCGAACCGGGCCTCCTCCTGGAAGAGCCGCACCCTGCTCCCCAGGAACTCGACCAGGTCCCCGCCGCTTTCTATCACCGAGACCATGTCCTCGAGGAACTGCTTGAGCTTTTCAGAGGGGGTGGTGTCCATCAGGGCACGGACAGCCGTGATCACGTCGTACCCGAAGAAATCCGCATCCCTCACGACCTGCCGGAACTCGAGGGCGATTTCACCATAGACCCTGGCGTTCTCGGAGAGCGACCGGAATATGGGCATCAGCTGGGCCCCGCCCTTGCGCATGGCATACATGTAGGCCACCGCGTTGTGCAGGGTAAGGTTTATCCTGATTGTCCGGTTCCCCTTGCGGAATGCAGGGTATTTCAATCCGATGAAGGAAACGAGGAGAGACCCGGCGAAGAAGGCCAGGACTCCCCCCGCTGCCCTGATCATCATGCCTGCCGTTTCACTCCCCATGGTGCCGGGAACCGGAATGTTGAAGATATTGTAGAGGCTGGTGTATCCGGTCTGCTGCGGACCGGTAAGGATGAGGCCTGTTACCCAGTAACCGAGTACGGCGCACCCGATTCCGGCAAGCACCGATGCCGTGAGAGAGACGGTGAGGTACCGCTCCAGGGTCATACCCATCCTGGCCGAGAGGAGGTGCCCTCTCAGTTTCTGGTATCTCAGGGGGCTCCGCCGGACCCACCATCGGACCAGGGAATTGAGGCTCATTCGAGTATCCCGGCCAGGTTACCCAGGTTGGCGGTCACCCGCCCGGGGTCGATGCTGTAGGCCTGGAAGACGCGGGAAACCCTGATATAATCGATGATCCCCTGGGACTGCATGGCCCCGAGGATACGTTTCCGGGTGGCGATCTCCTGCTCCAGCTGCTCCCTGCTCCAGCCCCTCCGCTCGGCGATCTCTGCATAGACCGCGGAACGGCCCTTGTAGATGAAGAGGTCCCTGATGGGGTCGTATTCAAAAACAGTGTTCACCCGCAGGTTCCCGGTGGACGGATCGATACCCACGATCTCCACGATCTCGAGAGAGCGGCGGACCCGCTCGGCCCCCCGGTAGACCAGGGCCTGGATGCTCACGATGTTGAGGGCGGTGACCATGGTCCGGGGGACATTGAGCGGGGCATTTTCCAGGCGGTGGATGGCGGCGTCGACGCTGCCCGCGTGCATGGTGGAGAAGGTGGTGTGCCCGGTGTTCATTGCCTGGAAGAGGGTCTGGGCCTCAGCTCCCCTGACCTCCCCGACCAGGATATACTCGGGTCTCTGGCGCATCGCGGCCCGCAGGAGGTCGAACATGGAGATAGTGCCTGCGCCCTCGGCGACCCCCTCCCGGGTAACGCTGGCGATCCAGTTCTCGTGGAACAGGGTGATCTCGCGGGTGTCCTCGATGCTGACAACCTTGGCCATGGGAGGGATGAAGAGGGAGACGGCATTGAGGGAGGTGGTCTTTCCCGATGCGGTCCCTCCTATGAAAAGGAGGCTTTTTGCGTTTTCAATGGCCATCCAGAAGTAGGCCAGCTGGTCCGTGCTGAAGGTCCCGTTCTTGATCAGCTCCACGGGGGAGAAGGGGTCCTCACGGAACTTGCGGATGGTAAACGAGGTTCCCCGCGTGGTCACCTCGGTCCCCAGGGTGAGCTGCAGCCGGGAACCGTCCGGAAGTGTTGCATCGAGCATCGGTGTCCCGGTAGAGATGTGCTTACCCGAACGCTGGGCGAGGGTGACAGCCAGGGAATTGAGGGCTTCTGCTTCGAACAGGATATTTGTCTTGATGTTGCGGTACTTCCGGTGGTAGAGGAAGAGGGGGATCCCATTTCCGTCGCAGGAGATATCTTCAAGGAACCGGTCTTTCATGAGCGCTTCGATCCGCCCCCATCCAATGAAGTTCCGGACGAGGTAATACTGGAGACGGAAGAGGGCCGGGCCCTCCAGCGGGATGCCGTATTCACGGAGGAGCTCGAGCATCTTTCCGAGGAGAACGCTGGTGCGGTCTTTTCCCAGTTCCTCGTCGGTCAGGATGAGCGTAGACCTCATGTCCTCGTGGAGCCGCTCCAGGAGTTCGTACTCGAACTCCGAGAGGGCAGGCTCGAAGAGCACGTACTCGTGCTGGTGGGTCCGGGTGTTGAGGGCAATGATGACGAGGGATCTCCCGTCCTGCACCCAGTAGCGGTCCACTTCCTCGTAGCCCTCCGGGGCAGACCCCGTGACGAGTGGACCATGGCTTTCCGGGTTGTACTGCGGAATTGTGGTATGGCTCCATCCACGGGGAAGGATGGTCTTCCACGAGCGTCTTGTGCCAGGCGCCTCCCCCTCGCCATTTTGTCCTGCCTGTCTCAGCCGTTCCGTAATCCCTTTCAATTCAGGCAGCCGGAGAGCCACAGTTACCGCCCCGTATCTCCTTGAAAATCATGCGGAATCGTCGTTATGGGAAAGGGTGTGTAAATACTTATAAATGTAGGTGTCGGAAGGCAAAACGCGCCTTGGGATGCAGGCGGCAGCGTTATCCGACTGCTTTCTACCTTCAATGATGCACAGGGGGGTCCAGGATACGATACCGGTTCCGGGTCTTCCTTCACATGCCATACGGACGAAAAAGGTTCATCAAATGCCTCTTCTGCTATGCCTGTTATTGGGAGCCGCCATAGAAACCCTCAAATGCCCGTCTTTCGAACATAATGCAGGAATACATCCTGAGGTCCCGCATGCACAGCATTTCCGGCCGGATCATGCCCACCGGCATCGGTTCCCTGGACCCGGTGCTCGAGGGAGGCGTTCCGCCGGGTTCACTCATACTCCTCCTGGGGGACATCGGCTCAGGGAGCACCGAGTTCGTGTACAGTTCCCTCCTCCTGCTCTCTGCAGCCAGGTCAGGCACACCCCGCGAAAACCTGGTCCTCCCGGAGGAGATCTGCTACATCACCTTTACCAGGAAGATGGAGGATGTTGTCTCGGAGATGGAACGTTCTTTCCATTCCGACATGACCCGGGGGCTTTCCGGCATCCGGCACCGTGACCTGTCCCCGATTTACTTTGATTCGAGCGTCATCCCGCTCGAGTGGTACACGGACCGCGACATCCTCTCCCGCATGCAGTCGAGGTCCAACCATGGCAGTATCCTGGCTGCCCTTGCCGGTGAACTTGACAGGGTCCCGAAAGGGAGCCTCATCGTGCTAGATTCGCTGACGGACCTTGGCACCCAGTTCTGCCGGAACGACCAGTGGGCTGATTTTGCAGCATTCATGAGGGGACTCCAGCGGGTGACCAAGGAGAGCGGATCCACGGTGTACCTCCTCCTGACCAGGGGGATCCTCGACCTGCAGCGCGAGCTGGAGATCGCCGACATCGCCGATGCCCTCCTCCTCTTCCGTTGGGAGGAGACAACCGGCGCAAGGAGGCAGCGGGTTATGTACATCGAGAAGTTCCGCGGCCTGATGCCCCACCTGGAGGAGAAGGACCTGGTGAAGTTCGCGGTCCGCATCTCCTCGGGAGGGGGGTTCGAGGTGAGCAACATCAGGGTGGTCATTTGACCAGCGAGGCGGGTGGCAGCACGACCGGGCCGCGGGTCCGTATCGGGATCGAGGGGCTGGACCAGATGATGGGCGGGGGCCTGATACCCGGGAGCATCGGGGCGATCATCGGGACGTACGGGACAGGAAAGACCACCTTTGCCCTGGAGTTTATCATGGAGGGGCTCCGCCAGGGGGAGAAGGTCATCTACATCAGTCTCGAGGAGCGGGCAGACCGAGTCTACCGGTACATGAAAGAGAAGGAATGGGATATCGCTCCTTACCGGGGCACGATGCTCACCGTCCTCAAGCTGGATCCCTCTGACTTCAACCTTGCCGTCAACAGCCTCAAGAACGAGCTGCCCGCCCTGGTGAAGCAGGTGGGGGCGAGCAGGGTCGTGATCGACCCCATCTCCCTCTTCGAGGACCTCTTTGACCGCGATTCTGACCGGAGGCGGGAGATGTTCCGGCTGGTCGACACCCTCCGGGACCAGAACTGCACCATCGTCCTGACCAGCGAGACTGACAGGGACAACCCCTTTGCCAGCCGGCACAACCTGGTCGAGTACCTGGCGGATGCCGTTATCCTGCTCCGGTACGTCCGCTCGTCCGATTTGACCGACGTGCACCTGGCCCTCGAGGTGGTGAAGATGCGGCTCTCCACCCACTCGCGGGAGATAAAACCCTACGAGATCCAGAAGAACCAGGTGCTGGTCTTTACCGAGGCAAACGTGTTCTAGGGGAAATAGTGGAGTCCAGTTTCTTACGTTTCCCTGCTGTTTTGCATATTTTGGCGCCCGGTGCCCGGCAACCCTTCCAAACCCTCTAGAAGCTCCCGACGCCCAGCAGGTGAAGGATCATGACCAGCAGTGCACCCGGCACTCCGCCCAGGATGCAGAAGAGTACCGTGACCAGGTCCAGGGGGACGTCAGGCTTGCCGAGGTAACCCATCACGTGGAAAATATTGGTGAGGTACAGGATCAGGAGGCCCAGGATGGAGTTAATCACCACCTTGACCAGGTCCTTGAGAATGAAGAAAATGAAGACCGCCAGCAGGACGCCAACGGCGAGTATCGCGAAATCGATGACCATTCTATCAGGTACCAATGATGCGCTGCCGTTTTAATTGTATCTCCGGGAGGATGAAGGACCCGATGACCCGCTCTTCCTTCCCGAGCCCCCCGATGTCGGCAAGCATCGAAAAGACATTTCCCGAGAGCAGGGCTTTCCTGACCGGCCGCTCGAACGACCCTCCCCTGGCCAGGAAGGCATTGGTAAGTTCCACGGAAAAGTCCCCGGTGAGGGGGTTTGCGGTATGTGCACCCACGATGTCATGGACGTAGACGGCCGGGTCGTCAAGCAGGGCGGTGCGGGGCCCCTCCAGCCGGATATTGTGGGTGCCGATGGAGGGGCCGCCGGCCGAACCAGACCGCACGGCGCTCCCGGTGCTCTCTTTCCCGTACCGGAACGCGGTCTTGAGGTCATAGGCGAACTGCTCCAGGGTTCCGTCGCGGATGAAGACGAGCTCCCCCGTTGGAGTGCCTTCCGCGTCCCACCAGGTACTGCCGAGGCCCCGGGGGTGCCAGGGGTCATCGATGATCGAGAGGGAGCGGTCGATGACCTGCCTGCCTTCCTGCCCTGCCAGCCGGGACCGCCCTGCATGCACGTTCCGCCCGTTCAGCCCGGGCACGAGGGCTACCCCCAGGAGCTGGGCCAGGGCGAGGGGTGAGAGGACCACCTCGTAGTCCCCGGTCTCGATCCCGGAACCGCCCCGGGAGGAGGCGGCCAGGGACGCGGCTTTCTCGCCGACGGACCGCGGGTCCAGGTCGGCCAGCCTCCAGGCATTATCGAACTCGTACCCGGTTGACTGGTCGATGATGGTCTCCATCCCGATGCTGGCAAGGCTTCCCACGGTTGAATAGGACAGCCCGTGGCTGTTCGAGAGGGAGATCGAGTATACCGAGAGCTCGGCGCTCCCGGAGGTCACCTCCACCGGGTGCACCGATGCTCCGTCAAGCATCTCCCCGAGCAGCCCGCGGGCTGTGTTTGGATCGGGGGTGAGCCCGGGATCAAAGTTGAGGGGGGCCGGGTCCAGGCCGGCCGGGCCGGGGAGGCCCCCCCAGGGCTGGGCGGAGGCAAGCCTTGCGCTCTGCACCGCCGCATCCAGGCATCCCTCCCAGTCCTCCGGGTTGCTGGTGCTGGAGGTCCCGATTGACCCCCCGCTGATGACCCGGACGGAGAGGCTGCAATGCCTGGATCCTGAGGCATAGTGGACCTCCCGCTTCTGCAGCCGGGCGGTAACCGAGGTCCCCCTCATGCAATAGACCTCTACCTCGTCGGCCTTCCGCTCCCCTGCCGCGATGATGCGCTCAACCAGTCCCAATGCCACCCACCGCCGCGTCATTGAGGAGGACATGGGGCGCCCCGTCGCTCACCGGCACACTCTGGCCCCCCTTGCCGCAGTAGCCCTGGTGCATGGCCCTGTCCCCGGCACAGAGGGCGATGGAGTGGAGCGTGTGCAGGATCTCCCCCGAGAGCGAGACATCGCGGATCATGGCCCCGATCTCCCCGTGCCCGATGAGGTACCCGTACTCGGCGTTGAACTGGAAGACCCCCCTCCCGGGGTCCACCTGGCCTCCCCGGCTGCCCTTGAGGAGGATGCCGGAACGGCACTCGCTGACGATCTCCTCGAGCGTGCTGTCCCCGTTTTCGATATAGGTATTGCTCATCCGCACCTGGGGAGGTTCTCCGGGCATGGCCCTCGCATTTCCTGCTCTCCCGTTCCCCACGGCAGACAGGGTCTCACGGGTGTGGAGGTAGGCGTTCACTTTCCCCCTGCTGATGATCTCAGTCCTCCCGACGCGGCTCCCCTCGGCATCAACCGGCTCGAACCCGAAGAGCGGCAGGGACGGGTCATCGACTATCGTCAGGATGGGGTTGCCTATCTGTTCGCCGATCTTCCCGGCAAGAACCGAGCTCCCCTCCTGCACGAGGTCTCCCTCGCTCGCATGCCCCACCGCCTCGTGGGCAAAGACCCCGGCCAGTTCAGGGTCCAGGACCGCGTTCATGGTCCCTCCCCGGGCGGCTCCGGCGTCCAGGAGCGCCACGGCCCGTTCGCCGGCCGTCCTGCCAGCCTCCTGGCGGTGCCGCAGGTTCAGGCCGTGGATGGAGTGCTCCCGTTCATAGCCCATCTGCATCTCCCCGTTCCTCCTCGCCACGGCCATGACCGAGAACCCTGAGCGGCATACCGCGTACGAGAATTCATTTCCCTGGCTGTCCTCGAACCGGACCGATTCGTACCGCTCCAGGTAGCTCGCCCGGGTACTGGTTATGCCGGCCACCCGGGCTGCCGCTTCAATCCCGCCAAGGAGCTCCCTCTTTTCCTGGATGCCGACGTCCCGCGGGTCTTCCTGCATGGGCGGCACGGGTATGACGCCCCGGGGTGCATCGGCCAGGTCTACCTTCTTTCCCGTCAGCCCGGCGAGCGCCATAGTTTCTTCAAGGAGGGGGGAGAAGGCATCACCCGTGGGGTGCCGGTAATTGTCCACGGTGAGGATGCCCCACCCCCTGCTGCCGAGAGTCCGGATGATCGCGCGGTCAAAAAACGAGGTCCCCGCCGACTCGACCACCGCATTCTCGATATCAATGTGGGTGACCTCCCCGGTCACGTGGCGGATGTCATAATAGCGGGCATCCGTCATGGTTCTTCAGGCCCGGGAAGGGGATATTCCGGTGTTGTCCAGGAGAGACGCCGAGGGGGTGGTGGCCATCTTCCGGAGCTTCTGCAGGAAGCCTTCACGGTTCTCGGGCACCAGGGCAATCTTGAGCACGTCCTCGATATGCTCAACAGGGATGATGGTCACCGCGGAACGGTAGCGCTCCTCGATCAGGACGTCGTCCTGGTTGGCATGGGGGATGAGCACCGTCCCGATCCCGGCCTTGGCAGCGGCCTCTATCTTGAAAGTCACGCCTCCCACGGGAAGGACATCACCCCGGACCGAGAGCGACCCGGTCATGGCAATGTCCTGTCGGACCGGTATGCTCTCGATGGCGCTTATCACCGCGGTAGCAACCGATATGGAGGCAGAGTCGCCTTCGACGCCTCCGTACGTGCCGATGAACTGGATGTGCACGTCCATGTTCTTGATGTCCTTCCCGGTGAACTTCTTGAGGATCGCGCTCACGTTCTTGATGGATTCCTGGGCGATCTCCTTGAGCATCCCCGTGGCAATGACCGTCCCGCTGGCGCCCTGGGCAGGGGTCACCTCGGCCATGATGGGGAGGACAGAGCCGGAATCGCTGCCCATCACGGCCAGGCCGTTCACCCGGCCGATGCGGGTGCCCTCGACCACGGTCAGTTCATACTCCCGGCTCCTGCGGATATACTCGTCCGAGACCTGGTCCTCGATGGACCGGGCCGTCTTCTTGGCGGCGATAACATGTGCCGCGGTGGTCACCGCTGCACCATCCTGGCGTGCCAGGTCCCCGGCCACCCTGATGAGCCCGCCCATGTCCCGCAGCTTGAGGGTCAGGTGGCCCTTGCGGTTGGAACGCCGGCGGGCCTCGCGGATGACCTCCTCCATGGCGCCACGATCGAAGTGGGGGATCTTGCCGTCGTTCTTCACCTCCTGGGCTATGAACCGGATGAATTTCTCCCGGTTCTCGGGGGTGTCTGGCATGCTCTCGCCCATGTAGACCTCGTACCCGTACCCGCGGATCCTCGACCGGAGCGCCGGGTGCATCCCCTGGATGGCGTCAAGGTTCCCGGCTGCAATCATAATGAACCGGCACGGGACCGGTTCGGTCCGGACCATGGCGCCGCTCGAGCGCTCGCTCTGGCCCGTGATGGGGAACTCGCCCTCCTGCAGCGCGGTCAGCAGGTTCTGCTGGGAATGGGGGGTCAGGGTGTTTATCTCATCGATGAAGAGGACCCCGTTATGCGCCCGGTGAATGGCGCCGGCTTCCACCCGGTCGTGGCTGGGGGTCTCCAGCCCGCCACTCTGGAACGGGTCATGGCGGACGTCCCCGAGCAATGCCCCGGCATGGGACCCGGTGCCGTCGATGAACGGGGCCGTGGCCGTGCTGTCGTTAGAAACCAGGAGCTTGGGCACCATGGACTCTTCGCGGGGAGTCCCGTACCGGAGCACCATGATGACGAATGCCGCCGCGATGATCCCCATCAGCCACTGGCCGGCGATGAATGCATACCCGATGATCCCTATGATAAGGATCAGCATGAGGGTGTTCCGGAACTGTATCTTCTTGCGGGCCTCTGCCTTGTGGGCGCCCACTATCTGCTTTCCCCTCCCTGACGGGACGGTCCGGACTATTGGGTTGTTGGGGTCATCGGAGTTTGGGTAGACCAGGATGTCCTGCATCTCCTCCTTGGGGAGGAGTTCGGCCATCGCCTTCGCCAGCATCGATTTACCGGTCCCGGGGCTGCCGATCATCATCACATGACGGCGCTGGATGGCAGCTTTCCGGATGACCTCGACGCCGTGCTCCTGCCCGATGACCTGGTCGATCAGCCCGGCCGGGACCTCCACCTGGGACGAACTGTCAGCTGCAATCTCGACATGGACATCCTCTTCCGGCATGGCCTGACCGGTCTGCTCGTGCTCCATTCTAAAATTTACCTCGATACACCTTACGATAGTAAATATATTTTATTCCTGCTCGTTTAAGTACTTTCAGCATGGGGTAGCGTAAATGTTGGTTGTCAGCACGGAATATTCCCAGATCCTGGCCGCAGAGGTGGCCGATGCACTCGGCTGCCCGCTCGGGGGGGTAAAGTTCTCCCGGTTCCCCGATGGTGAGCACTACCTGCAGGCAGGAGCCGTCGAGCCTGAAATGGTGGTGGTGGGTAGCGTCCCGGACAGTGATGCCCTGGTGCAGCTCCTCCTCCTGGTCGATGCCTGCGAAGGCGCGGATACGAGCCTCGTGGTGCCGTACATGGGATATGCCCGCCAGGACAGGCAATTTCACCACGGCGAGCCGCTGAGCGCCCGGGCCGTCGCGGCAGCCCTGTCCCGGGGAATTTCCCGGGTGTTTACCGTCAATATCCACAAGGAGAGCGTCCTCGGGCACTTCAGGGTCCCATCATTTGACCTCTCCCTGGCCGGCGAGATGGCTGCATACATCTCGGGCCTGGGCCTTGAAAACCCGCTGGTCCTGGCCCCGGACGAAGGTGCTGCCGGTTTCGCTGCCGGGGTGGCCGCAGCGGGAGGGTGGGATGCCGATCACCTCAAGAAGACCCGCCTTTCGGGGGAGGAGGTCACGATGGAGCCGAAGGCCCTATCTGCCAGGGGGCGTGACGTGGTGATTGTGGATGACATCATCTCGACCGGGGTGACCCTGGCAGCCGCGGCGGGCATGCTCCGGGACCAGGGGGCCAGGACCGTGTCGGCAGCATGCGTCCACGGGGTGCTGGCAGAGGGAGCCTATCTCCGGCTTCTCTCCCACGGGGTAAGGGACGTGGCGTGCAGCGATACGATTGAGCGGGCCTGCAGCCGTTTTTCTGCGGGCCGGACCATCGCGTCGGCCATAGCCGGATGCTCCAGGTAGATGGCTCGGTCCTGGAAGGCGGGGGCCAGCTGGTGCGGATGGCAGCGGCGCTCTCGGCCCTTACCGGGACCCCCATGGAACTGGTCAACATCCGTGCCGGGAGGGAACGTCCCGGTCTGCGGCCCCAGCACTGCACTGCGCTCCGGGCAGTGGCAGGGACATGCTCCGCACGCGTGGAAGGCCTTGCCATCGGGAGCAGGGATCTCCGGTTCTCCCCCGGCCCCGCCACGCGTTGCTCCCAGTCGCTTGACATCGGTACCGCGGGGAGCATCCCGCTGGTCCTGCAGGCCTGGCTCCCCGTGGCCCTGGAGAAGGGAGGGGAGATAACGCTGACCGGGGGGACGGAGGTCGCCATGAGCCCGACCATCGATTACTTTACCCGGGTATTCTGCCCCGTGCTGGAAGGGCACGGGGCCCAGGTTGAGACCGAGATCCTGCAGCGGGGATATTACCCGGCTGGCGGCGGGCTGGTGAGGGTCCGCGCGGAGCCATCGGCCCTTGCCCCGATTAACCTCGGAGCGGGGTGGGGGAGCACCTGGCGGGGCATCTGTTCGGCGAGCAGCCGGCTCCCGGCGCACGTGGCGGAGCGGCAGGCCGGATCCGCTGCCAGGGTCCTTGCCGAAGCCACGGGGCGGACTTACCCGGCCACGCTCGACGCCCGTCCGGGCCCGGGAACTGGCAGCTCCTGCACGGTATGGGAAGGGTGCAGGGGGAGTTCCGAGCTGGGGAGGAGAGGGTTTCCTGCCGAACGGGTGGGCGAGAACGCTGCCCGGGGGCTGGTCCGGGCGCTCCGGAGTCCCTGGGCCGTCGACGAGCACCTGTCCGACCAGCTCCTTGTATATATCGCCCGTTATGGAGGTTTCTACACGTCCCCCTCCTGCTCTCTCCATGCGAGGACGATGTGCTGGCTCCTCTCCCGGTTCGGCTACCATATCGAGGTTACAAAGACCCCGCAGGGGGTGGAGTTCCGTCATGAAGCGCCTGGTCCTTGATGCCACCGCCTTCTTTGGCGATTTCCCGCTCGAGGGAGAGCTGCTCACCGTGCCCGGGGTAGTAGCCGAACTGGTGGATGTCAGGGCCAGGTGCCGCCTTGAGGTTCTGGAGGCACGAGGGCTCCAGGTGAGGGAACCGGGGGATGATTCCCTGGATGCCGTCCGGGAGGCTGCCCGGTCAACCGGGGACGTGGAAGTCCTGTCCCCTGCCGACAGGGAACTGCTCGCGCTCGCCGTCGAGGCCGGCGCATCGGTGGCCACCGATGACTTCGCGGTCCAGAACGTCGCCCGTTTCCTTGGGATCACGGTTGTGCCCCTGCAGCAGCGGCGGGCCAGGCCGCGCCGGTGGCGGTACCGGTGCACCGGGTGCGGGCGGGTGGGAATGGTCCCGGGAGACTGCCCTGTCTGCGGTGCACGCCTGGAAAGAACCATTAAGTAGGTAGTCCCAGACTGTTCTTGCATGTCGTCCCTTGACGAGCTTATCCAGAAGGCGCGGATGCTGCTCTCCGAAGGCCACAGCCCCGGCCAGATTGCCGATGAGCTCTCCCTGTCCATGGAGACGGTGACCTGGCTGCTCACCCAGCAGAAGGGTATGGCCACCCCCAAGGACGTCCATATCGACTGGACCGGTGTCAGCGGCCAGGCACCCCTCCTCGACGGGATGGCCATGATGCTCCTGAAGTATTATTACACCGCCCTGGATGCCGGAGGGCCCGGGGAAGGCCAGGCCGACCGGTTTCCCTCGGTGATCGTGGGCATTGCAATCTCCGGGATACCCCTGGCCACGCTCATCGCGGTGGAGGAGGACATCAGGCTGGCCATTTACCACCCGGCCAAGCACAGCTCCCAGGAGCCGCCGGTCGGGTCCGTGAGCGGCAATTTCGCCTCGATCGCCGGCGAACGGTGCGTCATCGTGGACGATGTCATTACCTCGGGCAATACCATGCAGGACGTGGTGAAATACCTCCGGAGGCACGGGGCCAACCCGCTGGCCATCCTGGTAATCTTCGATAAGCGCGGCATACGGGACATCGATGGAGTCCCGGTCTATTCGCTCTTCAAAATATCCCGCATCGATTGAACGGGCTCTGTTTGCCGGGGCTGAATAAACTATATTTATATAGAAGTTCAATTCCATCTTTAGAAGCATTGGAGGATATGCTATGCTTGGTGGACAACCTATCATTATTCTGAAAGAGAACGTGGAGCGCAACCGGGGTCTCGAGGCCCAGCGCTCGAATATCGCAGCCGCGAAGGCAATTGCCGGTGCGGTCCGGACCACGCTCGGCCCCAGGGGGATGGACAAGATGCTCGTTTCGAGCACCGGGGACGTGACCATCACCAATGACGGGGCCACCATCCTCCAGGAGATATCGGTGATGCACCCCGGGGCAAAGATGGTCATCGAGGTGGCAAGGGCACAGGACGACGAGGTGGGCGACGGGACCACGACGGCAGTGGTGCTGGTCGGCTCCCTAATGGAGAAGGCAGAGCAGCTCATCGAGCGAAAGATCCACCCCACCGTGATCGGGCAGGGATACCAGATGGGGATGCAGAAGGCCCTGGAGATCCTTGACGGGCTGGCCATCACCATCGACCCGTATGACCGGGACATGCTCATGAAGCTTGCCGATACGGCGATGACGGGCAAGTCCATCGAGTCGGTAAAGAGCAGGATAAACGGCATCGCGGTTGACGCGGTCCTGGCGGTAGCCGAGGAAGAAGGCGGCAGGATCACCGTGGACGATGACAACGTCCTGGTCAAGAAGCAGGGCGGGGAGACCATGGACGATGCAGAGCTGATCCGCGGCGTCGTGATCGATAAGAAGCGGGTCAGCGAAGACATGCCCCGGAAGGTCAGGAACGCCCGTGTCGCCCTTGTCACCAGCCCCATGGAGATCAAGAAGACCCAGGTGAAGGCAAAGATACGCATTACCTCGCGGGACCAGGTTAATGCCTTCAGCGTGCAGGAGCGCGAGGCCCTCAAGAAATTTGCAGATACCATCATCGCGAGCGGGGCCAACGTACTCCTCTGCCAGAAGGGAATTGCCGATGCCGTGGCCTTCTACCTGGCCAAGGGCGGGGTGCTCGCCGTCGAAGATATCCCCGAAAAGGACATGAAGTTTGCCGCCAAGGCGCTCTGCGCCCAGATGGTGACAAAGGCCGAGGAGCTTACCCCGGACGTCCTCGGCAAGGCCGAGATGGTCGAGCAGGTGGAGGACGCGGATCTCATCAAGATCTCGGGGTGCAAGAACCCGAAGGCAGTGACAATCCTCCTCCGCGGGTCGAGCGAGTACCTCCTGGACGAGCTTGAGCGGGCAATCGTGGACGGGACCAGGGTGGTCATGGACGCCATGGAAGACCGGAAGTTGGTTGCCGGAGGGGGTTCCGTGGAGACCGAGCTGATGATAAAGCTGTTCGAATACGCGGCCTCCGTGGGCGGCCGGGTGCAGCTGGCTATCGAGGCTTATGCAAACTCGTTCGAGGTCATCCCGTCAACCCTCGCCGAAAACTCCGGCTTCAACCCGGTTGACAAGCTCGTGGACCTCAAGACAGCCCACACCAGCGGGAAAAAGCATGCCGGCCTGAACGTATACGACGGCAAGATCGTGGACATGGTGAAACAGGGGGTCGTTGAGCCGCACCGCTCCAAGCGCCAGTCAATCCAGAGCTCTGCCGAGGCGGCAGTCCTCCTCATCCGGGTGGACGACATGATGATCACCCGTGAGTCTAAGCCGGCGGCCCCTGCGCCGGGCATGTAGACAGCAGGCATCGAAATCCTCCACGGGGGCAGGAAAGCCCCCTAATCCTTTTTTTTGATCGATTTTTTCCGGCAAGCAATCCGTGATGCGACAGTCTGTGAGCATTTCTCTCTATGCCTCACACCCACTGCTCCAAGCCCGAGGGCATTCGTACCATGGGGACGCCACACCATATGGGGCTTGCGAGCGTTCTGATGGAAGGGGGACTGCTGCCCCCGGTCCCTACGGGACCCCCGGGCGATACGTCCCGTCCCTCCGGGATGCCCGGGCGATACGTCCTATTCCATCCCCTCACCGCAATGCGGTAGTCTGTGAAAGGTGTTCCCCAAGCCCGGGGTCATCGCGCCAGGTGGACGCCACAGCGGCGGGGGACGCGGTAGCGTCCCCCAGGAGCGTCTGAGTTTTTGGGGGCTTATCATCAAACCCCAGGAGCGTCTGAGTGTTTAGGTGCTTGCCTTCAAAATGCCTGGTGCTTACACCGCCTCCTCGTATGAATTTCGTCTTCCCGGACCGGTAACGACGATCTCCACCTTGTCCTCCTCGATGGGCCTGTCCTGCGGGAGGCTGGTCCCATGGAAGAAGATGAGAGCGGTGTCAGGGATGATCCCGATGGAGAGGAGCGCCTCTTCGTACGTGACCCCGCACGGACCCTCGTATTCGATGGCTGTTCCATCAGGGATTAGGAGAAACCGGCATTTCACTCCCATTCGATAGGATTATTACGCGCCGGGGCAAAAAATTCTATTCCGGTGCCGAGGTAGTCTAGTCCGGAAAGGCGGCAGCCTCGAAAGCTGCTGGCGCCCTGCGCCTCGGGAGTTCAAATCTCCCCCTCGGCGCCTTTTGAGGGATCCTTTCTCCGTTGCAGCCGGCGGGTGATAATTTTCACGATCCCGGGCTTACAGAGCACCCGTGGCCGTTTTTCCCGGTATCAGGCCTTCTTTTTCCCGACAAGGGCTCATCCCTCGGAGGAGCGGGGAATCGTGTCAGGCCTTACTCCTTTGCCTTAAAGATGAGCCACTGGTTCTCCCCTGCCTTCCTGAAACGGACTAGGACGTACCGGCCCGAGATGCGGGACCCCTGCATGACCACCTCGATCTTGTCCTGCTCCCAGGAAAGCGGCTCGAAGAGCCCCTGGTCCCAGATTGTGACCTCCCCGGCGCCATACTCCCCTTCGGGGATGGTGCCCTCGAAGGTCGCGTATTCGAGGGGGTGGTCCTCGGTCTCCACCGCCAGGCGGCGATCGCCCGGTTTCTCCGGCATCCCCTTGGGGACAGCCCACGACTTCAGCACCCCTCCGTGCTCGAGCCGGAGGTCGAAGTGGTGGTGGCTGGCCTGGTGCTCCTGGACGACGAAGACGGGGTGACCCCCGGACGGTCCCTGCTGCCCTCCCGGTTCGGGGGTCCTTGCAAAGTCGCGGCGCTTCCGGTATTTTTCAAGTGCCATGATTTTCACGGGTCTCCTTTCTTCTCATTTCCGGTTGCTGGATCACTGTTTCCCGGCTTTCATCCGGGCCAGGGTCTCCTGGAGGGCGGCCATCAGCTCGCGGGCCTCTTCTGCTTTCGGCTTCTCGATCTTCACGGTCTCTCCCTCCAGTTTCTTCCGGACCAGGGCTTCCACCTGCTCGCGGTATCGGTCGTGGTACTCCGAGAGGTCAAGGTCGCCGGAGAGCTCCTCGACGATCCGGACAGCCAGCTCGAGTTCCTTCTCCCCGGGCTCCTGCAGGCCCTGCAGCCGGGGAGATTCCCGGGGATCGGCCACCTCGTCGGAGTAATGGAGGGTGGTGAGGATAAGCGCATCCCGGTACTCCCGGATGAGCGCAGGGTATTCCTTTGTCCGGAGGGTGATCCTTCCCACCCCTGCCCTCCCCAGCTTCCGGAATGCCCCGAGGAGCAGGGCATAGGCCTCTGGGTTCCTGTCAGGGAGGAGGAGGTAACTGGTGTTGAAATAAACCGGGTCCAGGGAGAGGGAGTACACGAACCTGTCGATGCGGATGCGGCGGTCAGATTCCGGGCGTATTGCCTCCAGCTCCGACCGGTCGAAGACCAGGTATTCCCCCTGCCGGACCTCGTACCCCCGAACAACATCCTCCCAGGGTACCACCTCCCGGTCCTGCTCGCAGACCCGTTCGTACCGGATAGGCTGGTTGTCCTTCCTGTGGAGCATCCGGAACGAGACAGAATGATCCCGCACCAGGGGATTGACCGTCACCGGAACGTTCACGAGGCCGATGCTAATGCTCCCGCTCCAGATTGACCGGCGGGGCGGCGGTCCCGGGTCTGGTTCCTGGCTCGTCATGGTCGTTCCACCCAGAGGTCCTGGCGATCGGGTACGATCCCGTCCCAGGGGTCCCCCTGCCTCGAACTCACCGTTTCGATATTAAAATCTTCGGGTCGGACCCCTGCCTCCAGTTCCTCCCATGATAGGGGAGTCGAGACCGTGGCTTCCTCGCGGGCCCGCAGGCTGTAGGGGCAGATCATGGTCTTCCACGCAGCGTTCTGGGCATAGTCTACCAGCACCATCCCTCCTCCCCGGGCCTTGGCCGCATCTGATGCGACCCCGGGCAGCTTCCGGGAAAGGATGATGCCCAGGGCGTGAACCGCGTCCCTGACCACCGGGAAGGTGAAGTCTTCCCGCAGGGGGACCAGGACGTGGAGGCCCCTCTTTCCCGAGGTCTTGACATACGGGCGGTTCCCGGTCTCCCTCATGAGGTCCCGCAGCTCCAGGGCGACCGCCCTTGCCTCAGGGAACCCGTCCGGTGGCTCGGGGTCCAGGTCAAAAAATGCGAATTGCGGGACTTCGGGGCTTTTTACCCCGGAAAGCGTGATGTGCAGCTCCACCGACGCCATGTTTGCCAGCCAGGCGAGGGTCTCGGGCCGGTCGCAGACGATATACCGGATATCCCTGCCGGCGGTCACGCTGTGGTGGAGCGTGGTGGTCACCCACGGAGGAGTCCCGGGCGGTGCGTTCTTCACGTAAAACCCGGGCTGGCCTATCCCGTCGGGGAAACGGTGGAGCATCACCGCCCTGCCTTCCAGGTAGGGGATCATCCGGGGGGCCAGGCGGATGTAGTACCGGACAAGATCGCCCTTGGTAATCCTTTTCTGAAGGAACAGGACCTTGTCCAGGTTGGTGAAGCGGATGGTACGATCGGGCTCGGCCATGGAGGGCAGCTCCTGCAGAAAGTCTTGCCTCTCCCGGCTTTGAAGGTGACGGCAGGGCAGGGGGAGGGCTGCACAAATGGTGGGGTTCGTCCATTCCCGGTGAGATCTGTCAAAAAAGTTCTCCCGTATCAGGGCCCTTTTGAGGAATGGTCAATCATATAAATGCTCTCCGCCCATAGTTAGTCAAGTGAAAACCGTTATCCTGGGAGGAGGGCTGACCGGCGTGACCCTCGCACGTCTGCTGCGGGACCGGGGCCACAACGTGGAAGTACTGGAGGCTGAAGAGTCCATAGGCGGGCTCTGCCGGTCCCTGACCCTGGACGGCTTCACCTTTGACACGGGGGGTTCGCACATCATATTCTCCCGGGACCGGGATGTCCTGTCGTTCATGCGCCAGGTCCTCGGCCCCAACAAGGATACGAGGGTCCGGAATACCCGTATCCTCTTCCGTGATATCCTGGTGAAGTACCCCTTCGAGAACGGGCTCTCACAGCTCCCAAAGGAAGACCTCTTCTTCTGCATCAACGAGTTTGTAAAGAACCTGGTGCGGGTGGAGAAGGGAGCGGTCCCGCCGCCCGTCAATTTCCGTGAATGGATTTATGCCACGTTCGGCAGGGGGATTGCCGAGCTCTACATGGTCCCCTACAACGAGAAGATCTGGAACTATCCCACGGAGAAGATGTCGGCACACTGGGTGGAGGGCCGGGTGCCCCGCCCGCCTGTCGAGGACATCATCAAATCGGCAATCGGCATCGAGACCGAGGGGTACACGCACCAGGCAGTCTTCACCTATCCGGTTACGGGCGGGATCGAGGCCCTGGTCCGGGCAATGGCAGAAGGCCTTGGGGATGCGATTACCTGCAGGTTCCCGGTACGATCCCTTCGCCGGTCGGGCAGCGGGTGGCTCGTGAGCGATGGGAAACGGACCATAGCCGCTGACCGGGTGATCAGCACTATCCCGCTGCAGAACCTCCTGCCCTGCCTGGAGGGCGTGCCCGCGGAGGTCCTGACTGCCGTGCAGAACCTCCGGTACAACTCTGTTGCCTGCGTCCTCCTGGGAATCAGGGGGGCAGTCCCGGATATCTCGTGGCTCTATATACCTGCCATGTCTGCCGGGCTCGAGAACCGGATATCGTTCCCATCCAATTACAGCACGCACGTCGCTCCGCCGGGGTGTTCCGCCATACTGGCCGAGATCACCTACAACGAGGGAGACGCTGTCTCCCGGATGCCAGACGCCGATCTCATTGACCATGTCACCAGGTCTGTTGCGGCCATGGGCTTCACCAGGCCGGAGCAGGTGATCTTCTCCCGGGTGGTGCGGAACCCGTTTGCCTACGTGGTGTACGACCTGGATTACCTGGCCAGCATACGGGTCATCCGCGAGTATTTCCGGTCCATGGGCATCCCCCTGGTGGGGAGGTTCTCGCAGTTCGAGTACCTGAACATGGACGGGTGCATCAGGCATGCCATTGACTTTGTGCAGGAGTGGGCATGAAAGTCAATTTCTTTGTCGAGGACCTGCTCTTCCTCCGGTACATCGGCTGCGCCACCGTGGCAAGGACGCTGTACCGGCAACTTGCCATGGAGGACGGGATCGAGGTCTCCTGGAAGGGGTATATTCATAAAGCCGATATCGTGCACTTTCACACCTTCGGTCCGTGGGCGGCCGTGAAACGGTGGACGGTGAGGAGCAGGAAGGTCCTCACCGCGCACTCCACTCCCCGCATCAATGTCGGGAACATCTCCCTGGCCCGGGCGATCAACAAGCGTTATCCGAAGATCTACCGGAAATATGACCATATCATCACGATCTCCCGCCCCTGCCACGAGGAGGTGACCGCCATGGTCCCCGAGATGCCGGTCACCCTGATCCCCAATGGCGTGAACCGTGAATTCTTCAGGCGGGATGAGGAGAAGCGGGCGGTCTTCAGGGAAGCCTACCATATCCCTGATGACCGGGAGGTGGTCCTGACCGTTGCCCAGCAGACGCCCCGAAAAGGCCTGTACGACTTCCTTGCCCTCTCGCAGCTCTGCCCTGACAAGACCTTTGTCTGGATAGGCGGGTTTCCCTACGGGGCGCTGTCCAAGGACTATACACGGATCAAGGGCCTCAAGATGCGCTGCGGGAAGAATGTCATCTTCCCCGGCTACGTAAACGACGTGATGAAGCCCTATAGCGCGGCCGATATCTTCCTGATGCCGTCGTACGCCGAGACCTTCGGGCTTGTTATCCTGGAAGCACTCTCCTGCGGCCTCCCTGTTGTGGCCCGGGACATTCCCGAATTCCACGATATCTACGGGGACAACATCCTCTACTACGCCGACCGGGAACAGGCGGTCTGCGCCCTCAGGGACGGGGCCGGGCTGAACCGCTGTTCGTCCACGGCCCGGGACTTCTCTGCGCGGTTCGATATCAGGGACATCGCCGCGCGGCACGTGTCGCTCTACAGGGAGTTGGTACAATGAAAGTATCGGTCATCATTCCTGCCTACAACGAGGAAGCGAACATCAGCGCCTGCCTCGCCTCCCTCGCCCGGCAGACCATCCCGCGCCGTGAATACGAGATTATCGTGGTGGACGGGGGGTCCCGTGACGCCACCAGGGAACTTGCCTCCCGCGAGGCCGACCTGGTCTTCATCCAGGTCAGCAGGAAGGTGGGAGGGGCTCGCAACGATGGGATTCTCCGGGCTAGCGCCGATATCGTGGCTACCACCGATGCCGACTGCATCATACCGGAAAACTGGCTGGAAGTTATCTGCAGGGATTTTCTCGAGGATCCCGGGCTGGTGCAGCTCTACGGGCCGGTCGATCCCATCGAAAAATCCTGGAAGAACCGGTTCTCCCTGGCGATGGCTAACATATTTTCGATGCTTGGGTATGCGACCGGGACCCTCTATTATACCCTGGGGTGCAACACGGCGTTTCGAAAGAGTGCATTCATAGAAGGCGGGATGTATTATTGCATGGATGCAGGGGATGATCTCGAGATAGCCAGGAGAATGAAAAAGCACGGCCGGGTGAAGTTTGACAAACGGATGCGGGTGGGGTTCTCCATGAGAAGGTACGAGCAGTTCGGAACCCTGAAATCCCTCTATGAATGGCTGTACATCGTTGCCCGCGGAGGGGCCTCATCGAAATGCCAGTATACCCGGAAGGAATACAAGTAAGGCAGAGACGAATATTTTTCCCCTCCCGGCCCCTCTCTTTGAGAAATGCATGATGTCCCGGACCCGACGCGGCATGGTGCCGGCGACCATACCCCTGATTCGACGGCATCCCGCGTTGCTGCCATGAACCGGTCAGAGTTTTCCCGCCTCCTTGGAATGGAGGTGGTTGAGGCACGCCCGGGATGGGCCAGGGTAAAGATGGAGGTCCCCGGGAAGAGGAACCACCAGGGAAGTGCACACGGGGGCGCGATCTTTTCCCTGGCCGACCAGGCCTTTGCCGTGGCCGCCAACCTCGGGGAGGAGGCCCAGGTCGCCCTTTCTGCGCAAATCAGCTACCTCGCACCTGCCATAGATCCGCTCACCGCGGTGGCCGAGCGGGTTGCCGGAGATACCAGACACTCCCTTTACCGGGTAAGGGTCTATTCCGGGGAGAAACTGGTGGCGACGTTCGAGGGCGTGGGGATCAGGGCAGCCGGCAACCGCGATTGATCTAAAAAAAGGCGGAAATGGTTGTATTCTCAATAGTAGCTGCGGAACGCCAGTTCCTGGTCATAGACCCTGTACCGGTTACCGTCCACCATGGTAACGAAGACCTGGACCCGGTCAGTGCCCCTGGTCCCGTCCATGGTGACCTGGGAGTTCACCCGCGGCTTTAAAATCGTCTCTTTCGCCACCTGGCCATCCGAGCGCGTGAGCACAACGTCCATGGAGGAGACGAAGTTGATGCCCTTGCCTCCGCGGAATGTGACCGTTATGGTGGGAGCGGTTGAGACGGTGTTCCGGTCTACCTGGACATCCACCATGTACTGAGAGGGCAACGGGCCCTCGATGGAATCGAGGGCAGGGGTGGTGGTTACCGTCGCTGGCGTTGTAGGTTGCATGGTTGGCGGTGCAGCGGTGGTATGCACCGTTGTCGGGGTGGTTGTTGTTGTGGGCGGTGGAATGGTCGTCTGGGTGCATCCGGCAACGAGCAGGAACATGCCGATGAGGATGAAAGAAGTGAGGAATACTTTCGCCTGCATGATTACACCTTGGACCGGAGCATATAATAGCCTTGTGACCTCCGGAAGGCATAATCTACCTTGAATAGGGCTTGTTTAGTCAGCGGATGAAGGATACACCATCTTTTCCCTTTTGCCACCGGGGGTGGTAGTAGATGGCGGTTCTTTCTCACACCTCCGTTTGAAACGTGCGGAACACGAAAAAAAATATGCATGTGATTATTTTGCACTTTTTACGGTCTTGATACCCCTGAGGAGGGCAATCTTTCCTGTCCGGACCAGCTCCTTGACGCCATACTGCCTGAGGAGTTTCTCCAGCGCATCGATCTTTTCCGTATCACCCACGACCGAGAGGACCACCGTCCTCGACCCCACGTCGATGATCTGGGCGCGGAAGATGCTCGCTATCTGCATGATCTCGGCACGGGTCGTGCCAGGGTCGGCGGCCACCTTGATCAGGGCCAGCTCCCTTTCGACCCGCTCGTTCTCGGTGATGTCCGAGACCTTGATCACGTCGATGAGCTTGTTGAGCTGCTTCATCACCTGCTCGATCTGGGCATCATCCCCGATACAGACGATGGTAATCCGGCTCATGCCCGGCTCCTCGCAGGTCCCTACCGCCAGGCTCTCGATATTGAACCCCCGGCGGGAGAAGAGGCCCGTCACCCTCGAGAGGACACCTGGCCTGTTCTCGACGAGCACCGTCAGGGTGTGGGGCTTCATCCGGTATGCCCCCCGATCATCTCGTTGATGGCCGCACCGGCCGGCACCATGGGAAAGACGTTCTCTTCCCGCTCCACCCGGAAGTCCAGGACAAACGGCCCGTCGGTCTCGATGGCAGCCTTGAGCGCTGGGACGACGTCCTCGCAGTGCTCGACCCGGATACCGTCGACACCGTAGGCATTGGCGATTTTGACGAAGTCCACGGGCGGGAGTTCGGTGTAGGAATAGCGGCGGTCGTAAAAGAGCTCCTGCCACTGCCTGACCATTCCCAGGAACCGGTTGTTCAGGATGGCGACCTTCACCGGGATCCGGTTATGGGAGACCGTGCCGAGCTCCTGGATGTTCATCTGGAAACTCCCGTCCCCGGCAATATCAAAGACCACCTGGTCGGGCCGGGCGAAGTGCGCTCCCATGGCCGCGGGGAACCCGTACCCCATGGTGCCCAGGCCGCCGGAGGTGATCCAGGTCCTGGGCCTGCGGAAGCAGTAGTACTGGGCCGTCCACATCTGGTTCTGCCCGACCTCGGAGACGATGATGCCCTCCCCCCGCAGGAGATTGGAGAGCTGCTCGACCACGAACTGGGGCCGGAGCAGGCCGTCTTTCCGGTACTGCAGGGGATGTTTCTCCTTCCAGCCTGAGATCCGTTCCATCCACTGCTCATACTGCTTTTTCTTTTTTAACCTGGCCAGGATGTCCTGGAGGACCGACTTCACGTCCCCCACGATGGGGATATCGACCTTCTTGTTCTTGCCGATCTCCGCGGGATCGATATCGATGTGGACGATTCGGGCACGGGGTGCGAACGTGTCGATCTTCCCGGTAACCCGGTCATCGAACCGTACACCGATGGCCAGGAGGAGGTCGCACTCGGTTACCGCGTAGTTCGCGTACCGGGTGCCGTGCATGCCCAGCATCCCGAGGTTGAGCGGATGGTCACAGGGAATGCACCCGAGCCCCATCAGGGTCGTGGTCACCGGGATCATGCAGGACTCGGCCAGGGCCAGCAGTTCGCCCGAGGCGTCCGATGAAATGACTCCTCCGCCGGCGTAGATGAGCGGGCGTTCGGCCTCGAAGAGCATATCCATGGCCTTGTCGATCTGCCGCGAATGCCCCTTGATGGTCGGCTGGTACCCCCGCAGGGATACCGGCTCAGATTCCGGGAACTCGTATTCGATCTCCCGGGTGCTCACGTCCTTGGGGAGGTCTACCAGCACGGGGCCGGGCCGGCCGGTCCGGGCGATGTAGAATGCCTCCCTCACCACGTGGCCGAGGTCCTCGGTCCGCTTGACCAGGTAGTTGTGCTTGGTGATAGGCAGAGTGATCCCGGTGATATCCGACTCCTGGAAGGCATCGTTTCCCAGCAGGCTGGTCGGGACCTGCCCGGTCAGGGCCACCACGGGGATGGAGTCCATGTAGGCCGTGGCGATGCCGGTGACCAGGTTGCAGGCCCCGGGACCGGAGGTGGCCAGGCATACGCCCACCCTGCCGCTGGCACGGGCAAACCCGTCCGCGGCATGGGCAGCCGCCTGTTCGTGCCGTACCAGAATGTGCCGCAATGACGAATGGTACAGTTCATCATAGATCGGCAGTACTACACCGCCGGGGTACCCGAATATGGTCTCGACCCCTTCGCGTTGCAGCCCTTCAATGAGGATTTTGGCTCCGGTCTTCATGCTCTTCCCTCAACAGTCTGTTCATGCCGGCGATAACCGCCTCGACACTTGCCATGATGATGTCCGTGCGGGCGCCGCGAGACGTAATTATCTTACCGTCTTTACTTAATCTTACCGTAACGTCGACGAGAGCGTCCGTTCCGCCGTGAATGGCATCCACGTGGTATTCCTCAAGCCGGATATCGCCCACGGCTGCAACTGACTTCCGCAGCGCCTCCATGGCGGCGTCCACCGGGCCCGTACCGGTCGAGGCCCCGGTCACCTCCTCGTCCCGGACTACGAGGGTCACCGACGCGGTGGGGATAACGTTGCTCCCGCTGACCACGGTGAACTGCTTCATCTTCAGGACCGGCCTGCACTCGATGGCCATCACCGCGTCGGCAATGGCCATCAGGTCCGTATCGGTGATGCGCATGCCCTTGTCGCCGAGGTCCTTGACCCGCCTGAGGATCTCCTTCAACTGGACATCGTCGGTTGTATAATGAAGCTCTGCAAGGGCAGCCTCCACCGATGCCGATCCCGAGTGCTTCCCCAGGAGTATCCTGCGCTTCCGCCCGATCCGCTCCGGGGGCACGGGCTCGTACGTGCTGGGTTCGCGGAGGACGCCGTGGGCATGGATCCCGCTCTCGTGGGTAAAGGCCATCTCCCCGACGATGGCCTTGTTTGTAGGGAGCGGTACATCGGTGAGGCGGGACACCACCGTCGCCAGGTGGTAGAGGTCCTGGGTCCTGATACCAGTCCTGCACCCGTAGAGGATCTCAAGGGCCATCACCAGCTCTTCGAGCGGGGTGTTGCCGGCCCGCTCTCCCAGGCCGTTGACGGTGACGTGGGCACAGGTCGCCCCCGCCTTGAGTGCGGCTATGGTGTTGGCCATCGCCATGCCGAGGTCGTCGTGGCAGTGGATGCTCAGAGGGGCCAGGCAGAGGCCCGGGATCACCTCGGCGACCCGTTCCGGCGTGAGGAGACCGACGGTATCGCAGAAGCAGAGCCGGTCGGCACCCCGTTCCAGGCCACCGGCATAGATGGCCCGGACGAAGGCCGGGTCTGCCCGCGAGGCGTCCTCGCCCGATAGCTCCACGATAAGGCCCCTGCTCTTGGCATGCTCCACGGCAGCAAATGCCATCCTGCAGACCTCTTCCCGGGTGCGCCGCATCTTCTTCTCGATGTGCAGGTCGCTGACCGGTACGACCAGGTGCACCGAATCGGCACCGTAATCGGCTGCATAATCGATATCCTGCTTTACGGCACGGACAAAGGTGCAGATCTCCGATGAAAGGCCTGCATCGGCAATGAGGCGAAGGGCTTCGCGTTCTCCCTCGGATGCAGCTGCAGAACCGGCCTCGATGACGTGAACGCCAATATCCGCCAGTTTTGTAGCGATCTCAAGTTTCTGTGCAGGGTTCAGCGAGACCCCGGGAGTCTGCTCCCCGTCCCGCAGGGTGGTATCAAAAAAGCGGACCCGTTCAGGGAATAAAGCAATCCGTCATGGAATGTTCCACCACGCCAGTACTGTTGTGTTGGCGCGTATTTAAAGGCTGGGATGTTATAGGCGGGGAGAAATCAGGAATCCGGATCGCTGCCGGGTTATCAGCCTGGATTGTACCATGCACTTACTTACATAGAATCCTGCCGGGTTATCAGCCCGGATTGCCCCTGCCGCCTGCTCAAATGGGGATTCCAGGAAACGGTGGATACCATAGCGCGCAATCCTGGCCCCTGGAAAAATAAATATCAGGATGGCGGAACGGCCTGGACGGACGCCGCCCCTTCCCCCGAGGAATCATACACCATGCAGATATACCGGGCTTCGAAGAGGATAAGGAAGGGAAGCAGCACGAGCCAGATGATCCAGCCGATGAACGGGATAGCCATGAAGAGGTTGAGGATAAAACCGATGATCCATGCCACGATAACGAGAATAATCAGGGAGAGTATATAGCTGCCCCACCCGATCTTCCTGATCGTTGCAAGGATGGCGCTCCAGTTGAAGGCCTCCCCGAACCTGTCTGTCCTCGCCATCCTGACGAAGCCGATGGTGTAAAACAGGGCAAGAACGATTCCCACAATAACCGCAATACAGAGTCCGATAAGGAAGGTCCCTATCAGGGGGAGAAGGGTGTCCATGTGGGTTGCGAAGTAGTTGGGATCACCTGCCATGGCAGCCGACTGTATAGCGGAAAAGAATGCGAACCCCCCGAAGGCCAGGATGATCAGTATGACGGGAATCGCGTAGATAATACCAGCAACGAGGAGTTTGAGCCCGTCGATAAACATCTTTCCCCAATGTTCAGGATCTGGTGCGGGAGTTCTTCCCCGCCAGATCTCCATGACATACCCCATGATAAGGGGGAAGATAACCGTCGAGATGATGAGCAGAATCCATCGCTTCCATTTACCCCAGAGAGCATCCTTTGCAAACACCAGGGAATCACCGAGCACTTTTCCATAATCCATTCGAATCACCGAAATGGTACAAGATCGAATCGGCCTGGATTTAAAGATATCCGAAAAAAAGGGAGGAGCCGGATTTATTATGGTTTCCGCGGTGCTCGCTGCATTTATTTTTAGCCTTGCAGGAACTCAGTAACTTAACCATACCATCAAAAATATTTTTTAAAGGAAAGATTAGGGTGCAGCCTCCACCTGGGACGGCAGCCTCTCTCCTGCGGAGTCATAGAGCAGGCATATGTATCTGGTCATGAAGACCGATATGAACGGCGTTATGACAGCCATGATGATCCCGCCAATATAGGGAATCAGGCCCAGGATAAACTGGACGATGAACACGAGGACCATCACGATAATCAGGGCAAAAATATAGGTGCCCCAGCCGATTTTGCCGATCGTTGCAAGGATTTCACTAAAATTGAACGCTTCCCCCATCCTCCCCGTGCGGGCAAACCGGACAATCCCGATGATTGCAAAGAGGCCGAGGATGAACGCAACAATAAGTGCGATGAAAATACCAACAATCACACCGATAATGATGACAAGAAGGGCATTGATGTAAGATTCCGCTGGCGATGCAGCAATGACCGGCAATGCGCTCATTATTGCGGTTCCGGCAGTAATAGCCAGTATGATGAGCACAGGCAGGAAATAGATGAATTCTATCACAATATACTTGATTCCATCGGCGAACAGCGTCCCAAAACCAGAAACGGCTGGCAATGGAGACTCGCCCCGGAAGATTTTTACCTGGTAGCCCATGTAGAATGCGAACAGGATTATTGCTGCAATGAGCGCAATGCCGAATCCTCCGATCAATGCTTGAATATTTGGAATCGTTCCTGTCATCAATGAAGGTGCCATGAGTAATACAACAAGAATGAATGGAATTACCGGAATCAAGATCAGCACAAGCAGGACAATCCATGTAGCCAGGTTCCTCGTAAGGCCATCCTTTGCATATCTGAATGAGTCGCCTATCAATTTCCCATAGTCCATTCGAATCACCGAAATGGTTTAAATTGGCCACGATTTAAAGATATCCAAAAAAAGGTGGGTCTCGCGGGCTTTTAATGCCGGAAATGCCTCGTCCCGGTGAAGACCATGGCCATGTCAAGCCGGTTGGCCGCGGCGATGACTTCCTTGTCCCGGATCGATCCGCCGGGCTGCACCAGGGCGGTAGCGCCCGCGGCAGCGGCGACCTCCAGGGTGTCGGGGAAAGGCAGGAACGCGTCCGAGGCCACCGCGGAGCCTTCCAGGGAGAAGAGGGACTTGTCGATGGCGATCTTGGCGGCGTCCACCCTGCTCATCTGCCCGGCCCCGATCCCGAGGGTCCGGTGATCGTCGGCAAATACGATGGCATTGCTCCGGGTATGGGCGCAGACCTTCCAGGCCAGGCGCAGGGCCCGCAGCTCCGCGGGGGTGGCATCGCGGTCAGTGATCACCTGCCAGTGCTCCTGGTACGGAGGGGTTTTCTGGACCAGCACCCCTCCGTCGATGGACCGGAGCTCCCAGCCCTCCACGGGTTCCGGGAGGCGCAGGACCCGCATGTTCTCCTTCTTCCGCATGATGGCCAACGAATCGGGAGAGAACGACGGTGCGGCCACCACCTCTACGTAGGTGCCGGTTATCTCGTCTGCAAGGGGGCTGCCGACCTCCCGGTTCAGGACGACCACCGAGCCGTACGCAGAGACCGGGTCGACGTCCCTGGCCTGGATGTAGGCAGTGATGGGCGAATCGCCGGTTGCCACACCGCAGGGGTTGTTGTGCTTGATGATCGCTGCGACCGGTTCATCGAACTCCCGCACGAGCATTGCCCCGGCATGGAGGTCAAGGTAGTTGTTATAGGACATCTGCCTGCCCTGAAGCGGCTCCTGGAGGGCGATGCCCCCGCTCCCGTAGACCGCGGCCCGCTGGTGGGGGTTCTCCCCGTACCTGAGGGGCCGGCCGTTCCGGAACTGGGCGGTAAAGATCTCCGGGAACTCCGTCCCGAGCCCGTGAAGGTAGTTGCTGATGGCAGCATCGTAGGCGGCGGTGCGGGCAAAGGCCTTCCTGGCAAGTGCAAGGCGCTGCTCCACCGTGAAACCCCCGGCATCCAGCACCGCCTGGACCAGGGGGTAGTCGGCTGGATCCACCACCACCGCCACGTCCCGGTGGTTCTTGGCGGCGGCACGGATCATGGCCGGGCCGCCTATATCGATATACTCGACCAGTTTTTCCAGGGCCAGGCCTTTTGCGGCCATCTCCTCGAACGGGTAGAGGTTGGCCACCAGGAGGTCGATAGCATGGATCCCCTGCTCCTGCATGACCCGGTCGTCAACCCCCCTCCGGCCCAGGAGCCCGCCGTGGATTCGGGGGTGCAGGGTCTTGACCCGGCCCTCCATCATCTCGGTTGACCCGGTATAGGCGGCCACTTCGGTGTAGGGGATCCCTGCCTCTTTCAGGGCAGCTCCGGTCCCCCCGGAAGAGAGGATCTTCACGTTGCGGCGGTGCAGGTCTGCAGCCAGATCGACGACCCCGCGTTTATCCCAGACGGAAAGGAGTGCCCACTTCATAGACACGTATTGGGAACCATGGAATAAGAGCATGGTGCCGTGAGATCGTGAAAGTGAATTTCAGCCCGGCCGGCCAGGGGGCACCAGGATAACCAGGGAAATTTTCCACGAACCCCGTGATCTCCGATTCCGGTATATGGCATGCGGTGGCCGCAGCCATTATCCCGGCGGCTGTACTATATTGCGACCGTGTCTTCCCTGCACTCGCCTGCAGGGCGATAGTAAAAACGATGGGTGTGGTCCCTGGCGCACCCGAAAGATATTACGGTCTCCGATTGGATAATCCTCGTATTTCAAGAGGGAATCTCCAGGTGTTAAAACCTAATTTTTATATAGAACTACAATGCAATAGATAATTGATAGCGGTATGGAACAGCCCAGAGAGGAGGCCTTAAATGACCTGGATAAGAAAAAGGAGCCTGATTCTTGTGATAAGCTGAGCGAGCCCACCCCAGGCCGGGAAGCGCTCCAGAAGCAGTACGAGGAGTTGAATGACCGCTACCTCCGCCTGGCTGCTGATTTCGACAACTTCAGGAAGCGGGTGGCCCGGGACATGGGCGCGCAGATCGATTTTGCCATCGAGGGATTTGCGGTCGAGCTCCTGGAGGTGGCCGACAATTTCGACCGGGCGCTCTCGGCCGAAGAGTCTTCCGCAAAGGAAGGTCTCATCCAGATCGCCAAGCTCTTCCGGTCCATCCTGGAGCGGCACGGGATTAAGCCCATCGAGTCGATGGGCATGAAATTTGACCCGGAGGTGCACGAGGCGATGGCTTGCATTCATTCCGCCAATGAGGAGGGTACGGTTATCGACGAGGTCTGCTGCGGGTATACCATGCGCGACAAAGTGATCAGGCACGCCAGGGTTGCAGTCTCGAAAGGAAAGGAGAGCGACTGAATATGGTAAAAGAGAAGATTTTAGGCATAGACCTGGGAACAACCTTCTCCTGCATGGCAATCATGGAGGCAGGGACTCCCATGGTGATACCGAACGCAGAAGGGCAGCGAATCACCCCGTCAGTGGTGGCATTCACCAGGGACGGGGAGCGCCTGGTGGGGAGCCTGGCCAAGCGCCAGGCCGTGAGCAACCCGACCCGGACCATCCAGTCCATCAAGAGGAAGATGGGAAGTCCAGAGAAGATTCGCATCGATGATAAGAGCTATTCCCCCCAGGAGATCTCGGCCATGATCCTCCAGAAGATGAAGATCGATGCCGAGGCCTATCTCGGGGAGAAGATCAGCAAGGCGGTCATTACGGTGCCCGCGTATTTCAACGACGCGCAGCGGCAGGCCACCAAGGACGCCGGGCGCATCGCCGGCCTGGAGGTGCTCAGGATAATCAACGAGCCCACGGCGAGCGCCCTGGCCTATGGCATCGACAAGGAGATCGATGCCACGGTCCTGGTCTACGACCTGGGCGGCGGGACCTTTGATGTTTCCATCCTGACCCTGGGCGATGGCGTCTTCGAGGTAAAGGCCACGTCAGGCAACAACCACCTGGGCGGTGACGACCTTGACCAGCGGGTCGTCGACTACCTGGTTGCTGAGTTCCAGAAGAAGGAGGGCATTGACCTGCGATCTGACCCGACCGCTATGCAGCGCCTCCGCGATGCGGCCGAGAACGCCAAGATCGAGCTCTCCCAGAAGATGAAGACCAACATCAACCTGCCCTATATCACCACGGGCCCGACCGGTCCCCGGTTCCTGGACTTCGACCTGACCCGGGCCAAGCTGGAGCAGCTGATCGGTGACCTGGTCGAGTCGACGGTCGGCCCGGTGAAGCAGGCCCTGGCCGATGCCAAGCTCACCCCTGCGCAGATCAATCATGTCCTCCTCGTCGGCGGGTCCACGCGGGTCCCGCTCGTCCAGGAGACCGTGAAGAAGATCCTGGGGAAGGAGCCGGACAAGGGCATCAACCCCGACGAGTGCGTGGGGCTGGGGGCAGCCATCCAGGGGGCAGTCCTCTCGGGCGAGACCAAGGACATCGTGCTCCTCGACGTGACCCCCCTCACCCTGGGCATCGAGACCCTGGGGGGGATTGCCACGAAGCTCATCGACCGGAACACCACCATCCCCACGCGGAAGGGGCAGATCTTCAGCACGGCGGCCGATGGCCAGACCAGCGTGGAGATCCATGTGGTCCAGGGGGAGCGGGCCCTTGCCAAGGATAACTTCACCCTGGGGCGTTTCCAGCTGACCGGGATCCCTCCGGCTCAGCGGGGGATCCCCCAGATAGAGGTCACCTTTGACATCGATGCCAACGGCATCATCCATGTCTCGGCAAAGGACCTTGGGACCGGCAACGAGCAGGCCATCACTATCAAGGGGGACAAGCGCCTCTCCGAGGACGAGATCAAGCGGATGGTTAACGAATCTAAGACCTTCGAGGCAGAGGACAAGGCCAAGAAGGAGGAGATCGAGCTCCGGAACGTAGCGGACACGGCGATCTTCTCGGCCGAGAAGATGCTGCACGACAACGCCGGCAAGATCGAGCCTGCGGACCGGGAGAAGGTCGAGTCAGGCGTTGCAGCGGTGCGCAAAGCCCTCGAGGGAGATAAGACCGAGGAGATCAGGACCGCCAAGGATTCCCTTACCGAATCGGTCTATACCATCACCACCAGGATATACCAGAAAGCCCAGGAAGAGCGCCAGGCTGCCGAGGGTGCCGCAAAAGAGGGCGCGAGCGCTGGGTCTTCCGGCAAAAACGATGATAATGTTGTCGATGCTGATTTCAAAGTAAAAGACGAGTGAGCCTCCGATGGCAGGCGGCGATTACTACGATACCCTGGGAGTTCCCAGGAACGCGGAAGAGAAGGAGATACAAAAGGCCTACCGGAACCTAGCCCGCAAGTATCACCCCGACGTCTGCAAGGAGCCCCACGCCGAGGAGAATTTCAAGAAGATCAACGAGGCGTACTCGGTCCTCTCGGACCCCCAGAAGAGGGCCCAGTACGACCACATGGGCCACGAGACCTACCAGAGCGCCTCGAAGGGGTCCTACACGGGGGGCGGCGGGTTCCACGGAGGAGGGTTCTCCGCCGATTTTTCAGGGTTCGGGGATATCTTCGACTTTTTCGGCGGTGGGTTCGGCGGAGGCTTCGGCGGGCCCCGCTCTACAGGCCCCCAGGCCGGGAATGACCTCCTGATGAAGATGCAGGTCACCCTGGAAGATGTTGTCTTTGGCGCTGACCGCGACATCGAGGTAGCCCATACCGAGGCATGCCCCCATTGTGGCGGTACCGGGAGCGCGACCAAGAAACTAATGAATTGTCCCCGCTGCGGCGGTAGCGGCCAGATACGCCAGATGAGCCAGACCATCTTCGGGCAGTTCGTGCGCATGAGCACCTGCGCAGACTGCCGCGGCCGGGGCAAGGTCCCCGAGAAGCGGTGCCCGGAATGCCGCGGGTCCGGCCATGTCCAGGTCCGGCGCACTGTCACGGTGCACATCCCGGCCGGCGTCGATAACGGCATGCGCCTGCGCATGGAAGGCTACGGGGAGGCGGGAGAGTACGGAGCCCCCAACGGGGACCTCTTCATCGAGATCTATACCAAGCCCCATGCCCGGTTTGTCCGCACCGGGGACAACCTTGAGACCGAGGTGGAGATTACGCCCGCCCAGGCAGTGGTGGGCTCGGTCATCGAGGTCGAGACCATCGAGAAGCAGAAAGTTGAGCTCACCATCCCTGCCGGGGTCCAGCACCGCACCGCTCTGAAGATCCCGGGAGAGGGGGTCCGCCGGCGGGGCAAGCCCGGCGACCTCCTGGTCAGGGTGAAGATCGCCGTTCCGCGCCAGCCCAAGCCGGAGATCCGGGACCTTTACGAGAAGATCCTGGAACTTGAGGGCAGCCGCCCGACCGATGCAAAAAAGGGGTTCTTCTCCGGGTTCAGGGGGAAGAAATAGCCAGCTCTTTTAGGATATTGGTCGTTATCGGTCCCTGGATTGTGTATTTTACCATTGGCAAGTACCCCTGGCGCAGTCAGAACGCTTCAAGCCCAAACATTTAGACGCTCCTGGGGGACGCTCCGCGTCCCCCGCCGCTGTGGCGTCCCCGCGATGCGATGACCCAGGGCTTAAAATTTTTCATCATAGCCAGGGTTTCCCTCCCGCAGACTATCGCATCGCGGGGGTGGGTTTTGAAAAGGGCGTATCGCCCGGTGGTCCCGCAGGGACCGGGGGCTGCCAAGCCCTTTCCCATCAGATTTTGACAAGCCCCAAATACTCAGACGCTCCTGGGGGACGCTACCGCAGCCCCCGCCACTGCGGCGTCTCCATGGCGCGATGACCCCGGGCTTGGGGCTTTAGCATTGCATCCTTCGCCCGGTTATACCCTCCATCCTTCCTCCCCTTTCTTCAGGTGGCGGAGCGCTGCCGGGACCAGTTCGCTTAAGGATGGGTGGATGTGGATCCCCTGCAACCTGCTATAGGGGAGCCCCTGCATGACGAGGTTGGAGATCTCCTGGATGAGGAGCGGGGCTTCGGGGCCGATGATGTGGAAGCCCAGGATGCGCCCGGTTTCGCCGTCGGCCACGGCCATGGCGAATCCTTCCTCCTCCCCGATGGCGATGCCCCTGGCGGTGTCCCGGTAGAACGCTGTCCCGGTGAGGACGCGGCCGGGCTGGTCGCGGAACCGGTCCTGCGCCTGCTCCACGGTGAGGCCGATGGAGGCAATCGGGGGATAGGTGTATACGGCATGGGGGACCGCATCAAAAGGCATGGGACGCTTGTCGCCCGGGTGCGTGGCATTGTGCCATGCGAGTTCAACCTCAAGGTTCGCGGCATGGCGGAACATCTGCCTTCCAATAGCGTCCCCGATGGCCCAGATACCTTTCCGGGAGGTCTCCAGGAAGTCATTGACCTCGATGTAGCCGCCGGGGCCGGTGCGGACACCGGTCCTGGACAGGTCCAGCATGTCGGCATTGGAGGTCCTGCCGGTGGCCACCAGGAGGGCCGAGGCGGTAACGCTGCGAGACTGCCCTGTATCCCGGTCCTTTCCATCGACCCTGATATCCCCGGCCTCCTCCGACACGCCAGTCACCTCGACTCCCGTCAGGACAGTCATCCGGCTCCGGAGCTTCCAGAGGAGGAGATCCGAGACCAGGGGCTCCTCTTCCGGCACCAGCCGGGGATTTCTCTGCAGTATCGTGACCCTGGTCCCTATGGCTGCAAAGAAGTGGGCATATTCCACGGCGATATACCCGCCGCCGATTATGGCCAGGCTCTCCGGCGGCTCCTCCAGGTCGAGGAGCGACTCGTTGGTAAGAAAGGGAACCCGGTCCAGGCCCCTGACAGCGGGAACCCGGGGACGGGCCCCGGTGCAGATAAAGATGCGATCGGCATGGATCTCCACGGAATCCACCGCGAATGTCATGTCCCCGGTGAACCGGCCCGGAGAGCCGTAGAAAACAAGGAGGTCGCGGTTCGACTCAATCCACCACCTGGTAAATGCCTGGTCCTGCTCCCGCTTCTGCCTCATGCGGCGCATGATCAGGGAAAAGTCCAGGGCTTCGACCGCCGCACGTATTCCCAACCGGGACCCGCTGGCGAGGCGGACGATCTCGTCGGCAGGGGAGACGAGCATCTTGGACGGGATGCAGCCGGTATTGACACACGTTCCCCCAAGGGCTCCCTTCTCGACCAGGGCAGTACGGAGCCCGGCCCTGATGGCCCGGCTGGCAATCCTGGCACCTGACCCGGACCCTATCACCAGTACGTCGTACTCCTCCATGGATGCCACGATGTCCGGGAACCCTGATAAACGCTTTGCCTGGCGGGACCGCGCCGGAGTTTATGTAGATATCCTGACAACGGTATGGGGTGAAACTGCTGTTCGAGCTGGCCGGGGACCACCCTCACCTCCCCTTCGCCGAGCTTGACCTCATCGGCACGATCGTGGAGCGGAGGGACCAGGTGGCCGTGGTCGAGGAGGGCACTCCCGGGTGCATACCGCGCCTGGCCCTCGCCCACGCGGCCATGGAGTATCTTGGCTCCTGCAGCACAGATCCCGGGGAATTGCGGCAGATGCTCGAGGACCTTCGCATCGAATCACAGCGTCCATTTGCTGCACGGGCCCGCAGGATCCATGGCTCCCGGATGAACCTCTCCCAGGTCGAGATAGAGCGCACCCTTGGCAGCCTGATCCATGGCAGGGTCAGGCTTACGGACCCGGAAGAGGAGTTCCGCCTGGTCATGTCGGGCGATCGCTGCTTCCTCGGCAGGGTGATCTGGCGGAACGACCCCGGTAACTTTTCGTCCCGGAGGCCGGGAAGCAGGCCGTTCTTCCACCCCGGCGTAATGATGCCGAGGATGGTCCGGGCCCTCATCAATATCTCCTGCGCCCGTGAGGGCGAGTGGCTGCTCGACCCGTTCTGCGGGACGGGAGGGATAGTGATGGAAGCGGACCTGCTGGGAGTCCGGGCGGTGGGAAGCGACATCGACCCCCTGATGGTACAGGGGAGCAGGAGGAACCTTCCGGGCGGCAACCTGCTCTGCGGGGACAGCCGGGCTCTCCCCTTCAGGACTGCTTCTGTCGATGCCGTCGTAACTGATCTCCCGTACGGCCAGTCAGTCTCCATCCGTGCGCGGAGCCTGGAAGACCTTTACAGCGAATCCCTGGCCGAAATTGCCCGGATCCTGCGCCGGGGGCGAAGGGCGGTGCTGGTCACCCACCGGGGGATTGCCCCGGTTGCAGAAGAATTCTTCCGTGTCGAAGCATCTTTTGCCCAGCGCGTGCACAAGAGCCTCACACGGCATATCCAGGTTCTCAGGCGGTGAACGGGAGCGGTTCGCCTCTTTGAGGCCGTAAATTTGTTCGGAAGGTGAGAACGCTAAATAGGTGGGAGAAAGATACTCTCATCCAGCGGATACACCGATCATGACAGGGGATAAGCCGGGAAAAGGGTTGTGCACCTGCTCCTCTTCTGACCGGGGGGTAAGGGAGGCCAACGAGGATGCCTGCGGTATTTTCGTGATACCGCATTCCATTGGCCCCTTCACCCTCCTCGCAGTTGCAGACGGCCTCGGCGGCCACCCCGCCGGCGAGGTGGCCAGCCGCGTGGCTGTCGATGCCCTCTCCTCGTATATCCGCATCGCTATCCCCGGACCGGACCCCGTGTTTCCGGCCCTCGAGAGCATCATGGAGGGCGGTTTCCAGGCGGCGAACCGGGCGGTGGTGGCCGAGGCGGATTCCGGAAACGGCTGCCGGGGGATGAGTACCACCCTCGTGGCAGCCCTCCTCGACGAATCCGGGGCAGGAGTCGTCGGAAATATCGGTGACAGCCGGGCCTATCTCCTCGGCAGCACCATCTGCCGGATCACCAGGGACCACTCCAGCGTCCAGGAACTGGTGGACAGGGGAATCCTGACCGTGGAGGAGGCCAGGCACCACCCCCTGCGGCATATCGTCACCCGGGTAGTGGGGAGGGAACCCCCGGACCATCCTGACATCTTCCCCATCCGGCTGGACAACCATTCGATCCTTCTCAACTCGGACGGGCTCACCGACGGCCTGGAAGAGCAGGAGATACTCTCGCTCGCAGGAGGTATCAGGGTCACCGCCGCCTGCAGCATGCTGGTGGAACGAGCGAAAAAGAAAAGCAGGGATAATATAACCGTGGTGATGGCCCGCCGGCTTTGAACCGGCCATTTGATGCCCGTTCCCGGCCACGATGCCCTCTTACTTTTTGGAACCCGGTGCCGCGGTGACACGCTGGACGGCGTCCACCAGCTCGCCCAGCATCTCGGCGGGGAACCCCATGACCATCTCCTGGTCCTCGATCCCCGAGAACTTCCGGGACCCGTCGCATCCCAGTGAATAGTTGGCCCGCCCCGTCAGGTACACTTGGGCGGTTGCGTCCGAACAGACCGACTGGATACCCGAGAACTCGGCATTGATCCGGCCCCCCAGCCGGAAGAGGGTGGCCTGGGCCAGCTTGAGCATGACCCGCGGCGGGGCCACGATCAGGATGGCATGCGGGGAGAAGGCGGCCTTCTCCAGCGGTGCATAGAGGGTGGCATACGTCGTCCCGGATTCCACGTGGGGGACGCTGTCGATGGTGCGCTTGCATGCGGCTGTGCTCTCGAACTTCCCCAGCCTGAAATAGAACTGCCCGGTCTTCAGGGTGTCTGTGATGGGGCGCAGCCCCAGCGCCCAGGAACCGCCCATGCACTCGTGGTTCTCCACTGTCGCGTAGAAGACCCGCCCTTCCTTCCTCGCAAGGCTCACCATCTGGCAGTGGCGGATGGTGCCTTCCAGCTTCTCCATCCCTGCAGGGATATCCTCTTTCCCGGTCGCAAGCCTGATGGCAACGGGGGAGGTGGCCAGGTCCAGCGCCTTCCTCAATGCAGCAGATGCCTCGGCAAAATTTATCCGGTGAACCAGCGTCTCATCCATAATCCTTTGCTCCTCTCATTTTGCAGAAGTGGTGAGGTGATCCCTCATAATGCTGTCCATCCATGCTGGACAATTTCAGAGGCGGCGGAGTTTGCTGTCGACCTTGGCAAAGAAGTTCTTTCCTGCGTCGACAAAGAGGGCGGGCTCGGGGGCCCGTGTGACCTGGAGGGACCCCTCGCACCCCAGGGGGATGGACTGCTGCCCGTCAAAGACCAGGGTTGCCGGCTTGGCGCTCTCGAGCCGGACCTCGAGGGTCCGTTCGCAGGAGATGAGGTGAGGGCGGGCCGAGAGCATGTACGGGGCCAGGGGGACCAGGAGGAACCCCTCGACCCGGGGGTCGACGATAGGGCCTCCCGCGCTCATGGCATAGGCTGTCGACCCGGTCGGGGTGCTGATCAGGAGCCCGTCCGCACGGAACCGCTCGGCTTCCATGCCGTCCACCACGGTTACGAACCGGAGCATCTTGGCGGGGCGGCTGGTCACGATCAGGGCTTCGTTGAGGGCGTTCCCCAGGCATTCGCCGTCCTTCGTGAGCGCGATGCGCATGCGGGGCTCAACGGCAAAACCAGGCCGGAGAGACCGGACGAATCCCTGTGCCTCCCGTGGTTCCAGGTCGGCGAGGAACCCCACTTCCCCCCAGTTTATCCCCAGGACCGGCACCTGCCGCTCCATGCGCTGGATGGAGAGGAGTATGGTCCCGTCGCCTCCGATGACCAGGGCCAGGTCTGCCCCGAGTTCCGGCCTCCGTGAGACCGCAGCACCCAGGGCCGACGCGGTCTCACGCTCGTAGCAGACCTCGTGCCCTTCCCCCTCGAGGAGGTCCCCCAGGTACCTGGTGTACTTCAGGGCGTCCGGGTCATCTATCCGTGAGACCATCATGAATTTCATGAAAAAGCGCTCCTACCTCAGATATTCGATCACCTTGTGATGCATGGCACCGTTGGTAGCTACCATGCACCTCCCGATGGTCACTTCGTCCGGGAAATGTATGGGGTTTCCGTCCAGGTCGCTGACCTGGCCGCCCGCCTCGGTGCATACCAGCATGCCCCCGGCTGCATCGGTGACCCTCAATGTGCCCCGCAAATCGATAAACCCATCTATCCTCCCGCACCCGATATAGGAGAGCTCCAGTGCCGATGCCCCGAGCAGGCGCCAGCGCCGGATCTTCTGGCCGAGGAACATCACCCGCCGGGGGTCGAACTTGCGGCCATAGATGGAGAGGGCGCTCTCGTTTAAATTGGCAGTGCGGGAGACCCTGATGGGCTTTCCGTCCAGGAAGGCTCCCCCGCCCCGGACAGCTGTGAAGGTCTCCCGGCTCACCAGGTCGTGCACGAAGGCCTGGAGCACGATCCCCTGTTCCGCATAGGCAAGGGAAAGGGCATAGAAGGGGATTCCTACCACGGCATTGAAGGTCCCGTCCAGGGGGTCGAGAAAGATGGTACCATATTCACCGTCCATGTCGACCCGGCCCGACTCTTCAGATATGAGGACCCGGCAGAGCGGGTGCTCCCGGAGAAAATTGATGATGCAGTCCTCGGCCACCTGGTCTATCTTCTTGGTCGGTGTGCCGTCCGCCCCCATCCGGACGGTCTCTCCACCCCCGGGGGTCCCGACCAGCCCGGTGATGGAGCCATGTACCGCGTCGGCGAGGATATGGCAGGATTGCAGGAAGTCCATGGGTTAAAACCGAACCGTTCCGTCTCTACGCTGTACTTTATTTGAACCTATAAAGATACATTGTTCACACGAGCGTGGTTACCGCATGAAAGAGCAGACTGAAATTGGCAAGCTCAAGGAAGGCCGCTACATGGTCATCGACGATGAACCCTGCAAGATCCTGGGAATATCGGTTTCGAAGCCCGGGAAACACGGGGCAGCCAAGGCACGGATCGATGCAGTCGGCCTCTTTGACGGGGTAAAGCGGTCCATTGTCCAGCCGGTCTCGGCAAAGACCTATGTACCGGTGGTGGAGCGGAAGAGCGGCCAGGTCATCACCATCAGCGGCACCACGGTCACCCTCATGGACATGAAAGACTACACCAACTTCGAGATCGAGGTCCCGGCGGACAAGATCGGGTCGATCGGGGTAGGAAAGGAGATCCAGTATATCGAATCCCTCGGCAAGCGCAAACTCGACCTTGAATAACCCTGTCTTCCTGTAACCATTATTTTTTCATACAGTCCAGTCTGAAACCGTTTCTTATCTTCATCGCAGCCTGTTCCCTGCCCTCCTGAAAGGGTCCATGGTTATGATGGCACAATAGTACTCTCGCATCACCAGCAACCGGTTCATGCCCGTCGATAAACGGTTTTTTTCGCTTGAACGCAACCGGAATCTTCGCCACGCCATCAACCGGTCAGTACTTCCCCAGGTAGCGGTCAGGGACCATCACGTCGATCCGGTAGGACTTTATCATGTGGGTCTTGATGGCCAGGTAATATTCCTGGGTGCCGTTCCGTTCATAGAACTTCTCCACCCAGGGGCGGGGGTCATACTCCTCCCCCTTCTCCCATAGCTTTGCATCAAGGCCTCCCCGCGGCTCTATCTTTCTCACCAGGCTGTTGTCCCGGGCGTTCCGGAGCTCTATGGAGAACGAGGGAAAGACCTCGACCCCGAAAAATTCCGCCTGCCCGGCCTCTTTCGATCCTGTCTCCCCCACGAAGGTGGTATCCCAGGGGTCCACCGTGTAATGCAGCTCCCAGTAGGGGAATGGCATCGTAAAGGACTGGGTTATCCCTCCGCCTTCTGAACTGATGGTGACATAATCCAGGAGGACGGTCTTTTCAGGCGATTCATCGGGCAGAACGGTGAAGGTTGGTGTCGTGGGCGGGGAACCCGTGGACACAAATCCCAGCGACTGCGACTGCCCTCCCCAGGTAGGGGGCGGAGCCGGGGTGGTTGGAGCCGTGGAAAGCGGGGTTCTTGTAGCCTGCAGAGTGGGTCGTGTTTCGGCCGGAGTAGGAGTCAGGGTCTTCTGGAAGGGGAGCTGCAGGTCGGGCCCCTTCCCGGTCAGCTGCGGTTTGATCACCAGTGCCATGACCAGCACCAGTCCAAGTGCTGCCAGGAGGATGGCAGCGTCCCGCTTGTCCATTTGTACCCTTATTAGGGCCGGAGGTTTATAAGCAGGTACCTCGGGCACCCGGGAGAGATCCCGGGAAGACGTTGTTTTGAGCAGTTCCGATGAAGCTGTGTCCCCTGCCGGATAAATGGGCCCCCGCCGGATCGCCTGCGGGGGCAACCGGCCTGGCGATAGGTTTCTTCCTGTTGATGACCAAGAGTATGGCGGCTGGGGCTGGATGAACGATAACGGGAACATCGGCAGGGAGGGAAATGGTGCTGAACGGCTTCACTGACGGTGCGGCGAGAGGGAACCCCGGGCCTGCCGCATATGCCTATATCCTGGCAGACGATGGTGGACACGTCGTTGGCTCGGATGCAGGTTATCTCGGGTGGGCCACCAACAACGAGGCAGAGTACCAGGCGGTTATCACGATGCTCTCCAGGGCCCGCACGGTCACCGGGGGGCCGGTCAGGGTCCATTCGGACAGCGAGCTGGTGATACGGCAGCTGACCGGGGTGTACCAGGTCCGCAAATCTCACCTGAAGGCCCTGTTCAACCAGGTGAAGACTCTGGAGGAACACTTCGAGCGGGTTGAATACGTTGCGGTCCCCCGGGAGCACCCCATGATCCGCCGGGCAGACGAAATGTGCAACGAGGTGCTGGACCGGGAGGCCGGAAACCAGCAGGCCCCGCCCGGATGAGCGGCTGCCGGCGCATGCCTGGTACCGACGGCCCTTGCCCTTAGGTATATATCTTTAATTTATTTTCGCAAATAGATTAGGGACGGAGATCGTTATACCAGAGGTATTTTTCATGCCGCAACAGACAAGCGATAACCCGGAGGAGTGCGAGGGGACCTGCGAGGGGTGCCCTGGTGCGAGCACCTGCGACAGCGCCAGGAAGGTTACCGGTTCGGCAGGGCTTCCGCAAAAGGTTCCAATCGACGTGGACCACGTTGTTCTCGTGCTCTCGGGAAAAGGCGGGGTTGGCAAGTCCACCGTTTCGGTGAACCTTGCGTATGCCCTCGCGGCGCACGGGTTCAAGGTCGGGCTCCTGGACCTGGATATACACGGCCCCAACATCCCCAAGATGCTCGGTGTCGAGACGCACCGCCTCGCCACGTTCGGGACCCTGATAGAACCCGTGCGGGTGACCGGAAACCTGGCCGTGGTCTCCATGGCCTTCCTCCTCCCGGACCGCAGCACGCCGGTGATCTGGCGGGGGCCCATGAAGATGAGCGCCATCAGCCAGTTCCTCGGCGAGGTGAACTGGGGCCCCCTCAACTACCTGGTGGTCGACCTCCCGCCCGGCACCGGCGACGAAGCGCTTTCCATCGTGCAGCTGGCTCCCAACGTGCGGGGCGCCATAATCGTGACCACGCCCCAGGACGTGGCCACCATGGACGCCCTGAAGGCGGCGAAGTTCGTCGAGCAGCTGGGCCTTCAGGTGCTCGGGGTGGTCGAAAACATGAGCGGCTTTGTCTGCCCCCACTGCAACAAGGAGATTGATCTCTTCGGCACGGGCGGGGGGAAGAAGATCGCCGGGGAACTCGGAGTCCCATTCCTCGGGAGCATTCCCCTGGACCCCGAGCTCCGCAAGGCCGGCGATGAGGGCAAACCGTTTATCATCAGGAGCAAGGACAGCCCTACCTGGAAGGCCGTCGACAGGGTGATGGAAGAACTGGTCAGGGTGGTCGAAGAGTAAATGCGATACCAGGAGATCCTTGAAGGCGGAGAGGTGCCCCTGGATATCTACGCGGAGATCGTCCCGGTCCTCGAGGACATCCACCTCTTTCCCTCGCGGCTGGAGCCCATTTACCGGAAGGCCATGACCTATGACGACGATACCCTGGACCGGCTCCGGTTCGCCCTCCTGCGCGTCCAGGTCCATGCCGATATCCATCGGAACGAGGACATGGAGAAAGCCCAGAAGATCAAGTATGTCTCCCAGGTGCTCGAGAAGGTCATCTTCGGGTCGCTGATGATGGAGCATGAAGAACTGGGGCATGATTAGGGCAGAGTCCTCCCTGTCCCGGCCCGCGGGTCTTCGCGCCTCAAACGAGCATGGGGCAGCCCGGCTTCATGCCCCCTCCTATGAAAATATTCATGAATTTTTGGAACGTGCATGCGGATAGAAATCCTGACTATTTTGAACAGAATGCCAGGATTCACTCCACAGCAGGGCATGTAGATAATTCCCCGGGAAATCCCGGATGCGATCTTCATGGCAAAATCCCCCGGCTGAACAGCCCTCTGGAACGCTGTGCATCTCTCTTGAAAAATTATATCGGACTCCGCAATGCACGAATACCTGGTACCCGGAGATAAACGAAATGGAGAAAATCTCGTTCGTCGCCCGCATCCCTGATCAACCCGGGTCCCTGCACCGGGCGGCAGAGGTCATCGCCCGGCACGGGGGCAACATCACCCGCATCCAGTTCGACAGGAGAATCGACCCGTACACGGTATTTTTTGAACTGGCAGCGGCCCCGTCCGCAGGGGAATCCATAGCCGGGGAGCTTGCAGGGCTTGGGTACCTGCAGACCGCCCTCCAGCCGATCAGCTTCCTCAAGCTCTCCGTCCACATCCCCCATACCACCGGCGCCCTGCTGGACTTTCTCCACTATACGACGGCATGCAAGGCGAATATCGCAGCCATCGACTTTGATGACCGGGGCCGCCACCCCGACCGGCTCACCGTGAGCCTGAACCTCGAGGACAGCGCGGCGGTATCGCTGCTGCTCGACCAGCTCAAGTCCCGTTTCCGGATGGAAGTGCTGGAGTATGACACTACGGGCAGGCACCTCGATGACACGGTATTCTATCTTCGTTTCGCCCAGTCTATCCGCACCCTGCTCGGCGAATCGGAGGATGCCTTCCTCCTCAAGCTGCTGGGGGACATCAACCACATCGTCCAGGAGCTGATGGGCCTGGGCCAGGACCCCCGGGTCGTGTTCGGGAGCATCCTCGAGACCGGGGAGACCCTGCAGAAGACCGCGGGCGACGGGTTTTACTGCGAGGTGCAGAAGATCGCCCTGGACCGGGACATCACCCTCCTGTGCATCCAGCCCCCCTGCGGCGGGAACGTCTTCATCCTCGATAGCGGCGGGGAGTGCCTGATGGTGGACACCGGGTACGGCATCTATGAGCCCGAGATCAAAGCGGTCATCCGGGAGAAGGTTCCGGGGGCCCTGGAGCGGCTCACCCGCCTGGTCATCACCCATGCCGATGCCGACCACTGCGGGGCCGGGGGCCACTACCGCGTCCCTGCCCTCATGCACCCCGGGACCCTTGACATCATCCGGGTTTCCAACCGGGCCTATGGCTCGCGGAGCGAGGCCTCCATCCTGGAGGAAGTCTATACCACCCTCATAAACCTCTTCTCCCGGTTCTGCCCGCCCGTTGACGTGGCCCTCCTGGACCGCTCAGCTGGTGCCATGCGGGGGCCGTTCCCCATCCTTGCCGCCATCACGGTGGGCCGCCACAGGTTCGAGGTCCTGGAAGGGAAGGGCGGGCACCTTCATGGCCAGGTATACCTCTATTCTCCCGACCTGGGGGTATTGTTCACGGCCGATACCGTCATCAATTTCGACCGGCTCACCCCGGAACGGGCCCGGTACAACACGCTTGCCGTCATCCTGGTGACCTCGGTGAACGTGGACAGCGATGTGGCCAGGGAGGAGCGGAAGACCCTCGCCAGCCTGGCGCAGGAGAGCCGCGGACCTTTCTTCAACGGGAGGATGCAGTGCCTCATCTGCGGTGGGCATGGGCCGGTGTCGGTATTCTCCGGCGGCCGCATGGAGCCATGGGGTGAGGTTGAACACTATTCCCGGGACAGCAGACCGGGCTGTTCTTCCTGAACCGGGTAGCTCGCCATGCGGCACGTAGAGGCTGGAACCTGGAAGCTCGCTGTGCGGCTCTGAAGAGGTTGGATCGACGGCCTTCCGGGCAGCTCTTCGAAGAGACTTGATCGAGTAGCTCCCCAGGCAGCTCTTTTAAGAGGCTGAAATGAACCGCTCCCCAGGCGGCTTTTCTAAGAGGCTCCATTGAACCGCTCCCCAGGCAACTCCCCCAAAGTCCGAAACTGAGCAGCTTCCTGTGCAGATCTCCTAAAAGGCTGGATTGACCGACCTCACGGGCAGCTCTTCGAAGAGGCTTGATCGAGCAGCTGCACCAGGCAACGCTCCAAAAGCTGAAAACTGAGCAGTTCCCCCGGCAGCAATGGCCATACCGATGGCCTTTCAGCGGATTCCAGGTATCGTGCCCCGGGGGCCGGGCTCAGTACGGGCAGGCCCAGGTGGAAGTGCCCGGTGCCATAAATCCCTGGCCCGCTGCGGTTCCATATCCCCTGCATACATCAGCATGCTCTCGCGTGCTGGAACCTGGGTTTAGGTATCTCCTCGCAAAACCGCGGGCGGCATTCTCTGCCCGGGAGCCCGATGGCTTCCGGGTGTATGTCCCGATCCTCATGCGGCCCGACCCACATGGCCTGCCACGGAGTTAGAAAGGGGGCAGTCCGCTGAAATAAATTCACAGGTGGCGGATCCCATTTCCGCGACCGGGGCCCGGGGGGCATGAATACCTGGGCAACCCTGGACAGGTCTGGGTATAAATGACCTTTGCAGCCCCTGAACGGACCTAAAATTGGCCGGTGAGAAGTGCTATGTAGTCTGGTAGCGACATCCCTTAGGAGTGTGATGCGGACGCACAGCGTGCAGGACATGATGCGGCTCATGGCGGACAGGATCCAGTTCATCGCCGATTCGCTCTCTGACGAGGAGATTGATGCACTGATCGAGGCTATCCTGTCGGCCAGGCGGATATACGTGATGGGGGCCGGCCGGTCAGGCCTGGTGGCCAAGGCGTTTGCCATGCGGCTGATGCACCTGGGGCTCTCCTGCTTCGTGGTCGGGGAGACCATCACCCCTTCTATGAGCGGGCATGACCTGATGGTTGTCTTTTCCGGGTCGGGAAGGACCAAAACGGTCGCGGACATCGCGGAGACGACGAAGGAGATCGGGGGGCGGATTGCCCTGATTACCTCCAACCGCGACTCCCGTATCGGCAGGATCGCTGACGTAGTGGTGATCATTGAGCACCAGCGGGACCAGGTGCGGGACGACGGGGCCGAGTTCGAGATCCGGCAGATGATGGGGGAGCACAAGTCATTCGCCCCCCTTGGCACTCTTTTCGAGACCGCGGCCATGGTCTTTGCCGATGCGGTCATCTCCCGGCTGATGGAGATCACCAAGACGGACGAGAAGACCTTAAAGGACCGCCACACCAACATCGAGTGAGGATGAAAGGTCATGAACAGGGGCAGGTGTGCAAGCAGGTGCCTTGGGATCGAGCTCTCGGGGATCCGCAAGCTCTTTGATGCTGCCGGCCCGGGGTCCATCAACATGGGCCTGGGGCAGCCGGACTTCGATACCCCCCAGCACATCAAGGACGCTGCCGTAAAGGCGCTCCGCGAGGGAAAAACAGGATACACCGCCAACATGGGCATCCCCGAGCTTCGGGACGCCCTGGCAGCGAAATTCCGCGACGAGAACAGCCTGGACTACTCTCCCGGCCAGATCCTGGTCACGGCAGGCGCAAGCGAAGCGCTCCATATCGTCATGCAGGCCCTGGTGGAGCCGGGAGAAAGGGTCCTCCTCGCTGACCCCGGGTTTGTCTCATACGGGTCCCTGGCAGAGCTGGCCGGGGGGTGCCCTGAAGGGCTGCCTCTCGATTCGCACCTCCGCATCGATGTCGAGGCTGCCAGGGAGAAGATGGACGGGGCCCGCATCCTGGTCCTGAACTCGCCGGCGAACCCCACCGGGGCCGTTGATCCGAAGGAGTCAATCCGGGCCCTGGTAGAATACGGGAACGACCGGGGGGTCACCATCGTCAGCGACGAGGTCTACGAGCACTTCCTGTACGGCGCCACCCACTGGAGCGCCGCCCGGTTCGGCGAGGACGTCATCACGGTGAACGCGGCGAGCAAGACCTATGCCATGACCGGGTGGCGGCTGGGGTACCTGGCCGGGCCCATGGAATACGTGGAGCAGTGCCTGAAGGTGCACCAGTACTGCCAGGCCTGCGCCTCCTCCATATCCCAGTATGCAGCCGTTGCAGCCTATACCGGGCCCCAGGACTGCGTGGAGGCGATGCGCAAGGAGTACGAGGCCCGGCGCGATTACCTGTACAGGGAGCTCACCCGCCTCGGTCTCTCCTTCCCCATCCCCGAAGGGGCGTTCTACATGTTCGCCCCCTTCGGGAAGGCCCTGACCGGCCGGATCCTGGAGCGGGGAGTGATCATCGTGCCCGGGGAGGCGTTCGGGTGCCGGGCGCCGGACCATGCCCGCATGAACTATGCCGTGTCCCGCGACCATCTCCGCCAGGCGGTGGCGCGGATAGAGGCTGCCATGGAGGCCTGATCTTTCATGGTACGTGAACTGATCATCAAACTGTCCAACGCCCACGGCCTCTCCGGGAGCGAGGGGAGCGTCATGGACATCGTCAGGAAAGAGCTGAAACCGCACGTCGACGCGATCCACGAGGACCGGATGGGGAACCTGGTGGCAGTCCGGAAAGGGAACAGCTTCAAGGTCATGCTGGCCGCCCATACCGACGAGATCGGCCTCATGGTCAAGTCCATCGAGGACAAGGGGTTCCTGCGGTTCGTGACCCTCGGTGGATGGTACCCGCCTACCCTCTACAACCAGCGTGTGGTCCTCCACGGGACCAGGGGCAGGGTGTTCGGTGTCCTGGGCGGAAAACCTCCCCACCTGATGGACGAGGAAGAGCGCAGGAAAGGGGTGAAGGTGGACGACCTCTTCATCGACGTGGGCGCCTCCAGCCGGGAGGAGGCCGAGGCCATGGGCATCGAGATCGGGACCCCGGTCACCCTGGACCGGGAGGTGCGCGAGCTGACGGGTGGCAGGCTCACCGGCAAGGCATTTGACAACCGCGTGGGGGTGGCCCTGCTCGTGAAGACGCTCCAGGAGGTGAAGTCCCCCTTCACCATCTACGGCGTCTTCACCGTGCAGGAGGAGGTGGGGCTGAAGGGGGCGAAGACGAGTGCCTACTCCATCGAGCCCGACTGCGCGGTAGCGACCGACGTGACGTTCCCCGGGGACCACCCGGGGATCGAGCAGAAAGATGTCCCCGTGTCCATGGGGAAGGGCCCCATCATCACCATCGCGGACGCATCAGGGCGGGGGCTGATCGCCAGCCGGGGTATGGTCCGCTGGCTGCGCGATACCGCTTCGAGAAACGACATCCCGGTGCAGCTCGAGGTGGGCAGCGGCGGGACGACGGACGCGACCGCCATCCACCTGGAGCGTGGGGGCATCCCCAGCACCACGCTCAGCATTCCAACACGGTACATCCACTCGCCAGTGGAAGTGGTGGATGTCCGGGATGTCGAGAACGGGGTGCGCCTCCTCGTCGAGGCCCTCAGGACCAGGCCGAAGTTGTAGCCCGCGCCCCTCCGGCGCTGTTCCTGTTCGAATGAAATGAACGGGAGGTCATCCTGGTCATATACCCCCATGGCAGAGCGGTTCACCACCCCCGTTCAAGGAGAAAGAGGTCCTGACTGGGAGGGCCGAAAGAGCGGCTGCCCCCTTCATATGAAAGTCCCGGGCGCGGACATTCAAACCAGAACTCGTGAACCTCATGATATGGGCAGAGAAAATTACAATCCTCCACCTTTTTTTCACGTCCGGTTCGATCGACGATTATTCATGATATAGGCCTGTTCCCTGGAAACAGGGGCCATTGGGGTCTATAAAATGAGCCTCCGGGCGTTCTCCGAGCCTGATGGTGCAAAGGGGTTCAAGCTGGTTTTTGCTTGCAGGATGTTTCCAGCTGTATCGGCGGTGCCCCCACGATGAAGTGTCATCTGGCCGGTGGTTTCATCCGTCGCCGACCATTTTGGTGGTGCGCGGCACAGTGCATTCCGGCCATAAAGCCAGGCGTCATTCGAAGAAGCAGCCTTCCGCTATCCATGACGGTTGGATGGGGGTGGGTGCAGATTTCCTGGTGAACGGTCATTGGATAGTTCATCCTCCCAGGTCATCCAAAGTGCCGGGCTCGTGTCTCGTGAACGATGGCAGTGCAGGTTAGTCGGGGTTCAAATGCAGCGGTATTAGTCCGTATCCTCAAATAAATGTTAATTCTTTATTTTCATCCGGATATACAGGTTAAGCTGTTTTAATGATAGGAATCATCTCATTGTATCGGGCTGCTTTCGCATCGTGGAGTGTGGTGAGGGGCTGTCGATCCTGCTGCTCTCCGCTGGCACTTCCCTGCGCTGATCGGGTGGTAAAGTGATTCCGAACCCTCAAAAAGATAGCGTTATGCAGTCCAAAATATGGGAAACATTTAAATATATTTGTGGAGAGGTTATCTTGAATACATTTATCCAGGGATTCGAGGTCTGATGTAGACTTCGTTTCCCGTTTGGATGATGTATACGGACAATGCAACTGAGGTACCCATATGAAGAGCGTAAGAGGGCTGCATGTCGCGCTAGCGACAGCCTTGTGTATCCTGATGGTGCTTCCGGTAAGCGCCGCTATAGGCGTGAACGGCATCGATCCATCCCATGGGGAGAACACAGGGACGGTATTCATCACCAACCTCTCAGGGACTGATTTTCCTGGAGCGGTGACTGTTGTATTGAATAAGACTGGGGAAGCCGATATCCCGGGCCAGTACGTGTCCGTGGCCACCCCCACGAGGATTACCTGCGTTTTCGACCTGACCAGCAGGACAGCAGGAAAGTATGACGTAGTGGTCACCAATGCCACTGACATGGGTGACTATGGTGTCCTGTCCGAAGGCTTCGAGATCGTCAACCTCCCACCCGTGGTGACTTCTATCACGCCGGACAATGGCGAGAACACCGCGACGGTGCCCGCCACCATTGCGGGGTCCGGGTTCAGGGGACCAGCAAATGTCTCCCTGGTGCTGGGGAATGATACGATCTCTGCTACCTCGGTTTCCGTTTCCTGGGACAGGATAACCTGCGACCTGCCCATTACCAATGCCCCGACCGGGCACTGGGACGTGGTAGTGACCAACTACGATGGCCTGTCCGGCAACCTGACAGGCGGTTTCTATGTACGGTATCCCCAGCCTGCCATAAGCTCTATCGAGCCCCAGGTCGGGACCAACGACAGGGCGATCGGGATCACCAACCTTGCCGGGACCGGCTTTATGCCGGGCGCCAATGTGACCCTTTCCCGGTCCGGTTACCCGGATATTCCCACTATCGACGGATCTATCGTGATAGAGCCGACAAGGATCCTGTGCTTCTTTAATATTACCGGCAGTGCGGTGGGACCATGGGACGTCGTGGTGACGAATACCGATGGGCAGCATGGAGTCCTGCCCGGGGGATTCTTCATAACCTATCCCGAAGCCCCTCACCCGACTGTCATTGACCCTGCGACCGGGGAAAATACCGGCCCGGTCGGGGTTGATGTCCAGGGAACAGGGTTCCAGCCGAATGCCACGGTACGGCTCACTATGGGTGGGCAGAACATCACCGGTACCGGCACCTTCGTGAATCCACCTAACCATATTGCCACCGGTTTTGACCTCACCGGCGCTCCGGCGGGTATCTGGGACCTCGTGGTAACCAACGACGACGGGCAGTCCGGGACGCTGGCCGGCGCCTTCAACATCACCAACCCGCCGCCGTTCATAACCGGTGTCAGCCCGTCCACAGGAGTCAACACCGCCCCGTTCACCATATCCAATATCTCGGGAAGCGGGTTCCTCCCGGGCGCCCAGGTAAAACTTGTTCGCACGGGGTTCCCCGATATTATTGCAAATCCCGTCACGGTCGTGAGCCCGAACCAGATCAATGCAACGGTTGACATCACCGGCCAGGCCTGGGGTGCCTGGGACGTGATGGTTGCCAATACCGACGGGCAGTCTTATACGAAGCCCGGCGCCTTCACCATCACCAACCCCGTGCCGCAGGTATATTCAATAGACCCGCCGACCGGTGAGAATACCGGCCAGGTCGATAATGTCGTCATCACCGGTGCATATTTCCTTGAAGGCGCGGTGATAAACCTCACCCATTCGGGCGAGACCTCCATACCCGGAACAGGCGTGAGCTTCGTCAATGCCACGACGCTCACCTGCAGTTTCGACCTGACCGGCGCAAAGGCAGGGGCCTGGAACGTCCTGGTTGAAGACCCCGATGGACAGGTCGCCGAGCTGAACGGAGGGTTCGCCATCACGAACCCGGCTCCCCATGTCATGGCAATCACCCCCTCGTCGGGCGGCAATGACAACTCCATCGGGATAACGAACCTCTCGGGTACAGGGTTCCTGGACGGAGCAGAGGTCAAGCTTTCCAGGGCAGGAGAGGGTGATATCATTGCCACCGATGTCAACGTGACCTCACCGGTTAAAATTAAGTGCTTCTTTGACCTGACCGGAAAGAAGGTGGGCTCATGGGACGTGGTAGTGACCAACACCGACCACAAGTCAGGGACCCTCCCGGCAGGGTTCTTCATCAAGTACCCGCAGGCACCCGCAGTAGACGATATTACCCCCGCGTACGGGGCCAACACCGGCCCGGTGAACATTACCAACCTCTCTGGAAGCGGGTTCCACCAGGGCGCAATGGTCCTCCTTTCCCGGCCCGGTGAGAATATCACCGCCACCGGTGTCACCGTCGAGAGCATCTCCCGGATCTCGTGCGTCTTTGACATCACCGGGAGGGCGACGGGAGCCTGGGACGTTGTGGTCATCAACGACGACGGGCAGTCCGGGTCAAAGGCGGGCGCATTCATGGTCCGCTACCCTGCCCCCACGGTGACCGGCATCGATCCCCCGAAGGGAGACAACGACAAGGTTGTCGGCATCAGCGACCTGTCCGGGACCGGGTTCCGCAACGGTGCAAAGGTGAACCTGTCCCGCTCCGGTGAGAACATCACCGCCACCGCGGTGGCTGTGGCTTCCCCCACGAAGATCACCTGCGTGTTCGACCTCAACGGGAAGCCCACCGGGTCATGGGACGTGGTGGTCACGAACGAGGACGGACAGGAAGGTGTCCTCCCGAACGGTTTTGCCATCGAGTACCCGGCCCCCACGGTGTCAGGCATCGATCCGAAGAAGGGCCCCAATAACGGCCCGCTGTTCATCAACGAGATAACCGGCACCAGGTTCCGGGACGGCGCAGCGGTGAAATTCACCAAGACAGGCCAGCCTGACCTGCCTGCTACCGGGGTGCATGTCATCAACAGCACCGCCGTTAACTGCACGGTGGACCTGGGAGGAAGGGCCCCGGGCAAGTGGAACGTGGTAGTCATCAACAGCGATGGCAAATCAGGAGTCCTGAACAACGGGTTTGAGGTCACTCCACCGGCAGCAATCCCCAACTTCACCGCCAGCCCGACCCTGGGAACGGTCCCGCTGACCGTGCAGTTCACCGATCTCTCCCTGAACAACCCCAGCCTGTATATCTGGGACTTCGGCGATGGAACCATCGCCGGCATCTATGACCGGAACCCGGTGCATACCTACAACGCGGTCGGCCTCTACAACGTGAGCCTGACCGTCTTCAACGGCGGGGCCCCTGACGGCGTGACCCTGACCAGGTACAACTATATCGAGGTTGTCAAGAGGCCGGTCGCCAACTTCACCGCCAGCCCCACGGAAGGAAATGCGCCGCTGCTGGTGCAGTTCACGGACACCTCGGACGGTGACCCCGTCACGTGGATCTGGAGGTTCGGTGACGGGTCAATCGCTACGGCGCAGAACCCCTATCACCTCTACACCACGCCCGGGATATACAACGTTTCCCTGACCGTGAGCAACAAGGCAGGGACCGATTCGATCACCAGGAATGGGCTGATTACCGTTCGCGCCGTTCCGACCGCTGACTTCTCGGCCAACCGCACGAGCGGCCCGGCCCCGCTCTCCGTGCAGTTCACCGATGCCTCCACCGGAGCGCCGACCTCCTGGGCCTGGTCCTTTGGTGACGGTACTAACGGGAACGTGCAGAACCCGGTCCATGTCTACACGGCTCCCGGGACCTACAATGTCAGGCTTACGGCCAGCAATTCTGCCGGAACCGATACCATGACCAGGTGGTCCTACATCTCCGTCCAGCAGGGCCTGCGTGCGAACTACACCTATACCACCAGCAACCCCGATAACCTGGCCCCGCTTACGGTGGCGTTCACCGACCGGTCCGAGGGCAGCATTGAACGCTGGTACTGGGACTTCGGTGACGGAACGATCTCGACTGACAGGAACCCGATCCATACCTTCACCAGGCCGGGCGATTACGATGTCACCCTGTCGGTCACCGACCACTACAGTGGCTCCGCATTCACGCGGACCATAACGGTCAGGCAACCCCTGGTGGCGGACTTCTCCGGCGCCCCAACCACCGGTTCGCTCCCGCTTACGGTCCAGTTTACCGACAGCTCTATCGGGGTCCCCAATAAGTGGTTCTGGTCATTCGGGGACGGGCAGTACATGGAGGTGACCGACCCGGCGAAGAAGAACGTGATCCACACCTACAACAGCGCGGGCAACTTCACGGTGTCGCTCTCCATCACCGATGCTTCCGGCTCCAGTATCGCTACCAGGAACAACTATATCAATGTCATCCCCTTCCCCTGAATGGCAGGGGATGGGGATGACCCTCGGTTGCCCTTTTTTTCTCGTTTCCTGGTAAAAATCAGGTTATTTTCCCTGGCAGGATGAAAGGCAGGGAATTTTTTGGGACTGGCCAAATCCCTTCCACCCCAACCGGTCGCTCATGGGGGACGTGGCCGTGTCCCTGTGGCATGATGACCACGGGGTTTGTGCCAGCATATATGTGCGAAGTTAGTACTCGCACGACTTCGACATAACGAGATGATGCTCTTTCTGATTCGGGGTAACCACCGCCCATTCAAGCCCCAAAACACATCGACGCTCCCCGGGACGCTGCCGCGTCCCCAGGGGGCGATGACCCCGGGCTTGGTGATTCTAGCGCGAAAGTAAGATGAATGAAAACCACCACTCACGGCCTGTCGCATTGCCTGGGAGGGTGTTTGGGGAATGGGCGTATCGCCTATAAGTCCTGTAAGGACCGGGAGGTTGTAAGCCCCCCCTTCCACCAGAATCCGAACAAGCCCCAAACACACTGACGTTCCTGGGGGCTGCTGCCACAGACCCCGCCACTGCGGCGTCCCCAAGGCACGATGACCCCGGGCTTGGGCAGGGTGGATGAGCGAAACCTGGAGAGGACCTCTCACAGACTATCGCGTTGCGGGGGTGGGGCTGGAACAGGGCGTATCGGCCGGGCATCCCGGAAGGAGAGGGCGTTTCCGCCCGATGGTCCCGTGGGGACCGGGGGCAGGCCCCCTCCTGTCAGAATCTTACAAGCCCCAAACACTTAGACGTTCCTGGGGGCTGCTGCCACAGACCCCGCCACTGCGGCGCCCCCAGGGCACGATGACCCCCGGGCTTAAAATTTTTCATCATTGCCAGGGTCTCCCTTTCACAGACCCTCTCATCGCAGGGGAGGGTTTAGGAATAGGGCGCATCGCCCGGGCATCCCGAAGGTATGAGGGCATTTTCGCCAGGAGGTCCCATAGGGACCCCGGGACAGCAGGCCCCCTCCCTCAAGCGATGACAGCCTAGAACCACTCATGCGTCCCCTGAGCGCAGCCACCCTCCTGGCTCTCCGCCGGAACCCTCAGGCGATGACAGCCTAGAACCACTCATGCGTCCCCGTGGTGCGATGGCCCCGGGCTTGGGGATCTGAGGCAGGAGGGTGATCAGCCCTCCCTCCAATAAAGTGGCAACCCGTTTACCGCACCCTGATCCCGGCCATTCTCGATTTGAGGGCGTTGATGCGGTCGCGCAGCATGATGGCCTGCTCGAATTCCAGGTTCTCAGCCGCCCGGCGCATCTGGGCATCAAGGTCCACGAGGAGGTTGGGGATCTCGGCCCGCGGGACCGACTTGACATCCTTGATATCGGCCTCCTTCTCCGGGACAGGCTTTTTGATGGTCTCGGGCACGATCTGGTGGGCGCTGTTGTATGCAACCTGGAGGTCCCTCCTCCGGTTGGTCTCGCTGACCGCGTCGCGGATGGACCCGGTCTCCTGGTCGGCATAGAGGACCACCCGCGAGTTCGCGTTCCGGGCCGCACGCCCGATAGTCTGGATCAGGCTCCGGGCATCGCGGAGGAACCCTTCCTTGTCTGCGTCCAGGATGCCGATGAACCCCACCTCGGGGATATCCAGGCCCTCCCGCAGGAGGTTGATACCGACGAGCACGTCGAACCGGCCCAGCCGCAGCTGGCGGATGATCTCGGTGCGGTCGAGGGTGTCGATCTCCGAGTGGAGGTAACGTGTGCGGATACCCTTTCCTGCAAGGTATTCGGTCAGCTCCTCCGCGAGCCGCTTCGTGAGGGTGGTGAGGAGCACCCGGTCGCCGCGGGCGATGGTTGCCTGTATCTCCCGGATGACGTCATCGGTCTGGCCTGCCGTCCCCCGCACCTCGACCGCCGGGTCGACCAGCCCGGTAGGCCGGATGATCTGCTCCACCACCTGGCCGGATGAGGCCAGCTCGTAGTCGCCCGGAGTGGCTGAGACGAAGATGACGCGGCCCATGTACCGCTCGAACTCCTGGAACATCAGGGGCCGGTTGTCAAAGGCGCTGGGGAGCCTGAACCCGTAGTCAACCAGGGCCCTTTTCCTGGACCGGTCCCCGTTGTACATGCCGTGCAGCTGGGGGATGGTCTGGTGGCTCTCGTCGATGAAGAGGAGAAAGTCGTGGGGGAAATAGTCGAGGAGGCAGTACGGTTTCTCCCCGGGGCGCCGGAAGTCAAAGTGCCGGGAGTAGTTCTCGATGCCCTTGCAGGAGCCGGTCTCCTCGATCATGTCCAGGTCGTAGAGGGTGCGCTGCTCCAGCCGGTGGGCCTCGAGCATCCCCAGCTCCGGGAGCCGCCCGGCCAGCTCCCCGCGGATGGTGGAGAGCGCCGCCTGCTGAACATCGAGGGGTATGACGTAGTGCCGGGCGGGAAAGACATGGAAATAGCGCATCTGTTCACGGATGAGGCCGGAGGCCTTCTCCACCTCGGCGATGCGCTCCACCTCGTCCCCGAAGAGCTCGATGCGGATGATGTCCTGGAAATACCCGGGGACCAGGTCGATGGTGTCCCCCTTGACCCGGAACCGCCCGGGCTGGAGCTCGATGTCGTTCCTCTCGTACTGTATCGAGACCAGCCGCTCCAGGATCTCCTTGCGGGAGATGCGGTCCCCCACCCGGAGCTCGAAGCCCATCTCCCTGAAGTGCTCGGGGCGGCCGAGGCCGTAGATGCAGGAGACCGAGGCCACCACGATGGTATCGGGCCGGGAGAGGAGGGAGGCGGTGGCCGAGAGGCGCATCATCTCGATCTTCGGGTTGATCTGCGCATCCTTCTCGATATACTGGTCTTTCTGGGGGAGGTATGACTCCGGCTGGTAGTAGTCGTAGTAGGAGACGAAGTACTCCACCCGGTTGTCCGGGAAGAACTCCCTGAACTCGGTCCAGAGCTGCGCGGCAAGGGTCTTGTTGTGGGCGATGACCAGGGTGGGGAGCTGGACCTGGTTGATGACGTTCGCCATCGTGAAGGTCTTCCCGGAGCCGGTGACCCCGAGCAGGGTCTGGCACCGGTTGCCGGCCCTGAACCCCGAGACCAGGCTCTCGATCGCCTTCGGCTGTGAACCGGCGGGTGCAAAGCTGGACTTCAGCTGGAAGCGGGCCATATTTTCACCTCCCGCCCATAACTATCGCTGGACCAGGTCCAGGGTTCTGCGCCCGGCATACTAGCGTCACCATCGCGATTGCTGCGGGTTTCAACGGATTCCGGCTGTGGACCGGCGAGTGCAGGGATGGCCATGCGCTCACCCATGCCATCACAGCACCGGTCCCAGGCAAAGATACTACCATGCATGCAGACGCCAGGCGTTCCCGAAGGCCCGGACTCAACAGCACGAGGCCCAGGCGAAGGATTGAACCATGGCCCCACCATCGCGGATTCACCGGCATACCCGGATACCGGCTGCCGGCCACCAGGTGCGGATCGGGTCACGCCTTCACCTTCTTTGACCGAAGCAGGCGGTGGTATGCAACGGCGAAGCGGTGGGCCTCGTCCCGGATCTCCTGGAGAAAGAGGGAGGCCTTCTCCCCGCGGGCCACCGGGAGGGGCCGGGACGCGCCGGGGACGAAGATATGCTCCTCCCGCTTGGCCAGGGCGACGACCGGTATGTCGAGCCCGAGATCTTCTACGGCCTCAAGGGCGGCGTGGAGCTGGGCCCGGCCGCCGTCTACGATCACCAGCGAGGGGAGCTCCGCGTTCTCGTCCCGGAGCCGCCGGTACCGGCGCCCCACCACCTCGGCGATTGCGCGGGGGTCGTCGATGCCCTCCACGGTCCTGATGCGGAACCGGCGGTAGTTGCGCTTGTCCGGCTTTCCGTTCCTGAACTGGACCATGGACCCCACAACCGACGTCCCGGAGAGGTGGGAGATATCAAAGCACTCGATGACAACCGGGAGGTCGTCGAGGAAGAGCTTCTCCTGGAGCTCCTCGAGCCGGATTACCTCCCCGAAGTTGGCGATCTCGATGTTCCGGGCCACCAGGTCGAGGAGTCTCTTCCTGGCCCCGATGCGGGGCACGGTGACGGTCACCTTCCTCCCCTTCTCCCGGGAGAGGAATTCGGCCACGCCCGAGCTCACCTCCTCGGGGAGGATGAGGTCCGAGGGTGGGGTATGCGACCCATAGTACTGCACGATGAACTCCTCCAGGAATTCTTCACCGCGCTCGAAGATGTACTCCCTCTTCTGGACAAGGGTGCCCCGGTGGATGTTGAAGAGCATCAGGTAGACCGTATCGCCGTGCACCAGATAGTTGATGATGTCCTCGTCGGTCTCCTTCTGCCGGGTCATGTCCTGGCGCTGGGAGAGGCGCTCGAGGGCCCGGACGAGGTTGCGCAGGGCAAGCGCCTCCTCGTACTCCTGGTCCCGCGACTTCTGATCCATCTGCACCCGGAGGGACCTCACCAGCTCCCCGGTGCTGCCCCGCAGGACCATTGACGCCTGGCGCACCAGCTCGCTGTACTCATCCCCGCTGACGGCGCCCCGGCAGGGAGCGCTGCAGGTGCCCAGGTGCGCGCGGAGGCAGGTGCGGCGGGTGAGCCTGCGGCAGCTCCGGAGCCGGAACGACCGCTTCACGAATGCCAGGACCTCGTCCCGTGCGGCGGCAGAGACGAACGGCCCGAAGTACGTCCCGCCTTCATCGGTCCTCCGGGCGATGCCGATGCGGGGGAATGGCTCGTCCGAGAGCCGGATGTAGGCGTACTGCTTGGCATCCTTTAAGTCGATGTTGAACCTGGGCTGGCGGGACTTGATCAGGCTGTTCTCCAGGATGAGGGCCTCGACCTCGTTCGCGGTCACGATGAAGTCCAGGCCGGCGGCCAGGGAGAGCATGCGCCGCGTCTTGGCGTCGTGGTCCTTCTTCTGGAAATAGCTGGAGACCCGCTTCCTCAGGTTGCGGGCCTTTCCAACGTAGAGCACGCTCCCGTCGCCGGCGAGGAAGAGGTAGCACCCCGGGTCTCCCGGGAGGGTCGCGGGGAGGTTCATACCGCGGGGAGCATCCTTCGCAGGAATTTGCCCGTGTAGCTCTTCTCGTTCGCGGCCACATCCTCGGGGGTCCCGGTGGCCACCACGAAACCGCCGTCCTCGCCGCCCTCGGGCCCGAGGTCGATGATGTGGTCTGCCGACTTTATCACGTCCAGGTTGTGCTCGATCACCACGACGGTGTTCCCCTTGTCCACCAGCTCGGAGAGGACGGCGATGAACTTTTTCACATCGTGGAAGTGCAGGCCGGTGGTGGGCTCGTCCAGCAGGTACACGGTCCTCCCGGTCCCCTTCCTGGCAAGCTCACGGGTAAGCTTGATCCGCTGGGCCTCGCCCCCGGAAAGGGTGGTGGAGCTCTGGCCAAGCTTGATGTAGTCCAGGCCCACCGCAGAGAGGGTCTCGAGCTTCGACCGGATGGCAGGGATGTTGGCAAAGAGCTCCAGGTTCTCCTCGACCGACATGTTCAGGACGTCGGCGATGGACTTGCCCTTGTACTTGACCTCCAGAGTCTCCCTGTTGTACCGGGATCCCTTGCACTCCTCGCACTCGATGAATACATCGGGGAGGAAGTTCATCTCGATCTTGATCAGCCCGTCCCCGTCGCAGGCCTCGCACCGCCCCCCCTTCAGGTTGAAGGAGAACCGCCCCGGCTTGTACCCCCGCACCTTTGCCTCCTTCGTGGCTGCAAAGACCTTCCGGATCTCGTCGAAGACCTTGGTGTAGGTGGCAGGGTTGCTGCGGGGGGTCCTGCCGATGGGGCTCTGGTCGATGACGATGACCTTGTCCACCGCGGCATCGAAGGAGAGATCGCGGTACTTCCCGGGGTTCACCCGGGAGTGGTAGAGCGACTTCTGCAGGGCAGGGTAGAGGGTATCGTAAATGAGGGTCGACTTACCGCTCCCAGACACCCCGGTAACGACGGTGAAGAGGCCCAGCGGGATGTCGATGTCGATGTCCTTGAGGTTGTTCTCCCGGCAGCCCCGGATGTGCAGGTAGTGGCCGTTGTTCCTGCGCCGATCCGGAACGTCGATTGAGAGGGTGCCGGCCAGGTACTGGCCGGTCAGGGAATCCCCATTTCGGGCGATCTGCTCAGGGGTGCCCTCGGCAACGACGTAGCCGCCGTGAAGGCCCGCGCCGGGACCCATGTCAACAACATAGTCGGCGCTCCGGATGGTGTCCTCATCGTGCTCGACGACGATTAAGGTGTTGCCGAGGTCGCGCAGCCGGCGGAGCGTCTCGATCAGCTTCTGGTTGTCGCGCTGGTGGAGGCCGATGGAAGGCTCGTCGAGGACGTAGAGGACGCCCATCAGGTTGGAGCCGATCTGGGTCGCCAGCCGGATCCGCTGGGCCTCGCCCCCGGACAGGGAGCCGGCGCTCCGGGAGAGGGTGAGATAGCCGAGCCCGACCTTCTCCAGGAAGTCGAGGCGCGCACGGATCTCCTTGAGGATCTGCCGGGCGATCTCCTCCTGCTTCTCTCCAAGCTGCAGGGTGGAGAAGAACTCGAGGCACCGGCTCACGGGCATGTCGGTGATCTCGATGATGGAGCGGTCCTGGACCTTCACGGCAAGCACCTTGTCCTTGAGCCGCTTCCCGTGGCAGCGCGGGCATTCCGATATGCGCATGAACTTCTCGAGCTCCCGCTTGCGGTACTCGGACTGGGTCTGGTGGTAGAGACGCTCCGCCTGCGGCACCAGCCCTTCCCACTCCCCGGTGTGGGCCCACTGCGCGTCGCCGTTCCGCGCGCTTAAGGAGAAGCGGATGCGGTCCCGGGACCCGTACATGAGGGCGTTGTACTGCTCCTCCTCCAGTTCACGGACCGGCGTGAAGATGGAGAAACCGTAGTGCCGGGCCACAGCTCCAAGATACTGGGTCCGGTATCCATCGACGTAGTTCCGGTAGAGGGCCACCGCGCCATCGGCGATAGAGAGGGAGTTGTCGGGAATGATGAGGTCAGGGTCGAACTCCATCCGGATCCCCAGGCCGTTGCACTCCTCGCAGGCACCGAAGGGGCTGTTGAAGGAGAACATGCGCGGCTGGAGCTCCTCGAAGGTGATGCCGCACACCGGGCAGGCCATCACCGAGGAGAAGAGGTGCTCCTTTCCCTCCGCGTCCAGGACGATGATCAGGTCCCCGGACTTCCGGAGGGCGTTCTCGCACGCCTCGACCAGCCGGGAGCGATCCGAGGCATCCAGCCGGTCTATAACCACCTCGATGTCATGCTTCTTGTACCGCTCCAGGGAGACCTCCTCGTCGGTCCGGTGGATCTCCTTGTTCACGCGGACCCGCATGTAGCCCTCCCTGTTCAGGTCGCGGATCAGCTGCTGGTAGGTCCCCTTCTTCTGCCTGACCACAGGGGCCAGGACCGTCACCATGCCGCCGATCTCTCCTGCCACGCGGTCAGCGATCCGCTCGGGAGACTGCGCCTCGATGCGGATGTGGTGCACCGGGCAGTAGGGGACCCCGACGCGCGCGAAGAGCAGGCGGAGATAGTCGTAGATCTCGGTGACGGTCCCCACCGTGCTCCGGGGGTTCTTGCTGGTGCTCTTCTGCTCGATGGATATCGCCGGCGAGAGCCCCTCGATTGCGTCCACGTCCGGCTTATGCATCAGCCCCAGGAACTGGCGCGCGTAGGAGGAGAGGGATTCCACGTACCGGCGCTGCCCCTCGGCATAGATGGTATCGAAGGCAAGGGTCGACTTGCCCGATCCCGAGAGCCCGGTAATCACGATGAACTTGTCGCGGGGCAGCGCCACGGTGATATTCTTGAGGTTGTGCTGGCGTGCACCCTTGATGATGATTTCCTTCATCCTTCCGTGTGGAGAATGGTGTGCGACGGACCCATATAGAGACGACCCTTGGGGTAAAACCGGGGGTAAAACGGTGAATGAATCATCGACTTTTTCGGGGTTGCTGCGTTTTTGCTGGGGGGGTTGAATATTTGATATCATAAGGAGGAAGAGGTAGTTGGATGACCCGGGTTTAGGGAACACCGTTCACAGCCTATCGCATCGCGGGGTAGGCTAAGAATGGGAGCCTCATCGGCGTATCCCACAAGCATAGACAAGCCCCAACCACTTCGACACTCCTGGGGGCGCTGACGCGTCCTTCACCGCTGCGCCCTTTCCCTGGTAGGATGACCCCGGGTTTGGGAAATCCTCTCACAGACCATCGCATCGCGGGGGTGGGGAGAGGATGGGGCGTATCGCCCGGGCATCCCGAAGGGAAGAGGGCGTATCGCCCGGGCATCCCGAAGGGAAGAGGGCGTATCGCCCGGGCATCCCGAAGGGATGGGGGGCAGCAGGCCCCCTCCCCCAATCAATGACAAGCCCAAAACCACTCCTAAGTTCCTATAGGGATGCCGGGCCCCCTCCCCAGTCTATGACAAGCCCCAAAGCACTTCGACGCTCCTGGGGGCTGCTGCCGCGTCCCCCGCCGCTGCGGCGTCCCCATGGCACGATGACCCCGGGCTTGTGGCGGTATATGCTGTGAGGTTCGCGGAGAACCGTTCACAGACCATCGCATCGCGGGGTGGGGAAGGAATAGAGCGCATCGCTAGATAGCTCCTCAAGACAAGACAAGTTCCAATACACTTCGACGTTCCCAAGAGCCATTGCCATGACCTCGTTGCTGTGGGGTCTCCCCGGCTTGGGTAGCACCGTTTACAGACTATCGCATTGCGGGGGTGGGGTTTTGGGGAGGGGGCAGCAGGCCCCCTCCCTCAATCGATGACAAGTCCAAAAATATCTCGATGAGAAGATCGCAGCATGCTCCCTCACGCTTTTGTGAATCGGTCACAATCACTCACGCTACCGCTGTCAAAGTACCTGCTCCCTTCGGGCCTTCCAGGGGTTCCCCGGCCAGGGGCCGCGAAGGCGAAGGTTAAACCTCCAAAACGCTCCATTTCTATGTCATCAGGACAGGTGCCAGCCGATTCTCCCAGCACCCGTTGACCAGGTACACCCATGCAGAACATCTACGTGATAGGACACCGCCAGCCGGACACGGACAGCGTTGCCAGCGTGATCGGATACGCCGAGCTCCTCAACACCCGGGAGCCGGGACGGTACATCCCCGGGGTGTGCGGGGCGCTGAACGCGGAGACCCGGTACGCCCTCGACCGGTTCGGCCTGGAGCAGCCCCTGTTCATCGAGAGCCTGGACCCCTGCGTGGGGGACATCCCCTCGTTCTATGCCGAGCGCGCCCCGGCCGACATGCCGACCATCGACGTGGCGGCCATGATGGACGAGTACGAGGTGCGTAACATTCCGGTCATCGATGATTCCGGCCGGCTCCTCGGGCTCGTCTCAGAGCACGGCCTGGCCCGGGCGTACGTGACTCCCCGGCTGAACGCACCGCTTGCCATCGGGCCGATCCCGCTTCCTACCCTGGCCCGGATCCTCGATGGCAGGATATGCGCGAAGGGCCAGGAAATGGTCCAGGGGAAGGTATACATCGTCATCGATGCCCTCCACGTGGCCATGTCGCGGCTCACCTTCAGCGACGTGGCCGTGGTCGGGGACAACGAGCCTGCGCAGCTGGCCCTCATCACTTCAGGTGTCGCCGTGCTCGTGATTGCCGAGGGGGCGCCAGCAGGGATCCGGGTCCTGGAGGCGGCAAAGGCCCGGGGGGTCTCCATCCTTTCCACCCCCCTGGACGCCTTCAGCGTCGGGAGGATGATGCACCTCTCCCTCCCCGCCGGCCAGGTGGTCGCAACCGATGTCCCGGTCGTCCGGCTCGAGGACACCATCGCCTATACCAAGAAGCTCGTGACCGACTCCAAGTACCGGGCAGCCTGCGTGGTGGACCACGATGGCAAGCTCATCGGCATGGTCTCGCGGAACAGCTTTCTCGAGGAGGTGCAGAAGCAGGTGATCCTCCTCGACCACAACGAGTACGCCCAGGCCGTCGAGGGCATCGAGTCGGCCGAGATCCTGGAGGTCATTGACCACCACCGGCTGGGCGCCATCACCACCCTCAAGCCGGTGCGGTTCCAGAACGAGCCGGTCGGCTCCACCTCGACCATCATCGCCCGCATGTTCATGGAGGCCTGCATCACCCCCCGGCCCGCCACGGCCGGCATGCTCCTCGCCGGCATCCTCTCCGACACCCTGGTCCTGAAGATGTCAACAACCACCCCTGTCGACGAGAGCGCCGTCGCCTACCTCGCGGAGGTCACCGGCCTCGACCCGGTCGAGTTCGGCACCGCCCTCATCCAGAGCGGCATGGACCTCGAGCATACCCCCCTCCCTGCCACCCTCACTCAGGACACCAAGCGTTACACCCTTTTTGCGAAGGAGGTCATCATCGCCCAGGTAATGGTCGCAGGCGATGAATACGTCCGCCAGCACGCGCCCGACATCCGGTCCGAACTGGAGAAGCTGCGCAGGGAGAACGGCGTGGACCTCTACCTGGCCCTCTTCACCAACATCATCGCCAACTCGAGCACCCTCTTCGCAGCCGGCGAGCACGCCGTCCTTGCAGCCCTTGGCTACGACGAGCAGCCCGTCACCCTTCCAGGCGTGATGTCGCGGAAGAAGGACTTCCTCCCGGGGTTCGGGGGGATGCTGCGGAATTTGTGACCAGGCGAGGAGAAAGGGACCTTTCAATAAATCCTTTAAAAGAGAGTGTTTCTTTTAGCCTCACTCTTCCGCGAGGTCATCCTCGTCAGCCACGATCCGGATGTCCCAGTCCTCCTCGTCGAACTCAAGAACCCCTTCACCGTTACACGTCGGGCAGGGGATCTTTTCCGGGATCTTGTTGCACCCGTTCGGTTCGTTTGAATCGTGGTTGACGATCTCATCTTCCGTTGGTATATGGAAATATTTCTTTGTATCGTGCGACTTGAGTTCCTGGCAGATCTGGAACTCCTTGTTGGGGATTTCGCCGGTGCCCTTGCAGGTCCTGCAGCGGAGGAGGATGGTCATGATTTGTCACCATCTATCGTGGACTCACAAAATTCATTTCTTATTCAATTATCCTGATTCTCTTGGTTCGTTACTATTCAAATATTTATTTATAGTCCCTTTACCACTCATCATTCAGAGAGCCTCTGTAAATCGATCTTTTTATGAAAGCCCAAAGAAATCACGGGCCAGAGTAAAAGTACATTCAGACAGACTGTCTTTTTCACATATTTTGTCGTATTATGTACTTTCCTTAAACCGAATGCATTTTTTGCCGCTTTAAACACTTCTTCAATAAGAGATTTCTTGTCCAGAAAGATCTCTCATCCTTGATATACGCGAACAATCGTCTGGCCAGGGAGGAATATCGTTTCAGAAAATTTCTACTGTGCGCGGCGAATCGAAAAGATTGCCAGGACCTGTTCCAAGAGGAACCATTTTGGGTCCTTTCGTTCTACAATCATGGGGGAATATATTTTTCTCTCAAATCTTCGAATAAGGCCATTTTTGCGGTTTATTCTCTGATATTTTTGAATTTTGAGGTTAATTAAAATGTACTTTTACTCGATGTAGATGAATTGCATTCAATCAAATTGTTGAATGAACTCCTTAATCGTGGTTTTTTTCAAGATGAGTAAAAGAGGGGGCTCTAACTCTTAATAATTTAGAGTGTCTGATTTGATTTTCCAAGAAATCAGAGTTTTTATTAATCTGATGTTTTTATATGTAATCATGGGAGATATTATCAAATTCTTTGATTTTTTTTATCGGAAATACTTTCCTGAGTTTCAATCCGATATTATACATTCTTCCAAATTTCACCGAGCATTTTACCTCTTCATTCCTTTTTTCTTGATTAGTGCAATTATTTTCGGTTTTTTTTCAAAATTTTTAATTGCATTGAATTTAGAATACAATAGCGATTCAGTCATCCCTGGGATGATAGTCCGGGAAATGTGGCAATACCATAATTATTTACTTCAGGGATATCATCTGGAAGGATCATATACAGCAATTTTTACCGATATTCTACCATTCCATTTGTTGATTCAGGGTATAACAAATTACAATCCCACTGCCTTACGAATAACGTGCTACCTAATTTTCATACTGACCCTGATACTGTTTTCATACCTTATCTTTCGTTATTCCCGCAGTTATTTTCCGGTATTCGTATTCCTTGCCCTGATGTTAAATCTGGACCCGAATTCGTATTACTATTACATCATCCCGGTATTACACAATGGAACTGCATTTTTCACCGCATTAATGATAATATTGCTGCTTGATTTTAATACACGTTATAGAAATCTGCTAATACCCATTATTGCCGGAATTTTCCTGTCTCTCTTAATATTTTCAGATTCTATCATTATTATGACTTTTCTTATACCATTCATAGTCTATTACATTTTTTTCCAAAAGGAGAAGACCATGAATTCCCATTTCGTCATGGTATTCACTTGTGTTCTCGCTTTTTTCGCAAATATCATTAAAAACTCTCCTATCCTTGGATATTTTCCACATCATCCTTCTATAATGACCATTCCGTATATGATATTTATTAATATTCCTTTATTCATCAGAAGTGTTTTAATTGATATAAATTATGTCACCACCAATATATTTGAAAAACCAAATGTTTTTCCCTATATTGAGGGCATTGTCCTGATATGCATTGTTGCATGGGCTTTGTGGTGGACGGTTAATATTGTCAAATCACCAAAAGATGAACAGGAAAAAAGAATAAAACCCTTAATTATTTTCCTGCTATTATCCGGGTTGTTCTTTTTCCTGTCTTTTATCTCCACCATAACCCCGGATACCATGTATACATCAAGATATCTGACCTTTACTGCAACGACATTTTTTGTTGTTGTCGCATTGGCATGTTTAAAAAAGAATAACTATTATTTGGTTGTTATCTGTCTTGCGATTGGAATTGGAATTATTACAAACCTTATATATCTCCCGACCCTGACATATCATCCCGATCAGGATAAATATGATTTGATTCAGTATTTAGAGGCCAATAACCTGTCCTATGGATTTGGCGATTACTGGGATTCAAATATATTGACATATTTAGCAAATGAAAAAATTATCATTCGACCCGTTGAGTCAACCAGTTCAAATATCATATCCTTTGCATGGTTATCTTCAGATCGTTGGTTTAAAGATCGACCACCTGGAGTAAATGAATATTTTATAATTGAACATTCCGATGTTCATTTGACAAAAAACGATATAGATAGACTAATTAAAACCACACCCCCCGTAAAAATACTAGATTATAAAAATTACAGAATTTTCGTGTTCCCGATTAGCACAATGTCGTAAAATTTATACTTTTATATTGCAGGTATAAAGTCACCTGCACAAATCGATAATTGATGTTATTTGATGATACTGTACTTTAAAATCGATTTTAGGATCTTGAGACCACCAGTAATCGGATTTAATTTCGTTTCACCGATTCTTTCCCGGTAAGGTATAGCAATTTCAACAATCCTGTAACCTTTCTTTGCAGATCGAAAAAGAAGTTCGGCAGATAAACCAACATTTTCTGTCCAGTTAATATTATGGATGACCTCTTTACGATAGGCTCTCATCCCCGTTGTCACATCGGTGACGCGGATTCCATACAGAAGTGATGTCAGTTTTGCAAACGTCTCATTCCCAAATTTATTGAATTTCACCATGGAGTCCGTTGCCATCATCAACCTTGATCCGCTGACGACATCATACCCCTCGTTGATCTTTTGCAAAAATTGGGGAATAAACTCCGCAGGGTATGTATCATCACAATCGACGGTAATGATCACATCACGGGTTGCCGCGAGTAACGCCGTTTTGACCGCTATTCCGTATCCCTGGGGTTTTTGCCGGATAACTCGGGCACCCATGGATTCGGCAATTTCAGGTGTTTTATCTTTAGAACCATCAACAACTACAATTTCCGCCTGATTTTCTGTTGACCTTTTAATATCAGTGATAACCTTCCCTATGGCTTTTTCTTCATCTCTAGATCCCATGACGACAGAAATATTAGAAAATGCGAATTCCATACATAATTCATGCATAAATGACAATTAAATTTGTTGACATCGTTGGGGCACTATTCATAGCAGGAATCCTATTTACAGAGGAACATCAGTACATCCCAGATGTAATAGGGCATCCCAGATGTATTGGATGAAAATGAGGTACCGTTCATAATTAACCAATGTTCACAGGACATACGCACTTGAAATTGGCTGAAAAAGCTATGAGCTAAGAAAACCCATCCTGGGATGGACAAACCGGGATGGGGGCCGATTACGTGTGAACTCGTCAAAATTACAAGGAACGATTTCATCAATTTCCTCATAGGAACTTACCAGACAAACACCTTTGTTGGCCTTTAACCCGTGCGTTATCAATGGGAGGAAAAGCAAAGTTTCCCCGTTATGAGGAGCCCTTTTATCAGTTTTCAGTAATAACAAATCTTTCATGTGTATTTTTTGCAAAATCGGTTATTTTCTCTGGAAATACGCATAGTCAATGTTTCTTCACCAATTGTGAATACAATTCGATAACTCCTTGATAATGAACTTCGGGGGAAAACTTATTTTCATATATTTTCCTCCCCTGCAATCCCAATTGTCTTGTTATGAAAGGATCCTGGAAAATGTCCATTATCCGATGCTGCAAGAGTCTAGTATTGGTAATATCTATGATGAAATTTTGATTATATCCCTCAAAGAGATCGGAAATCCCGCATCTATTGCTGATTATCAAAGGCCTTGCTGATGCCAAAGCCTCTAAGTTCACCAATCCGCAGATCTCTAAACATATAGATGGAAAAATTACCAGATTCGCTCTTCTATAATAACCCTGAAGTTCATCATTGGTTACGAACCCATGAAAATGAACACGATCTTCAAGATGAAATTCCTGGACAAGATTCATTAATCTATCATGGAAAGGACCCTCACCGCAGATATGAAGACTGGCAGTCGGTATGTCCTTGATTAACTTGGCGAATGCCAGTATGACATATTGAACCCCTTTTTCCTCGGTCAATCGACCAATACAGAGGATATTGCCAGGTTCAATATCATTGAAGGAATTGATATCTCGATTTTTAAAATCCTCGACAAAATGGTCTATTCGAGAAATATTATGGTAACCACAATGCTGTAATCGCTTTTCGAGCATTGCATTAGGAGCAACAATAATATCCACTGACTTCTTTGTCAACCATCCTTTCACCGCATAAGGAACCCCCAGACTCAGATATATCTTGAGATTCAGGCACCCCTTAGCAAAACATCGGAGACCAAGCGATTGCAGGCAGATACGATCATCCGCCATTTTCGAGGTCGGACTCATGCATAGAAGGGTATAGGCATGGACTGACTGCACGATTGGTATATCAAGGTTCCTTAATGCGAGTAACACTGATATGCCATACCGATCGTTGGCGTGAATGTGAATGACATCAGGCCTGATGACCCGTATCCAGCGTCTCAATCTGGTTATCACCCACGGGTCAATGTAAAACCTTAAAAGATAACGAACAAAATAAATCCCGGGATTCTGGTTTTTATCATAGAATGCATCTCTAAGAATGAGCTCGGTATCGCGTGCAATTTCCCTTCCTTCAGTGAAGGAGAAGAGGAAAATCTCGTGCCCATGGCTCCTGAGCAAATCAATAAAAGATCTTACATAGACCTCTCCGCCGCCAAATTGTCCATAATAGGAATGAACGATAAGAATGCGCATTCTTCAGCCTATTAACCTAAATCCCCTGAGGTTTTATATAGCGATCGATTCGGACTCACAATCTCCTTGAACTGTGCACGGATTGACTCAGCATTAAAATCACGCAAGGCGGCCTCCCTGGCAGCTGATGAGATTTTCTTTCTCAATTCCTCATCCGAAATTAATTTTTGGATGGCAGACACGAGGTTCTCCACGTCTGGTGAATCGACCACCAGACCACAGCCATTCTTTTTGAAATACCATGAAACGAATGACCCGGGAGGGGCATGCACCAGTATTGGCCTCCCAGCAGCAAGGAATTCTCCCATTTTACCGGGTGAGGCTGAATTAATGATGAATTCCGGATATTTAGAATGGAAGGCAAGGGGAAGAAACAGGATATCGGCACTTTGCTGGATTTGGGGAATTGAGGTGATATGCTGGTGGGGGTGTAGAACAACGAATGGCCCTGTAATTCTTTCTTTCAGCAATCGGGCCTTTCGTCGCCCGGTATAGATATGTATTTGGATATTTGGATTTCCAAACTGTTCAAGGGCTGCGATGAGATTCCGGAACGCATCGTAGTGGGCCTCACCGACGTCTCCTGTGTAAAGGATTTTGATTTCCGAATTCAATATTTTTACATCATATTGTGAGGAATAACACTCAATATCAACTGGATTATGAATCACTTCAGATTCAATCCCGTATCGTTTTTTGTATTCATATTCCAGACATTCATTTGCAACAATCACTTTATCCGCGTCCCTTATAACCAATGGACCGTATTTCATCACGAATTTTAAATCGAACCTATCTGTCCATTGAAGAATGAAATCATCAAAAATGTAAAAGTAAAACGGAATATTAAACTGTCGACAGGCATTAAAAACAGCATATGGTTCAAATAAGTCCGCAGTACAGGCAATAACTCTTTTGCATCCATATTTTCGAAATATTTTCTGATAACACCTAATCCTTTTCTTGAGATACGCTTCAAGAAACTGGTTAATCCCAAAGTAATTCGCAAAAAGGATAAATTTCTTGAAACCAACAGGTAACTCTGGCAGATACACATAATTACATTCAAATTTACCAGTACACTGGTTTCTATGTTCTTTTGTGTAATTTTTAGAGGATATTGCAATGAAATCTTCTGAATGAAAATTCTGCATCAGCTTAAAAATGACCACTGCCTGGCCCGAAGGGGATGGCGGTAAAACAGGGGAAATAATTGCAAATTTCATTCTAAAATCCTTATCGCGGAATATAATTATAACCTTTTAAAATTTTCACCACAGTTCCACTGACATTTTCTACCAGATACTCGGAAGGAACAGTCCAATTATCTTTCCATTTAATGACATCCCTGACACAGTTCACAATGCTATCGCTATCTGCACCGCTTAACATATTGCTGCCGGATTCAATCGTTTCAGGTCTCTCGGTAACATCCCGGATTGTAATATTGGGGACTCTAAAAATACAGCATTCTTCCTGAACGGTTCCACTGTCGCTGATTACGCAGAATGCATTTTTTTCCAGTTTTATAAAGTCGATAAAACCGAATGGTGAATGGAATTGCATTTCAGTTGATTCGGTGAATAGATTAGCTGCATCCAATCTGGCTTTCGTGTGTGGGTGAACACTTATAATGACCGGAATTTCGAATATGGAATGCAGCTTTTCAAGTCCCTTCAATATCGAGTGCAGTCTTTGGGAAACATCAACATTTTCAGCCCGATGAACAGTCACAAGGAAATATGAATTTTTCTTTAATCCCAATTTCTTCAGGATGGAAGAAGAATTGATCATGCCCTCGTAGTTTTTTATGACTTCAAAAATCGGGTTGCCGGTAACAAAAATTTTATTACCTGGTATTCCTTCATTCAAGAGATTCATCCGGCTCCTTTCTGTATACGGCATCCATACATCGCTGCAATGATCGATTAGTCTCCGGTTAATCTCCTCAGGGACCCGATCATCATAGCACCGGTTCCCGGCTTCCATATGATATACCTGTATTCCCAATCTTTTTGCCACGAATGCTGATAAGCTGCTGTTGGTATCCCCGAGGATAAGAAGTCTGTCGGGTTTTTCTTTAGTAAAAACCTTTTCACTTTCCCGAAGGATGTTTCCAACCTGTTCGCCGAATGCATCGGCCTTTACCCCCAGATAATAATCAGGTTCCCGGATCATTAAATCCCTGAAAAAAATGTCACTTAGGTTTTCATCGTAGTTCTGGCCGGTATGTACAAGAACATGGTCTCCTGATTGGTCCAATTTTTTAATAACCTGGCATAAACGAATAATTTCCGGTCGGGTTCCCAATATGGTGAGAATTTTCATCGAAGCAGTTCCCCTTCCTGCATGGTCTGCTGTTCTAACAATAGCCCATATTTTTTCAGTTGAGCCTTAAGATCCCATTCATTCATGAGGTTATCCGCAGAACTATACTCATGCCCTATTGGAGATCCCTTGAGTTCTTCAAACACCAATTCCGGGAGTATGGGGCAGATTACATAGTAATTTCCCCGCGATATAGTTCTATGACCTTCCTCTTCTGAAACAAGGATTTCATGGACTTTTTCACCCGGGCGGATGCCTGTGATAACTGTCTTTATTGGCTTATCACTGATTAGTGCTTTTGCGATATCAGTAACTTTCGCTGAAGGAACTCCTGGAATATACGTTTCACCACGGTTCGCATGGCGAACTGCCTCAAAAATGGTATCTACAGCCTGATCGAGGCTTAGGAGGAATCTGGTCATATCTGTTGTGGTTATAGTAACCGGCCCTCCAGACCTGATCTGTTCATGGAATAACGGAATAACGGAACCGCGGGAAGCAAGGACGTTTCCATACCGGACGCAAATAAATCGGGTATTTTTACATTCCATGTTCGCCTGGACGAAAATTCTTTCCTGTATTGCTTTTGTCATCCCCATGACATTTACGGGTTTACATGCTTTATCGGTTGAAATACCGACAACCGTGTCAACGGGGAGATTGTGTTCCCTTATTGCCCGAACAATGTTTTCGGGGCCAAGTATGTTTGTCTGCACCGCTTCAAAGGGAAAATATTCGCATGAAGGAACCTGTTTTAACGCTGCAGCATTAAATACGATATCTGCATCGGCAAGGACTGAACTCACACTGTGGAAATCACGGACATCCCCGATCCGGAATTCCAACATTTGCCTGAAATTGTTGTAAATAACCTCATCCGTAGGGCATTTCAGGTTCTGATAATCGACTCGCATCGCGTGTTGCTTTGCTTCATCTCGTGAAAATACAATGATTTTCTTCGGTGAACCCATTTCTCCGCTCAGAAGGCGCCTGACCAGAACTTTTCCAAGTGACCCGGTCCCGCCTGTGATTAAAATGGTTTTATTGGTTAGCATGATGGCTCCTAAAAAGATCGTACGGCGTTGGATCTTCGAACATTTCCTTAACCATTTCATCCCAACTTGGAGTGACGATGTTGGTTTCCAATATCAATTTCGATGAATTTAGAGACCTGTTGCTCACTTCGTGGTAATCTGGTTCAATATTGATATCCATGTTATATTGTTTCTTCACCAATGTAAGGAGATCATACTTGCTGATTGGATCGCTTGCGAGATGGTAAAGTCCTTCAAGATTTGGATAATCAAGAATGATCTCTTTTAAAATTCTTGCATGTGCATTTGTTGTTAATCCACTAAAAATTGCATTTTTATATCCTTTTATGGTTTTCCCTTTTTGAGAGAGGAACCATTCAATCAGTCCATGCGAACCGGACAGTTCCCGACCAATTATCGATGTCCGGAGAGTAAGACATTTATGCCCCGTGACTTCTCCTAATAATTTACTCCGCCCATAAAGGTCATTTGCATCGGGGAAATCCTCTTCAGAATAGTTGCCTTTGCTCCCTGAAAATACGCAATCGGTACTATAGTGAATTAACCTGATATCCTGTTTTTCGCAACATTCCGCTAATAAGTGGGGGAATAAGGAATTAATTGAGATACTCACAACAGGATCACTGGCTTGAGGCAATTGCTTCACAATACCTATAGCATTCACTATCACATCGGGATAGGTCTCCTCAATGGCACGTTCAATGGTTCTAAAATCATCTGCATAGACATTGTTGATGATATTCATTTTTCCTAATGGATGGTCTGATTCTTTCTTGAATTCTGAACGAATTGTTCCTGTTATAGTAAAATTGTTCTTAAATTTCTGGAGGATTTTATGCCCTAACATTCCCGTGGCGCCTAAAATCAATATTTTCATTGAATCCTCCTATAACTTTATTAAAATTTAAGGGTATTTGAACCTTAAACATTATTTAACAATCCTTGTGGTAAATCTTTTCGTAAATCTCTTTTATTTTCAAATCTATTATTTTCTTGTCAAGACGTTCCTTAATAATATCGTAATTAAGACGTGATGCGCGATCAACCAATATATCATCATTTATTGCTTTTTTTATTTTAATTGCAACTTCTGTGACATCTTCTGGAGGAACAATAAATCCACTTACACCGTCGATAATCCACTCATTGGCACATGATGTTCCAGATTGAATAGGAAAAGTTCCCATTACCATTGATTCTAATAGGGAAGTACTAATAGCATCAGAAATACTCAATCCTATATAAATTCTTGCTTGTCCTAAAAGGTTCAATATGTGATCATGAGAAGAAGGAGGAATAATTTCAACTGGAATTCCTGTTTCTTTTGAAAATCTATTTGCTGCTTTTATTACATCCGGAGAAGCACTGAATATTCCAATTTTATATCCCCATAATTCATTTTGGCATAATTTTAACGCCGCCAATCCAATCAAACCTCTTCCTGCCCATCCTTGATAGCCCTTAAGAAGAATCAACCTTCGGGACGAAGTATTTCTAGAAGACTTCATAAGATTAATCGTATCCAAATCGAATCCTCCTGCATTGGGAACCACAGGGAGAATTTTACCTTTTAATCCAAGTGAAATAGCTAATCTCACATCTCTATTACATTCACACGAATAATAGTCACAATTCAATAGAATTTCCTTTATTTTTGGTAGATGGACCGGATCTTTCATAAAATGATAAATATCACTCCCCCAATTTGTAGCAATCCATTGAGGAAAATCACAGGAAAGTTCCTTTTTGATGCTCATAACTTGATAACCTGCAGACTGGAACTCCATAGAATGAATAATATCAGGTTTAATTTTCTCTATCAATTTTTTTAATGAATGTTTCCTATAATCTGGATTTACAGTTCTCACAATTCGTCTACAAGCAGCCGCAGCAGTCCGAGATGGAGCATAATGGCCAAATATTTTTATTTTAAGATTATTGCGGTCAGCTGGATAATAGAATGAGCGATAAACCTTTACATTTTCCAGTTTACTATTAACCGGTCCATAGTCGGTACTGGAAAAAAGATGAAGATCCCATCCTAAATTGGTTATATGAGAGATCCAACGTGCAGTATGAATA
>JAPXRZ010000006.1:0-172903 GCA_033813295.1 Methanolinea sp.
TATCGGCTCCAGGTCAAGGAAATTAAAATTAAAGTGATTCTCTATAACCTTTCAAGAATGATGAAATTATTTTGTGTCCTCGTTCTCATAGAGGAATTCTACAGAGCCAAAAATGCAGTGTCTCATTTTCTTAGAAATAACTCCACAAATGTAAACCTATAGCTCTGCCATCAAGAGATTTGTATGGATGTATTTTTATATGCATTCGTGATTTGCATGACTTCTAAATAAAGGTCGATAATACAAAGACTTTCAAATTGAGTTTTGGTAGGAGAGTGCTGTGTTGAATAAATCGGGCCAATAATCGTAACAAAAGTAAAAGATCACGGACATCCCATCACTCAATTATGCCTAATAGAGAAAGATGGGGACGTCCACATGTAGATACTCGTGATTGGACCGTATATAAACGTAGAGACCCCAAATGTCGCCCGAATAACAATCAATCCATCAGGAAAAATTGTTTCTTTTGTTGTACTTACAAGAACTATTACCATTTCAATGAAGCCAAAAATTAGCGAGGAAGAAGCAATTGATATTGCACTTTCCAAGTTTGCTAAACTTACTATTCCACGTGAATCTATACCAATAAAATTAAGTATCGAATACATGGCCCCTAATAAACAAATGCTTACTTGGATAGTGGAAATAAAGGATAACTCGTTAAAATTGGAGGATTACCCATTTTTAGACTTCCAAATTGGAGGAATAGTTATAATAGATGCAAATACGGGAGAAGTTCTTCAGGTAAGTGAGTGGAGATAATTATAAATAGACATTATAATATTAATGTTTTATACAAAAAAAAGGGGTTACATGAAAATAAAATTTTTATTACTTTACAGTTTTATCATGATAGCATTCACATGCGTGGCATTTAGTACTGCGTATTCTTTTAACGATCGCATAACGATAAAACAATATCCAATTATTTTAAAGGATGTTATAAAAGAAGACAGTAATAATAACTATTTCCAAAAATTTTCATCATTTAATTACCAAAATTCCTATTTATCCGTTTCAAGTATATTGGATCCTGTAATTATCGAGAGCCGTCAAGGTTATTTCCCCGAACCAATCGTCTATTCGGAAGAGATCTATTCTCCACGCTATAGTTATCCTTATCGTCGTTGTTAATTGAAGTGGAGCAAAATTTCGCGGGATACATTCCAAAAGTCGAATAATTGATGAAAACAGTAGGATAAATCATCCGAATCTGAAATGCAACTCCGATGCAAATGGTGCTCTAAATGAATCAAAAATGGAGAATGAATCCAAACGCATTCATAGGGATAGACATACCCCAAAAAGCCTTTGAATCCTTAACTTTCAACAACCGATAAAATCGAAGTCTTCACAGCGAGGGAAAGACCTTGATAATATCGGACTGGGTCAGGATCCCGACGGGGGTGTCCCCTTCCATGACAATCAGCCTCCCGATCTCCCGCTCCTTGAAACGGCGGATGACCTCGAAGAGCTGGACTGTGGATGGCGCTTTCACCACGTCGGTAGTCATGATGCGGGAGACGGGGTCACTCATGGAAATGCCGTCCTCGATGGCCTTGGCAAGGTCGCTCATGGTCACGATCCCGGCAAGCATTCCGTCCTGCATCACCGGGGCCCCGTGAATATGGTGCCTGTTGAAGAGGTGCAGGGCGTTTTTAAGCGATTCCGCTCCCTGCAGGGTGATGAGCGGGCTGCTCATGTAGTATTTGATGGGTTTCTTGGGAAGGGAGATCATTTCGTAGATGGAGATGAGCAGGGTCTGGGACACTTCATCCTTTCCATAGACTTCTCCCCGGATAAGGAGCTTGTTCACCGGTGTCGGTCCTATGGTAATCTGGTCCCCGATCTCAAAAGCTTTCACCGTCCCGACCAGCTTGGCATTGGCCCTGCAGATATCGGGGTGGCAGAGCGTCGTAAACGCAATCTCCACCACCTTGATGCCTTTTACGGCTTCCCCGTTCCGGGAGATCAGCACGTCGTATTCGCCTTCCGTGCTGCCCAGGTTCAGTGCCTTATAGGCCTGGGCAGTGGGATTGTAGCCCCCCTTCGGGCCGGGGATCCCGTCTACCAGCCCGATTGCCTTGAGGGCCTGCATCTGGTTCCGGACCGTCCCCGGGTTCCTCTTGATCACCTCCGCTATCTCTTCGCCTTTGATAGGGTGAGAATGCTGGTGGTACAGCATAATAAGCGTAATAAGGATGTCTTTCTGGATTAGGGACAAATCCATAATGATTTATCATCTGCATGGGCATATATAAGTTAGGTCGAACGAGTGAACCACAGGTTGAACGGCCGTGGAGTTTGAAAAGATACCCACGGTGCCTACCGCCGATGAGGTCCTGGATCGGTGCTTCCGGCGGGCAGCATCCAGGATGAGGCTCAAGAAGAATAAAGATCGGGCAAACGAGGAGTTTGTCCGGGCCGTGAGCCAGGCCATCCACGACCGACTGGTGCGGGTATTGCGGTCGTTTCCAGATTTCGATGCCATTCCGACGTTTTACCGCGATATCGTGGAGATACTCTGGGGTCTGGACCGGGTGAGGAAAGCTCTCGGCAACGTGGGATGGGCAGCCCGCTGGGCCAGGACGCACGGGCCCGGTCTTGCCTTCCAGACCAGAAAGGCCCCGGATCCTTCCGTCGTGCGGAAGCGGGCGGTCGCCAGGCTCTCTTCGGTGGTTCACCAGGTGGATGATGACCTTCGTTTCTTAAATGACGTGCGGAACGTGCTCCGCACGCTCCCCCATGTCTCCGATGAGTTCACCGTTGTCGTGGCCGGTTATCCGAACGTCGGCAAGTCCTCGTTCATCCGCATGGTCTCGTCGGCTGCCCCGGAGGTAGCCTCCTATCCCTTTACGACCAGGCGGGTCATCGTCGGGCACCGCATGGTTGGCCGCGAGCGGGTCCAGTTCATCGATACCCCGGGAATCCTTGATCGCCCTTCTGAAGACCGGAGCTCCATCGAGAAACAGGCCATCACCGCCATAGTCAACCTGGCCGATGCCATCCTGGTGATCATCGATGCAAGCGAGCATTGCGGCTATCCGCTGGAAGACCAGGTGCGGCTCCTGCACATGGTGGAGGCCATGGCCACCGCCCCGGTCCTACCGGTGGTGAACAAGGCAGACCTCGCATACCTTGACGGGTATATCAATATGTCCACCGAGACAGGAGAAGGGGTAAACGAGGTGCTCGAAACGCTCCTCGCCATCCGTGAGAGTGTATACCTAAAGGAGAAATGTGATGGCATACCCGGCTAGAAAACCGAGGATAGCACCTCCGTTGATGGGAGGAAGCCCTGCATGGGGTTTTCCTTTCCCTACGAAGGTGAGCAGGGCGCACAGGCCTGCAATTGAGCCGGCCATCGCCCCTATGGCCGGGATGGTGAAGATCCCTATACGGTTCCCCTGCAGGAACACGTTTGCCGATACCACCAGGACGGCAGGCATGATCAGGTCCCCCATGCCGATGATGTAGGCACCCCGTTCCCCCTCGCCAACCGCTCCAATCCCATCTCTGCGGTAACTGTAGTCTCTCCTCTTAGGGATCACGAAGAGGATGGGGCTTTTTAAGTCCACCACCCCCTCGGCCAGGGTGATCATGTGCCTGGTCTTGTATACTGATATAGCGTCATAGATTGCAAGCAGGGCGAGGAGAATAATGACTGGAAGGATGTCCAATGACACCCCGAAGATGGATGCCGCACCTGCCGCGATGACAAGGCCCAGGGTATCAATCACGTACCATTCAGGATAGATATACAGGACCGCGGTTGCCAGGACCGATGGAATGAAGACTGCGGCAGCCTGCAGGAGAGGGTCGGGGGTCAGGACATAGGCTACTGCCCCAAAGATATAGATGAAGGTGAAGAATATGGAGACCCCGATGATGATCCCGATGAACCGGCGGAAACGGAAGCGGATCAACAGGAGAAGGAAGGCGGTGAATACCAGGCGTATAGCGATGAATATCAGGGGGTTCACCACCGATGAAGGATTTTCGAATGCCGCGATGCCGGCCTCCTGCATGGGGAGGGAGAGGAGCACCGCTCCGGCTTCCACCAGGATCAACATGGCAGGCATGACCAGGAGGGGCACTATTCTTGAACGTTCCATGGATAATCTTCCCGGACCTTCGGTAGGTTAATAAATGGGTGTTCATCAACTAAAACCATGGATATCCGTGAATACCTCGGAGATATGCTCCTGCTTGCCGTCCTCGTGGTCTCCACCCTGGTCCTGGTATTTAATCTGCGTTTTGATCTTATCAACTCCATTGCTGCTGCGCTGATGATGCTCTCCATCGGCGGGCTCATCTTCCTGGTTCACTGGAAGGTGCGCCGGATCGAAAAAAGCCTGTATAACCGGGAAAGGATGATCAGGGTAAATCTGGAGGAAATATCCACGAAAATGGCCCAGAGGTACGAGGCCAGCATGGCGCATGTCAACAGCGTGGTGGAAGAGTTCGCCAAACGGGTGTACCGGTAACCCCGGTCCAGGAGATCCCAGCCGATCCTTCATGGGTGTAAACCTCCGCGATATTCTCGCAGATTACAAGATTGCGGTCACCTGGGAGTCCCTTTTGGGTATCGCCGCCGTTGATGCGCACAACGCCCTGTACCAGTTCCTCACCATCATCCGCCAGCCCGATGGCACTCCCCTGATGGACCGCCGCGGCAGGGTGACCTCCCACCTCTCGGGCATCCTCTTCCGAACCGCGAATTTCCTGGAAAAAGGTATCCGCCCGGTTTATGTCTACGATGGCAAGCCCCCCGAGTTCAAACGGGAGACAATAGAAGAACGCCGTTCCATGCGGGCCGAGGCAGGTGCCCGGTGGCAGGCGGCGCTGGAGCGGGGAGATCTGGCCGAGGCCTACAAGCAGGCACGCTCTTCGGCCAGGATCGATGACGAGGTTATCCGGACCTCGCAGGACCTCCTCACCCTCCTCGGGCTCCCCTGGGTCCAGGCCCCGGGCGAAGGCGAGGCCGAGGCCGCCCGGATGGTCGTGCAGGGGGATGCACGATACGTGGTATCCCAGGACTACGACACTCTCCTCTTCGGCGCCCCGCTCCTGGTCCGGAACCTCACCGTGAGCGGCAAGCGAAAAATGCGGGGGAGGGCCATCACCGTCACCCCCGAGCGGATCGCGCTTGCCGAGACCCTGAAAGGGCTCTCCCTCACCCGTGAACAGCTGGTGCAGGTGGGTGTCCTGGTGGGCACCGATTTTAACCAGGGAGTGAGAGGGATCGGGGCGAAGACCGCCCTCAAGATCGTCCAGAAGGGGGAGTTCGAGCCCGTGATCAGGGAAAAACTGCCGGGCCTTGATTATGGAGCCGTCATTGACTACTTCCTGCACCCCCCCGTCACCACGGTATATGATCTCCAGTGGAAGCCTCCCGATACCCAGGGGATCATCAGGATGCTCTGCGATAATTATGATTTCTCCCCCGAACGAGTGGCCAAGGCCCTGGAAGGGATGGGGGCAAAGACCGGGCAGAAGACCCTGGACTCGTGGTTTTGAGGAGCCGGGGGTGCCGGGCGCGATGGTGACATCCGCTGTCATTTTCCCGGAAGAACCGTCCTGCCGGGACCCGGGATGCCCGTTGTGCACTTCGGTTTCGCCCCGCCTTTCCCGGGATATCCCGGCGGGAAATCTGCAGCCTTCAACCTGTTTCGGGCAACCTTCCGGTGATATCCGGCGAATCTTCACCCTGAAAATGAAACCGGGAGAAAACTGAGCAATGATATCCTGAAGGAATAAGGCGGCAGGCCCGCCGGGCAGTATCATGCATAGGGCCGCTGCCTGCCGGGCCTGGAAAACCTGTTCCTTACTTCATCCTACGCCACACGTAGGCAAACCGCTGGGCGGCGGTGAAATGGCCCATCACCCCGAAGACCACCAGGAGCCAGCCCAGGAACGGCAGGCCCAGCGGGTGCGCGGGGAATACCATATCGAGTATTCCGGCAATAAGGATCATCACGAGGCGGTCTGCCCGCCCGAGCAGGCCCCCGTAGTACCGGCCTACCCCGACTGCCTGTGCCTGCGTGCCCAGGTACGAAGACATGAGAACCCCGGTGAGCGCCAGCACCCCCACCGGCCACGGGGCGAAACCGCCTGCAAAGATCCCGGTGATGATGAAGATATCGGCGTACCGGTCCACCACGTGGTCGAGGAAGTCTCCCCTGCTGCTCTGGATGTTCTGCATCCGGGCAAGGGCCCCGTCCATGGCATCAAAGACCGCGTTGACCGCCACGAGGATCGTCCCCCACAGGATGCTCCCCATGAAATAGGCTGCGCCCGACCCTGCGGCCACCGCGAACGCTGCAATGGTGAATGAATTGGGGGTGAGGCCGGCGCGTGCGGCCGCCGCGATGAACGGATGGATGATGTCCTTCACGTGGGGACGGAAATGATCGAGCGTCACAGTACCTCCAGGTAAGCCGACCAGTCAATAAACCCGAACGAGGCCGGGATTTCCCCCCGGGCGAACTGCTCCACCATGCCGGCGCAATCCGGAATAATTCGGCCTGTGGTATCGATCTCAAGCACCTGGTCCTGCAAAAAGACTTCCAGGGTCTCGATCAGGATCACGTCCAGGGCCTCTGCCTCGGCGTTCTCCCTGGTCTTTTCCTCCCGGTAACCCCGCCTTCGCAGGCGATCTGCAAGGACGTCGGGGCGGCAGCGCAGTACCACGATCCTGTCGCAGGGAAGAAGGTGGGCAAGGTGCCCCTCCACGAACCCTTCCACTGGGACAAAGTCGCGTGCCCAGGCCTCTTCATCGATGACCAGGGTGTCCCTTATTTCATCCCGCTCCAGGATATAGCCCCTGACGGTATCCGAGAGAGAGAGCACCGGGTGGCCGCGTTTCCGGAGCTCTCCCCCCACGCTCGTCTTTCCGGTTCCCGGCGTACCGGTTATGCCGCACATCATAGCCGGTTTATCTCGCGCAGGAATTGTTCGTTCTCCCAGTCCTCCCCGATGCTTACCCGGATATAGTGCGGGGCCAGACCAGGGAAACTCTCGCAGGACCGGACCAGCACCCCGCGTGCAGCCAGGACACCGGCCATTTCGGAGCCCGAACGGGGGGCAACGTCCACCATCAGGAAATTCGCCCCCGACGGGGTGACCGGGTACCGGCACTCCGCCTCCATGACTTCCCGCCACCGCTTCACCCGGGCAACCGCCTCCCGCAGGTGCCCGGTGTCCTGGAGGGCCCCGGCTGCGGCAGCCGCCGAGACCGAATTCAGCGTAAACGGGGTGGCGGCCCGGTGATAACAGGGAACCAGCCATTCGGGTACAAAGGCATACCCGACCCGGAGGCCGGCCAGGGAGAATGCTTTCGACATGGTCCGGCCGAGGATGAGGTTCTCGTACCGGCTGAGCAGGGGCCGGTAGTCAAGTCCGGAGAACTCGACGTAGGCGTTATCGAGGAAGAGCAATCCGGGGATGGAGGCCAGCACCTCCTCGACCTGTTCCGGTGGTGTAACAGTGCCTGTAGGATTGTTGGGCGTGCAGAGAAAGGAGACCTTGGCCTTTCCGGCCTTGCGTATGAATGCCCTGGTGTCAACGGAAAAATCTGCTTTCCGTGGAATATTGACCACTCTCGCGCCCTGAGCCATGGCAGCCAGGCCATAAAAGGAGAAGGTGGGGACCGATATGGCCACCCGGTCGCCAGGGTCGACCAGGGTGCGTATGACCGTTTCGATAATCCCGTCCATGCCAACTCCGGTGACAAACTGGAAGGGCCCGTGGTGGCGGATGAGGGCCTCCACCAGGAGATCGTTCCGCTCGTCGGGGTAACGGTTTGCCTCCCTGAGGGCCAGGCACCCCATCTCGATGGCAATGGGCGAGGGGGGCCGGGGATTCTCGTTGCTGGCCAGCCGTGCTGTCTGAACCTCAGGTGGAGATCCCCCTTCCCCTGGCCTCCTGGCATAGATATAGCCGCCCGATCGGTAACATTCACGGACGAGCCCGGAAAATTCCCCTTTCTGTTCCATCAACCCTCCTGAAACGTCGTCTGCCTGTAGTATATGCATCCTCCCAATAAAAGGGCAATGGAGAATCGGGGCCGGGAGGGTCCGGGGTTCCCTGAGGGCAAGACATATAAGGGTGGAGTGATATGTGAGTAAACTGTTCAGGGGTTGAGAAAGCATGGAACAGTCCAAGTTTTATACTCTGCCGGCATTACCCTACGACTATTCTGCACTTGCTCCCTACATTTCAGAGGAGCAGCTCAAGATACACCACCAGAAGCATCACCAGGGCTACGTGAATGGTGCCAACGCCATCTACGAGAAATTCGACAAGGCCAGGAAGGAAGGGACGGATTTTGATTTCAAAGGAACCGCAAAAGAGCTGTCCTTCCACCTTGGTGGGTTCAAGCTCCACAAGCTCTTCTGGAAGAACATGGCCCCGGCCAGGTCAGGCGGGGGCGGCAAGCCGAAAGGAGCCATGGCCCAGGCCCTGGACAGGGAGTTCGGCAGCTTTGACCGGTTCAGGAAAGAGTTCACCGCGGCGGCCTCCAGCGTGGAGGGATCGGGCTGGGCGGCCCTGGCATACTGCAGGGGGACCGCCCGGCCGATCATCATGCAGATCGAGAAGCACAACGCCAACGTGTTCCCGGATTACCCCGTCCTCATGGTCATCGACGTATGGGAGCATGCCTACTACCTCGATTACAAGAACGACCGCGGGAAGTTCATCGAAGCGTTCTGGAACATCGTAAACTGGGACTTCGTAAACCAGCGGTTTGAAAAAGTGCTGAAGATCGGAAAATAGGTTCTTTTTTGCCCTCACCCGAGGGCATCCCGTATGACCGAGGCGGCCCGGTCGATCTCCTGGTTGCTGATAACCAGGGGAGGCACCAGGCGCAGGTTTCCGTCCGCGGCGCAATTTACCAGCACCCCCGCTCCGGCGCAGTACTTCTGCACCTCGGAGCACCGTACGCCCACGCTCACGCCTATCATCAGGCCCCTGGCCCGAGGGCGGTAATCGGCCAGTCCCTGCCGGAACCGTTCGCCCTTGGCTGGTATCCCGGGCAGGAGACCCTCGATCACGCCGAATGTAGCCATGGCTGCGGCGCATGCGAGGGGCCCCCCGGCGAAGGTGCTCCCATGCTCACTCTTCTTGAATTCCAGCCCTTCCCTGGCCAGCAGTGCACCCATGGGAAAACCGCTGGCAATTCCCTTCGCCAGGGTGACCATGTCAGGCTGTGCCCGGGTATGCTGGATGGCAAGCCATTTCCCGGTCCTCCCCATCCCGGTCTGGACCTCGTCGGCAATCATCAGGGCCCCGTGCCGGTCGCAGCACTCGCGGACCGCTTCCATGAACCCTTCCGGGGGTATGATCACCCCTGCTTCCCCCTGGATGGGCTCGACGATGACCCCGGCCGTCCTGTCCGAGACCACCTTCTCCAGGGCATCGGCGTCCCCGAATTCCACGAAATCGCACCGGGGCTCGAGGGGCAGGAACGGTTCGCGGATGGCGGGTTTATGGGTCACCGCCAGGGACCCCATGGTCCTCCCATGGAACCCGTGGGTGAACGCGACAAAGTCTTTCCTCCCGGTGGCCAGCCTGGCCAGTTTCAGGGCAGCCTCGGTGGCCTCTGCCCCCGAGTTGGAGAAGAAGGCCTTGTACATCCCGCAGGCACCGGTGAGTTTCCGGGCCAGCTCGGCCTGCCCGGGCACATAATAGAGGTTCGAGCAGTGAATCAGCCTCCCTGCCTGCTCGCAGATGGCTTGCACGACCTCGGGATGGCAGTGGCCCGTGCTGCAGACAGCGATCCCGGCCACGCAGTCGATGTACTCCTTTCCATCCGCGTCGTACACTTTTGCGCCTTTGCCGCGGACGATCATGATCTCCCGCGAAAAAGCGGGCATGTAGTACCGGGCTTCGAGGTCCCGGTAATTGCTCGTATCCTGCATGGTATCTTTCCAAAGGACGTTTTTTCCTGTTTTGCGAACTGTCTTTTTACTCGTATTCGATGGTTGCCGGAGGCTTGGATGTGATATCATAGACGACCCGGGCCACGTCCGGAAGCTCCCTGGTGATGCGGGACGCCATCCTGTCCAGGGTGGCATAGGGTATCTGCACCGGGTCGGCGGTCATCCCGTCCCGGGAGTTGACCGCGCGGACCGCCACGATCCATCCATGCACCCGGTTGTCTCCCTTCACCCCGGTGCCGAGGCCCACCAGGGCTGCAAAGCACTGCCAGGGGTGGAACTGCTCCACCAGTTCTTCTTCAACGATCCCGTTGGCCTGGCGCACCACCTCGATCCGCTCCCGGGTCACCTCGCCGATCACGCGGACGGCGAGGCCGGGGCCGGGGAACGGCATCCGGTGCTGTATCTCCGGCGGCAGGCCCAGTGCCCCGGCCACAGCCCGCACTTCGTCCTTGTAAAGGTCCCGGAGGGGCTCGATCACTTTCTCAAACTTCATATGGAGCGGCATGCCCCCCACGTTATGGTGGCTCTTGATCCCGCCCTCGCTCTCGATGCGGTCCGGGTAGATGGTCCCCTGGAGGAGCATGCTCGCCCCAGTACGCTGCGCCTCACGCTCAAAAACCCTGATGAAGCGCTCCCCGATGACCTTCCGCTTGGCCTCCGGGTCGGTTATCCCCTCAAGGGCCTGGAAGAACTCGTCGGCTGCAGGAACCACGTGAAGGTTCATGTGCGAGAAGACCTCCTTTACGCGCACGGTCTCCCCCTTCCGCATCAGCCCCGTGTCCACATAGATGGGGACCAGGCGGTCGCCTATGGCCCGGGCTGCCAGGGCCGCACAGACCGAGCTATCCACCCCGCCGGAAAGAGCCATCACCACCCGGGCGGAACCGGCCTCCTCGTGGATCTCCCGGACGGCCTGTTCGATAAATTTCTCTGTCTGCACCATGCAGCATCAGCGCTCCTTCGCCCCGCTTCTGGACCGGCAGGCCTTCACAAACCCGACGAACGGGGGGGAAGGCCTGGCGGGGCGCGACCGGAACTCGGGGTGGAACTGGGTGGCCAGGAAGAACGGGTGGTCGCGGATCTCGCAGATTTCCATGCGGTTCTGGTAAGACCCCGAGAAGACAAGGCCGCCCTTCTCAAGGTCGGGCAGGAACCGCGGATTCACCTCGTACCGGTGGCGGTGCCGCTCCACGATCTCCTTCTGCCCGTACACTTCCATGGCCAGGGTCCCGTCCTTCAGGGTAACGGGATAGTTGCCCAGCCGCATGGTCCCCCCGAGGTCAGTAACCTCTTCCTGCTCGGGGAGGATCGCAATGACATGCCTCCCCTCTCCAATCTCGGCACTGGTGGCATCTTCCCATTCCAGGACGTGCCGGGCGTACTCGACCACCGAGAGCTGGAACCCCAGGCACAACCCGAGGAATGGCGTAGCATGGGTCCGGGCCCAATGGATAGCCTCGATCTTGCCCTCGATCCCCCGTTTGCCAAACCCGCCGGGGACCAGGATCCCGTCAAAATCGGGGAGCTGGTGCTCCTCCAGCCGCTCGGCATCGAGCCATATAATTTTCACCTCGGTGCAGAGGGTCCGCCCCGCGTGCTTGAGGGCTTCCTTGATGCTGAGATACACGTCTTCGATACCGTACTTGCTCACGATGCCAACGCTCACGCGGCTGGTGTATTCCTTGCTCACCAGGTGGTACCACCCGATGTCAGCTTTCCTCTTCTCAAGGCCCAGGTGCTGGGAGAGGACATCAGCCAGCCCTTCCTTCTCGAGTTCCATGGGGACCTGGTAGATGTCCGGGACGGTAGCGGCTGAAATCACGCCCTGCTGGGGCAGGTCGCAGAACGCCGAGATCTTGCGCTTCGTATGGCTCCCGATGGGCCGCTCGCTCCTGCCCACGATGATATCGGCATGGAGGCCGAGTTCGCGGAGGGCCTTGACCGAGTGCTGGGTTGGCTTGGTCTTGAGGTCCCCCATGGTATCCTCGGGGATAAGGGTGACATGGATCAGCACAGTGTCGCACGCGGGCAATTCGCCGCGCATCTGGCGCACCGCCTCGAGGAACGGCATGCTCTCGATGTCACCCACGGTGCCCCCTATCTCCACGAGGCAGGCTTCCGCTTTCTCCTGGCCCGGGGCCCCGCCTTCTGCCGCACCCCGGATAAGGGCCCGGATCTCATCGGTAATATGGGGAATGATCTGGACGGTCTCGCCCAGGTAGTCGCCCCGGCGCTCCTTCTCGATAACACTGCGGTAGACCTTGCCCGTGGTGATGTTGTGGGCAGCCGAGAGGTCGATGTCCAGGAAGCGTTCGTAGTTGCCCAGGTCAAGGTCAACCTCGCTCCCGTCTGAAAGGACAAATACTTCCCCGTGCTGGCCCGGGTTCATCGTTCCTGCATCGATATTCAGGTATGGGTCGATCTTGACGGCTGTGACCTCGTACCCCCTGTTCTTGAGGATCCTTCCTACTGACGCAGCAGTGATGCCCTTGCCAAGGCCGCTCATGACACCCCCGGTGATAAAGATATATTTCACGAAAGATACCCCTGACCCTGGTTTTTTTTCCACCTGCCAAATATGGGAAAAATATTCTCCTGCACTGGAGATAGTTGTATCTTCACGGTCCAGCGAGATGTCGAAATGGTTCCGGGAGCCTGCTGTCACGCGTGGTTTGCGGTCTTCAAGACGGCAAAAGCCGCTGTACTCCTGGAAAGGAGCCTTCCCGCGGGTTCATCCTGCCTGACCTCCCCCTCGGCAAATGCCACCCGCCTCCCCTGCTTGATCACCGAACCGCGGGCATACAGCGTCCCTCCCCGGGTACCCGCGATGAAGGTGGTGGTCTCGGTGATGGTGGCAATCCGGTCATCGGGGTCCAGGAGGGAGTACACGGCCAGGACCATGGCCTCGTCTGCGAGCGCAGTGAAGATCCCGCCCTGCATCCAGTCCTCCCCGTTCATCATGTCCGGGCGGACCGGCATACGCAGGCTCCCGGCACCTGTCCCGATGGCCTCGACTTCTATGTCCATGAGGGAGAAGAACGGGTTGGCATCCCTGCCCTGGTCCCGGATCCGCTGAATATAACTCATAGAGGGAGGAATAGTGCCGGCAGGGATTAACTCTTGTTGTTTCCGGTTTCGCCAGGATTATTCTCCTGCATGCCCATTACTATTCCATGGACGCTGAAGAGAGGGCCATGCTGGCCGATCTCGTCTGGCTCAATGCCGTGATCGCCACCGAGCTGCTGCAGGTGACCGAGAATACCTCCTCGATCCTGCGAAAATCTCCCCCGCCAGGTTCCTGCGTGGCGGAGCACGGGCGCCTGCGGGAAACAGCCGTGGCCATGGCGGAGCGGTACCGCCCGGGCTCGGAGCTCCGCGAGCACGTAATAGGCCACCAGTAAGTTATTCTCTGAAATTCATTCTATAGTGAATAGTCCTGGCGCGATTCCCGGTATGGCCTATGAATAGACATAGCCCGGCAGCACCGGCAGCAGAAACGGCGCGGGCCGGTAAGGAAGGGGTGCCCTACACCCTCGTTATACCCGCCTACAACGAAGAGCGAAGGATTTCCAGCCTGCTCGAGCAGCTCCCCGGTGCGGGGGGAGAGTTTATCGTTGTCTGCGAGGGGACTGATTTGACTGCCCAGCTCGTCACGGAATTTGCCGCAGACCATCCGGGAGTGCGTATCCGCTGCGAGAGCCGCAGGGAGCGGATGGGGAAGGGAGGGGCAATACGTGCCGGCCTCGTCCTGGCACGGTCCCCGCTGGTGGGGTACATGGACGCAGATGGGTCTACCTCCCTTTCCCAGATGCTGCTCCTGTTCTCCCAACTCGATGGGGCGGATGCCGTGATCGGTTCGCGGTGGACGGAAGGATCTGTCCTCCTCGAACCCCAGGGGTTCACAAGGCGTCTGCAGAGCCGGGCTTTCAACATCTTCACGCGCCTGCTCTTTGATCTCCCGTTTAAAGATACGCAGTGCGGGGCAAAAGTATTTAAAAAAGCAGCAGTTGATGCAGTAATCAGTGAAATGGTCTCCACGGGCTTTGAATTCGATGTAGAACTGCTGTGGCGGCTGCAGTCCCGGGACTTCCGGATCAGGGAGCACCCGATCTCCTGGCAGAACAGGGGTGAATCGAGGGTCCGGGCAGGCGATATTGTCCGCATGCTCCTCGGGCTGGCCAGGGTGCGGTTCATCCGGTGAGGGCATGGCTCTGATCTCTCCAGAAGAACGGAAGAAAATGGCCTTCCAGCTCTTTGAGCAGGGGAGGTACCAGGAATCCTGGGACCTGTGCCGGGAGATCTCAGGCGGGACTTCTGACCCGGCCGTTTCGGTCCTCTGCGCCACCAACCTCTTTCATCTCGGGCGGCTGGACGAGGCCGAGGCACATTTCAGGGACCTGGCCGTTTCACTCCCCGGCGCTTCGCACGTTCACAGCTACCTGGGAAAGGTTCTCGAGGCCAGGGGGGACTCGCAGGCTGCCGCCGAGTATGCACGGGCGGTGATCCTCGATCCCGGGAACCTCGAGGCCCTGCGATCCTATTCTTCCTTTCTGCTCGCTGCCGGGGATTTCCGGAAGGCCATCCCGGTGCTGCGCCAGCTGGCCGGGCGATCCCGGAGGGACGAGGACACCCGCATGCTGGCCAGGGCCCTCGGCGGGGCCGGGATGGCAGGGGCCGCCCTTGACCTGCTGGAGGGGTCTCCATTCCGCACCGACCACGAATTCCAGGAACTCCTCATTGCGTGCGGCAGGTACCGGGAGGCAGCTGCAGCCTCCCGCGAGGCATTTATGAATAGTGGAGATGCCGGCCATGCCCGGGAATACCTCCGGTGCCTGGTAAAAGCAGACCCGGAACAGGCAGCCGCGGAGTTTCCGCGTGTACTCGGGCAGATTGGTGACCCGGCCCTGAGACTGGATTATGCCACGTTTCTCCGGCTACAGGAGGAACCAGGCCGGGGACTCGATGTCCTCGCGCCCCTGCTGGAAGCAGCCGGCACGTCTTTGCCAGGGGATGTCCGGCTGGAGGAGTGCCGCCTGCTCGCTCTCGCCGGCCGGACCCGGGAAGCCCTGGCGCATTACCAGGCGCTCCTCCGGAGAGAACTCGAGTCCCTCGATGATCCGGCCCTCCTTGCAGCGATCCTCGCATCGTTCCGCAGCTTCCTCCTTACCCACTACCCGGTAAAGGAGGCTGAATCGTTTTTCCTCAAGGAGATCGCCTCGCAAGCAAACGTGGCCTGCCTGCTGGCCGGGGCAGCGTTCTACGAGGAGATAGGTGACCTCGTGGAGGCCCGTGCCTGGTTCTACCGTGCGTACCGGAGCGACTACCTGGCCGGGGGACCGGAATATGCAAGGTTCCTTTTCCGGGCAGGCGACCTGCGCGAGTGCGAGAAGGTCATGCTCTACGTGGTGAACAACCTGCGGAAGACCTGCGACCTGGTCCGCCTGGCAGGGGTCGTCATGGACGAGCACCAGAGCCTCCACCGCATGCCCCGGTTCCTCGAACGCCTCCGCCTGCGCCTGGAAGAGAAAGCCGGGGAGCTCTCCTCGGATGGCCTGGAGTACCTGGCCCTCACCTGCCTGGTCGCATCGTCCCGTGCCCTTGAGAGGTCAGACTTTGCCGCATGCAAGGAATTTTGCCTGGAAGGCCTGGACGTGCTCCCTGCCGGGTCCCGGGCCATTCGGCCCGATGATTTCCTCTCCATCCTGAAGAGCTGCAAGGAGCGCTCCCTCTGCGATGTCCCGGTACTGCAATTTCCCTCCCGCATGGAGAAATCTCCGGAAACGCCCCGGCAGGAGCATGATGCCCGCGTGCAGACGCTTGATCTCGATGAAAAAGAACGAAAAATCCTTGAATTTCTCAGGGACCACCGGCAGGCCAGCGAAATGGACCTCCGGACCCTGCTGGGCTCCCGGAGGGTCGTTGGGATCGTCAACCGGATCATCCAGAAAGCCGCGAGCCAGGGCATGCGGGTCATTGAGAAGAAGGGCATATCCGAGCAGGGGGAGATATATGAGTATGTCAGGGCCTGAAACCGGGCAGGAAGCCCAACTGGAGAGCCAGAATATCATCAATGCCCTGCGCAGGGGGACTGTCCCTGCCCGCGGACTCTCCCGGGTCGGCGTCGGGCTCGAGATGGAGGAGCAGGCTATCGGGGCACAGCTGGATTTTGTGGGAAGGGGTGGAGGAGACCTCAAGTTCATCCGGGGGGATTACGGAAGCGGGAAGACCTTCCTGGTGGCCAGGTCCCTGGAACTGGCCAGGCAGAAAGGATTTGTCACCGCCCAGGCGGTCATCTCCTCGGGGTCCCCTCTCCACAAGTTCAAGGGGATCTACCAGCAGGTGTGCGCCACCCTTCGCACCGCCGAGGAGGAACGTGCCGGCAAGGCTATCATCGATTCCTGGCTCTTCTCCATCGAGGAGAGGATCCTGAAAGTGAGCGACCAGCCCCTGCCTGACGAGATCCTGGAGAAGACAACGATAAAAGAGATCGAGACAGCTCTTGCCGCGATATCCGAGGTCAATACGGCGCTTGCCGCTGCACTCCGGACCTATTACCGGGCCAATAATGCCGGTGATTTCCAGACAGCACAGGCTGCCATCGGGTGGATTTGCGCCGAGCCCAACGTGGGCAGGGACTTCAAGCAGAAGGCCGGGATCAGGGGCGATGTAGACGAATCGATGGCTTTCATCTTCCTGCAGGGCCTGCTCCGGATCATTGTCAGCGCCGGGTACAGGGGGCTTGCCGTGGCCGTTGACGAGGTCGAGACTACCCAGGGCATGCCCCGGAACCAGCGGGAAAAGGGTTACCATACCCTGCAGATGATCATCGATTCGCTTGACCGGGGTGACCTGCCCCACTGCTACTTCATATTCACCGGAACCCCGGCCTTCTTCGATGGGCCGCGGGGGATCCGGACCCTCCCCCCGCTCTTTGACCGTATCAGCGTCGCAGCCACGGACGGGTTCCGCAACCCCCGACAGCCCCAGATCATGCTTGCCCGGTTCAACGCCCGGAAACTCGAGCAGGTGGCCCTGAAGGTCATTGATATTTACTCGCAGGCCTATACCGAGGTGGACCGGTCCCGGGCATCCCACCGGTTCATCCGGGCGATGATCCAGAAGATAACCACCAAGTTCGGGGGGCGCGTTGACGTGATTCCCCGCATCTTCTTAAAAGAGTTTGTGGACGTCCTGGACAAGTGCGAGCTCTACCCCGATTATGACCCGTGGGAGCAGTACCAGTTCGATGCCGACCACCTGAAAGGGGAGTTAAAAGAAGAGGAAGAAGCCGTCATGGTGATGGAATTCTAGACGGGCTGCCGGATTTTTTCGGCCTGGCCCCGGAGCGCGATTTTATAACGCGGCCTGCAGTTCCGCTCATCCCTGGTGCGGCTCGTCAGCGCCCCAGAGACCAGTTCACGGGAAAAACCGGTGAATTCAGGTCCGCCTCAGGTGGATAGAACGGGCATGTGCCTCGAGCCCTTCCGCTTCCGCCAGGGCCTCAATGGTGTCTCCGATGGCTTCGAGCCCCTCGCGGCTGATGATCTGGACGCTTGACCGGGTGAGGAAATGTCCGACGTCAAGCCCTGAGTACACACCTGCGTACCCAGCAGTGGGCAGGACATGGTTGGTGCCGGATGCATAGTCCCCGCAGGCCACTGCAGCATAGGGCCCTATGAAAATGGAGCCGGCATGGGTGATCTCAGGCAGAATTTCCATGGGGTCCCGTACCTGCAGGGACAGGTGTTCCGGTGCCGCCCGGTTGGCCTCCTCCACCGCCCGGCCAAGCGTATCGACCACGAGGAACCCGGAGTGCTCCATGGCCTCCCTGATGACCTCCTTCCGGGCGGCGTCCTTCACCTGCAGCTCCAGGGACGCACCGACGCGGGCAGGGAGCGACGCGTCGGGGGTGATAAGCAGGCAGGCGGCCCCGGGGTCGTGCTCCGCCTGGGCAAGGATATCCGCGGCAATAAACTCCGGGCGGGCTGTTTCGTCCGCTATAACCAGGATCTCACTTGGACCGGCAGGAAAGTCGATCTCGGCCCGATCCCGCAGGAGCATCTTGGCCATGGTCACATAGACGTTCCCCGGACCCACAATCTTATCCACCGCCCGGACGCTCTCGGTCCCGATGGCCATGGCAGCAATGGCCTGGGCGCCGCCGATCTTGAAGATCTCGTCATACCCGGCAATATCCATGGCCACCAGGGAAAGCGGGGGGATTGGCGGCGGACTGCAACAGCAGAGAGAGCCGACCCCCGCCACGCGGGCGGGAATGGCGCACATCAGCGCGGTGGACGGATACGCCGCACGGCCGCCCGGGATGTAGGCCCCCACGCGTGCCAGGGGGGCGGTCTTTACCCCGAGGGTTATCCCTGGCTCCACCTGGGCGAGCCAGAGGTCCCTCGGGAGCTGGAGCTCGTGGAAACGGGAGATCCTTGCCTCGGATTCCAGGAGGGCCTCGAGGAGGCGCCGATCGACCTGGTCGTAGGCAGCCTCGCGCTCCTCCTCGCTCACCTGCAGGCGATCCAGGGTGACGCCATCGAACTTCCTGGTCAGATCCACGAGGGCGGCGTCCCCCCTCTCCCGGACCTGGGCGATGATCTCATCGACCACCGGCCGGACCGAGGCCAGTTCACTTCGCCGCCTCGCCATCCATTCCCCGCTGGTCACGGCCTTCCACATGAAGCATCAGGTCGACGGTGAGGGTGTTAAAGGTTTTTTTGCCTGATCCAACTGATATAATCAGTTGATAATGCAATTGATTAACTCAAATCTTAAGGTAAAAAGAAATGTTCATCTCTCCTCCTGCAGATTATACACCCGTGAGCCTCATGAGATTCACACGGAAAAATTCCACGATTTTCCTGGCATTGGCCGTCCTCATCGTACTCGGGATAGCTTTCGCAGGATGCACCACGACAACGCCGGCCGGAGGGACTGCAACACCCACCATAACGGCCACTCCAGCGGCGACTGTTTCCACGCCGGCGCCAACTACTACCACGCCCGCAGCACCAGCGGGGCCGAAGCAGAAAGTCCTTCTGGCGACCACCACGAGCCTGTACGATACGGGCCTCCTCGACTACTTAAAACCCATGTTCGAGTCGAAGTATAATGCAGAACTCCTCATCACCTCGCAGGGAACCGGGAAGGCCCTGGAAATCGCGAAGCGGGGTGATTGCGACATCCTGGCGGTCCACTCGCCCAGCCAGGAAATCACGTACATGGAGGGTGGTACCGGGTTGAACCGGCGCTGCTTCGCCTATAATTACTTCATCATCGTGGGCCCGGCGAACGACCCTGCCGGTATCAAGGACATGAAACCCGAGGACGCTTTCAAGAAGCTGCGGACCCTCGGCAAGGCGAATACAGCCGGCGTCATGTTCGTCTCCCGCGGCGACAACTCAGGGACCCATTCTGCTGAAAAGGCGATCTGGAAGGCAGCAGGCCTTGATTATGCCAAGGACGTGCAGAAGTCCGGGAACTGGTACATCGAGGCCGGCCGGGGCATGGGTGAGACCCTGCAGATGGCCTCCGAGAAGCAGGCCTACACCCTGACCGATGAGGGGACCTACCTGGCCTACAAGGGCAATCTCGACCTCGTGCCGGTCATAGTCAAGGGAGGCACGCTCCTGAACGTATACAGCGTCATCACCGTCTGGAACGAGAAGCAGCCAGCCGAGAAGGTGGCAATGGCCAACAACTTCGTCAATTTCATGCTCTCGCCTGATACCCAGAAGGCCATTGATGACTACGGGAAAGAAAAATACGGCAAGAGCCTCTTCTCCGCGATGAATGGCAATTGCAGCCAGTTCTCGTGCGTCTGTACTGGCTCGGTTACCGCGACCAGGCCCGTGATCGTCTTCCAGGCCGGCAGCCTGAACACGCCGTTTGCCAAGCTCGAGACGGCATTCGAGACCGCCAGCCCCTCCTGGGACGTCCAGACCTTCGGGGGCCCGAGCGCAACCATGATCGAGAAGATCACGAAGGGCGGGGAACAGGCCGACGTGCTGGCCAGTGCCGACTCGTACCTCATTCCCAAGATGATGATGCCCAAGTATGCTGACTGGTACGTCAACTTTGCCAGGAACCAGATGGTGATTGCCTACACCGAGAAGAGCAAGTACTCGACCGAGATTACTCCTGATAACTGGTACGAGGTCCTGAACCGCCCGGACGTCAAGTTTGCCGTCAGCGACCCCAATACCGATCCAGCAGGATACCGCGCGATCATGACCATACAGCTGGCCGAGCGTGCCTATGGTCTTGACAGCATCTTCAACAGCCTCGTTGGGGCCCACAGCAAGATGACCCGGACCTTCAGCGATGGCGTATATACGATCGATGTCACCAAGCCAACGCCCGACGGGAAACTGGTGATCGGGAAGTCCGGGCCTGACGTGGTCGGCCTCCTCAAAAACGGGAAGGTAGACTATGTAATCGAGTACAGCAGTGTTGCCATCCAGAACAAGCTCCCCTACGTGACCCTTCCCCAGGAGATCGACCTCTCCCAGGCGTCTCTTTCCGACAAGTATGCCACCGTGAAGGTCAAGCGGGTCAGCGGGACCACGACAACCACTGAAGTGGCTACACCCATCATCTATGCCGTGACTGTGCCCAAGAACGCCCGGAGCACCGATGGCGGTATTGCATTCGTGAAAATGCTTCTCGACAAGACCGGCCAGGACATCCTGAGTGCTGACGGTCAGACCCCCATTGTCCCTGCAGTGGGATACGGGAATGTCCCCTCCCAGCTCTCCGGGCTTGTCACCAAGGCCTAACACCCACTTTTTTCCTATCCGGCCCCCTGCACAGGACTGGATGGCCGGTTGCCTTTCCCCGGTCCTAGCCGTCCAGGCCCCGGTTTATAGAGTATTTCTGTGCTCCGTTTTTCTATTCCATCCTTGATGGGCCCGCAGGGGGATTATGGGGATATTCCCGGCCGGGGATGCGCATCTCCGTTTGCACTCTGCCGTAATTTTCTGGCGCTCCGGGCTTTCCGGGCGGAAGGAACAAACAAGGGTCAGTTTACCTTTCCGGGAAACCATTTTGCACCCGCTCCCCTCTATCACTATCATGGGGAACGCCATTTGTTACCGCTCGATCGGGACCATTCATTCACCGTTTCGCGACCCTGAAGGTATGCCGATCCAGCCGGCAGGGGCATGCGGCGTGGAAGGCACCGTTGAAGTGCTACCCGAATTCGGAGGGGGACTCCGGGATATCGACGGGTTTTCACGGGTCATCCTCATCTATCATTTCCACAGGTCCCGCCCTTTTTCCCTGGATGTCACACCTTTCCTCGATACCGCCTCCCACGGCGTCTTTGCGACCCGGGCCCCGGCGAGGCCCAACCCTGTCGGCCTGTCGGCAGTTCGTCTCGTGCGAAGAGAGGATAATATCCTGGTGGTCAGCGACCTGGATATCCTCGACGGAACACCTCTCCTTGACATCAAGCCATACATCCCTGCCTGCGATGCATTTATGGAGGAGAAAACAGGGTGGTTCCCGGAAGGCCGGATCGCGCAGGCAAGGTCAGACACCCGGTTCAACAATGGCAGGCAGTACCGGGAATAATACCTGCATTCTGATTAACAAGGTAAAAAAAACAATACTTTAAGTTATACAATCGCCATCCCTCTTTCACCGCATCGGATCTCATCCATGCGGCAGCAGGGGTGACCTGGTTCCATCCATACCAAAGTCCGCGCCGGGTTGCCGCAATACTACCATTGAGGCACCCTTTCCTCCCGGCGCTGCCTTCACCCTGCTTTTCTGCCGAGCCTGGCCCGGGCCGCCGGGATACCGTACGCCAGTATCATGCCCGCACAGAAAGCTACCGTCATGGTGGTAAGAAGGGAGAGCACCGCGACGGCCCCCGTGACCAGGTAAGAACCGGTCCTGATGCCGTGCCGGCCCATCTCGGCAGCAACGAGGACCAGCATAGCGCCGAAGAACCCGCCAGCAATAAGCCCGAGCACTGCCGGGCTGGCAAAGAGAAAGGCGAGGACCAGGAAGATGATGCCTGCGTACACGTTCGCCCCTCCGGTCCGGGCCCCGAAACGGTACTGCCCTGCCAGGCCCCCGGCCCCGTGGCACATTGGAAAACCCCCCATCGGGATCGAGGTGAGATTCATCAGCCCGATGGTCCGGGAAAGGCGGGCGGGGCGGATCTCCGTGGAGAAGAGGTCCATGGTCAGGAGCGAAGTCGCAAGGATTGCGTTCGTAATGGTGAGGATGGCCTGGGGGACCACCAGGGTGGAGAGGGCACCCGGCAGGTCCGTGAGCTCCGGGATTACCAGAGCGGGGGGCGGGAGGAGGGTAAGGCCGGGAAATCCATGCACCACCATGCCGAGCAGCAGGGCTGCAGCTATGAGTACGATGGCCGAGATGTCCGGGATGCCGGCATAACGCGACAGCGCCCAGGTCCCGGCAAGGATGACCAGCCCCCCAGCAAAGACGGCCGGATCGGCAAGGAGGAAAACCCCTCCTGCCTTCAGGAGAAGGAGGGCCAGCCCGAGCTGGACTCCCCGGACCACGCTCTGCGGGATCCACTTCTCCAGGACGTCAAGCCACTTCCCATACCCGAGCAGCAGGAAGAGGATTCCCAGGATAAGGCCGGCGGCGGCGATCTGCCCTGCCGAGAGGTTCCCGGCCAGGGCTATCACCGCGATGGCCTTCATGGGCTCGACCGGCACGGGAAGGCCGTACCAGAGGCCCGTGATGATGAACCAGATCCCGAAGAATAAGAAAATATACCCGATACTGAGTCCGGCACCTGCGGAAACCGCCAGGATCAGGGGGAGGATGGTTCCAAAGTCCCCCGTGCTCCCTGCCAGCTCGGATACGCCGAAGCGCACCCGCTTCCGTATGCTCCCCGGCTCCAGAGTCTTATCCCCCGTTTGTCGACGCGTTCATGTCTTTTTAAGCCCTGATGAGGGTGCCCGGATTCTCTCCATTCACCGCAGCCCTGACACGGCCTGGCTTGTGGCCGTTCACTATCCTGACCTCCCGGATGACCCGGGAATGGAGCATCAGCTCGAGGACCTTCGGTTCCAGGACGAGGTCCTCCATGTCCATTTCCAGGAGTTCTCTTGCGCTAATCTCCGGGATGAGCTCCGCATCGTGGTTGACGAACGGGTTCTCGGTATAGAGCCCGTCCACGTTCTTTACCAGGACAAGGTTCTTTGCACCCAGGACCTCGGCAGCCAGGAAAGCGCCGGTATCGGTCCGATGGGGCGGGATAACCCCTACCTCTGCCGGCTGCTCGTACAACCCGTAGGGGGGAGTCCCATGGATGACTGGCAGGACCCCGAGGTTCAGGAGCATGGGAAGCTCGAGCAGGTCTCCCGTATGGATCCTGACCCCGTGGTAGGGGGAGAGGAGGAGCGCCAGCATGATGGCGTTCTGCTCGCTGATCTTCCCGGCAAGCTCTGCCAGGACCCCGGTGGGCATCCCGAGGTCCATCCCCACGTCGAGGATATGACGCACCCGGACCCCTCCTCCCGTTGCTATCAGAAGTTGATGGTCCCGGGAGAGCTCCCCGATCTCCCGTGCAAGGGGCAGTACTACCCTGCTCCCGTAGTCGATGATCCCGTGGCCCCCCACCTTCACCACCGAGAGTTCCGGGAGCAGGCGGATCTGCTCCTGCCCGTCATACGATCGGAGCAGGCCTTTCCTCACCAGGGACTCTCCCTGGAGCCGGTTTGCGAGCTCGAACCGTTCGCCTCGCTTTCGGTGCATGATCATCTTTATGGGAAGGCATGGGTAATACATACTCTCTATAACAACTGTTATAACAGTTGTTCAAGCCAGGGATTCATTTTCTGGCTGCGATGGTATCGAAAAACCCGAGGTGTAAACCATGATAAAAATCTATGTCCGCGAGCGCCTGAAGGTGGGGGAGGGGGTCAGGCAGCCCATGTACCGTCTTGTCGCTGTTACGGGAGGGCAGGTGAATATCGCTGCCACCCACTTCCGGAAATTCGAGATCGAACAGATTGCAAAGGACATCGGGGCCGAAGTGGTCTACATGGAAGAGATCCCCGATGAAAAGAAGAAAAAGCACTAAATTTTCCAGAACCTTTTTTTATATGAAAATGCCTCCGGCATTTTCATGCTGCATGTTTGCGCCCCGAACGGAATCATGTAATTTTTCCCTTTCAGGATGAATTTAAAACTTGCCTGTTGCATATATGATACGGGAGCGGTATGACTGTATTGAGCGTGGACCTTATTTTCGAAGCAGCCATCCGGATACTGGTCGAGGAAGACAGGGCGCTCTCCCTCACCCTCATCCCCGGGGAGATCCGGGTGCGGTTCCCCACCACCCGGCGCCTTGCAGAGTTTTTAAAGGTGCCCCATTACTATGTCCTCCCCTACTTTGCCATGATGGAGGAAGGGGAGCTGGTCACCCGTGCCGAGCGGGTCGGGATACTGACCACTGCCGCAGGGACGAGGAAACTGGTGGAGATTATGGCCGGGAAGTACCGGGACAGGGCATCAGAAGTCCTCGGGGATCCCATTCTCCGGGAACTGGAAGCAAAATACTACCGCTGATTTCTGGTATACGCACTGGTATATCAGCAGGTAAAGTATTTTTACTTCACTTTTCCAGAAGAAAAGGAATGTTCATTACCGCTGACCTGCTATAGATGGTACTCCCATGACGTGGCGCCAGGAACGAATCCCGGGAGGAATTGCGATTGAATGAGATCATAGATGGTTTCCTGCAGGCTGGCCAGCTGATTATCACCCTCGATCCCGAGGTTATTGAGATCACCACCCGGTCGCTCGTGATATCGCTCACGGCAACCCTCATCGCCTCGGCCATCGCTATACCCATAGGCGGCCTTATCCACTTCCGGGAATTTGGCGGCAAGCGCGGGCTCATCACCATCATCCAGACTCTGTATGCCCTTCCGACCGTTCTTGCCGGTCTCCTCGTCTTCCTCCTCCTCTCCCGCGTCGGACCCCTTGGATTTCTCGGCCTGCTCTTTACCCCCGGCGGGATGATCATCGCCCAGACCGTGCTCGTGGTCCCGCTCATGATAGGCATGACCCTGATCGCCCTGTCCGGGGTGAAGCGGGCTATCCAGGACGAGGTAGTCTCCCTGGGTGCGGGCAGTACCCAGGTCATCACCACGCTGGTCAGGGAGGCCAGGTTCGCCATCCTGGGAGGGGTGATCCTGGGATTCGGACGGGCGATTTCCGAGGTGGGTGCAGCTATGATGATTGGCGGTAACATCAGGGGATATACCCGGGTCCTGACCACGGCAATAGCCCTGGAGACCTCCCAGGGGAACCTTGCCCTCTCGATAGCCCTCGGGATCATCCTGATGGTCATTGCCATGGTGGTGACAACCGCCCTCTTCCTCATCCAGGAGCGCTGACATGATAGAATTCTCCCATGTTGACATGCGGTTCGGCGAAAAAGAAGTCCTCAGGGACCTTTCTTTTACCATCGAAAAAGGGGAGATCTTCACTGTCATCGGCCCGAGCGGGACGGGGAAGACCACCGTCCTGCGCCTGATCGACCTGCTCCAGAACCCGAGCGCCGGGACCATCTCCATCGATGGCAGGGAGACCACCATTCCCGAACGGGAACGGGTAGCCCTGCGGAGACGGATGGCGATGGTCTTCCAGAAGCCCATCGCGTTCCGGGGAAGCGTGGCCGAGAATATCTCCCTCGGGCTGGCGTTCCGGGGCCTGCCCAGGGAGGAACGCCAGGCAAGGGTCACCGAGGCGCTCGGCCTGGTGGGGCTCCCCGGATACGGGGATCGGAAGGCCGCCACCCTCTCGGGCGGCGAGCTGCAGCGGGTCGCCATCGCCCGGGCCCTGGTAACGCGGCCTGAAATCCTCCTCCTCGATGAACCTACCGCCAACCTTGACCCGGTCTCCACCGGGAAGATAGAGCAGCTCATCCTCTCAATCAACGAGCGTTTCAGGACCACTATCGTCATCTCGACGCACGACATGGTGCAGGGGCAGCGGATGGCTAACCGCATCGCGGTCATCCTCAACAGGACTATTGGGCAGATAGGGGACTCCCACGATATCTTTTACCACCCAAGCACTCCCGAAGTGGCACGCATGGTCGGGGTGGAGAACATCCTCGAGGGGTGGGTACGGTCCAATGAGAATGGCCTGGCATTGGTTGACGTTGAAGGAATTTCCATCGCAGCCACCTGCCCCTATCCCCCGGGCACGGGGGTGACCGTGTTCCTCCGGCCTGAAGATATTGTCTTCCTCCTGGAAAAAGACGGCAGGAGCAGCGCCCGGAACGAACTGCCCGGGACGGTCTCCCGGGTGACGCCCATGGGGGCCATGGTAAAAGTCAGGGTGGAAGCAGGCGTGCGGTTCACGGCGGTCATCACCCGCCGTTCCTGCGAGGAAATGGGTATTCAGAACGGCAAAGACCTGTTTGTTGCCTTCAAGGCAACCGCGCTCCACGTGGTGCCGCGGGAGAAGGAACGGCCCGCCACCGGGCCGGGTGCGTGAAAGGGGTTTCATGCTGTCAAATTGGAAATCTGCGCACCTCGTCACGCAGAGGAGCTTTTCCTGGTAAGAGTACTTGCGACCCTGTTAACCCCTTCCCGATAACCGGGCTGGAATTGGGGTGTGGAATTGGGGTGCATGCACCCATGTTGCCGGGACGTACTTCTCCTGGTACGAGTGCCTGCGGTTCATGCAAGGATTTTCCCAAAGCACCGTAGGGATCGGGGGTGAATGCACCTCGCCGCATTGAAGTACTTCTCCGGGCAAGGGGTGACTGTGGGCCCCCCTTAAAGCTCCTTCCCGATGAACGTGTGAGGTACTATTCTGGGGTGCGCCCGCCAGGCATTTCTAGTTCTGCTGCCATACAGGATACTATGCGCTGCATCGCGCTCGCAAGCGGGAGCAAGGGGAACTGCCTGTATGTGGAGGGTTCTTCTGGCGCTCTCCTCGTTGACGCAGGGCTCACCCGGCGGGAGATACTGGCGCGACTGCGGGCGGCGGGGGGAGTGGAGGACGCCATATGCGGCATCCTGGTCACCCACGAGCACGTGGACCACCTTGCCGCGGTGGAGCCGCTGGCACGATACCTCTCCGTGCCGGTATATGCGACAGGCGGCACGCTCCTGGATCTCCTGGACTCCCGCCCCAGCCGGCGCTGCCCCGTGCGCGCGGTGCGCGTGGACTACGGGGAGCAGTTCCCGGTCGGTGACTTCCAGGTCGAGGCCTTCGAGACATCGCATGATGCCCGGGAGCCCTGCGGTTTCCGCATCCGGGAGGCTGACCTTGCCCTTGCCTGCTGCACCGATACGGGGATGGTGACCCCGTCCATGCAGGCGGTTTTTACCAGCAGCGATGGTGTGGTCCTGGAGAGCAACCACTGCCCCATGATGCTCAAGGAGGGGCCTTACCCTGAGATGCTGAAGCGGAGGATTCGCTCCCGGCGCGGTCACCTCTCCAATCCTGATGCCGCCTCCTGTATCCAGTCCATCTGCCAGAACGTGCACCACGTCATGCTTGCCCACCTCTCCGAAGTCAATAACACCCCGCAAAAAGCGCTTTCCCAGGCAAAGGAGAGGGCCGGCCTCTTTCTTGACGAAGTGCAGATCACCGTTGCCACGAACCCCGGCTCTCCCGTGGGGTGGCCGCACCAGGTCCGGCTCTGAACGGCCCGGCTCCCCGAGCTGACGATCAGGAACCCCAGGCCGGCATTTATCTTTTTAGCTTTCCCGCATCTTGAGGATCCGGAGGCAATACTGGTCGATGGAATCGAGGAAGACCTTTCTCGCGACTTTCGCACGTTTTTCGTCTTCAGAAAAAATATCCGCGAACAGGTACCCGAGAATATCCAGGTAATAGCCCAGTGCCGGGAGTTTCTTCTTCGAGTCATCCAGGATGGTCTCCGCCTCGGCCTTGCGGCCGGAGACGACCATGAAACCAAAGTCCAGGAGCAGGACGATATGCGGGGGCATCCGCCTGGAGACCGCCGAACTCCGGAACTTCTGGAACGCTGATGACTGTGATGTGATAAGGGAGAGCTGCATCCCATAGTAGATCGGCTCGAGCTCGTCGGGGTGCTGCTGCATCATCTGCCGCACTACCGCTGTGGCGCCCCCCGCGTCCCGGGCCTCGAGCTTGAAGTGGTAGAGGTCCCGCAGGAAAAACATGTCATTGTAGTAGCGTTCCGAGGCTAACTTCAGGAGTTCTCCCCGCATCTCCCGGTTCGAATCCTTCTTGGCTTTTTCCAGGCCTATCTTGATGAACTCCGGCTCCTGGGGGAACCAGTCGAGAGCTGCCTTGATCATGAACCAGAATATCTTGTTTACCCGCAGGTCCTGGACCACCTGGGGGAACTTGAGGCGGTTGACCGGCGGCCGCATGCGGGCCAGCTCGATCATCTGCTCCCGGGAATTGAGGGCCATGGCGCTCGGGGTGTTCTTGTCGGGCTTCTGGTCCGGGGGGAGCTCCTCGGAGGAGAGGATATAGTAACTGTAGGCTATCGCGGTCCCCACCATGGCGTCCACGGAACGGTACTTCATCAGGACCTCGATCGCCTGGTTGTACTTCCCCATGTCGATCAGTTTCAGCCCGAGTACGATGTCGAAGATGGCGCGGCCTGCCGGCCTGCGCTTCACCATGATGGCATGCCGGAAGAGCCTCTCGATAAACTCGACGTCGGTGGACCTCTTGCTCTCCTCCAGGACCTTGATGGTCACTTCATCGATGAAGCGGTCATGCGCCTGGTCAGAGAGGTCAGGAAAATTCTTCTCCAGGATGGAGATGACATGGCCAAAGAAGATTGGAAGGTTGGCATCGATCTTCTCGGAGTTCTTCTCGACGTACTCCAGCACTTCCTGCTTCACCGCCGCCACCCGCTGTTCGACCAGGGCTTCGGGGACCCATTCCTCTGCCATTCTCGGTGTACACCATTTCTCATCGAAGACTTATCACCTTGCCGGGAGACGCTCCTGGCTGATGCATTCACCCCCAAACAACAGGCAACAGCAACACTTATCGGGAAATCGGTAGAATGTCTCCCACCAGGAGGCTGGGATGCGGTTTGCAGAATTTGCCGGGATATGCGGGCAGCTGGAGGGAATATCCGGCCGCCTCGAGATGATCGATCTGATCGCCGGCGTACTTCCCTCCCTGGACGAGGGGGATCTCCCCATTTTCGTCCGGTTCATCCGGGGGAGGCTCTTTCCCGACTGGAGCCCGCTGAAGCTGGGTATCGGCCCTAACCTGCTCTACGATGCCATCACCGCCATCGTGGACGGGACCAGGGAGGACGTGATCACCGAGATAAACCGGCTGGGGGACGTCGGCCTGGCGGTTGAGCAGATACTCTCCTCCCGGAGGATTCGGCCGGGTGCGGCCCAGACGGCCACCATCCAGACCTCGCTCTTCTCCCACGACCTGGACCTGCAGGCGGTCTACGAGGACCTCACCCGCATCGCCTCCGCCGAGGGAAAGTTATCCCAGCAGGTAAAGCTCTCCCATATCCAGAAGCTCTTCCAGAACTGCTCACCGCTGGAAGGGAGATACCTGGCCCGCCTGCTCATGGAGGACCTGCGGATAGGCGTCGGCGAGGGGAACGTGCGGGATGCCATAGCCAGGGCGTACCGGGTTGACCCGGGCCTTGTCGAGCACGCCTACCAGGCGATCAACGACCTCGGGGAAGTCGCCCTCCTCGCCAGGCGCGGTGAGGCGGCACTGCGGGATGTCCGCATCCAGCTCTTCCACCCGGTCAAGATGATGCTCGCACAGCAGGGCACCATTCCCGGTGTGATCGCGGAGAATGGAGCGATCGCAGCAGAATACAAGTATGACGGGAGCCGGTTCCAGTTTCACCGCTCCGGGAAAACAACGCGTTTATACTCCCGGAAGCTGGAAGACGTGACCGGGGCCATGCCCGATGTTATCGCCCAGCTCTCCCGGGCAACGGGCCATGACGTCATCCTCGACGGGGAAGTAATCGCAATCGCCGATGGAAGACCTCTCCCCTTCCAGACTGTGCTCCGCCGTTTTCGCCGGAAATACGGTATCGAGGACATGCAGAAGGAGATTCGCATGGTCCCGAATGTCTTTGACATCCTGTATCTCGATGGCCGGACCCTGATAGACCTCCCGTTCAGCGAACGGCGAAAGGCCCTTGAAGGGGCTCTCTCCGCACACATCGCCCCCCAGACCGTGAGCGATGACCCGGCCGTGATTGATCGCATGTACCATGAGGCCCTTGATGCCGGCCACGAAGGGCTGATGCTCAAGGTCCTCTCATCAGCATATACCCCGGGGATCCGGGGAAAGAACTGGATAAAGATCAAGCCCGAGGTCGATACCCTGGACCTCGCGGTGATCGGGGCCGACTGGGGGGAGGGAAAGCGGGCGCATTTCTTCGGATCTTTCCTCCTGGCCTGCCAGGACCATGGAGAGCTTGTACCCGTGAGCAAGGTTGCTACCGGGTTCTCGGACGAACAGCTGGCCGAGGTCTACGACATCCTCAAGGACCGTGTCATCTCCCGTTCCGGGAAAGAAGTCAGTTTTGAGCCTTTCATGGTCTTTGAAGTCGGTTATTCCGAGATCCAGAAGAGCCCCAATTACGAGGGCGGGTATGCGCTCCGGTTCCCCCGGTTCATCCGAATCCGGGACGACAAGGGGATCGAGGACATCGACACCCTGGACGGAATTGCAGAACGGTACCGGAATCAGGCAAGGTAAACGGTTCTTTCCTGGTGAAGGCGCCTGGCTTCTTCACATCCCCTCCAGGAACCCCTCCGGGGATGATGGTCCTGCCAAGGAAGATTCCTTGTTACGGTGACCCGGGCCGTGAAGCGGGCCGTGATGGGTACCGGCCGCCCCCGGTCAGCCCTTTCCCCTGCATTGCATGCACCGGGAGATCATTTCGTCCCGGGCCTCTCCAGCCGCACCCACTTTGCCAGGCGGGTGGAAAGCTGGGAGACCACGTCGTCCCAGTCCATTTCCCCACGCAGGATGAGCCCGGCCGCTTTGCGCCCGACGAGGTCATCGCAGCCGGGGTCCGTGACCGCCAGCCAGGAACCGGGCGCGAACCCGGGAGGGACCACCCCGTCGCCGTCCCGGTCGATGATCCCGAAGACGGGAAGGCCCAGGTGGGCACCGATGTGCCCGCAGACCGCGGTAGTATCATCCCCGACGGCCACCACACCGCAGAAACCGCCGTCGCGGAGCGCCTGGTAGAGTGCATGGCCGCAGTGGTCGACGAAGGCCACCCGGCCCCTCCTCCTGCCGCCCGCTGCAGGCGCCGGCGACCGCGAACGCAGGTACCCGCTTTTGCACCAGGCCTGGGAGATGTCCAGGGGCCCCATGCGGCGGATCTTCTCAAGGCCGTGCTCCTTCGGTTCAAGTCCCTGGACAGGGACCAGGAGCCCATCCTTTTCAGCAATGACAACCTGGTCTGCGTTGGCCGTTCCTATTACCACACCGTTGACGTAGACCGGCTCACCCGGGACACAGCCCCGCAGCGTGCGGGTTCCCTGCTCTTTTTGAGGCGGAGGAACCGGAAGAGAGACCGGCGGAAAGCCAGCCGCCTCTGCAAGCATACTGGCCAGGTATCCCACGGGCTGGCCCCAGCATATGACCCGGCGGCACGCGCATTCTACCTGGATGATCCCGCCAGGACCGGTGCGCTGCGCCACCATCCCCCCGAATATCCTCCCTGAGGCGGGGGTCTTGCCAAGGCTGGCCAGGAACGAAGGGCGGGCAATCCCCCTGAGGACCTGGCTGGGCGGAAGCCCGGGGTACTCGCAGGGGAGGCCTGACTCCTCCGCGGCAGCCCGGGCCATCACCCCGGCAACCACCAGCCGGGATGGCCGGATCTGCCGGTATAGCCGCCCAGCTTCTCCCGAGTCAAATATCTCCGGCCCGTGGAGGACCATTACCAGGCCGGATGCGTCACGTCCGGTTGTAGTCATCTGAGAACCGGGTGATATCATCTTCATCGAGGTACTCCCCGATCTGCACCTCGATCACCTCAAGGGGGATCTTGCCCGAGTTCCCGAGCCGGTGGCGGGTACCCGCAGGGACAAAGGTGCTCTCTCCCTGGCGGACGTGGATGGTGCGATCGCCCAGGATAACATCTGCCATACCGCTGACCACGATCCAGTGCTCGCTGCGGTGGTGGTGCATCTGGAGGGAGAGCTTCTTTCCCGGCTTGACCGTCACCCGCTTGATGCGGAAGAACCGGGACTTTTCGAGCTCGACATAGCACCCCCAGGGGCGGTGAACCTGGAGGTGGTAGTCGGTGATGGTATCTCCCCGCGCCTTGAAACGGCGGACCAGCTCGCTCACCTGCTCGGTGCAGTCCATCCGGCAGGCAAGGAGCGCGTCCCCCGTGTCCACCAGCACCAGGTCCTTGATCCCGATGAGGGCGGTCTTCTTGCCTGGGGTGTGCACGAAGTTGTGATCGGAGCTTATGTACTCCGCTTCCCCTATATTGCCCCCATTCCCCCGGGACCTGAATTCGTACCAGGCACGGAACGTGCCGAGGTCAGTCCACCCGGCCCGGAGGGGCACGACCGCCACCTGGTCCGACTTCTCCATGAGGCCGTAGTCAACCGAGATGGAGGGGAGGTCGCCGTAATCAGCCACCCCGCCCACAAACCGGGAGGCAAGGTCTGGCTGGTACCGCTCCAGCTCCTGGAAGTACCTGCCGGTGGAGAAGAGGAAGATGCCGCTGTTCCACAGGTATCCTGCGTCCATGAACTTCCGGGCCATCTCCTGGTCCGGCTTTTCCCGGAACCGCCTGACCTTGCACCCAACAGCGAGCGGGTCACCCGGGTCGATGTATCCGTACCCCGTGTGGGGATGGGTGGGGGGGACACCAAACGTAACCAGGTATTCCCCGGAGATCGCCCGGGCAGAGGCGATCTCCTCCATGGCCCCTTCTCCAAGGTGGTGGTCACTCGGGAGGACCGCCACGACGGACTCCCCGAACGTGTCCCTGACTTCCTGCATCGCCCAGGTGATTGCCGGGAGTGTATTCCTTCCCGAAGGCTCCTTCAGCACCATGCGGTCAGGGATGCTTATTCCCATATCTTCCAGCTGGTTCCTGACCAGGTACTGGTGTATCTTGTTCGTGACCACGTATACCTCGTCCTGGGCGGATAGGTTCATGGCCCGGAGGAAAGTCTCCTGGAAGAGGGACTGCCCGTTCATCTTGAGGAACTGCTTGGGGTAATACGTCCGGGACAGCGGCCAGAGCCGGGTCCCCACTCCGCCTGCCAGAATGACCGACTTTATGGATCCCATAACGATATAATCAGGAATTGCACGTTTTCCCACTTATCACTTCCCCCGGGCCGGCAATTGGCCAAATCATTAAGTAGACGGCGGCAGATTTCGTGGATGGGCCGGATGGCGGACATACTGGAAGACGAGGGGCTTCGGGGCAGGACCGGGATCTTTTCCGACCGGGCGGATGCAGGAAGGAAGCTTGCCGTTTTCCTTGAAGGCCATATCCCGCTTAACCGCCCCCTGGTCTGCGCCGTGCCGGCAGGCGGAGTCCCTGTCGGGCTGGAGGTGGCAGCAGCCCTGCATGCCCCGCTCATGCTTGGTGTTGTGAGGAAGCTGAAAATCCCCTGGAACCCCGAGGCCGGCTTCGGGGCAATGACATGGGACGGGAGGGTCTTCCTCAACCAGGCCATGGTCCAGGCTGCCGGGATCACCCGGGAGGAGGTCCGCCATGCCATGGAAGAGACCAGGCGCAGCATCGATGAACGCATGGCCAGGTACGGGGGATCAGGCCAGGCGGCCCTTCCATCCGGGCGGGAGGTGGTAGTCACCGATGATGGTCTGGCTTCGGGATATACGATGGTCGCCGCTGTCACCACGCTCCGTGACGCTGGACCTGCCCGGGTCATCGTGGCGGTCCCTACCGGGTCGGCCTCCGCGGTGGCCCTTGCCGCACGGCACAGCGATGTCGTAGTTTGCTTAAACATCCGGGGAGGACCGTCATTTGCAGTCGCCGATGCCTACCAGCGGTGGTATGACCTGTCAGACCGGGAGGTCGAGGCCCTCCTCGCCCGGGCCCGGGGACTCGGGCTCATGTGACAGCCTTTCCAAGAACTGCCCTAACCTGCCTGGAAATGACAGGGACCAGGATATCCCTGTTTTCCATGGTCACCTCGACGAGGTGAACGTCCTCTCGTTCTTTCACCGATGCGATAAAGCCTGTGCCCCGCAGGGCAATGGTGGCCACCATGAGAGATGGTGAGTCAAGGATAGCCAGCACCGTTTCCCTGAAACGGGTGGAGAGGCATTCCATCCGGCCGATTTCATCGATGACAACCAGGGCTTCACCCTCCAGGGGGTGCTCCTGCAGAAACTCCTCGAAGCCGCGGAGGTCGACCCCGTACCGCCCCACCCGGTGCCTGCCGGCAATGTCCCGGTGCGCGAGGATGCGCCGTTCTCCTGACAGGGTGACGAGGCAAAAACCGGTCCGATGCCCCTGCTCCCGTATCTCCTCCGTGTAGAAACCGATAGGCTCCAGGAACTTTATTTCTCGGACCAGCGACCGGATCAGGGTCGTCTTGCCGATACCGGGGCGGCCGGTGACAAGGATCGCATGAGGGCGCATCGTAATGGCATTATCTCCTTGCAAAACGGAGTACCGCCAGGAAAACCCCGGTTATGGAGATTACGCCGGCCACCCCTTCAGGGACGAGCGGGGTCCGGGTCGGCGCAGGGGTGGCTGGGGTTGTGGAGGGGGTGGTGGCGATCGACGCTGACGTCGCAGGAATGGCTGCTTCTCCCTTCACCGGGGACGGGGATGGTGCCGGTGCGGTGGCCTGCTCCATCCCTGCCCTGGCCTGCGACAGGTTCTGGAATGCCTGGCGATAACCCGGGTTGATGGCCAGCGTTCTCTCGTACGCGCTGATGGCCTCCGGGTACCTGCCAAGCTTGACATAGCTATTCCCTATCCAGAAGTAGGCTTCATCCTCCGAGGGGTCAAGCCTGGTTACTTTCTGGAACGCTGTCACAGCCTCGTCGTACCGCTGCAGCTGGTAGAGGGCCGCACCCTTGCCCATCCAGGCCTGCTTGCTGGATGGGTCCATCTTGAGGGACCTGTTGAGCGTATCCAGGGACTCGCTGTACATCCCCTGCGCAGCGAGCTGGCGCGCCTGCGATGCCAGTGCCTGGGCATCGTAAACCGAGCCATCGGAGCCGCTGGCTGGAACCGACGGCCCCGAATCTCCTGAACCATTGCCACCCTGAACACCCCCGCCATCAACGGGCCTGCTGTCCCCGCCCTCCGTGGAAGGGCCCGGGGTGTTGTCATTGGCAGGCGGACCCCCGCACCCGCAGTCCCCGGCCATGGCCGGGGCCACCAGGCAGATGATGGCTGCAAGGCACAGCCAGGCAGCGAGGATATGTCCGGGTCTCATATGAGCAGATATACAGGGTGTTCATTTAAAGGTAGTGGAAATATCCCGGGATTTAAACCGGCACCGAGGCCTGCAGAAAGTTTTCCCGATTTTTCGGGCATGTCCGGCCTGCGGCCAGCCCGGCATCCCCCTGCGGGAGAGTCATATACCTGGCTGCCAGATAGTGTGCGTAACTCCGCGACGGAGGTGAACCAGGTGAGAACCATACACTATGTCCTGCTCCTCGCAGGGCTGGCGGGAATTGCCATGATCGGGTTTAGCCTCATGGGAAACCTGCCAGTGGCTGCTGACAGGGAAAGCCAGCACACCATGGTGCCGACTACCGCGCCGCAAACTTCATTCCAGACGAAAACCCCGGTGCCAACCACCGTAACGATGCCAATACGTCGGGCCACGACACATGAACCAACCATGCGGCCGGAAACCCCGATACCTGCTGCTACACCTGCATTCACTCAGCCGTCCTCCACGGCACCACCGTCTCCGACAGGACCTGCCGGGTTTTCCCTTGCTGTATCTCCATCCCGGGCAAGTGCAAGCCGTGGCGACGTGGTCCCTTACACGATGGTGATAACCCCGGAAGGGGATTTTTCCTCCCCGGTGTCCCTTTCGATCGATGTAAGCGTCCTCCTTTTCTTCCGGCAGACCTACGACCTCGGGACTGCGGAGCCCCCCTACCCCCGCACCCTGGTATACCAGTTCACCGTCCCCGGCAACGTCCCTTCGGGTGCCACTATTCACGGTGTCATCACGGCACGGGGAGGAGGGGTGGAGCACCAGCAGTCGCTTGACCTTACGGTCCTCTAAGACCCTGCCCGGATGCCGGCTGGGAGGCCCCTCCAGGCGCATACAACAAAACACCAGCGCCATGGATGGGATCCCAATTGAAAATTCATGGCATTTCCCTGTCCATCACAGTAACCCACACGGGTCCCTGGATGGCCACGGCACTCCCCGTTTCTCCGGGAGAACCTACCGCATCATGATCTGGACAACTGAAGGGTATTTGCGGATGATGGAAAAAACGATCGCCCTGCCCACCCATGCCCTACCTGCCTGCATCTCGCGCTGGCCCGAAAGGTCCCCGAGGGCCTGCAAAGCCTCCAGGGCGGCCGCGTCGGCCAGGAAGCAGCTGTCCGCGACCTCCATGTCAAAAAAGAAGATCATGGGCAGCCGGAGCCGCCGGTGTATCGGGGCGGGGAGCGCCTTCCCAAGGGCATGTATGACGTTTTTATCAAAACGGTAGGGTTTTCCGCCCCTGGTCACGGCGGAGGGCTTCTCCTCGGCCAGGAGTTCTTCCAGGCTCTTCCGGGCCGATACCACCCCGTCGTTGACCTTTCCCATCTCCAGGCTCATCCACCGGCGCAGGACCGATTCATCCATGGTGCTGTGCTCCTGCATCCCTTCCGGCAACGTCCCCGTGAGGTAAACGCTTGTTTCACGGTCTCTTTTCTATTCAATTGGTATCTCCTGGCCTATAGCGGATGTCATGAAAGGATCTGAGAAACGAAGAAAACCAGGAGAGTATCTGATTCCCGTTTAACTGGTTACGCGGTGATTTTTTTTCGTAATGCATCGTATGTGCTCCGGTTATTAACCTGGAAACCCGTTCCACCCTTTCAGCGTGAAAAAGAATGTCGCACCTTCGCCCTCTGCTGATTCGACCCAGATCCGTCCACCGTGACGCTCGATGATCTTTTTGCAGAGCGCGAGTCCGAGGCCCGTACCTGGATAGGCATCCCTCCGGTGCAGGTGCTCGAAGAGAACGAAGATTTTTTCAAAATACTGGGACGGGATGCCGATCCCGTTGTCCCTGACGGCGAATTCCCACATGTCGCCGGCGGGAGAGGCAGAAATGTGAATTTTCGGTGTTGTTCCCTCTTTCCGGAATTTTATTGCGTTATCGATGAGATTCTGGAACACCTGGATTATCTGCGTGCCATCGGCCAGGACCGTTGGGAGGGGGTCATGCGTTATGGCCGCCCGGGTGTCCTGGATCCGGACCTGGAGGTTATTCAGGGCACTTTTGAGTATTTTTTCCATATCTGCCTGTTTCAGCACCATCTTGTCCCGCACGTTCGAGTACTGGCGGAGGTTATCAACCAGAGCGTTCATTCTAAGGCCGGCATTTTCGATTATCTGGAGGTGTTTTTCGAGGGAGGGACAGGGCCGTTCCCTGCACTCGGTGCGGAGGAGCTGGGCATACGTCACGATTGTCCGGATTGGTTCCTGGAGGTCATGGGAGGCAATAGCTGCAAAAAGGACCAGATCCTCATTGCTCTGTTTGAGTGTTTTCGAGTACTCCTTTAACTGGTCCTCCGCTTGTTTACGCTCTGTAACGTCCCGGAAAATAACCTGTATCGCTGGTTCGCCATTGTAGAGCAGTTTTCTTCCCATCCCCTCAAAAGTGGCCAGGGTCCCGTCACCCCGGGTGACCTGGAATTCTGTTGGTGGAGTCAAGACCCCTTCAAAATCCTTCCGGGCATTATCGAGGATAACAGAGTGAGAATCGGGGTGGATTAAGTTTAAACCGGCCATGCCGACAAGATCATCCGGATTCGATACCCTGAACAATCGCGCCGTAGCAGGATTCGCATAGACGATGAGGTCATTCCGTTGAATGACAATCGCATCGGGAGACATTTCAACGAGCGTGCGGTATTTCTCCTCACTTTCACGGAGGGAGGCTTCTATTTTCTTCCGCTCTGATATGTCCCTTAATACAACCTGTATCGACGGGATTCCCCGGTAAAATAACCTTTTTCCTCTCCCCTCGTACATTGCCAAGGTCCCATCTTTTTGGATAATCTGCATCTCCGTTGGCGGCGTTGTCATTCCTTTAACAGCGTTCTGAATATTTTGTTGCACTCTCTCATGGAAATCAGGATGTATGAAATCAAATATATCCCCGCCAATCAGGCCATCAGGATTCGCAGAACCCGACAACTGTATTGCAACAGGATTTGCATAAACAATCTTTCCCTCCTGGTGAATCAAAATTGCATCCGGGGACATTTCAACGAGTGCACGATAATTCTCCTCACTTTCCCGCAAGGCCTCTTCGATCCGTTTCCGTTCGGTAATATCCCTGGAGGTAATGGCAAGCTGGATAACCGTTTCCTGACTGGAAACGATGGGATTGACATATGAATCGTACCACTTGTCGCCCCTTTTCTCCTCGAATCGAACGGTCTGTTTTGAGAGCATGGCTTTATGAAAATATTCTTTCTGAGAGGCTGCCGCATCAGGAGGCATCACATCCCAGATGTGTACCCCCAGGAGATCGCGGGGAGATTTTCCCAGCATCCCTGCATAGTTATCATTGATATTCAAAATAGTTCCATTCGCATCCAGGAGAATCTCCATATCAATCGGAGAATTGATCAGCGCTCGCTCCATCTCCAGCCTTTCCCTGAGAATTTCGTCCACGTGCTTGCAACGGGTGATATCCCGGATATGTACCTGGATCGCTGGATGACCTTCGAAATTCACAAAATTCGCGTGGACTTCAACCTCGATGCGGTCGCCATTCGCCAGGAAAAAAGGTGCTATAAGTGGGGGGAGTGATTGCCCCTCCAGCAGTTTCCGGCTGTCCCTGCGGCCGATTTCTGCTATGTCTTTTGGGAGATGAACAAAGACCGATTTTTGCATCGCCTCTTCAAGGGATTTGTCTCCGACGAGTGCAATGGCTGCCGGGTTGGCGTAAAGTATCTTTCCCTCGAGATCATGGACGACGATTGCATCTGAAGAATTTTCAATAAGAGATCTATACGACCTGTTTTCTTCTCCAGTTGACATTCATCAAGTCCCTGGTATATAATACCTAAGAGATGATGAACTGGTTTGATTATTTTAAACTAACTGATATATCAAATGTTACGCCGAGAGGGTTTCATCCCATGCTCTTTTACTATCAGGGCACCAGAGGTATGCTACCGAGCTGTTCAGGTGTATGAGGATATTTTTGCGAGGAAAAGATCCGGAATTCCGGCATTCACAGAACAGTGGGATCTGGCCATCCATCCTGCCCGGTCCAGGAGCCTGTCGCGTTGTTTTTTCGTGGCTGAATACCTTGAAAACAGCGATGGGCTCGAGGAGATTCGAACTCCTGACCTCCGCCATGTCAAGGCGACGTCATAACCAGCTAGACCACGAGCCCGCGGCAAACCCGAAGGATGCCTCTTAATATCAGTCACATAGCTATTAAATTATTCTCTCTTTTCGCGATCGGGCGTACTGCCCAAAAATTCCCCCCACCAGGCGTTACATTCAATACCGGGCAACTCCCTCTCCTGTGAAGGTGCATGAATGCCTGAAACACAACCCCGCCAGCTCTTTACCTATGAACATGACGCCCGCCGGTGGGAACTCCTGGTCAGGATCCTCTACTGGATTGCTATCGGGATCGCTGCATGGGTCTACGGAGTCCTTGCTGCCATCTGCCTGATCCTCCAGTGGTTTTACGTCCTTATCTTTGGCAGGCGGCATGAAGGGCTCTCCAATTTCGTAAAAGGGTACCTGGAATACCTGGTCCACCGGATGAGCTACGTTTACCTCATGAGTGATACCCGGCCCCGGATCCTGCCGGATGAGGTCAGGATTTACGAAGAAGTCGTTGAAAAACCGGGATGAGAAAACCGGTGGAGGGAAAACCGGTAACGGAGCGGGCGACGCATCCCAGGCACCGGGAATAGTCGCCGGAAATAATAAACGGGGGGCCCTATCCCCTGCCATTTCAAATTAATTTATCCGAGATCTTTGCAAACTTGGCAGTGAAGATACCGGGCATGGACCGGATCTCGTCCATCATCTCGGGGGAGACATCGCTGTCAACGTTTAAGACCATGATGGCCTCCTCACCCGGGTTGATCCTGCCGACCTGCATCCCTGCAATGTTGACATTCCCCTTCCCGAGGATGGTTGACGCCCTCCCGATGACCCCGGGCTTGTCAAGGTGGCGGGAAACGATAACATAACCTTCGGGGATCATATCCATGGTGTACCCCCCGATGGCCACGATGCGGGACCGCCCCTTGAAAAAGACCGTCCCGCTCATGGTCTCCTCTATTTTATCGGTTTTCACCTTCATGGTTACCAGGCTCTTGAACCCGCCAGAGTCCTGGGTCGTGGTCTCGGAGATGCCGATACCCCGTTCCTTGGCGATGAACTCTGCGTTCACGATGTTGACCGGGACCTGCAGGATGGGGTCCAGGAGCCCCTTGATGGCCATCAGGGTTATGAACCGGTCGTTGGGGCCCAGGGTGGCCAGCTCCCCGCTGTAAATGAGCTCGACCCGCTCCATCCTGCCCTCGACCAGCTGGGTGAGGAACCTGCCCATCTTCTCTGCCAGGGTTGCAAACGGCTCGATGACGTCCGCCTGGTCAGGGGGGTATATGGGGGCGTTCACCACGTACCGGGCTGACCCTCCGGAGAGCACCGAGATGCACTGCTTGGCAATGGAAATGGCCACGTTCTGCTGTGCCTCCACGGTGCTCGCCCCCAGGTGCGGGGTGGTGATCACCTGGTCGAGCTCGAGGAGGGGAGACGAGAGGGGCGGCTCCTCCTCGAAGACGTCGAGTGCCGCACCGGCGACCTTGCCTGCCTTTATGGCATCGCAGAGGGCTTTTTCATCGATGATCCCGCCCCGGGCGCAGTTGATGATCCGCACACCGTCCTTCATGGTGGCCATCGTCCTGGCATTGATGATATGGCGCGTTTCCTTGATGAGGGGTGTATGCACGGTGATGATATCCGATACGCGGAAGAGCTCGTCCAGCGACATGGACTCCACCCCCATCTGGGCTGCCCGCTCTCTGGTGATGAAGGGGTCATACCCGATGCAGTGCATGCCCATGGTGGTTGCCCGCTTTGCCACCTCACGGCCAATCCTCCCGAGGCCTACGATGCCGAGCGTCTTCTCGTTCAATTCCACTCCCATGAACCTGGACCGCTTCCATTCCTTCTTCTTGAGCGATGCATTCGCCTGGGGAATGTTCCGGGCCAGGGAGAGCATCATAGCCATGGTGTGCTCGGTTGCCGCGAGCGTATTTCCCTCGGGGGCATTTGCCACGATGATGCCCTTCCGCGTTGCCGCCTCCATATCGATATTGTCCACGCCGGCCCCGGCCCTGCCGATGAACCGCAGTTTCCTGCCAGCCTCGATAACCTTCGCGGTGACCTCGGTCCCGCTCCTGACCAGCAGGGCATCGTACCCGCCGATGATCCCAACCAGCTGGTCCTCTTTCAAGTCGGTCTTCACGTCGACCGGGAACTCACGGCGCAGTATCTCCAGCCCTTCCTCGGCCAGGGGATCGCTGACCAGTATTTTGAAATCCGCCATAAAACCCACATTCTATTGGTGGACATCCCTATTGAGGGTTGTTGTCCGTTCCCTTCCCGCCCCGCTATTCGTGCCGATTGGAACGCTGATGATAATTTATTAAGCAGAGAGCGGTTGAACTTATACTGGTGCTCGAATGAAGAAGATGCCCGATATTCTCTGGCTTGAGGAGATTAGAAAAGAGGATATTGCCGCTGTGGGGGGGAAGGGCGCATCCCTGGGGGAGATGTCGGCCATCGGACTCCCGGTCCCCAGGGCTTTCGTGGTGACCAGTTATGCTTTTCGCCAGTTCCTTGTGGAATCAGGACTCGAGAAGACCCTGTTTTCCGGGCTCGAGAACCTTGACGTGGAAAACAGCGCCGAGCTGGAGAAAGCGGCAGATAAAGCCAAAGAGGCCGTTCTCAGGGCGAAGATACCCGCAAAGATCAAGCAGGAAATCCGCGATACCTACGCGGAACTGGACCCGGGGGGAATGGTGGTGGCAGTCCGCTCCAGCGCTACTGCCGAAGACCTCCCGGATGCCAGTTTTGCCGGGCAGCAGGAGACCTATCTCAATATCAGGGGCGAGAAGAACCTCCTTGAAGCGGTCCAGAAGTGCTGGGCGTCCCTCTATGGTGCCAGGGCCATCTATTACCGGACGAGGCAGGGGTTCGATCACCAGAGCGTGAATATCGCCGTGGTGGTGCAGCAGCTGGTGAACGCCAAGAAAGCAGGCGTCATGTTCACCTCCCACCCGGTGAGCGGAGAGCCGCTGACCATCATCGAGGGGTCGTGGGGGCTCGGGGAATCCGTGGTGTCAGGCTCGGTCTCCCCGGACAACTACGTGTATGACCAGCGGACCGAACGAATCGTGGACCGGACCATCGCTGTCAAGCTCCATGAGATCGTCTCCGATGGCGACCATGGCACCCGGACCGTGGAGCTCTCTCCTGACAGGCAGAAGGCCCCTGTCCTCACGGACGAGGAGGTAACGCAGCTTGCCCGGTTCGGGAAGATCGCCGAGACCCACTATGGCGTACCCCAGGACGTCGAGTGGGCCATAGACGGGAACACTATCTATATCCTGCAGTCCCGCCCCATTACCACCATCAAGGCGGCCGCACCGGCGGGCGCTGCACCCTGCGAAACGGGCACCGGCACAATCATCCTCAAGGGCCAGGGCGCCTCCCCGGGAATCGCCAGCGGCACGGTAATCGTCATCAGGGAAATCAAGGATACCGGCATGGTCAAGGAGGGGGATATCCTGGTCACCCGGATGACCAATCCCGACATGGTCCCTGCCATGCGCAAGGTTGCAGCCATCGTGACCGACGAGGGGGGGATGACCTGCCATGCTGCCATCGTCAGCCGGGAGCTCGGGACACCGGCAATCGTGGGCACCAAGACCGCTACCAAAATATTGAATCCCGGCCAGGTTGTGACCGTGGACGGGGAGAAGGGTTTCGTGTACGAGGGTGCCCTGGCCATATCCGCTGAAAAGGCGGCTCCCGCTCCTGTTGCCGCAGTGCCTGTCATAACTGCCACCAGCGTGAAGGTGAACGTATCGATGCCGGAAGCGGCGGCCCGGGCTGCCGCCACCGGGGCAGACGGGGTCGGCCTGCTCCGCATCGAGCACCTCATCATCGGGTTGAACAAGACACCGTCCTGGTTTATCTCCAACAAGAGAGAGGAGGACTTCATCAACGAGCTGTATTCCGGGATCAAGACTGTGCTCGATTCGTTCTATGGAAAGCCGGTCTGGGTCCGGACCCTGGACGCCCCGACCGACGAGTTCCGCAACATGGAAGGCGGGGAGAACGAGCCCATTGAGCACAACCCCATGCTGGGCTGGCGGGGCATCCGCCGCGACCTGCAGTCCCCCGGCCAGTTCAGGCTCCAGGTGGAAGCATTCAAACGGCTCTGGGACCAGGGGTATGACAACCTGGGGCTCATGTTCCCCATGGTATCCCATCCATCGGAGTTCATCCGGGCAAAGGAGATGATGCGCCAGTGGGGTGTTGACGTGGAGCGGGTCACGCTGGGCATCATGGTGGAGATCCCGAGCAGCGCCATCCTGATCGAGGACTTCATCAGGGCCGGGATCCGGTTTGCCTCGTTTGGCACCAACGACCTGGTCCAGTATACCCTGGCCATCGATCGGAACAACGAGAACGTGGCCTCCATGTACGACCCGCGCCAACCCGCGGTCCTGGCCCTTATCGATTCCGCAATCAAGAGCTGCCGTGCGGGAGGGGTGGAAATATCCATCTGCGGCCAGGCCGGTTCCGAGCCCCCCATGGTCCGGTGGCTGGTAGAGCATGGGATCACGAGCGTCTCGGCAAATATCGATGCCATTGCCAAGATCCGTGAGACTGTCGCCCGGACTGAGCAGAAGATCATCCTGGAGAGCGCACGATCGACAAATGCACGTTAAGGGCATTTCCGAAGACCAGCTCTTTTCATTCCTTTTATCAAAAAAAAGGGAAGATATCAACTATAACCACATTTTGAGCTCCATGTGCACGCTGCCTCACCCGGTAGCGGTGAAAGCCCACGCCATGTTCATGGAGACCAACCTGGGGGACCCCGGCCTCTTCCCCGGGACGGCCTCGCTCGAACGCCTCCTGGTTGAGCGCATGGGTGACCTCTTCCACCTGCCCGGCGCCTGCGGGTATGCCACCTCCGGCGGGACCGAGTCCAACATCCAGGCGCTCCGCATGGCAAAAGCGCTCCGGAATGTCGAACACCCCAACGTGGTGATCCCGGCATCCGGCCATTTCTCCTTCAAAAAAGCCTGCGATCTCCTGTGCCTCGAGATGCGGGTCGCACCCGTGGACCGGGCCTTCCGCATGGACGCGGAATGTGTGCAGGACCTGGTAGATCCCCGGACCGTTGCCCTGGTGGGTATCGCAGGGACCACCGAGTATGGAATGGTGGATCCCATTCCCGCGCTGGCGGGGATAGCGACGGACCTCGGGATCTTCTTCCACGTCGATGCGGCGTTTGGCGGGCTGGTCCTGCCATTCCTGGACGATCCCGTCCCCTTTGACTTTGCCATCCCCGGAGTGAGCAGCCTTGCCGTGGACCCCCACAAAATGGGCATGAGTACCATCCCCGCGGGGTTGCTCCTGGTCCGGGACCCGGAGTCCCTCTGTTCGCTCGCCGTGGACACCCCCTACCTCACCGTGAAGCAGGAGTTCACCCTGACCGGGACCCGGCCGGGAGCTCCGGTGGCCAGCGCCCTCGCGGTGCTGGATTTTCTGGGAGAAGAGGGGATGCGCGACATGGTGCATGGATGCCTGAAGAACACCCGCCGGCTCATCGATGGGATGGAGGTCTATGGTATCCCCCGTGCAGTGACCCCGACCGTGAATGTCGCTACATTCGAACCGATAGACGTGCCTGCCCCCTGGAAAGTCTCCTGGACAAGGAACGGCCACCTCCGCCTGGTCTGCATGCCCCACGTGCATGCCGGGATCATCGAATCCTTCCTTGCCGACATCGGGAGGAGCAGGTCCGCTTAAACCTGGTGATAGTATGCTCGATAAACTGGTTGAATCACTCGAATCGTGCCCCATCGTCAAGCGGGGCGAGTACAACTACTTCATTCACCCCATCACGGACGGAGTACCGGAGGTGGAGCCTGCCCTCCTGCGGGAGGTCTGCACCGGGATGATAAAGGTCCTGGACCTGGGGGGCGTCGACCGGATCGTGGCTGCCGAGGCCATGGGCATCCATATCGGCTCGGTGCTGTCCTGCGCAACCGATATCCCCATGAATATCGTGCGAAAGCGCGTGTACCGGCTCCCGGGCGAGATCGCCGTGCACCAGGCCACCGGGTACTCGAAGGGGGAACTCTACCTGAACGGGGTGCACCCCGGGGACCGGGTCGTCATCGTGGACGATGTTATCAGCACCGGGGGGACCACCAGGGCGCTCCTCTGGGCCCTGGACCAGGCCGGCGCGGAGGTTGTGGATATCTGCTTTGCCATCAGGAGGGGGGACCCCGATATCGGGCGGCCCTACAAGGCGCTGGTGACGGTCGAGGTCACCGACCGGGTGCATGTCGTTGACCGGGCACTCTGACCTCATTGCCAGGCTCCGGGACCAGGGAGTGCGTGTCGTGGCGCTCCAGTTCCCTGCCGGGCTGAAAAGGCGGGCCGGGGAGACCGCCCGGGAACTGCGGGAGGCCGGGTTCGAGGTGATCATCAGCGGCGATCCCTGCTACGGCGCCTGCGACCTGGCCATGGCGGCGCTGGACCATGCCGACGTCCTGGTCCATTTCGGGCATACGCCCATTGGTGAGGGGCACCCCCGCGTCATCTATGAACCATTCCGGGTTGATTTTGATGTCAAAGTTCTGGCACGCGCACTGCCCCTCCTCCGTGCCCAGGTCGTGGGCCTGGTCACCACCGCCCAGCACCTGCACCTGGTTGAGGCGATGAAGATATTCCTGGAAGAAAAAGGGGTCCGTGCCCTGACCGCACCCGGCGGGAGGGGGAGTGCACCCGGGCAGGTCCTGGGCTGCTCCTTCTCGGCTGCCCGGGTCCCGGGTGTGGCAGAGATCCTCTTTGTAGGAACCGGTTCCTTCCATCCCCTCGGCGTCCAGCTGGCGACCGGGCTCCGCGTGGTGGCCCTGGACCCCCTGGTTGGCCAGGCCCGGGAAGTCAGCGCAGAGGCGTTCCTGCGGAAGCGGATGGGCCTCATCGCCAGGGCACAGGACGCGACGGTCATCGGGCTCCTGGTCAGCACCAAGCCCGGCCAGGACCGTTTCCAGAGGGCGCGGGACCTTGCAGCAGCCTCGGACAGGGCATTCCTGGTCATGATGGACGAGATCTCGCCGGACGAACTCCTCAATCTCGGGTTTGGCGCGTACGTGAACTTTGCCTGTCCGCGCCTGGCCTACGATGACCAGGTACGGTTCCCGGCACCGGTCCTCACCCCCGCCGAGTTCGAGATCCTCCTGGGGCTCCGGGACTTTGAGCAGTACGAGGTTGACGAACTCGTGTAGGTGATCAATTGCGCCTGAAACAGCTCGAGATGCGTCTTTCCGGGCTCTCCGGCTTCTCCCGGCCTGACCCGCGGTTCGAGCAGTACCACACCCCCGCAGGCCTGGCCGCCCGGCTCCTCTTCCATGCCTGCATGCGGGGCGACATCACGGGCAGGCGCGTATGCGACCTCGGGTCTGGCACCGGCGTCCTGGCCATCGGGGCGCTGCTGCTCGGGGCCCGGGAGGCGGTCGGCGTGGAGCTCGACAGCGGCGCCCTTACAGTCGCCCGGGAAAATGCTCTTCAAGCGAACACAAGGCCGATTTTTGTCCAGGGAGACGTGCAGGACCCCGGCCTGCCTGGCACCCTTGGCACGTTTGACACCGTGGTGATGAACCCGCCGTTCGGCGCCCAGGCTGTCCATGCAGACCGGCCTTTCATCGATGCAGCACTGCGGCTTGCGGGGGTCGTCTACGGGATCTTCAATGCCGGGAGCCGGGAGTTCGTGGCCTCCTACATAGCAGGCCGGGGCACCATCGACGAGGCGGTCGGGGGATCGTTCTCCATGAAGCGGACCTTCTTTTTCCACCGGAACGATGTGCAGGAAGTCCCAGTCATAATCCTTCGAATCCTGCGGATGTGACCAGTGAAAATTCTGAACCGCGCCATATCCTCGCTTTTCCTTGCTCACCTGGTCACTGACCTGTACATGCCGGTGATACCTGCCATCCTCCCCCTCCTCATCGCCACCCGGGGCTACTCGTATTTCATGGCCGGGCTCCTGGTGACGTCCTACAATCTCACTCGTCGGCGGCCCAGCCGGTCTTTGGCTGGCTCTCCGACCGGAAGGGATGGCAGGTCCCCATTGCATACAGCGTCCTCATCTCAGCGGTCTTCATGGGGTTTATCGGGGTCGTGGAGCCCTACCCGCTCCTCCTTTCCTGCGCAGCGCTGGCAGCCATCGGGCATGCATGTTTCCACCCCCAGGCCCTCTCCCTCGTCAATCGGCTGGCCAACAGCACCAACCGTGCGCGGGTCACCTCCTTCTTCGTGGTGGGAGGGAACATCGGGTATGCCCTCGGCCCCATCCTTGCCGGGTCGGTGGTGATGGGGTTCGGGCTCGGCGGGCTCCCCCTGCTCATCCTCCCTGCCCTGGCCATGTCCCTGGTCTTTTCCAGGATTATCGACGTTCCAATCCAGCATCCGGCCCACGAAGGCGGGAAACCGGGCGAACCTTTCTCCCTGGCAGCCCTTGGCCCGGTCCTCGTCCTCTTTGCCGCCTCCACCCTCCGGGCCTGGGCTGTCTACGCAGCCATCGCCTTCTTTCCCCCCCTTCTCGTGCAGCGGGGCCTGGACATCTTCTCCGCCAACCTCTGCATCACCCTGATGCTCCTCGCAGGGGTGGCAGGCCAGGTCACAGGAGGAACGCTGGCTGACCGGTACGGGAAGAAAGAGTTCGTGATCATCGGCCTCGCCCTCTCCTTCCCGGCCTTCGCAGTCTTCCTGGCAGCCCGGGGCGCTCTCTCCATCGCAGGCCTCCTCCTCTTTGGCTTTGCACTCTGGTCCAGCTTCGCCCTCACCGTGGCAATGGCCCACGAGCTGGCTCCCCGCCACGTGGGGATTACCTCCGGGCTCCTGCTCGGAGTGGCCATCGGTGCAGGCGGGCTCGGGGTCGCAGTCACCGGGCTCCTCGCAGATCGCTATTCCCTGGAGGCTGCGATCACCTCCATCCCGGTCCTTATCGCTGTGACAGTATCCCTGATGTTCATGGTCCGGTATCCCTGGATGAGCCCTGGCGCGGGGTTACCGGTACTGCCGGAAGGAGGACTCCTCCAGGGACGTCCTGATGCGGCGGTGAACCGCGATCCAGAGCGCCGGCACAACCACGAGGGCGAGGATGGCAAAGCCCAGGTCAGAAATGAGGAGGAAATTGAAAAGCGCATGGGCTGCCATGGCGATCAGGAGCCCCTGGAAGATGACCGCCTTGCCCCGCCGGACCGGGAGGAACCTGGCCTGGCCCAGGGCGTAGCCCCACATAGCCGAGAAGAGGACATGGCCGGGGACCGAGAGGACGCCGCGGAGCAGCCCGGTCTCGAGGGCCAGGACCAGGGACTCCTGGTAGGACGAGAAGACGTAGATGACGTTCTCCAGCGTGGCAAACCCCAGGCCCGCCGCAGCGGCATAGACGATCCCGTCGACCGGCTCGTCAAACTCCTGCGATTCATAGACTGTCTTCCGGACTACTAAATACTTGGCCAGTTCCTCGACGACAGGGGCGACCAGGATCGCGGAGATGAAGCTCCCGGTGGCAAGCTCCAGGCCACCTTCCAGGATGGCGACCGGCATGGTCACGGCCATTCCCAGCAGGTAGACAGTCAGGACCCAGGATAGAGGTTCAGGCTCGTACCGGTCCCTGGAATAGAAGTAGACGAGCCAGAATACACCCGGTGCCAGGGCCAGGAGCAGGAGGGGGAGCGATACATCCGCCACGGATTATTGCACCTTACCGGCCCTGCAGGTCACCGCCCATGGCATCAGATCCACTGCCTCTTCCGGAAATAAATCAGCATGGCGATGACCATAGCGATCATTACCCCCCACACCAGCGGGTACCCGAATTCCCAGCCCAGTTCAGGCATGTTGCGGAAGTTCATCCCGTAGACCCCGGCAACGAAAGTGAGCGGGATGAAGATGGTGGCAATGAGGGTGAGGACCTTCATGATCTCGTTCATCTTGTAGGAGAGGCTGGAGAGGTAGATGTCGATCATGCCCGAGACCATGTCCCGCAGGGTCTCCAGGGTGTCGATGACCTGGATGGTATGGTCATACACGTCACGCAGGTAGATGACGGTGCTTTCCTGGATCAATTGGGACTCGGTCCGCTCGAGCCCGAGGATCACTTCGCGGAGGGGCCATACCGACTTCCGCAGGTAGATCATGTCCTTTTTCAGTTCGCTCAGCTGTGAGAGGGACTCCCGGGAGGCGGCCAGCACCAGCTGCTCCTCGAGGCTTTCAACCCGCTCCTCGATGTGCTCCATGACGATGAAGTAGTTGTCCACGATGTCATCGATCAGGGCATAGGCCAGGTAGTCGGGGCCAAGCTTGCGGATCTTCCCCTCTTTCCGTATCCGCTCCCTCACCGGGTCAAAGACATCCCCTACGTCCTCCTGGAAGGAGAGGAGGTAGTTCGGCCCGATGATCATGCTCACATGCTCGCTCTTCACCTCCTTTTCCGGGCCGGTCACCTGGAGCATCTTCAGGGTCACGTAGAGATAGGTGTCCAGGTCTTCCATCTTGGGGCGCTGCCCGGTATTGAAGATATCCTCGAGGATGAGAGGGTGTATCGTGAAACATTTCCCGATCTTCTCGATGACCCCGGTGTTCCCCAGCCCGTCGATGTTGATCCAGGTCACCGTTTCCGTATCACGGAAGGGATAGCAATCTTCCACCTGTTCGACCTGCTTCTCCTGGTAATGGGCGGCGTCGTAATCGATCACCGTGATCCGCACCGGCCCGGTCGTATGTTTCCCGTTCACGGCCAGTGTACCGGGGGGAAGGCCAGGCTTGCGGACGCGTCTGCGGCGGGAACTGGCCATAAAACTGTCTCCTCCTCCTCTCTGGTAGGTATTGCCTGCCAGGGGATTAAAGGGTACGGTAGGCGGGGAGTCCTGCAGGATAATCCGAAATCCCCGCGTAGTCAGCCTCATCCTGCGAGCAGCATAACCAGTATGCCAACCGCAATAACTCCCGCCAGGAAACCTGACAGTACTGAAAGCAGACCCTTCCTGCCTTTGTTGGCCCCCTTGAAGAATATTCCATAGTTGAAATAGATGACAAGGCAGAAGACGCAAATCCCTGCGAGGGCGATCGTCCACTGGTACACGCCGGGAAGAGCCCGGCGGGTCACCGGCTCGGCCTTCGTCCAGAATCCTTCGATCGCGTCCGCGAGCCCGGGGATCCCGATGCGAAACGCTGCGCCGGCCGCGAAGGCCCCAAAAAAGAGTTTATAGCGGGACTTCACGGAAACACCCGATCTCTTTCTTGGATAGCCGGGGAAATGAAGGCTGCCCCCGGGCCAGGGTGGTGACAGGGTCTCACCGGGATCCTCCGGAAGGGCCTCTATGAGAGCACCCCTCTGTCCTCGAACCTGTCCAGGTGAGGTGTAATCTCATTCTTACAGGTAATTTGGGGGGCAGGGTTCTACTGGCAATTGCCTCAGCACGGCCACCTGCTATGGATCCTGTACTCACCCTCGGGAATATACATCCAAAAGTATTGGCCCAGCCCCTCGTTTCTTTAAGTGTCTGTTCGATTCGACGAATACTGCAGGAGAATCAGGATCCCTCGGCAATTACCTCCATCAGTATGACTGCCCCGTATGGATCCTGTACTTGCCCTTGAGAATACATCCGTAAGCATATGCCCCTCGCTAATCGAAGTGCCTGCTCGATTCAGCGAAAGATACGGGAGAATCAGGATCCTTCGGCAATTACCTCCATCAGAACGACCGCCTGGTTGTGGACCGTGTCCTTTGCCCCATAGACGAGGGTGAGGTTGCCGGACCGGGCCCTCTCTTTCAGGGTTTCCAGGACCCGCCTGCGTACCGGCTCTTCCAGTTCCTTGCGGTACCGCTCCCGGAATTCGGCCCACCGGGAGGGGTCGTGGCCGAACCAATTCCGGAGGCTGTCACTGGGGGCGATCTCCCGTGCCCATTCGTCCACCCCTGCCTTTTCCTTCGAGAGCCCCCGTGGCCAGAGCCGGTCCACGAGGACGCGGTACCCATCACCCGGCCCGGGAGATTCGTACACCCGCTTGATCTGCACTGCCATATAGCAACGACAGCATCAGGATGTGCTCCGGAGCTGATGAGCCTTTGCCACAAGCTATTTTACCGATACGCTTCCCTATGCCACCTATGGACGAGATCACCGGGGCACGGAGGGTACCTGGCGGTATCTCCATCCGGGTGAAAAAAGACGGCGGACAGGAGGAGATGACTTTCCCGTTTAAGGCGCTGATCGACCAGGATATCAATGCCCTCCACCTGCTCCAGGCCCCTCATAAATATGCATTTGACCCGGTCAGGCGGGCAGTCATGAGGAAGAAAGAGCGGGAACTGACCTTCTCTCCACCCGTTTTTCCCGGAGGCTGACGAAGATCCTTGAGGAAGAGCTAAGTCTCTCCTCCGCCGGGCATCTCCAGGGGCCCGTGCAACGCCTCGTATGCCTTTACCGCGACCGGTGCCCCCAGCAGGAGCCGCCGGATGGTGTGCTGCACCACGGGGACGTCCGCCTGCCGGAGCTCCCTGCTGACTGCTACCAGCAGCCCGATGAGGGGAACATGGTATCCGTGCTCCATGAGGTCCACCGACCCGAAAGCCCGGAGCATGCTGACAGCCGAGTACTGGTTCACGGGGGCCAGCCGGACCAGGAACTCCTGCAGGAGATCCCGCCCCTCCGGCGTCTCGAGAGAGACCTTCCGGTTAGCAGCAAAGGTCCCGTACAGGGCACGGTGGTCGTTGACCTGGTTCATCCGGAACGAGGGGGATGCCCCCGCTCTCCTGATCAGGCTGACTGCATCGGGTGCAGAGCACCCGCCGACCGCCGCGAGGTAAGCCTCCCAGCTGACCGGATGCTTTACCGCCTCTTTACCAAATTCCTCCATGAAAGTAAGGCGATCCGGTGCAGAGCTTTCCAGGTAGAGGCTGAAGGCCCGGAGGCGGTCAGTAGCAACCCCCCCCTCCCGGACCTGGTCCCTGATAAGGGCATGAATGCGGGGGATATCCAGCGAGGCCAGGAGACCCAGGCAGGCGTTTTTGACCTGCCGCTCCCTTATGGCCGGCACCTGGTCGGCAGGTGGCGCAGTGAGCGGGATCACCTGGTTGCGGGACCGATACATCGTTTCCAGTTCGGTGCCGTACCGCCTGGCTATAGCGCGCTGGATAAGTTTCCTGGCCTGGTAGAGGGCTGTATACCGGTGGGAGTATCCCGGATTATCGACAGCATCAAAAATCGTGAGCAGGAGGCCCCCCGTCGCTGCGGTGGCTGCCTCGTCGGTGAGCACGGAATGATATGCCTGGAGGTACTCCTGGGCCGGGACAGCAGCGGGATCGTCCATCAGGCGGACCATTTCCTGGCCCGCCAGGCGATACAGCGCCATGAAACGGGCCATCGCATCGCGGTCCCTGGCAGCCTGGAGACAGAGCGCCTCCGGGCCTGCATGGTCCAGCACCTTTGCATAGCAGGAGAATCCCCGGTTCAGGGAGAGGAAGGACGGGGCTTCGATACTTTCAAAGGCAATCGTAGCCTCCCCACCGGTGATACGGGCGAGGGTTTCTGCAATATCCTGCCCGTTCGCGTCCACCAGGGCTGCCCTGAACGGAAAACTCCATGGAGACCCGTTTTCAGGGAACGACTGCCTGACGGTGAGCAGGTACCTCCGGTTCGCCGGGGAATACTCTCCCGTGGCCTCTATGACCGGAAACCCTGTCTGCTTCAGCCAGGTCCTTGCCAGCCCCATGAGCTCCTGACCCGAGACCTCTTCCATGGCCTCTATCCATTGCTGCCAGGTCGCGTTCCCGTGCCGGAACCGGGTGTGGTACCGGTCAAGGCCCCTGGCGAACACCGCCGGGCCCATCAGGGTTTCGACCATGCGGACAAACTCCGCGGCCTTGACGTAGGTGATGCCGGTGATAAGGTCATTGGGATCGTTGAACCCGTCGGGCTCGATGGGGAGGGAGGTGGTGCCCGAATCCAGGGCGAAGGTGCCCGTGGAGGGGGCCATGATGGAGAGCACCGTCTGGAGCCGCGAATAGTTTTCGCCAAAGAGGAAGGCATGGTACTTCTCTTCCATGAAGGCCGTGACCGCCTCGTTGAGCCAGAGCTCGAACGGGCTCCTGCCGGTTACCTCGGACCCGTTCAGGTTATGGTAGAACTCGTGGACCTTGACCCGGACCATGTACTCGAATGCCGGGTCGGTCATCTGGGGATAGGGCATGATCCGGTTCATGGCGATCGTGGTGTTCCCCACGTTCTCCATCCCCCCGAAATCCGAGTTCTGCATGCCTATCTCACGGTACACGGTCCCCGTGTACCGGTACCCCGTGGAGAGCCCCCGGTGCAGGTTCCGGATCTCCCTGCGGACCGCTTCAAGGGCTTCTCCACCCGGTGCGCCGGACTTCAGGGCATCCCGCTTCCTGACCAGACCCATCAGGGCATTCCTGCGTTCCACGTCACTGCAGCTCTCCGGGCCGGTGAAAAGGTATACCCACATCACCGCGTCTGCAAGGACCTGGAGTGCCAGGGCAGCCACCTCCGGGTCCGAGCCCGGGGGTACGAGCAGCTCGAGGGTGAACGTATGACCGTCTGGATACTCAAGCTCCCGGGAGAATGCGGCATACGTGCCCACGCAAAGGAAGAAGAGGTAGGGTGCCATGGGGGTAATGGAATTGTCATAGGTGATGCTCACCCTGCCATTCCCGACCGGGCACCGCGGGACTGACACGTCCCCGTTGGAGATTATGCTCGTGTACCGCTCGTCGGCGATGATGGTCGTCCTGTAGGTGCACTTGGCCGTCATGTCGTCGATACAGGGGACCAGGCGCTGGAACCCCCACTGCTGGCACTGGGTGATCATGGTCGGTGGTGCGCCGCGGGGTGTCCGGTCATAGTAAAGCCCCTCGAGGATGTGGTCGCTTGGCCGGCAAACGGTCTCGGTTGAGATGGTGAACCGCGTCCGGGGAGGGACCTCCCGGGAAAAGGAGACGGTGAGGAGGTTGCGGCGCCCGTCATATGAAACTTCCACGGGGCCGGTATCACAGGTCACCGAGAGTATTTCCAGGTTCCGGGCATTCAATGCCAGTTCCCGGACCGGGGCATCCAGGGTCTCGGCGGTCAGGGCCGACAGGGCCCGGGTATGGTCAGGGAATACATCGAACGTGAGGTCCATGTGGATGACGCGGACGGTCAGCTCGCCGAAGTCACCGGGATAGAACCGGAAAAGGCGGTTATCATCGGAGGAGAGCTGGTTCATAATACCATCCATATGGTCTGCTGGTTGCAATGGCCGGTTCTCGATCGCATGTGGATGAGGAATACCGGGGCCACGATATAAACTTACTCCTGCCTCAACCGGGTCAGGTCATAGCCATCCTCCTCTTTTCGATCCGTTGTTCGTGCTCCCAGGGTCGCCAGGCTCACTGCAGGGATTTTTCTGTTAGAATTTTCGGGAAAACCAGGCTGGCCGGCTTTTAGGTAGCAATTATCCCGCCCTGGCCAGCGTCCATACTATTATATAACACCTGCGGTAATTGCTCTCTTCGTCACAGGGTGATTTAGATCATGGTTGACCCTTTGCCATTGAACCAGTACAGAAACGTACACGACATGTCGAAGGTGGGGTGCAGGACAACTGCTGAATTGAAGGAGCTGGACGAGATTATCGGCCAGGACCGCGCCCTGAAGGCCCTCACCTTCGGCTTAAACATCCAGGAGAAAGGTTTCAATATCTATGCATCCGGTCCGCCAGGGACCGGGAAGAAGACCGCAGTGGAGACGTTCCTCGAGGTCCTGGCCAGGACCAGGCCGAAAGGTTTCGACTGGATCTACGTGAATAATTTCTCCAACCCGTACGAGCCGAACGCGATCCGCCTCCCTGCCGGGATGGCGAAGCCCTTCAAGGAGGAGATGGCAGGTTTCCTTGCCGAGGCTAAGCGGTTCATCCCCAAGATCTTCGAAAGCGAAGACTATGCCAACCGGAGGGATGCCTCCGTGCGGAGCATCGAGACCGAGAAACAGCAGGTCTTTGCCCAGATCGATGCCGGGGCCAGGAAAAAGGGATTCCTTATACAGCCGGGACCCCAGGGGCTCCTCACGATACCCGTAAAAGATGGAAAACCCCTCCCTGAGGAGGAGTTCCTGGCGCTGCCCGAGGAAGAACAGAGCAGCTTCCAGAAGCGGCGGGAGGAGCTGACCGCGGATCTCAGGAACATGTTCCGGCAGCTCCGCGACCTCGACCAGAAGGGGGCAGAGACCATCGAGCAGCTGAACCGCGAGGTTGCCCTGAATGCCATCGGGCGGCGGCTCGCTGCCATGAAGGACAAATATGCCAACGTGGAGGAGATCCTCCCCTACATCGAGGCAGTGCAGAACGATATCATCGAGAACCTGCCCCAGTTCTTCCCCGAAGCACAGCAGCCCCAGGCGCCCCCGCAGTTCCAGCACCCGCTGATCAGGGAGATGGCCTTCCGAAAATACGAGGTCAATGTCCTGGTGGATGGATCGGAGTACCAGGGGGCCCCGGTAGTCTTCGAACAGAACCCGACGTACCCGAACCTCTTTGGCAAAATTGAGAAAGAAGTCCAGTATGGGGTGATGACCACCGATTTCACCATGATCCGCCCCGGGTCCCTGCACCGGGCGAACGGGGGGTATCTTGTCATTCCGGTAGAAGAGCTCCTGCGCAACCCCTTTGCCTATGATGGGCTGAAGACCGCCCTCAAGACGGAGGAGGTGACCATCGAGGAACCGGGAGAGCGGATGGGGTACATCACTGCCAAGGGCCTGAAACCCGAGGCCATACCGCTCTCGGTCAAGGTGGTTCTGATTGGCATACCGCTCATCAACCAGCTCCTCTATAGCCGGGACCCCGACTTCCCCGAGCTCTTCAAGGTCAAGGCAGAGTTCGATACGACCATGGACCGGAACGATGAGAACGTCCAGAAATATGCATCGTTCATCTGCACCATCTGCAAGCAGTACGACCTCAAGCACCTGGATGCCTCCGCGGTGGCACGGGTGATCGAGTACGGCTCCAGGATGGCCGAAGACCAGAGGAAGCTCACCACCCGGTTCTCCCGGGTTACCGACATCATACGTGAGGCCAGCTTTTATGCCGGCCAGGAAAAGGCAGAAATCACATCGGAAAAGCATATCCAGAAGGCAATCGAGGAGCGGATATACCGGTCCAACCTGATCCAGGAGAAGATCCAGGAATACATCACCCGAGGGATCTTCCTCATCGAGACAGAAGGGGAGAAGGTCGGGCAGGTCAACGGCCTCTCGGTGATCGGGCTCGGCGATATCGAATTCGGGCGGCCGTCCCGGGTAACCGCCAGCGTGGGGGTGGGGAGGGGAGGGGTGATGGACATCGAGCGGGAGGCTGCCATGGGCGGGCCTATCCACACGAAGGGTGTCCTGATCCTTTCCGGGTACCTTGCCAGCAAGTACTCCCAGGACAAGCCGCTCTCTCTCTCGGCAAAACTTGTCTTTGAACAGAGCTACGAGGGTGTGGAGGGGGACAGCGCCTCCAGCACCGAGCTGTACGCCATATTGTCTGCCCTCTCCGGGCTCCCCATCAGGCAGTCCCTCGCCGTGACCGGTTCGGTGAACCAGAACGGGGAGGTCCAGGCCATTGGGGGCGTCACCGAGAAGCTCGAGGGGTTCTTTGAGCTCTGCAAGGCCAGGGGCCTGGACGGCCGGCAGGGGGCCATGATCCCGGCCAGCAACGTCCAGAACCTGATGCTCAAGGAGGAGATGGTGGAGGCTGCCAGGAAGGGGCTCTTCAATATCTACCCGGTCGCGACCATCGACGAGGGGATCGAGGTCCTGACCGGAGCCAAAGCGGGGGCCCGGCTCCCGGACGGGACATTCGAGAAAGGCACTGTCAATTACCTCGTGGACAGGCGCCTGCGTGAGATGGCGGAGATCATGAAGACCTACCAGCCGGCAGGGGCGTGAAAAATTTCAATTGCCCTGAGAGCATGGCGGTACAACGATTACTTCCTCTTTTTCATGTGGAACACGCCTGGGATTGCCGGACACCTTTCCGTTCTATAAAAACCATGCGAATGGCCGCCATTCCTGGATCTGTTTTATGTCCTTTTCCTCCTGACATTGGTACCAGGTGCGGATATGCCATCACCAGCAGACCCCATGATAATCGCCAGGGGGGCAGGGCCGGTAGGGCTCCTCCCAAAGATGGCCAACCGGCATGGCCTCGTAGCCGGTGCGACCGGCACGGGAAAAACCGTAACGCTCCGGGTGATATCGGAGCGGCTCAGCCGGATCGGAGTACCGGTCTTCATGGCCGATATCAAGGGGGACCTCTCCGGCATGGCCAGGCCGGGTGGCGAGAACCAGAAGGTCGCGGAACGGGTCCGTGAGTTCAACATCACCGATTTCCGGTACGAGGCATATCCTGTTGTCTTCTGGGACGTGTTCGGGGAGCAGGGGCACCCGGTGCGGGCCACGGTCTCGGACATGGGCCCGCTCCTCATGGGCAGGATTCTCGGGCTCACTGATATCCAGGCCGATGTCCTGGCCCTCATCTTCAAGGTCGCCGATGAAAACGGGCTCCTCCTCCTGGACATCAAAGACCTCCGCGCGATGTCCCAGTATGCCGCCGACAATGCGGCCGAACTCCGTATCAAATATGGAAATATCACCCCTGCAACCGTAGGAGCAATCCAGCGAAGCCTCCTCACCCTGGAGGAACAGGGCGGAGAACGTTTCTTCGGGGAGCCGATGCTTGACATCAACGAATTCCTCAGTGTGGATGGCGACCGGGGGACCGTCAACATACTCGCCGCAGACCGCCTGTTCCAGTCACCGCGGCTCTATGCCACCTTCCTGCTCTGGCTCCTCTCCGAGCTCTACGAGCGGCTGCCCGAAGTTGGTGACCTGGAAAAGCCAAAACTGGTCTTCTTTTTTGACGAGGCCCACCTCCTCTTTTCCGATACCCCGAAGGTCCTCACCGAGAAGATCATCCAGGTTGTCCGGCTCATCCGCTCAAAGGGTGTGGGGGTCTGGTTCGTCACCCAGAACCCCCTTGACCTGCCTGAGGAGGTCCTGGGCCAGCTTGGAAACCGAGTGCAGCACGCGCTCCGGGCGTTCACCCCCCGCGACCAGAAGGCGGTCAGGGCCGCGGCCGGGACCATGCGGCCGAACCCCGCCTTCGATACCGTCAGGGTGGTAACCGAGCTCGGTATCGGTGAGGCCCTGGTCTCCCTCCTCGACCAGAAAGGGACGCCGGGGATTACCGAACGGGCATTCGTCTGTCCGCCGGCAAGCCAGCTCCTTCCCCTCTCCCCTGATCAGCGGAGAGCAGTCATCCAGGGCTCGCCGGTGTTCAACAGGTACGAGAATGCCGTGGATCGGCAGTCCGCATACGAGGCCCTGGCGTCCCGGGCTTCGGCTGCTCCCGGTAAGGCGCCGGCAGCCCAGCCGGCGCCCCGTCCCTCCCAGACTTCACCCAGGAAAGAACCTGCCCGGACCTCTGCCCGTTCAGCAGGCCAGGACATCGTAGGCGCCATGGCCAAGACCGCTGCCCGGGAGATTGGAAAAGAGATTATCCGGGGCATCCTTGGCGGCATGCGGAAGTGATGAACGAGGGGTGGACGTCAAGGCATTTACCCCTCTCCCGGGCACCCTGGACCAGGACATGCACTTTCCAGGCAGCCTGGAGCCAGGGTCCCTGGTGATCCCCCCGCACACCCATGGACTCATCATCTCGCACGAGGTACCGGCACGTGGAGGATAGCCATGCAAATCTCTGTCGGTACAAGCGGCTGGTACTACGAGTGGAACCCTGATCGCACCCTCGACTGGTACATCCGGAACTCCGGGCTGAATGCCATCGAGCTGAACGCGAGCTTCTATCGTTTTCCCTATCCAAACCAGGTGAAATCGTGGGCCAGGAAAGGGGCGCCGCTTGCATGGGCTGTCAAGGTCAACCGGTCGGTCACACATACCCATCGGTTCAACGAGGATGCGATCGCCGTATGGCGCCGGTTCCGCGATGCCTTTGCCCCCATGGACTCCCTCATCAGGTTCTACCTCTTCCAGGCACCGCCCGGGTTTGCCGATGCCGGGCGCATCATCCGGTTTGCCGGGGAGCTTGATCTCGGCGGCCGGTTTGCCCTGGAAATCCGGAATAAAAAGGTCCTCGCCGACGAGGGCATATGCCGTTCCTTACAGGACCATGTCACCCTCGTCTCCGTGGACTCCCCCGATGCCCGGAACCGCATATTCCCGGGAGACATCCTGTACATGCGGTTCCATGGCCGGACCGGCTGGTACAGCCACGATTACTCGGATGCAGAACTCGGGGAGGCGGCAGCACTGATCCGGGAATCTGCCCCACGGGAGGTTGCCGTGTTCTTCAACAACAACCATGCGATGCTGGAAAACGCCCGGAGAATGAGAGATCTGATGGCACGGGGAGAAGGGATGGCACAAGCCGTGTGATCGCGACCAATACCATGCTATTGCGGTGCCTTCCGGGTTCCCCGGGAAGGCCGCTGCTGAAGGGAAGGGATTGGCTCTTCCACCAGTGGACGCTGCCGTAGGGTATCCTATGACAACGAATGGCGATCCAAACGCCGCGGGAGATGATTAAAAACCACTTCACTCGTGGTGGGAGCCGGGCGGTCAGCAGGTGATATTAGGGCCGATATCCATCGACCGTGCCAGTTTTACATACCGTGCCGGGTTCTCTTCGAACTTCTTCCTGCAGAAATCCGAGCAGAAGAAATACTCCTGCCCCTTGTAGCTGGACCGTGCTCGTGCCTCGTCCTCATCGACAACCATGTAGCAGACCGGATCAGTTGCCATTATCGCATTCCCCCTGCTGCAGTGCACAATACCCGGGGGAGAATATAAAACTAATGCCGCACCTGTCCAGTCAGCATTGACCAGCTTTGGTATCCCCTTGCTCATACCTTGGCACTCCGGTTCTGGAAGGCGCAGTGCCTTGTGTCGCCTGCTGCATCATCCATTTAGCCCCATCCAGGCACCATGACCGGGAGAAGGATACCTGCAGCCATCTCACTCACTTCATCCTCAATCTTATTCCCGGTCCGCCACGATCGGGTCCACCACAACCCCTTGCCAAAGCTCCGGATTTCTCTTCCTCGTGATTCAAAGAAAGAGATCCGCGGCTTGCAACTCTTGAAAATAGGCAAACGCTGATAAAAGGACAGCAGGATGGTTGCTGCTGGATTGAATTCTGCTAAAACCCCTGCCATTCCTCCCAGGCCTCAATGGTCACTGCCATCGCGGCAACGTTCCAATACCTATAATGATGCCAATTCCCCATTCAATTATCAATACCGGTGAGCATCCGGGGGGCATCGCATGCCATCCGCCAGGAAACCCGGGGACTATGTCCATGGACACTCCAATCGCGAGGTCCGCAGGCTGCATGACCAGGCCTCGACCCTTGAAGAGCTGCTCCACTGCGATACCCGGTATTCGCCGGGGAGCAGGGTGCTGGAGGCGGGGTGCGGGACCGGGGCGCAGACGGTTATCCTGGCCAGGAACAGCCCGGGTGCCAGGTTTACCTCTGTTGACATCTCCCCGGTTTCACTGGCGCGTGCAGCAGAAAGGGCCAGGAAAGCAGGTCTCTCCAACGTGACCTTCCACCAGGCTGATGTCCATCACCTGCCGTTTCAGCAGGGAACCTTTGACCACGTCTTTGTCTGCTTTCTCCTCGAGCACCTCCCCGACCCCGTCCGGGCCCTGAACCAGCTGGGCGCAGCCCTCCGGCCGGGAGGAAGCATCACTGTTATCGAAGGCGACCATGGGTCTGCATTCTTCTATCCAGACAGTGCCCTGGCCCGCCAGGCAATCGGGTGCCTCGTCGAGGTCCAGCGCCGCATGGGGGGAAATGCCCTCATCGGGAGGGAACTCTGGCGCCTTGTGCGCGAGGCAGGATTCTCCGGTGTCCGCGTATCTCCGCGGTTCATCTATGCCGACGGGAGCCGGCCGGACCTGGCCCGGGGTTTTACGAGGAATACCTTTACGGCCATGGTCGAGGGTGTAACCGAACTGGTGCTGGCCCTTGGCCTTATGGAGAGGGCGGCCTGGGAGGAGGGGATACGCGACCTGTACCGGACTGCGGAACCGGATGGAACGTTCTGCTATACGTTTTTCAAGGCGATCGGGATGAAAGGAGGGGGCCATGAGGAAGTCCTGTCAGGTTAATGTGAGCCGAATCAAGGACGAATGGATTCTCCCTCCTTTCTTCCCGGCAGTTCATTTCGTGATGTAACGGGTATGTGGAAGAATATCATGGCCCTGGTAGTGTCAAAGGGATTAACCTTGAGCTCCCACTGCGCAGTACAGCGGATATGCCAGCAGGTACATTACGTAACTGCCCGGTTCAAGACAGTTCCCATACCTATTTGGGTAATTTTTAAGCCTGTTCCTGAACTCCACTACCCGGAATGAAAATCCAATGCGGGTTTTCATTCCTGGAGGTACCAGCATGAATTTGCAGAAAAAGGCAGGAAAACCTGGCATAATTCTCCGGACCCAGCAGGCCATCATGGCCAGGAAGGCGCTGTTTGCCGCATCGGCAATCCATGCCAGCGTGATAGCGGTCCTCGTGGTGTGCCTCGCCCTGCCGATCCATATGGTCCTGACCTAAGCTTGCAGGTTGTTACCATCGACCCCTGATCTCCGGGCGGCTGTTCTGGCGGCTGGCCCCGGGCAGGGGGTGTCCTCCTTTCTCCTGCCGTTCCTCATCACCCGGCCTGGCATGGGGCGTGAGCCGGGCGCTTGATCCGATTACCCCCTGGGCGATGATGCATATCACGAACGATAAAACACGCATCGTGGCTCCTCTTCATGTCCGGACCCATGCATTGATGCGGTATGGTTCCCTGTCCGGTTTACCGATCAGGAACCGGGGCTCACCTCTCGTGCGTGAGTTCTTCAGCCACACTCCAGAGCTTTTCCTGTACCGTCCGATCATAAGTCAACATAGATGACCGGCCCGGTATCCTGTCCGCCTCGAAATACCGGCCCGAGATCCCGGCGACTTCAGGCGAAAGCGCCAGGTAAACAGGGATCTCAGCGCCTGCAGCAGGCGGGCTTCCCCGGATGCCCGGAAAACCGGCCCGGAGCATCTTGGTGGCAATTACCCCGGGATGGAGGCAGTTCACTGTGACACCGGCACCCAGCGTTCCTGCCAGGGAATAGGTAAGGGTGATGTCTCCAAACTTGGAGAGGGAATAGGCCTCATAGGGGTCGAACGATTTCTCTCCCTGGAGGTTATCCCAATCGATCTGGCTGATGTCGCGGTGGGCGATGGAGGCGACGTTGACTACCCGTGACGGAGCGCTCTTCAGCAGCAGGGGGAGGAGCTGCCGTGTAAGGAGGAACGGGGCAAGATAATTCGCGGCAAATGTCATTTCGACTCCGTCTGGCGTGACTTTTCGCATCTTTTCAAAGGTGCCGGCATTGTTGACCAGGACATCAAGCCGTCCATAGGCAGAGGCAACCTCGTCTGCCAGTTGCCTGACAGTGCCCTGAACCGACAGGTCGGCGATGAGGAGACTGAGATTCCTGTTCCAGGTCGCATTTTTCAGTTCCCTGAGCACTCGTTCCCCTTTCTCCCGGTCCCGCCCGTGGATGATGACTTCGGCGTTCCGGGAGGCCAGGTCCCGTGCCGTCGCCTTGCCGATTCCATCGGTCGAGCCGGTGACCAGAATGATTGGTTCCGCCATGAAGGGGTCATTGGTATGGAAGGCGAATGAACGTTGCGGCAATGGCGACGCCGGGGCGAACTACGAACCCGCCATGCAAGGGGCAGGAAGGGGTTATCAGAAAATCGCTAATCCTTCCGCCTGCCGATGCATGCAAAATCCACGAACCCGTTGTAAGGATCGGTCCGCAGCAGCCTCACGGTTACCTTCTGGCCGACCTTAAGCCCCTTCTCTCTCTCCATGACACGGCCCTCTGCCGGCGGGCTGATGAGCCTGACATAGGTTCCCTTCTCTGCGGCACCGGTAACCAGGGCATCAAAAGACTCACCGATCCGGCCCTTGAGGAGCACCGCGGCGGCGACTTTCCTCATGAAGCGTTCGGCCTTCTGGGCGGCCTTCTCCCGGTCGGACATCCAGGCGGCGAGATCGTCAAGTTCCCGCGCCGGGTAGGGGGCGGGTTTCCCGTCGAGGACCGCTTTCAGGAGCCGCTGGTTGATGATGTCGACGTACCGGCGGTTCGGGGCGGTCGAGTGGGTGTAGTCCATTACCGCCAGGGCGAAGTGCCCGATAGCATCATCGCCAGGGGTGAAGGCCACGTACTCGCCGGGCCCCATGAGTTTCACGATGGTCAGGGAGAGATCGGGGAACCGGACGGGGTCAGCCGCTCTCCTCTGGTCAAGAAATATTGATAGCGCCTTTGAATCCGGCTGCTCCGGCAGTCTTACCCCATACAATGCGGCAGTCTCCACGATCCCATCCCAGCGCTTGGGGACGCGTACGACCCGCTGGATCATGGGAACACCGGCATTCCCGAGGAGGTTCACCATAGTCCCATTGGCAGCGACCATGAACTCCTCGATTATCTGCCTTGCCAGGTCCTGGCGCTGGATGACCAGGTCACGGACACTGCCATGCTCCACCACCGCCTCCGCTTCCAGCGTTTCGAGATCGAGTGCTCCACGTTCCATGCGCCGCCTTCTCAGGCGGGTTGCAGCCTCCGCCTGCAGGCGGACCTGCTCCTCCAGCCCGGGGACTTCCCGGATCGGCTGCGGGAGGGGCATAGCCCCTTCCAGCCAGCCCCCAACCTGTTCGTAGACGAGCTTCGCCTTGTTGTTGACAATGGCACGGTGAATCCCGTTATGGCGGACATCTCCATTCGGAAGGACGGTGTATTCAATGACCATGGCCCTGCGGTCACGCCCGGGCAGGAGGGAGGACAGGCCATGGGAGAGGCGCTCCGGGAGCAAAGGGAAGGTCTCTGCGCCCAGGTATACCGATGTCCCGTTCCGGGCGGCGAACTGGTCGGTCCGGGAGCCTTTCCGGACAAAGAAATCGACGTCTGCAATAGCGACCATGACACGGATAACCCCACCGGCACCGCTTTCGCTGTATTCCAGCTGGTCAAGGTCCATCGAGTCGAAGTTATCTATTGAGGACCAGAGAAGGGAACGCAGGTCCCGGGCATCCTCCGGCGGCAACGCGGGGTCTCCCTCTTCCAGGTTATTGACTTCCCGAATGACGGCCTCAGGGAACTGGTATTCGAACCCGTATTTCTTCATTGCCTCCCGGGCAATGGCGTTTAAATCGATGTGGCGGTTGTCTTTCATGCAGGATTAGGAGAGATCCGCTTCATGGCCATAAATAACCCTGGATTGGTGGATCACCCACACATCCATCTATTCGGTTATAACCTGATTGTATACTGTATCCAGAGCGGATCCTGGCTCTTTTCCCAGTCGATGCATTGTGCAAAGGTATTCCACTCCTGTTCCGGAATTTCAGGCGGCCTCGGGAGGAGGCCTTTCAGCCGGACCTGATCGCTCCGGATGACTCTTCCCCTCGTCATTTCGAAGAGCCTCTTTTCCAGGGGTTGCCATGGGTGCATCCATTTTCTCCGATGCGCCCATTCTTCGTCAACGGATATCATGGCCACGAGATCGGGATTTTCCATCAATTCAAGCCCTTTTTCGCGGGGCGTTGCGTTGACGCTCCCATGGTGGCCGACCTTATAGAACACAGTACGCCGGATGAGGTCTTCCCCGGTCAGGTCCTTTTCGCCAGGATCCTCCCCGGGCCATTTCAGGGTATGCCAGGACAACCAGCTCCCTATTTGTGCGTCCGCCGCGAAGAGGAGAATTTTTCGTGGCGTGGCTTCCGTCATCTCGAATGCCAGGACAAGGCTGGTATTGTTCGTCATCTCACCGATTTTGAGGGCCAGAGTCTCGGCAAACGCCAGCCAGTCTTCATCAATGCGCCGCCAGGAAGGGCCTTCTGAAGGATCATCGGTGAACCCATAGTACCTTTTGAAGAATAAACTCGTTGGATTGTCAGCTTTCAGGACTTCTTCGGATACGGAAAAAATTTTATCAAACGGGTAGCCCTTAAACGATGGGAATGAATCGGCCCCTCCCACATCTGTCGCCGGGAAAAGAGCCGCGGCAAAGGCAGCCTCCTCGTTGATTCCCGGAAAGAGCGCGTATGTTTCCTCTCTGCTGTCAGGCACTTCAAAAAATGCAAGATCGCAGGGCGGGGCCAGTACAAAGCAGCGGATCCCTTGTACACCGGGTATTTCGAGGGGTTTTCCCCCGGGCGCAAGGTATGTTACGTGGCTCCCGGCCTCGCTGGCGCATTTTTTACGGAGCAGATCCAGAATGCCGCCGTCCCTGGGCCCGATATACATGTCTTCCGGTGACATCAATTGCAGAATTTTTTCCTGGCGATCGCCCTGTTTCATCCGCGTGATAGCTTCCTGGACAAGCTTGATTCGCCGTTGTGCGAGATCCTTCAGCTTTTCAACAAGTGGGTTCGCGGGGTCTTCTGTCCATGCCAGCCAGAGTGAATCTATCGCAATATCCTTGAGGACGGTTCCCAGCAGCCCGAATCCCGAGAGGTGGTCCACGTGCTCGTGTGTAACAGCGGCGACATGGAGCTTGCCGCCCGTGGTTTCCATAATATCCCTGGCGATGGCTTCCACCCGTTCACCTGTCTGGGCCCCAAAGTCGATGAGCATGTAACGGGTTTCACCGTCTGTCGCCGGGAATGCCAGGAGAAAACAGTCCCCCTGGCCAATGTTGTACATGCGGATAACGACTCCGGATAATGGGGCCTTGAGGCTTCCCGTCCCCCCCGGCATTACGGAACCCCCCCTGAAAGAGGAGATCGATGAAGGAGCGCAAAAGGCTCGAAATGCACAGCCTCCTTTCCCCTGGTCCTGACAACCTCCCGGAAATAGTTCTGGTAGGGATCCCCGTAGTACATCGTGTGCAGGGAAGGAGCCATGGCTCCCTTCAGCAGCTCCCGCGTCCGGACCAGCCGATTCGGGCTCATCACGTCCTTGTAGATGCAATACCGTACATTTCCGCTACCGGAATCAATGAGGAGCGTGCAACCCCCGCGCTGGATGAAGTCTGGTTCTGGGGGATTGATCTCGCCATTGTCAACCTGCATCTGGCGGTTTTTGTCCATGTAGCCGCGGCGGCATTGCGTGATTTCGATAACAATTTCGGCGATTGTCTTTCCGTCCGGTCCGATACGGTTTGCGGGACGGATCGAATGGACTTCGAGGAGCGGGGTTCCATCCTCCTCCCGGTACAGGGAATCTTTCTTCTTCTCCCAAACGAGATGCGTGACAGACGCCAGCCCCGAATCCATGACCTCGTACAGCCATTTGTGCAGGATCCTGCAGGCATCACATGCCTGGTTATGAATTTTCCCGGGTTCCGTCCCTGTACCCCATTCCGGCACCAGCTTCCGTACGTCCCGGTCACCACTGAATGCCTTCTGAAACAGTTCCTGTTCCCCTTCATCCGGTACATGCCATATCAGGCTCTCCACGGAGAGGGTCCTGATCCCCCCAGGGTAGATGCCCCTTCTCCGGAATGCTTCGATCACTGCGAGGCGGTAATTATGCCTGTCATCCGTGACGAGTTCCACATCGGCCGTGATCAATGCCCTGAGGTAATCGCCAAAATCGATATCAACGGGAGGGCAATAATCGAGCGCCCGTATGCAGATCTGCAGGAGGTGCCGGGCAGTCTTGGCAGCCTCCCCGGATAGCCTGTTCACCAGGTCAGGGTGGATCTCCCCGGGAGGGAGGGTTCCTGAACCACGTGATGCAATCCGGAGAAGATCCTTTATCCGAGATTTGTAGATGGATAGGAATGCATCGAAGACCGCGGCGACCAGGATCGCTCCCCTGCCATGCGGTTCTGTGGTATGCAGGATCTCCTCCGGGTCCGGATATTTTACGATCCATTTCCCTGTTTTTTCATCAAATCCCCCGATAGCGTTCCGCAGCGCGCCGTAGTTCCCTATCGCCTGGCCGAACTGGAATGCCAGTTCCCCCAGGATGTTCTGTTTCTCGAGGTCCCCTGCCGTGCGGGCGATCTGGTGCTTCAGGACCTCGGGATAGGTGAAGTGCTGGAACAGTGCAACGATATCGGCAAGCGCCTCGTGCAAGGCCCAGATATCCATGTTGGACGGTTCGAGGAAATAGGGATGAAGGCCGTCGACCAGGGCATGGGTGGTCTCATGCGCGACAATATCGTGAGAGAGACAGGTAAAAACTGTCTCCCCGGGCATGTTCATCCCGTGTTCCGTCGGGCTTGCCGGAAAATACCCAAATATTAACGCTTTCTTCTCCGGGCTATAATACGCGTTTGCTTCACGGATTGCATGGGGATATACCCGCAGACGCAGGGTTGGGTCGTCCTTCCCGTCTTCCGGTCTTTTATGGGCCGACCACAGGGCCCGGCGACCGAGCGCCAGCTCAAAGTGGTGGATGGTTGTCCGGGCCACACCATATGCCATCTGCTGGTGGAACTGCGGGTTACCTTCCGACGGAGCGAGTCCGTCCTGGGCGAGGAGCCTGGGGTCATTGAGGTCTATCGGGGTATAGAAAGCCCTGCTCGCAGGGTCATGGTCTACGATCTCCAGGTAACTATCAACAGGTCCAGGGCCCAGTTTACGGTCCCAGGGAACTTTCAGGATCACCTCGTTTATCTCACTGGTGTCAATCTGGCGGCTGAGACTTGGATCAAATGCAAATGCACGCAGCCGCCTGTAGGGTGGATCGGGCGATCTCACCGCTTCAGGGAGTGGAGACATGGGTTCACATCGCGTGGTTTTTTTCCTTCGCACCTGATATCCCGGTATCTGTAACGGGCTCCCGGGGAGGATACCCGAACGACGGGCCCTGGACGGCTTTGGAAGTCCCGGGATGGCAGGACCCGGGATTGAATCCAGGGAAATGGATGATGGATGTACCACCGGTTCATGGGACGCGGACGTGCCCCGGGCCATGCCCTCCCGTCCATATAAACTTATTGAATAGTATATTTAATATATTAATTTTGGTAGTGGTGATGGCATGGACCACCGGGTCAATGAAAGGAGAATATTCGGGTGCACCAGGACGCTGTCGAAGAATAGCCTGGATGTGTTAAAAGGAGCCCGTTTATAGATTATTTTCAATACCAAAAATTTTATATCGATAAACTAATTATCCCCTCTCATACCCCCCGCCAAGGAGGATACCCTATGCCATATCCATTCTACGAAAAAAAGTTCGTCTTCACCCAGCCAGATGGCACCCGGATCGATCTCAAAGGCTGGGGAAATCAGAACTACGCGGTATTCGAGACCCCTGACGGGTACTCAGTCGTGAAAGATCCCGCCACCGGCTTCTACCAGTATGCAAAACGTTCTCCTGACGGGAAGAGGCTTGTCCCGACAGGGGTGGTGGTTGGTACCGCAAAGCCCGAAACGCTAGGCCTGGAGCGGCACCTCCGCGTCCCCAGAACCGTTGCAAAGGAGATGGCGCTCGCACCCTTCCAGAAGAAGAAATTCAAGACCCGGTGGGAGGAGCGACGGGAAAAAGCCAGGGCTGCACAGCACAAAGCGCTCAAAACACCCGGTATAGCTCCTGCTCCTCCCAAAGAGGAGCGGGTAGGGGAATACTGCGGCCTGTGCATCCTGATTCAGTTCCCCGATGAGCCGGGCACCATTTCCCGGTCGGAAGTCGAGGATTTCTGCAATAAGAAGGGGTACACGGGATTCGGGAATAATGGTTCTGTGTACGATTACTTCTTCGACGAATCGGGAGGGAGGCTCAAGTACACCAACATCGTTGCTGGTTATTACACCGCCAAAAACCCCGAAGAGTACTATGCCAACCCCGGAATTCCACACGGGACCAGGGCAAGGGAACTCGTGGAGGAAGCCCTCTCCGATCTCAGGGAAAAAGGCTTCGACTTCAGTGCGTTGAGCACCGATAAAGAAGGCTTCGTGTATGCCGTGAACGTTTTCTATGCCGGGACCTGCCCGAACAACTGGGGCGAGGGGCTGTGGCCCCATTCCTGGGGCCTGGAGGCGCCGTTCGAGGTCGATGCACAGAGACGGTGCATGGACTACCAGATTTCAGACATGGGAAAAGCGCTCACGCTTGCCACGTTCTGCCATGAGAACGGCCACATGATTTGTGATTTCCCGGATCTCTACGATTACGGCGACCAGTCGAACGGCGTCGGCATGTACTGCAGCATGTGCTGGGGTGGGCCTGATGATACGAACCCGACACAGTTCTCTGCGTACCTCAAGTATAAAGCAGGGTGGGCCGATCGCGTTGTTCCGCTCAAAGCAGGTACCTACACGGTAAAATCGGGGAAGAATGAATTCTATATCCGGAACAAGAACGCGACCGAGTACTTCATCCTCGAGAACCGGCACAACCGGGGGCGTGATGCCTCGCTACCCTCCTCGGGGCTGGCCATCTGGCACGTGGACGAACTGGGGAGCAACGAGGACGAGGACATGACTGCGGATAAGCACTATGAATGCTCTCTCGAGCAGGCTGACTCAAACTTCGACCTGGAGAGACGATCGAACCTCGGGGACGGAGGTGACCTGTTCTACTCTCCGAACCGTACGAACTTCGATAACTCCGCGGAACCGAACAGCAAATGGTGGGACGGAAATTCCTCGGATCTCGAGATTGTCAATGTCGGGCATCCGGGTGAAGAGGTGGAGTTTCGGGTGAAATAACCGGTGAATCGCAGGTTTCAGCAGGGATTATTACCAGCACTCGCCCTTCATTTTCTGGACGCGCTGGTTATTCCAGGCATTTTTTTAAGAAATTTCCCGAAAATGAGCTGAATAAGGCCTTCTTGCCTTTAATCGTTTTATCTCAAAGGCATACGGTCGGGTTGAACGCCTGGCACGTGATGAGAACAGCGCCAAAACATACCAGGTTTTTTCGAGAGAGGAGCAGGGTAGATATGACCGGATTATAGCGCCAGGAACCCTTCCGGGGCAAGGCTCGTTGCAAGCATCACCACGTTGATCCCGGAGTGCTCCGTCCAGGTCTCTGACTCCCGGTTCGCTTCATCAAGCCAGAACCGTTCGATCATCCCCGCGAGAGGCACATACTCCCTGATTTCACAAATCCTCCGATACAGGGCAGTCTCCTGGCCGAATATGCCGGGATTGTCTGTGATGGCACGGGACAACCCATTCAGCCCCTTCCAGCCCGATCGACAGCCCGAACTCGCGGAAAGCAAGGCGGCAAACGGCAGGAGACTGAAGGGTGCCGCTCCCCGCAAATGCCCGCAACCCGGAGGCGGCCGCCCTGGTGACACTTTCAAGCAGGTCCGGGTAGGAAAAACCACCCTGCACCATCAGACGCACAATCCTCGATGCGTCAAAGAGCAGGCCACCGATGCCGAGCGGGTCGACCGTCGTCCAGTCCCGGCCCCGGCACATGTCCGCCAAATCTGCGATCTCGGCACGAAGGTCCATTTGCATTGTTTCCCTGGAAGTTTCCGCCGCAGCAGCCTGAAGTTCGCTGAAGGTGACAAGGCCATCCAGGGGATCGTGCAACCCCATGGACGGGACGAGGGGATAGGAGAGATCGATGCTCATCTTCCAGACCATCATCTTCTGCCTGCCCACAGGAGGGAGGTACGTAAACCTGGCATGGACTGTCCTGGCCAGCTCAACCGCCCAGCGGGTATACACCGGGTCTCCGGTGACCCGGCTCATGCGGTTGAGCGCGTGCATCCACTTCGTCAGGTAGTGATAGTACTGCCCGTCACGGTCCCATTCGCGCCGTTCGTCAAACGGCTCTCCCGGCATCCGTTCCTTCTGCTTCTTTCCGATCCGGAGGCCACCGATGGTCGGGTGCAGCCCGCCCTCCTGCTCGTCGAAGCCGCTGATCCAGCCCCTCCGCGGGTCATCGCCGCGGTGCCGGCCGAGAACACGGTGCACCTGCCCGACCAGGCGGTGTGCAAGGTCAAAGCACGCAGGGTCACCGATCCGCTCGGAAAAGCCGAGGTAATTGCATACCGCGAACGCATCAGTCCAGAGGTAGCGCTGCGGGGATGGCGCAGGCGGATCAAGCCCGGTCCGGCGGGCGAAGTCCTGCATGAGCTCCCGGGCGAGGGTCACAGGTTCGGATTGAATCATATCCGATCGTTGGAATAATGGCGAACGAGAAATAATTCTTTGCTGACCCCTCCGCCGCTCTTCTGGTTCCAGCCTGTTCAGGACACGATCGTCCTGCTGAACTCATCGCATGCGAAACGATCGGTCAGGCCACCTCCGCGACGACGACGACATAGTTTTTCCCGTATTTTTTGGCGCATCGCGGGCAGGTTGTATACCACATGAACCATTTTTTAATATTCAGGATCCGCTCCCCGGCATACGATTCAAAGTCCCTGCACCATTTTGCCGTATCGGAATAGGGCCCCTCGTATACCCTGCTCAGAAACTTCCCGCCCAGGGTGACATTCTCCTCGCCCGGGATTTCCCGGTCGACTGCAAGGTAGATATCCATGTTCCATCGCGAGGTATCGTCGGAGAGACAGAGCCGGTCCGGTATTGCCGCTCCGGACTTATCCATCTTTTCGTTCAGCCTGGTGATGACCTCTCCGAAGTTGAGGGGAATGAAGAAAAAGGTCATCACCTTGTGTTTCACGAACCGCTTGTCCTTCCATTCAAGGATCTTTCCATCCCATGGGACAGGGTCAAATCTCGGGCAGCATTCACCTTCCATGGCTATCACATTTTTCCGTTCAGTACCTGTTACAGAAATCCGACTTTAACTTTCCTCTCGGCCGGGTGGCAGCCAGAAGTGCTGTGGAATGCGAAGGGCCCGTTTCCCCATGATGAAGTACCTTCAACGGTAAAAAAATCCGTTTCCAGGCAATGACCAGCTTGGTCCGGGCTGGAGAATTATGCCAGGGGCATTTTCACAGGAAACAGGGAATGCAAAGACATCAGGTATAAACAGGAAACAGGGAATGCAAAGACATCAGGTATAAAACAGGATAAACAAAAATCCAATGAGAGAATTCCAAAATGAAGTTCAGCCATGAAGTTCTGACCGCATTCCCGGGGATCTGCGTGGCAGAAGGCGATATCCGGTCCGTGCGGATTACACCGGGGAACCCCGGGCTCGAAGCCCTGAAACTGGCGACCATGAAGGAGATACAGTCCCGCTATACCCTGGAAAAGGTCAGGGACGAACCGGTCTTCAGGGCGTACCGGGACTTTTTCTGGAGCGTCGGCGTCGACCCCACCAAGACGCGTCCGGCATCCGAAGCACTTGTCAGGAGGATACTGTCCGGGGGAAAGCTCCCACAGATCAGCACCGCCGTGGACGCCTACAACCTGGCATCGGCCCGTTCCGGGATCCCCATCGCGGCCTTCGATGCAGGTGAGCTGGCCGGGGACCTGGAGCTCCGGTTTGCCAGGGACGGGGAACGTTTCTTCGGCATCGGCATGGAGAAGCCGGTGGTGCTCCATCCGAACCAGGTCATCATGACCGATCCGGAACAGGTAATCGCCATCTATCCCTACCGTGATTCGGACGCGACAAAGGTGACACCACAAACGCGGAACATCCGAATCGTCACCTGCGGAGTGCCGAAAATCGGGAGGGAGAAGCTGGTTGAGGCGTACGACCTGTGCGCCGGTTACCTGGCGGAGTATGCCGGAGGGGTTTCCTCGCAAGCGGAAACATTCCCCATCTGATTGGAGAACGGCAATGTACCTTGCCCGCATCCGGTGCGTCCTCACCCCGTGAATTGCGGTGGAAAGCACGCCAGAGGGTGCTCATAGGCGGGCCTTTTGCCATGTCCATTGCACAGGTGAGCTCAAATCACAGGTGGCCGTTTTTCTGGTGGAAATTAAGGGTAAGCAGGTTGTTGTTTAATACCCTACTTATCCAGTTCTCCTTTTTTACAACCTGGAAAAGAAATCCATTCTGCCCCGATATTTCAGATCGATCCCATCCAATCTCGACCAGGTACTCCCCTGGTGCCAGGCCTGCAGTATCAAGGGAGCACTCCCAAGTGTTCTCCCAGACCCCTTTTCCTGTCGCAACGACCGTGGCGGGCCGGACAGGGGTGCGCTGGCCGGTCTTCTCGATAACCCCGGTATCGTAAATCCTCGCCGTTATCCGGTTTTCCGGCGCCATGTTCATGGTACCCTGCACCAGCACACATTCTCCCGCAGGAACAACCGGGGCACTCCCCAGTTTCACCGTCGAAAGGTGCAGTGCAGGCTCCTCGACATACACCGTCTGGAGCAGGCATGAATCGTCCGTGCCATTTCCATCGATCTGGTTCTTCAGGAGATCCGCGAGATCCAGAGCAGCAGGGATATTCATAGATCCAACCTCTGTTTCGAAGAGGGGTGTACCGTCCACCGATGTTATAAGACATTTCCCGGCAGACTCGTTCGCGACGATCGAGTAGTTCCGGTCCTGTCCCGGGTCCTGGACAACAATCATTAAGGGACCACTGTGGAACGTTTGGGTTGTCCCCGCATTGAATGTCCACGTTATTGTTCCAGTCGGGGACGCATTGACAACTGTGCTGTTGAGGAACGAATATCCTATCCCCCACAGGGTGGCAGATCCATTGTGGTAGCCATCCCCAGTGATTGTGAGGGGATCCCCTTTCGCAAGCACGATGTCGTGACCGCCTGGATATGAATTCCTGCGGCACACGGGATGATAACCGACACCAGCACAGCAAGTGCAATGATCAACACTGGAATTGCTTTTTTCAGGTATTGTGGCATATCATGTCTCCCGAGCATGAATGCTCTGTGAGACAATTAACAGGATTCTTTAAACGATCTCTGTGCAGGAACCCAACAAACGGCAGGCTTGATGGATCTTCTTATGACTCGGTATGGTGGATATTCCCGGGGTTATCCGTTCCGTCCCGTCTTTTCATGCATTGTCCTCCGCAAGGGAAAAAATACCGGTAGAGAGTTCTTTCATCCTGGGATTTCAGGAGCCGGGACAGGGACCTGATCAGGACGTATTCCTGTACCCTGGATCCGTCTGACCACCTCGACGGCTTCATCCGCCAGGGCTACTCTCGTGCTCCTTCCGAGACGCTCCATCGCAACAACCCCTTCGTCGTAAAGCTGCCGTATCCGCTTGCTCACCACCGAAGGCGCGACACCTAGGGCTTCGGCAATATCACGCTGTGACGCGTCCGGATGTTCGATGAGATAGGTGATGATCTTCCGATCCGGCCTGTTTTGGAACCTGGATGCCACGATCTGGTCATATTCTGACATCCCCATTTCGCTGGGGACATACCGCGAGAATACCCCGTCCTGGAAGCCGTTGATCTTCCCGGTAAGTGAAAGGATGGAGAGGTGGTAGCGGAGCGTCCCCCGGTTCATCCCCGTCTGCTCCCGGAGGGCATTGAAATGGATTCCGGGGTATTCCTGGATGGTAGCAAAGACCCGCAGCCTCGCGGTATTGTCAAGTACGGTTTTTCTCGAGATGGTGCGGAATCCAAAATAAGCGCCAAACCCGATCCCCCAGAAGAGGAGGATCTGTACCGGCTCCACAAGAGCGGGAGATATGGAGTGGACCAAATGGCAGATCAAATCGGGCGGCCTCATCTGCCACCGGGGGACAGGCACCCCCGTGCCATCGACACCGAACAGGGGGATATAGACCAGTTCCAGGACGCAAAATACGATGAACAAAATCCAGAGCGTCATGGAAAGGGCGGTATGAAATTGGTGCGATCGACGGTTCTCCATGATACCCTCCTTCTCTTCTGAAAATACCCAGCCCGGCATTGTTTCAGATCTCGTCAGAGACGTTTATAACCTTTCTGTGCTGGATTGCGAATCGTCGCAGGAACAGTTCTGAATCTGGCACAGAGATCGTTTATACACTGGGATCCGATTACCTTTGGAGGGTGAGGGTAAAATCTCCAATCCCACGACAGCCACAAGGAACGCAGAAGCTACCTGCGCTGTCATAAGTCGGGGCTCCACTCTGAATCCTTCCAGGTTCCGCTGATGGTTCCTGGACTCTTCCCCGTTAATAAGGGGATTCGATCCGGATTGCCGAGCGGAGCGCATCGAAAAAATGAGAGTGAAAAGATGAAAGCAATGAAATTTTGCGCCGTCCTGCTGGCACTGCTGCTGGCGGGAATGGCGATGGTACCGATCGCAGGTGCATTAGAAGGCAGTCATTCTGTTATTGAATTTCAAACACAAATTGAAAATTTCGATTTTCAATCGGCGATAAACACGAATGAGACAAAAACGATCACCGGTCTTACTCTTGATACAGTAAAGACCAGTGCATTCTCAATCGATCCGAACGAGTATGACAATCCATTGTCCAGAGAGGAATTTATCAAGAATAACCAGGAAAGCATCGATTTGATCTCTCAAATCTACGGGAAAGAAGCTGCTGAAAAAATGATTAACGATGAATTTGACCGATTGGTAAATGGCCTGAAGAAGTATGATGAAGTCTTACCCAAGTATGTATCACCAACGATCTTCCAAATTTGGGGATATGATATTTTCTTATGGCCATATCATTCCAAGATACGATCGACAAACGATCAGGACGCCACCCCGGTAAATTTTATTGTATTATACAAGGACAGGTACCAACTAGAGGATTTCATGATAAGCCACGGATGGCATCATGGGGTTGGCTTGGATGAATGGGGTCTTCGGGGACCATTCCTGGACACGCTCAGCTGGATAAGTGTCGGCCCGATTAACCATATGGAAAAGGGATCATACTTCGGAATACGAGATCACTGTTTGATTACTCACGGGACATATTCCCAGAGCTTGCAAAATTACTGGTGTTACGGTGAATGCCATTACGAATATTGGAGTGGAAGTACCCATTATCTGTTCACGAACGGATTTGACCTGGGACGGAGTCACATGTATGATACTCTGTCGAGTGCATTTTCTGCATACTGGATTTCTCTTGGGAATTATAAAGAGGGACTCGCGGACGGTTGGGGATTGGTTTATCTATAACAATTTTTTACAAACGGTGGCCAATTATGAATATAAAAGACATTTTTAAGGATAAAGAGACGTTGCTGGTAATTATCTGCGGCGGATTGTTTTTATGCTTTAATTTTTCCCGCATGGTCGGAGACGGCATGCTATTATCCGGGATGCCGTTTATGCTGGCCTATGGTTCAGTTATTCTGTTCACAAATGTAGTTCCATTGTTTCTGGTATTTCTTGGATTCAGGAAGATTTCTCCGCCTGTCGCCTTTTGCATCCTGTTCCTTATCAGATTTCCAGGAACTCTTTTTGCAGATCTTGTCATTTTTCAGGCGCCCATTGAATTACTGGCAATTCCTGCTTATCTTATCGATCTTGCCATTACCAGCATACTCCTCGGCATTTATGCAGCCGGGATCTCATTCCTGGACCGGAAAAGAACTATCGGACTTTCACTTGTTGCTGTCAGCTTATTACTGTTCTTTATTCATATCGGAATCCTGATTATGCCAACGGTGCTTGGATGTATTTATCAGGCTCCGGAAAAAGAAGCTCATAATGAGACTGTCGGAAAACAACCAACGCATGATGTTATTGTATCTTCACCGGTCAGTTCTTCGGATATGGGCGTGAATACTTCACCGTTACATGGCACCGGGACGATTAATATTTCCATAACACCGGGAATTCCAAATGCTTCGGTTCGTGTCGTGAATTACACGGATATCCGTGTGATTGGACAGGATGACCCTACTGACAGGATTAATGAAAACAGGAAAAAAATTATCGTTGATGCGGCTCTTGGTGATGAACGGGCCGTTGCCCTCCTGCAGGATGGGGGTGTGATTGAAGGGGTCCTGCACCAGTGCCATCCGACTCCGAAGAATTTCTCCGGTCCGGCCTGTGCACCGGCCCTCCGCATTCTTCATGTGAACATAAACTGGGATTTTCTGGTTGATGAAAAAAGCCGTACTGTCATATTCGTACAGCATGATCTCCCTCAAGGAGCGGTGATGTGATTATAACTCATCCCATACCGAAATCTCCGGATATATCTGTGATTCGTCCTGCACTCCACATCCACTTCCACGATATCATGGTTGATTTGATTGTTGACGAGCCAAAACAAATCGTTCATCAAAATACCTAACTATGCTGTATTCCGAATTATTCTGCTGACAGTTCTGGATCTGGCACAGAGATCGTTTATTTATCTGGTTTCAATTGCCTTTGGGGGTGAGGACAAGTCCCTCATCCCGCGACAGTGTTCCGGAATGGGAATGCTTACCCTACTATCAAAGACCCAGGCTCGGGATCGACATCAATGACTGTAATGGTTCCCAGTTTATGTCCAAATCATCAAACTGGCAGTTTGAGGATGTGGACAGAAATTATTTGGTGCCAGGGTTACGAACACCAGTGCAGACAATCTAAAGTTGTCCAATAGGAAACGGCAGGATTCATGAGTTTGCATATCATCTGAATCCTTCTTGGTTCCGCTGGTAATTGATCCGGATTGCCGGGCGGAGCAGATGGAAAAAAACGAGAGTGAAAAGATGAAGATAATGAAACTCAGCATCGTCTTGCTGGCATTCCTGCTGGCGGGGATGGCGATGGAACCGTGCGTGAGCGCATGAATGGCTTGTCATCATATTTTTTCACGGCCTAAAAAACGGTTGAGTGATGATGATGGAAATTAATATAAGAAAAATTCTGGAACTCATCGCATTCGTATTAGTGACAATATACAGCACGGTTTCAAATAACTGGGCAGTATGGGTAGTCATTACGCTCATGTTATACATAGAAGGTTGTATACCATCATTGAAGAAATGGCTGGATGTGCGCCAAACCAGGTATATCGATGCGATGAATAAAATGCAAGGCGCATCACCCGATACTTCTGCGCTGGTGATCCCCCTCCAGGAATCAATAATACGAATTGAGAAAAGACTGGATACTTTAGAGACGATTTCAGAAGACAGATAAAAATTCAAGATCATTGTATGCCCTATTGAAAAAACGACGGAAAATTCACCATTTATGGCAAACGGGGAGGTATACTGCGCCAACCAACCGGCAGACGACTGATTATGAAATCTGGAAAATGACGCTTTCAAGTTATACCTGGACAAGCTTCAGGCACTTAATCCTCCGGGCACAGGAATTGGCAGAAATCGCGCCTGATTTTAATCTTCAAGAAAGCGCGGAAGTAGGATCACCTTGAATCATATACCTACCTATGCTGTATTCCGAATCATTCTGCTGATAGTTCTGGATCTGGCACAGAGATCGTTTATGCACGTGGGTTCCAATTGCCTTTGGAGGGTGAGGACAAGCCCCTCATCCCGCGACAGCGTTCCAGAAGGCAAGACGATTTCCCTGCAGTCATAAATCCGGCTCGGAATCAATGTATCCCACATAGTCCAGAAGGAGCGGAATCATGAAATCAGAGAATAACTTGAGGGAAAAAACATGAAAACACTAAAAATTGGTGCCATCCTGATAGCACTTCTGCTGGCGGGAATGGCGATTGTATCGTGCGCGAGCGCTGAATGTGTTTGTCATCATGAAGATATGCAGTCTCAAGAGGAATTCAAAATTGTTCAATCAAATACCGGAACAAATCTTCTTGACGAGTTCGGTCTTTCACGACCGGTGAATCTTGATAACACTGTACATCTTAAGACATATACCGAATCGAAAGGGGTCGCAGACATGATATTGACCGCAATAAACCTTTCTGACAGGTATGATTCAATTATCGGAATGTATGACTTTGGGAATTACCAGGTTCTACTTATTAGCCAAGGGGAGAGTATTCTTGAAGCGGTGTCCGATGGACAAACTGTGGAGAGTTATTCAATTGTCCCCCAACTGCTGGGTGAGAAGAAGGAATCAGGCACACCAAGGAGGATAACAACTGGCAATGGTTTCGATGGAGACTATACCCTTTCCACAGAAACCGTTACTCAATTGTATTCATTGACACTGGGGCTGCCTGATGATGATTTCTTCTCTTCCGAGAATTTTGGAATTCTCACAACCTATATTGTGAAAAAAAGTCGAACAGATGAATACAGAAATGGACTTGGCCAGACAATTACAAGTCTCACAACAAGTGGTTGGTTCTATGTGGATTATGGATCAAGCATCACATCTATCACTGATTACAGTTCCTGGTGGATCAATCCGTTGTTTCCAGGTTGGTCGCAATGTTACTATAATACTCAAAAATCAGGCGTAGGTACGACTTCGGCCCAGTTGTATACTCATTACAAGTTTGGTTCATTCTTCTTCCGTGGAACAATGGATATGTGGGTAAGTTGCGATGCATGGTTGAACGCCGATGATGGCGGTTCTACGAACCAGTGGACATCCCTTTATGGTGATGGATGCACTGGTTAATTTTATTTTTATATAATCCAGGGAGGGATCCAATGTGAACCGGATTTTTTTGATCTTTCTGATTGCAGTCGGGGGAATTATCAGCATTATTGGATTCTTTTTAAAACAATATCTTGTAACAATTATTTTTATATCATTGGTTGTTCTGTTTCTTGTGGTTTCAGATTTTACCAATTGGTACAAATCGAAAAAAACCGATATCGCAAGGATAGAAAAACGATTAGATGCCTTGGAAGGAAGGAAGAAGAATTGAATCTATCGGTCATCGGTTAAGGAAAATGCCTATTTGTAATCGATGTGGTTATTCTGCTCACAAATGTCGTTCCAATGTTTCTGGTATTTCTTGGATTCAGGAAGGTCTCCCCACTTGTAACCTTTATAGTCCGTTCCTTATCAGATTTCCGACAACTCTTTTTGCAGATCTTGTCATTTTTCAGGCGCCTATAGAATTGCTGGAAATTCTGCCTATCTTATCGATCTTGTCATTACCAGTATACTCATCAGCTTTTATGCACCCGGGATCTCATTTTTGGACCGGAAAAGAACTATCGGACGTTTCCGTATTGCTCTCAGCTTATTACTTTCTTTATTCATGTCGGAATCCCTGATTATGCCAACGGTAATTGGTAGCTTTATGGGATGAATCTCACCTTTTTTGTGAAAGGACTCTCTCCTAAAGTAATTCTGTCCGGATTGTTTCCAATGAACATGGTGCACAGCAGGCTTGATCGGTCCGGTATTCCCACGATCGGATAAATACTCTCTCGGGGAAGGTATACCGTTGTAGCGGATGATCCACCGGGAAGAACGTGCCTCAAAATCAAGTGTCCCGCATTTTATCTTTAAGTTCTATGCCCCGTTACCTTTTTCTTGGTTTTTACAGGAGAATAATCCACCTCATGACAGAAGACTCATCGGATTGAATACGTAACGTGCCATATTCCGAATCATTCTGCTGACAGTTCTGCATCTGGCACAGAGATCGTTTATGCACCTAGTTCCAATCGCCATGGAAGGGTGAGGACAAGCCCCTCATCCCATGACAGCCATAAGGAACACAAAAGCTACCTAGACTGTCACATTTCCGGGCCTTCCTTCGGCATTTGTCACTAGGCCTTGAAGGAGCGAGAATCATGAAACTCCATGAAATAAAAACGGAATCAATTTTTCTGCTGGTCCTGTTGTTTGCATCAGCACTGATCGGTGTGGCAAGTGCGGCGGATGAGAAAGGAGTCGTCCGATCAGATGCCACCGAAGAACAGTTGGACCTGATCAATGAACTCCATGGGAAGGACATAACCGTCCTTGAATACATGGAGAGGGTCCACCCGGAACACCTTATCGGGATCCCCGACTCATACAAGGAAAATATGGCAAGTCATAAGATGACTTGGTGGAGCACGGAGCCTGCACCGGACAACGATACCAATGATGACCAGCCGGCCTTGGATCGTGCCACTGTCTCTGTCAGTGCGACTGGATACAAGTTCGATTGGAGGACTATTCGTTTCGGGGGCACCTGCACCGCGTCGGGACTGGAGAACCCACCTTGGGATATCTGCGTCGAGGCGTTCCTGATTAACCGGGACTCCGGACAAACTGTGGATTCGACCTCGGCAAGTTCCCAGCAGGGGGTATGGTTGATCACCGCATCAAAAGATAAGTTAAATCCCGCGAATGGCCAGTACTATGTCCATGCATGGGGATATATCCCGACACCCTACTATGCTGAGGACTATAACGACACTTCGGTGTTCAGCTTCCCCTAACCCATTTTTTTCAGCCATGAATAACTATCGACATTCCAGCGACTTATTGATAGTCATTATCTGTCTGGTCACTATTCCCTGGACTATCAGCGCAGAACCCATACCCGGAACAGAGGCCATTCTCTTTACTCTTTCAGGAGAACCGTTCTATATGACCTTGGAAGGAGACCGGCTTTTCTGGCTCCAGGATAGCAAATACCTGAATGCTTCTGAACGAGGGTTGTACACGCATAACCTTACAGAGGGGACGAAAAAACAACTCATTAGGATCGGAGAACAAGGGCAAATGAGTTCAGACAACACGATCCCCATCGTGCATCAGGTTGAAACAGCGTGGATCTCCCGTGACCGGGTTGTATTCAGTGAAAAGGGGATCATGCTGATGAATGTCACTACAGGATCCCTGGTTCAACTCACCAACCGGGATGATGCATTCCTCCCTGTTTCCGATCTCAGGTTCAACCAGAACCCCTCGATTGACGGGGACCGGGTTGTCTGGACCGAGCACGAGGGACTCGCCCACTCCAGCGTTGACGGGGGAAGGATCGTCATCCTCAACCTGACAACCGGCGAGAGCCGATACCTCCCGACCGGTTCACCCGGCAACCAGAGCACCCCTGTGATCTCCGGTGACTTCATATTATGGAAAGACTATCGCCACGGCGGTCCGGATGATCCGGCAATCTACTTCTTCGATCTGAGGACCGGAGAAGAGGAACGCCTTTCTGTGGAAAATCCGGTTCAGGGCAATTCGTATATCTCGGGGGGCGAAATAGTATGGACGGAAAAGATCCAAGGGATCCATACAATTGTCCACTACTCCATCTCCTCCCGGACAAGGACCATCATTGGGCAGGGGAGCATACACCAGGGACATTTTCCCCCTATCTCGGATGGCCGGGTTGTATGGTTACAGTCTAGGAACCCTCTGGATATCAGGGAAGAGAGAAATGCGATCATGGTGATGGACCTTCACACCGGTGAAAAAAGCCAGATATCTTCGTTCCAGAGAGGGCTTTCCCATCCCGTGATCTCCGGTGAACAGATTATTTATACCCGGGGTGAGGGAGAGGATTGGTTCAGGTTCCCACGCGAGGTCGTGCTTTATACCCTCTCGTCTCGCCCAGGAGAGACTGGAATGAGTGATACGGACAGGAGTAACTCTCACTCGCCTTTAAACAGTTCACTGAACCAAGGCGGAGCAATACCACCGACATCGTCGCCCGGTTTTACCTGCTTCACACTGGTTGCAGGGTGTATTGCAGCACTGGGCCTTTGGAAAATCCGGGTATAATTGATCGAATTCTGGAACGCGGGGGGATTGAACATTAACTCTGTTTTTTCCTGTTACCATCAGGAGGTGAGGGTAGTGTATTAGCCCCCCCCTTGCATATGCTCACGTCCTCACGATTTCAGCAGTTATCATCCTTCAGCGGGGCCGAAATACAGTTAAACGAATTATCATCCGGGCCGCGAACCCGAAATCACCCATGACGGTGAGATGATACAAAGCTTCCGCTTCTCAATCATAAATTACGAAAAAACGATCCCCTGAAAGCAAGAAGGGTGATGGCAGCGAGGCATGGTTCCCGGGGACTCGCGTACCTCAGTACAGCATGCTACGTGAGTCGGCTTAACTTCTGGGTTCGGAATGGGTCCAGGTGTTTCCCGACTGCTGTGGCCGCCATCACCCAAAGCCAAGGTCCGGATTTGAACCGGAGTGTAGTTGATCTGCAGTCAACCGCGTAGCCGCTCCGCCACCTTGGCAGCCGTGATATGCCTATACACGTAAGATAGCATAGGCTTTAAGGTTTGCACTTCAGGATTTCGTCTGGGTTTGACGTGATGAGCACTGGGGAATTTGGACGTTAGTACCTGCGGACTGAACACGTCGTTGCCTTCGTGCGTACATCCCAGGCCTATCAAGCGGGTCTTTTACCCATGTCCTGTAACGGAGTCTCTTTTCAGGCGGGGTTTCAAGCTTAGATGCTTTCAGCTTTTATCCTTTGGCGCGTAGCTGCTCGGCATTGCCCTGTCGGACAACCGATCGACCAGTGGCGCCGAATGAAAGTTCCTCTCGTACTATTTCATTCTTGCCTTCAGACTCCTGACACTCCTATTAGATAGTAACCGACCTGTCTCACGACGGTCTAAACCCAGCTCACGATCCCCTTTAATAGGCGAACAACCTCACCCTTGGCTGCTGCTGCACAGCCAGGATGGAAAGAACCGACATCGAGGTAGCAAGCCGCCGGGTCGATATGTGCTCTTGCCGGCGACGACTCTGTTATCCCCGGGGTAGCTTTTCTGTCGTCAATAGCCCTCACCAACAGGGCGTATTGGTTCGTTAGACCTGAGTTTCCTCTCGCGATTGCTTGCTGATCGCAATCGCGTCAGGCCAACTTTTGCTCTTGACACTCTTCTGTGAGTTTCTGACTCACATGAGTTGACCTTAGGGCACCCTTGATATTTTTTCGAGGGTGTGGCGCCCCACCCAAACTGCCTACCTATCGATGTCCTCGTTAGAGTTAGAACTACAGCAAAACAAGGATGGTGTCTCATTGCCGGCTCCCCGTCCCCCGAAAGGAACGGATCAAACGCCTCCCATCTACACTGCGCATGTAAAACCGTAATCCAACGACAGGCTGCAGTAAAGCTCCACGGGGTCTTCACTTCCCAATAGGAGTCCCTAGTCTCTGCACTAGGACAAAAGGTTCAACGGGTTCGTGTTAGGGACAGTAGAGCTCTCATTGATCCATTCATGCAAGTCGCCAATTAAGCGACAAGGTACTACGCTACCTTAAGAGGGTCATAGTTACCCCCGCCGTTTACGAGTCCTTCGTCCCATTGAACTGGGTATTCAGATACTCGCACTGGGCAGGAATCAGTGACTATACTAGTCGTTTCCGAGTTGCAGTCACCTATGTTGTTATTAGACAGTTAGAGCTCCCTGGTCACTGCGACCTGCCTGATCTCCAGGCAGGCACCCCTTCTCCCGAAGTTACGGGGCCAATTTGCCGAGTTCCCTTAACACGATTATCTCCGACACGCCTTCGCCTTTTCAGCGAGGGGCACCTGTGTCGGTTCTCGGTACGGACGCCGTCTCCCTTTTCATGGGCTCCGGGAATTTGTCGAGTTGCCCCATCACACATTCACCCGGTTCTCACCATTACGGTACTCCACGGGATTCTGATGCTTGGACGGGACGACGATCCCGCTCAACATATCCTGAAGCGTCAGGGCTTTCGCTACAGACGGACGGTACAGGAATATTAACCTGTTTCCCTTTCGATGCGTTCGAATTACGACGCACCTTAGGACCGACTAACCCTCGGCTGACGAACATGGCCGAGGAAACCTAGCCCCTGCGGCGGTTGGGATTCTCACCCAACTATGCTTCTACTACTGCCAGAATTCTCAATTCTACACGGTCCACTGGACCTCACGCCCCAGCTTCTACCCATGCAGAACGCCTCTCTACGAGATCACCTTTCGGTGCTCCGTGGTCTCTGTAGTAGGCTTAAGCCCCGTCCATTTTCAGCGCCCTAAATCTTGACTGGTAAGCTGTTACGCACTTTTTAAAGGATAGCTGCTTCTAAGCTCACCTCCCAGTTGTCTTTGACCTAGGACCACTTTCAGTGTTTACACTGAGCCTACATTGAGGGACATTAACCACGGTCTGGGTTGTCTCCCTTACGGACTACAAGCTTACCCCGTAGCCCGGACTTCCGGCCATCTAGGATGATGGGGAGTTTGGAGTTCGGCAGGGGGGTAAGGGATTTCTCCCCCAGCTCCCCCAATCGGTGCTCTACCTCACCATCGATCTCCGGCCAGGTCATGCTGCGACATGTTTCGAGAGGAACCAGCTGATGCCCAGTTCGATGAATCTTTCACTCCTATACGCAGGTCACGCGAATGATTTGCATATCAAAACCGCTTGCGGTCCTCCACGCGCCTTTCGACACGCTTCAACCTGCCCACGCATAGATCACTAGGCTTCGGGTCTTATCCTACTGACTCCGCGCACTTTTAATACGCCGTCCCATGCTTTCGCTACGGACCTGTTGGTTTCCCTGCGGCTTCCCTTTTCGGTTAACCTTGCCAATAGAATAAACTCTCTGGCCCGTTCTTCAAAACGTACGTTGCGACACCGGCAACCACACCCGTACTACCGCCTCGCGACGGGTTCCTTCGTGTGGAAGATCCTTTCGCGCCGCAACCCACCGTCACCTGTCAATTTCAGGCGCTTTTAACCACCTTTCTAGGGTTACTTTTCAGCTTTCGCTCACGCTACTACTGCGCTATCGGTTTCGAGGAGTATTTAGCTTTGGAGGTTGATGACCCCCGACTTCCCGCGAGAATTCCAACCCACGGTACTCAAGACACCACCAGGCCCCTGATAGTTTGCGCGTACGGGACTATCACCCTCTATGGTGCACCGTTCCAGGTGACTTTCGCTTGGCATCAGGGTGCCATACGGTGGGCTTAAAACACCACATCTCCCTTGCGGGATTCGGTTTGAGCTATATCGCGTTCGATCGCCTCTACTGACGATATCTCGTTTGATTTCTCTTCCTGCCCCTACTAAGATGTTTCAATTCGGGGCGTTCCCGATCCTCAACGGATCAACACCGAAGTGTTGGGAGGTCCCATTCGGGTATCTCCGGATCATAGACTCCTTGCGTCTTCCCGGAGCTTATCGCAGCTTGGCACGCCCTTCTTCGGCACTCGAACCGAGCCATTCACTGACAGGCTTAAGACCAGTGCTCCGTCAAACCCATGTAACGTCCTGAGTGCAAACCTTTACACGGCATCTTTGAGTCATTGGCTTGACTCTCTGCCCTTCCCTGGTGACTCGCATCTCCAGGTGCATCGAACCGGGCCCTGTATGATCAAGGGCCCCCCGTGAAGGTTTCCCTTCACGGCAGTGGACTCAATGGGATTTGAACCCATGGCCTCCGCCTTGCAAAGGCGGCGCTCTTCCGGCTGAGCTATGAGCCCTCTGTCCTTGCTGGTACCGGCAATTTTGCAGTTTGTCTGGCAACCGCATCCCTGATGACATTAGGAGGTGATCCAGCCGCAGATTCCCCTACGGCTACCTTGTTACGACTTAACCCCCCTTGCGGAACCTAGATTCGACCACGGCGGCGACCGCAGCCTCATCAAGACCCCACTCGGGTGGTTTGACGGGCGGTGTGTGCAAGGAGCAGGGACATATTCACCGCGCTATTTTGAAACGCGATTACTACGGATTCCAGCTTCATGTGGGCGAGTTACAGCCCACAATCCGAACTAAGGACAGGTTTAGGAGATTGCCTTCACCTCTCGGTGTCGATACCCATTGTCCTGACCATTGTAGCCCGCGTGTAGCCCGGATAATTCGGGGCATGCTGACCTACCGTTGCCCATTCCTTCCTCCTCTTTAGCAGAGGCGGTCCCAACAGTGTCCCCGTCATCCCGGAGGACACGCTGGCAACTGTTGGCGTGGGTCTCGCTCGTTGCCTGACTTAACAGGATGCTTCACAGTACGAACTGACGACGGCCATGCACCTCCTCTCAGCTAGTCAAGCAGAGTCTTCAGCCCGGCTATCATCCAGCTGTCTTATCCGGTGAGCTTCCCGGCGTTGAGTCCAATTAAACCGCAGGCTCCACCCGTTGTGGTGCTCCCCCGCCAATTCCTTTAAGTTTCAGCCTTGCGACCGTACTTCCCAGGCGGCACGTTTCACGGTTTCCCTTCGGCACCTCGATGACTCGTGGTCACCGATACACCTAACGCGCATCGTTTACGGCTGGGACTACCCGGGTATCTAATCCGGTTTGCTCCCCCAGCTTTCGTCCCTCACTGTCGGAGCCGTTCTAGTGAGACGCCTTCGCCACAGGTGGTCCCCCAAGGATTACAGGATTTCACTCCTACCCCTGGAGTACCCCTCACCTCTCCCGGTCCCTAGATTGCCAGTATCTCCTGAACGCCCACCGGTTGAGCCGGTGGATTTCCCAAGAGACTTAACAACCAAGCTACGGACGCTTTAAGCCCAGTAATAGCGGCCACCACTCGAGCCGCCGGTATTACCGCGGCGGCTGGCACCGGTCTTGCCCGGCCCTTTCTTCACCAGGTCTTTACGCTGGCGGACAGCCCGAATTTACGGGCACTCGGGGTTCCCTTATCACGATTTCTCGCATTGTAAAGTTTTCGCGCCTGCTGCGCCCCGTAGGGCCTGGATTTATGTCTCAGAATCCATCTCCGGGCTCTTGCTCCCACAACCCGTACCGATCAAAGGCTTGTTGGGCCATTACCCCAACAACAACCTAATCGGGCGCAGACCCATCCTCAGGCGGCTCACCTTTCGACCAGGGAGCATTCCAGCTTCCCTGGTCTATGGGGTATTATCCCCAGTTTCCCGGGGTTATCCCCCACCTGAGGTTAGGTTATCCACGTGTTACTGAGCAGTGCGCCGAGGTCTTGCACCTCTCGACTCGCATGGCTTAATCGAACCCCGATAGCAGTGGCCTCTGGCAGGATCAACCAGAATTCTCGGTTGCAATAGCACACTATCGGTTTAGTATCAAGGAATCAGCGGTTACCAAACAAATTTCCGCATTGCCAGTACCAACGTCAGAACCAATTTCCGACCATAGTCGGGCGTATTTGGTTCTCCATCACAGAGGGTATTACTATTCGCGTTGTTGCTATTTAACCATTTTCAATTCGGTTTGTCACCGGACGAAAAAGGGCCAGCAACGACCTGTTCCAGCTGAACGGATACGTCCCGGACGGGGGTGTCCCGTTCATCCCGGTATCGTGAATACCCGGACCCGGATCGTTCGTTCCCTGGCTCAAATCATCAGAACCAGAACTTCCTCCCTTTTCTGGTTCCTCACTGTGATATGAGGGAATACATGTTTAACATCCATCTATATCAAACTTTCCAGCGGTGAACCCTTTGCCAAAAACAGCACCACGGGGCTTGCCCGAAAATCCTTTCACGCTCCCTGGAAATATGGAAAGTTCACACCTGCCCGAGGACTTCCTTTTCAGGTTCCGCCATGGGATTGAGATCTCTCCCAAAAAAGCGCAGCCGGGTGCCTTCGGACACTGTGCGCCGTTTAGGGGCCGGCAGGTGTCATGGCTCCGCCATCCGCGCGGGGCATCTGCACAAAGACCTCCGCAAAGAACTCTTCCTGCCAGAGGCAGAGCTTCCCCTCGGACATCAGGTAAAGAAGAGGGATGTAGACATCCACGATCGGTTTTCCCATGATAGCAGCCAGTTCTTCCAGGGTCATCACCCCTTCCTGCTCGATTTGTGACTGGCACTGGCAGAGGACGGCCGATGCAGCCTCGCGGAACCCCTCCTCGTGGGCTATGCCGACCACGTCCTCCACGTCCACAAGATCCCGGAAGAGGGGGAGAGCAAACCGCTGCCTGCGCCGCTGCTCCTTCTCTGCAGCTTTCAGCTCCAGGATGAGCTCAAAAAGGGTGATGGGCCGCTTGCGCAGGTTTTTCCGGTCAAGCCTCCGGCGTATCTCCCGCTCCAGCCGCTCGATGGGCCCAAGTCCGCCTTCGCCGGAAAAGTCCTCATCTATCCCGAAGTCTTCGTCTTCCCCGGGCTCTTCCCCGAATTCTTCCTCCTGCCCGTCCTGCTCCAGGTACTCGGACTTCATGCGCAGGAGCAGCGCCGCGTAAAAGAGCGTGCGCCCCGATACGCGGAGGTCGAGTTCCTTCCTCCGCTCCAGCTCGGAGAGGAACCGGTCGGTCACCTCCACGATATCGATGTTCCAGGGGTCTATCTCCCCCCGCTCGGCCATCTGCACCAGGATCTCGACAGGCTCCTCAGCCATTTGCCTTGATCCCGGTGACGAACGAGCTCTTGTCCGGGAGCAGCGTCACCCCCAGTATGCGGTCGGCCCCCTCTATCATGGGCTTGCGGAGCGAGACCAGTATAAACTGGGAAGTGCCGGAGAGCTCCCGGATCATCTCCGAGATGCGCTCCACGTTCGACCCGTCAAGGGACATGTCGACCTCGTCGAAAGCATAGAAGGGGGCGGGTATGTACTGCTGGATGGAGAAGATAAAAGCGAGCGTGGTGAGAGATTTCTCGCCGCCGGAGAGGGCAGAGAGGAGGTGCACCGGCTTGTCCCGCGGCTGGACGGCAAAAGAAAGCCCACCGGCAAAGGGATCCTCTTCGTTCTCCAGGATCAGGTGGCCGCTCCCACTGGTGAGGCGGGCGAACACCTCGCGAAAATTCCCGTCGATGGCCTGGAAGGCAGTCATGAACGCCTCGAACTTCATCTTTTCAAACTTTTCGATACGTTCCAGGAGCGTGGCCCGTTCGCGGGAAAGGACCTCTTTTTTCTCCGTCCGCTCAGCAATTCGCTGCTCGACCCGCCCATACTCCTCGATGGAGAGCATGTTCACCGCCCCCAGCGCGCGGATAGCCCTGGCTGCCTCGATGATACTGTCCTCGATCTCCTGCAGGGTAAGTTCGGTGGTGGTATCCCCGACCTCGCTCCGCAGGGCTTCGATCTCTGTAGAAAGCGCTTTGTGCCGCTCCTCCAGTGCCAGCAGCTGGATGCGGTGGCGCTCGGCCGCGGCACCGAGCTCCAGGATCTTTTTCTCGGACTCCCGGATGGCCTCCATGACACCGCCATGCCGCGTCCGCAGGTCCTGGAGCTCGCTGGAGAACTGCTTCTGCCGCTCTTCTATCCCGGCAATCCTGCTTTTCGAGGCCTCAATCTGCTCGCGGGCCTGGGCTGCCTCGTGGTCCAGGTCGGCATTCCTGGCCTGGATCCGCTCACCTTCGGCCTTGAGCTCCTCAAGCCGGGATGAAAAATGCTGGCGCTCCCGCTGCATATCATTGAGGTCTGACTCCTTGTTTCGCAGCCGCCGCTCGATGTCCTCGCACTCGCGTTTCTTCTTCTCCAGCTGTTCTGTGAGGAGAGGGATGGAGGTGTCCTCGAGGCGCTTCTTGATTTGGTCTATCTTTTTTCCCGCCTGGGTTATCGCATCCGAGAGTGCGTCAAGTCCTGCCTCCAGCGCAGCCAGTTCGGCAGTCCCGTTACTGACCTCGTCAGCCAGGGCAGCCATGGCCTGCTCCACCTGCTCTTTCTCCCGCGCCCGGGCCTCCTCCTGCCTCTTGAACTCCTCCAGGACCATGGTCGCCCTTGAACGGGCGGCGTCCAGTTCCAGCCGGCGTGCCCGCCGGGATTCGATTTCTGCGGTTCCCCGCTTCACTGCCTGCTCGATACCGGCAATCTCGTTTGCGAGGACCTCCATCTGCGCCCGGGCCCTGCCGATCTCGTCCTCGACCGCTGCTCCAAACCCGCGGGCCGGTTTCTTGAACGAACCTCCCGTCATGGCGCCGCTCTTCTCCAGGAGCTCCCCCTCAGGAGTCACCATCCGGTACTTCCCCATCAGCCTGCGGCCCCGGGCCAGCGACTCCACCACCACGGTACCCCCGAACACTACCCGGAAAGCATCGGCATACTGAGGCAGGAACTCGAGCATCTGCACTGCGTAACCGACAACCCCATCATCCCTGGCCGGGGGAAGGTCCGGCGACTTCAGCTTCGAGAGGGGGAGGAACGTGAGCCGGCCCAGTTTCTGCTCCTTCAGGTACTCGATAGCCGCGGCGGCTACTGCATCGTCCCTGACCACGACGTAGTGCAGCCGCTGCCCGGCGGCCACGTTCAGCGCGGTTGAATAGGCGGGAGGCGCCTTCCCCAGCTGGGCTATGGTGCCGAAGACTCCTTCCATTCCCAGCACTGCTTCGAGGGCCCGGCTGCCTCCCTCGCCCCGGGCCTGCTGCTGGGCCTCGAGACGCATGGCCTCCTGCTCGTGCTCCCGGAACTCCTCCCGCACGCGCTCGAGCGTGGTGCGCTTTGCAAAAATCGAGCCTTCCAGGTCTGCCAGCGCACGGTCCAGTTCCTGCTTCTCCTTCTCCAGGATCTCCGCTTCCCTGGAACTTTCGTCCGCCTGCTCCCGGCGCGACGCTTCCTCCCGGGCGAGGGTGGCTATACGTTCTTCGAGGCGCTCCTGCTCATGGGTGCGCATCCGGCTCCGCTCCAGGAGCATATCCTTCTGGTGCAGGAGACCGGACCGTTCCCCTTTCTTCTCCTCGAGGGCCTGCATCACGGCAAAGAGTTCATCCCTGGCCCCCGCTGAGTCCCTGGACTGGCCCTCGATCTCCCTCCCGATCTTCTCTGCCTGGGCCCTGGCCGTGGCCGCCTCCATGGCCATGTTGGTGCGGTCGATGTTCATCTCCCTGATGGCCTGGCTGCACTCGGTGATCCGGCCCTCCGCCCTCTTCTGGTCGATGAACACGCGGTTCAGGGACTCGAGGTTGGCCTCCTTTTCCTTTCCCTGGCGGGAGATGGTCTGCTCGGCCAGGCGGATGGTGCCCTTCGCCTCCTCGAGCTCTGCGATCAGCCTCAGGTACTCGGCACCGGATTTCTGGTTGATCAGGTCATCTATTTCTTCAAGGTCCTTCCGGAGGTAGGCGCACTCGTTCTCCTCTATGCCCTGGTCCGACACTGCCCTTTCCAGGGCCAGGCGCTCGTCATCGACTACCTGCGAAAGGGCGGCAAGCTCACGCTCCTTCTCATGGAGAGCAGCAGCAGCCCGCAGGCCTTCCATCTGCTGCAGCCGCCCCTGCCACCGGCGGTATTCCAGGGCCTGGGCCCGTTCAGCCTCGAGCTCTTTCAGCCGCTGGGCATGTTCATGAAGCAGGAGCTCCTCACGCTCGATCCGCTCGCGCACTACCTCGAGCTCGACCAGTGCCTGGTCTTTCTTCTGGTCGAACTCTGCGACGCCGGCGATCTCGTCCACGATCTTCCGCCGCTCAGAATCGCTCATCTCGATGATCCGGGTGATATCCCCCTGCAGGACCACGTTGTATCCATGGGGTTTGATGCCATGCCTGGCCAGGAAATCGTTTACGTCCGATTGCCTGGACAGCCGGTCGTTTAAATAGAAATAGCTGTAATAGCCGCTGGCGGTCCGCTTAATCCTCCGGCGGATCCGGGTCCCGTCCGAGAACGAGAGCGAGACTTCGGCTGACTGCCTGCCGGAATTGAGGTTGATGAGATCGGTCAGCTTCTCTGCCCGGAGGGTGCGCGATCCGGAGAGTGCCAGCACAAAGAGGATACCATCGATTATATTGCTCTTCCCCGAGCCATTCGGACCGGAGATGACGGTGAACCCTTCGTAAAATGGAATCTTGGTCTTTTTGATGAAAGATTTGAAGTTATCTATCTCCAGCTGCGTTATATGCAAAGCCCGGGCCCCGTATTATTTCTGCTTGGAGTCTGGCTCTTCTTCCTTGGCAACTATCACGTCATTTTTCTTGCCGGACCCCTGGCTCCCCCCCTTCCCCTTCTTGGAATAGCTCGCGGAAGCCACGATATAGTCGCTGGACTTCCGCTTTTCAGGCTTCAGCGTCCCGTCCGGCTGCATGATCATTTCCATTTTTTCAGGCTCGGGCGGCGGCGGCGGGGCTGTCCGCGGGGCACCTACGGTGATCGCCGGCTTCTTCTGGACGGTGAGCTGGGGGCCTGCTGCCGGCGCCGCCGCTGCCTGCCGTGGCATGCGCAGCTCAGCCCTCCGTTCCTCGCTGGCCTTGCTCAGGCGCATGGCAATGGACTTGAGGTCGAGGAGCTCCTCGGTAAGGCCTTTCACCAGTGCCTCGAGCTCCCGCATCTTCTTCTCGAGGGCGGCCACCCGCTCGTCGACAGGAGCGGCGGCACTATCCTTGTCCTTGATTATTTCCATATCCTTCTCCTGGGGCTGAACTGACCTGGCCATCCATGCTGGACAGGCGGGCATCATCTGGCATCTGTTCCTTCAACGAGCCCTTAGTGATAATCATGAATTGTTCCATTATAATAATTATGCTGCTTCCGGCGGTGATTCTGTGGCATATTTTCCTGTTTTTGGGGTGCCTGGGCGGGGACTGCCCGGCAACCCCCGATCATGGCACCCCTGCAACTGGACGGCCCTTCGGTCGTGTTTTAATATTCCGGAACGGAAAATAAAACGACAAACAACCCTTTCAGAACCGGCAAAAGAAAGAGTATTACCTGATAAGAGCGACCTTTTTATACATGTCATCCCTGGCCACCACTGACCCGGAAATTGCCGATATCATAGAGAAAGAACGAGTGCGCCAACGAGACGGTCTGGAGTTGATCGCATCCGAAAACCTGGTCAGCCGGGCCGTGCTCGAGGCCATGGGCTCGATAATGACAAACAAGTACGCGGAAGGGTACCCGGGAAAGCGCTATTACGGGGGGTGCGAGTTCCATGACATGGCCGAGAACCTGGCCCGGGACCGCCTCAAGCAGCTGTTTGGGGCGGAACATGCCAATGTCCAGCCCCATTCCGGTACCCAGGCCAACATGGCAGTCTATTTTGCGACCATGAAGCTCGGGGACCTCATGCTCTCCATGAAGCTCTCCCAGGGAGGCCACCTTTCCCATGGCTCCCCGGTCAGCTTCACCGGCCAGTTCTACAGGGTGGCGCAATACGGGGTTGACCCGGAGACCGAACTCCTTGACTATGGTGTCGTCGAAGAGATGGCCAGGAAAGAAAAGCCCGCAATGATCGTCTGCGGGGCCAGCGCCTACCCGAGGATCATCGATTTCAAGGCGTTCCAGGAGATCGCTGACGGGGTGGACGCATACTGCATGGCAGATATTGCCCACATTGCCGGGATGGTGGCCACCGGCTTCCATCCCACGTCCGTAGGGGTCACCGATTTCACCACGACAACCACCCACAAGACCCTTCGCGGGCCCCGGGGCGGGGCCATCATGTGCAGCCAGGAAAATGCCGGCACCATCGACAAGGCCGTCTTCCCGGGCATGCAGGGCGGTCCGCTGATGCATGTCATCACTGCAAAGGCCGTGTGCTTCAAGGAAGCGCTCCAGCCTTCGTTCAAGGAATACAACCGCCAGATCATACGGAATGCCAGGGCCCTGGCGCAGTCCCTCCTTGACATGGATATCCGGCTGGTCTCGGGTGGGACCGACAACCACCTCATGCTCCTCGACCTCACCGACCTCGGGATAACCGGCCTCGAGGCAGAGCAGGCGCTGGGCAGGGCCCATATCACCGTGAACAAGAACACCATCCCCCATGAGCAGCGGAGCCCCTTCATCACGAGCGGCCTTCGAATCGGGACCCCGGCAGTGACCACCCGCGGCATGAAGGAGGAGGAGATGCACCGCGTTGGCGAATACATCGGCACCATCATCAGGGACATCCACAACGAGGCGGCCATAAAAAAGATAGGCCAGGAAGTGAAAGAGATGTCCGGGAAATTCCCTATCTACGCCCCATGACATGATCCTGGACGGGAAAAAAGTCGCTGAAAAGCGCCTGGAACTGCTGAAGGAGGAAATCGACGATTCCGGGCTGTCCCCCGCGCTGGCGACGCTGCTGGTTGGGGAAGACCCAGCTTCGCAGCTGTACGTGCGTATGAAGCACGAGGCCTGCCAGCGGGTGCATATCGGCTCGGTGAGGATCTCGCTCCCCTCCTCTGCAACTACCATGGAAGTCCTGGACCAGCTTCACCGCCTGAACCATGACCCGGATATCACCGGCGTCCTGGTGCAGCTTCCCCTTCCCCCCGGGGTGGACATCCAGCGGGTAGTCGAGTCGGTGGCGCCGGTTAAAGATGTCGACGGTTTCAATCCCTCCAACCTGGGCAGGCTCTTCTCCGGAAACCCCCTCTTCTCGCCCTGCACCCCCAGGGGGATCATGACCCTCCTGGAGGAGTACGGCGTAGAGCCCGCGGGCATGCACGCCGTGGTGGTGGGCCGGAGCATCGAGGTAGGAAGGCCGATGGCAGCCCTCCTCCTGGCCGCGAACGCCACGATCACGATCTGCCACAGCCACACCCGGGACCTCGCTGCTGAAACGCGGAGGGCGGACATCATCGTGGCCGCGGTCGGGAAGCCCCGGTTCATCGGTGCCGGCATGGTGAAAGAGGGGGCCGTTGTCATAGACGTGGGCACCAACCGGGTCGATGGGAAACTCGTTGGAGACGTTTCCTTTGCGGAGGTGGCAGAGGTGGCTTCGGCCATCACCCCGGTCCCGGGGGGTGTCGGGCCCATGACCATCGCCTCCCTGATGGAGAACACCTTCCTGGCGGCCCGGTTGCAGGCATGCACAGATGTGTGGTAGCCGGGCTGCCCATCGGGGGAGATGCCCCGGTGGCCCTGATGGGCGTCATCAACTGCAGCCCCGAGTCCTTCTTTTCCGGATCGTATACCCCGGCCGGGATGGTTCACGAGCGGGCATGGGCCATGGTGGACGAGGGTGCAGACATTATCGATATCGGGGCGCGGAGCACTGCCCCCGGATCCCCCCCGATCAGCGAGGCTGAAGAGGTATCCCGGATGGAGCAGGCGCTGTCCGCCCTGGACGGGTCGGGTATCCGCGTATCGGTGGACACGGTCCGCCCTGCCGTCCTCGAAGCATGCCTGGCGCATGATATCGCGGCGGCCAATGACATATCGGGCCTGTGTGACCCGGCATACGCCCGCCTGGTGGGGGAGGCCGGGATCCCTGCCTTCCTGATGGCCTCGTTCAAATCCCCGGGGGATGCCCGCAGCCTGGATGAGACCTGCCAGGCCCTGGCCAGGGTGGTGAACCGCAGCCGCGAGGCCGGGGTCGCGAGCTACGTGCTTGACCCGGGCATAGGGCTCTGGACCCCTGAGCGGACGCCAGGGCTCGATTGGGAGATCTGCCGGCATTTCAGCGAATTTACTGTTTTTGACCGGCCTCTCCTGGCCGCCATATCGAGGAAGACCTTCCTGGGCAGCCTCGTGGAAAAGCCGCCGGAAGGGAGGCTTCCTGCTTCTCTCTCCCTGACCGCCCTGCTGGTCGCAAAGGGGGCCAGCGCAGTGAGGACCCATGACGTGGCTGCCACCCGCGACGCGGTGCGGGTCGCAGAGGCCGCCTGGAGGCGGGCATGAACGCTTCGTTCACCACGTTCGGGATCAGGACTCCCCTCATACGCGAAGGCGACGACCTGCCCGGCATGCTCATCGAGGCTGCCGCCGTGTCCCCCGCAGCCGGGTTCCATGACGGCGACATCCTGGTGGTGGCCGAGACAGCGCTTGCCACGGCCGAGGGAATGGTGGTCCGGCTGGACACCGTAGCGCCCGGCCCGGAGGCGGAAGGGCTGGCACGGAAATACCGCATGGACCCGCGGGTGGTGCAGGTCGTGCTCCAGGAGAGCGATGCGGTGGTCGGGGGTATCCCCGGTTTCCTCCTGTGCATGAAGCACGGCACGCTCCTCCCCAATGCCGGGATCGATGCATCCAACGCCCCTCCCGGGTGCCTGGTACCCCTGCCCAGGGACCCGGACGGGAGTGCCGTCCGCATCAGGCAGGCGGTTGCATCGAGGGCCGGTGCCCGCACCGGGGTGATCATCGCCGATTCCCGCACCCATGCCATGCGGATGGGATGCAGCGGGGTCGCCATCGGGTGTGCGGGCATCCCCTCCATCCTGGACGTGCGGGGGCGCTGCGACCTCTTCGGCCGCCAGCTCGAGGTCACCCGCCAGGCCCTGGCCGATAACCTTGCCTCGGCCGCCGAGATCGTGATGGGAGAGGCAGACGAGTGCACCCCGGCAGCGATCATCAGGGGCCTGGGACTGCCCATCGGGGAGGAGGCCGGTGTCGAGACCATCGACGCCGACGAATGCCTGTTCATGGGGGTCCTCCGGGGGTCCCTGCGCATGCCGGACCGTTGACCCGGTCTTCTGGTTGTCCCGGTTTCTACAATCAAAAAATGTAATATATCCAATTTCATGAGAGAAGACTTACCCGTTTATGTATCCATAAACGCACGGCCACCGATGGTCAGAGCGAGGTCGTGCAGGCATGAATTTTAAAAAGAATAAGCTATTCTGAAGGATTTGCCCTTTCAAAACAGATTTCAATGGTGATGAGCTCTCTCGTGCATGATGATAGCAGCAATCTCTTCCTGCAACACCGGAATCTTGTGGATTATGATATCCCAAAGGATCTCCAGGTCAATACCGAAATAGCCGTGGATCAGCGTGTCGCGGAATCCAGCCACGGCTTTCCAGTCTGTTGCGGGGTACAGCATCTTCAGGTCGTCACTCAGGTTTTTGACAGCCTCCCCGATGACTTCGAAATTACGAACAACCGCGTCGACTCGCATCCGGTCGTTCTTGAACTCTTCGAAGGACAGGTCCCCGACATACAACCGGATATTCACTGCCGCCTCCGAAATATCATTGAGGTAAAGAAGCTGGGACCTAGGCATACAAGACGTCCTGAAGGATAGGGTCACGGATGAGAGGCTTGAGTGCAGCTTCTGTGACAAGATCGACTCTCCTCCTGAAGAGTTCTTCGAGATAGAATTTGGTACCCATGAAATTGTCAAATGTCTTTTTCCCCTTTTGGAACACGACGAGGACGTCCACATCGCTGTCCGGACGCTCCTCTCCGCGTGCAAATGAGCCGAAGACGCCGATCTTAGCCACACCAAATCGCCTGTTCAATTCCGGTTCGTGCTGCCGCAGGAGTGTAAGGATGTCCATATTATTTGCTCTCTGTCTGTGGTTGATGTGGTTTTTTATTATTAATACATTGAGGATCCATCTTCGATCCCGTCCTGGATATGCATCTTGATCGCTTAATGTATCCGTTCTTTCATATCCTCCCGGGTGTTTCCTTATGCAATGAGGTCCGGCGGGGTGTGCGGGCATCCCCTCAGTCCTGGACGTCCGGGGGCGCCGCGACCTCTTCGGCCGGCCGCTCGAGGTCACCCGCCAGGCCCTTGCCGATAACCTTGCCTCGGCCGCCGAGATCGTGATGGGAGAGGCAGACGAGTGCACCCCGGCAGCGATCATCCGGGGGCTGGGATTGCCCATCGGGGAAGAGGCCGGTGTCGAGACCATCGATGCCGATGAATGCCTTTTCATGGGGGTCCTCCGGGGGTCCCTGCGCATGCCGGACCGTTGACCCCATTTTCTGCATATCGAATGAATTCTCTTCATAAAAGAGGTATTCCAAAGCTTTATACATCTAAGGCAAATAAATATAGTTCCTCATGATGTGAGTCTACATGACGCAGACCAAAATACTCATTGGATTGATATTCCTTTTTCTCGTGTGTATTCCGGCTATTTCAGCTGCCCTACCATACACCTCATTGATACAGAATTCGCGTAGTTCAATCTCACTTCCTTCATATACGAAGCCCGGTATCCCCCAGATCTCCATTCCTGCCTCAAGGGTTGTCATTGGTGACCTTGCAAAGCCGGTGACGAAACCGGTATCGCCTCTGAACTTGGGTCAAACGTGGATACCGATGGGGATATCGCTGAATACCCTGCATAATAATATTGATTTAGGACTGCAGAGGCTTTCTGAAGAGCCTGGGGCGTGCTGGACTCCAATAAGTCCCATAGGTCCAATCAGGATACCCATGTCGGTTGCGTATATCGATGGATATTATTGTGATAAACCCTGGATACCACATATATACATACCAAGTTAGAATTGGCGATCGGGTAACAACGACCCGTAACACCATTTAAAGTGGCATCAGGCCCGCTTCCTCGTTACCCCTACCCTTCCCTTCTCGATTGAAATGGAAAATCCCAGGTCTTCCAGGTACTTCCTGCTCCGCCCCGTGCCATGGATGAGCAGCTCCACCAGGTCCTCCTTCTCGTCGATATCGGTGTGCAGCCGGAACGAATCAATGACCTCGCACTGCAGCCCCCGGTCCCTCGCGATGGCGCTGTGCTTGAGGAAACTGGCCCCGTAATAGTCCACCCGGAACGCGCTGGCACGGGTGAGGTAGATGGCATTCGTGCCGCCACCCCTCCCGGGGACCATGGCCATATCCCCCGCGGTGGAAATGACCCGGCGGACCGCCGCGGGTACGGCGAGAGGGAGATCGGCCATGATGATCAGGAGCTCCCCGGGAGTGCCTTCAAGGATCCCGTTCAACACCTCGTTGAGGCCTCCTGGAACGGCCTGCACCTCTGCATCCCCAAACGGATATGGTTCGGTGGAGAGCACCACCGGCCGGCAGCCTGCTCCCCGGACAGCAACGACTACGTCTGACAGCATCAGGCCGGCAAACTTCTCCCGCTCCTCCGGGTCCAGCACGCAGGAGAGCCTGGTCTTGGGGTTCCTTGGTTTGTAGGGGATGAGCGCGGTAACGGGCATGACTTCCTTCTCCCGTTCATCGCAAAACCAAAAAAATGCATCGTCATGCTCCCGGGAGGGGCAGGTCGGGAGATTCTTGTAGGATGAGCGCCATCATGTTCTACCATAGATCCATGCCCGCCCGGACAATCACCTTCTCGCGCAACGTTTTTCTTCCCCTTACCACGGTCTGCCGCAACCGGTGCGGCTACTGCTGCTTCCGCACCCCCGTGCAGGAGGGGTGCGTGCTTGCACCTTCCCGGGCGGAAGAGACCCTTGAGCAGGGAGCTGCCCTGGGGTGCACGGAGGCTCTCTTCACCTTCGGGGAGCGGCCCGGCCTGGAACCCGGGTTTTCGGAGTACCTCTCCGGGTTCGGGTTCCAGGACATACTTTCCTACTGTCACTGCCTCTGCGAACGGAGCATCAGTGCAGGCCTCCTCCCCCATACCAATGCAGGCATACTCAGCTACGAAGAGATGGAAGCCCTGCGGGAGGTGAACGCGAGCATGGGCCTCATGCTCGAGACCACCGCGAAGGTGGACGCACACCGGAGGTCACCCGGAAAAGACCCGGCCGTGCGGGTCGCGATGCTCGAGGACGCGGGGAAGCTGCGCATCCCCTTCACGACCGGCCTGCTCCTGGGGATCGGTGAGACCATGGAAGACCGGGAAGAATCCCTCATGGTCATCCGCGACCTGCACCGCCGCTACGGCCATATCCAGGAGGTGATCATCCAGAACTTCTGCCCAAAGCCGGGTACTCCCATGGCCGGCGCCGGGGTTATCGGCACGGAGGAGCTTTGCCTGACGATCCGGATGGCAAGGGACCTCCTGCCTCCCGGGGTTGCCGTGCAGATCCCCCCCAACCTGGCCGATGCCGCCCTGCTCATCAACTGCGGGGTGGACGACCTCGGGGGTATATCCCCGCTCACCATTGATTACGTAAATCCCGGACACCCCTGGCCGCAGATCGCCCTGCTCCGCCAGCTGGTGGGCGATGCACAGCTCCAGGAGAGGCTCTGCATCTACCCGCGGTTCATCGAGAAGGGATGGTACCCGCCCCGACTGGAACCCCTTATTAAGCGACTGAACCAACAGGTACAGGAGAGGAGCGATCCATGGTGAAACAGGGCCATCCCATCTATACAGGCAAGGCCAAGTCCCTCTACCGCACAGAAAGGGAAGGGGTTCTCCTGATGGAGTTCCGCGACGATATCACCGCCTTTGACGGGGGCAAGCAGGATGTGCTCGCCTGCAAGGGGAGCTTCAATGCAAGGGTCTCGGCTTTCCTCTTCAAATACCTGGCCGGACAGGGGATCAGGACCCACTTCATCGAGCTCCTGGACGAGTCCCGCATGCTGGTCAGGGAGCTCGAGATGATTCCCCTCGAGGTGATCGTCCGCAACGTGGCGGCAGGCTCCCTCTCCAGGAACTATCCCATCGCTCCGGGAACGCCGCTGGACCCCCCGGTCATCGTTATCGACTACAAGGACGATGCACGGCACGACCCCATGGTCAATGACGATATTATACGAGCCCTGAAGATCCTCGCCCCCGGCGAACTGGAAAGACTGAAAGCGGAAGCTCTTGCCATCAACCGGGCGCTCGGCGACTTTTTCGATTCCCTCGGGATCACCCTGGTGGACTTCAAGATGGAGTTCGGGCGATGCGACGGGGAGGTGATGGTCGGGGACGAGATCTCCATGGATTCTATGCGGCTGTGGGACAAGGTTACCGGCGAGTCCCTGGATAAGGATGTCTACCGGTTCTCCAAGGGTGACGTCCTCTCGGTATACCGCCGGGTGTCGGAACGGATCCTGGCAGGATGAGGTGCTTTCTGATGATATACCTGGTAAAAATCACCATCTCCCTGAAGGAGGGAATGCTGGACCCTGAAGCGGCCGCCATCCGGCAGGCGCTGGCCAACCTGGGATACCCGACACTGGACCTGAAGACCGCACGCCAGTTCACGGTCAGGTTCGATGCCGCAAACGGCGAAGAAGCCAGGGAGCAGGCGGCTGCGATGTGCGACCGGCTCCTTGCCAACCCCATCATCCACCGGTACGAGATCGAGGTCAGGGAATGAGGTTTGCCGTTGTCCAGTTTGGAGGGAGCAACTGTGATCGGGATGCCGTTTCCGTGCTTTCCACGCTGTGCGGGGTGGACACAGACCTGGTCTGGTACAAGGACCGGCTCCGGAAGCCCTACGACGCCGTTATAATCCCCGGGGGCTTCTCCTATGGCGATTACCTGCGGGCAGGCGCCATCGCCGCCCGGACGGCCATTATGGAGGACGTGGCCAGTATGGCTGCCAGGGGCGGCCTGGTCCTGGGCATCTGCAACGGGGCCCAGATCCTTGCCGAGGCCGGCATGGTCCCGGGGACCTTCACCATGAACGCCTACCCGAAGTTCATCTGCCGTAAGGTGCATATCCGGGTTGAGACCACGCAGAGCCCGTTCACCAGCCTGTACAGGAAAGGCGAGGCTATTGCCATCCCCATCGCCCACCAGGAGGGAAGGTATGTCGCACCTCTCGCGGATGTGCAAAAACTCGAGCGCGATTCCCGCATCGCTTTCCGGTTCTGCTCACCGGAAGGGGACGTAGGCCAGGGGTGGAATCCAAACGGGTCGCTCGGTTCTATAACCGGGGTCCTGAACGAAGCCGGGAACGTCCTTGCCATGATGCCCCATCCCGAGCGGGCATCAGAGGAGATACTGGGATCTGACCAGGGGAAAAGAATATTCATGTCCATGGTCCGGCACGTCGAGGCGGGCGCATGAAGGACAGGCGATGCAATGATCGCGGGGGAGGGGGCCATGCCTGAAGAAGAAAGCCATATAGAGAAGGAGATTCTCGAGTGGGCCAGGAACTATGCCCGGAAACACCGCCTGCTGCTCAACCCCGACGAGAAAAAGCTTGACGTGGTAATCCGCGGCCTGGCCAGAAACGAGCGCCGGTTCGGGGCCAGGTATTGCCCCTGCCGCCTCAGGTCCGGCGATCCTGAAAAGGACAAGGACATCATCTGCCCCTGCATTTACCACGAGGAGGAGCTGGACCGGGAAGGGCACTGCCACTGCAACCTCTATTACCGGGAATAGGCAGCCAATCTTTTTAACTCCTCACCTAAAAAAATGCAGGTTCATTTGTCCGTTTTCTCTATCGATCCTTCCAGCCCACAATTTCGATAAGCGGCGACAAGGTCTCCTGATCCTGCCTGGTTTTATCGCACCGTGACTTCCAGTGTCTCGCGCTGGGTATGTAGCAGGTGGACAGCCCGGATCTTTCTTTTCCACGGAGGGCTCACCGGACCGGGTTCGCCAGATTTCCGCGCCTGTTTTTACGCTGCAGCAGGATGACAACCCGGGCCCTACTCTTCCTCGCCTCCCCTTCCGCGGAAGAGGACACTGTAGACCGCGTAGAAACCAATGCAGATGGCCGCGATATAGGCAAACCCGGCCAGGTAGAGGACCAGGTCGGGAAGTGGGAAATTCGCCGCCCTGATGATAAACGACGATCCCACCACCACCCCCGAGACGATGAGGCCTATGAGGATCCGGTTGCTGGAGCGGTCGAGGGACTGCTGAAGACGCCGGATGTCAGTATCCACGATGTCGATCTTCACCGTCCCGGTGGAGAGCTGCTTGAGCATCAGGTTGATATTCCGGGGCATGTCCAGGACCCCGTCCATGGTCTCGAGCAGCGAGCCTCCGGCACGGCGGGTCAACTGGTCCAGGAACGAATCCCTTCTGGTGAACCGCCCGAAAAACTTTGCAGTCTCCTCCTGGAAGTCGAACCGTGGGTCCAGTGTCACCCCGACATCGAAGGTCATGATGATCACCTTGAGCATAAGCATCAGGTTCACGGGGACTTTTATGCGGTATTCCCGCAGGATGGCCGTGAAGGCATTGGTCATACCCGGGAAGTTGTAATGCCCGATTGCCTCCCCCTCGGCTTCCACGAGCGCGGTATAGATCTCGTCCCTGAGGGACTCCCGGTATTGCTCTGGGATCCGGACCGACAGGCCTTCCAGGGCCTTGACCATCATGCCGGCATCCTGGTCCACCATGCCCTTCATCAGCTGGATGAACCAGAACTTCCGCTCGGGCCGGACCACCCCGACAATCCCGAAGTCGAGGAAGACCAGGTCGCCCTGCGGGGTGACCAGCAGGTTCCCGGGATGGGGGTCTCCATGGAAGAACCCGTTCTCGAAGATCTGGGTCATGTAGGCATGAAAACCGCGGCTGGCTATCATTTTCGGGCTGATCCCGAAATCGCGGATGGCCTCCACCCTGTCCACCCGCACTCCCTCGATGAACTCCATGACCAGGAGCCGCTCGCAGCTGTATTCCCAGTAGATGCGGGGAGTCCGCACTCCCTCGAGGCCTGCCATCCCATGCCTGAGCCGGTCGGCGTTCCTCCCGTCCCGGACAAAGTCCAGCTCCTTGCGGATCTGCGTGGCAAAGTCCTTGATGATCCCCCTCGGGTTGAAGACCCGCCATTCGGGGTATACTCGCTCTGCCCGGCGCGCCAGGGAAAACAGGATGGCTATGTCGGTCTCGATGATGTCACGGATCCCCGGCCGCTGCACCTTCAGGGCCACGAGAGTCCCGTCTTTTAACCGGGCGCGGTGGACCTGGGCAATGGAAGCCGACGCTATGGGCTCTTCCTCGATCTCCACGAAAACATCCCGGTAATCAGGGCAGCTCTCCTGGATAACGGCCCTGATCTGGTCAAAAGGGAGGGGATTTGCACTGTCCTGGAGTTTCTTCAGCTCCTCGATCAGTCCCAGTGGCAGCACGTCCTGCCTGGTGCTCATGATCTGGCCGAACTTTACATAGGTAGGACCGAGCTCCTCAAGGGCCAGGCGCATGCGCTGGTACTCGGTGCTGACCTCTTCCAGCGGGCAGCTCCGGCACCGCCTGAACTGGTAGACCCGCGGAAAAAGCCGCTGCACGATGATACCGAAGCCGTGCCTGATGAGCACGTCGGCAATCTGCCAGTACCGCCTGAACTTACTGACCATAGGACACCGGTCGCGATTTTCCCGGCTCCCGGAAGAGCTCCGTCAATTCACTTACCTGTGGGTGAAATAAGCCATAATACCTTGGGGAGTGACCGAATCGATGCGGGCAAAGCCCAACCGCTCGAACTGGACGACCCTGCCCAGCTCGCGGGCGGCCGCCGGTTCGCAGGCGCCGCAGATATCGCCGCCCGGGGTCCTGAGGGTGCAGGGGGTCGCCTGAAGCGGAGGGAGCCACTGGATAATGGGCGCTTTCCGGGCCCGGATTTCGTCCAGGGAATCCCCTGCATACTCGGCAACGGGGTTCCCGCAGGTGTCTTCCAGGATCCTGATGTTGAAGAGGTCTTTCAACCGTTTCAAGCCGGGGCCGGCCTCGCTCCCGGGGATGAGAACCCCCGGGGCCCGGTATTCGATGGTGCGCGTCCCGGCGCTCTCGTTGCCGGGGTGGATCATGGGATGCGCAGTTCTTAGTTCCGGCCCCCCTTCGACGGCAACCCGGACGGGGTCCGGCACCAGGAAGTAGCGGCTGGCCACCCGGTCCACGATGTCCCGGTTTTTTGCATAGAGGTTATCCCAGGAGAAGGAGATGTCCGTTTCACCGATCCCAATCTCCATGACGGCTTCCCGGACCGCCTCCGGCCGGATGCCCCGCCTGGCCATCGCCCGGAGGGTCCCGAGCCGGATATCGTCCCACCCTTCGTACTCCCCGGAGGAGATCCCGGCCCGCATCTGGGACGTGGAGAGGACCACCCCCTCGATGCCCATACGCCCGTAGTGCCGGTACACGGGGATATCCCAACCGAAATAGTCGAATATATACCGCTGGCGCCGGGTATTGGCGATGTGGTCCTTGCCGCGGATCACGTGGGTGATGCCGAGGAGGTGGTCATCGACGGCGACCGAGAAATTCATCAGCGGAAAGACACAAGCCTCCAGGCGGGGGTGGGGAGGGGAATGGAGGATACGAAAAGCTGGAAAATCCCGCATGGCCGGGTCGGGGTGCTCCAGATCGGTCCTGACACGTACCGAGGCCTGGCCCTCGGCATAAACCCCTGCGAGCATCCTCCCGAATGCTTCAAGGTTCTCCTCGATGGTGGCGCCACGGCACGGGCAGGCGCGCTTCTCCAGCTTCATGGCCCTGAAACGCTCGTTATCGCACATGCAGACATATGCACCGCCCCGCTCGATCAGCTCCTTCCCGTACCGGTAATAGAGGTCAAACCGGTCGCTCTGGTAGACGATATCCGATACCCCGATCCCCAGCCACTCGATATCTTCCCGGACCATGCTGTAGGCCCGGGGATCCACCCGCTTCGGGTCGGTGTCCTCGATCCGGAGAACGTAACGCCCCCCGTACTGCTTCACGTAGGCATCGTTCAAGACAGCGGCCCGTGCATGGCCGAGGTGCAGCGGCCCGCTCGGGTTGGGGGCAAACCGCATCACCACGCCCTGCTCAGCCCGATCCAGGGGTGGAAGGCCATGACCGCGTTCGTGGGGCCTGGAAATGTCCCCTTCCAGCTCAGGTGCCAGGGCCCGGAGCCGGGTGACCCGGTCTTCGGGGGTGAGGGCCTCGACCTCGGCGATCACCTCCTTTACCAGGGCCGGCGCCTCCCTGGCCCGGCTTTTCAATTCGGGGTACCGGCCCATGGCCATACCGATGACAGCCCCGGCCTTGGGCACGCTCTGGTGTTTCACCGCGTTCTGCAGGGCAAAGAGGTAGAGGGCCCTTCGCAGGGGGTCATCCATCGCTTAAAATCTCCGTGTGATGAAGTGTTCGGCCATCGCCAGGAGGAGGTCCTTCTCCGGTGATGGAGGCAGGACGCCAATCCGCCGGGCCCCCTCCTCCACCAGGCCGCGGGATACCGCCTTCACCTCCTCGATAACCCCGAGTTCAGTCAGGCGGGCGATGATCGCGTCGATCTCCTGATTGGTCAGGTCCCGACGGTAGGGGGAGAGATCGAAGCCTTTTTCCCGGGCCTTGAGGTGGATGAGGGTCTTCTTCCCCTCGCGGATATCCGAGGCCCTGTCTTTTCCGCTCACTTCAGGGCTTGCTAGGAGGTCGATAAGGTCGTCCTGGATCTGAAAGGCCATGCCTATCCCGAGGCCGTAATGGTAGAGCGCATCCGTGAAGGTCGGGTTTCCGCCGGCCAGGATGCTCCCTATCCCTGCGGATGCCGCATAGAGCGCCCCGGTCTTCTTCTCCACCATCTTCAGGTACTCCCCCTCCCCCACGTCCTCGTCCTGCTCAAAAGCCATGTCCAGGTGCTGGCCCTCGCAGATCTCCACACACGTGCGGGCCAGCATGGAAATGGAGCGGACCTTGGCATTGTCGGGCGCATCGCAGAGGCTGATGAACTCGAAGGCGGTTGCAAAGAGCACGTCCCCCGCCAGTATGGCAGTGGGCTCGTCCCACCGGGTATGCACGGTGGGTACTCCCCGGCGCACCTTGTCCCCGTCCATGATATCATCATGTATCAGGGTGAAGCTATGGGTCAGCTCGAGCGCCAGCGCCGCCGGCATCACGTCGGTCGAGCTCCCTTTGTTCACGGCATCCGCTGCAAGCAGCAGCACCGCGGGCCGGAGCCTCTTTCCTCCGGCCAGGATCAGGTGAGCGCTGGCCCTGCCCAGGTCATCGCAGGCAGCGCCGAAATAGCGGTTGAGCATCTTGTCCACCTGCTCTGCGGTCTTTTCCAGGTATTCCTCCAGTTCCATTCCTCCTCCCTACCAAACCGTTCTCTTCGCCAGGCTCAACTCAACTTTACCCGTTGACCGTTTGCCAGGATATGCACGTCGTTCTGCAGCGTGTACCCGCACTCCTCGGTAAATTCAGCATATCCTGAGGTCATGCGGATATGGCCGTGGGCCGGGATGACGTGCTGGGGGTTGAGCATGTTGATGAACTCGTAGTGGTCCTCGCGGTACGCGTGCCCGGTCACGTGCAGGTCCGGGAAGATGCGGGCCCCGGCCATGTTCAGGTGCGCCTCAATCATGTAGCGCTGCCCGACGTTCATCGGGTTTGGGATGACTTTTGCCGAGAAGATGACCTTGTCCCCCTTCTCGATCTTATATGGGGTATCCCCTGTAGCAACCCTGGTCAGGATCGAGCCCGGCTCGCCCTGGTGCCCGGTGATGATGGGAACGAACTTATCCTTGCCCGCCTTCATCATCCGGCGCAGGGTCCGGTCCACCGTCCTGCGGTTCCCGAACATGCTCATCGTCTCGGGGTACGCGACCAGTTTCATCTGCTCGGCCGTGGAACTGTAGCGCTCCATGGAACGGCCCAGGAGTACGGGTTTTCTTCCGATCTCGTGGGCGCACTCTGCGATGGTCTTTACCCTGGCGATGTGAGATGAGAACGTGGACACGATGATTGCCGACTTGTCGTCCTCGTAACTGGTGATGGTATCACGCACGATGTCCCTTGCTATTCGTTCGCTTGGCGCCCGCCCCCGGTTGTCGATGTAGGTGCTCTCCACGATCAGCCCCAGGACCCCTTCCTTTCCGATCTGACGCAGGCGCGCAAAGTCCGGCGGGTCCCCGATGGTCGGGGTGCGATCAAGCTTGTAGTCGCAGGCATACACGATGGCTCCCTTCGGGGTGTGCAGCACGGCGGCGACCGTTTCGATGATGCTGTGCTGCATCCGGACGAACTCGAGCGTCAGGCCCTGGGAGAGGGTGTACCGCTGTCCTGCTCTGAGCGCAAAGAGCTTGTTGTTCACTCCGAACTTCTGCTCCCCGGCAATCTGCTGGCGGATGAGCTCGGTGGTATAAGGGGTGCTGATGATGGGTGCATTGTACCGGTGGGCCAGCTTGGGGACCGCCCCGATATGATCAAGGTGACCATGTGTGCATACGATTGCCTTTACCGTCCCCTCCACCGTATTCATCATGGTGTCATCCGGGATGGCCTTCATCTGGATGAGGTCCAGGGAGTGCATATTCTCTACTTCAGCCTCTTCATGGATCATAATCTGGTCCAGGCGGAGGCCCATGTCAAAAATAACGATCTCTTTTCCGCAGCGGACGGCGGTCATATTCCTCCCGACCTCGTCATATCCGCCCACCGCGATTATCTCAATATCCATTATTATCCTCCTTCCTGCCCGGACAGCATCAACCTAGTATTGCCGGTGATGTAAGTCCGGACTTTTTTCTGGTCCGCAACGCTCGCAGATCCAGAGAGAAACATTGCTACGCTGAGTTCATGGTGAAGGGTGCGGATCGTGGCATCGAGGGCATCCTGCCCTTCCATCGCCGGCTTCAGCAGCGGCAGGGCAAGGCCGCAGAGGTCGGCGCCCAGTGCCAGGGCCTTGGCCATGTGAAGGCCGGTCCTGACCCCGCCGGTGGCGATCACCGGTCCCCCGGTGGAGGCCACTTCACAGAGGCTCACGACGGTAGGGATACCCCATTCCTCGAACCTGGCGCCCAGGGACGAGAGCCCTTCCCCTCGCCGGCCCGGTGACTCCCTGGCCCGCTGCCCCTCGATGGCCGCCCAGGACGTGCCGCCCCATCCGCCGATATCGATGGCCTTTACCCCGCTGCCCCAGCATGCCCGGGCAGTCTCACGGGATATGCCGCTCCCCGTTTCCTTCACGAGAACGGGGTACTTGAACGTGTTGCAGAGCTCTTCCAGGGCGGCATAGCACCCGGTGGCATCATGGTCCCCCTCGGGCTGGATAGCCTCCTGGAGGAAATTGACGTGGATGGCGATGGCATCGGCTCCGATCATCGCCACTGCACGATCTGCCCATTCGATGCCATGGTCGCGAAGCTGTACAATACCAAGGTTGGCGGCAAGAAACGCATGGGGGGCCGCGTCCCTGACCACGGAGAAACTGTCCTCCAGCCCCGGGTCCTCGAGTGCAGCACGCTGGGAGCCGACGCACATCCCTGTACCGAATGTTTCGGCTGCCCGGGCCAGCCTCCGGTTTATCTCCCGCGTATCTGGGTGTCCGCCGGTCATGGCCGCGATGAAGAGGGGCGAACCGAACCGGTGGCCCAGGAAGCGGGTGGAGAGGTCGATCCCTGCGAGGTCGCATTCGGGAAGGGCGGCATGCACCAGCCGCACGTCCTCGAACCCGGTGTAGCCCCGCTCGATCTCCTCTTCCAGGCAGATCCGGAGGTGGTCGAGTTTTCTTCCCGGGGTCAGTGCTCTTTTGTCCACCCGCTGCTCACGCTCCGTATCGTGGTTCCTCCGTGGGGTTTTCCGTCCATGAAATCCCCCAGGCGCGAGATGTGGAAGATCTCTGCCGGGGTTCCCCCGGCAGCCATCTCCAACAGCTCCTTCACCTTCCCTTCCATGCCCCCGGTCACATCGGTATGCCGGGAACCCGCCTTCGCCATCATCTCATGGTTCTCTGGCGTGAGGCAGGGGATAACACTGCCATCCCGGGAGAGCACTCCCGGGACGTCGGTGACCAGGCCTGCCCGGGTGAAGGGAAGCCTCGTGCCCAGGTAGCGCACAATCTGATCGCCGGACACGATGCAGGCCCCCTGCACTGCGTCCATCACCACGTCCCCGTGCAGCACGGGGACGATGCCAAGCTCCATCAGGTTCTGCAGGGGCCGGACCTCCATGGACTCAAGCCTCCCTGCCCGGGCATACGAGCCTGCCAAGGGATGGATGCCTACCGCCTCCAACCCGGCCTCCCGCAGTGCCCGCACCATCATCTGGTTCAATGTTCCAACAGCCTCGTGGGTGAGGGAGATTCCCTCGCGGTTGCTCCTGTCTGCACCCCGGGCCAGCCCATACCGTTGCGCCTCGGGGTGGCCGAAGGACCCGGCGCCATGCACAACGAGCACCGGGACCAGGGGGTGCCGGGCTATCTCCCGGGCTATGGATTCCATGGCGGCATGATCTGCAACGCCCGGGCTCCCCTTGTCGGTGATCACGCTTCCGCCCAGTTTCAGGAGCACCTGTTCAGACATTCTTCTCCTTTCGCACGCCTTCATTGTCCAGCGTCGTTATGAAGGCCTTGGCATCGCAGGCCTCGATGGCCCCTGCCACCCTGCTCTTCAGGTGCCTGGGGCAGACCGCCACCATGCACCCTCCTCCCCCTGCCCCGGTAAGCTTGGCCCCGTATGCCCCCGCCGCACGAGCTGCCAGCACCAGGCGGGAGAGGGCAGGGTGCCCCACACCCAGCGCCTCCAGGAGGGCATGGTTCATGTTCATCAGGGCCCCCAGCCGGCCGGCATCGGTGAGGTGCCGGATGGCACAGAGGGAGACCGCCCCGATGGCTTCCAGTACCGGGTCGCACACCTGGGGGTTTCTCCGCTTGAGCTCTGCCACTTTCTCCACCATCCTCGATGTATTGTGCGAGACGAGGGTGTTTCCGACTACCAGGGGAATATGGTGAGGGGGAAGCCTCCGCCGCTGGTTGGCGGTGATGAACACGATGCCCCCGAACGAGGAGACGCTCGTGTCCGTCGGGCTGGCCCTCCCCTTCTGCACCTTCTTCTCGATAGCATAGGCCATGTTGGCGATCTCCTCCAGGGAATAGTTCTTCCCGAACTCGTCGTTGATGGCAGCAAGGGTGGCCACGGTCACCGCTGCAGAGGACCCGAGGCCCGACGAGCTGGGCAGCTGGGAGTTCACGTATACGCTCCCCTTTGCCCCCATCTCGTCAAAGCAGTTGTCGATATAGGGGGACTTGGCATGGTGGGCCGTCCTGCTCCGGCGCACGGTCACAAAGACCCGCGGCTTTATCGCCATTGCCACCCCCGGTTTGCCATAGACCACGGCATGCTCACCGAAAAGGAAGACCTTCCCCGGTGCGCTCCAGGTCGCCACCTACATCACCGCAATGGCCGCATACCCCACTACGTCCCGGTCTCCAGTCACTTCCCCGCTGGTCGCATACCGGATCAGCTGCCCCCTGGCCGCTCCCAGGTCCCTGCACACCATGCACATGGTAGCGATCGGCCCATACCCGCAGACGCTCACCCGCCTCGAGGCAATGCGGCGGTAGAATTCATCCACATCGAGGGTTGCCAGCGGTTCGATGGCATAAAGGTCATTCTTCCTGGCCACTTCATCGGGGACGTAGTGGGAGAAGTCACTCGAGGCCACGAATCGTATGTCGGACCGCCCGCTTTCCCGGACCGCATTACCTACGGCGCGGGCAAGTTCCCGGGCACTCCCGGGGCCCTGGTCCCCCATCAGGATAGGCACGATGCGTGCCCGGGGGAACCGGTGCTTGATGAACGGGACCTGCACCTCCAGGGAATTCTCGGCATCCTGGTGGGAGACTTCATCAACCTCCAGGTCCATTTTCGCCCCCAGGGTACTGTCATTGTCCACGATGCCGAGCGGGGTCTCCCAGGGGAGCGATGAAATGCAGGTGCGGTAGCCGCGGTGACTGGGACCGATGATCACGAAGGTCCCCGAGAACAGGGGGTCAATAGCAGAAAAAGCCCAGGCTGAAACCTCTCCCGAATAGGGGTATCCCGCATGGGGTGAGACCACTCCCAGGGCGTCCAGCCCGGGGTTCTTCCGCTGGAAGAACTTTTCCAGCAGCTGCTCCAGGTGGTGGGGGTCCCGGGGGTAGAACATGCCGGCCACGGCGCTGGCACGTGTCTTCATCGCATCTACCCTCTCGAATCGCACCTATATCTAGAGTTCGGTCTCAAAATCTTCCGCGGTGAGTGAGGTGGCAATTCCCCTGAGCCTGAGCATCTCCCTCGTGAGCAGGTAGTAGATCATGGAGAGGGCTTTTCTGCCCTTGTTGTTGGTGGGGATGACCAGGTCGACGAAGGTGGTCATGTTGTTGGTGTCGCACAGGGCAACGATGGGAACTCCGCTCTGCACCGCTTCCTTGACCGCCTGGGCATCTCCGATGGGATCGGTGACCACCAGGACCTCCGGCTCGACGTACCCGTTCAGGTGCTGGTTGGTGAGCATCCCCGGGATGAAACGGCCCGTGACAGCCATGCCCCCGATGGTCTCGGCAAATTTCCTGGCCGGATACTGGCCGTACTGCCGGGATGTGACGACAAGGATGCGGGCCGGGTCGAACTGGTGGAGAAACCTGGCCACGGTCTTGATCCGGTCATCGGTCTCCCGGATGTCCAGGATATAAAGTCCATCGCCCCTCACCCGGTAGATGAACTTTTTCATGTCTTTGCTCTTCTGCTGCGTGCCGATATGTACCCCCGCGGCCAGGTACTCTTCCACCGGGATGAGCGGCTCCTTCAGCTCGATTTCCATCTCGTTCTCGGTCATGCTATCTGTTCCTCGATTCGTATCAGTTCATTCAGTTTTGCTATCCTCTCCCCGCCAACCACCCCGGTCTTGATGAAAACGCAGCCGAAGGCGGTTGCCAGGTGAGCAATCGTGTGGTCCGTAGTCTCTCCTGACCGGTGGCTCATCACCGTGTCCATGCCGTGCGTATGCGCGATATGGATCGCCTCATACGTGTCAGTGAGTGTCCCTACCTGGTTCGGTTTTATCAGGGCGCAGTTGGCCGAGCCGGATTCGAGCCCTTCGGCGATACGGGACGCCCTGGTGACGAACAGATCGTCACCGCAGACCAGGCACCGGTCCCCGACCTGGGCGGTGAGGTCCGCGAACCCTGCGAAGTCCTCCTCGTGGAGGGGGTCTTCCACGTAGATAAGCTCGTATTTGTCCACAAGCTCCGCGATATACGCGACCTGCTCTTCCGGCGTGCGGTCAATCCCGCGGTAGCGGTACACTTTCGCATCCTCGTCGTAGAGCTCGCTTGCGGCCACATCGATCCCCATGCGCATCGGCGTGGACAAACCGTCCGATACCGCCCCGATGGCCTGGTGCACAAGCTCGAATGCCTCGATATCGCTGATCTGCGGCGCCCAGGCGCCTTCGTCACCCTTGCCGCACGACCTGCCCGTCTCCTTCAGGAGATCCCGGATCTTCCGGTGCACCTCCGCATTGGCAAAGACCGCCTCGGTCGGTCCCTGTGCCCCGGTGGCCACCACCAGGTATTCCTGTATCTCGGTAGCATTGGCTGCATGGGCCCCGCCTCCGATCACGTTGCCCAGGGGCAGGGGGAGTTCAGGAATAAATATTCCTCCCAGGTAGGCATAGAGCTCCAGTCCCAGAGAGGACGCAGCCGCCTTGGCATTGGCAAGGGAAAGGGCGACCGCAACATTGGCACCGATGGTGGAGAGATCGGGGGTCCCGTCCACTTCCCGGAGCATCCCATCAAAGGCTACCTGGTCACGGGAGTCCTCACCGATGAGTTTTGGGACGAGGCGCTCCCTGGCGAAGGCTACCGCGGACTTCGGCTCCTTTACCCTGGCCTCGTACCGGCCGGTGCTGGCCCCGCTCGGCGCAGCAGCCCTCCCGAACCCGTACTCTGTGGCAATGTCGGCCTCCACCGTGGGGTTGCCCCTGCTGTCCAGTATGGTGCGCAGTTCAATGGCGCGGATAAGCGTCATAGGTTATTACTTCCTTTTTACCGTGATGGGAATCGCATCGTGCTGGAACTCTTCCAGGGCGATCTCCAGCGGATCAATTTTATGGGTGCGGGTGAGCAGGGGGGCTCCCATGGATATCTGGAGTGCCCTGGCACCGATGATCCTGGCCCGCTCATACCGAGTATACGTTTCTTTCATATACCCTCAAAATGCATGCGTGGTAATAATGGGGTCGCTGAGATTCGAACTCAGGTCACAGCATCCCGAACGCCATAGGATGGTCCAGGCTACCCCACGACCCCTCACTGGTACGGATTGAGATCATCAATTACCTCCTTATGGGAGAGGAGCATCCTCCGGCAGCAGTACCGCTGCATGCCGAGATCATCGAGGATCCTCCTGGGATCCTCGCCTGCTTCCTTTCGGCGCTTGAATTCTTCGTAGGCTACTGAGATTACTTTTCCGCAGGTGAAACATCGGACGGGTATCATTGCCGGTATGATCTCCTAGTTCATTTCGGTAACTCAACGATAAGACTTTTGGAACTTCTTTCTTGCTCCACGGCCGTGAGGCTTCTTAGATTCCTTCTGCCGGGAATCGTTGACCAGCAGAGTTCTGTCATAGGAGAGGAATATATCCTTGATCCTGGGGTCGTTGTGCCACTTGAGGATGCCCCGGGCCAGTGCCGTACGCACAGCCTCGGCCTGCCCCATGATGCCTCCCCCATGGACATCTATGGAGACATCCACTCCCTCGATGGATGCGGGGGCAAGCTGGAGCGGTTCCGAGACTTTCATGCACACGACCTCGTTCGGGTATTGCTCGATGGGGACAGAGTTGATTCGCACGCAGCCCCTGCCGGTCCGCAGGGTCGCCCTGGCGATGGCGGTCTTCCGCTTTCCGCTGGTGTTGACGATCTTTGCCATAGGTGGTATCCCTCCTTTTTTAGAATTTTGCACCCAGGAACGTGCTCACCGCGGCAACGGTGACATACTTGGGGCTGTTTAACCGGTCCATGTGCGCTTCCTCGAGGACTTCCATCTCCAGGTCCTTCAGTGCCGTGGGAACCCCGACGTACACTTTCACCCGCTTGAAGGCCTCCATCCCTGCCGGGCGCTTGTAGGGCAGCATTCCCCGCACGGTCCGCCTGACGATGTGGTCAGGCCTCCGGGGGAAGAACGGACCGCCCTCGCGGGAACCCCTCCTTCGCTTCTGCCCATAGAGCGCAAGCACCCTGGCCCTGCTCCCTGATATCACGGACCGTTCCGCATTGACAATTGCCATTTCCTCCCCGTTCAGGGCACGCTTGGCCACAATGCTGGCCATCCTCCCCAGGAGAAGCCCTTCTCCGTTGATTACCGTCACCATGGCACTCACCGCAGCACCCGGATATGGCTGGCCTTGGGGTTGTCCTTCACCAGCTCCTCGATGGTAAGGCACTGGCCGTTGGCCGCCTGGATCTTGTTTGCCGCCGCTTCGGAAAAGTTCAGGGCGGCGATTCGCACCGACATCTCCAGGGCCCCGCTCCCCAGCACCTTGCCGGGGACCAGGATAGTCTCTCCATTCCCCGCGTACCGGTTGATCTTGCTTAAATTGACCTCGGCATAATTGCGGGTCGGGGCCTCAAGCCTGGCTGCAACGTCCCTCCAGAGGTTCACCTCGTTCTGGCGGGACGTATCCTTGAGGAGTGAAATTAAGGTCACCAGGCGGGGATTGCTTTTCTTATTCCTCTTCATCTCCGGTCACTCCCGATAGTTCACCGATCGATTCCACGAGCTTGTCTGACTGGCCTTTCAAGTAATCGAGGGCCTTCTCCATGATTGCCTGCACGGGCAGGGAGCCGTCGCCTTCCACGACAAAAATGAACCGGGCATCGTCGGAGCGGACCCTGATGGCCGGTTCCTCTCCGATCCCGGTATTCAGGCATGCCCGCTCGCAGAGCCGGCAAAGCGAGCACTCTTCCAGGCGCCCCTTCTCCACTTCTACGCGGCTGCCCCGGATGACCAGGATGCCCCTCGGGCATTCGTCCACGCACTGCCCGCAGGCATCGCACTGCCCGCTCACCTCGATAAGGGGGTAATTTTTATACCCGCATGTCGTTGTGGGCTGCCACTTGGCATGGTCCCTTCCGTTGGAGAGGACCGCCCTCGCTTCAAGGACGATCTTCTGGTCCTTAGCCAGCTTGACGATAGGGATATTGTCCATGGCAGGAACTGCACGGGGGTCCTGGGAGATCAGGTCGCGGGAATAGACGGTCCCCTGTCCTTCCACCGAGAGGGTAAACGTCACGCCGCAGCGGTCGCATCCCGCACCGTTGCAGGTGCACTCCTCGCGGGGGACGTAGCAGGAGAGGTCTGTCCGGATGGGGATAAGCCCGAGGCGGTGGGCCAGCATCTCATCAAAGAGCGCACTGGTGTTGTCATAGATCCGGACAACCTCAATGGCAAGGGTTGGGACCTCCGCCATCATCGAACGCCGGAACGCGTTGGCAAAGGAGGTGGTCGCCCCTGCCAGCACGAAACGGGTGCACATGTCGTCCAGGCGGGAGAATATGATCTCCATCACACTCTCCTGCCCCGCCTGCCGCCCTTGGGGCGGATGGAGTCATGGGGAACCGGTGTGACATCCTCGATCCTGCCGATGCGCATCCCTGCCCGTGCAAGGGCACGGATGGCTGCCTGGGCGCCCGGTCCCGGGCTGCGCTGCTTGCCCCTTCCGGGAGCCCGCACCTTCACATGCACGCCGACGATACCCTTCTCCATGGCGGTCTGGGCGACATTGGTGGCCATCTGCATGGCTGCATAGGGAGAGCCCTCGTTCCGGTCCTGCTTGACCACCATGCCGCCGCTGCTCTTGCAGACGGTCTCCGCCCCCGACAGGTCGGTAATGGTGATGATGGTGTTGTTGAACGAGGCATATATATGGGCGATTCCCCATTTTTCCTTGTCACTGGCCATGGTTACCTCCCGGTCCTGGTGATCCGCGAGCGCTCGGCATGTCCGGCGTCGGTAAGGGCAGACCGCCCGTGATAGGCGATCTGGGTCTCTTCAGCCCGCGGCACACCGTAACCAGGGATATTGATCCGCTTGCCGTTGATGGCGATATGCCCGTGCGTAATGAGCTGCCGGGCCTGCTTTGGCGACCGCGCCAGCCCCTGGCGATAGACCAGGGTCTGCAGCCGCCGCTCCAGATGGTGCTGCACCTTGAGTGAGAGGACGCTGTCGATATCGGCATCAGGACCAAGCAACCCCAGGCGCTGGAGATGGCCAAGCAGCTCCTCCTTCTTGGCCTCGAACCGGGCCTGGCCGGCCCCGGTGGACATGAGGGCCAGCAGGTCCCGGGCTGCCTTGCGGTACCGGCGCAGGTGGCTCGCCGCCTTCCACACCTCGCGCTTGTTGCGGAGGCCGTATTCGATCATCAGCTTGTTCTCCTCCTCGATACGGGTCTTCTCAAAGGGCCGCAGAGGGGTCTGGTATCGCTTGTGGTTCTTTCCTGGATATCCCATTGCTCCCACCTACCTACTCCTTCTTCCTCTTCACGCCCACCGTGGCCCCCGTCCTGCCCGTCGACTTGGTGCGCTGGCCACGGACCTTCTGGCCGGTCTCATGCCGGATGCCCTTGTAACTGCGGATCTTGCGCATGAGGTTGACGTCCTCATCGAGGGCCGTGACGACCTCGGCACCGAAGAGGTGCCGCGATTCCCCGGTATAGATGTCCAAGGGCCGGTTTACCATCCAGGAAGGCACTCTCTGGGCATAATTCTCCACGACCTCCCGGATCCGGTCCACCTCATCATCTTTCAACCTGCCCATCAGTTCCCGCTCGTTGACTTTCGCCTGCCTGGCGATGACCGAAGCGCTGTGCCTGCCCACTCCCTTGATGCCGGTCAATGCGGTGAGGACCGGTTTTGTTCCGTCAAGGTCGGTGTTGCTGACACGCACGAAATATTTGATCTCTTCTTCTTGTGCCATCCAATCCCTCGGTGTGATCTGAGAATTCAGGAGCGCTGAGGGAGGGATTTGAACCCTCGAGTCCCAAGGGGACACAGGTTTAGCAAACCTGCGCCATACCTGGCTTGGCTACCTCAACAATGAATCTCGCATCTTTCGATACTCGCAGCATCCTTTCGACAGACGCCACTCCATGAATGGTTTTTATTAATTGGAATGTTCTGATGATAACCTTTTCGGGCATGCCGGCTCCGGGCGGCACCGGGAGCCCCTGCCTGTTAATCTATCCCCTGCCGGACTGCATGTCGTTTCCTGGCACCCCTCCTCTCCACCCGCCCGGCCCCGCCGGATATGAGCGCAGATACAACCAGCGGCAAGGCAATCGTGGCATCCACGTGGACCTGCACCTGCATGGTGAGGCTTGACTCCTTGCCCCAGCTGATGGCTTCTTCAAAAGTGCACCCCGAGAGGCCGCCAAAATGAGGCGAATCGGCGGTATACTGGATGGCATAATCATGGCCGCCCAGGTCTTTTTCGTGAATGGAGCCAATCACCTGGGTCTGCTGGATGAAATTCTTGGGCACGCCTCCGCCGACATAGATAACGCCCGTCTTCCGGGCCTCCTCGACCAGGGCGGTGATCTCATCGGCATCGGCGATCTGGTCAATATCGATGGAGACGCCTCTCCGCCGGGCAATGAGTGCACCGATCCCGATGGACGAATCACACAGGGCGGGGACAAAGACGGGGACACCTTCGCGGATGCAGGCGGTGAGGACCGACTCCCGCTGAGGGGCTTCACGGATCAGCCACTCCCCGAACCTCTGAAGGAATTCGCGGGACGACCCCCGGAACGGGGCAATCTCCGCTGCAAAATTGGCAATTCCCCGATCAACCCGGCGAAAATCCTCCTCGTAGGCAAAAACATCGTATATCCGGTCGATCCCCTTTTCGTAAAGGGCGGCATCGTCCACGTGGTGGTGCCCCATATAATGTGACATCCCGAGGTGCTCGCAGACATCATGAAAGATGTTAGCGCCCGTTGAGACCACCACGTCCACGTAGTGGCGCTTCACCATCTCCACCAGGACCCTCTGCATCCCCGCCGGGATCATGGCTCCCGAGAGCCCGAAGAAGATGACGCACTGCGGGTCGGCAAGCATCCTCCTCCAGACTTCAACCGATTCCCCGAGCTTCCTCCCCTGGAACCCGGTCTGCGCCATGCCTCGCAGCAGCTCAGCCACACTGCCCGAGGGGGAGACGGGACTGGTGCTCCGCATCCCGGGATCCTTCTCCACCCATTCCGGGGCCCCGAGGATGTTATTCACGTCGCCCCGGCCTGTCCCGGTCTTTATCTTTTTTCCTTCCATTGGTCTTGTATGTTGGACAGCGAACTGATAAGAACTATGCAAATGCTCCGGGCCATCACGGAAAAAGGAATGTGCCGGTTCAGAGTGCCTTGATAAGCGAGGTCCGGGTAATGATCCCGGCCAGCTTGTCATTGCAGGTGACAGGGACCGAGCTGATGTTCCGGGAGAGCATCATCTCCACCACCTCGTCCACGCTCGCTCCAGCATCCACGGTGATGACGGGTGTGCTCATGATGTCCTTGACCAGCAGGTTGCGGATGCGGTGGTCCTGGTGGCGGTCCTCCACCATCTCCCGGAACCGGCGCATCGCAACTGCCACGTCGGTCCCGGTGACAATTCCCACGGCATGGTTGTTCTCGGTTGCCACGAAGCGCTCTATACCGTCGTCGATCATCCGCCTGCGCAGGTGCACAACCCGCTCCTCCACGTCGATGGTGCACGCCGGCTCCACTATGTCCAGGATCGGGCCGTTCGGGCGGAGAGTCCTGAGAAGGTCCCCGGCCGTCACCTGCCCGATGAGCCGGTGCTCCTCGTCATACACAACGACCAGTTTGTAGGCCTGGAGGAGGGGGATGAGCACGTCAAGGTCCTGGTCAGGGTACACCGTGGTAAAGTCCTCCTCCACCGTATTGGCAACGCGGATGGAGGTCGGCGAGATGGCTGAATTCCGCCTGGTCCCCAGGCTCTCGGCCACGCTCTGGCGCGAGACGGTTCCCACGACCGCATTATGGTTTACCACGATGAGGGGGTCGATCCCTTCGTTCAGCATCCTGTCGAGGGCATCGGTAACCGGCGCGGACTTCGAGATGGTGACCGGCCGGGCCATGATATCCTTGATAAGCAGGTCTTCGCTCATTCTGCCACTTCTCTGATTATATCATCTCTCTTAAGTATTCCCCGGATCTCGTTGCCTTTCTGCACCACCAGGCTGTTGATGTGGTGCTCGCGCATCATCTGCACCGCCTCGGACAACAGGGCTTCGGGGGCGATGGTAATGACCGGACGTGTCATAAGGTCCTCTGCCACCGCCGCCGCCAGGAAGACGTACCGGAACCGTTTCCTCCCTGCGGACTCATCCTTGCGGAGGATGGTTACGTCCTTGACGGGAAGATCACGCTTTTCGTCCCGGTACGGATAGAATGCCAGGTTGCTCTCGGTGATGATGCCGGCCAGCGTGCCATCATTATTAATCACGATGACCTTATCATTCCTTTCCTTCATGAGGTCAATGACATGGGCCAGGGAGTGGTACCTGCTCACGGTTATGGCGTCCTCCATCACCTCCTCTACGGTCCGTGGGAGGGACTTGATCAGCACGGACTTCATAAGGTCGGTCTTGGTCATGATCCCGGCAACCACGCGCTTCTCTCCCTCCACCACCGGGAGACCGCTCACGTCCCAGGTAATCATGAGCGAGGCAATCTCCGGTGTCCCGGTCTCGGTGGTCACGGTGAGGGGATCCCGTGTCATCAGGATGCTCACGGGGATATGGTCTATGGGCCTCCGCCTCCAAATCGGTTCGCTCTGCCGCAGGCGATAGCCGATATCTTTCTTTGTGATGATCCCGACAAGGCAGCCGGCCTCTATCACCGGGAGCCGGGATATGTGATGCTTGAGCATCAGGTTCCTGGCCCGCGCCACCGGTTCCCCTGGCGAAACAACGTATACCGGGGAACTCATCAGATCGGAAGCCTGCATGGTTCTTCACTCCCGGGAAAGGGCTTTTACCAGGTCGAACTCGGTCACCAGGCCGATGAGGCGTGCATCCTCGATCACGGGGAGAGCCCCGACATTCTTCTCTATCATATCCCGTGCAGCATGATTTGCGCTCTTTTCAGGGGTTATGGTAAAAAGCCGGCCGGATACCAGGTTCCGAACTGGCAGCCTCATGACCTCTGCCACGTCTCCCGTGACCATCTGGTCGAAGACCTTCTTGCTGCCCAGGTATTTCATGATGTCCGTTGTGGTTATTATCCCGAAGAGCACGTCATTGCTCACCACGGGAAGCCTGCGGAACCGGTGGCGGGTCATGTCCCTGGTAACCCTCCCGATGGGGCAGTCAGGCTCGGTGACCCGCAGGCTGCGGCTCATGATATCCTCCACCGTGCATGAAGCCTTTTCATTTGCAAGGACCGTCATCACGTCCCGCTCGGTCACGATACCCTGGAGCACCATGTCTCCATCGACAATGGGGAGACCTCCTGTCATCTTCCCGGTGATGACACCGATGGCATCAGCAATGGATGCCGAATCGGGAAGAGTGACCATCTGCTGGGTCATGATAGTCCTGATGCTCTCGTTGACCGCAGCCAGGAGGTTCCCGCCATGCTTGACCTGGACGAGGTTGAACTTGTCCCCGCCGCCGAGAAAGTTTATCACGTCCCCGGATGTCACGATCCCGCGCAGCTTCCTGCTCCCTGCATCCACCACCGGGAGCCTCCGGAACCCGCACCGGGTCATGGTCTCGACGGCGCCGAGGATGCTCATGGTCTGGGCCACCGAGACCACGTCCCTGGTGGCAATGGCCATGACCTCCCCCTCCTTCTCGACGATCCGGGATTTGAACTCGATTGGCCCCCGGTCCAGCTTGCCTGGCATCTTCAGGAGCTTATCACCCTGTTTGTAGTTCCGGTCATTGTTGATCATGGTATGTACCCCCGATATTGTGACGAAAATATCGCATTCTCACCTTCGATACCCCTTGGCCCGTAGTTGCCACGGGATTGCCCCCGCTTACCGTAAAGCCTTCAACACATCGTGCCGGTCTATTATCCCCACCATGAGCCCCTCCTCCACGACCGGCAGACGGCTGACATCATGCCTGACCATCATCTCTGCAGCCAGATGAAGCGGATCGCCGGGCGACACCGTGAACACGGGTGTTGTCATGATCCCCTCCACGGGAGTCCCGGGAACTCCATCCACACCTGTCCTCCACCTCCCGTCCCTGAGAAGGTCCCTCCGGGACACGATACCGACCAGTTTCTTCTTTTTCATCACGGGAAATGCCGTAAACCCTGAGTCCACGATATAGGTATGCACTTTCTGGATGGGGTCCCCGTGGGAAAGGGTTACGACACTGCGGGACATCACGTCCCTTACCTGCCCCTGGAGCCGGTGCCTGGTGATGATAACCGGGAAGATCTCCGATAACAGGATTCCCCCGATGAGGTGCTCGCATTCGTCCAGGACCGGGATGCTATCGGTCGCATTCTTCCGGATTCCCAGAACCACCGCGTCCATCGGGTCAGCACCCCTCACCGGGGTGACAGTCTTGATAAATCCCTCGATGGTCACGTCCGATTTGGTCGCAGTAACGTTGAGCACATCGGTGATGTCCACGTAACCCAGGAGCCTTCGCCTGCCGTCGTGGACATAGAGCTCGCGGTAAATGTCATCGCGCAGTATTTGCCGCGCCCTGGTTGCTTTTTCATCATATCGCAGCAGCGGGACCTCGACCGCAAAGTCCTGGGCCACCTTCATTGGAGCAGTTCCTCCTCGCGGCACCCCGGGCAGAGCAGGGTGGTATCAATCCGCCTCAGGTCATCAGACATCTGTCCGCACCGGCTGCAGAGGCCCACCACAATCTCCTCCTGGCGGTTAATCTCCACGAGGTCAGTCATCAGCTCGTTGATCTCCGTGGACACGGTCAGGATATCCCGGACTGTCACGATGCCGATCACCTTGTTCTCCTCGTCCACAACAGGAAGCCTCCTGACCCGGTGCCTGATCATCAGGTGCGCGGCATCCCCCACGGTCTCATTTGCAGAGATGGTAATCAGGGGCGTGCTCATGATATCGTGCACGACGACGGTTCCCGGCTTGAGGTCCTTTGCAACCACTTTGCAATTGATGTCCTCCTCGGTAACAATGCCGACGGGAAGGTTGTCGCGGCCCAGCACGATGCAGCTCCCTACCTCATCGCGGCACATAAGCATGGCCGCACGGGCAACGGTCCCTTCGTACGTAATCGTGGTGGGGTTGCGCCGCATAACCTCCCGGAGTGGCACACGGGTTTCAAAGCGGATGGAATCGGATGACTTTCTCAACCATGCACCTCCTTGGAGCCTGTCCTGTGTAACAGGGAGTGGTCCCAGTTTAGCATTACAGAAGCACTCAATATAAAAGAATTGGTGTATATAATATCTTTCTTCCCCAAAATGCCGGAAATCGGCGATAATAAACCTAATAAAGACCGTATCCAATAGGATATATAGGAGACCCGGAGTCAGGCACGGCACCGGGATGCGAAGGCATGCGTCTCCCGGCAGCTCGACTGCCCATGACGAGGTGAAGCATGGATATCCTGGTCCAGACACGAAATCGCATATCAAAGTTTTTAAAGGCTTTCTTTCGTAAAAAAAGGGCCCGCATCGGAATTTACGGCCCCCCCAATGCAGGAAAGACCACCCTGGCCAACCGCATCGCCCGGGACTGGACGGGGGAGTCGGTCGGGCCGGTCAGCGAGATCCCCCACGAGACCAGGAGGGCCTCCCGGAAGACCGATATCACCATCACCGGCTCCAATGGCAGCAATATTACCATCGATATCGTGGATACCCCGGGCGTCACCACCAAAATCGATTACAAGGACTTCCTTGAATACGGTGTCACCAGGGAGGATGCGGTCATCCGGGCCAGGGAAGCGACCGAGGGGGTGGCCGAGGCAATGCACTGGCTGCGGGAAGACATCGATGGGGTCATATACATGCTCGACGCCACCGAGGACCCCTTCCTGCAGGTCAATATCATGATGATCGGCATCATCGAGAGCCGCAAGCTCCCGGTGCTGATCGTGGCCAACAAGATCGACCTCCCGGATGCCGCTCCGCAGCGGATCCGGGCCGCATTTCCCCAGCACCCTGTGATCCCTGTTTCCTGCCTTGAGGGCAGGAACGTGGAAGACCTCTATGAGAAGATGCTGGAGAGCTTCGGGTAGGGGTGCACGATGCAAGGCATACAGATCGACCTCATCTCGGCGGAAAAGATGCATGGGCTCACTTCCATGGAGAAGATTCACCTTATCCTGGACCAGGTGCGCGAGGGCAATATCGTGATCCTGGAAAAAGGGCTCTCGCCTGATGAACAGAGCGCACTCATCGAGATGACCATGCACGAAATCCTCCCTGACGGCTTCAACGGGATCGAGATCGAGAGCTACCCATCGCAGGAAGAGAGCCCCGGCTTTCTCAGGAAGCTCCTGGGCCGGACCTCCTTTGAGTCCCGTCTCACGGTCATCGGTCCTGCCAACCAGCTGCGCATGATCAGGAAGGAGAAGGACTTCCTGAGTGCATGGGTGTCAACCCGGTGAACCGAGTATGCCCCACCGGTGTGCAAGGTGCGGAAAAGAATACCAGGAACGGACCGCCCTGCTTGAAGGCTGCGGAGAATGCGGAGGCAGGAAGTTCTATTTTGTCCCTTCCCCCGGCCGGGCGGATACAGCCCGGAAGTCCGGGCCCGGTAAAGCAGCGCCGCCCCCACAGCCGGAGCACCCGAAAGAGGAGAGCCCTCCTCCCCCAACGCCCCGCCTCGATCCGCTGGAGAGCATCCGTATCCTCTCCCCGGGTTCCTATGAGCTCAACATCGAGAAGCTGGCTCAGTCGGACGAGCGGGTGGTCGGGCTGGGGAGCGGGGAGGGCAGCTACCTGGTAGACCTCCTCTCGATGATAAAGCCAAAAAAGGGCAGGAAACGAAAAAAATAAGACCAATGTGTCAATTGATGTTATCCACGCTGTAACCCTTGTTAATGAGCAGCTCCTTGACCCTCTCCTTGTGGTTCCCCTGCAGTTCTATGGAATTTCCTTTCACGGTCCCCCCGCAGGCTAGTTTCCCTTTCATGAACTTGGAGAGGTCTTCAAGATCGATGTCATTGGGGTTGAGACCCTCGATCACGGTGACTTCCTTGCCGTAACGGCGTTTATCCACCTTGACCGTAATCCTCTGCTGTTCCTTGGCGACTTCTTCACAGATGCACAGTTCTTTGGGCAGTCCACAGGTTGGACAAATACCTCCATTCATTACAAGTAAATTCAAGTTCTCTTTATATATTTCTTTACATCCAGAAAATGCGCTTCTGCGACGTTATGGAACGCAAATCCCGTTCCTTCCCCGCAAGCCAGCACCTCATAGTTCCAGGACATCCGCCCGGCAGGTATCGCACCCACGCGAGAGGACCTGCTCGGCCTTGCTATTGTACCGATAAACCGTGATCCCCTTGCACCCAAGGGAGCGGGCCAGGGAATAGACCTGCGAAATGTCTTCGGGAGTCGCACTTTCCGGGAGGTTCACGGTTTTTGAGACGGCATTGTCAACGTGGGCCTGGAATGCAGCCTGCATCCGCACGTGGAACGAGGGTTCCATCTCGGCGGCGTTGCGGAACAATTCCCGGTCCGCGTCCGGAATCGGAAGGTCCTGCACGCTCCCGGTCTCGCGCACCCGGTCTATGAGGGCATTGCCCCCCGGCCTCTTCTCGAGATATGCCTTGAGAAGGGGGTGGAAAAAGCTCATCCGCTGCCCGTTTATCAGCCGGTGGAAGGCATAGGAAAAGATGGGCTCTATCCCGCTGCTGGCCCCGGCAATGATATGGAGCGACCCGGTGGGTGCAATAGTGGTGACGGTGGCATTGCGCATGGGTCCGCGATATACACTCTGGTCAATGGCCGGGAACGATCCCTTCCGCTCTGCCAGCTCCCTCGAGGCGGCGTGCCCTTCCTCCTGGATGAATTTCATTATGTTCCCGGCCAACACCAGGGACTCCTCCGACTGGTAGGGGATTCCCATGAGAATGAATGCATCGGCAAGGCCCATCACCCCGAGGCCGATCTTCCTGGTGCGCAGGGTATTCGTGGTGATCTCGGGAACGGGAAACCGGTTCACGTCGATGATGGAATCGAGGAACTCCACGCACAGCCAGACAACCTCGCGCAACAGGTCATAATCGAAGTCATTGCCCCTGATGCAGCGGCTGATGTTGATGCTCCCCAGGTTGCAGCTCTCGTAGGGGAAGAGGGGCTGTTCACCGCATGGATTGGTGGCCTCCATCAGTCCCAGGCCGGGAACGGTGTTCGCGTCGTTGATGCGGTCAAAAAAGAGCACGCCGGGGTCTCCGCTCTTCCAGGCTGCGCTGACGGTGGCTTCCCAGATCGACCCCGGGTCGACGGCCTTCCAGACACTGCCGTCCCTCGGGTTGACCAGGTCATAGGGCTTCCCCCGCTCCAGGTGCCCGAAGAACCCGGTGCCGAATCCCACCGAGAGGTTGAAATTGCGGAGCCCGCCCTCCTCCTTGGCATGGATGAATGACATGATGTCGGGATGGGAACTCGCAAGGACCCCCATGTTCGCCCCGCGTCGTTTCCCGCCCTGCTTGAGCGCATTGGTAGCCTCGTCGAAGACCTGGATAAACGAGAGCGGGCCGCTGGCTACCCCGGGGGACCCCGCTACGATGTCACCCCTGGGGCGTATGTGTGAAAAGGCAAACCCTGTCCCTCCGCCGCTCTTGTGGATGAGGGCCATGTGCCCGAGGGTGGCGAATATTTTGTCGATGGAGTCTTCCACCGGCAGTACGAAACAGGCAGAGAGCTGCCCTCCTGCCGTCCCGGCGTTCATCAGGGTCGGTGAGTTGGGGAGGAAGATCAGGTCGCGCATCAGGGCCACGATCCGGTTTTTCCTGTCGGTCCCCACGTCGTCTGCCACCCGGCGGAACATATCTTCCGGGGTCTCGCCAGGAAGGAGGTAGCGGCTGGACAGGAGTGCCCTGGCAGCGTCAGAGATCTGCATACTTAAGGAGTCACAGATACCCTCCCCTTATTTAAAATATCACATCCACTAATCTGTGATGTCCCTGATGGTCCTGGGGACCGCTTCCCACGTGGGAAAGAGCACCGTGGTGGCGGCGCTCTGCCGGGCCCTGGCCAACCGGGGGATCCGGCTGGCCCCTTTCAAGTCCCAGAACATGAGCCTGAACTCCTACGTCACGAGGGACGGGGCCGAGATCGGGATCGCCCAGGCTATGCAGGCGGCTGCAGCCCGGGTCGAGCCCATGGCCGAGATGAACCCTATCCTGCTCAAGCCCAGGGGGGATTCGGTTTCGCAGGTGGTGCTGCTGGGGCGCCCGTACAAGGATGTTCCCGCCCTGGAGTATTACCGGGAGACGGAGTATCTCCTCACCCGGGCACTCCAGGCGGCTGAGACCCTTCAAAAACGGTTCGGGCACCTGGTGGTCGAAGGGGCAGGCGGGGCGGCCGAGATGAACCTTTACACCCGCGATATCGCCAATATCCTCCTGGCCAGGGAACTCCGGTACCCCATCGTCCTGGTGGCTGACATCGAGCGGGGCGGTGTCTTTGCCCAGGTATACGGGACCATCCGGCTCCTGCCCCCGGATATCCGTCCCTTGGTCAGGGGGGTCATCGTCAACAAGTTCCGGGGGGACGAGTCCATATTTTCCGGGGGAGTGCAGATCCTGGAAGAGATCTCCGGGGTCCCGGTGCTCGGGGTGCTCCCCTTCCTCGACCTCCCGCTCCCGAGCGAGGACTCCCTCTCCATCGGGGACAAGCGGCCTGGGAGCCACCCGGTGAAGATCGCCATCCTGCGGCTGCGCCATATCTCCAATTTCACCGATTTCGAACGGCTTGAGGCACGGGCCTGCGTTGACTACGTTGTTCCGGGCACCCCGCTGGATCCGTATGACTGCATCATAATCCCCGGGACCAAGAATACCATTGCTGACCTTGCCCTCATCCGGGAATGCGGGTGGGGCGTGGAGCTGGGCAGGGCCCGTGAACGGGGGGTCCCCATAATCGGGATCTGCGGGGGTTACCAGATGCTCGGCAGGGAACTGGTCGATTCGGGTGTCGAGGAGCGCCGGGGGAGTTACCAGGGGCTCGGCCTCCTGGACGTGAGCACCCGGTTCGAGCGGTATGAGAAGGAGACCGTCCGGCTGGAGCGGACTGCCCGTCCCGTGGCGCCCATCCTCTCCCGGATGGGCACCGTTCAGGGCTACGAGATCCACATGGGGAAGACAGAAAGGGGGGAGACGGGAGAAGCATTCGAGGGGGAGGGGGCAGTATCGCCCGACGGACTGGTCATCGGGACGTACCTCCACGGGCTCTTCGAGAACCCCGGTGCGGTCGATGCGCTCCTCTCCTTCCTGTACGCCAGGAAGGGCCAGGCATGGCCCGGCTGCCGGGAAGAGACCGACCCGTATGACCAGCTTGCAGCAGCCTTTGAACGGCATATCCGCATGGACCTGCTCCTCCCCTGCTTTGCCGGTGACGGGCCCCGGTGAACGGGAGGACCCTGGACGGGAAAACCATCGAAGATGGATATATTTAGATGGAGCGATACCCAATTGTTCCCTTGAGTTAGTCTCCATACGAGAACGAGGCCTGCCACATGCCCATGCGAGTATCTATCACAATCGATCCCGGGACCATGGATCTCGTCGACAAGTTCGCCAAGGAACATGGTCTCGATCGCAACCGGGCTATCCTGGAGTGCATCGAAACAGGGTACGCCCAGTTGACCGGCGGGAGCCCGTTCACACCCGGACAGCAGCGTGCGTTCGAAGAGTACCAGGTATTGAGACAGGAGATGGCGAAGGTCTCGGAAAACCTGGACAGCCTTGCTGGAGAGGTCCGGTTGATGCACCATACCCTCGAAGCCGACTGGAAGAGCGAGACACGGGCGGTCCCGTACCAGAGCAGGAGATGGTGGGAGTTCTGGAAACACCCCTGATCCCGCCTCCCCGGTCGCGGGAGCCTCCATCAACCGATAATATTCATCATGCTCCGGTATCCCTCCCCCTGGCGATCGGCGCACTTCACCGCGGTCACCTTTGATACGTCGACCTTTTCCGTGGTGCGGTGCCTGAGGCAGTAGGCCAGGCCTGGCGACTTGACGAACCTCCCCCCCTCCTCGAAGTACCTGGCATGCACGCAGAACCGGCAGTGCTCCACGGTCTCCTCTTTCCCGGGGAGACACGGTACCCTTCCCTTCCTGACAGGGAGCAGCCGGTAGTCATCGTCCGTCATAACTGGCGCGAAACCTCGTATGGAAACTGGTTTTCCCGTGAGGTATATCTAGGCATCTCTTCAGGGACACCCTGCCAGGTCTGCTCCTGGCCTCCAGGGCCACCCCCCATGATATGGCATCCTGGAGGGTTTTCATGCAATCGAGACCCTGAAGGAAACCGCAAACAATTTTTACCCCCGTTTGAGAAAGTACCCGTGATACTGCACAAGGAGTCGTCTTTCCATGAAACCGCTTTATCGCCTCCTATTCCTGGTCCTGGCCGCGGCAGTCCTCACCTCTACGGCTGCTGCCGCAGATCTCAGCCTGGTGGGGCCAGTCTCCGGAAAAGCAGGAGATACGGTCACGGTCAGCATATTCCTGGAGCAGCCTCCTTCGGGGATTGCAGGCTACAAGCTCACCGTTCAGGTCAGGGACCCGGGGACCGCCGTCATAACCGCGGCTGCTTTCCCGGACTGGGCCGGCCTCCATGACCAGTCCGCGCTCCCGGCGGAATCGGCTTCCCTCAAGGCCGTGAACACGGGGGGCACCCTCCAGCCGGGAGCCGAAGGCCTGCTCCTTGCCACACTCTCGGTAAAGCTGGTGAAAGACGGGCAGGTAACCCTTGAAACGGGAGCGGTGCGCATTGATGACGCACGTGGCGGGTCCTGGAGCGCAGTTTCCCCGGACAATGGTTCCGGACCCTCATCGGACGCCGCGACCGCCGTGGTGCCCACGCAGCCGGCCTCAGGCGGACAGGCGTCCTCTGGAGGTTCGGGGAGCGGAGCCGGCAGGGAACAGGTCCTCTCCACGACAGGGCTGAAAGCCCCTGCCACGGTCCCGGTGATCAATACGCCCGGAGTCACTGCCCCGGCTGGGCCACCTGCCAGCCCGGCAGTTCCGGAAACCCAGCCGGCATCATCCAATCCCCCGGCAACAAGGGCACCCCTGGCCGGTGAGGCCCTCTGCTTCGCGGCCCTTGCCGGTGCCGGGATCAGGGTTGCAAAGAAGGGGCAGGTGCGATAAAAATCCAGATTCAATGGGAATTTTCCTCTACGGGCTCTGTATAGCCTGCCATGCCGGTGCCGGAAACCTTGACCTCCGTTCCAAGGAGCGAGCCCAGCTTTTCCTCCAGGGCTTCCCGGAGTGCGGGAAGCTCCGCCTCGGCATCCCTGGCCCGGGACTCGAGATCCCTCTCCCGTTCCTCCTTCTCCCTGATGAGTCCGGCAAGCCTGGACTGTTCCTGCTCCAGCGCCGCACGGCGCACGTTCAGGGGGTGGCGCGCCAGGTGATCCCCGGTCTCCCGGAGAGCGAGAAGAAGGGTCTCCCTCCGCGTGAGCTGGGTGATGACCGTGCCGGCGATGCCTGCCGGGTCGGCAAAGAGGCGCTTCTCCTCCTGGTTCTTCAGGGGGATCTCGCCTGAGGCGACCATGCTTGCGACAACCGGGACTGCCGAAGCGAGGTGCTCTGATACTGCTGCCGCGGCAGGGAGCTCCTCGCCGGAGAAGAGGTCGGCCGCCCTGTGCAGCTGGCGTGAGAGCCCCGGAGAATCCCCCCGGTAGGTGAGTTTTCCCGCTTTGCGGAAGAGGTGCGCCAGGGTCGAGGCAACCACCCGCGCCTCCCGCTCCTGCTCGATGTACTCTTCCCGCCGGCGATCCCGCTCCCGCACCAGTTTGTCATACGAATCCCTTTCTTCGGCCGATCCCCCCGCCTCCTCCAGCTGGCGCCCTGTATCAGAAAAGGACCGCCTCGCCGCCTCGAGCGAGGACCGCAATCCCGGTATCTCTTCGCGGGCGGCGTGCACGACACCGGCCAGCCCCTGGACCCGGTGATGCAGTTTCCTGATCTCTTCGACCTGCTCCTTCCCCTTCCGCCACTCTGCCATGGGCGGGGTGAGGTGGTTCATCTCCCTGCCAAGTTTATCAACCAGGATCCGGATGGCTTTCATCTCCTCGGGAAAAGTAGTCCGGAGGTACCGGCCCGGCCCGGCCAGGCCTTTGACCAACCCCTTGAGCGCCTCGGTGCCGGCCTGGTAGAATGCCTCGGCATCATCAGGCAACGGACGCGCAAGGGCCGTGGTGATGGCCTTCTCGAACTGGGGGAGAGAGCTGCTGGTGATCTTCTCCAGTTTGGGGTGGGAGTCCGCCTCCCGTTCTGTAGCGGCCATCTCTTTCACCTGTTCAAGGATCCGCTCTGCAATGGCCTGGATCCGCTCGCGGGAAGAGGCGAATTGCTCATTCAACTCTTTCCGTGCCCCGACTTCCCGGGAGTCCAGGACAGACGGGACCTCCGGGAACGTGATCTCCCGGGGGTGAGACTCTCTCCCGCCGCCCAGGATCCCCTTCATCCAGCGGAACATTGCCATCAGAGGGGTTCCTGGGCATCCCCGTCATCCCTGGCCACCTGGCGGATGCGCTGCACCCCGTCTATCTCGTGGATGACCCGGGCCACTGCCGGGGGCACCAGGTGCTCCCAGGGCTCGCCCTTCAGTATCCTCCTCCGGATCTCCGTGCCGCTGTGCGATTCACGCTCATACATGGCCGGAGACTCGACCTTGAGGCCTTCCTCGGCAAAAAGCCGCACCACCAGGGGATTGCTCGAGTATATCAGGTCAAATGGCGGTGACATGGACCTTACATGGGCTACCCAGAGCGCGTTCCGCTTGATGTCCTCAATAGGGATGATGTAGAACGGGCAGCCCAGGTCTTTCAATGCCCCGGTGATCATCAGCACCCGTTCGCCGGCGGTGAAGGGGTTGGCCGGTTCGTGGGAGAGCTGGGCGCTCCCAACGCCGATAACGATATCATCTGCAGTCCTGGCAATATTCCGGAGCACGTACTGGTGCCCGTTGTGGTAGGGCTGGAAACGCCCTATATAAAACGCTCTGCTCATTTTTCTGCCACCATGTTGGCGATTCGCGCCGCGAAGGCCCCCGCGGTGAACCCGGCATCGATGTTGACAACGGCGAGCACCGAGCAGGACTGGAGCATGCTGGCCAGGGCCGCTCTTCCTCCGCCCATGTATCCATACCCCGTGCTCACCGGCACCCCGATTACCGGGCGGTCTACCAGGCCTGCAACCACCGCCGGGAGGGTTCCCTCCCTTCCCGCGGCTACGACAAAGACATGCGCGTCGAGGCATTCCTTCAGGGCGGGAAAGAGCCTGTGGATCCCTGCAGCACCGACATCGTACGCTGTCCGGACCTGGCAGCCCATTTCCCCGGCAATAATCCTGGCCTCTTCTGCCACCCCGATATCGGATGTCCCGGCAGTGATGACTGCTACCACCCCGCCGCCCTGCAATGGCGGAGCTCCCCGGGACAGCACTGCCATCCGGGCCTCGCGGTGAACAGCAAGGGAGGTGCCTGGTTCTTCCCCGAGCGGGGCAATTGCCTCAAACTGCCCGGGGGAGAGGCGGGAGATGATGCATCTCCCGCAGGCATCGAGGCACCCCCTGGCTATCCGTGCTACCTGGTCCGGAGATTTGCCCTCGCCCAGTACAACCTCGGGTATGCCGCATCGGGCCGTGCGGTCCGCGTCGAAGCGGGCCATCTCCCCGATGGCCTCGATGCGGAGCCCCTCAATCCGCTGCGCCGCCTCTTCAAGGGTGATGGTGCCCTGCCTGCACGCTGCAAGGACTTCCCGGAGCCGCTGGTCCGTTTGCATGGGATAATAAAGATATGGAACTCTATCTAATAATAGCTGCAACCGTATGAGTTACCTGGTCTATGTCGCCGGATTCGGCACTGCGGTGGTTTTTTTCCTCTGGTTCCGCGATGCGAGGATCTTCATGCGCACCGGAATGCCCGGATACCGGGATGCAGCCTACCGGGGGGTACTCTATAGCGCCCTGGCCCTGCTCGGGCTGGCCTTCACCTGGGGCTCTTCAGAGCGGTTCCCGACCGAACTCCTGGGCCTGGGAATCATCCTCGGGGCGCTCTACCTGCAGGGAAGGAGCAGGAGAGAGAAGGTCTGGACCGGGCAGGGAACCTGGGAGCGGCTGGCAGGCAGGGCGCCCAGGTCGCCGGTGCGCCAGAAATAAGGAAGTTTCGTGAAAATATCCGAGTGCATCATGCTACAGAGGCCAAGAGGGACTAGGGATTTTCTCCCCGGAGAGATGGAACAGCGGCGGGCCGTGGAAGCGGCCATGCGGGATACTGCCCGCCGTTGGGGATACCGGGAGGTGTGCACCCCGGAGTTCGAGGAGCTTGAGCTCTTCACCATACGTTCGGGGGAGGGGATCATCGGCGAGATGTACGTCTTCGAGGACAAGGGAGGGCGGAACATGGCCCTGCGCCCCGAGCTGACTGCGCCGGTCCTTCGGTTGTACGTAAACGAGGGGCGCGTGCTCCGGAAACCCCTGCGCTGGTTTTATTTTGCCGACTGTTTCCGCTACGAGCGCCCACAGAAGGGCCGGTACCGCCAGTTCTGGCAGTTCGGTATCGAGCTGATCGGGGTTGACTCCGCACTTGCGGACGCCGAGGTGATCATGGTCGGAGATGATGTCCTCCGCCGGGCCGGGATCCGGTTCTCGCTCCACGTGGGGCACCTGGGCTTCATGCGGTCGCTGCTTTCCGGCCTGCCGCCTGAAGACCAGCGCCCGGTCCGGATGTTCCTGGATAAGAAAAACTGGCAGGGCCTGGAGGATTTCCTGTGCTCGACCGGCAATGCCGACCTGGCGGGCCCGCTTGCAGACCTGGTGCAGTGCAGGGACCTGGAGCAGGCTTTCTCCATCGCCGGAGGGATGCCCGAGGAGGAGCGGGTCCGCGAGACCTTTGCGATCCTCGATGACGCAGGGGTGAATTACACCCTCGATGCCGGCATTGCCCGGGGCCTGGATTATTATACCGGCACCGTCTTCGAGGCCTTTGCAGAGAACCTCGGCGCCGAGAACCAGGTGATGGGCGGCGGCACGTACCGCCTGGCGCACCTCTTTGGAGGGGAGGATACTCCTTCATGCGGATTTGCCATCGGTTTCGACCGGGTCATGGTCGCCCGCGGAGACCGTGAGCCCGCTGCCGAGCGGGTGGTTGCGGTTGTCTATTCCCCGGAGGGGAGGGCCTATGCCCTGGAAGTAGCGCGGGAGTTCAGGAATGCAGGGATCAGGACAGAGCTCGACCTGACAGGCAGGTCTATCAGTTCCCAGCTCTCTCAGGCGGCAAAGGGCGCAAATTACGCCATTATCCTCGGGAGACGGGAGGCGGAAACCCGGCAGGTCACCATCAAGAACCTGGCCACCGGGGTGCAGGTCCAGGTCCCGCTTGCCGGGGCAGTGGACGGGGTGAGGAGCGGTGACCCTCGCTGAGGACCTGGCCCGGCAGCAGCGCAGCATAAGCGTAGCAGAATTTTTCGAGAAAAACAAGCACCTCCTGGGGTTCGATTCACCGACCCGCGGCATCATCACCACCATCAAGGAGGCCGTGGATAACGCCCTGGACGCCTGCGAGGAGGCCTCAGTCCTCCCCGACATCTTCATCGCCGTCAAGCGGGTTGAAAACGATGTTTTCCGCATTATCGTCGAGGACAACGGGCCGGGGATCGTCCCCGGGCAGATACCTTTCGTGTACGGGAAACTGCTCTATGGCTCACGCTTCCACCAGATCCGGCAGAGCAGGGGCCAGCAGGGGATTGGCATCAGCGCCGCAGTCCTCTATGCCCAGCTGACCACCGGCACCCCGACGGTGGTCATTTCCCGGACCGGCCATGACCAGCCCGCGTTCCGGTTTGCCATCCAGATCAATATCCAGACGAACGAACCGGAGGTCGTTGCCAGCGGGAAGACAGAATGGGACCGGACCCACGGGACCAGGGTGCAGATAGAGTTCAGGAGCACGATGGCAGCCAGGAAACGCCTCCTGGAATATCTCAAGTATACCTCGGTGGTCAATCCCCATGCGCGGTTGCGGGTGGAGCTCGAGGAGGAGTCCTTCACGTTCGAGCGCGTGAGCGACGAGGCGATCGCCTGCCCCACGGCAATCCAGCCCCACCCGTATGGCATAGAGATCGGCCAGCTGATGAGGATGCTCTCCGGGAGCGAGCACAAGCTCGTGGATTTCCTGGCCGGGGGCTTCTCCCGGGTGGGGAGGAAGACCGCACGGGAGATGTGCCGGAAGGCCGGCTTAAAGGAGGATGCCGTAGCCGGCTCCCTGACGCCAGCCGAGCAGAAGCGCCTGCTCTCAGCCATGCAGGACGTGAAGGTCCCGGCACCACCCACCCAGCAGTGCCTTTCCCCCATAGGCGGGGAGCTTATCGTCCGGGGCATGGAGAAGGAGTTCCAGATGGACTTCGTCAGCGCCCGCACCCGGATGAGCTCCGTCTACTCGGGTCACCCCTTCATGGTGGAGGCGGCTATCGGGTACGGAGGAAAACTGCCGGCCGAGGGCAATGCCCAGATCCTGCGTTTTGCCAACCGCGTCCCCCTCCTCTACCAGCAGGGGGCCTGCGCCATCACCGGCTGCGTGGCCGGCATCAACTGGAAGAACTACGGCATTCCCCAGGCTGGACTCCCGACCGGGCCGCTGCTCATCCTGGTGCATGTCGCCTCAACGAACGTCCCCTTCACGAGCGAGAGCAAGGACGCCATCGCCAGCATTCCGGAGATCGAGCGGGAGGTCACCCTGGCCCTCCAGGACCTTGGCCGCGACCTCAAGACCTACCTCTCCCGGCGGGACCGCAACCGCATCCAGGAAGACCGGGCGCGGGCGGTCTGCTCCATCATACCGGAGATTGCGTCCAAGGTGGCAGAGATCGTGGAGCTCCCTCCCCCGGACGTCTCGGCCATCGAGGGGCGGATCATGCGGAAGGTGGTGGCCAGGAAGGTCGCACGGGAGGGGAGAGTCATGCTCGAGCTGCGCAACTATACCGGGCTGGCAGGAACGGTTACCCTCTATGACATCTCGGGCGACCCTGCGGCTGATGCTGACCCCGCCCCTGCGTTCGCGACCGAGGTGGACAGGGAATTCACCAGGGTATGGCAGATTGCCGTGGAACCGGGTTCGTCCTGGACAGCGAGCTATTCCGGGTCGGGGGGAGGGAGCATCGAGGTGCGGGGTGTCCCGAGGGAGCAGGTCGTGGTGGTGGACTAAAAAACAATGACTGAAAAGACCCTTGATGAACAGTCGCGGGAACGGCTGACCGATATCGCCCGCCGTTGGTACGTGCAGATGGCAGGCGGCGTTATCCCCTCCATCTCGCTCCCCACCCGGACCAAGCAGAATATCCGGTACGACGATGAGTCGGAGGTATGGAAATATGGAGGCCGGGAGAGCACCCGGTCGGCCCATACGGCCAAGAGCGCACTGCACCTCCTTAAGATGGCATGGGTGATCTGGTTCCTCAAGAAGCAGATCCAGGAGAAACGGTCCTCGACCCTGAGGGAACTCTACTACATCTCCGAGGGCTGGAAACGGGCCAAGTTCTCGGCCCAGGACGAGAGCAATTTCCTCATCGAGGACCTGGAGATCCTGACCGACATGCAGCGCGAAGCTTTCCACCTGAGGCCTGAGGAGGACGGGGCGACCATCTTCGGGCCGCTTCGCCTCCGCGAGCTCACCCGCAGGGGGACCAGGGAACTCCACTGCCAGGACGACGTGGGCGAGGCCGGGTACCAGATCCCGAGCAACGTGGAAACGGTCGAGCTACTTGACCACGATGCCCGGTTCGTCATCGCTATCGAGACCGGCGGCATGTACGCCCGCCTGATCGAGAATGGCTTTGACCAGGACTACAAGGCCATCCTGGTCCACCTCAAGGGCCAGCCTGCGCGCTCCACCCGACGGATCCTCAACCGCATCAGCGAGCAGTTCGACCTTCCCGTCCTTGTCTTCACGGATGGAGACCCCTGGTCGTACCGCATCTTTGCCAGCGTCGCCTATGGCGCCATCAAGAGCGCCCATATCTCTGACCTCCTCGCGACCCCCCGGGCTCGTTTCATCGGGGTGCAGCCCAGCGACATCCGCGACTACAACCTCCCCTCCGATACCCTGACGGAGAAAGACATCGCCGCCCTCCAGAGCGAGCAGAGCGACCCCCGATTCGCCTCCGACTACTGGAAGGACCAGATCCAGCTCCAGCTCGCCTTAAACCTCAAGTCGGAGCAGCAGGCTTTCGCCGCCCGCGGGCTGGATTTCGTGACAAAAGAATACCTCCCACGGCGGCTCTCCGAGATGGGCCTGCTCAGGGATTGAGGTCTCTTCCATACACAAAACCATGCGGGTTTGCCCCGGTCCCGGGAGATCCCCTGCTGCCCTCCTTTACGATGAAAATGCTTCAGGCATCACGCCTTCCGGGGCTTGCGCCGGGAGGGGACCATACCGCGGTTTTTCGGCCTCTGAAATCCGCATTCCTGCAAACATTGTTCTCTATAAATTCATGAATATATTTCCCCATTCCCGCCGGCTGCCCGGGCGATAGTGGCGGAAACCACATTCATTGCAGCGCAGCAGTCGTCATAATGTGGATCGTATCTATCAGGGGCCCCCATGCCATCGCGCCTGCCCCCCTGCTTGACAGCCAGGCCGCGATTCCCTCTTAAAAAACCATATGGCTCCCATTCGTGACGCATGCACACATGATGGAGATGCCGAGGCATTTTCATATGAAAAAAGGTCTACGATATGAAGAACCTGAAAATAATCCATGATATGAGCAGCATGATGGCCGAATACTTCAGCCCGGCCACAACCCTTCCTTCACCCATCTGGCCGGCTACCAGGCCTGAGAAGATCCCCTGGATCATGGCCGCGTGGGAGAAGAGCCGGGTGTAGAAGAAGAGATCGATATTCCCGATGAACGAGGCGGCTCCTGCCCCCGCGGCTGAAGCCGCACTCCCTGCAGATGCCATGGTGGTAAGGAACGTACTCACCAGGATGAAGATCACGAACACGAAGACCATGAACGAGATGAGGACGATGATGACGTAGATGAGCATGTTGTTGCGCCGCTCCGTCCGGAGCGCCAGCACCTCGTAGGTATCCCGGGACGCCGCCCGCAGCACTTCGCTCACGTCGCCCCCGGCCTTGCTCGCCTTTGCTATCAGGTCGATGCTCCGGTCGGAGAGGGGTGTCCCCAGCCGCGCACGGAAACGCTGGATGGCCTCAATGAAGGTGGTGTTCCAGGACATCTCGTTGTCGAGCCGCCTGATGAAGGGGGTCAGGGTGCTGTACTCGCCCTGGGACACCAGGTGGATGGCATTGGGAAGCGTCATCCCGCTGTCGTTCATGCCTGCAAGATCCCGGAAGAAGTTGGGGAGGGCCTCCTCCAGCTTGCGGATCCGCTGGTTCTCACGGAAGTCCATGAAAGCCACCGGGACGATGGTGACAAGGATGGCCAGGATGACGATATCATCGACCAGGGTAGTGGAAAAGATCACGCTCATGCCATAGTCCCGTATGGCCAGGGCGGTGCCGACCAGGAAGATGAGGATGGCAAGCGGCAGGGTAACGATAAGAATATTGAGCGGGTTCTCTGTCATCATCTGCAGCGGGTGCTTCAGCACCCGCCCGATACCGGAACGCTGCTTCCGGTGATGCTCAAGTTTCTGCGCGATCTCCTCCTGCTCCCTCTCGTACTGTCGGATCTCCCGGGGCCCCAGGTCGACCGTCGTCCGTTTCTCCCGCCGGAAGGGCCCCTGGAGCAGGGACTTCCTGGTCGCGGGGGGGGCCGGCGGGGCGGCCGGGGCCGGGGCCGGGGCGGACCCGCGGGCAGCCTCTTTCTCTTTTGCACTGTCTTTATCGGAGGTCTCACTTTTCAGCGGATTGAAGAAACCCATCGGAATCACCCTTCCGGTGTCATGGAACTGATCAGGATCACGAACATGATGCTGCCGAACGGGATCATCATGTAGATAATGATATACATGAAGATCGGCTGGCTGGAGCGGGAGAGGATGGACATGATGGACTGGAGGATGATCAGGAACAGCGGGCCTGCCACCATGGCGGTCACGTAGGACTCGGCGATCAGCCCCAGGGTGTCCAGGAATACCTTCTGTGTCTGCCGGTTCTCCAGGGAGTACTGTTCAGCCTTGGTTCTGAAATACTCCGTCAGGTTGCTGCCGCTGGAAATGCAGCCCATGGCTCCCTGCAGGAACTCCTTCATGCGCAGGCTGGGGGTGGTGGCCGATATGAGCCGTATGGCATCTATCAGGTCACGGCCGAAGAGGTCGATTTCCAGGGCGATGAACCGGGACTCGGTCGCACTCTCCCCGTAGATAGTGCTGCTCCCAAGCTGCCTGAAGATCTCGGCCGGCGGGATCCCGGCCGTGGACATGGCCGTGATATAGTTGATGGCATAGGGGAGCGTGGCATCAATGCTCCTCTTCCGGTTGCCTGCAGTCACGGATGGGTAAATGAGGAAGACCAGGAACGTTATCCCCGCCACCACGGCAAAAGAGATGATTATTGCCATAATGGTCCCGATAATCAGGGCGTACTGCGAGATGGTGACAACAAAACCGGGTACAGCCCCGCGGTAGATTATCATGGAGGGGATATTCAGGAGATAGGTTACCAGGCCAAGGAGGATAGCGGCTGCAATTCCGACAATGATGGAGCTTAGATAGGCGGTGGAGAGGTAGACCTCGAACGGCACCTTCATCCGGGCGCTCACCATATCGTTCCGGAGACTGGCATAGGTGTCCCGCCTCTTTCCCGCATATGAACCCAGGAGCCGGAAGGCAATGCGCTCGAACGTGTTCATGTCTGGTCGTAGAGCTCGGCTCTCACTTTATCCATGACCGTAGCCGGATCGCGGTAGTACTGGATGAGGATATTGCCAACGTCCCGGTAGTTGCGGATCTTCTTGATGCGCATCCACTCGAGGACTTCCTGCCGCATTTTCAGCTCCTCCCGCATCCGTGTCTCGTCCCACCCCCGCGATTCCATGATCTCTTCCAGGACATAGGACTTGCCCGAGTAGCTGATCTCGTCGGTGGCCGGGTGCCACTTGAAGACCTCGTTGGTGATCAGCTCGTGCGTGCGGGGGTCAATATCCAGGATCTCGATGATCTGCTTGTTCCGGCGGATTCGCTGGCCCCCGATTCGTGCCTGGACCTGGACAGAGACCAGGTCGAGCGCGGAGAGCATGTTCCGCGGGACGTTCAGTGGCGGGTTCTCAAGCCGGTGCACGATGCTTGCCACAGAATCGGCGTGTATGGTGGAATACGTGACGTGGCCCGTGCTCATGGCCTGGAACAGCGTGAGCGCTTCCTTTCCCCGGACCTCCCCTACGAGGATGTACTCAGGCCGCTGCCGGAGCGCCGCCCTGAGCAGCTCGTACATGTCTATCTCCCCCTTGCCGGTCGTGTCAAACGAAGTGCGGGTTACACTCGGGATCCAGTTGGGATGGGGCAGCTTCAGCTCCCTGGTATCCTCGAGGGTGACGATCTTTGCCAGGGGGGGAATGAACAGGGAGATGGCATTGAGCGAGGTGGTCTTCCCCGATGCGGTCCCGCCGGCAAAGATGCATGACTTCCCGCTCTCGACCGCGAGCCAGAAGAAGGCTATGGAGAGGGGTGAGAACGTTGACCATTCGATAAGGTCCGTTGGGCTGATGGGCTCCTCCTTGAACTTGCGGATGGTGTAGGTGGAGCCATGGGCGGTCACCTCGGTACCCAGGGTCATCTGGATGCGGGAGCCGTCGGTCATGGTGGCATCGAGCATGGGCTCGGCAATGGAGATGTATTTTCCAGACTTCTGCGCTAATTTGGTGACAAAGGAGTCCAGTTCCTCGGCAGTCTTGTACACGAGGTTGGTCCTCATGGACTCGTAGCGGGTATGGTAGACGAAGAGCTTGGCGTTCACCCCATCGCAGGAGATATCCTCGATATATCGGTCGTGCATGAGTGGGTCGATCATCCCGTTCCCGAGGAATTCCTTATACATCATATACAGGATCTTCTCCCGCTGGAGGGGGGAGAGGGTGAGCCCATAATCGGCGATGATATCGTCGGTCACGTCCCGCAACGTCTTCCTGGCCACATCCTCCATGACGTTCTGGGTATTGATATCAAGGCGTTCGAAGATCCGCTCCTTGATGTCCCTGAAGAGGTCGAGTTCTGCAGGGGTAAGTTTGGGCTCAAGTACTTCGTATGTGTATTCGTGGGTGGCATGGTCGTAGGTGATCCGGACAAATGCAAAGGGTTCGTTCACCGGGTAGATCTCTATCTCCTCAACACCGGGCCTGGGGTGAAAATCGAGGTTCACCAGGGGGCCATGTACATGGGGATCGTATTCCAGGGGAACACGGTGAATCACATTGAGCGGGTTAATCCGTGCCATGATTCCCCCCTTCTGCGACCCGGCGTGCACCTCTGCAGCAGCCTCAGATACTTTTCTCAACCCGTCCTCGGAGATATCGGTTTTTGCCAGGTCCTTTCCCCTTACGGCCCCGCCGGCACCCTTGAAGGTGAATATATTGCTGCGCTCCCGGATCTTGATCTCGTCGATCTCAAATGTCGCCCCCTTGGGCAGGATCAGTCCCGATAGGTCATCGATTTGGTCGACTGAGATGACCGTCTCTTCGAGGGGCGCCTTTCCCCCGGACCAGACCGTCTTCCGTGCTGGTTCGAACACGGGCGCTGCATGTCCGGCTGGCGGGATCTCCCCCTCTTCCCCGGAGAGGGGAGTACCCCCGGTATCCGGGGGCGATGAAGCTGCCCTGGCTGCCTGGGGGCTCTGATCGGGTGGCGCATGGTGAGCCGGGGAAGCCGTGTCCCTATCACCTGCCCCGGGTGTCGTTCCCTCCGGTATCATGGCCCCTGATGGACCCCCCGGCGGCGCTGCCTCTCCGGCGGCTGTCGGTTCCCCGGATAGCCTCTCCTGTGTTTCAAAGGCCGAATCCTTCGGCTGGACACCGGTGGTGATCCCGATGCGCTTCATAAGGGCATCGAGTTCCTGTCCCTGGTCAGCCGGTGGACTATCCTGCTTCAGCACGGCCGCTTCTTTCCGGGTCTCCTTTTGCTCCGGTTCCTTTTTCCGGCCCCAGCCAAACAATTTACCGGCGAAAAAAGTCCTTTTTTCCTTTTCTGTCATCGCTGATGCACTCCCCCCGGATCGGGATGGTTATCACACATTTCCTGAAGGCCCCCATACCGGACCACCACCGTTCATTTCAGCTCCGCCTGGATCGACGCTATGGCCAGCCGTATCAACCCGAGATTGGCTCCCGCAGAGGTGATCAGGCAGACAAACATGTCTCCGAACGGTGCGATGATGCATTTGCCATCGTTTCCTTCCAGGACTACCTGGGAAAAAACCCCGATGTACATGTCCCGCGCAACTTTTTTCCCGGCCCGTAACATGTCCTCAGCTGCAGCTGCTATCTGCTCTGGATCCACTTCACCGCGGGATTGTACCGGGAAACCCTCGAAAAACACCGAAAAGGCTATGATCCCGGGGAGCTGGAGCAGGCGATCGAGCCTCCCGTCATCGAGAGTCGCCGGCGATAATCCGGGGCCCTGCTTCAGCTCCTCCCCCAGGCCTTCCTCCAGAGTGTTGCCCATAGTACCGGCAGGGGTTCCCGCGGGCGGGTTCATGGATTACAGCGCCGCAACCAGACGCTCCTTGCTCTTTTTCAATTCGTAGCGGACTCTTCCCACGTTCGCCTCGTTCTCGGCGACAATCGCGATCAGTTCATCGGTTGAAAGCGGGGCGAGGATGATTGGGCCCTTGTCCAGCTCCACCAGCATCTGCCTGATCTCTCCCTTTCCCAGTTCCTTGCCCATGGCTTCAGATGTGCCCATTCCCGTCGAGGCCATGGCGCCAAGGGCATCGATGTCCATCTTTCCGGACACTGCACTCTCGATGACGAAACCGTCCCGGCCCACCACCACCGCTGCAGCGACCCCTTCAATTTTTAAAAATTCCCCAAGAAGCTGTTTGAGCATGCATGCCACCTTTTTCTTTAAATTCATCTTCTGGCACATATAAATAAAAAGGTTTGCTCTGCCCAAAAAACAGGACTGATAGGTCTTGGCTGTGATTAACCCATGAATTACCGATTATCTTCACCAATAGCCTTATGTGGAGCGGGAACGCTGATCATTGTTGATGCAGATCCCCCGAGGGACATTCCGGTCCTTGAACCGGGGAGTTCAGCTCTCCTCCTTCCTGGCCGAACTGATAAACGGGCGGTTCTCGGGGTCCTGTGTGGCGACCCGCGGTGATCATTCCCTCATGCTGGTCTTCCGCGACGGAAACCTTTTGCTTGCAGAATGCGGTGCGCTTACGGGGGACCCGGCATGGGATGCCGCGTTAGTATGGGTAGACGCCGGAGTGGATGCTGCTCTCACGGAACTGACCCCGGCCCAGATTGCCCTGGCCCTCGAGTTCAACGAAGCATCCCGCGTGAAGCGGCAGCACATGCGGACAATAATACGGGGGGTTCCAGGCAGGCAGGATCCGGCAGCCAACCGGGAATCTTCCCGCACCTTTCCGCCCAGTATGGAAGGCTCCGCGAAAGAGGTATTCCCGGTTCCACCACCGGTCGAATCTCCCGGTCTGCCAGTTCATTCTGCCCCCAGCTATTCTGCAGAAGATGCACTGCAAGCGAAGCGGAGGGACGGGTTCCCTGTCCCTGAAGTGATACCTCTACCAGCCGAGCCCCTACCCGGACAGCAGAGCCCTACAACCGCCACCACCGACGACACGGCGCATCCGGGAATGTCCCAGGCCTCCACTCCTGCTCCGGATGATATCACAATTCCCGGGGAGATCACGGTTACGCCACCGGTCAAATCTCCCGGGCCGGTCGTTTCTTCCGAACCCATCGATTCTGCGAAAGATGTTCTGCAGCAGGCAGGTGAGATGGACAAATCTCCGGACCCGAAGGAGATACCTGCTGAGGCAGTGCCCACCCCAGAGCAGGAGAGCCATGGAGGTTCCCAGGCCCTCGATGACGCTGCAGTGAGCCGGGAGCTTGATGCCCTGGATGCCATGGACCTGGAGACCATGAGCGAAAAGATCCGGATTAACTGCCGGCAGATGATGGAGAGGCTCCACCTGGACTACCTGATCGTTGACCGCGAGGAATAAGGAGGGTATTTTGCACCATGGATGGATTAAGCCTTGAATCGTTTCTCCTGCTGGTGGTCCTCGTTCTCCTGGCTGTGGTCCTCTTCCTATCCCTGGTGACTGCACTCACCCTGACGAGGGTTCTCCAGTTGCTTGCAAGGAAAGGGTCTCCCGGGACACAGGTGGCGAAAGCCCCCACAGAGTCCGTGCCTCCTGAAGTCCCGGAATTCATCCGGCCTCCTGATATTGATATCCCCGGGAGTGCCCCCGATCTTCCCTCGGCCCTGGAGCTGGTCCGCAGGAAATACGGGATCGATTCCCTGGTCCTCTCCTCCTGGGACGGCCTGCCGGTTGCCTCGTCCGGTTCCTCCGGCCCGGCTGAGGCAGCTGCACGCTACAGCCAGACCTACAGGGCCGGGGAGGAGCCGAATGAACAGGGGGTCCATCTCCTGGGAATCGACTTTCGGGGGTCTATCCTGGTTGCGATCATCCACCGCACCGGGCGTCTGCCGGAGGTCTGGACAACCCTCCTTCGCAGGGATCTGACTGCAGTGCTCCGCATGATCGTATAGCCCAGAGAAATGGCCTTCCTTCATTAGACTTATATAAATTTAGGACAATTATTACGATAACGGAGGGTGAATGGTCCGCGTCTTCACTTTTGCATCAGGAAAAGGCGGAACAGGAAAGACCACGATAACGGTGAATCTCGGCACCAGCCTGTCACAATACGGAAAAAATACCTGCATCATGGATGCCGACATTGGTATGGCCAACCTGGGGCTGGCCATCGGCCTCGAGGACGTCCCTGTCACCCTCCACGAGGTTCTCGCCGGCAAGGCCAATGTTCACGACGCCATCTATGAAGGGCCGGGAGGAGTGAAGGTTGTTCCAAGCGGCATCTCCCTCCAGGGGTTTCAGCAGTCCAATCCTGAAAGGCTCAAGGATGTACTGGGGGAGCTGGTCGGACTCTGCGATTTTCTCCTGATCGATGCCCCGGCCGGGATCAGCCGGGACGGGGTCATACCCCTGGCTATCGCCGATGATGTCATCCTGGTGGTCAACCCCGAGCTCTCATCCATCGTGGACGCCCTCAAGACCAAGATCCTGACCGAGGTGGTGGGAGGCCACGTGATGGGCGTTATCATCAACCGTGCCGGCACCGACAGGAACGACCTGGTGAGCCAGAAGATGGAGAAGGTGCTGGGGGTGCGGGTCCTGGGGATAATCCAGGAAGACCCCAATGTCCGCCGGGCGGCGTCGTTCAAGACGCCGGTAGTAATAAAGTACCCGACCACTCCCTCCTCGGTCTCCATGAAGCACATCGCTGCAGAACTGGCAGGGATTCCCCAGGAGCAGAGGAATATCGAGACCCAGGACAGGTTCATCGAGCGGTTCGCAAAAGTGCTCTTCAGGGGGAGAAAATGACCCTCGAGGATACCCTCATTGTGACATTTTCCATTGTCATCATCCTGCTGGTATTCCTGGTCTACCTCATGTATGTCCGTATGCAGCAGATCCTGCGGGATTTCGAGGCAATGGAGGAGCGTCTCTCCATGACCGATTCCGAGGTCGAGAACCTGATCAGGAACGTGGAAGAGATAAAAAAATTGAAGATTTAACGCTTTAAACCGGGTAATTTTTTAACCAGGCCCAGGGACCATAATATCCGGACGAGCTACCCCTCCTCGACCCTGTTCCTGATCTGGAATACGCAATGCTCATCGCCCTTTGAACGGCACCTGATCTCCCGGCCCTGCACCTTTATCCCGAAAGCCCCTTCAACAATGCCGGCGAGAAGGCCTGCAGTGCAAAAACAGGCGTTCTTTCCGGTCTTTCCAAAAGCCTCGGACTCCGCGGTGTGCCCGAGGGTGATGGTCTTGGTCTTTGCCGCCTCGTCCCATTCCATCCCGATAATGGAAAACCAGCCCATCTGGGAATAAAAAGAGAACGCCATGTTGGCGAGGGCGTTGGGATCGGTGATGCCCATAGTGCGGTAGTGGCCGACATTCTCCCGACCCAGGTCCATGTAGGCCCGGTAGTTCACCCCGCCGGCCGGCATCTCTCCCATGGTCTTCTTGAGCGAGTTCATCATGGAGGTGAAGATGAACCGGGGCATCATGACCACCGGGTCATCGATCAGGCGGATCCTGCCCTCGACAGGCTTATGCTCGATATACTCGGTGATGGCCGAGTCGCCCCGTGCGATTGCCAGGGCCTTCCATTTCCAGCTGGCCTCGGTCTGGTCAGCCACGAACTCGCAGCAGTCATCGCCGTTGGCATGGCACTTCGTCTCGAGGCAGAACCAGTTTTTCCCGGTCGAGGCGACAAGGACTCCCTCGATCCATCCCCGGTGGATACCGCAGACCGGCATCTTCCAGTCGGCCATGACCTCGGATTCAAAAGTCTTCCTGGTACGAAGTACGATCCGTTTCTCGCTCTGCTCGACAAGTTCACAGGGGGCTCCCCATCCCTGCTGGTGCTGTAGCTTGAGGACGAGCATGAGGAACTCGGTGGGCTTGAGATCCATGCCCAGTTTCTGCAGGAATTTCTGCAGGCCCACCGACCCCAGCCCCACCGACCGGAAGAACTTGGTCGTTGCCTTCACTGCCAGTTTCCTGTTGAGGTTTTCCTCGTACATCTCGTAGAGTGCCCGTACCAGGTAATTGGGGTTGCTGGCCGTCCTGACCCCGAAGCAGGAGGTCACGCCGTTTAGAGGGTCCAGCTCCATGTAGCTGGTAATGTCCTTCTCCCCCCTGATTACGGCTTCAAAATCACTTTTATCGAGTTTCTTCTTCTCCATGGATGAGAGGTCTCGCTGTCAGCAGACTTAAAAACATATGCAATACCGCGGGGCGCGGTTCACGGGGAGTCCTTTCCCTCGCGCATCAGGGGATGAATGCTGCCCGGCCTGGCCCCGGGGATCCGCCCCCCTTTGCAGGCAGATTCCAAATCCGGACTTTTCAGGCGATATCGAGGGTTACCGTGCGATTCTGGAGATCGGCCGAAAACTCAAACTCGTAGACCTGGTTTGAGAAGGAACGGTCGGAAATGACGCACTCGTACCTGCCGAACAGTAACCGGAACGATACTTTTCCCTCGTCGCTGGTCATATCGCTCCCCACGACCTGGCCGCCCTTCCGTATCGTGACGGAGTACCGGGGGACCGGGAGTCCATTCCTGGTAACCTGCATGGAGAAAGTCCCTACGCCACCTTCGACCTTTCTCGTCATCTCGGGGATCTCCCCGGCAAGCCTCCGGGCGAGCGCCCTCTTGTCAAAGACACGGCAGATAAGCACGATCCGGTCCACGACCTCTGGATTTGCCTCGTAAAAGAGGAACTGCTCAGATCCTTTCAGGAGGTACACGGCCTTGTTCCCGTAGAGGTTCCCTTTCCGGTCGGCAAGGATTGCCCCTTCGGGCTCCCCTGCCAGGAACAGGAGGTACCATTTCTGGCCCTTCTCCTGAGCAACGGCCACCCCGGAGGCCGTCAAGCCCCTGGCCTCGGCGAGGAGGTCCCCCATGGGATACGGACCCCGCCCCTGCGACCCCTGGATAACAGCTTCCAGAACCTCCTCATCCGTCACCGGCAACCCCTCCCGGAAAAGAACACCCCGGCACTGTCCCTGCCATTCCAGGTGAGCCGGGCGCTCACCATCTGTACCCTCCAGGCTTCCGGTTCTTTCCCCCGAATCTGCCTGCTGCAGGGGCCATGCATAAGAACCCTCAGGTTTCATGTACTCTGGTATCCATGATAATTCCTCTGGCCATCACCGCGGCTGCCGTCCTTGTCACCCTGGCCTATGCATCCGTGCGTGATTTACAGGAGCGCCGGGTGCCGTTCCGTACCTGGTATCCCATGCTGGCCATCGGGATTCCCATGGCACTCTGGTTTTATGGGTCGCTCTTTTTTGCCGGGGCCGTTCCTCTCCTGGTCTTTCTCATCCTGATGGCTGTCCTCTTCTCGCTGGCCTTCTATGCGTTTGCCAGGCTGAACCTCTTTGGAGGGGCCGACGCATGGGCGCTGATCTTTCTGTCGGCGGTATTGCCGGCATTTCCCTGGCAGCCGGCCGCCGGGTATCCTCCGCTTGGGTTCCTGCCCTTCACCGTGCTCGTGAATGCCCTTATCCTGAACCTTTTCACCCCGATCGGGCTCCTGGTCGAGAACCTCCGCAGGGGGGAACGGGGGCCGGTCACGGCCATGTTGCTGGGGTTCCGGGTGCCTGCCGAGGACCTGCCCGGATCGTTTGGGTTCGTGATGGAAGACCTGGAGGAGGCAGAAGATGGTTCGATCCAGCGAAGGTTCATTAGTTTTTCCGATGCCGTCCGGAGGATGCTCACTGGCAGAGGGAGAATCTATACGCGGGACCTGCGGATGCATCCCGAGCAGTACGCCCGGGAGCTTGGGCTCTACCGCAAGGCAGGTTCGGTCTGGATCTCGTATGGGATCCCCTTCATCGTCCCCCTTGCTGCAGGGCTTGTCGCGGCCCTTTTCCTTGGAGACATCCTCTTTCAATGCATGAAATTGTTGATGGGGGTCTGACGCTGATGCTTGCGCTTACCTATGCAAACGGGCTCATCCCGGTCGTTGTCCAGGATGCCAGGACCCGTGAAGTTCTCATGATGGCCTATGCCAACGAACAGGCCGTGGAGCGTACCCTTGCTACCGGTTTTGCCCACTACTACAGCCGGAGCAGGAAGAAACTCTGGAAGAAAGGAGAGGAGAGCGGCCACCTCCAGCGGGTTATCCGCATCCTGGTCGACTGCGACGAGGACTGCCTCCTCTTCCAGGTCGAGCAGGCCGGCGCTGCCTGCCATACCGGGTACCGCTCATGCTTTTACCGCACCCTGGAGGGTGAAATCATCGATGAACCGGTGTTTGACCCTGAGAGGGTATATGCTAATAAAGGAACATGACGACTATATAATTGGTGATATTTTTTGATCGTAGTACCTGATACCAGCGTCGTCATAGACGGTCGTATCACCTCCATGATAAAAACCGGGGAATATAAGGGGACAACAATAATTATCCCGGAAGCGGTCGTTGCCGAACTGGAGGCCCAGGCAAACCAGGGACGGGAGATAGGGTTTTCCGGGCTGACAGAGCTCCAGGCCCTGTGCAGGCTGGCAGAGGAAGGGACCATCGAGATCCGGTTCGTGGGGGTCAGGCCGACACTTGAACAGGTGAAGCTGGCGAGCGGAGGGGAGATAGATGCCCTCATACGCAACGTTGCCATCGAGCACGAGGCAAGGTTCATCACGAGCGACATCGTCCAGGCCGAAGTGGCCAAGGCAAAAGGACTGGACGTGGTCTACCTCCGGCCCCAGCTGGAGGACTTCGCCCCCCTCGGCATAGACCAGTTCTTTGATGAACATACCATAGCCGTGTACCTGAAGGAGCGGGTCTGCCCCATGGCCAAGAAGGGGACCGTCAAGGAGATGCACCTCGTGAAAATCCGCGACCAGCAGGCAACCGACCACGAGCTCCGCAGCCTCGCCCAGGAGATACTGGAGCGGGCCAAACGGGACCCTGACGGTTTCATCGAACTCGAGAAACGGGGGGTGACCGTGGTGCAGATCGGCTCCATGCGCATCGCTATAACCCGCCGCCCCTTCAGCGACGGGATGGAGATCACCGCTGTCCGGCCCATCGCCGACGTCGACCTTGAGCAGTTCAACAAGGCAGGCATCATCAAGAACCGGATCGTTGGAGACAAGTGCGGTCTCCTCATCGCCGGGCCTCCTGGAGGAGGGAAGACCACCCTTGCCCAGAGCGTGGCTACCTATCTCTCCGACCACGGTTACGTGGTCAAGACCATGGAAGCTCCACGGGAGCTGCAGGTCCCCGACCAGATTACCCAGTATACCACCCTGGAGGGGAGCATGACCAGCACCGCCGACGTGCTGCTTCTGGTAAGGCCCGATTTCGTCATTTTCGACGAGCTCCGCAAGAACGAGGACTTTTCCGTCTTTGCAGACATGCGGCTGGCCGGGATCGGCATGGTCGGGGTCGTTCATGCCATCGGGGCGCATGACGCCCTTCAGCGGTTCTCGGACCGGGTCGATTTCGGGGTCCTCCCGCAGATCGTAAACACCATCATCTTCGTGGACAAGGGGGAGATTACCAACGTCTACGACGTGGGGTTCACCATCAAGGTCCCCGAGGGCATGTCGAGCGAGATCAACCTGCGACCAGTGACGACTGTGAGCGACTATGAAACCGGCGACCTGGTATTCGAGATCTTCAAGTACGACGGCGAGACCATCGTGATGCCGGTCATGACCGCCCCGGCTGCGCCAGCGGCGGCCCCTTTGAAGACGCCAACCGTCCAGAGGGAGAAGGAAGAGCCGGGGGCACAGTGGAAGATAGTGGAAAAGGATATCCAGCGGGAGATTGGCAGATACACCGACGGCTACGTGGAGGTGCATATGCTCTCCGACAGCAAGGCTGTGGTCTTTATCGAGGATAAAGACGTCCCGGCCGCCATCGGCAAGGGGGGCAAGAACATCGCGGCCATCGTAAATAAGGTGGGGATCGGCATCGATATCCGCCCGAGGAGTGAACTCGAGAAGCAGCCTGCCCACCCGGCTCCCGAGGAAGAGCTGCAGCTTGCCGGGGGGGTCAAGATCCGCATGGACAAGAAGCAGCTGGCCATCATCTGCCCTGACCAGAGCGGCAAGATCGTGGACGTGTTCGCCGGCAAGGAGTACCTCTTCACGGCAACGGTGAATGATGCCGGCGAGATCCACCTGGCTAAAAACTCCACCATTGCCCAGGAATTGATCAAGCGGTATAATGAGGGCGATATCATTAAATTGAGACCAGTATAACTACTTTCTTTATTTTGACGATCGCATCTGTTGGTGACCATACGTGAGCTTGCCTGATACGCGGAAGCTTGAGGCTGCTGCCCGGGACGCGTGGGAGCATGCGTTCGAACCGAACCCTTCAGGGAACGAGAAATGGTATCTCACCGTCGCGTACCCGTATCCGAGCGGCGCCATGCATGTCGGGCACGGGCGAACCTACATTGTCCCGGACGTGATAGCCCGGTTCTGGAGGATGCGGGGGAGGGAGGTCCTCTACCCCATGGCCTTCCATGTCACCGGGGCCCCGGTGATCGGAATCTCCAAGCGCATCGCACGGGGAGACCAGAAGGCCATCCACCTCTACCGGGACCTCTACAAGGTCCCGGAACCAGTGCTCAACGAATTTGTTAACCCGCTCGCCATCGTGCGCCACTTCTCCGAGGAGTACCGCAGGGTCATGCAGGAATGCGGCCTCTCCATTGACTGGCGACGCCGGTTCACTACCGTGGACCCCCAGTACAGCAAGTTTATCGAGTGGCAGTGGAAGCACCTGGGCGAAGCCGGTCACGTCCTCAAGGGCGCCCACCCGGTGCGGTACTGCCCGCAATGCGAGAACCCGGTGGGGGACCACGACCTGCTGGAGGGCGAACGGGCAGAGATCCTCAGGTTCGTCCTGGTCATGTTCCGGTGGAAGGATGCCTTCATCCCGACGGCGACCCTCCGTCCGGAGACCATCTACGGGGTGACCAACCTCTGGGTCAACCCGGAGGTCACCTATGTCAGAGCCCTCGTCGATGGAATACCCTGGATACTCAGCCGCCAGGGAGCCGAGAAACTCTCGTACCAGGACCATACCGTCGAGATTGCCGAAGAAGTACCTGGCGCAGGCCTTATTGACGAGAAGGTCTCGCATCCCCTGTGTGGCGAAGTCCCCATCCTTCCCGCCTCGTTCGTGGACGCCGACATGGCAAGTGGGATGGTCATGAGCGTCCCGGCCCATGCGCCCTTTGATTATATCGCCCTCCGCGACCTCCAGGCCGCAGGCAGGTATACCAGCATCCGCCCTGTCCCGCTGATCACGGTTCCCGGGTACGGTGAACTCCCGGCCAGGGACGCGGTCGAGAGGTCAGGCATCACCAGCCAGCAGGACTCCCGCATGGAAGCCCTCACCCAGGAAGTCTACAGTGCCGAGTTCTCGCAGGGGAAGCTCTTCCCACAATACGGGGGAGAGCCCGTGAGGGTCGCCCGTGAGACGGTCGGCACCCTCATGCAGGAGAAATACGGCTCGGTGGCAATGTACGAATTTGATATCCGCCCGGTGGTCTGCCGCTGCGGGGGCCTGGTCTTTGTGAAGATCCTCCATGACCAGTGGTTCCTCCAGTACAGCGATCCTGCCTGGAAGGCCCAGGTGGCAGAACACCTCTCTGCCATGGCCCTGGTCCCGCCTGAAGTGCGCACCGAGTTCGAGCGGACCATCGAATGGCTCAAGGACTGGGCGTGTACACGGAAAGTCGGCCTTGGCACCCGCCTCCCCTGGGACCCTGCCTGGCTGATCGAGCCGCTCTCTGACTCGACCATTTACATGGCCTATTACACGATTGCCCACCGTATCAGGGAATTCTCTCCTGAAGAACTCACCCCCGGTGTCTTTGAATACCTATTCCTCGGGAAAGAGTCTCCCGGCCTCCCGCGGATGGAGGTCCTGCGGGAGCTGCGAAGGGAATTTCTCTACTGGTACCCCTACGATTTCCGGTTCTCGGCAAAAGATCTGATCTCAAATCACCTGACCTTCCAGCTCTTCCACCACGTTGCCATATTCCCGCGGGAATGCCTGCCCCGTGGGATGGTGGTCTTCGGGATGGGCCTCCTGAACGGGGCCAAGATGTCCTCGTCCAAGGGAAATGTCTTCCTCCTCGAGGACGCCGTCATGGAGTTTGGTGCTGACACCGTGCGCATGTTCCTGGTAGGAAGCGCCGAGCCATGGCAGGACTTCGACTGGCGGAACGAACTGGTGAATTCCACCCGGAAACAGATCGAACGGTTCTGGAACACGGTCCAGGAGAGCGGGGAAGCCACGTCCCTTGACTCCGAGATCGACCGCTGGCTTATGTCCCGCCTCCAGGTCCGGATTGCCCGGACCACAGAAGCTCTGGAACGGTTCCAGACCCGCCAGGCCCTGCAGGAGGCCTTTTTCGCCGTCGAATCGGACCTGCGGTGGTACCGGAGGCGGCTGCCGGCTTCAGGGAAAGGGAACAGGGCTTTAAAGGAGCTCTGTTCCGTCTGGGTCCGGCTGCTTGCCCCGGTTGTACCCTTCACCTGCGAAGAGCTCTGGAAGAGCATGGGAGACGAGGGGCTGGTCGCGTTCGCACCCTGGCCCGAACCGGACAGCAGGCTGGTGAACCCGGGCCTTGAACTGGCAGAGGAGCTCCTGAACCGGACTGTCGAGGATATCGAGTCAATCCTCAAGATAATCCAGATTGCACCGAGGTCCATAACCATCTGCGTGGCTCCCGCATGGAAAAAACGGGTTTTTGCCCTTGTTGCTGCTGCGAGCGATAAAAATACGGTAATCCGGGATGTTATGAAGGAAGAGGATATGCGGAAACGCGGGAAAGAGTCAGGCGAAGCCGTGCGCCAGTGCATCACCCTGGTGCACCGACTGCCCCCCTGGATGGCAGAGCAGTACACCCGCCTCGGGACCGATGAAATGGAGGTCTTCTCCCGGGCACGGCCGTTTCTTGAGAAGGAGTTCTCCGTGCCGGTACATATCACAGAGGCCGCGGAGAGCTCCCACCCCAGGGCCCGGGCAGCCCTGCCCCTCAAGCCGGCTATCGTGATCGAATAAGGGCGGCAGGAATCACCCGGTCTCCACGCTCCTTGCTTTTTTCATCCGTTCCTTCGTTGAGAACCCGGTCACCTCGTCCAGGTACCTCCGGAACCTCCTGTTCGTTTCCAGGATTACCTCATCAGCAGCACCGGTGTCCGACTCGGTATGCACCACCAGGGTTTTTCCTCCCTTGCCCAGAGAGATATCGAGGAGCCTGAGCGCCCCATAGGAGATCTGGTAATGCTCCCCCTCCCGGCGGGGTTTGACCCCGAAGCAGTCGGTGAGCTTCTGCACCATCGCCTGCGGCAGTTCCTTGATAGCGCCTCTCTTTACCGGATATTCTTGCATAATACTTTTTTAGGTGTATGAGATATGTTAATCTAATGTCGCCCGACCCGAATACCGATATCAAAATCTTCTCCCGGCCGCTGAAGCAGCCCGGGACCTCCATACTCATGGGATTTCCGGGAAGCGGACTTGTTGGGAGCATTGCCCTCCAGTACATGGTCGACCAGCTGGAGTTCGAGCAGATTGGGAGCATGAACAGCAAGTACTTCCCCCCCCTGGCGATGATGAACAAGGGTGTCATCAATGTCCCGGTCAGGCTCTACGAGAAGAACGACCTCGCAGCCATCGTTGCCGATATACCCATTCACCCGATGATCTGCTACGAGGTCGCCAATGGGATCATGGACTGGATCGAACCGTTCCACCCGAAGGAAATTGTCACCATCGCCGGGATCATTACCAATGAGCCTGACAAGCGTGTCTTCGGGGTGGCCAGCACCGACCAGGCACTTTCCCGCATCCAGGACAGCACCATCATCCTCCCCATCGGGAGCATCTCGGGGATTGCGAGCAGCATCCTGACCGAATGCAAGATCCGTGATATTCCAGGTTTCGGCCTGTTGGGGGAGACCATCAATGCTCCGGATCCCCGTGCCTCTGCCGCCACCATCAGTGTCCTCAACCGGATGTACGGGCTGGACCTCGATGTCAAGCCCCTGATCGAACAGGCCGAGGAGATAGAATCGACCATGCAGAAGCTTGCAGAGCAGGTGAAGACTGCAGAGACCATGCCCAAGAAGGAACAGCTTCCGATGTACGGGTGATCCCCATGAAGTGCTACGCGTTGACAGGTATCGCTCCCGAGGTAATCAGGGAGCTCAAGCAGGGAAAACCGCGGACACTGGAGCTGCAGAGCACCCACAACGTGGTGACCCTGGCAGGTATCAGCCCGGGAAACCACATCCTGGTGACCTCTCTCGACATGGATGACCTGACACCCGGCGACTCCGGGATCATGGTCGAGCTCCTCTCGGTGAGCATCAGCATGAAGCGGATGGTGGAGTTCTCCATGGGCCTGCACTACGAAGAGCGTGAGCGGATATCGGCCAGGATCCAGGTCAAGTACTGCGGGACCTCCATCATCAAGAGCGTAACCCGGGAGAGCGTCACTCACCCGACCGAGGTGGATGTGGTCAGGTCGACCTGCTGCTACCACGCGGGCTAAGGCACTGATATGGCATCCAGGCCAGCCTATCCCGGAAATCCGGGCGAACCTCCCACCTCCATTTTTCTGCCCCCGCCCCGACCGGTTTTTGGTATGAAATCGCGCTCAGGATTACCATGGAACCGGTTGATCTCATGTGCGTTTCATTTTCCCCGTGCACCAGTTGTGGTACGCTAAACTTTAAAGAGCAGGCACAGCCTACGTATCTGACGCCGGCAGGGGCCTGTGGCTTAGCCTGGATAGAGCGCCGGGCTTCTAACCCGGATGTCGGGGGTTCGAATCCCTCCAGGCCCGCTCTGATTTTTCCGGGGAATCCTCAACGGTCATCGGCCAGTGATCCAGGATACCATATGCCCGGGGTTCTTCTGCGGGAAAGTCATATCCGGGTTGGAAGCCTTCCTTCCGGTACGCCTCTCGGTTCCCCCCGGTCTCCCATGCCCTGCTGAGAAAAGTAAAAAAATCAGGTAGGCCCAGTAAAAAAGGACGGGAATGTTTCATGACCCAGAAGCCAGACCAGGTTCCCCACATCATTATCGATACCATCGATGCGATCGAGGAGGCCTTCTACGATATCGAAAGCATCAAGAATGATATCCGGGCGATCCAGTACGATCTCGAAGACCTGGACAAGAAACTGCATGCCATCAACCTCCGCCTGACGGACATGAAAGAGAACCTGCTGCTCATCTGCCCGGGGCCGCGGCAGGCTCCATCCGTGGAGAGCCGGAAGTCCTTCCGCCTGGAATGATCGGCGCCGGGGTAAGGCCTGGAAAAAGGAGTTACATGGCCTGGTTGTTCACCAGGAGCACATCTGAAATGTTGTGCTGGCGCTGGGCCAGCTTCTTGGCCTTAAAGATGTTTTTGCCTTCTTTCCCGATTGCCAGGCCGCGGTCCTCGTCACGGACCTCCACATGGGCCACCTGGGCCTCCCCCTGGTTCTCGAAGGTAACCGAGGTCACCTTGGCCGGGAGGAAGCAGTTGCGGAGGAACTGCTCGGGATTGGTCGAGTATTCAACCACCTCGATCTTCTTTCCCATGACTTCCATGGCCTTCTTGATGCTGGACCCGCTCTTCCCGATTGCCAGGCCCATCTCACCGGGATTGATTACCAGGATGATGCGGTTGTTCCGGTCATCGATAACGCAGTCCCTGCTTCCTGCACCGGTCAGCTTCTCGAACTGGGAGATCAGGTGCATGCAGTCCTCGGTAAGCACCACTTCCGGCATGATCAGGCCCTCTTCAGACTGAGTATATCAGATTCCCCCGGGTTGAGCACAGCCAGCGCGCTGACCATGAATGGTTTCCCGCAGGCCTTCCCCAGAGCGACGCTTGAGCCGTCAAAGGTATAAACAAAAACGTTCTCTCTGGATTTGAGCATTTCCCTGAAGTTTTCCGGGCAATTGTCGGCAATCACCACCATCTGGGCGTTGCCCTCCTGGATGGATTCTGCTGTCCTGTTCTGGCCGAGCAGGACTTCCCCCGTTTTTATGGCCCTTCTCAATGAAGCATTAAAATCCATTTTGAATTCTCCTAATTCAAAGGTTTTGCAATCAGTTTCACATCGCCGGTGCCCAGCTGGATTGGCTGGCCCACGATCACGTTCTCGGTGACCCCCGAGAGCTCGTCAACCTCGTTGGCCACAGCCGCATCGAGGAGATGGTTGACCGTTACCTCGAAGGCTGCCCGGGAAAGGACACTCTCCTTCTCCCCGGCGATACCGTGCCGGCCGATCTGTTTCACCTCACCGTCCATGCACATCATGTCTGCCACGAGCATAATGTGCCGGACATCCACGAGGATACCCTGCTCGCTGAGGGTGGAGAGCGCCTCGTGGATGATGGCGTTCCTAGCCGCCTCGATACCCAGCACCTGGGCAATCTCGCTGATGTTGTTGGTGCGGGTCCTGGTGGTGTCCACACCGTCGACCTCGAACACGTCTTTAAGGTTGGAGCCCTCGGTATAAAGGATATACTCCCCGCTCTCCTTCCGGACAACAACCCGCTCGATGTCGTCAATACCCTGCACGATCACGTTGCGCACATGCTCTGCCAGCTGGAAGAGGTTCTGGTAGCTCTCCCGGTCCTTGGGAGTAAAGGCCATGGTGGCAGCTTTTTCGTCCACCTCATGCTCAAAATCGCGGTAGTGGCGGCGCTCCCGGATCTTCCGGGGCGCAATCTCGATGATTTCTGATACGGAGATCTTGCGCTTCTCGCAGACCGCGGTATTCAGCTGGACCATGATCTGCATATTCTCCATATCGATGACGATGTCCCCAAACTCACGCAGGGGTGCAGCCTCAATCTGCCAGCTCACCTCCCGTGCCCTGTCACGGTCGCCTGAATACTCGGGCTCCAGGTAGATGGTCATGGTAGGTGTGCTCGGCTCCTTCCGGGCGTCCATGATCTCGATGAGGCGGGGGAGCCCCAGGGTGACGTTAATCTCTGCCACCCCGGCATAGTGGAAGGTGCGCATGGTCATCTGGGTGCCCGGCTCCCCGATGGACTGGGCGGCGATGATGCCGACCGCCTCGCAGGCCTCGATGCGGGTGTTCTGGTATTCGGTGACCACCCGGTTCAGGATCATGTCGAACTTCTCCCGGCCGATATCCTTATCCGCCAGGTACGTCTTGAGCTGCTCACGGGTCTTGACCGGGAGATCGGCCCCATCGATGGCCTTCTCGAATCCTTCGTCCATTGAATCAGACCTCCTCTTTTAGTATGCTCTCCACGATGCCCTTGACGTCCACCGGGTCCCCGAAGGAGCTCTTCATGGGGTCGGTCCCGTCCTCGCCGTACCGGAACTGGATAATCCTCCCCCCCGTGGTCCGGACGGTCCCGTCATAGGCCACCTTGAGGTCCTGGAGAGCATTGATCATCCTGCGCTGCAGGTAACCGCTCTGCGAGGTCCGCACGGCCGTGTCCACCAGACCTTCACGGCCCCCGATAGCGTGGAAGAAGAACTCGGTGGGGTTCAGCCCGGCCTTGTAGCTGTGGGTAATGAACCCGTGGGCGTCCGAGCCCCGGTCCCCCTTCTTGAAGTGGGGAAGGGTCCGCTCATCGTATCCCCTCATGATCCGCTCGCCACGCACCGATTGCTGGCCTACGCAGCCTGCCATCTGCGTCAGGTTGAGCATAGATCCCCTGGCCCCCGAGACGGCCATTACCACGGCGCTGTTGGAGAGTCCCAGGTGGCGGCCGGCAATCTCGCCGGTCCGGTCACGGGCCTTCCCGAGGACCTGCATGATCTGCATCTCCAGGGTCTCCTCAGGGGTCCTGCCGGGCATGGGCTCGAGTTGCCCGTCCTCGTAGATGCGGATGCGGCGCTGGACGTCCTGCACGGCATTGGAGAGGACCTCGTCAATCTGGCCATATTCGGCCTTGGAGAGGTCCTCGTCGTCGATCCCGAATGAAAAACCCCTCATCATGATGGAACGGATCGAGAGGTGAGTGATGTCATCGATGAACTCGGCCGCCCTCTTCATGCCGTACTGGCGTATAATCCGGTGGACGATCTGCCCATCAAAGGCCCCGATGGCCTTCTTGTCGATAGTCCCGCTCTCAAGGTTCCCATCGATGACCCGGACATAGGCGTCCCGGTCACAGGTCTCCCTGCGGCAGGTCTCGCAGTTCTGGCAGGAACTTGCCCGGAATACCATGTTCAACTCACGGGGGAGGACCGTGGAGAAGATCTGCTTGTTGCTCCACAGGGGCTGCCCGCCCTCGAGCTTCCCGGGTGGAGACAGGCGCTCCACCGGGATGTCCTTCAGCAGGTAGAGCGCCTCTTCCTTGGTATGCCACTGGAGCTGGTTGGTGAGCATGAAAATGCCCGAGATATGGTCATGGATCCCGCCGATGATGGGCCCGCCGAACCGCGGGGAGAGGATGTTCTCTTCCACCGCTACCAGGATGGCGGCTTCCGCCCTCGCCTCCTCGGTCTGGGGGATATGCAGGTTCATCTCATCCCCGTCAAAATCGGCGTTGTACGGCGGGCAGACCGCCGGGTTCAGGCGGAAAGTGCGGCCGCTCATCACCTTGACCCGGTGGGCCATGATGCTCATCCGGTGGAGGGACGGCTGACGGTTGAAGAGGACGATGTCCCCATCGCGGATCTGCCGCTCCACCACCCATCCCGGCTCCAGCATTTCGGCCACGGTCTCGAGGTTCCCCTCGGCCAGGCGCAGGCGCCGCTTGTCGGGCCGGATGACATAATTTGCCCCGCATGGCTGGGAAAGGCTGCTCCTGAAGGGGCCCAGCGTGACCATGTGCCGCAGCTCATCGATGTTGTACGGGGTCACCGTGACCGGGATGGTCATCTCGTTGGCGACCGCCAGGGGAATCCCGACCTCGATCACGCTCAGGTTCGGGTCTGGAGAGATGACGGTGCGGGCAGAGAAGTTCACCCGCTTCCCGGAGAGCGACCCGCGGAACCGCCCATCCTTCCCCTTCAGCCGCTGGGAAAGCGTCTTGAGCGGCCTCCCGCTCCGGTGCCGGGCTGGGGGGCACCCGGCGACTTCGTTGTCCAGGTAGGTGGTCACGTGGTACTGGAGGAGCTCCCAGAGGTCCTCGATGATCAACTGCGGCGCCCCGGCGTCCTGGTTCTCCTTGAACCGCTGGTTGATCCGGATGATGTCCACCAGCTTGTGGGTGAGGTCGTCCTCTGACCGCTGGCCGTTTTCCAGAATGATGGACGGGCGCATGGTCACGGGCGGCACGGGGAGCACGGTGAGCACCGTCCATTCCGGACGGGCTACGTCAGGGTTGATCCCCAGGTGGCGGAGGTCCTCGTCGGGTATCTTCTCCAGCCGGGCCCTGATATCTGCCGGGGTGAGCTTGTGTTCGACTTTCCTTCCATCCTCCACCATGATCTCCGAGAAGGTGGTGGGTTTTTCAAAGTTGATCTTATACTGCTGTTCCCCGCAGTGGGGGCAGACCCGTTCCTTTTTTATGTCTTTTTCCGAGAGCACGTCCCCGGTAAGCTCGTCCTCGGTCCCGACCACCTTCTCGATCTCCTCTCCGGAGAGGAGGAGCCGGCTGCAGCTCCTGCAGGTGACCCGCAGGAGCTTTCGTATCAGCCGGGTGTACCCGACGTGGATGACCGGCTTGGCAAGCTCGATGTGGCCAAAGTGCCCCGGGCATTCGCTGGCCTTCTGGTCGCAGGTCTTGCACCGCAGCCCTGGATCGATTACACCAAGGTTCAGGTCCATCAGTCCCTGGGGATAGGGAAACCCGTCATCATCATAGGTGTCCGCCCAGATGATCTTGCGCACGCTCATGGTGCGGATCTCCTTCGGGGAGAGCAATCCAAATTCTATCTTTCCAATTCGTTTTGGGCTTGGCATGTCACTCCCTCCTACACCACGTCCTCGAGTTTGAGCCTGGGGGCGATCCCCATGCTCTTCATCTCGTCCAGGAGCAGCTTGAACGCGTAGGACATCTCAACGGGGTAGATGTCTGTCTCGCTCCCGCAGGCGAGGCACCGGGTGGTATTTGCCTTGCGGTCGAGCATGGCCACCATGCCGCAATGGGCGCACACGTACTCCTGGACCTTGTCGGACTCGTCGAGCAGCCGCTCCTTGAGGGCCATTGCCGCCCCGTGCCCGATCATCACGTCGCGCTCCATCTCCCCGAACCGCAGGCCTCCCTCCCGTGCACGCCCTTCCGTGGGCTGGCGGGTGAGCACCTGCACCGGGCCGCGGGAGCGGGCGTGCATCTTTGATGAGACCATGTGATACAGTTTCTGGTAATAGATGACACCCACGTAGATATCGGCGCTGAACCTCTTGCCCGAGATGCCGTCATACATGACCTCGCGGCCGGTGTGGGAGAAACCCTGCTCGGTGAGCGACCGGCGGAGGTCTTCCTCCCTTTCGCCGGAGAAGGCTGTGCCATTGATGCGCCGGCCTTCCAGGGAACCGACCTTGCCGCCGATCATCTCCAGCATGTGCCCGATGGTCATCCGGCTGGGGATGGCATGAGGGTTGATCACGAGGTCGGGAGTGAGCCCGGACTCGGTGAAGGGCATGTCCGTCTGGGGCGAAATCAGCCCGATGACGCCTTTCTGACCGTGGCGGGAGGCGAACTTGTCTCCCACCTCCGGGACCCGCTGGTCCCGGGTCCGGACCTTCACCAGCCTCGAACTGTTCTCACCCTCGGTGATGATGACCGTGTCCACAATCCCCCGCTCGTTGCTCCGCATGGTAACCGAGGTGTCTCTCCGTTTCTCCACGGTGATCAGGTCGCTCGTCGGCTCCTCCAGGAACCTCGGCGGGGAGGTCTTGCCAATGAGCACGTCCTTTTCATTCACAACGGTCTCGGGGTTGATCACACCGTCCTCGTCCAGGTTCTTGTAGCTCTCCGCTCCATGCGCCCCGGTCACCTCTTCGTCGGGGATCTCGATCCGGTCGACCTGCCCTCCGGGGTAACGGCGCTCCTCGCCTTCGTAGGTGCGGAAGAAGTGGGAGCGGCCAAGCCCCCGGTCTATTGAGGCCTTGTTGAAGATCAGGGCGTCTTCAATGTTGTACCCCTCGTAGGAGAGAATTGCCACCACGAAATTCTGGCCGGCCGGCCGGTCGTCCGATCCGATCAGGTTCGAGGTCTGGGTGTCCACCAGGGGTTTCTGCACGTAATGGAGCAGGTGCCCCCGGGTGTCGGGCCGGAGCTTCATGTTGGCAGCCCCGAACCCCAGGGCCTGCTTGACCATCCCCGCCCCCATGGTGACCCGCGGGCTGGCATTATGCTCGGGAAACGGCACGTGTGCCGCCCCGATGCCCAGGATGAGGGATGGATCGATTTCGAGGTGCGTGTGCTCGGGTGTTACGTCCCCGGGGTTGATCGCGATAAAGAGGTCTTCCTCCTCTTCGGCATCAATGAACTCGATCGAGCCCTTCCTGACAAAAAAATCAAAATCGATCTCCTTCTTCTTCAGTTTTTCAAGGTCTTCCGGGGAGATCAGGGGCTTTCCCTGGTGCAGGACGATAAGCGGGCGCCGCGCCCTTCCCCGGTCGGTGTGGATCACAACATCGTTGTTGAACTCCTTGAAGGAGACGTTCACCTCGGTAGGGATGGCCCCCTGCCGGCGCATGGCCCGTATCTGGGAGACCAGGGCTTTCGGGTCCTCCACGAGCCCTATCAGGGCCCCATCCACGAATACCCGTGCCTTTTTCATCGTACATCCCCCTTGATGTGCTCTACGCCCATGGTGTAGAGCACCCGCACGACCTCCTCGTCGTCCGGGACACCGCGGCTGATCTCCACCATCTGGGCAAAGTTCTTCACCAGGCCGCAGTTGGGCCCTTCAGGTGTCTCGCTCGGGCAGATCCGCCCCCACTGGGTGGGATGCAGGTCACGTGCCTCGAAGTGGGGCTGGGAACGCGAGAGCGGGGATATCACCCGGCGGAGGTGGGAGAGGACGCTCATGTGGTCGACGCGGTCCAGGAGCTGGGAGACCCCGGTCCTCCCTCCCACCCAGTTCCCGGTTGCCAGGGGGTGCAGGAGGCGTTCGGTAAGGACATCGGCCCGGACCGCAGTTCCGATGGAAAGGTCCCGGTGACGCATACTGGCCCGCTCCAGCTGGTACTTGATGTCCCGCGTGAGCCGGTTTAAGGAGATGCGGAAGAGGTCCTCCATCAGGTCTCCGGCCAGTTTCAGCCGCTTGTTGGAGTAGTGGTCCTTGTCATCGATGCGTCGCTTGTTTAAGACCAGGTCAAAGCATGCCTCCGCCATGCGCCCCAGGAAGTGCGCCTTGGCCAGCCTGACCTCGGCAATTGCCTCCTTGTGGCCTTCGTCCTCTTCCTTGAGGTTGGTGGGCATCAGGTAGTTGAGGTGCGGAAGCAGGTAATTGTCCAGTACGAACTCGGCACGCTTGCGCTGGTAATCCCTGGTCTGGTTGGGAGCCAGTTTCTTGCCGACATACATGATCCCTGCCTCGATGCTGTCGCACTCGCTTTCTTCAAGGTTCTGCATCATGTAGGTGAGGATATCCTCCTCCGTGGACACCGCGCTCACGATCTCGTGGTCGCTTTCCATTCCCAGCGCGCGCATCAGGTCCACAAACTTGAGGTGGCCCGCCACCGATGGGAACGAGACTTCCAGGAGGTTCTTCCGGTTTCGCTCGACCACGACCAGGGCACGGTAGCCGCGGAACTGGGAAAAGACCTTTGCCACGTAGATTCGCTCGTTGTAGCGCTCCGTGTACTCGGTCATGATCTTGTTGGAAGCCAGGTCTTCGAGGGTCATGAGGACCCGCTCCGTGCCATTCACAATGAAGTAGCCGCCGGGGTCCAGGGGGTCCTCCCCGTGGTTCACCCGCTCCTCCCGGCTCATGCCATGGAGGTTGCATGCTACTGAACCGACCATGATGGGGAGCTGCCCGATGGTGGTGGTGGTCGGGTCCTGCCGCTCGCCCCCCTGGACCAGGGTCAGCTCCAGGTGAATAGGTGCGGCATAGGTGAGGTTGCGGAGCCGGGCTTCGCTGGGGAAGAGATCCCCCTGCGATCCGTCGGCTTCCCGGACCAGCGGTTTTTTTACATCGATCTTGCCGAGTTCAACCCACACCGGTTCGCTGCTCCTCCCGCGTATCTCGATGTCGGTCTCGATGACCCGCTGCTCGTTCACCACCTTCTGGAGGTTCTGCGTGATGAAATTGTTGAACGAATCGAGCTGGTGGCGCGCCACGTGCTCCTGGGAAAAATACGCTTTCGATAAAGTGCTCCTGTCAATCAGAAATATCAGCCCCGTCGTATTACTTTTTTGGCCGCTTGATGACAAGCCGATACGATTCAGCTCTTCCCGCTGTCTGGCTGATGCGGATGATGCGGATTACATCCCCCACTTTGCCTCCCACAGCCCTGGCTGCGGGATCGTCGTGGTAGATTTTTGGCAACTGCTCGCTGGTAATAGCATAAAGAGAATAGAGTTGCTGTACTTCCTCTTCACTCATTATCCTGTGGTCCGGGACCATGATATGGTCCAGTACATTCAATTTAGTGCTCACCCTGAAACCCCCGTCCTTCTCACATTCGATGCTCGCAGGGACATCACGGGTTAAAATCCGTGGCTGTGACCCCGGCAGCGGGCCCGGAGGGATTTGAACCCCCGACCACCTGGTTAAAAGCCAGGCGCTCTACCTAACTGAGCTACGAGCCCACCCTCTCGTACCCACACAGCAGTATTACAATGCAAGAAAACTATATAAAGATATTTACACAGATTACCTAGTTCTGAGTTTCGGGTTTTCACCGATGGCCCGGTCAGGGTTCAGAGAGGTGCTGGTCAAACCCGATGTTGATATGGTATGCCGTATCTCCGCCTTCATCGGAAGGGTAGAGTGCCGTCCTTTTTCCTTTCAGGATGCGCCCAATAGTCTCCAGTAAATCGGTCGTATTGATCGGCTTGGGGATGACCTCAGTAACTTCAAGGCGCCTGCACCTGGCTTCGTCTGCGAGCGTCTTCCTGGCCGAGAAGATAATGACCGGGATATGGGCTGATTCAGGCTGCCGCCGTGCACGTTCGAGGGTCTCCCATCCATTCATGGATACCATGGTGATATCCAGCAGGATGAGGTCCGGAATCATGCGCTGCAGCAGGTCAAGAGCCTCTTCACCACTCGCGGCGGTGGCAGTCTGGTATCCCCTTCTCGTCAGTATGGCAACCAGCCCGTCCACGATGTACCGGTTGTCGTCAACGACCAGGATAGTGCTGCTCATCTCGGGAAATCCCTGCCAAGGACCGGCTGATATGCACATATTCGGCTTTCACATGATATCACAGTTTGGGCACTCCCTGCACAGTTGGGTAATTTTTTAATCACGAAAGTAATATAAATATTTACATAATGTCGGATATCACTTCGTGGCTGGCCAAAAACGCTTCTTCCTTCTCTCCCGCTCCAACCCTGGCCATCAACGCCACGAGGCACCTTTCCAAGGCCGAACGCCACAAGCTCTTTTCAGCAGACATCGAACACATGCGCACGGCCGAGGGTCGGTGGTACGAAGCTATCATCTACGAGCTTTTCCGGGAGCTGTCGCCCCGGACGGAAGCCATCCGCCATCTTGCACTCAAAGGGGATGATGCCCCCCGGGGGAGGCGGAATGCGAGTCTCGGGCAGAACGGACTTTTTTATTCCCGGTGCGGTGATATTACCATCAGGGGAAACGGGCAGGACCTGGCTGAATTCGACCTCCTCCTGGTCGATGGGGAGGGGCTCATCAGCTTCGCCGAGGTGCTCACTTCGCCTTCTGATTTGAAGGAATTCGAGCAGGAGATCGACTACAAGAGGAAGCTGCTGGGTTATCTCTTTGATCAGCGGAGGGTCCCCTTCCTGCTCGTCTCTTCCTTTGATGTCACCAGCTATGCAGCGGGAAGGAGAATCCTGCGGACTCCATCAACGGTGAATATCCAGACCCTCTCCTGCGAGCAGATCAAGGCGGCCATTCGGGAAAGGGGCCGCCTCCGGCCGGGAACACGGCCCCTCCTGCACTCGAAGCTGGTCCCGGCGTCGGATATCGCCATCCGGAGACCGTTCGATTACCAGAAGTTCCATGACTGGGAGAGGAACTGGGTCTTTTCGAGCGTGGCCAACGAAATCGACGTAAAAAGCACACCGAATCCCCATGAGACATCCATACTGGTGAAGAAGATCCTCTATGGAGGTCTCTATCCCTCGGCGCTCAGGGCGGTCTGCCATGACCACGACTTTTCCATCCGTGGGAGAAAACTCAGTATTACCGATATCAGGGGGCAGTACTCCAAGGCCATACTGGCCACCGACCTCCCGGGATACGAGCCGCTCATCTACCTCCGCTCCCGGAAAAAGCGGGAGTATTTGAAGATGGTCCAGGACCGGGAAGGGAACTTCAAGTATGAACGGAACACCCCTTCGCGGGTCGGGTTTTTCCTCTGGCTTGAGTCTATCGGTCCGAACCTGGGGTCGCGGATAACGACCAAAATCCTGGAAGCTTTCTCCCCGCGCTAAAACCGCCCGCTGCCTTTACCACTCCCCGGGGGCGGCGCCATTCTCCCCGTCGAAATAACCATTTCGAAAACATTCTTGACGCAGGAGTGTGAATATCTGAATTCGTCGGTACCTGCGGCAATCCTCCAGGAACCAATCAGACACCCGGAACCCGGGCTTTCTGTAAAAGGAAAGAACTATACTCTCCTCCAGAGTATAACACATGGGTTCTCACTTCAGGAGGAGAAAGGACATCAGGAGGCATCACTCACGAACCCAAAAGTCATGCTTATCATCGAAGAAGTCTTTCCACGCATCATCGAGGCGCATATCAGGAACCGCTTCCAGCCCGAGTCCACCAGGGCTGGCCTTGAACGGTACCGGACCATGGGTTACCAGGCTATCAGGAACCTCCCGGAAGAGGAGATGCAGGAAAACCGGGATGCCCTTGAAAAAGCCTTTGCCGATTCTATACGGAAACTGGAAGAGTTCCACAGCAGTGAAGCATGTGCGCGGCAGGACCTGGTTTCCCAGGACTCAACGGATTCCTCCTGAAAATCCATTCACTGTTTTTTTGCATCGCATCCAGAGTTTCATGCATTGTTGCCGGTCCCCCGGAACGGGGTTGCTCTGAAACACCGGATGAACTCCCGGAACAGGAGTGAGGGTGCATGAAAATCAGGAACAAACTATCGCGATACACACTCCGGCCATTTCATCGTCGTATGATTGTTCCGCGAGGGAGTCATGCCCTTATCTGTCCAGGGCCAGGAACTGTACCGGGGTTTCATAGAGGCGGCTCTGTCTCCTCGCCCCAGGCCATGCCGTATGCCTGCCGGACACGAGCCTGGAGACTATCCTTACAAAAAAGGAAAAGAGAGGGGTCCCTGGCCCTGGCCCGGCCAGGGTCTCTTAATCGAGGAGTACTGTCAGGGCTTCGTCGGCAAAGGCTTCCATGACGTAGGGGATGCCCGATATCCGGGAAGCGTCCTCGGTGAGCGCCATGACATCGCTGCGGGATATGGTATTGACAGAAAAGTTCCTGCTTCCTGCCATAATCTGCTGGAGCCCGATCCTGAACTTCTGGGCATACGTGTAAATACCGATGGCCCCCATGGGGATCTCTTCAAAGCGGCTGCCAAATTTCTCCTTTAATTCGGCCCAGGTGACAAAGATCTCCTCGGGGACAGAGCCGTACTTGGACACGGTCTTGGGAAGTTCCCCGTCCTTGATCCACTTTGCAATGTTCTTGCCAACCATGCCAGGGATCATAAGCCCCCGCCCCATGCACACGGCCTTGAAATGGGGGCTGCCCATGGCAAGGGCTTTGAAAACATTCGGCTCGTCCGAGAACCCGCCTGCCATAGCCATGTCGGGAACCCGCATCCCGCGCTTTTTCAGGAGCTCGGCATATTCGCAGGCCAGGGACTGGAGGTAGAAAGTCGGGATGCCCCATTCGTTCATCATGGGCCAGGGGCTCATCCCGGTCCCGCCGGCGGCGCCGTCGATCGTGAGGAGGTCGATCCTGGCCTCGGCTCCGTACCGTATGGCCATAGCCAGCTCAACAGCAGAGTAGGCCCCGGTCTTGAGGGTGACCCGCTTGAAGCCGACATCGCGAAGGCGGTCGACCTCTTCGAGGAAACCCTCCTTGCTGATAAATCCCAGGCGGGAGTGGCGTTCGAACTCCTTGATGGCCCCCGCTTTGAAGGCCTGCTGCACATCCGGCAGGGTCGGGTCGGGGAGGACGATATACCCCCTCTTCTTGAGCTCGATTGCCCGCTCCAGGGACCTGACCTTGATCTCCCCGCCGATGCACTTGGCGCCCTGCCCCCACTTGAGCTCGATGGTTTCAAGGTTATGCCTGGACGCGACATATTCGGCCGTGCCAAGGCGGGTGTCTTCGACGTTCAGCTGGACCAGCATCTCGCCGAACCCATCGTGGAACTTCCGGTAAATCTCGATGCGGCGGTCCATCTCCGGTGATTTCTTCACCTTCCCGTCCCTGTCACGCTGGAGATCGGGGTCAACGCCGCAGACATTTTCCCCGCAGACAATGGTGATGCCGGCGATGGCTGCTCCAATGGCAAAGTGGTCCCAGTTGATGCGGGCGATATCGGTAGACCCGAGCGCCCCGGTGAAGATGGGGAGGCGCATCCTGACTTTCTTGTCCCAGCCATACTCGGTCTCGGTGTTCACCGAGTAAAAGACGGCACTGTCGGGGCCTATTTCGGTGCCTTCGGGGAGCCCCCGGGCGCCCATGGCATACCCCTGGATATTGAGGTGGGAGTAGTCTACCGGGTAGTTCTTGTCCGCTCCGGCGGTAAGTTCGCCAAATGGCCCGGGATACAGCACCTCACGGCCCCGGAACGTGGACAACCATATCTCGCAACTCCCTTTGCACCCGTCCAGGCACCTGGTGCAGATGCCCGACATAGGCGCCACATCACGGGACCGGTTGACCGTGCCCGTGGCTTCATTGGCATTCGGTTGGCGAAGATTCATGCTTCTCTCCTTTTGTTCTCAAAATTACAGCATCAAATAGGTATGGGCTCCCGGGCCCAACCATCCAACATTTTATAATTTAAACGGTTATAAGCGCTTGCCTTCCTCCCCTATATATAATAAACGATCAGTACTGTCCTCCTGTTTTCAGTCCCGAAATGAAAAATGCAGAAAATTGTGATAAAGGAAAAAAAAGTTCGTCAATCGAGTTGAATCAGTTCAAACGAGGAGCTACCGAGGCCAATCTCTTCACCGTACCGCACCTGCCGGCAACCATCCGTATTCATCCTCATTCCTTTGAATTTATCCTCTCCGGCAGCATGGTGTGCGACCAGGTGTGAGTCGCGAAATCCCGGCTGCCGGTTGACCAGCGTCCAGCTCGCCGCGTCGATGGCTACCGGGTCGGTCGATGCAAGGATCCCGATGTCCGGGACGATGGCAGCATCGCTCCAGGGGACGCAGTCGCAATCGGGGGTGATGCGGGTGAGAAAGTTCATGTATCCCAGTTTTCCTTTCTTCCCGGATGCCGCCCCGAGGGCATATTCCACCATTCTCTCCACGAACTCGGGGATCTCTGTCTCCCAGTCGACCTCGATGGCATGCTCCGGGCAGATGGTCATGCATTCGAAGCACCCGGTGCAGGACTCCCGATTGATCACTGATTCACGGTTTACGAGAGAGATAGCCTGTCCCGGGCAGACCTCCACGCACTGGCCGCAGCCGGAGCACCTGCCGGCAAGCTTCATGGGCCGGGCGCAGTGCTGCTGCTGCTTGCCTGCAGGCGGAGCGCAGCCCATGGCAAGGTTCTTTATCGCTCCCCCGAAGCCGGCCACCTCGTGGCCCTTGAAATGCGAGAGGACGATCATCGCCCGGGCGTCTGTGACGTCCCCGGAGATAAGCACGTGGCGGAAATGCTTCCTGTTGATCTCCACCGAACGGCGGTTCCTGCCATTGAGTCCATCGGCAATGGTCAGGGGGGCCCCCGCCACGGCAAAGGCAAAGCCGTGCTCAATGGCAATGGTGAGGTGATCGACGGCATTGGATCGCGCCCCCCGGTATAGGGTATTGGAGTCGGTCAGGAACGGCCTTCCGCCGCAGTCCCGGACCCGGTCCACCACCTGCCTGACGTAGACCGGGTTGATGTAGGAGTCATTCCCCCACTCCCCGAAATGGAGCTTTATGGCGGTCAGATCTCCAGGCTGGATCAGCGATCTGAATCCAGCCGCCTCAAAGAGCCGGTTAATCTTGGTGATGGTGTTCTGGCCCGGGTCACGGGCCCGCAGGCCGGCAAAAAAGACTTTTGCCTTCATCATGCTCTCCCCTCCACTCTTTAGGGTCCTGATCCTACAAAAGGGCGACGCCTATACCAGGCCGATTGAACGGGTGCCCGGTAAGATAAATGCAGGGAACTCTCCTCCTCCAGAAAATTTACGCACAGGAGGGTTTTCATTCGTTCCCGGGTTTGATCCCGGTGGAAAAGTCTTCCAGGAACCCCTTGCGATGCAAGCCTTACACGATGGTACTGGAGACCTGATGCCATCCAGGTATGGCGTGCAACCCTTCGATGACCGGGTGCAGTTCGGCGCATTACCCCACGGACATACGAATCGCCCCATCTCCTGGATATACTCTCTGAGACCCTGATTTCCCTCCATCCCGGCCGGGGATATCCATTAATACGTTTGCCAGAGAGCATCTCTTCCGGGGAACATGGCCTTTAAAGCAGATCTCTCGCTGTTTGATATGACCAATATCGTGGTCGGATCGGTTGTGGGGGCTGATATTTATATCGCATCCGCGATAACCGCCGGGCTGCTCGGGCCTTTTTCCCTGGTTATATGGGTCGTGGCCGGGATTTTTGCCACTATTATTGCACTGGTCTTTGCATACTGCAGTTACTATGTTCCGAAAGTCGGGGGGCCGTTCGCGTACGTGTCTGCGGCATTCGACGATTTCTATGGATTCCTTACCGGGTGGAGCATGTGGATTGCCGAGTTGATCTCCCTGCCGGTATTTGCCATTGCGTTTGTCAGGTACCTCGAATACATCGTGGTTCTGCCAGTTCATGAAGAGATCCTGGTGAAAGGCCTGTTCCTTTTCGGCCTGACATCCATCAACATCATAGGAGTGAAGGCGGCGGGCCGGGCTAACGATATTCTGACCATGATCAAGCTCCTCCCGCTGCTCCTCCTGATTGGCGCTGGTTTCTCCGTTTTTTTCACCCAGCCATCCACGATTCTTGCAAATTACCAGCCTTTCGCACCCCTGGGCCTGTCGAATATTGGTGCAGCACTGGTACTTGTCTTCTGGGCATACGTGGGGTTTGAGCTGGGTACACTCCCTGCAGCCGAAGTGAAAGACCCGAGGACCACGGTCCCGAAAGCGATTATCTTCGGGATGGCCATTGTCGGGATATTTTACCTGTCTACCAATTTTGTCGTTTATGGTGCTGTCAACTGGACAGCCCTCTCCCAGACGGCGACTCCCCTGGTGCTTGTCGGGAGCGTGCTCCTGGGAGCTTCCGGCGGGTTGATCATGACTGTCGGGGCACTCTTTTCGGTCTCTGGGTCTGATGAATCAGGAATGCTCGGGACGGGGCGGCTCTCGTATGCGATGTCCATCGACGGCCTCTTTCCGCGGCTTTTCTCGAAGCTCCATCCAAAATACCATACCCCTTACGCCGGGCTTGTCCTCCAGGGGGTAATTGCCTTTTTCCTTTCGCTCTATTCGCCGATTGCGGGCCTGATCTCCTTTGCAGTGTTCAACCTGGCATTCGCATTCCTGCTGACCTGCTTCTCGCTCGTGATCCTGGCACGGCACGGCCATAAGAAATTGATTGGCCAGGATATCCTTCCCTGGGCCGGCATCGCGATATGCATCTACCTCCTCTACTCGACATCGCTTTTTGACAAGGTAATCGGAGGTGGCATAATCCTTGCCGGGGTGTTCATATACGTCTTCTTCTCCCCGAAACAAGATATACACCACCTGAAGGAGCTCTTTCTCTCAGAGGAGGCCATTTTTACCCGCAGGCTGGCAAAGCGCGAGAGGTTTCTCGGGAACTTCATCAGGCTCCTGCATCGGGGATATGTCCGCCTGAAACGGCATGGACACACACAATAAAACCGCAGCGAACATCCGGCTGTTCCCCGGCAACCAGAAACAACGGGACCGAAAACATTTGGCCTATCAAGATTCCGGCCAGACGCCGCGGGCCAGGTAGGCACGTCCTTTATTTGGCCCCTCCGGGAAGAAATGAAGAAAATAAGTCCTCAGCAATGACTTTTGAATGGCCTTTCGTGCATAAGGCGGCCGATCAGGCAGTTTGTCCATTACCTGGCGCGGACAGGCGATAGTCTAAGACCATCTCCTTCAGCAGCGGATGCAATGACGGCACCCTGGAGAGCCGCTCAAGGGCTTCACCAGCGTTGCTATTGCCTTCCTTTGCGAGTTCGCCGAGGACCGATAGAGCTGTTCTCTGGACTTCTCCGATTTCAGGCCCTTCGCCGCTGCGGGCGGCATAATAGAGCCAGGTCACCCGGTCATCCCCAAATGTCTGCATACCATGAGAGATAAACAATATAAAATTTGGCTCTGTAGAAAACCTTTTTTTTGAGGTTAATAAAAATTAGACCGAAAGATCTAAGGTACGAGGGCTCCTTGAATCTTTGTGCAAAAGAACAACAAGGAGCCGATATAATTGTCAACGAACAAG